>NZ_BNBZ01000002.1 GCF_014656215.1 Streptomyces zaomyceticus | reverse complement strand
GGCCGACGCCCACCCCGGGCGTCGGCCGCACCGCTCTGCTCAGGACCGACAGGACAGCCGGACGTGAAGCAGCTCTGTCCGCAGTGCGGGTGTGCCGTCGACCGGTGCCGGGTCCTCCGCCGTCGGCTCGATGCCTCCGGCGGCGACCTTGTCGAGTGTCGCCAGACCGGCGGGGCCGACCGTGCCGAACACCGTGTAGTTCGGTCGCAGCGCGGAGTCGCCGTAGACGACGAAGAACTGTGAGCCGTTCGTGTTCGGGCCGGCGTTCGCCATCGCCAGCAGGCCGCGTCCGTAGAGCCGGCGCGTGCCCGTGGGATCGGTGGCTGCGGGCGGCAGGTCCACCGGCAGTTCGTCCTTGTACTTGTACCCGGGCCCGCCCTCACCGGTGCCGGTCGGGTCGCCGCACTGCAAGACCTTCAGCGTCGGGTACGCCGTCAGGCGGTGACACACCGTACGGTCGTAGAAACCGTGCCGTGCCAGGTGCAGGAAACTCTGGACCGTGCACGGCGCCTTGGCCCGGTCCAAGCGCAGCGGAAGCGGCCCCCGACTGGTCGGAACAGCCAAGTCGACCGTGCCACGAGCAGGGGTGCGCCGCGGGTCGGGCGGCAGCGGAACACGGCGCGCCGGCGGCTCGTCCGGGGTCTGGCTGTACTGGCAGGGACCGTGCGTGGTGAGCGGCGGAGCGCTGTCGGAAGCGGTGGCGACGCTCCCGCCGGTCACCACCAACATCGCGGCCGCGAATGCACTGATCAGTGCTCGTCTCATCTTGCACGCCCTCCCGATGATCTCCAGGTCTTGGAGCGGTCGCAGTCTAGGGCGTGGTGTGGCCTGCGGGAGTGGGATTTCCGGCCGATCAGCGTGACCAGAGCGCCATCACCCGGGCGACACGTCCTCGGCGTTGCCGGGACCGCTGAGGTCCGTACCGAATCGCCAGCAACGTGGGGCACCCCGCGAGTGAGGGAACAACGGCGCCCTGTCGCGGAGCCCTGGAAGGCGCCACCGTCGGTCTGGGCCGGCACATTTGCGGGAGACTGCCGCGCTACCGGCGCTGGGTCACCTCGGATCCGCATCTACCGGTAGTCGTTGCCGCGTCCTGCTCGGCTCTCCGGGCAGGCTGGTCGGCGATCCGGGCAGGCTGGTCGGCGCCGCGGCGACCATGCCGTTCCCCGAGCTGCCCGCCCCTCCGTGCTTGGCTCCGCCCATCCGGGACAGACGGCCGTCCATGGTGAAGATTCTTCCCGTGGCACTCGCCGCGCTCGCCTCCGGCCTTCTGGCCTTCGCCGTGTCCCCCTGGTGGTGGTGCGCGGCCGGCCCCGCCCTGCTGCTCTCGGCGGTCGCCTCGTACGACCTCGCGCAGCGGCGCCACTCGATCCTGCGCAACTACCCGATCCTGGGACACCTGCGGTTCGCGATGGAGTCGATCCGTCCCGAAGTCCAGCAGTACTTCGTCGAACGGAACGTCGACGGCGTGCCCTTCGACCGCGACACTCGCTCGATCGTGTACGAACGCTCCAAGGGGACGGACGGCGAGGACCCCTTCGGTACCGAGCTGGAGCTCGAGCGGCCCGGCACCGAGTACCTCGTCCCGTCCATGGCCCCGCGCCCTGTGCCGACCGCGCCGCCCAAGGTCCGGATCGGGGGCCCCGGCTGCGCCCGGCCCTACGACATGGCCCTGCTCAACGTGTCGGCGATGAGCTTCGGTGCCCTGTCCCACCGGGCGATACACGCCCTGAACGAGGGGGCCCGGCGCGGCGGCTTCGCGCACGACACCGGCGAGGGCGGGATCTCGGAGCACCACCTCTCCCCCGGCGGGGACCTCGTCTGGGAGATCGGCACGGGATACTTCGGCTGCCGCAGCGAGGACGGCGGCTTCGACCCGCGCCAGTTCGCGGAGAAGGCCGCACTCGACCAGGTCGCCTGCGTCCTGCTGAAGATCAGCCAGGGCGCCAAGCCCGGTATCGGAGGCGTACTGCCCGGCGCCAAGGTCGACCGGGAGATCGCCGCTGTCCGGGGCGTCCCCGAGGGCCGCACCGTGATCTCCCCGCCGTACCACCGCGTCTACCGGACTCCCCGGGAACTGGTGCGGTTCCTCGACCACATGCGGGAGCTCTCCGGGGGCAAACCGGTGGGCTTCAAGCTGTGTCTGGGATCGCGCCGCGAATTCCTCGCCGTCTGCAAGGCGATGCTGGAGGAGGACATCACGCCCGACTTCATCGTCGTCGACGGAGCGGAGGGCGGCACCGGGGCCGCGCCGCTGGAGTTCGCGGACACCGTCGGCCTTCCCCTCACCGAAGGCCTGACGACGGTCCACCGCGCGCTCGTCGGCGCGGGCCTGCGCGACCGGATCCGGATCGGCGCCTCCGGCAAGGTCGCCACCGGAAGCGACATCGTCAAGCGGCTGATCCAGGGCGCCGACTACACGAACTCGGCCCGGGCCATGATGTTCGCGCTCGGGTGCATCCAGGCCCAGCGCTGCCACACCAACACCTGTCCCGTCGGGGTCGCCACCCAGGACCGCGGGCGCGCCCGGGCCCTCGACGTCGAGGACAAGGCACGGCGCGTCCAGCGCTTCCAGGAGGCGACGGTCAAGAGCGCCCTGCAGATCATGGCGGCCATGGGCGTCGACGATCCGAGCGGTCTCGGGCCCGGCATGCTCCTGCACCGGGTGGGGCCGAACGCCGTCCGGTCCCATGCAGAGCTGTACGCACCCCTCGAACCGGGGCAGCTCCTCTCCGCCGCATCGATGCCGGCCGCGTGGGCAGGCGACTGGAACGCGGCTCATCCTGACCGGTTCACGCTCTCGTGAACCGTCCGACGTCCTTCCTGAAGGGAGACCCCATGACTCGTACCGTCGCGCAGGCGATCGTCGACGGCCTCGCGGACCTCGGCGTCGGCCACGTCCTCGGCGTGGTCGGCGACGCCCTCAATCCCGTCACCGATGCCATCCGGACCACCGAGGGAATCGACTGGATCGGCTTCCGCCACGAGGAGGCCGCGGCCTTCGCCGGCGGCGCCCGGGCCCAGCTCTCCGGCGACCTCGCGGTCTGCATGGGCACCGTGGGCCCGGGCTCGGTGCATCTGCTCAACGGGCTGTACGACGCGGCCAAGAGCGGTGCGCCGGTCCTGGCGATCTGCGGCCAGGTGCCGCTGTCGGAGCTGGGCGGAGACTACTTCCAGGAGGTGGACAACGACCTCCTCTTCCGGGACGTGGCCGTGTACCGGGCCACCGTGACCTCCCCGAGCCAGATGCCGCGGCTCCTGGAGTCGGCGGTACGGGCGGCGGTGACCCGGCGGGGCGTGGCCGTGCTGACCGTGCCCGGGGACCTCGGCGACCAGAAGGTCGACGAGGACCGGCCCGCGCGGTTCGCGCTCCCCCGCCCCGCCGTGACCCGTCCCGACGACCCGGCGCTCGCCGAGGCGGCGGAGGCGATCGCCGCGGGCTCCCGGGTCACGCTCCTCGTGGGGCGCGGCGCGCAGGCCGCCCGCGCGGAGGTGCTGCGCACCGCCGAGCTCCTCGGGGCCCCCATGGTGCTGACCCTGAAGGGCAAGGAGGGCTTCGAGGAGGACAATCCGTACGAGGTCGGCCAGACCGGTCTGATCGGAAACCCGGGCGCCGCCCACGCCATGGACACCTGCGACACGCTGATCATGCTGGGCACCGACTTCCCCTATCGGGACTGGTACCCGAAGGACTGCCGTGTCGTGCAGATCGACGTGCGCGAGGAGCACCTCGGCCGCCGCGTCCCGGTGGAGATCGGTCTCACCGGCGACGTGGCCGCGACCCTGCGGGCTCTGCTGCCCCTGCTCACCCCCGTCTCGTCGCGGGACCACCTCGACGAAGCACGCGAACGGTTCGCACGCTGGCAGAAGGGCCAGGCGGACCTGGCCGACCCCGCCCACGACACACGTCTGCTCGGACGGGTGCGGGCGATGTTCGACAACCGCGTGGAACAGATCCGCCCCGAGGCCCTGGCGGCCGCGGTCGACCGGCACGCGGCGGACGACGCGATCTTCACCTCCGACACCGGCATGACCACGGTGTGGCTGTCGCGGCTCGTACGGATGCGTGGCACCCGTCGGCTGATCGGCTCCTACAACCTGGGGTCCATGGCCAACGCGATGCCCCAGGCCATCGGGGCCCAGCTATGGGCTCCCGACCGCCAGGTGGTCGCCTTCTGCGGCGACGGCGGCCTCGGCATGCTGCTGGGCGACCTCATGACCATCCGCTCGGAACAGCTGCCGGTCAAGCTCGTCGTCTTCGACAACCGCCGTCTCGGCATGGTCAAGCTGGAGCAGGAACAGGCCGGGCTGCCCGAATTCGGAACCGTGCTCGACAACCCCGACTTCGCCGCGGTCGCGGAGGCCCTCGGGCTGACCGGCATCCGCGTCACCGAACCCGGCGAGCTGGACGAGGCCGTGCGCCGGGCGCTGGCCCTTCCCGGCCCGGTGCTCCTGGACGTCGTGACGAATCCCGACGAGGTGGCGGTGCCGGGCAAACCGACGGTGTCGCAGGGCTGGGGCTTCGCCATCGCCAAGATCAAGGAGAACCTGCCGTAGGTCGGGGAGGGTCGGCCCGTCGCCGGTTGGACCCGCCCAGAAAGGCAGGCGCGGATTGCGGGAGCCGGGGCACAGGAGCCCTGAGCGAAGGCACACGCTCGCGCAGCGCGATCCACGGCCCCCGTGCCATGAACGCGCCTGCAGCCGCGTGGGGGCCCGCACCGGGCAAGGGTGCGGGCCCCAGGCACGCCGCTGGCCGCTGTATGGATCCCACACACGCCGCCACTCCCCGCCCGGGCGTCGTCCCGGACAGATCCGTAGCTGAGACCTCGGGCCGGATGGCCGGGCTTGAGGTCGCGCAGTTCCCGGTACCGGAGAAGGACCGGCGCAGAACTCTTCGCGCCGGGGGACGAGGGTGTGGTTCATGGTCATGCCCGGCGGCCTTGGGGCCGCCGGTGTCCTGCGAGTCGCGCGGCGGCGGCCTGTTCGGTCGAGACGTTTGTCAGGGGCGGGGCGATGCCTTCGATCTCGCCGAACCGCTGCTCGTCTCCGGCCTGTGGGGTGGCCCCCCTGGGAGGGATCCGCCGCGTTCTCCGCCGATGAGATGCGGACGCTGTCCCCTCCGGGCAGAGTGGGAAGGACCTGTTCGTACCGAGGTGGTCCCGTGTGGTCCCGCGTGCTGGAGACGGGACGGAGTGATGCGAGGATTGTCGTGATGTCGGAGTGATCGATGTTCCGCAGACGGCCGGCCGACAGCAGCGAGGACCTTCTGGTCCGGCTCGGGTCGCTGACCGCCAGGGCGCGGGAGTTGGCCGAGACGCAGCGTTCCCGTGTCGAGCTCGCCGTGGCCCTTCAGCGCGGCATGCTTCCCTCGGACCTGCCCAGTTTTCCGGGCGCCCGGCTGGCCGTCCGCTATGAGCCGGCCAACCACGGGCTCAACGTCGGCGGTGACTGGTACGACGCTTTCGCCCTGCCCGGCGGGCGGATCGGCATGTCCATCGGTGACGTGCAGGGACACAACATCGAGGCCGCCGCCTACATGGGCCAGGTCCGCGTGGCACTGCGCGCGCTTGCCTCCGTCAGCGGAGACCCGGGAGAGCTGCTCGGTCGCACCAACGACCTGCTCATCTCTCTGGGCGCCGACCTCTTCGCCACCTGCACCTTCCTGCGGCTCGACCCCGCCGCCGGCACCCTGGAGTGCGCCCGGGCCGGTCACATCCCCCACATCTGGGCCACCACCGACGGCCGCTCCGGCATCGACGACAGCGAGGGCGGGCCTCCGCTCGGTGTGCTGCGCGGCGTCGACTACCCGGCCACGCGTCACCGGCTCACCGCCGACGGTGTCTTCGTCCTCCTGACCGACGGGGTGGTGGAGGGGCCCTCGCTCCACGTCGACGAGGGTCTGGACCGGGTGACGCGGCTCGCCGGGATCACCGCCGTCGCCGGGCTGGACGTCGACGCGCTCGCCACCGCCGTCATGAAGCTGGCGGCCACGGTGGGGCACGAGGACGACGCGGCCGTCCTGGTCGTCGGCCATGACGGCGGTCCGGCCCGGCCGGCGGCCGAGGAGTGAGGGGAGGGGCTCGCCTCGGGCCCGGTCGGTCCTCGGGCCGGGTCGGTCCTCGGGCCCGGTCGGTCCTCGGGCCCGGTCGGTCCTCGGGCCCGGTCGGTCCTCGGGCCCGGTCGGTCCTCGGGCCGGGCCGGTCCTCGAACCCCGTCCGGGCCCGTGCCGGACGGCGGCGCCCGACACGCAGGGGCCTTGCCCGGTCGTGGCGGCCCGGCCGGTGTCTGATGGCTGACGTGTTGGATACTCGGCAGTTCCGGTCCTCTACCGAGGCGGCTCTGATGTCGCTGGCCGTGGCGGTTTGCTACTACGCGGCCGGACGGCTCGGCCTGATGGGCCGCCTCGTCGTCGAAGGCGTGGTGGTCACCCCCATCTGGCCTCCCACCGGCGTCGCCGTCGCCGCCCTGCTGCTGCTCGGCGCGCGGGTCTGGCCCGGGATCGCCCTCGGCTCCTTCCTCGTCATCGCCTCCCTCACCACTCCGGGGCCCACCACAGTGGTCACCGTGGTCAGCAACACCGTCGCGCCACTCTGCGCCTTCCTGCTGCTGAGACGGGCCGGCTTCCGGCTCGACATGGCGCGGCTGCGGGACGGACTCTCCCTGGTCTTCCTCGGCGGGTTCGGCGCCATGCTGATCAGCGCGACCGCGGGGGTCGGACTGCAGGTGGCGAAGAGCTCCCTGGACAAGAGCGAGTTCTGGCCCGTCTGGCTGGCCTGGTGGGTGGGCGACACGATGGGGGTGCTGCTCGTCGCCCCGCTCCTGCTCGCCCTCGCGGGGCCGGCCGGACGGTTCCGGGTACGGCGCTGGAAAGAGGCGGCCTTTCTGGGGCTGACGACCCTGATCCTCATGCCCATGGCCGTGCTCAGCCCGATGAGCATGCTCTTCCTCGTCGTCCCCCTGGTGATCTGGGCAGCGCTCCGCTTCCAGCTCGCCGGAAGCATGCTGTGCGCGCTCTTCGCCTCCGTGCTCGCCACCTTCGAGGCGACCTCCGGACGGGGCGCGTTCCTCCACCTGACGGACGTCGAGGTCATGGCCAAGCTCCAGGCGTTCAACGGCTCCGCCGCCCTGACCGCCCTGCTTCTCGCCTCCATCATCACCGAGCAGCGTGCGACCCGCCGGTCGGTGCGCCGCGCCTGCCAGGAACTGGCGGAGGTCCTGGAGCACCTCGCGGCGGGCGAGCCCTCACCGGGTCCACCCGGCACCGCCGAGACCCGGGCAGCCCCACCCGGCGGGCACCGGAATCCGTGATCCCCGCGCCGGAGCCGGCTCAGGGATCAGGAGCCGTACAACGACTGCAAGGCATGGGAACTGTCCGGCGCTGTCAAGCTGGCGCCTGGTGGCGTCGGAGATGCCCGCCCCTGAGCCGGCGGCCTGTTCCGTGAGCGTCCGGCGGGACACGTCGAGCTGGGCCGTGGCCTGGAGCTGGCCCGCGTCCCAGGCGGCGGCCGCCTGTTGTCGGCCGGCCTCCCAGGCGGCAGCGGCCTGCCGCTCCCCCGCCGGACACACAGCCACGGCCTGCCGCTCCCCCGCCGCACACACGGCCGCGGCCTGCCGCTTGGCGGCCGCGAGGGCGAACACCCCCTCAGTGCTCCGCCGCCGATCGCGGCCCCCGCTGCGACGAGGGCCGTCAGCACGGCGTCGTTCACTTCGGACGCCCAGCGTCCCGCCCCGCTCGCACATCCTGTATCTACCTGGCGGGGCTCAGCGTCCATCGTCCCTCGGTTCGAACTGCTCACGCCTGGCGGTCGCTCTTCGGGGCCAGGGGCAAGGCCGACCAAGCTCCGGGCCCTACGCGGACCAGCCGCCTGCAGCCGGGTCGAATCGTGGCCGCTTCCGCTGGTCAGAGGACATGCGAGGCGCGTGCCACCAGCACTCGAAGAACCTGCTGGTGCGCTACTCCCCCAAGAAGCTCGGGTTCTTCCAGCGGCTTCAGCGAGGCGGTTGACAGCGTGTCCGGGCGGACCGGCGACAGCGCGTGAACGACCGCCCGGCGACGCCGCGGTGTCCGGGAGGATGCCCCCTCGTGGCCACGAGGGAGCATCCGAGGAGGTCGCTGGGCAGGCTCTCCGCGGTGTGGGCGAGGGTGGCCCCCTTCGCGATCGCCCATACGGCTCGAGTTCAAGAACGGCCTCTCCATCCGCTCGCCCGTCCAGACGATCCTGAACGTCCCCAAGCACTGAGCCCTCTCCCGGAGACACCCTGATGCACCCTGACGTGGAACAGCTCACCCGCATCGTCCCGCCGCCGGCGGAGCGTCAGCCGCGGGCCTGGCCCGAGGTCGAGGCCCGCCTGGGCAGCGCCCTGCCGGAGGACTTCAAGGATCTCGTCGACACCTACGGCGGGGGCGTCTTCGACGAGACGATCTGGGTCCTGGAGCCCGACTGCGCCGACCCCGACTACGACCTCCTGGCCATGAAGGCCGAGCGCGCCGAGGTACTGGCCCGGCTGTGGGAGATCGGTCCCGAGCCCCCTCCCGAGCAGCTGGAGGCCGACGGCGCGGGGCTGCTCCCCTTCGCGTACATCGAGGGGACCGGCGCCTACCTCTACTGGCTCACCGGCGAGAACGTGCGCCCCGAGGACTGGACCGTCCTGGCCAACGCGGGCCGTGGTCCGGAGTGGGAGCACCACCCGGTGCCGAGTGCCCGGTTCATCCTCTCCGTGCTCACCGGCGATGCCCACTCCGACGTCCTCGACAACCTGCCGGTCGACGACCACACCTTCGATCCGAACGACGAGATCCTGGGCGGCTGACGGGCGCGGGCCCGACGTTCCTCCCACCCACCGCCGGACGCCGGGGGCAGCGGCCGGGACCTCGCGTCCAGACCGGCCGCGACCTGTGACGTGGGGTCAGTCCTCGGCCTGGCTCCTGCCCCGGACCGCCCCCCGGTCCCGCACCGAGGCCACGTGTCCGGCGGCTGCCACCACGGCCTCGATGAGGGGTTCCGTGCGGTTCTCGCTCAGCCAGGCGAGGCCCGCCGTCGACGGGGGCAGGTCCGTGACCTCGACGTAGCGGATGCCGGGACGCGGGAAGAGGTCGCGCGCGGCTGCCGGCAGGAAACACATGCCCTTGCCCTGGGCCACGAGATGCAGAAGGCCCTCCAGGTCCGAGGCGACGGGTCCGTAGCGGACCGGGGTGCCGTCGGGTCGCGGGTCGGCGGCCCAGAAGTCCCACCAGAGCCGTGGCACCTGCGGCGGGACGTCGATCACCGGGTGGCGGGCCAGCTCGGCGAGGGTGATCCGGTCGCGGTCCACGAGCGGGTCGTCGGCAGAGAGACAGGCCAACCGCGGTTCCGTGGCCAGGTGTTGCACCTCGACGCCGGGCGGGACCGGTGGACGGAGGAAGGCAACGTCGATGTCATGGCGGAACAGGGCGTCGAAGTGGTCGGCGAAGTGGAGGCTGCGCACGTCGACCTCGACCAACGGGTGCCGTTCGTGGAGCAGTCGCAGCACTGCGTGTGTATAGGGCATCGCCGCTTCCGCGCCGATGGTGCCGACGACGAGCCGTCCGGAGAGCCTGCGCGCCTGGGTCGAAGCGCTGCGGCTCAGCCGGTCCATGGCCGCCACCACGCCGCGCGCGTCCGCCAACAGCACCCGGCCCTGCGGGGTAAGCGTCACGGCCCGGCTCGAACGGTCGAACAGCCGCACCCCGAGGCGTCTTTCCAGGTCTCTGATCTGCTGGCTCAGTGCCGACTGCGTGATGAACAGCCGGGCGGCGGCGCGCGAGAAGTGGAGTTCCTCCGCGAGGGCGACGAACAGCCGGAGTTGATGGGCGCTCGGTGTCCGCGGGTCGGGGCCCGTCGACGCGGCGCCTCCAGCGGCCGTTTCGCCAGTAACCATGATGAATCCCTTATCGATCGTCTTTCATGTCGCATGGCCATAAGCGATGACATGAACAGAGTGCGAGTGGAAGGCTCGGCTCTCAAGCGACGCCCCGTGAAACCTCCTCGGTTCCGCAGGGCCGTCCGACCATTGCTTTCTCGACAACGGGGGCCGAAACATGTCTGTGAGACGAGCGGTGGCGATGCTCGCCGCCCTCCTGGCCGTGCTGTTCAGCGCCGGCGCCGTTCAGGCGTCGTCGCCGCAGGCCGGCACGACCACCCGCGCGGTGCGGAGCGCGCCGCCCACGGCCGAGGCCGCGCCCCTCGCGGCCCAGGCGTCGTGCACCGCCCGCAACGTCAGCCACTACGACGCGTACACGGGGCGCACCTGGACGCGTGACTGGGTGTGCGGCAATCGTGCCGGCGCCCCGCTGTACGGCTGCGCCAGCTTCATCTCCGCCTGCTCGGCGATCGGCTGGATCGACACGTCGACGAGCTGGTTCGTGTGCTGGGGCAGAGGCGCCGCGCACAGCGGCGGCAACAACATCTGGTACTACACCATGGGCGACCGCATCGCTCCCGGTCGCGAGCGCAATCACGGGTGGGGCTTCATTCCCGCCGCCGACGTGTGGACGTCGACCGATCCCTGGCCCGGCATGACGGAGTGCAACATCCCGTAGGCCTCGGGGAGTCGTCCGCCCGGCCCGCTCCGGTGGAGCCCCTCGCATCCCGCCAGGGGCTCCGCACCGCGGTCCCGCCGCCCTCGTCCGCCGACCCTTTCCGAGACCCGGGCAGCCCGCTCTCACACCAAGCGAGGACCCCTCACACCATGCTCCGTATCGCCGGACACTCCAGCACCACCGCTCGCCGTACGCCTCGGCGCCTGCTCGCCGCGACCGCGGCCTTCCTCTCCCTCTCCTTCACCGGCGCGGCGCTCCCGCACTCCGTCGCAGCCGCGACCGAACCGACGGGTGGCTCCGTGTCGGTCGCGCCCGCGAGCCCCCAGGTGCCCGCCGGGGTCACGGCGGGCGTGGCCGTGTTCGACCGGCAGACCGGGACGTTCACCGAACAGCTCGCCCCGGCCGCCACGTTCCGGTCCGCGTCGGTCGTCAAGCTCCTGATCGCCCTCGACTTCCTGTGGAACCGCAGCCCCGACAGCATCCCGACCGCCGACCGCACCCGGCTGGACGCCATGCTCCGCAGCAGTCAGGACGCCGCCGCCGGCCACTACTGGTCCACCTACGGCGGGTCGGCGATCGTCGAGCGCATGGTCACGCGGCTCGGGCTCGCCGACACCGCTCCCCCACCGGCGGGCTACGAGGGGTACTGGGGCTACACGGCCATGTCGGCCCGCGACACCGTGAAGACCTACCGACACATCCTGGAGTCCGCTCCCGCGCCGGTTCGTGACTTCGTCATGGAGCGTCTGCGCCAGTCGACCCGGTGCGCGTCGGACTCCTTCGACCAGCATTTCGGCATCGCCGCCGCGTTCGACCGCCCGTGGGCCGTGAAGCAGGGCTGGTCGGGGAGGTACGCGAAGGGGAACTGCGGCCCCGTAGGTACCACTGCGGCTCGTGGCATCGACGCCTCGGCCCCCGCGTCCGCCGGCGCGGGCGACGCGAGCGTCGACCTGAGCCGACCGGCGCTGCACACGACCGGCACCGTCGGGGCCGGTGACCGTTCGATCGTGGCCGTCCTCACCCTGCACCCGGATGGCACGTCGTACGGGAAGGCGTACACCGACCTCGGCCGGCTGACCCGTTCCCTGAACGTTCCCGGCGGAACGGCGCCGAAGGGGAAGTGGTACGGGACATGGGGTCAGGACGTCGCCGTCCGGACGGAACCGGTCGTCGGGGACAACCTGGTGACCCGGCTCCCGGCCGGCGTGGAGGTGCTGGTGGGCTGCCAGAAGAAGGGGCAGCCCGTCTCCGTCCCGCCGTACACCAACGACTGGTGGGCGTATCTGCCGCAGTACGGGGGCTACGTCACCAACATCTACATCAGCCATCCGGACAACCAGCTGCCGGACGTACCGCTGTGCACGAATCCGAAGTGAACCGGGGATTCCCGGAGAAGGAGTGACGATGTCGCGTACCTGGCGTTCCACCCTCGGTGTGGTCGGTGCCTTCCTGTGGGTGCTGGTGTCCGTCTTCGCGGCGGGCCCGGCCCAGGCGGCGTCCTCGGACGGGCCTCGCGAGCGCGGAGGCCACACCATGGTCATGCCGCCGGCGCCCCGGGGCGAGGGGCCGTCCTCGCGTGCCGTGGCCGCCGTGTCGCCGACGGTCTCGCCCTGGGCGGACTACGTGCACACGACGTCGGGCAGCCCCGTCACCTGCGCGTCGGGGAATCTCTGCACCGGGGTCTGGGACCCGGTGGTGGGCAAGTACAAGGTCTTCTTCCTCTACCGGTGCCACCAGTACTCCCTGTCCCACTGGAACGGCGTGGGCCAGGTGGTGAACAACCAGGTCGGCGCCGCCGCGTTCTTCTACGGCCAGAACGGCCAGGTGCTGGACGTCGTCCTGCCGGAGCCCACGCCCTTCACGTACGACTGGACGCCCGTGTGGTCCATCCGGAACTGCTGAGCGGCGCGCGTCGACACCGTCCGGGAACCGGGCGGCTCCGCCCGGTGGTCGTGGTCGCCTTCGGCGGCTCGGTCACCGGGCGGCCTGCGTGACCACCCGGGACGGACCGGCTCAGGCCGGCGGCGGGACGGTCCGGCTCCGGCGCGCGCCCGGCGTGCATGGAGGAATTCGCACGGAAGGGGCGGGGCGGATGGTGTTCCCCCTCGGCTACGGTCCTCACGACTCAGCACTCGTCCGACAGGCACCCCCTTGCCGGGCCGGTCATCGCACAAGGTGTCCTGCGCCCTCGAGCAAGCAGCGCATCTGCATGTTTCGGGATGACGTACGCCACAGCGGGCGTGGAAGGCGGGTCCGGCGCTTCCGTACGCAGTGCCCCCTCTGATAGACGTGGCGGCGTACGTGTTCGATTCATCCCGAAGGCTCCCGCCATGAACCACGGCCTCGACCCCCGTTCCGCCTTGATCGACTTCAGTATCGACCTCACCGTCGAGGAGGCACGTCGGCGTGCCGAAGTCGTGGCAGCCCTCGGGCCCGACTGGGATCCCGTGGCCGTTCTGCGCGAGGAGGAGGCGGCGCACGCCCTGCTGTACTCGGGGCTGGACGAGGAGCAGCAGCGGGTGCACGCGATGCTGGTCGCTGCCGGTGTGCTGCCCGGAGAGGTGCCGGGCCGTGCGTCTTCCGCTTGATCCGCACGCCGACCCGGCTCGGCGGGCGTGGGTCGCGTGCCCCGGCTGCGACGACGCCCGCGACTGCGGGACCTGTCTTGAGCGCCGAAACTGCCGCAGCCACTGGCGCTATCTGATCGGGAACAACGGACCCCGGGTCCACCTGCAGTGCCCGAACTGCACCCACACGTGGACCCTCGACACCTCCCGTGAGCGACACGGCCGCCGGGCCTGAGCTCAGCAGATCCGCGGCAGCTGCTCTCCGAGCGGCATGTCCACGACGCGGGTGCCACCGAGTCCGGTACGAGCCACCACCATGCCCGGATGCGTTTCGACCGCCTCGCCGATCACCGCTGCCTCGGTACCCGACGGGTGGGCGCGCATCGCGGCGAGTACGGCGTCCGCGTGCTCTCGCGGGACGAAGGCCACGAGCTTCCCCTCGTTCGCCACGTACATGGGGTCGAGTCCGAGGACCGCGCAGGCGTTGGCGACCGCTTCGGGGACCGGAACGGCCCGCTCCTGGATGACGACACCCGTGCCCGAAGCCGCCGCGATCTCGTTCAGTGAGGCGGCCAGGCCCCCGCGCGTGGGGTCGCGCAGCACGTGCAGGTCCCGCGTGACGGCGAGCATCGCATCGACGAGGCCGCCGAGAGGCGCGCAGTCGCTGGTGATCTCGACACCGAATTCGAGGCCCTCCCGCACGCTCATGATCGCCACGCCGTGCATACCGATCGGGCCGCTCACGATCACCACGTCCCCGGGCACCACCCGTTGCGGCCGCAGGTCGACTCCGTCGGGGATCAGCCCCACCCCCGAGGTGTTGATGTAGATGCCGTCGCCGTGGCCGGCCTCCACCACCTTGGTGTCACCGGTGACGACCTGGACGCCTGCCACGCGCGCCGCCGCGCCGAGGGCCTGGGCGACGCGGGCGACCACATGGGTCTCGACGCCTTCCTCCAGGATGAACCCGCAGGAGAGGTGGCTTGCCCGGGCGCCGCTCATGGCGAGGTCGTTCACGGTGCCGTTGACGGCGAGGTCGCCGATGCTGCCGCCGGGGAAGAACAGGGGGCGCACCACGAAGGAGTCCGTGGAGAACGCCAGACGGGCGCCGCCGACGCGGATCTCGGCCGCGTCGGAGGTGTGTGCGAGGGCCGGGCCGCCGTAGGCGGGCGCGAAGATGTGCTCGATCAGCTCGGCGGACAGTACGCCTCCGCCCCCGTGGCCCATGACGATGCGTGATGGGTCGCGCAGGGGCGCCGGGCAGGTCCAGCCGAGCATGTCGGGTGCGGGTTGTGCGGCGTCGACCGCCGGCGTGGTGCTGACGGTGTCAGGCAAGGGAGCTGCCCTCCAAGGAAACGGTGGCCGGAGACGGGGTTTCGGAGGCGGCCACCCCGGCCGCCGTGGGGGGCCGCTGCCCCGGGGTTCCCGCGTCGAGCCGCCGGTAGAGGTAGTACGCGGCGCAGGCGCCCTCGCTGGACACCATCGTGGCGCCGAGCGGGGAGCGGGGTGTGCAGGTGGTGCCGAACGCCTCGCACTCGTTCGGTTTCAGCAGGCCCTGGAGGACTTCGCCGCTGCGGCACTCGGCGGGCTCGCGGGTGTCGATGCCCTCGACGGAGAAGCGGTGCTCGGCGTCGTGCTCACGGTAGCGATCGGACAGGCGCCAGCCGCTGTCCGGGATGACACCGATGCCGCGCCAGGCCCGGTCGGTGATCTCGAAGACATCGCTCAGCATCGCCTGCGCCGCCGGATTGCCCTCGGCCGTCACGGCGCGCTGATAGGCGTTCTCGACCGTGTGCTCGCCCCGTTCCAGCTGGAGCACGGTCCTGCGCACGCCTTCCAGGATGTCCAGCGGCTCGAAACCGGTGACCACGATCGGCACCTGGTGGCGTTGTGCGAGCTCGGGGTACTCGGCCGTGCCCATCACGCTGCAGACGTGGCCGGCCGCGAGGAAACCCTGGACGCGGCAGTCGGGGGACCGCATGATCGCGTCGATCGCCGGGGGGACCCGGACGTGGGACACGAGGAGACTGAAGTTTCGGATGTTCCGCTTGCGCGCCTGATGGACCGTCATCGCGTTGGGGGGCGCCGTGGTCTCGAATCCGATGCCGAAGAAGACCACCTCCCGGTCCGGGTTCTGCTCGGCGATCCGCAACGCGTCCAGCGGGGAGTAGACCACCCTGACGTCGCCGCCCTGTCCACGGACCTGGAACAGGTCGCGGCCCGTGCCGGGGACGCGAAGCATGTCGCCGAACGAGCAGAAGACCACCCCCGGCCGGGAGGCGATCTCCAGGGCCTTGTCGATCATCTCCAGCGGAGTGACGCAGACCGGACAGCCCGGGCCGTGGATCAGCTCGATCTCGGGTGGCAGGAGCTGGTCGATGCCGTGCCGGATGATGCTGTGGGTCTGTCCGCCGCACACCTCCATCAGGGCCCAGGGGCGGGTCACCGTCGCCCGGATGTCGTCGAGCAGCCGACGTGCCAGGTCAGGGTTCTGGAACTCGTCGATGTACTTCACGGGCGTACCTCTCCGGGGACGTCGTCCTGCGTCTGCCACTCGCTCACCGCGGCCTCGGCGGCCTCCCACGGGTCTCCGAACTCCTCCTGGAGCAGGCCGAGGGTCTCGAACAGCTCCAGCGTCCGTTTGGCCGAGTCCTCGTCGAGTTTCTGGAGGGCGAATCCCACGTGCACGATGGCGTACTCGCCGGGTTTCAGGTCCGGCAGGTACTCCAGGCACACCTCCTTGACCACACCTCCGAAGTCGACCGTGGCCATCCGGGTGCCGTCCCGGTCCTCGACGTCCAGCACTCTTCCGGGTACCGCCAGGCACATGGGTGTCTCCTCACTGTCGCTCTCGTCGCGGCGTCGCGGGGGATCGGTTCGTCGTCCGGGCGGCCACGACGAGTTGGCCGAGGGCCAGACCGCCGTCGTTCGGCGGGATCAGGCGGTGGCGCAGCACGGTGAAGCCGTCCTCCCGCAGTCCTTCGGCACAGGCCGAGGAGAGCAGCGTGTTGGCGAACACTCCCCCGGTCAGGGCGACGCTCTCCGTGCCGGTCTCGCCGCGGGCGGCGGCGCAGACCGTGCGCACCAGTCGGGCCACGGCGTGGTGGAACCGCGCCGCGACGACGTCTGCCGGGGTCCCGTCCAGCACGTCGGCGACCACGGCCGTCAGGAGGAGCCCGGGGTCTGCGGTGAGCGGGGCGCCGGACTGCGGCGAGCCGAGCCGGAAGACATAGCGGTCGTCCTCCGCCACGCCGGGTGCGCGCAGAGCCGCGGCCTCCAGCTCGATCGCGGCCTGCGCCTCGTATCCCGCGTGGTGGCAGATTCCCGCGAGGGAGGAGACGGCGTCGAACAGGCGCCCCATGCTCGACGTGGGAACGCAGTTCAGCTCGCGCTCCAACTGTCTTTCCAGCAGAGGCAGTTCTTCGGGCTCGCAGGCTCGTGCGCAGGGCAGCGCGCGGTCGACGTCAAGGCCCGCGGCCCGCAGATGGGCCAGCGCCATGCGGTAGGGCCGTCGTACGGCCGCGTCGCCACCCGGCAGGGGTACGTAGGAGAGGTGGGCGAACCGCTCGAACCCGGCGTAGTTCGCGAGCAGGAACTCACCGCCCCACACGGCGCCGTCGAGACCGTAGCCGGTGCCGTCGAAGGCGACGCCGATCACGGGATCCGTGCCGTCGAGGCCGTTCTCGGCCATGGCCGCCGCGACGTGCGCGTGGTGATGCTGCACGGGGACGACGGGCCGTCCCGAAGCGTGTGCGCGGGCCCAGCGAGTGGACCGGTAGGCGGGGTGGCGGTCGGCGGCGATCAGTTCGGGGCGTACCCCCGTGACGGACTCCAGCTGCCGTTCGGCGGCGGCGAGGGCGAGCTGGGTGGCGAGGTCGTCCATGTCGCCGATGTGGGCGGAGAGCCAGGCCTGGCGTCCGTCGCCGAGGCAGAAGGTGTTCTTCAGGTCGCCTCCGACGGCGAGGGCGGGGGCGACCTCCACGGGCAGCGCGACCGGCAGCGGCGCATAGCCCCGGGAGCGGCGCAGCGTCAGCTGCTCGCCGTCGCAGACGCGGACGACGGAGTCGTCGCAGGGGACATGGATCGGCCGGTCGTGCAGGAGCCAGGCGTCCGCCAGGCCGGTGAGTCTGGTCAGTGCCTCCCCGTCGTCCGTGACGATGGGCTCGCCCGCGAGATTGCCGCTGGTCATCACGAGGAGCCGGGGCCCTTGCCCGTCCGCCCCGCCGAGGCCGAGAAGGAGATGGTGCACGGGGGTGTACGGGAGCATGAAGCCGAGGTCCGGGCTGCCCGGCGCCACCGCCCGCGCCGGCGCGGCCCCGTGGCGCGGGCGGGCGTCGTCGCGACGGCGCAGCAGGACGACGGGGCGGGCGCCGCTGGTGAGGAGTTCGCGTTCGAGCGTGCCAAGGTGCACGAGGGGCTCGATGTCGGCGAGGTCCGCGGTCATCATCGCGAACGGTTTGTCACCGCGCGCCTTGCGGCGGCGCAGTTCGGCCACCGCTTCGGGGTTCGTCGCGTCGCAGGCCAGGTGATAGCCGCCGAGGCCTTTGACCGCGAGGATCCCGCCGGAGGCGAGCATCCTGCGCGCGGCGGCGACCGGGTCGGCACCGGGTGCGCGACCGGGGTCGGCCCAGCCGGAGTCGAGGGTCGGATCGGAACCGTCGGGGGCGGGGCGGCCGGGCGCCGTGACCAGCCGCAGCCGGGGGCCGCAGCGGGGGCAGGCGACGGGCTGCGCGTGGAAGCGCCGGTCGGCGGGGTCCTCGTACTCCCGGGCACAGTCCGGACACATCGGGAAGCCGGCCATGGTCGTGTGGACCCGGTCGTAGGGCAGTCCCGTGACGATCGTGAACCGCGGGCCGCAGTTGGTGCAGGTGATGAAGGGGTGCAGGTATCGCCGGTCGGCCGGGTCTGCGAGCTCCGCGAGGCAGTCGTCGCAGGTGGCGGTGTCCGGTGGGACGAGGGTGCGGACGGCGTCGCCCCGGCGGGAGGGCACGATCGTGAATCCGTTGCCGCCGCTCGCGGTCACCTCGGCCGCCTCGACCGACTCCACCCTGGCCAGGGGTGGGGCGTCGGGCGCGAGGCGGGCGCAGAAGGACGCGACGTCCGCGGGGTCTCCTTCGACCTCCGCGACGACTCCGTCCGCCGTGTTGGTGACGTGGCCCGACAGGCGCAGCCCGGTGGCGAGGGCGTAGACGAAGGGCCGGAAGCCCACGCCCTGCACGACACCGCGGACGACCACACGGCTGCGCCGCGGGGCCATGGCGGGGGCGGGTCCGGGCCGTGCCGTGGTCACGCGCCGGCCTGGGCCATCACCGGGGTGTGGACACGGTTGCCCTCGGCCGTCGCGAGGGCCCGGTCGAGGAGCGCGCCGGCTCCCTCGCCGTCGCGCACCGAGCTGAGGACGACCTCGACGCCGGGGTTGACCTGCTGCACGTTGGCGCGGAACGCCGTCTCGTCGAACTCCGCGGCCTCGGCCATGTCGGTCTTGGTGACGATCACCAGCTGGGCGAGACCGAAAGCGGTGGGGTACTTGAGCGGCTTGTCCTCCCCCTCGGTGACCGAAGCGAGCACGACGCGGAGGGACTCCCCGAGGTCGTAGCCGGCGGGGCAGACGAGGTTGCCGACGTTCTCGACGAACAGCAGCCGGGTGGACTCCGGCAGCCAGTCGTGCAGGTGCCGGGCGACCATGTCGGCCTCCAGATGGCAGAGGCCGTCGGTGAGCACCTGCTTGACGGGGACGCCCGAGCGGGCAAGGCGGCGGGCGTCGTTCTCGGTGGCGAGGTCGGCGGTGAGCGCGGCGGCGCTGACGCCCCGTTCGCCGGCGAGGCGCAGTTCCCGTTCGAGGAGGGCGGTCTTACCGCTGCCGGGGCTGGAGAGCAGGTTGATCACGGTGGTGCCGCGGGCGTTCAGCTCGGTGCGCAGGATGTGTGCCGCGGCCTCGTTCTTGGCGAGGACTGCGCGCTGGAGATCGACGGCTCGGCACATGCTCAGCTCTCCTCGGTGATCGGTTGGCGATGTTCCTCGCGCGGCGCCCCCGGGTCGGCCCAGCGGACCTCCCGGATCTGGAGTTCGCGGCCGGTGACGAGTCCGTCGGCTGCGGCGCCGCAGCCGGGGCAGAGCAGCCGGGGCGGCATGCCGACCGCCCAGTCCTCGGCGCACGCCGCGCAGCGCGCGGTGCCCGGGACGGTACGGGTGATCAGCTCGGCGCCCTCGACGACGGTTCCGGCGCAGGCGAGTTCGAAGCAGAAGGCGAGGGCGTCGGCGACGACGCCGGCCAGTTCGCCCACGTCCAGTTCGATGCTGCGGACACCGACGACCCCACGGGCCTTCGCCGCGGTCTCGACCTGGTCGACGACGGCGACCGCGAGGGACATCTCGTGCATCGGTCTCCGTCCTGGGCGCGGGGGTGGGTCTCGGGCGCCATTAGAGAACGGGGGGTGACGGGCCGACGCCCGGCGCGCCGGACCGGACGGATGTGTCGTCCGTTCGGTTCAGCCGGGCGCCGGGCGGGCGAGGGGTCACATCCTGCTGATGCGCAGGTAGCGCCGGACGTCGGGAAGGACTCCGACCACGACGGCCAGGGCGGCCAGGGCGGCGAGGGCGGCGGCTGCGGCGCCGAGGACGTTCCTGTGCATGGTGCTCTCCGTTTCGGTCTTCATACGACGACTTCCTGGCGGACCAGTTCGGTCACCATGCGCACGGCCTCGGGAACGGCCGCGGCGACCTGCGGGCTGAGCCCGATGCCCTCGTCGAGGCAGGCCGGTTCGCAGCCGACGACGAGGATCCGCCGTGGCGGCGCGGCTCCCGTTCCCGCGCACAGGGTGTCGAGCAGGGCGAGGACGGCGTCGGGCGTCATCCGGTGGCCGTCGAGCGGCGCGGGCTCGGTACCGTCGGCTCGGTCGCCGGCCGTCGAGGCGTCGATCAGATAGAGCGTCCCCGGTGCACCGCCGCGGGCCGTGACGTCGACGAGGACGAGGGTGTCCCAGCCGTCGAGGAGTTCGTAGGCGAGGTGGACGCCCCGGACGCCGACGTCGGCCAGCTCGACGGAGGCGGGGAGTTCCTCGCGGGTGAGTCTTCGCAGGGTCTCCACGCCGAAGCCGTCGTCGCCGAGGAAGATGTTGCCCACCCCGGCCACGAGGGTGCGGGCCGTACCGGGCTCTCCGGCCTCGGGCGCCGGGTCGTTCACACGTCCTCCAGGGCTTCGACCTCGTCGGGCTGGAAGTAGAGGAACCGGCCCTGTTCGCGGCGGATGTCGGCGCCCGGGTCGTCCTCCACGGTGACCGCGATGTGGACTCCTCCGTCGACGTCGTGGAGGACCGCCTCGACGATGGCGCTGCGCCCGTCGAGGAACAGGTCCTGGGCGTCCGTGCGGCGGAGCCGGGGGCGCAGGACGACCCTGCTGCCCGCGCGGACGGCACGTCCGTCGACGAGGACATGGTCGTTGCCCGGATCGACGCCG
Source organism: Streptomyces zaomyceticus (assembly GCF_014656215.1). GTDB lineage: Bacteria > Actinomycetota > Actinomycetes > Streptomycetales > Streptomycetaceae > Streptomyces > Streptomyces zaomyceticus. Next base: position 531,502 of record NZ_BNBZ01000002.1, on the reverse strand, counting down.
GTGTCGCCGCCCGGGTCCCACCAGGGCGTCTCCGGTTCGAGGATGTTGCCGTTCGGCTTCGGGGTCCCGGTGACGCTCTGGAGGCTCCGGACCGCTCCGTGCAGACGTTCGAGGACTTCGGGGGGCATGGTGTCCGCCAGTTCGATCACCGCCGCCGCGCGGGCGTCGGTCCCTCTGGCCTCGCGCTTCTCCTCGTCGGTGAGGGCCGCCGTGCGCAGGGCGAGGATCTCGTCGATCTCGGTCGCGTCGTAGAGGGCTCCGGGGCTCTCGGGCGCGATGGCCGGATGGTCCTCCAGGATGATCGGCGAGGAGAGCATCAGGTCGTCCCGGCCGGGTTCGCCGGCGAGTACGGGCCAGGTGTGCAGGTTGCGGCAGGCGGCGACGGCGCCCCTGGCCCATTCCGGCGGATCGGTCATCGACACGAACGCACCGCCGTCGAGGCGGAGCAGGGTGTGGGTGGCGACCAGGGAGTACGGCAGCGCCGCGTGACGGTCGGTGTCCGGCTCGGCGGTCCAGGAGCTGGTGTTCTCGACCGTGACCGAGAGGCGCTCGACACGGTACGGGCCGTCGAGTTCCGCCGCCGAGATCCGTACGGCGCCGCTGATCTCCTCGCGGCGGCGTACGAGTCGGCCGAGGACGCGTCCGTCGGCGTCGGTGACCTCCTCGGTCTCCTCGGCGGCGGGGCGGGTGAAGGGCAGGGCGAGGCCGTCGCCCCGCAGTTCGGCGACGGGGACGACGAGGGTGACGCGCTCCTCGACGCCCTCGTCCCAGGCCACCAGGACCCGGTCGGGCAGGCGGAGTTCGCCGGTCGGAGCGAAGGTCCCGTCTCCGCGGAGTTCCTCGACGGCACGCCGCTGGGCGCGCAGGAATCGGACCTCCACGGCGAGTTCGGCGCCGGTCCTGGGCTCCATGAGGCACTCGGTGAGCTGGAAGTCGTGCTCCTCGGCGGCGGCGCCCCAGGACGGCGGGACCAGGACCCCGAACTGCCAGCGGAGCCGGTTCTTCGCGGCGGACGCACGGTACGGGTAGAGGACGTACCCCTCGAAGAGGACGGCGTCGGCGACGTGCCGTGCGACGGCGAATCGGGCCTCGGTGCCGGCGGTGAATGCGACGGTGGTCATGCTGTCCTCTCCCCCGCCTCTTCGAGCAGGGACTCGACGGTGGCCTCCCACGACGGGAGGGCCCGGCGTGAGCGGTAGGCGAGCAGGGCGTCCATCGCGTCGCCCGGGAGCCGGATCCAACCGCAGCCGGGGAAGTGCTGGTCGATCATCTCGCGCCACACCTTCACGGGCATGCGGTGGGAGACCTCCTTGTCCCAGGGAACGGGCTCGACGTGGAACCCGCCGGCGCCGGTGAACGCGGTGCCGGAGAAGAGCAGGAGCAGCGGCACGTCACCGTCGGAGAGCGCCCGGAAGTACCTGGACGCGGCGATGTCGGTGTCGTAGGTGCACGGCACGACGAGGTCGGTCTCGACCTCGCCGGTGAAGCCGGGCACCATGACGGAGGCCTGGGCGAACTGCACCGGGTTGAGGCTGCTGCCCCACCGGGAGCGTTCGCCGAAGAGGTCGCCCAGCGCTGCGGCCTCGTGGTCGTCGTAGCCGCGTCGGGCCGGTTCGATGCGGATCTGGCAGCGCAGGGCCATGGCGTGGACCCGGGTGCCGCCGGTGGCGCTGATCCTCAGCCGGAACACGAGCGTGGGTCCGGCCGCGTAGGGATCGGCGCGGACGTCGGTGCAGCCGAAGGAGAACTCGGTCACGGCCGGCTCTCCTGCGGCTCGCGTGCCAGGCCGCGTACGTGGGTGAAGAGGGCGTCGAGGTCGGCCCGCGCCTCCGCACCCCCGTCGAATCCCTGCCAATGCAGTCGCATGCGGCCCACCAGTTCGTAGCAGAGGTCGATCGGTACGAGGAAGCACTCGGTGCGGCCCTCGTGGCGGCGGAGCAACAGGGCCTCCACGTCGGGTTCGAGGTGGACGGCCAGCCGGGTGGCGTCGAGGACGGACTGCCAGGCGTCCTCCTCCAGCTCGCTCTCGGTGGCGCCGGCGGGGCTCGGGTAGAGCGCCACCGGGCGGTCGAGGGCGGAGTTGCGGAAGAAGAACGCGACGGAGACCGGGATCCGCAGCGACTCCCATGCCTGGTCGTCGATCCGGTGCCCCGGGTCGCTCAGGAAACGGCCGGGTACCGTCCGGAAGCGGCCGGGGGAGGCGGCGGAGCGGTCCATCAGCTGGGCGCACGGGCCGCATGCGCAGACGAGCGCCCGCTTGTCCGTGTCGACGAGGTGCGGGTGACGCGCCCCGGCCGCGAGTGCCGTCCCACACAGTTCGCACCGTTCCTCGCGGGGCGGACGCGGGGTGGTGAACCGGCGCAGGCCCGTGGGCCGCGGGGGCCGCACGGCGCCGTTCGGCGGCCCGTTCACAGGGCCGCCGACGAGCGGCCGTCCGCGCCCGCGAGGGACGGACGGGTGCCGATCTGGAGCAGTGCCGGTTCGCGCGGGGCGCCGGACTCCAGCTCCACGCCGGTGACTTCGGGGGCGAAGCAGGCGAGGGCGTCCACGGCCGCCTGCCGGATGGATTCCTGGGTGCCGGAGCAGCCGCAGCCGGTCGAGGCGGTGACCCGCAGCCGCAGCACGCCCGTCGCCGCGTCGAACCCGGCATTCTCGACGGGCTGCGACAGGGCGGACAGGGAGCGGTCGATACGGGTCGGCACGTCCTCGGGATGCAGTCCGTGCAGATTCAGCAGGCTCGCGACAAGTTCGTCCGCGAGCAGCGGGCCCAGCCGCTCGGCGGACGGCCCGGCGGCGGGACTTCCGAGGAGCTCGACCACGCGGGCGATGCCACTGCCGTAGAACTCCATGAGGACGCGTACGACTTCCTCCGCGGCCGCGCAGGCCGCGGCGTCTCCGCTCTCGGCCAGTCGGTCCAGGACTTCCTCGACGCGTCGGCCCGCCTCTTCGGCGGTGGTCGTGCTCATCCGGCCAGACCGCTCAGGCCGGTGGGCACGTGCATCTGCTTCACGGTCCTGCCGTTGCCCGTGTACATGTGGACGCCGCACGGCAGACAGGGGTCGAAGCTGCGCACGGCGCGCATGATGTCGATGCCCTTGAAGTTCTCGGGCGTGTTCTCCTCGAAGATCGGTGTGTTCTGCACCGCGTCCTCGTACGGGCCGGGGGTCCCGAACGTGTCCCGTGTGGAGGCGTTCCACGGCGTCGGCGGATAGGGGTGGTAGTTGGCGATCTTGCCGTCCCTGATGACCATGTGGTGCGAGAGGACACCCCGTACGGCCTCGGTGAAGCCGACGCCGATGGACTCGTCCGGCACTTCGAACTTCTCCCACGTCTGCGTGCGTCCGGCGCGGACCTCCTCCAGGCCCTTCTCGGCGCAGTGCAGGGCGACGGCGGCCGCGTACGCCTGGAAGTAGGTCCGGGCGCGGTTGCGCTCCAGGGCGTTGCTCCACTTCGGGATCTTCCACTCGAAGGTGGTCTCCGGCTTGGTCATCGTCCGGGGGAGGTTGATGACGACGCTGTGCCCGGTGGCCTTGATGTAGCCGATGTCGACGAGGCCGGAGAGCGCGGTGGACCACAGGCGCGCGAGGGGGCCGCCCCCGGTGTCCAGTGCCAGGTGGTCCTTGCCGTCGAACCAGCGTGGGGACATGACCCAGCTGTACTTGTCGTCGAAGTTCCGCTTCTGCGGGGCAGGGATCGTGTGCTGGTTCCACGGATGGCGCGGGTCGACCGGGTTGCCCAGCGGATCGTGGGTGACGAACTGTTCCTGCCCCTCCCAGTCCTCGTAGTACGAGCTGCCGAGCAGGATGCGGATGCCGAGGTTGATCTCGGTGAGGTCGTTGGTCACCAGCTTGCCGTCGACGACGACTCCGGGGGTGACGAACATCCGCCGGCCCCAGTCGCTCATGTTGGCGTAGGTGAAGTCGCAGTGCTCGGGGTCGTTGAGAGCACCCCAGCAGCCGAGCAGCACACGGCGGCGACCGACCTCCTCGTAGCCGGGCAGTGCCTCGTAGAAGAAGTCGAAGAGGTCGTCGTGGAGCGGGACGACCCGCTTCATGAACTCCACGTACCGCATGAGGCGGCTCATGTAGTCGGTGAACAACTGCACGGACGCGACTGTGCCGACACCGCCGGGGTAGAGGGTGGAGGGGTGGACGTGCCGCCCCTCCATGAGACAGAACATCTCCCGGGTGTAGCGGCTGACCTGGAGCGCCTCTCGGTAGAACTCCCCTTCGAGGGGGTTGAGGGAGCGCATGATGTCCGCGATCGTGCGGTAGCCGTGCTCGGCGGCGTGCGGCGCCTCGGTGCGCTCGGCCAGTTCCAGGACGCCGGGGTTGGTCTCGCGGACCATCTTCTCGCAGTAGTCGACCCCCACCAGGTTCTCCTGGAAGATGTTGTGGTCGAACATGTACTCCGCGGACTCGCCGAGGTTGATGATCCACTCACCGAGGTGCGGGGGCTTCACGCCGTACGCCATGTTCTGCGCGTACACGGAGCAGGTCGCGTGGTTGTCACCGCAGATGCCGCAGATACGGCTGGTGATGAAGTGCGCGTCGCGGGGGTCCTTGCCCCGCATGAAGACGCTGTAGCCGCGGAAGACGGAGGACGTGCTGTAGCACTCCGCGACGCGCTTCTGCTTGAAATCGATCTTCGTGTGGATGCCGAGGCTGCCCACGATCCGGGTGATGGGGTCCCAGGCCATCTCCACAAGGCCGGAGCCGTCACCCGTCGTCTTCGCCGGAGATGCCATGGTTGCTGTGGTGCCCTTCGTCAACTCTTCGACTTCGCGAACAGTGGGATGGATGGGGGGTCCTGTGGAGGTGGTACGAGGGCGGTCACGGTCACCAGGGCGGCCGGTAGCCGGTGGTGATGCGTTCGCCGGTGTGCCGCCACTTCGGCTCCTTGTCCACGGTCTTGGCCGTGATGGTCCGCAGACGGCGGATCACGGAGCCGTACACGCCGCTGGCGGTGCTGGAGACCTTGCCGCCGGGAGGCTCGTCCATGAACGGCATGAACTTGTCCGGGAATCCGGGCATCGTGCACGCGATGCAGATGCCGCCGACGTTCGGACAGCCGCCGATGCCGTTCATCCAGCCGCGCTTGGGGACGTTGCACTTGACGACCGGGCCCCAGCAGCCGAGCTTGACCAGGCACTTGGGTGAGTCGTACGTCGAGGCGAACTGGCCCTGCTCGTAGTAGCCGGCCCGGTCGCAGCCCTCGTGCACGGTCGCCCCGAACAGCCAGGTCGGGCGGAGCTTGTCGTCCAGCGGGATCATGGGCGCGGAGCCGACCGCCTGATAGAGCAGGTAGGTCAGCGTCTCCGCGAAGTTGTCCGGCTGGATGGGGCAGCCGGGCACGCACACGATGGGGATGCCGGCATGCGACTTCCAGTCCCAGCCGAGGTAGTCCGGGAGACCCATCGCACCGGTCGGGTTCCCCGCCATGGCGTGGATGCCGCCGTACGTGGCGCAGGTGCCGATCGCGACCACGGCGAGGGCCTTGGGTGCCAGCCGGTCGATCCACTCGCTGGTCGTGATGGGCTGACCGGTCTCCGGGTTGTCGCCGAAGCCGCTCCAGTAGCCCTCCTGCTTGATGGCCTCGTTCGGGATGGACCCCTCGACGACCAGCACGAACGGGTCGATCTCGCCCCGCTCCCCCTTGAAGAACCACTCGATGAACGTGTCGGCGCCGCCCACCGGACCGCACTCGAAGTCGATCAGCGGCCAGTGGACCGCGATCCTGGGCAGCCCGGGCAGCCCCGCGAGGGCGATCTCCTCGATGCTGGGCTGCATGGCGGCGGTCAGGGCCACCGAGTCGCCGTCGCAGCTCAGACCCGCGTTGATCCAGAGGATGTGGATCGGCTTCTCTTCGCTGCCGGGTGCGGCACCCTGGTCCTGGACCGGGGCCGGCTCTGCTGCGCTCATGGGTCGCCTCCTGAGGAGGGGTGGGGCGAGGGCCTCATGTCAGGCCTGGGTCTTGCTCAACAGTCGGCCGATCTGTCCCCGCCCGCATCCGGGCCGTCCGGGAGCTCCGCTCCGGGGTCTCCTTCCGGACGAAGGCCCGACGCAGTGCGTGATAGCTCGCGGCGGGATCGTCGAAGATCGACCGCATCCGGGAGAGCTCCTGTTCACGGTGGGCCGCAAGGGGAACGACGGACTCCAGGCGCTCGTGCTCCGCCTTCTTCGCCGCGATCCGCGGCTGAAGCCCGCTACGGGATGCCGCGCGAAGGGCCAATCGGGTGATCTCGGCGGTGAACTCCCCGGGCCCGCAGTCGACCACCCGGTCGATCAGGCCCATGTCGAGCGATGCCGCGGCGGACACCGGTCGCGCCTCTTCGGTGAGGCGCGCGGCCAGGGCCTCGCCCACCTTTCCGGGCAGGGTGCGGGTCCAGTACTCCGATCCGTACAGACCCATGCGACGGTAGTGCGGATTGAGCACCGCCCCCGAACGGCACCAGACCTCGTCGGCGGCGAGGGCGAGCATCACCCCGCCGGCGGCGGCGTTGCCGCCGATCGCGCTCACGACCAGCCGGTCGGTCGTGGTGAGAACCGCCTCGACCAGGTCGTTCATGGCATTGATGTTGGCCCAGGACTCTGCGGCGGGGTCGGCGGAGGCCTCGATGACGTTCAGATGGATGCCGTTGGAGAAGAAGTCGCGCTGCCCGCCGAGTACCAGGACGGAAGTGGGACGCCCGCGGGCGGTCTCGTACGCCTCCAGCAGGCGGCGACACTGGTCGGTGCTCATCGCCCCGCCGGGGAACGCGAAGGACAGAACGCCGACCGGTCCCTGCTCGCGGTAGCGGATGTCGGACCAGGTCCTGCGGCCCGGTGCCGGGTCGGCGGGCGCCGGCAGTTCGGGGAGCTCCGGCAGCCGGCCGGCGAGGGCCAGGGTGGCGGGGAGCTTGCAGGCACGCGGCCCGCCACGGCCGGTGCGGGCACGGAGCTCGGGGATCCAGACCGCCCCGTCCACGGTGGCACGGCAGACCGCGCCCGCCCGGGTCGCAAGCAGGGCACCGGGCCGACCGTGCAGACCGTCCTCCGCGTGACCGCCGTGCAGGAACCACTCGGCGCCGAGCAGCCGGTCCCGCACACCGGGCTGCGAGTCGGCGGCCCGCAGGGTGCGCAGCACGGTCTCGGTGGTGTCCTCGCCCCACGAGATCCGACGCTCCTCCTGGCGGAGTGCGGGACGGGCGCGGATCTCTCCGGTCTGCGGGCGCGGTGTCGCCCCGGCGGCGACCCTCTCGACGGCGAGCAGTACGGCGGCCACGGCGGCGTCGGACAGCTCGTTGCGGTACAGATCGCTCTTGCCGACCTCCGGGACGCGGAAGGCGGCGGTCGCCCAGACGTCCCCCGCGTCCATCTCCTCGTCGGCCTGGAGGACGGTGACGCCCCACTCCTCGACCCCGTCGTGGATCGCGTGGTCGAGCGAGGACGGGCCGCGGTCGCCCACGGGCCCCGGGTGCACGATGAGACAACGGTGCGCCGTCCACACATCACGGGGCACGACAGCCTTCAGCAGGGGGGCCACGACCAGGTCGGGCGCATGGCGCGCCACGGCCTCGCGCACGGCGGCCCCGTCGGGGGTGACCTCGACGGGAACGGTGTGCCCGCGGTCGCCCAGCTCGACCTGGACGCGCTGGGTGAGGCTGTTGAAGCTGCTGGCGACGAGCAGGACGCGCATGGGACGGACCCTCCGGGTTGCAGTGGATGGAACGGCCCTGGAAGGGCCGTCCACCGACCGCCTGCGATCCTCGGACACCGCAGGCCGGGGAAAGGGCAACGGGGCCCTCACCTCACCCGTTAGAGGCGCGCGTCCGACCGGTTGGCGGCCATCCCGGCGGAGCGACACCCAGGTCTGGGGGGAGACCCATGGACGGATGGCCGAGACCTCTCCGACGACCCCGTACTCCTCGACGAGGACCGTCACATGACCTCACCAGCGAAAACGCCGCCATGAACAGGGTGAGGCCGGGGAGAGCGAAGCCGCTTCGGGGGCGCGCTGGGCCGCCATCCGCTTCGCACCCACGCCGGTGGGGCACGACGAGGTTCACGGGCGTCGATGGACAGGGGGACTCACCGCGCGGCCACGCCGTCCCCGGCGGGTCGCCCCGGGTCGGTTCGGGGGACGTCAATCCGGCCCACCGAAGTTCTTCACCCGGTACGTCGACACGTGGACGAAGGGTCCTGAGCACTCGAGGGCGTGCCATGCCCGCACACGTCCGTGCCCGGCGACTTCTGGCCGGCCGTCACGCCCGATCGCCACCACCGTCTCTCGGCTACCTTCTGCGATCGGACCACTCGATCGTCACCCTGCGTAAGGAACTTCATGTCCGCACCAAGCGGGGCTGCCACGTCCGAAGTCGCGGTCCGGCTGCTCGACGGATTCGCTGTGCAGCGCAGCGCCCGCGATGTCGCGCTGCCGCCGAGCGGCCAGCGGCTCGTCGCCTATCTCGCCTTGAGGACCGGCGCCAATCGGACGGCGGCCGCGGCCGCCCTGTGGCCGGAGACTCCCGAAGAGAAGTCACAGGCCAGTCTGCGGACCGCCGTGTGGAGGGTGAACCGGGCCGTTCCCGGTCTGGTGGTCGCCCAGGGAACGCGGGTCGGCCTGGCGCAGGACACGGCCGTCGACAACCGGGAGTTCACCGACCGCATCAGGTGCATGCTGCGACCGCCCGCCGCGCACCGGCCGCCCCCCGTGGACGAGGACGGATACACCTGGCTGCTCAACGGTGAACTGCTGCCGGGGTGGTACGACGACTGGGTGCTGCTCGAACAGGAGCGCACACGCCAACTCCGGCTGCACGCCCTGGAGGCGGGCGCCTACCGGATGACCGCGCAGGGCCGCCACGCGGGGGCCCTGGAACTGGCCTTCGAGGCCGTACGTCTCGAACCTCTCCGGGAGAGCGCCACCAGAGCGGTCATCGCCGTGCACCTGTCGGAGGGAAACGCCGTCGACGCCGTACGGCACTACGAATGGTTCCGCAGACTGCTCGCCGACGAGCTGGGACTGCCGCCCTCCGCCCAGCTGACCGCGCTCACCCGCGGTGGCATCCCGGTCCCGGCGTCGCCGCCCGTGATGGACAAGTGACGCCACGGTGACAGCGACGGGATAGACCACAGGAGCAAGAGACGACCTGGCGGAGGGAAAGCAGATGCCGGTGCAATTGTCATACCCCGGCGTGTACGTGGAAGAGCTGTCGAGCGGCGTACGCACGATCACCGGTGTCCCCACCTCGGTCACCGCGTTCATCGGCCGCGCCCTGCGCGGCCCGCTCCACAAGCCCGTGACCCTGAACTCGTTCGCCGACTTCGAGCGTGCCTTCGGCGGCCTCTGGCAGGAGAGCCATCTCGGCTACTCCGTGCGCGACTTCTTCCAGCAGGGCGGCGGCACCGCCCTCGTCGTACGCGTCCACGCCGGTGCCACCAGCGACACCGCCACCCTCGCGCTCGGCGCGGACGACAGCCGGCTGGGGCTCAAGGCGGCCTCGCCCGGCGCGTGGGGCTCGGAGCTGGAGGCGAAGGTCGACAAGGACGTCAGGCCGAACGCCGACGGCACACAGGACCCGACGCTGTTCAACCTGACGGTCACCGACACGGCGACCGGGACGGTGGAGGTCTTCCGCAACGTCTCCTTCGCCACGGACGCCGCCCGCCGCGTGGACATCGTCCTCGCGGCGGAATCCACGCTGGTCCGGGTCGACGGAGCGCTCCCCACCCAGCCGCAGTCCTCTGCCTCGGTCGAGGACAAGGCCCCCGACGGGGGCAACGACGGCGATCCGGCGATCACCGCGGTGGACATCACCACCGGCGCGAACTTCCAGGCGGACAAGAGGGGCCTCTACGCCCTGGAGCACGCCGACCTGTTCAACCTGCTCGTCATCCCGCCCTACTCGGGCACCGGCGACCTGGGCGACCGCGATGTCGAGTCCGTGGTCGTCACGGAGGCCATCCGGTACGCCACGGATCGGCGCGCCGTCGTGATCCTCGACCCGCCCCGGTCGTGGGCGACGGTGGACGCGGCGAAGGCCGCCGCGGACGGCACGTTCACCAGCAGCAGGAACGCCGCGGTGTACTTCCCCCACGTACGGCAGCCGGATCCGCTCCGCGACAACCAGGTCATGCGCTTCGCGCCGTCCGGAGCCGTCGCCGGGGCCATCGCCCGCACCGACGCGAACCGAGGAGTGTGGAAGGCCCCGGCCGGTCTCGACGCCACCCTGGGGGGTGTCACCGAGCTGGCACTGCCGCTGACCGAAGGCGAGATCGGGCGGCTCAACCCGGTCGGAGTGAACTGCCTCCGGGTGGCGCCCGGCGCCGGGCACGTGGTCTGGGGTGCCCGCACGCGCAACGGCTCGGACCGGATCGCCTCGGAGTGGAAGTACCTGCCGGTACGCCGCACCGCCCTGTTCATCGAGGAGAGCCTCTTCCGGGGCATCCAGTGGGCGGTGTTCGAACCGAACGACGAGCCGCTGTGGGCACAACTCCGGCTCAACATCGGAGCGTTCCTCAACAACCTCTTCCGGCAGGGCGCGTTCCAGGGCAAGACCCCACGGGACGCGTACTTCGTGAAGTGCGACGCGACGACGACCACGCAGACCGACATCAACCTCGGCGTCGTCAACATCCTCGTCGGATTCGCGCCCCTCAAGCCCGCCGAGTTCGTCGTCCTCCGGCTGCAGCAGATCGCCGGCCAGATCCCCGCCTAGGAGGCGATCCCATGGCACAGTTCAGCGTCAACGCCCAGCGCTTCGACCCGTACAAGAACTTCAAGTTCCGGGTGAAATGGGACGGTCGCTACGTGGCCGGTGTGAGCAAGGTGAGCGCTCTCAAGCGCACCACCGAGGTCGTCGAGCACCGCGACGGCGCCGACCCGTCCACCGCCCGCAAGTCACCCGGCCGCACGAAATACGAGGCGATCACCCTCACCCGCGGTGTCACCCACGACGTCGAGTTCGAGCAGTGGGCCAACAAGGTCTGGAACTTCGGCTCGGGGCTCGGCGCGGAGGTCTCCCTGAAGGACTTCCGCAAGGACCTGATCATCGAGCTGTACAACGAGGCGGGGCAACTGGTGCTCGCCTACAAGGTGTTCCGCGCCTGGGTGTCCGAGTTCCAGTCCCTGCCCGAACTCGACGCCAACGCCAACGCCGTGGCCATCCAGACCCTGAAGCTCGAGAACGAGGGCTGGGAGCGCGACCTCGACGTGGTCGAGCCGCCGGAGCCGTCGTTCGTCGAACCGTAGGAGGGGACGTGCGCGTACTTCCGGCGGGAGAGGTGCTGCGGCTGTGGGACGAGTGCCAGGACGCGTCACCGGACGGGCGGGCCCTCGCCCTGGCGGCCGCGGTGGACGGCGGCATCGGCTCCGCCGAGCTCGCCGACCGGCCCGTCGGGCGGGTCACGGCGCTGCTGCTGCGGCTGCGGACCGCGCTGGCCGGCCCTGAGATGTCCGCCGTGGTCACCTGCCCCGACTGCGGACAGGCCGTGGAGTTCCAGGCGGCGACCGGCCCGCTGCTCGCTCTGGAGGACAAGGTCGTCGACTCCCCGCCGCCCCTCCTCCACGGCGGGCACGAGGTGACCTGGCGCTCTCCCTCCTACGGAGATCTCCTCGCGGTCGCCGAGCAGCCCGGGGCGGCGGACCCGGACCGGGGCGCCGCGCTGCTGCTCGACCGATGCGTGCTGCGCGTACGCCATGAGGAGGGCACGGCTCCGGTGACCGCCGCCGATCTGCCGGAAGCGGTCCGCGAGGCGCTGTCCGAGGCGATGTCCACCGCGGACCCGCTGGCCGATGTGCTCGTCGACCTCCGCTGTCCCGACTGCGGGTCGGAGTTCACCGCCGGCTTCGACGCCGCCGCGTTCGTCTGGGCCGAGGTCGAGTCCCGGGCTCGGCACCTCCTGCTCGACATCGACGCGCTCGCCCGTTCGTACGGCTGGTCCGAGAGCGACGTCCTGGCGTTGAGCGAGCCACGCCGAGCCGCCTATCTCCGCATCGTCACGGGGGAACTGCCATGACCGATCTGCTGCGCAGGCTCGCCGCCCGCGCGTACGGACCCACCCGGTACCCGTCCACGCGGCCGCTGCTGCCGTCCCGTTCCGCCCTGGAGCGGATCCCCTTCGACCGCCCGAAGTCATCGGGCCGGGAGGACACCGCCGATGGCGCACCGGACGAGAGCGCGGCCCCGGCTCAGGGCACCGGCAGCCACGACCGGGAGACCGGGAAGAGACGACAGGAGGAAAGGACCGTGACCGTGACGCCTATGCCCCCGGCGCCTCTCGTGCGGCCCGCGCGCGGTGCCGTACCCGCCGTGACGCCCCCCGCCGATCCCGTCGCCCCACGGAAGGCACGGCACGACATCGACGTGTCCTTCGAGCGGCAGAGCACCACGCGGCACCACGGAACCCCGGCCGCCGTTCCGCGCGCGACCGCGCCCGCCCCGCCCAGGGTCGAACCGGCCGCGCGGCCCTCCGCCGGACCCGTCGGAGTCACGCCGTCCGCATCCGTGGAGCCCGGGCCCCGCCCGGACCGCCGGTCCCTGGCGCCCCGGCGCGAGACCACGCAGCCGACGATCCGGCGCCGGGAGCCGCTTCAGGTGCCCGTCGTGGTCCCCCTGCCGGGCCCCGTGCCGGTGCCCCTCACCCTTGCCTCCCGCGCCGTCGAATCCTCGGCCCTCACCGTCGCGGAGGACGCCGGACCCGTCGTCACCATCAGCATCGGCAGGGTCGAGATCCGCGCCGTACCCCCGGCCGGACCGGCGGTCGGTGCCCGCGAGCCCACTGGTTCCTCCGGGGCGGGGGCGGCCGAAACCCCGTCGCTCTCCCTCGGGGAGTTCCTCCGTGGTGCGGGGGGTGCGCGATGACCGCCGGTCGGCCGCGGGTGCGGATCGTCGTGGAAGAGCTCGTCCTGCGCGGCCTGACGCCTGGGCAGGCCGCGTCCGTGGTGACCGGTCTCGAGCGGACCCTGGGCGTCCTCGCCGCCGGCGCCGACCCGGCCGGTCTCACCGGCGGCGCCCTTCCCGTGGCGCGCCCCCGTACCTCCCGTACACCGGCGCCGAGTGCCGCCGCGCTGGGGGCGCAGGCCGCCCGGGCCGTCTGGGCGGCCGTCGGAGGTGTCCGGTGATCTCACCCCGTGTCGTCAAGGGCGGCATCGTCGAGGTCGACGTCACCTCGGGCCGCACCCTGCGGACGATCGCGCTCCAGTACAACCCGGACGCCCTCACCCGTACGGTCGCCGTGCAGGCCTCGGGCGGTGACGTGGGGCAGGCGCTACGGCTGAAGGGGGTCGCCGTCGAGACTCTGCGGCTGGAGGCCGAGATCGACGCGACGGACCGGCTGGAGTTCCCCGCCGAGAACGCCGCCACGGTCGAGTTCGGCATCCATCCGCAGCTGGCCGCCCTGGAGCTGCTCGTCAACCCCCGGGCGAGGACGCTGGTGGACAACGACGCGCTGGCCGCCAGGGGTGTGCTGGAGGTCCTGCCGATGGAGACTCCGCTGACGCTGTTCGTGTGGAGCAGACAGCGGGTCGTCCCCGTCCGCCTCACCGAGCTGTCGATCGCCGAAGAGGCGTTCGACACCGCGCTCAACCCGATCCGGGCCAAGGTCACCCTCGGGATGCGCGTGCTGACCGTCGACGACCTCGGCTTCGGCCACCGCGGCGGCGCGCTGTTCATGGGCCACCTCCGCAACAAGGAGGCTCTGGCCGCACGGGCCGGTTCGGCTGCCCTGTCCGCGCTGGGACTGGAGGTGATCTGAGTGCCCGACCCGTTGCAGGCACTCCTCGCGGCCGGAGCCGTGCCCACGGTCTCCCTGCCGCCGACCAGCCGTTACGCCGCCGTCGGCGTCACGGCCCACGTCCGCCCACCCGGCCCGGGCGAGGAACCGGCGCCCCCCGTCCCGTACTTCCGGCGCAGACTCTGCCCGCCCGTGGAACGCTTCGCGCTGCTGCACGAGTACGCGACCGTGGAGGGCGACCGCCGGGACCTTGTCGCCGCGAGTCTCCTGGGCGACGCGGAGCTCTGGTGGCGGCTGGCCGACGCCAACGGAGTGATCGATCCCGCGCGGATGACGCTGCCCCCGGGACGTCGGCTGCGGATCACGCTGCCCGAGGCCGTGCCCGGAGCCGGCGATGCGTGACCTGCCTCCCGGCCCGGTCCGGCTCCAGCTCTTCCTCGGCCCCGCCGTGCCCGTGGCCGCGCCGAAGTTCGTCCTCGACGCCCTGACCGGCCTCAAGGTGGAGTCCGGCTCGGGGGACGCGCAGAGCGGGTTCGAGCTGACGTTCTCGGTCTCCAAGGACTCCCCGGTCCAGGCGTTCTTCCCCATCTCCGTACCGGTGTTCCGCTGCGTCGTCGCGGTCACGGTCCGGGGCGTCACCGAAGTCCTCGTCGACGGGGTGGTCACCCACCAGGACATGACCGCCGCCGGTCCGACGTCCGTGCTGCACGTGAAGGGGAAGGACCTCACGTACGTCATGGACCTGGTGCCCTTCGACGGACTGCCCTTTCCGGCGATATCGCCCGCGGTGCGCGCTCTCGTGCTGTTGTCGAAGTACGCGGCGCTGGGTTGCGCGCCGGTCGTGATCCCGAGCCTGCTGGAGGACGTTCCGATCCCCCTCGACCGGATCCCCTCCCAGCAGGGCACCGACTACGCCTATCTCACGGCCCTCGCCAAGGAGGTCGGCCATGTGTTCTACATCGATCCCGGTCCGGTGCCGGGGGTGAGCAAGGCGTACTGGGGGCCGGAGATCCGCCTCGGAGCGCCTCAGCCCGCGCTGAACATCGGTCTCGACGGCGCCCACGACAACGTCGCGACCCTCAACTTCACCTTCGACAAGGAGAAGAGGGAACTTCCCATCGTCGCGATCCAGGAACGCCTGAGCAAGGCCCCGGTGAACCTGCCCATCCCCGACATCGCCCCGATCAGGCCGCCACTGGGCCTTGTGCCGCCCCTCCCGCCGAAGCTGCACCACATGAACGACACCGCCAAACTCAGTCCGCTCGCCGCCGTCATGAAGGGCATCGCGTACGCGGCCGAACACTCCGACGCCGTGTTCGCCTCCGGCACGCTCGACGTCGCGAAGTACGGCCATGTGCTGCGCTCCCGCAGGCTGGTGGGCGTACGGGGCGCGGGGCCGGCCTTCGACGGGCTCTACTACGTCACCCGCGTCACGCACGACATCAAGCGCGGCGCGTACACGCAGACGTTCTCCCTCGCCCGCAACGGTGTCGTCTCGACCGTCCCGGCGGTGCCGGTATGACCAAGACGCGGACCACCGCCGTCACCGGTTACCTGGGCAAGTACCGCGGGACGGTCGTCAACAACATCGACCCGGAACGGCGGGGCCGGATCCAGGCCCTGGTGCCCGACGTGTCGTCGATCCCGTCCACGTGGGCCCTGCCCTGTCTGCCGCTCGCCGGCATCAACACCGGCGTCTTCACGGTGCCCCCGATCGGCTCCGGCGTGTGGATCGAGTACGAGCAGGGCGACACCGACCACCCCGTGTGGGTCGGTGGCTTCTGGGGCAGCACGGCCGAAGTCCCCCTGCTGTCCCACACGGTGCCGCCCGGGGTCGCCGGCATCACCCTCCAGACCACACTGAAGAACGGCCTCGTGATCAGCGACGCGCCGGGGCCCACGGGAGGCATCCTGATCACCACCGCGACCGGAGCGATGATCTCGGTCAGCGACGTCGGCATCGTCATCAGCAACGGCAAGGGCGCGACGATCTCGCTGACCGGACCGACCACCGACATCAACCTCGGCGCGCTGACGGTGATGTGACGATGCCCGGACCGATCCTCCACCTCGGTGCCACCGTGCTGTGCGCCCATGCCGGGCAGGCCACGCCCACCGCGCCCTTCCCGCGTGTGACGGTGCTCGGGCAGCCCGTCGTCACCCTCTCCACACCGTACGTCGTCGCCGCCTGCGGGCTCACCGGCACACCGACCCCGCCGTGCGTCACCGCCCAGTGGGTCGTCGGCGCCGTGCGGGTGCTCGCCGGCGGACAGCCCGTCGTGCTGCAGTCCGGCACGTCGGTGTGCACGCCGACCGGTACCCCGCTCACCCCCCTGACCGTCCAGACCCGGGCGATCGCCTCATGAGGGAGCCGGCATGACCATCGATCACCCCTACGACGTCGACGGCAGCGGCCGCACGGCGACGACCGACCCGGACGAGCACGTACGCGACATGATCGAGCAGCTGTTGCTCACCGCGCCCGGGGAGCGCGTGATGCGCCCCGACTTCGGCGCCGGGCTGCTCCAGCTGGTCTTCGAACCGGGCGGCCCCGAGACCGCGGCCACCACCCAGTACCTCGTCCAGAGCGCCCTTGAGCGGCACCTCGGTCACGTCCTGACCGCCGAACCGGTCGAGGTGGAGGCGGTCGACTCGGCCCTTCTCATCACCGTCGCGTACGTGGTGCTGCGCACCCGCACCCGTCATGTCGCCACGTTCCGCACGCCCGGCGGCCGCCCATGACCCGCTTCCCCTGCGCCAAGCCGCGGCGTCTGCTGGCGCTCCAGCAGGCCGGTCCTCTCAGCTCCCTCAACGCCATCGAATACGTCGAGGTCCTCGACACCGCGGCGCCCACCCCGGAGCTGCGCCAGCGCGTGCTGCACGTCCGCCTGGTACGGCCCGTTCCCGACGGACTCGACGCGGACAACGTCGTCGTCGACGGTGGTGAACGCATCCCCACGGTCGCGGTGGAGTGGGCCGCGCGGGGCGACAGCCCGGAGGTGCCGCCCGAACTGCTCGACGGGGTCGACGAACCCGACCATGTGCTCGTCGTCCGCACCGCGGACCGCGGCGACTTCTCCACGTACCGGCTGCGGCTGGTCGCCGGCCCGGAGTCGGACCTCCCCCCGGCCGGCTTCGACCCGCTGCTGGCCGAGGCCGAGTTCGCGTTCAAGGTGGAGTGCCCGAGCGACTTCGACTGCGCCCGCGACGACGAGTGCCCTCCGGATCAGCCGAGCACCCCCGCGATCGACTACCTCGCCAAGGACTACCAGGGCTTCCGGCGGCTGATGCTGGACCGGATGTCGCTGCTCGCGCCCACCTGGACGGAGCGCAACCCGGCCGATGTCGGAACGGCGCTCGTGGAGCTCCTGGCGTACGCGGCCGACGAACTGTCGTACCGGCAGGATGCCGTGGCCACCGAGGGGTACCTGGGCACGGCCCGCAGCCGGATCTCCCTGCGCCGGCACGCCAGGCTCGTCGACCACCGGGTGCACGAGGGGTGCAACGCCCGCGTCTGGGTGCGGATCGACGTCCGGGGGGACGACGCCGTCACGCTGCCGGCGGGCACCCCGCTGCTGACCACGGTCCCGCGCACGGAGGCCCGGCTGACGCCGGGCTCCAAGGGCCACCTCGCGGCGATGGCGGCGAAACCCGTCGTCTTCGAGACGGTGCACTCCGCGATCCTGCACCGCGATCTGGCCGAGATGCGCTTCCACACCTGGGGGGACCTCGGCTGTTGTCTGCCCGAGGGGGCCACGTCGGCGACCCTGCGCGGCGACCACCCGCAGCTGCGGGCCGGTGACGTCCTCGTACTGGCCGAGACCGTCTCCCCCACCACGGGCGAGGCTGTCGACGCCGACCCGACACGGCGCTGGGCCGTCCGTCTCGTCGATGTCCGCGGCTCCGAGGACCCCGCCGGGGGCCTCTTCGAGCCACAGCCGTCGGCGGACCCGCTCGCGGTGACCGAGATCGCCTGGCACGAGGAGGACGCCCTGCCGTTCCCGCTCTGTCTCGGCGTCACCGAAGGCGCCCTGGAGACCGCGCGTGCGTGGGGCAACATCGTCCTCGCGGACCACGGGCAGACCGTCCCCGACAAGGGGAAGGAGCCCGAGCCGCTCGGTGCGGTTCCCCCGCCCCACCTGGTCGGCATCGGCCGGCCGGGCACGGGAACCCCGGCCGGCCCCGTACCGGCGCGCTACCGCCCCACGCTCGCCCACGGTCCGCTGACGCACCGCGTCGCGCACGCCGCGGCCGTTGTCTTCCGGCAGGCGGCGACCCCGGCCCTGCTCGCCGAACTCACCTCGCTCAGCTACGACCAGGAGCTGCGGTCCATGCTCGGGGGCCACGGACGGCAGCCGGCCGGCACGACCGTCACCGTCCGGGGCTCCGAACCCGTGTGGTCGATCAGCGACGGCACGACCGTGCTGCGTATCGCACTCGCCGACGGCGAGCTGCTGGTGTCGGAGGAGTCACCGCCCGCGTCGGCCGTCACCGCGGCGCGCCCCAGGGAGGCACGCCCGGCGATCACCGTGACCGGCAGGCTGGGCGCGGACGAGCGGGACTGGCAGGTCCGCCCGGATCTGCTCAACAGCGGCGCGTCCGCCGCCGACTTCACCGTCGAGGCCGAGCACGACGGCACGGTACGGCTGCGCTTCGGGGACGACGAGCACGGCAAGCGCCCCCAGAAGGAGACGGAGTTCTTCGCCCGGTACCGCGTGGGCAACGGACGCGCGGGCAATGTGGGCGCCAGGTCCATCACCCACGTCGTGACGGACATCGACCTCGTGGAGACCGTGTCCAACCCGCTGCCCGCCGCCGGCGGCACCGACCCCGAGTCCGCCGAGGAGATCCGCCGCGACGCACCCCAGGCCTTCGCCGTGCAGGAGCGTGCGGTCACCGAGGCCGACTGGACCGAGGTCACCGAGCGGGTCGCCGCCGTACAGCGCGCGGCTGCCACCTTCCGGTGGACCGGCTCCTGGCACACCGTCTTCGTCACCGCGGACCGGCACGGCGGTCGGCCTGTCGACGCCGCGTTCGAGCGCGACGTGCGCGCCCGCCTGGAGCGGTATCGGCTGGCCGGATACGACCTGGAGGTGGACGGCCCCGTGTTCGTACCGCTGGAGATCGGGCTGCGGGTGTGCGTGGAGCGCACCCATCGGCGGTCCGACGTCGGCGCCGCTGTACTGGCCCGGCTCGGCGACTCCACGCTGCCGGGCGGCGGGCGGGGACTGTTCCACCCGGACCGACTCACCTTCGGCCAGCCGGTGCACCTGTCGACGGTCCTCGCCGAGGTCCATGCCGTGCCGGGGGTGGAGTCGGTGGACGTACACACCTTCCAGCGGCAGCGCAGACCGGAGACCAGCGGTCTGGAGACCGGCTCCCTGGAGATGGGACGGCTGGAGATCGCCCGCCTGGACAACGACCCCAACTTTCGCGAGCGCGGCATGCTCGACCTCACCCTGGGAGGCGGCCGGTGACAGAGACCATCTTCGCGGCGGACGGCGGAACGTGCGGCTGCTGCTCGGGGACCTCCGCGCGCACCCCCGGCACCGTCGGCAACCGTCCCGGACTGTCCGAGATCGCCTATCGCAGCGGTGTCCACGGCGACTTCCGGTCGAGCATGCTCACCGCTCTCTCGAACAAGCACCGGCAGGAACTGTCCCGGCTGCTCACCCGGGACTCCGGTGACCCGACGATCGCCCTGATCGACTCCTGGGCGGTGGTCTGCGACGTCCTGACCTTCTACAACGAGCGCTTGGCCAACGAGTCCTATCTGCGCACGGCGACCGAGCGGGTCTCGCTCCAGGAGCTCGGTCGGCTCGTCGCGTACCGGCTGGCGCCCGGTGTCGCGGCCGAGACCCATCTCGCCTTCGCCCTGGAGAGGCCGCCGGCGATCGTGCTGCCGGCCGGAGCTCCCCCGGAACCCGGCCTGATCCCCCCGGCGCCCCCGGCGGTGGTCGAGCTGCCCCGCGGTCTGAGGGTGCAGAGCGTGCCGGGACCGGGCGAACTGCCGCAGATGTTCGAGACGGTGGAGGAGATCGGCGCGCGCCCCGAGTGGAACGCGCTGCCCGTCACCCGTACCAAGCCCCATCCCCCGGCACGGGACCGCACGGACGCGTGGTTCGCGGGCGAGGCGCTCAACATCCGGCGCGGAGAGGCGATCCTGTTCGCGGGCGAGGACCTGGAGCGCGACAAGTGGGACGTACGCCTGGTGACCGAGGTCGAGCAGCCGTCCGAGGGCCGTACCCACGTCCACTGGGACCGGGGTCTGGGCTCGGACGACCCGCCCAACGATCCGCCGGTCGACCCCGACGCCTTCGTGCTGCGCAGGCGCCTTCCGGTGTTCGGGCACAACGCCCCCGTGTGGCGGGCCATGAACGGCACGTTCCGCGCCGGGTACGTGCAGGTCTTCGGGGGCAGCACCGAGGATCTGCAGTGGCCGAACTTCCACGCGGTGGCGGCGACCGACGACGACCTCGTGGTCGTGGATCTCGACGGACCGCATCCGGACGTCGTGACCGGCTCCCGGGTCGTGCTGTCGCAGGAGAACGAGGACTTCTACCGCGAGATGTACGAGGTGGTGGACCACAGGGAGCTCTCCCGCTCGGAGTACGCCGTGTCAGGGACCGTCACCCGGCTGACCCTGCGCGGCGAACAGCAGGCCACTCGGCGGAACCAGGACGACGGGCACTCCTTCTCGACCCCGCGTGACGTGACCGTCTTCGCCGTGCCCGAGCCGCTCACGATCGTCGGGGCACCGGACACCGGTCCCCTGAGCGGCCAGGTCCTCCTCGTCGACGGCGACGCCACAGCCATGGTCCCCGGCCGGCGGCTCGTCCTGTCCGGGCGGCTCGCCGACGGCACCGGCGAGCAGGCCGAGGTCGTCGTCCTCGGAGCCGCCACCGCCTCGGGCTCCCTGACGACCCGCATCACCCTGGCCGAGCCGCTCAAGTACCGCTACGAGCGCGCGACCGCGGTGCTGTTCGGGAACGTCGCGAAGGCCACCCACGGCGAGACCGTGCAGCAGGTCCTCGGGGACGGTGACGCCCGTCGCGCGTTCCAGACCATGCCGCTGCTGCACGCCCCGCTCACCCACGTCCGCGCGGACACCCCGCAGGGCTTCACCTCCACCCTCACCGTCCGGGTCGACGAGGTCGCCTGGCGCGAACTCCCCACCCTGTACGGGGCGGGGGCCGGCGACCGGGTCCTCACCACGCGCACGGAACCCGACGGGGCCGTCGTGGTGGCCTTCGGGGACGGAGCGGACGGTGCCCGGCTGCCCTCTGGCTCACACAATGTCCGCGCCACGTACCGCAAGGGCGCCGGCCTGGCCGGAAACCTGCCCGCCGATCGGCTCTCCCAGCTCATGGACAGGCCCCTCGGCGTCAAGGGGGCCACCAACCCGGTCCCGGCCACCGGCGGCGTCGACCCCGAGGACGAACGGCACGCCCGGGCCTCGATGCCGTTCACCACCCGTACCCTCGGCCGGGCCGTGTCGCTGCGTGACTACGCCGACTTCGCGCTCGCCTTCGCCGGTGTCTCCCTCGCGGAGGCCGACGTACTGCGCCTGCGCACCGGGCCGACGATCGTCGTCAGCGTGTGCGGCCCCGACGGAGGGCCGGCCCCCGCGACGACCGCCGCCCACCTGACGGCGGCCCTGCGCCGGTACGGCGACCCACGGGCCCGGGTCGAGGTCCTGGCGGCCCGTCAGGCGCGGTTCCGTCTCGGGCTTCGGGTACGGGTGGACCCCGCCCGGGAGGCGAAGGCGGTGCTGGACGCCGTCGAGACGGTCCTGCGCACGGCGTACGCGCCGGCGGCCCGCGGACTTGCGGCGCCGGTGCACCGCTCGCGGTTGGTGTCCGTCGCGGCGAGCGTGCCGGGCGTCGTCGCCGTGGACCTGGACCTGCTGTACCGCGGCGACGAGGCCGGGCTCAAGGACCACCTGCCCGCGACCGGGGCGGCCGTGGGAACCGACGGCAGACCGCTCGCCGCCGAGCTGCTCGCCCTCGCCGAGGGCCCCTTCGACCGGCTGCAGGAGATGCCATGACCACATCTCGGCCCCGACCCTCCGCGGCGGACCGGCTGTACGCGCTGCTGCCGGCGGTGTACCGACTGCGTGATTCCGAGCGGGACGGCGTCCTGCGTGAGTTCGTCGAGGTGCTCGCCGGTCAGCTCGAGGTCCTGGAGGAGGACCTGGAGCAGCTGTACGACGACCAGTTCATCGAGACCTGCGCCCCCTGGGTGGCGCCGTACATCGGCGATCTCATCGGCTGCCGCACGCTGCACGGGGTGGCGGACAAGGTCCGCTCGCCGCGCGCCGAGGTGGCCCACACGATCGCCTACCGGCGCCGCAAGGGCACGGCCGCCGTCGTGGAGCAGCTCGCCCGTGACGTCACCGGCTGGCCGGCCCGTACGGTCGAGTTCTTCGAGCGACTGGTCACCAGCCAGTACATGAACCACACCCGGCCGCACGCCCGTGCCGCGCCGAGCATGCGGGACCGGGAGGCGCTGTCCTGGGGCACGCGCATGAACGGCGCCTTGGACGACCTCGCCCATACCGCCGACGTACGCGCCATGGGTACGCCCCCGCCGCGCCGCACCGGGCGGTACAACATCCCGAACGTCGGCATCTTCCTGTGGCGGACCGAGGCCGTTCGTCTCCATCGCACGCCCCTCACCCCCCACGGGTCGGGCGACGGGCGCCGCTTCCGGTTCGACACCCTGGGCAGCGACTCCCCGCTCTTCGGCATGCCGCGCACCGAGGAGGAGATCACCCACCTCGCCGAGCCGGAGGACGTTCCCCTGCCGCTGGACCGGCGGAGGCTGGGCGAACACCTCGACGCGTACTACGGCAGGGGGCGCAGTCTCCTGCTCGAACGGGGTGTGCGCGAGGCGGGAGAGTGGCGGTTCACACCCGTGCCGTCCTCCGAGATCACCGTGTGCGACCTGTCCGACCTGCCCGGTGGCGGGGGCGGCTGGGCGCACGAACCCGCCGCGGGCAAGGTGGCGGTCGACCCGGTCCTGGGCCGGGTGTTCTTCGGCACGGCCCTCACGGCGTCCACCAGAGCGCTCGCCGCCCACCACTACGGCCTCGCCGTACCGGTGGGCGCCCGGGGATCGGCCCGTGGCGAGGCGGTGACCCCCCTTCCGCGCCGGCCGGTCGCCGGCGGCGAGGCCCCACAGGCGCTGCTGGACGGGCTCGTCGACGGAGGGACCCTGCGCATCACCGACTCCGACCGCTACGGCGACCTCCGTACCGTGCGCACGACCACGGGCGGGCCCGGCCTGCCGGACACCGAGGTGTGGGTCCACGCGGACGACGGCACCCGCCCCACCCTCGTCGCCCCGGACGGGTTGCGCCTCTCCATGGGCGCGCGCACCACGGTCGTCCTCGACGGGCTCCTGGTCACCGGGGGTCCCGTCGTCCTGGAGGAGAGCGGTGATGGCGGAGCCCGCACGATCGAGCTGCGCGACTGCACGCTCGTACCGGGCCAGAGCCGGACGCCCGACGGCCTGTCGGCCCATCCCGAGCGTGCGTCGCTGCTCGTCCTCGACCCCTTCGCCACGGTGCGGCTGACCCGCTGTGTCCTCGGGCCGATCGTCGCCGTGGAGGGGGCCGACATCACGCTCACCGACTGCGTCGTCGACGCCTCCGACCCCATGGCCGTCGCCTACTGCGGACGTCCCGCCCCTCCCGGCGGCGGGCCGCGCACGGTCCCCGACACGGTCGCCCATGAGACCGGTGACGGCACCGAACCGGGCGGGGCCCTCCATCTGGGCGAGTGCACCGTCATCGGCGGCATCCACACGGTCGAGCTCGACGCGTCCAACTCGCTGCTCGTCGCCGAACTCACCCCGGGCGATGCCCGCGAGGCGGCCGTGTGGGCTCGGCGCCGGCAGAAGGGCTGCCTGCGCTTCAGTTACGTCCCGGAGGACTCGCGCACCGGCCGCCGCTACCGCTGCAGCCCGGACCCCGCCGATCCGCCCGGCACCCGCCGCGCCACCCGGCCGCGCTTCACCTCCCTCCGATTCGGCGACCCCGCCTACGCCCAGCTGACCGCGGCCACTCCGGACACCATCCGGCGCGGCGCCGACGACGAGAACGAGATGGGCGCGACCCATCTGCTGTTCACTCCGCGGCGGGAGAGCGACCTCCTGCTGCGGCTCGACGAGTACCTCCGCTTCGGTCTCGAAGCGGGCTTCTTCTACGCGACCTGAGCAAGGAGGACTCCCCATGGGAGCCGATCTGAGCCGCGTGCGGTTCGACGCGTTGCGCGACCACTCCGGCGTCGTGATGCAGCAGGGCCGGCTGCTGCTCGACTCCGACTGGAACGAGTTCGTTTCGATCGTCGACCGTAGGCTGCGCGCAGCCGCCGCCGACCTCGGCACCACCGGGGTCGTGGAGGGGTCGTCCGGCGTGGCCGTCGTACCCCGGACGACACCCGACGCCTTCAAGATCACGGCCGCGGTCGCGGCCGACGGACTGGTCATCGGCCGTGGCCGGATGTACGTCGACGGGCTGCTCGCGGAGAACCACGGCACGGGTGACGGAACAGCGTTCGACCCGCTGCTCGCCGGGCCCGTACGCCCGCAGGACACGCCGTACGACCGTCAGCCGTATCTGCCCACGCAGAGAGGGCTGCCCACCAGCGGCACCCACCTGGTCTACCTCGACGTGTGGCAGCGCGAGGTCACACCGCTTCAGGCACCCGATCTGATCGAGGAGGCCGTGGGTGTCGACACCACGGCCCGCACCCAGACCGTGTGGCAGGTCCGGGTGCATGAACCGGACACCCCCGGCATCAGCTGCGCCACCAGGGACGAGGACATCCCTGGCTGGGCCGAGCTCATCGCCCCGTCCGCCGGCCGGCTCACCACCGGCACCGTGAGCGTGGCCGCCGCGGACAATCCGTGTGCGCTACCACCCAGCGGCGACTACCGGGGCCTGGAGAACCAGACCTATCGGGTCGAGATCCACGAGAAGGGAGCCGCCGGCACCGCCACGTTCAAGTGGTCCCGCGACAACGGTTCGGTCGCCGTGCGGGTCGTCGAGATCGTGGCGCCCGACCGGCTGCGCCCCGAGCACCTGGGCCGCGACACGATGCTCGGGCTGCGCGAGAACGACTGGGTGGAGATCCTCGACGACCATCGGGAACTCGACGGCGCGACCGGTGAAATGCGCAGGATCGACACCGTGCACGGCGACGGGACGATCTCCTTCAGCCCCGCCCTTCCTCCCGATCTGCCCACCACGACCGGGGACGCGGTCCGACGGAACCTACGCATCCGCCGTTGGGACCAGGCGGGCCGGATCAAGAACGCCGACGGCGCCGAGCTGCAGAACCTCGACGACGCCGACTCACCCGGCGTCATCACCGTGCCTCCGGGGAAGGTGGCCGTCGTCCTGGAGCACGGCGTCACCGTCGCTCTCGACGCGCCCGACGGCGAGTTCCGTACCGGCGACCACTGGATCTTCACCGCGCGCACGGCCTCCTCGACGGTCGAACGCCTGGTGGAAGCACCGCCGTCGGGCATCCACCACCACTACGCGCGACTCGCCGTGGTCGAGTTCCCCGCCAGTGTCCGGTACGACTGCCGCGAGCTGTGGCCCTCGTGCGACGGGGAGTGCGGAGACTGCACGATCTGCGTCACCCCCGAGTCGCACGCCAACGGAGCCATGACGATCCAGGCGGCGGTGGACACCCTGTCCTCCTCCGGCGGCACGGTCTGTCTCGCGGCGGGTGTCTACCACCTCGGCATGGAGGACGTCGTCCGCATCGACGGCGCGCGGTCGGTACGGGTCAGGGGACAGGGCCCCGGCACGGTGATCATCGGCACGAACGGCGGCTTCGACGTACGCCGTTCGGCGTTCCTCACCCTGGAGGACTTCGCGCTCGTGTCCGCGGGCAACAACCCGGGGATCCGGCTCAGGACCACCGCCGAGTTCACCGCGCGCCGGCTGACCGTGCTGATGGCCGGCGGCGGTCACCACAACGGAAGCGGAAACCCGTATCCCGCGTTCGAACTGTCCGGGATCTGTCTGCGCACACGGGTTCAGGACTGCGACCTGGTCGGCAACCTCGGTGTCTCCTCGGCGCACGAGAACGACGACGACAGTGTCCGCCTGCTGACGGCGGACCTGGAGATCAGCGGCAACCTGCTGGTGTGCCGCAGGACCGGCGTCCTGTTCGGCGACGGCACCGCCCATCTGCTCGGCAACACGGTGCGGGACAACACGGTGCTGAGCGGGCGGCAGGTCGGCTTGCGACTGCTCGGCGCCGTGGCCAAGGGCGCGTCGGTCGAGCTGACGGGCAACCACCTCCACGTCGACGGGGACGGCATCGTCGTCGCCCCGGGCGGATACACCGTCCGGGACAACACGGTCACCGGCACCCCGCAGGCCGTGGACCGCGGCTCCGACGGGATCGTCGTACAGGCTGCGGAGTCCGGTGTGCTGCGCGGCCCCACCCGTGTGACGGGAAACCAGGTGCGCGGCGTCGGCGGTGCGGGCGTCGCCGTCAGGGCGCCGGTCGGCGACCTCGACGTGTCGCACAACGTCGTCGACCGGGCCGAAGAGGGCATCGTGGTCACCGGGCGCGGCCGGGCCGCGGGCGCCGTCGTCGTCGGCAACACCGTCAGGAACCTCGCCACCTCGGAGTTCGACTCGTACCCCACGTACCTGGATGGCATCCGTGTCGTCGGGGCCGCCCACGCCCTGGTCGAGTCCAACACGGTCGTCGGCGTCGGCACCGTGGACCTCTCGCCCGACGACGACGGCGACGGCGACGACGAGATCGACCGCAAGACGGGCGTGGCCGTGCTCGCCTGCCGGGAGTCCCGGGTCAGCGGCAACACCGTGGAGGGCGTGGGACTGGAGGATCCCGAAAGCGGGCAGCGTTGCCTCGGCGTCCACGTCTCCGTCTTCGCCCGCACCACCATCGAGGGCAACGTCTGCCGCCGGTCCGCCGCGGACGTCGAGGACGACCCGAGCGCCCCCTGGACCGGCCTCCTCGTGGGGGACGACCCCGACGAGAACCAGGCAGACCACAACTTCAGCTGGCGCTCGGCGCGCATCGGCCGCTACGTCTCCGTCGTCGACGACGGCGTCTCGTACCTCATCGGCCGGGGCACCGCCTTCACCCACACCACGTACGACATCAGCGCGATCGTCTCCACGAACACCGTCACCGGCGGTCGCCGGGAGCCCGCGGCCCGGATCACCGTGGACGGGGACCTCGTGCTGTCGGCCAACCAGTTCCGCCAGCACCCCGTCACGGAAGCGGACCCGATCGTTTCGCCCGCGGCCATGGTGTCCGCCTTCTCCGCCACCGTAAACGCCAATCGCGCCAAGGGCGGCAATCCGTCGCTGCGCCTGGCGGTCTACCACGGGCGGCTCGCCGTGCTCGGCAACGTGACGAGCGGCGGCATCACGGCCGACGGCGGCCTCGACCCGAAGTGGGAGCCGCTCAACCTGACGAACGTGTTCTGACGGTCGACGGGGGCGTACTCGCCGCTGCGACGTACGCCCCCGAAGGACCGGCCGCTCCGCCCCGTACCCGCTCCCCCGCTGGAAGGACCCGACCGATGCCGATCATCGTCGTCGACAAGGACAAGACCGTCGCCGCCCTGGTGGCCCGGCTGCTGAAGGCCAGAACGTCCAAGGCGGCGACCGTGCGGGCCGTACGCGCCGTCCGCAAGGCCAACCCGGGCCTCGACCTCGACCGTCTGCGTCGCGGGACGGTGGTGGTCGTGCCGAGGCTCGCGGAGATCCGGACCGATGTCGGGGACGTGATCGAGGACGCCCTGGCCGACGTCCTCGACCGGATCACGCACTCCCTCGACCAGCTCGCCGAGGACGCCGGTACCGCCCTGGAAGCCGACCGGGCCGAACGCGAGCGGACCGAAGGCGTCTTCCACGCGGAGGCGGTCCAGAACGCGGCCGAGTACGACACCGTGCTCAGGGACACGCTCGAGACCTTGCGAGTCTCGCTCAGCGACGACGAGGAGGGCGCCACCCGCTGCACCGACATGCTGATGCAAGGCATCGAGCAGTGGCGTGACGAGCTCGACGACCTCGGCAAGCTGGTGTGAGGCCCCGATGAGCAACGCGTTGGCAGTGCCGACCGTCACCGCCGCCCTGACCACCCTCGTACAGACGGCCATGGAGCGGCTCGACATCACCCCGGGGCCGGTCGTCGCCCCCGGGCCGCTCGACGGCTCGGGGGACAACGCCCGCGTCGGCGTCCATCTGTACCGGGTCACCCGCAACCCGACCCTCTCCCTGGCCGATCTACCCACCCGCTCGTCCGCCGGGCATCTGCGGCAGAAGCCGAGGGCCGCGCTCGACCTGCACTACCTGTTCACCTTCCGGGGGAACACGGAGTGGGAGGTCCAGCAGCTGCTGGCCAGGACGGCGGCGGCTCTGCACGGCCAACCGACACTGACCCCCGCCCTGCTCGCCGAAGCGCTGGCCGACCACCCCGAGATCGACGGCAACGACCTGGCCGAGGCCGACGAGCCGGTCCGCGTCACATCCGAGGCGCTGTCGACCGACGAACTGACCCGATTCTGGGCCCTCTACCCGCCCGGGTCCTTCACGGTCACGCTCGCCGTGGTCGCCGGCCCCGTGCTCGTCGACGCCGACGGCGACCCCGGAGCCGTGCTCCCGGTCCGCACCCTCCTCGCCGGTGCCGCGCCCTTCGTCCGGCCCCGACTGGACGGCGCCGCCGGACCCGAGGGCAGAGGGGCTCCCGTCCGGGCCGCCAGCCCGATGCCCGACGTCCACCTGCACGGTCACGCCCTCGCCGCGCGGGAGGGCGAAACCAGCGAGGTCCTCGTCGACGGCGTGCCCGCCTCCGGCGTCACCGTCGTCGACGACACCCATCTGGTGCTGACGGCCCCGACGCTCACCCCGGGCCCGCGCCGCCTCGCCGTCCGCAGAAGCGGCCCGCCGGCGGACGCCGCCCTGTCGACGACCCGCCTCGCGCAGGTCAGTGCCCCGGTCGTGGTGATGGTGGTCCCCACCCTCGGCACGGTCTCCGCCGCCACGACCGCCGGCGGTCAGCCGGGACTGCGTACGGGAACCGTCACCGCCGACGTGACCCCGCCGGTCGCGCACGGCAACCGTGTGCGGCTGCTCCTCGACGCCACGACACCGGGCTCGGCGGTGGCGCTCGCCCTCCCTGCCGACCTCGAAGCGGGCGATCCGCCCGCCGCCCAGGTCGACTTCAAGGTGAAGGACGTCCCGGCGGGCCCGTACCGCGTCACGCTCGAGGTGGGTGGCGCGCGCAGCCTCCCGCCCCTGGACCCCAACGGCCTGTACGTGCTCCCGGTGGTGACCCTGTGACCCTCTCCGACACCAAGCCTCCGCTCGACGCGGCCGACCGCGATCGCGTCTGGGCCCGCGACAACCAGCGCTGTCTCGCCCTCGCGGCCTCCGCAGCGGCGGCCCGCCTCGACGCCCGCCCCGACGACGCCGACGAACCCGCCCGAGCCGCCGAACTGCTCGCCGCCGAGGTACGGGAGACGACGGGGCGGCAGACGGGCCTCGACCGGCTCTGCGGGCTGTTCGCCCTCACCGCGTTCGAACGGGACGTGCTGATCGCGGTGGCCGCCCCGGAGCTCGGCCTCCCGGCGGCGAAAGGACCCGTTACCTTCGCCCGCGCCCTGGCCGGCCTGTCCGACCCGCACTGGAGTGCCCTGCTGCCGGACGCCCCGCTGCGCGGCTGGCGCCTCCTCGACGTACCGGCCCAGCTGCCTCCCGCCGAGTTCGGGGGCCTTTCCCAACTGCCCCTCGCCGTCGACGAGCGCATCCTGCACGCCCTGCTGGGAGCGGACACCATGGACGACCGTCTCGCCGGACGCGGCCGGCTGGTGTCCTCCGTGTGCCGGCTGGCCCCCGGGCAGGGCGCGGTCGTGGCGTCCCTGGCCGCGCTCGTCCGTCCCGCACCCGGCACCGAGGGCTGCCTGCTCACCGGCGAGGACCGGCTCACCCGGCGGCAGGCCGTCGTCGACGCCGCCGAGCGGATCGGACTGACCGTACTCGTCGTCGACGGCGACGACCTGCCGGACACCGCACCCTCCACGGACACCCTCGCGCGGCTGCTCGCCCGCGAGGCGGGGCTCGGACTGCGGTTGCTGCTCGTCGAGGGCACCGCCGCATCCCTGGCGCGCTGCCTGCGACTGCTGACCGCCGGTGTGCCGCTCGGCGTACCGACGGTGCTGTCGGCCGACGAGGCACCCGCCGGGAGCGATCTGCCGGTGCTGCGGCTGCCGGCCGCCACGGCGTCGGAACGGCGCGTCCTGTTCGCCGGGGCCTTGCGCGAGGCCCGCCTGGAGGACGACGCGGCCGAACTCGCCGACCGGCATCCGCTCACCCCGGCGGGCATCGCGCTCGCCGTCCAGCGGTCCGGCCGACTGGCCGACGGCCGGGGGACGGCGGGGCCGGTATCGGCAGGACCGGTGTCGGAGGGACCGGCAACGGACAGACCCGAGACGGAAGGGCCGCGGACGGAAGGGCCCGGGACCGAGCGTTGCGGTCCGGATCCGGTGGCGGGAGGCCCGGCGCCCGCGGGCTCCGGCGGGGACCTCCCGAGGGTCGACCGGCCCGACGTCTCGGCCGTCTCCGCCGTCTGCCGGGCGATCGCCGAGCGCCCCCTGCACGGCCTCGCGACGGTACGCCGGCCGATCGCCGGGCTCGGCGAGCTGGTCCTGCCCGACCAGGCGACCCGCTCCCTGCGCGCGCTCCTCGCGCACGTCCGTCGACGCCGCCGCGTCCACGGCGAGTGGGGGTACGGCGAGCGCGACCGTGGCCTCGCGGTCACCGCGCTGTTCGCCGGGCCCAGCGGCACCGGCAAGACCACGGCCGCCGAGGCCGTCGCCCACGAGCTGGGGTTCGACGTGGTCGCCGCGGACCTCAGCCAGGTGGTCAGCAAGTACATCGGCGAGACCGAGAAGCACCTGGCCAGGCTGTTCGAAGCCGCCGAGAACGGGTCGGTGCTCCTGTTCGACGAGGGTGACGCGCTGTTCGCCAAGCGCACCCAGGTGCGGGACAGCCGGGACCGGTACGCCAACCTGGAGGTCTCGTACCTGCTGCAACGCCTCGAGACGTACCGCGGCATCGCGATCCTCACCACGAACACCCGCGAGGCCATCGACCCCGCCTTCGTCCGCCGGATGAGGTTCGTCGTGACGTTCCCCTTCCCGGACGCGGAGCAGCGCACCCGCCTGTGGGCGGGGGCGTTCCCGGCGGGCGTGCCCACCGAGGGGCTCGACCCCGTGCGGCTGGCCCAACTGGCTGTCAGCGGCGGCACGATCGCCCAGCTCGCGATGCACGCCGCGTTCCTCGCCGCCGACGAGGGCGAACCGGTGGGCATGCACCATGTCCTCGACGCCGCCCGCATCGAATGCGACAAACTGGAACGCCCGCTGGCCGCCCACGAGACCCGCGGCTGGCTCCCGTCATGACCGCCGGCGAGCACAGCACCGCCGCCTCGGGGCTCCAGGGAGGCGGCGCGCCCCTCGAACCAGGGGTGCGGGACCAGCTCTCCACCAGCTACGGGCACGACTTCTCCCCCGTACGCGTCCACGTCGGGCCCGAGGCGGACCGGGCGACGGGTGAACTCGGCGCTCTCGCCTACACCGTGGGCAACGACGTGGTCTTCTCCCACGGAGCGTACGATCCGCTGTCGCGCCGCGGCCGGTCCCTGATCGCGCACGAACTCGCGCATGTCGCCCAGCACGGCGGCGCCCCCGGGGCACCCGGCTTCCTGCGGACCGATCCGTCGGTCGCCCCGCCGGCCGCCGACGCCCGACTGGAGGACCAGGCTCACGCGGCGGCGACGTACCACGGGCGGGGCGAGCCACTGCCGGCCGGATGGAGCTGGGAGCGGGCGTCCGGGCCGTTCCTGGGCCGCGCGGACATGAGCTGGACCCAGCTGGAGGACCCGTACACGGTCACGTACGCGGGGAAGCAGCGCACCATCACGGAGGAGCAGCGCTCCCCCGGGGACCCTGAGGACATGGTCCGCGTCAACATGGGCGCGTTCGTCCTGCCCAGGACCAAGGGCCCGTGGAAGGACACGTACGACGCCATCGCCAAGGAGAAGGGCCTGCAGGCGGTGGTGAACATGTCCGGGAGCCATCCGAGTTCGGGTCTCTGGGAGAAGCGGGCACCCACGACGGAGCTGCGCAGGCTCTGGCTGCTGCGCATGCAGTGGCCCCGCGATCAGGCCACCGTGTGGTGGCAGGAGGCGGGCGGGGACGCCCACGTCAAGGGCGCGGATTTCAACCCGCGTGTCGACTCGGTGCAGTCGCAGATCGACCACATCGTCGAGCTCCAGCTCGGCGGCACCAATGTGCCCGACAACCTGGCCCCGCACGACGGCCCCGACAACATGAACAGCGGGAGCACGATCGGCCTCGAGGTGCAGGAAGCCGCCACGTCCGTCTCCAAGCAGCTGCACGCCCTGGGGCGCAAGCGGCCCCGGCAGGTGATCCTGTGGTTCGGCAGCGCCGAGGAGTCGAGCGCGTACACCAAGCCGGTGCAGCCGTTGCCCCCACCGTTCACGACGCGCAAGGCGATGACCGCGCTCCAGGTGCACTTCACCGCCGAGGCCGATCTGAAGGAGGGCAGGCGGCCCAGCGCACAGGACCGGAGGAACGCGGCCGACGCCTGGGCCGCGTACAAGGACTATCCCCTGGTCAGCGGCCCGAGCAGTTACCGCCTGCGGGTGCCGGAGAAGCCGACCGCCGACGGTCGCGACGAGATCCGGAACAGCCCCGTCCCGGAGAACCGGGCCGCCCGGGAGCTGATCGCGGGCGTGATGCTGGAGAACCTGAACCGCCCGTCGTCGGGCAAGAGCACGCACACGGTCACCGCCTGGATCGACGACGCCACCGACCATGCGGTACGGAAGGGCAGCCGACTGCCCATCACCATTCCGGACCCGAAGGACAAGCAGCTCACGCTCGACGTCAAGGACCCGTTCACGACCGGCAGGCTGTCACTGCGGGGAGGCAGGCAGGAGGTCCACTTCCTGTACCCGTACCTGTCAAGAGGGAGGCTCACCCTCGCCACCACGGAGGAGGGGCTGGCCGGGCGCGGGACGCTGACGCCCAGTGTGCCGCTGCTGTCCCGGGTCCCCATCACCGTCGAATGGGACCGCAGCGGGCTGCGCGGCTCGGTCCAGGCGCCCGCGGAGAAGCTGTCGCTGCCGCCTTTCAAGGTCACCGAGTCCGCGCTCACCCTGAGCCTCGCTCCCACGTTCCAGGCCGGCGGCCATGTCGCCTTCGTCCTCGGCTCGGTGGTCGACGGGCGGATCGAGGCGGGCGCGGACGCGCAGGGGCTGTTCGCCAAGGGCCGGCTCGTCGGGCGGATCCCGGGTCTCGACGAGGCGACCGGGAACCTGGAGTACCGACCCGCGACCGGGCTGACCGGCTTCTTCGTGGCTCGCGCCTCCCGGACGTCCGGACTCGTACGCGGCGGCGAGGTGCGGCTCGACGTCAACGGCGACGTCTGGCGGGTCGGCGGCTGGATCCAAGCGGTGCTGCCCGGCGAAAGCCCCGCGAAGCTGACCGTCCGCAGATCCGGGGACCGCATCCTCTACGGCGGCGAGGCGACCCTCAAGGTCCCGGGGCTGCGGCCGGTGGACATCGCGCTGACGTACGACGGCGAGCGCGTGACCGGCTCCGCCCGTACGACCTTCGCGCTGCTCGGGGCCGAGGGCGAGATCGCGCTGCGCTACCGCGACGGCAACTTCAGCGGGGACGGATCCGTCGAGCTGAAGCGCGGCCGGTTCGCCGGACGGCTCGACGCCCACCTGGACGAGGACGGCCGGATCAGCGGCCGTGGCACCGGCAGCCTGACCATCCGACCGGGTCTCGTCGGCACCGTCGGCGTCGAGTACGGCCGGGACCGCAAGCTCCGTGTCTCGGGTGAACTCCGATTCCCCCCTTATCGTTTCCTCGAACCCCGGGGCGCACGGTACGAGCTGTTCCGGCACAGCCTGCCGGACATCCCCATCTTCGCGATCCCGCTGGGCATCGGGGCGGTCGGGCTTGTCGCCCGTATCGGCGGCGGGCTGGCCGTGCACTACCACTTCGGGCCCGGCGAGCTCCGCGACATGGTGATCCGCGGCGCGTTCAACCCCCTCGAAGAGGAGATGAACGCCGAACTCGCTGCGGAGGCACGGCTGGTGATCCCGGCGGAAGCGGGCCTGGAGATGTTCGTCCGTGCAGGCATCGGGGCTTCCGTGGCCATCGCGAGCGCCACCGGCGGGATCACCCTGACCGGCGGTGTGCTGCTGCGCGGCGGGCTGGACGCCTCGGCCCGCCTCGCGTACGCGAAAGGTGTCCTGACCTTCGACACGCTGGCCCGCATCAGTGTGCAGCCCGTCCTGACCCTCCGTATCGAGGCGGACATCGTCATCGAGGCGGCGGTCGGCGGAACCTGGCGCTTCCCCTACCAGCTCGCGTCGTACTCGTACGCGACCGGCCTGGAGTTCGGCATGATCGCCCCGTTCCACTACCAGTCGGACCAGCCACTCCGCCTCCCCGAGGCACGTGACATCCAGTGGATCGTCCCCCAGATCGACGTGACCGCCCTGGCGAACCGTGTGGCGGGCCAAGTCCGATCTGGCCTGGGGTTCTAGGTGTATGGACCTGCGGCGTCGCACTCCGTCGCCGTCCGTCAGCGAAGTACGGGGTGTCGCGATCCTCGGCCCTCCTCAGAACGCGCGCGTTCCCGCGTACATCCGCCGTGGGCGGCGCACCACGTCGGAGACGAGGCGACGCGCGGGACTGCCACCCGGTCGGCGCGGCCGGGGTGGCGTCTGCTGCGCCATGCGGGTGGCATCCGCCGACGGCACCGGTCCGCTGTGACGGCGGTGACGAACCCCTCACAAGCCCTCGGCCTCCCTGGCCCAAGGACCTGATGAAGGAGTGAGCATGCGCAACCGCACCATGACCGCCGCCACCGCGGCCGTTCTCGCCGCCCTGTGCGCGGCGCCCGCGCTGGCCGCGCCCAGTACCGCACCGCAGACGCAGCCCGCGGCCCACCACAAGGCCCTGCACGCCATCGGCCTGACCGGCGACCAGCGCCTCGTCGAGTTCGACGTGAACAAGCCGAACAAGGGCTGGTCGCTGGGCAAGGTCTCCGGGCTGTCCGGCGACACCAAGCTTGTCGGGATCGACTTCCGCGTCCAGAACGAGAAGCTGTACGGCGTCGGCGACAAGGGCGGCATCTACACCCTGAACACCACCGATGCCAAGGCCAGGAAGGTCTCCCAGCTCACCGTCGCGCTGGCCGGCAGCGCGTTCGGCGTGGACTTCAACCCCGCCGCCAACCGGCTCCGGGTCATCTCCGACACCGGCCAGAACCTGCGCCACAACATCGACGACGCGGCCGCTCCTCTGACCACGACCGTCGACGGCACCCTCACCAACCCGACCGTGCCGCCGTCGACCGCCATGGGCGTCACCGGCGCCGCCTACACGAACAACGACCTCAACGCCGCCACAGCGACGACCCTGTTCGACCTGGACACGATGGCCGATCGGATCGCACTGCAGTCTCCTGCCAACGCCGGCACCCTGGCACCCACCGGCAACCTGGGTGTGGACGCCGCTCTCGACGCCGGATTCGACATCTACTACAACCCGGCCGTCGGCACGAACCACGGTTTCGCCGCCATCGGAAGCGGTGGGTCCTACCGCCTCTACGCGGTCGACGTGCTGACCGGCAAGGCCACCAGCAAGGGCGCCTTCCCGGCCACGTACCAGGTCACCGACCTGGCCCTGCCCATCAACCAGAAGTAGCCCCGCCCCCGCTGTGCCCGCGCCCGCGCCCTTGAGATGGTGCGCGAGCGCGGGCCTGCGGCTTGCCCTCGCGCGAGGTGCTCTCATCACGTGGCCCCGTACCCCTTCCTCACGAAAGGGGTACGGGGCAGAGGCGGTTGCCGCTGCGGGAGGGCTGCGTTACTTCGGCATGAGGACGGTGTCGACGATGTAGACGGTGGCGTTGGCGGTGGGCACGTTGCCGCAGACGACCTGGGAGGAGGCGTTGACGTTGAACTCCTCGCCGGAGCCCTTGGTGGTGAGCATTCCCTTCTGGAGGGTCTCGAAGGAGCCGTTCTCCAGCTGCTTCGGGGCCAGCTTCCGGCCGACCACGTGGTAGGTGAGGATCTTGGTGAGCATGGCCTTGTCGGCCAGGACCTTGTCGAGGTCCGCCTTCGGGATCTTCGCGAAGGCCTCGTTGGTCGGCGCGAACACGGTGATGTTCTGCGCGTTGTTGAGGGTGTCGACGAGGCCGGCCTTCTTGACGGCGGTGACCAGGGTCGACAGGGCCGGGTTGTTGGACGCGGCGGTCGCTACGGGGTCCTTGGCCATGCCGTCGAACGAGCCCGCCCCCTCCTTCGGTACGCCGGAACAGGCGGGGCCGAAGGGCTGGTCGTCGGTCTTCGCGTCCTCGGTGGGCGTCGCGCTGGTCTTCGCCTCGTCGCCCGCCGCGCTGGACGGCGCGGCCTTGGATCCGCTGTCGGAGTCGGAGCACGCTGCCAGCGAGAACGGCAGCAGGGCTGCCGCTGCGACGGCGATGGCAGTGCGACGGATCTTCATGCTGGTCATGAGTGGCTCCTTGGAAGGGGTTTCTGGAGGGTGTTGGTCTGGTGGTGCTGCCCGGTGTGGCCTGCTGCCGGCCGGGTGGTCTAGGTGACGGTCACGAACACGCTGTGCCAGCCGCTCGCTCCGTCGGGGATGGTCCGGGTGCGCTGTTCCGTCTGGTCCTGGCCGGTGCCGTCGGTGGCGCGGACGGTGAGGTTGTGTCCGCCGGGGGTGGCCTTCCAGCGGTAGGACCACTGGCGCCAGGTGTCCGTGCCGGCCTGGGCGGCAAGGTCGGCGTCCTGCCAGGGCCCGTCGTCGATGCGGATCTGCACGCGGGTGATGCCGCGGTGCTGGGCCCAGGCGACGCCGGCGACGGTGACGGTGCCGGCGGCCGGGCGGGCGAAGGGCTTGGGTGCATCGATGCGGGACTGGGTCTTGATCGGTGCCCTACGGGCCCACCGGCGTTTCACCCAGTACGGGTCGTAGGCGTCGAAGGTGGTGAGCTCGATGGACTCGATCCACTTGCAGGCCGACACGTAGCCGTACAGGCCGGGGACGAGCATCCGGACGGGAAAGCCGTGGTCGAAAGGGAGCGGTTCGCCGTTCATGCCGACGGCGAGCATCGCGTCGCGGCCGTCCATGACGTCCTCGACCGGGGAGCCGAGCGTCATGCCGTCCACCGAGCGCGCCACCAACTGGTCCGCGGTGCCACCTTTCGAGGGGGGCCGGACGCCCGCCTCCTTGAGGAGGTCGGCGAGGGGGACGCCCAGCCAGCGGGCGTTGCCGACGTACGGGCCGCCCACCTCGTTCGACACACACGTCAGGGTGATGTCGCGTTCGATCAGCGGGCGCGCCAGGAGCTGGTCGAGGGTGTAGGTGCGCGGCCGGGTGACCTCTTTGCCATGGATCCGCAGCCGCCACGTTCCCGCGTCGACCTTGGGCACGGTCAGTGCGGTGTCGACGCGGTAGAAGCCGGAGTTGGGGGTCGTGAAGGTGGTGATCCCGGGAACCTTGAGCTGAACGCCGGCCGGGAGTGCGGGGGCCGGGGAGGAAGGCGCCGGAAGTACCAGGCCCTCGCGGGAGGCGACGGCGCCCTGTCCTTGCCTGCCGGTGAAGAACCGGCCCAGTGCACCGGCTGAGGCCGCCGCCACGGCGGTCACACCGGCCGCCGTGAGGAAGTTGCGCCGGCTCCACCCTCCGGCGCCCTCCTGGTCGGCGTGGGCAGGCATGGGTACGGCTTTCCACGCCAGGACACAGAGGACGAGGGCTCCCGCGACCGACCCGACGGCGGAGGGAAGTACGTCGCCGGCGCCGGTGGTGTCGGGCCGGCTGAGGGCGGTTGCGGCCCCCACGATCCCGAACAGCAACACGCCGACGGCACCCGCGCGCCGATGAGACAGGGCGAGGATGCCCAAGGCGACGGCGAAGAGGGCGAGAACCGCGAGGATCCCGAGTTGCAGGACGATCTTGTCGTTCGCACCGAAGGCGCGGATCGCGAAGTCCTTGACGGCGGCCGGAGTGCGGTCGATCACCGCACCGCCCACGACGGTCACGGGCCCTGCCGCAGGCCGCACCAGTCCGGCCACCAGCTCGGCCACGGCCAGAGCCGTGAAGGCGGCCAGGAGGCCGGCCATGGCGCCGAGTGCGGCGCGGACGAGTTTGCTGCGGAAGCTGCTCACACCCGCTATTCGGTGGCCCTCACCCTGCGGATTGGTCCGACCTTCGAAGGGGTTGAACTGTTCGCCCGTGTCGCCGTCACGGTGGAGCCACGGAGGCGGCCGGCACCCCCGCCCCGAGGTCGTGGGTGCTGCGGGTGGCTGCCGACAGCCACCCGCAGCAGACCCGGCCGGCCGGATCGATGACACGGTCAACGCGTCCCGCAGGGCCGTCGGGTCACCGGCCCCCGCCACCCCGACTTCTCGGCGGCGGACCGGGGATCTTCCCGCGGCGGACGG
Source organism: Streptomyces zaomyceticus (assembly GCF_014656215.1). GTDB lineage: Bacteria > Actinomycetota > Actinomycetes > Streptomycetales > Streptomycetaceae > Streptomyces > Streptomyces zaomyceticus. Next base: position 493,233 of record NZ_BNBZ01000002.1, on the reverse strand, counting down.
TCAGGCGTTGACGCAGGTGTTGCCGAAGGACGGGTTCAGCAGCCCGATGACGCTGACGGTGTTGCCGCAGGCGTTGACCGGGATGTGGATGGGCACCTGGATGAGGTTGCCGGAGCCGACGCCCGGCGAGTACGCGGCCACGCCCTGAGCGCCGGCGTCGGCGGAGGCGACCGCCGCACCCGCCACCACAACCGCGCCGGCCGCCAGTGCCACAGCCAGACCTCGTCGTACACGAACCATGTCTTCACTACCTCCTGTGAGGATGGCCGGCCGCGCGGAGGGCCCGCGCGGCCGACGAGGAGTCTCCCGGTGAGGGGCCCCTCGCATGTCGTCTTCGCGACTGGTCGCCCACCGGTTTGGCACCGTTCCGCCGTTTCCCTCGAAGGGGTCAACCACTGGTGGTACAGGTGACGAAGAGCCCTCCCATCCGCAGCCCCGTCCGCTCCGAAGAACACGCGACACACGAACAGGTTCCCTACACCGGACCGTCTCCGAGGATGGTCCGATCCCGTACGAGCGACGAAACAAGGAGCGGCATGCGATGGACGCCCCGCCCCCCGACGGCCGTCCCAGGCCGCCCCTTCGCCTTCTGCCCACGGCCGGAGCGGCGCAAGTGAACCAACCGATCCCCTTCAGCGTCGGCCGCCCCGCCGGCACCGACCGCAACGACATCACCGACGTCATGCAGCGGGTCGCCCACGGCGACAAGCAGGCGTTCTCCACCCTCTACGACGCCCTCGCACCCCTGGTCTTCGGCATCGTGCTCAAAGTCGTACGCGACCGTGCGCAGTCCGAGGAGGTCGCCCAGGAGGTCATGATCGAATTGTGGCGCCAGGCCGCCCGATACCGCCCCGAGGCCGGCTCCGTCACCGCGTGGGCCGCGACCGTCGCCCACCGCCGGGCCGTGGACCGGGTCCGCTCCGCCCAGGCCACCACCGACCGCGAACACGCGCAGGCCGCCCGCGAGCACACCACCGCCTTCGACGAGGTCGCCGAACAGGTCGAGACCCGCCTGGAGTCCGAGCAGGTACGCCGCTGTCTGCGCGGCCTGACCGACCTCCAGCGCCAGGCCGTGACTCTGGCCTACTACCAGGGGCTGACCTACCGTGAAGTCGGCGAATCCCTGCGCACACCGCTTCCCACCATCAAGACACGCATGCGCGACGGGCTCATCCGGCTCCGCGACTGCATGGGGGTGACCACATGAAACACCACGCCACCGACGCCCACACCCTCGCCGCCGCCTACGCCCTCGGCGCACTCGACGACGCCGAGCGGCGGGACTTCGACGCCCACCTCGGATCGTGCGAGGCCTGTCGGCAGGAAGCGGCCGAGTTCCAGGCCACCACAGCGCGCCTCGCTGCGGCCGTCTCCCGGACACCCCCGGCGGCAGCCAAGGCACAGGTCATGGCCGCCATCGACGGAGTACGCCAGTTGCCCCCGCGCATCCCGGCACCCAGCCAGGCGCCCGTACTCGGTGGCATCCTGCGCCGACGTGCGGTACCTCTGGCGCTGGCCGCCGGCGTGGCCGCGGTCGCACTGGGCAGCATGGCGGTGTGGCAGACGCAGAACGGACAGGACCTCCAACGGGAGGCCCGCCAGGCCCGGCAGCAGCTCGACGCGGTCAGTGCCGTGCTGGCGGCCCCGGACGCGCGCACCGTCCACGGCAAGGCGGCCAACGGAGCGCTGACCACCGTCGTCTCCTCCGACCAGCAGGACATGGCGGTCTTCACCGCCGCCGGCCTGCCCGCACCCGGTGCCGGGAAGACCTACCAGCTGTGGCTCGACCACGGCGGCACCATGCGCCCGGCCGGCCTCATCGACCGCGACGGCACCGTGATCCTCACGGGCAACCCTGCGGACGCGGGCGCGGTCGGCCTCACTCTCGAACCCACCGGAGGATCCCCCCGACCCACCACAGACCCGCTCCTTTTGATGACCCTTCCCGCCTGACCGGGCACCCGCACCGGCCGGGTGCCCCGTGCGCGCCGCGCAGCCCTGCTCGTGCTCGGCCGGCTTGGACCACCTCCATATCGTCGCTCTGCGGCACCCGCGACGAAGGTCCCCATCCGGCGAGCCGCCCGCGGCGAAGTACGGGGGAAGGCAGCAGCCGGACCGCGCGTCGATCGGGAACGGGGTTCCGCTCCGCAACCTGGATGCCTGTCGGCTCCTCCTCCCGAGGGGAACCCCCGATCCCTCCTCCGGGACGAGTCGATGGCGTACTCCTGCGCGTACTGGACCCGGCCCGACGACCCCGCGTACACCCTGGCCGAGGGAGTGACCGACCTCGTGGACGTCCAGCTGCGGCACTGGCGGGACATCGACGGAGGCGGCTACGACGCGGCCTCCGCCGTCGAGATGGGCGAACACGTCGGCGACGCCGAGTACCCCCGCCTTCGCCGCCAAACTGCACGACGCGCTCCGCCCCGAAGGCAGGCTCCTGATCCAGCAGATGTCCCGCGGCACCCACGCACCCGGCGGTGGCGCGTTCATCGAGACGTACATCGCCCCCGACATGCACATGCGCCCCGTCGGCCGCACCGTGGACCTGCTGGAGGCCGCGGGCTTGGAGTCCCGCTCCGTCGAATCGCTCCGCGAGCACTACACGGCCACCATCGACGCCTGGCGTTCCCACCTCGAACGGCGCTGGAGCCATATCGAGGACCAGGTCGGGCGCACCATCGCCCGGGTGTGGCGCCTGTACCTGGCAGGTGCCTCGCTCGCCTTCTCCGAACGCCGCATGGGCGTCGACCAGATCCTCGCCGTACGCCCCACCCGCGAAGGCACGTCAGCGACGCCGCCCACCCCCGCCGACTGGTACGCCCTGTGAGCCCGGCATGACCGGCACCGCCTGGTGTTCCCTTCGGCCGGCCCGGATGCCGGGCTCGGCCGAGGGGCGGCTGTGTCGCCCTCGGTTCACCGCGCGCGACGCGCACGGTGGGAGGGCGTGGTCAGACGGAGATCTGTGCCGAGGCGGACGCCTGTCGCCGTGCGGGCACGGCACAGAGGGCCTTGGGTGACCAGGCGGATGACTTCGGCCGGCTCCGCGTGCGTCGCCAGCCTGAGTCCGACCGTGGCCCGGAGGTCCGCCGTGGTGCCCCGGAGGACGACCCGGGCCGTGTCGACGCCCGGCACCGTGGCAAGGTCGGCGGCGATGGCGCGGGCCAGGCTCCGCCGGCTGACCCGTGTTCCCGCGCCAGGCAGGCCAAGGGTGGACGGTCCGGTGGTACGTAGTTGGGCCAGGCACCACCACAGCGCCGCCGCCGTCACCGCCGCCAGCAGGCCCATGGTGACGGCCGTCGACGGTTCGTGCTGCCTCAGCCATTCCCCGGGGTGACCGGGCGGCGCCCAGGACACGGTGCCGCGCCGGGCAAGACCGGTCAGGGCGGTCCATCCCCCTGCCAGAACGGCCGCACCGCCCACCAGGGCCAAGATGCAGCGGTTCACCTTCGATCGTGCGGCTGTCACGGCGCGGCCTCCTCACCCGTCGGCGGTCTCCACTGCTTGTCAGGAACGGATGTGACGGACAGTCGGCCGGCGCGTCCAAGTCCGATCCCACCCAGTGCGGCGGACGCGCTCCACTCCGCAGCCTGCCTGGCACCGTCCGTCGATCCGTAGGCGACGAAGACGCGCACCCGGAAGCGTCGGCGCCCGGACCGCACCTTGACCCTGCTCACACCGTCGACGCTGATGGCGGCGTCCCGCAGCAGCAGGCCGACGGACGAGCGGTCGATGGCGGCCCAGGTGTCCCTGTCCGGCCGGACCAGCGGCAGCCACCGGCGCATTCCGGGCATGAGGGCAAGTACGACCAGAACCACCCCGAGCACCGCGAACGCCGCTCCCGCCCCGATCCATCGCACGTCGGTGAGGGGCACGCTCCGCAGCACGGAGGACGAGGTGAGCCCGCCGGGCGCGACCCGGACCAGGAGCGCGCCGGCCGCCGTTGCCACGACGAGGGCCGTCGCGGCAGCGGACAGGGGTCGTCCGGACCACGGCCTCCGCCCACGGGCAACCGTGGTTCCGTCGGTGGGCACTTCCTCGTCCGTCACCGCCTCTCCCGAGCCGGTGGGAGGCCCGTGGCCACCGGAGGCATCGCGTGAGCCGAGGGTGTCCGAGACTGTCCCGGGGGACGCCGCGTAAAGGCTCGCGATCGCGATGTCGGCCCGGGAGATGTCCAGGCCCGACAACGCCGTTGCCCGGTGCATCACATGGCGCCGGACCCGTTCGCTCCGGTCCGCGAGGTCGGTGGGGTAGGCGAGTTCGAGCGCGACGCGGACCCGGGCTTCGCGCACTCCCCGTCGGGCGACGGATACCTCTCGCGCCGTCCCGGCACCGCCCAGGGCCTCGGTGGCTGCCTGGCGGACGATGCGGCGGACCGTCCGGTCGGCGACGGTGACGGTTCCCCTCTCGGCACGTGGCGTCGCGGAGGTCTGCCTCGGAATGGTCATCGCCGCTCCCTGGTCCAGCGCGCGACGAGGTCCCTCGGGTCTGTTCTCTCGTCCCACAGGTGACCCACCACGCCGCCGAGCGCGCCCAGCGCCGCGACGAGGAGGAAGGCGGCGAACCCGCCGAACCACGCGGCGAACCCCAACGCCATGCCGACTGCCGTTCCTGCCAGCGATCTGCTCATCACACGCCTCACTCGGGGGCAACCCGCTCGGAAACTCGGCCACGTCCCCGCGCGGGGGATGCTTCTCGTCGACCGTCACCCGACGCGGGCTTCGCCCGCCTGGTGTTCCGGCGCCTCGTCGGGCAGGTGCACGTCGTTCACCACGACGTTGACTTCGACGACTTCCAGCCCGGTGGTCCGTTCCACCGCCTCGATGATGTTCTCCCTCACGTCACGGGCGACATCGGTGATCGGAACCCCGTACTCGACGACCAGGTCGATGTCGATGGCCGTCTGACGCTCTCCCACCTCTACCTTCACGCCCCGGCCGACGTTCGGGCGCCCTCCCGGAACACGGTCGCGGACCGCCCCGATCGTCCGCGCCAGTCCCCCGCCCATGTCGTACACGCCCGGGATCTCCCGGGCCGCCATGCCGGCGACCTTCACCACCACCAGATCCGCGATGGACGTCCTGCCCCGACTGCCCGCGGGCTCGGTGATGCCGCTGCCACCCGCGGTGAGCGTCGTGGAGTTCTCGCGGTTCCTCCTCGTCTCCATAGGTGCCTTGGTGCTCGTTTCGCCGACCACAGTCGTCTGTGCCATGGAAATTCCCCTTCGTACTCGACACAAGTGCAGGCTCACTTCGTTGGACACGGGCAGCGGGAATTCGTCACGGCCTCCTCCCGAAGTCGTCGGCGAGACACCCGGAATGGTGGAGGGGGGCTCCCTCGGCACAGCGATCGCGTGACGTTCGGACTGCCACGGTGTCCAACGCTCGGTGGGTGGAATTCCGCACCCGTCGCGAGGGCGACGGGCACGCGGCGCGGGGGTCGCGGAGCCCCGCATGGAAGGAGCAGCGAGTGCCAGGGCTTGACAGCCGAGCCCCCGGGCTCAGTGGGACCAGGGCGGAGCTGGACGACGCCCTGCTGTCGGCACGGGCCCGTGAGGGCGACGAGGAGGCCTTCGCGGCGCTGGTCCGCCGGCACGCGCCGACCCTGCTGGGGCTCGCGAACCGCATACTGGGTGACCCGGCGGAGGCGGAGGACGCGGTGCAGGACGCCTTCGTGAGTGCCTGGCGTCGGCTCCCGGAGTTCCGCGGCGACGCGGCGTTCCTCACCTGGATGTACAGGATCGTCACCAACCGCTGCTTGAACCGGCTCCGCTCCCGTCGTCCCATGACGGACCTCGACGCCCTCCCCGAGCCCGCGGCTCCCCTGCAGGAGGGGTCGCCCGCCCGCGCGGCCGAGTCCAACGCGGCGCTCGCGGACCTGACCGCGGCCCTGGCCGAGCTCTCGCCCGAGCAGCGAGCATGCTGGGTGCTTCGGGAGTTGCACCTGCTGTCGTACGAGGAGATCGCGGAGGCCGTCGGAATCGGCCCCGCGGCGGTACGCGGAAGGATCTTTCGGGCCCGGCGCTTTTTGACGGAGGCGATGAGCGAATGGCGTTGAACGCGGACCGGCAGCCCGTCGACGGCGCGGACGACGGCCCGCTGCCCTGTGGCCGATCCCTGGAAGCCGTGTGGGAGGGTACCGTCGAGCGCGGGCGGAGCCCGGCGGCGGAGGCCGCGCACCGTGGCAGCTGCCCCCATTGCTCGGCGGCGCTTGCGGATCTGCGCACGCTCGACGCGTTGGTGACGGCGGCCCGCGAACTCGATCCGCCCGGCGGCACCGATGCCCTGACCGCGCGGGTCATGGATGTCGTACGGCTGGAGCTACGACCGGGGCGCACCCTGCCGCTGGGCACGAGGCCAGACGACACGGGCTGGATCTTCGAATCGGCGGCCGCGCGAGAGCTGCGGGCCGCGGCCGACGGCCTGCCGGGCATCCGCGCGGGCAGTTGCCGTGTCCGGCCGCTGGACGTCGGCGCGGCCGAGGTCGGCCAAGGACGTGGCCCGCTGCGGGTGCACGTGGAGGTGGCGGCCTCGTTGGAGGCGCTGCCCACGGCCGCCGAAGCGGTGCGCGGTGCGCTGTTCGCCGTCGCCGAGCGGGTGCTGGGCATGGACGTCAGGGAGATCGATGTGCGCGTCGTCGACGTGCTGCACGAGGACATGGGCACGGACGGCACCGGTACCGGCCATGGTCCGGAAGGGAGCGCGGGATGACGGAGAGGATCGTCCGGTCCGAGCTCGAACGGGCGGCTGCCGCAGCCGCCCGTGCCACCGACGGAGTCGCCTTCCTTCGGCCTGGCCTGACCGGCCTGCTGCGTGCGGCGGCCACGTCGGCCACGGGTTCGCGGTACGCGTCCCCTCCGGAGGGCGTGCGGGCCCTCCGGAACTCGGCGGACGGCTCATGGGACGTGGAACTCAGGCTCACGGTCCGGCGCGGTCACCGGGCAGCGGATGTCACGCGCGCCGTGCGCCTCGCGGTCGAGATGGCGACGCGGCCGGTCGTCCAAGGAGAGGACGGAACCGGCGGCGGCCAGGTGTCGGTGACGGCAATCGTGACCGGCATCGTCTGACCGGGGCCGGAACCGTCCGGAGCGGCCGTCCGGGTGAGATTCGGATCCGTCACATGACGATCCCACGAGGTGATGGTCATACAGGGCATGAGCATCTCTGTCGCCACTCCGCACCCGCCCGCCCGTCGGCCTCGCCACGTCCCCGAGTTGCCCACACCGGCGACGCGCCTCGGGCTCCGCGAGGCCTGGGGTCTGTCCCGTGCACAGGTCGCGGCGGCGTTCGGGGTCACCAGCGCCACGGTGGGCGCCTGGGAGTCGGGCCGCACGTCGCCGCGCGGGGCCCGTCGCCGGGCCTATGCCGCCTTCCTGACCGGCCTCGCCGCCTCCGCCCCCGACGTTCCCCGCCCGGGCCGGGCCCCCGCCGAACCGGCCACCCGGCCCCCGTCCCACAGGGCTGCTGCCCTGCCACAGCACGTGATCCGAGCCCTGCCCACCGGCATGCCGGTGGGGACTCACCGCCCCGACCCGGTGTCGCGGCTCCGCCGCCGCAGGTGGCGCAACGCGGCCGCGGCCTGGGGCTGCTGGTCCCTGGTCCTCCACCTCCTGCTCACCGTCCCCATCACGGGCTGAGGGGCACCCACGGAGCGGAGCTCTTTGGGTCTCGTGCCTCTCGGCCGGCTACCTCACGGCCCGGGCCCGTCGGGGTCTGCAGCGGGCCCTGGGCGCGGCCATCGCCTCCGCGGTCCTGCTCGGCGGGACGGCAGTCGTACTGCACCGCCTGGCACAGGGTGCGAAGCGGGAAACCCGGCGGGTCCGGCAGGCGGCCGGCGAGGTGGCCGCGGTGCCTGGCCCGGCTCACCGCGACAGCCCTTCCGCAGAGCACGACAGGCACCGTCGTCTCCTCCAGGAGCCTCGACCAGGCGGTTCCCGGCCGTCTGACACCCGGACCGCTCAGCCGGCCCTCCCTCCTGGCCCCGGGCCGACGGTCCGGGGCGCCGGGAGGGAGCTCGAGGAGAGCTGCTCGACCCGCGTGCAGTAGGGCAGCCCGTGCAGCGGCTCGTCGGCCAGGAAGCGGGTGACCAGGTCGATGATCTCCGTCGGCCGTTCCAGGAAGAGCATGTGGTCGCTCTCGGCGACTTCCGCGAACCACCCCTTGCCGCACGCCAGAGCCATACGCCGACACTGCGCCGGGGTGGTGAAGGCGTCATGCTCCCCCGTCACCGTCAAGGTCGGGGCCGGCACCCGCACGCTCGTGTCGAGCTCCGCGTGGTGCAGCAGACGCCGCGTATTGGAGCTCACCTGAACGGCCTCGGCCTCGGTGAGGGCGGTCAGGCGACGCAGCAGGAATCGACGGACGCGCGAGCCGTTGGTGATCCCGTCGAGGCGCTCCGGATTCATCAGGATGTCGACCGCGGCATGGGCGTACTCGTCCATCCTTCCGGCGTCCAGAAAGGCCAGCGCACGCTCCATGGCCTCCCGGGAATGCTCGGGGATGGCCGCCATCGTGCCTACCAGGACCATCCTTCCCACACGGTCGGGACGGCGCTGGGCGATGCGGTAGGCGATGGCGCTTCCGTAGGAGCCACCCACCACATTGACCTGCCGCAGACCGCTCTCGTCCAGTATGTGGCAGACGGCGTCCGCCAAGACGTCCACGCTCTGCCCCGAGGGCAGCGGGTCGGCCATGCCCCAGCCGGGCGGGTCGACGGTGAAGACGTCCATGTTCCTCAGGAGCAGCTTCTCGCAGCGCCCCCACGTCTCCTTGTTCTGGAAGGCGCCGCCGATCAGCAGCAGCGGGCGCAGTCGCGGAGAGGTCGCCCGCACCAGACGCGACTCACAGCGCAATCCGTCCCAGCGGTGCCGGCGCACCAGTGGCGGACGCGGTACCGGCAATGACCCGACCGGAGTGTGCGGTGAGGAGAGAGGCATTGCGGGGATTCCCATCAGGTGAGTGAAGAACGCGCGCGGAAGCGGGGATACGCGAAGTAGTCGCTCGGGCGGTCGCACCTCTGCCCGACCTTTCCCATCGGCACCATTTGTCCCGCCCTCGGAGATCAACGAGCCTCGACATCTAAGGGCACGCCGAACGCCGCCAATGGCGACGGCAGTCGCAGGGGCGTGCGGTCGCCGCGTTCCGCGAGCACCCTTCGGTAGCCGCGCATTGGCGGGTCCGCGCGATCGGCATGGTGGCCGATGCGATGATGCGCGGATCTCCCGTGCACGGCTGGGAATCCCCTCGTGGCAGCCACGGTGCAGCCGATCCGCACACCGCGCTGCACGCGGATACCCACGCCGACGCGATCGACCCCATGCGCCCCAGCGGGGCGGGGACTGCCCGCCTTGGCGCCAAACCCTGCAACAGCCCTTCGTGGTGATGGTCGTTCTCGTGGCCTGCTTCGCCCTCCACACGGTCGCAGTGGCCGCTACCGCGGCAGGCGGTGGACGACCCGGCAGACGGTGGCGGGGTGACGGGTCCTAGCTCTCGGCCGTGCCGGATTCCCGGCCGATGGACTCCTGGTAGACGTCCGCGTAGGTGCGCGAGTCCTTGACCAGGTCGTCGCAGAACGCGGCGACGTCGGTGCCGATGAGTTCCAGGACCCCCTTGCCCGAGGCGACGCCCTCCTCGAAGAAGTCGACGATCCCGGGGAGCAGGGGCCCGTCAGGCAGGTCGATCGGCCCGACCTTGAAGAAGTACTTCTGCATCTCCTCGTAGACGATCCGACAGTCCGGCGGAAGCGCCTTGACCCGAGCCTTGTGCGCCCGCCACTGCTTCTTGCCCTCGATGATGTCCTGGATGCCCACGTCAGCCTCCCAGCCGGCTCAGTTTCCTTGCGACGTTCCTGTTCAACTGCTCGCGCCATCGGTCGCGGTAGGTGCGAACCCCCGCTCCGCCGGCCAGTGCCGTGCAGAATCCCCGGATGTCGTCGCCGAGGGCCTCGTGGACGCTCTGGCCGTCCGCCGCCGTCTCCTCGAGCAGCCACAGGGCGGCGTCGAGGATCGGCACCAGGTTGCGGCCGGTGAAGTCCCCGTGAGGGAAGAGGTGGCACTTGATCTGTCCCCACGCCGCCCGGTGGTCGGCCGGCAGGGCCTCGGCCCGGGTTTCGAACGCCTTCCACTCCCTGGTGAGATCACTGCCCGTGACGGTCTCCCAGAAGTTCATCTCCCGCCCTCCTTGAGCCTGTCGATGCGTGATGAGACGTACTGCCATTTCGCCCAGAACCTCGCGAGCTCCTCGCGACCGGCTTCGTTGAGGGCGTAGAACTTGCGCGGCGGACCGACCTCGGACGGTCGCTTCGTCACCCGGACGAGCCCGTTCCTCTCCAGTCGCAGCAGGATCGTGTACACCGTTCCCTCGACGACGTCGGCAAAGCCGAGCTCGTTCAACTGACGGGTGACGGCGTACCCGTACGTCTCCTCGCTGCCGATGATCTCGAGCACGCACCCTTCGAGCGTGCCCTTCAGCATCTCCGTCAGGTCATCCATCGCGAGCCCTCCTCGGACCCCTCGGTACTACGTAGCACCGAGTACCACTACACGGTATCACCGAGTAGTAGAGGTGTCAGGGATCGGCGAACGCAGCCGGGCGTCGCAGTGAGGGAGGTCAGAGCCAGCCGTTGCGGCGGAAGCCGCGGTGGATGACGAAGCAGGCGACGGCCATGATGCCGAGGACCATGGGGTAGCCGTAGGTCCAGCGCAGCTCGGGCATGGTGTCGAAGTTCATGCCGTAGACGCCGCAGACCATGGTCGGGACCGCGACGATCGCGGCCCAGGCGGTGATCTTGCGCATGTCCTCGTTCTGCGCGACGGTCACCTGCGCGAGGTGGGCCTGGAGGATCGAGTCGAGGAGCGTGTCGTACGAGGCGACCTGCTCCGTGACCCGCGCCAGGTGATCGGTCACGTCACGGAAGTACGCGCGTATCTCCGCCGCGACCATCGGCAGCGGTTCGACCGCGAGGCGCTGGAGCGGACGGCCCAACGGCGCCACGGCCCGCTTGAGTTCGAGGAGCTCGCGCTTGAGCTGGTAGATCCGGCCGACGTCACTCCGGTGGCCCTGCTCGGAGAAGACCGCGGTCTCGATCGCGTCCAGATCGTCCTGAACGGCCTCGGCGACGGCGAGGTAGTCGTCGACGACATGGTCCGCGATCGCGTGCAGCACGGCGGAGGGACCCTTGGCCAGCTGCTCCGGCTCCGATTCCAGGGCCTCACGGAGCGGGCCCAGCGAACCGTGCCCTCCATGGCGGATCGTGATGACGAAGTCGCGCCCGGTGAACGCCATCAGCTCGCCCGTGTCCACCACCTCGCTCGATGCGGTGAGCTCCTCGTGCTCCACGTAACACACCGTCTTGAAGACGGCGAACAGCACGTCGTCGTACTGCTCCAGCTTCGGCCGCTGGTGGGCGTGGACGGCGTCCTCCACCGCGAGCGGGTGCAACCCGAACAGCTCGGCGAGCCCCGCGAACTCCTTCTCCTCCGGTTCGTGCAGACCGATCCACACGAACCCGTCACCCGACCTGCGCACGCGCCGCAGGGCCTCCTCGGCCGACCTGACCTCGTCCTGGCGCACCCCGTCGCGGTAGACCACGCAGTTGACCACCGTGCTGCCGAGCGGCGAACGCGCCGGGTGACTGAGGTCCACAGCGCGCCGGTACGTACGACGGACGGCGCTGCGCAGGCGGTGAATCATCGACACGAGGTGCTCCTTCGGCAGATCGCCGGACAGTCTGCCAGCAGCCCGTTCGGGACGACAGGCAGTCCCGCCCGCGTCCGGGGCGCATGCTCCGGGGCGCATGCCTGCCCGCGCCCCGAGGCGGGGATTGCCCCGGCGTGGTCGCCGAACGCCCGGCCCATCGGGACGGTCCTCAGGGGGCCGTCGCATTCACCCTCAGCCCATTGCAACAATGTAGGCAAGTGGCGTTGCGTTAGAGTCCAGACCATTGCAATGAAATGCAGCATCCGACCTGCAATTACGGCAATTTCCGCTGAGTCAAGCTTGCCGGATACTCGAACGCAACGTAGCTTTTCCCGTATCGGAAACAGCGCGGCGAGCAAGCGCCCGCTACGGAAGAAGGAGCAGGACCATGCAGAACTTCGACACCCCCGCCGCGATCGTCACCCTCCTCGCCGTCCCCGCCGGCCGCATCCGGCTCGTCGCCGCCGAGCGCGCCGACACCACCGTCGAGATCCTGCCCGCCGACGCATCCAAGAGCCGCGATGTGAAGACGGCCGAGCAGACCGAAGTCACCTACGCCGACGGCGTCCTTCGCATCGAGGTCCCCAAGCCGAAGAGCGGCAGCGTTTTCGGGAACACCGGCTCCATCGAGGTGACGGTCCAGCTGCCCGCCGGCTCCCGCGTCGAGGCCGAGGCCGCCGCCGCCGAACTCCGTGCCGTGGGACGCCTCGGCGACGTCGCCTTCCAGGGGGCCCACCGCCAGATCAAGATCGACCAGGCAGCAAGCCTGAACGTCACCGCGACCGACGGCGACATCGAGGTCGGCCGCCTCACCGGCTCAGCCGAGATCACCACCGCCCGAGGCGACATCCGCATCGCCGAGGCCACCGGCGGCACGCTCGCCCTGACCACCCAGAAGGGCGACATCACCGTCGGCGCGGCCACCGGCGTCTCCGCCGTCCTCGACGCCGACACCGCATACGGCCGCGTCACCAACTCCCTGAAGAGCGACGGCACTCCCGGTCTGAGCATCCGCGCCACCACCGCCTACGGCGACATCGCCGCCCGCACCCTCTGAACCGCGGCCTGCGAACCGCAGCGCGTGAGCGACGGGCCGGCTGCCCCGTGACGCTTCCGTCGGTGTAGGCGCCGGCCCAGTCGACCCGCTCGTGGCCCATGTCGTCCACGCCTCGATGGCCAGCAGGACGAACGACTCGCCGCCGTTCCGGCGGCTCCACACCGGTGCCGCCCTCACTCCCTGGGGGCTGCTGTTCCGCGAGGAAGGGGGTCGGTCACCTGCGGTGTCGGCTGCGGTGGGTGGGCACGGCGTCGGCGGAGCCAGAGGTAGAGCATCAGGCACGGCAGCAGGAGTCCCCCGATGGTGAGGACGAGAAATGCCGTGAGGCCGGTGATGTGGCTGACCAGCCACTCGAAGTTCTGCCCGAAGAACCCGACGACGAAGGACAGCGGGAGGAACACGCTGGCGAGGATGGTGAGCCGCTCCATCGTGGCGCTCTGCCGAAGGTTGATCTTGTTCTGTTCGACGGAGATGACCGCGATGTTCGCTTCGAGAACGGTGGTCAGGAGGTCACGTTGGGCGGCGACCTCCTCGTTGACCAGCAGCAGGTGATCATGCACGTCACGGATGTACGGCAGGAGCGGGGGTGGCGACTTGCCGGCCTGCAGGCGCCGCCCCAGCACGGCGAGCAGCGGGTGTACCGCGCGGTAGAAGTCGGTCGCCTCACGGCGCAGGAAGTAGATCCGTTCGGTCGGGGCGACCGTCCCGGAGAACACGGTGGCCTCGATCTGCTCGATGTCGCGTTCGAGCTCCTCGACGACCGGCGCGTAGCTGTCCACCACCTGGTCGAAGATGGCCCACAGCGTGGACGCACTGCCGGCCTTCAGGAGCTCGGGGCGGTTCTCGAGTCGGCTGCGCGCTTCGTGCAGCTCGCTCGCGATGCCCTGACGAACGGTGATCACGAAGTGCTCGGCGAGGAAGATGCTGATCTCGCCGGTGTCGACCTCCTCCCGCTCGTCGTCGTAGCGCGCCGTGCGGAGGATGATCAGCTCGGTGCCGTCCTCGTACTGCTCGGCCTTCGGCCGCAGGTGGAACGTACGGGCGTCCTCGACCGCGAGCTCGTGCAGTCCGAAGACCTCCCGGACCCGGCTCAGCTCTTCGGGGCCCGGTTCGAACATGCCCAGCCAGACGAATCCGCCCAGCTTGCAGTGCGCGGCCGCCTGCTCCAGTGGCATCGCACCCTCGTGCTGCCGACGCCCGTCCCGGTAATGAGCACAGTCGACGATCATGGCCGCCTCCTCACGGCCGGCCGACGTGCGCCGTTTCCTGGCCACCAGTGGCGTGGCGCGCCGTGCCGGCCTCACAGCAATAGATGTTCCTCCGAGTCCTCGGGAATGTCCTGCCTGGGCCCAACCCAGTCCTACCGGCGCGCAGCAGCAACTGCTCGACGCCGGCGTCGTCACCGTTTGCCCGCCAACCGCTCCGCTTGAGCCGTCGGAACTCCTGGTTCCAGGAGGCTGCTGCCGCCGCAGCGTGGGGGCCGAGCGCGCTGTAGCAGGCGGAGTCCGATCCACTACCTCGAGTAGTCGACTCGGGCGCACAGCCTTCGCCTCCGGACCAGTGCCTTCCGAGACCAGTTCGGCGTTGTCCGCCTGCCGATCACCTGGTGGCCGCGGTCTCCTCCTCGTCTTCCGTCCGTCCGTCGTGCGACAGACATGCGAGGGCCTTGTCTCTCCGCGAGCGAACGAGTGACCGGGCACACGTCTTCCCGTCGGTCTGTCAGGCAGCATTGCCCTGAGGGGAGTTCAGCCAGCGTCGTATCACCTGAAGACACACCAGCCCACCGACCACGAGACGGCGCTGCTCGCTCCCCGCCTGTCGGTCGAATGTCACGCGGTAGCCCTGCAGGCCGTCCAGCGAGCGGACCGTCGAGACCGCAACCTCGGCGATCACTCCGTCGCGATCGTCCTCCACTCGCCAAACCCGGCCCAGCAGCGCGTTGCGGGTGATCCGCAGCATGCCCTGCCCGGTCGTCCGTACGACGAGCAGCCGGGTGTGGTTGAGACGGCCGGGAGAACGGACCTCGGCCATCAGGTCCCCCTCGGGGTCGGTCACCAGGAAAACTGGTCTGGCGAATCCGCCCCGTCCGGAGACCAGGTCGACTCCCAGGACTGGGCGCTCGTCGAGGTCGTGGAGTACGTACGCGAAGGTGCCGCGTTCCTGCAGGTGCGCCAGGACGGTGCCGTCCTCCGCCACCATGTGCATCTTCGGACCCGTGTACCGGCGCAGGACCGAACGCCTCGGCTCCACGAGGATCACCGTGTCGAGGCCGAACAGCCGGTGGGACGGGCTCGTGCCGTGGCCCCCGCTCATGCCGTAACCTCCCACCCCCGCCGCTCGCGTGGCCCGATTATGGCCTCGCCGAGGAGTGAGGAACAGCGCTGCGCACGGAGAGAAGAGAGCGTCCACCTGCCTTCGGAAGAGGGCAGGGGCTGCGTTCGCGCCAGGTGTGCGGCGGGCGGTGCACCGCGGCACGCCAGGCCGTCGTCAATCCCGCCCGCAGGGCGATCCGCCGGTCCCTCAGAACGGCGACGATCTGCCGTTCGGTCTCCTTGAGCAGTACCCCTGCCTCGACCACCGGGGCCCGAGCTGCGACCGTCGCCGGGGGCCTGGGCTTCGGCGGGCCGGTCCATCGTGTCCGTCCGTCCGCGCGGCGCGCCGGGGCCGCGAGGGGCTGCGGGGGCGGCGGGGGCTTCGGGCGCAGAGGGGGTGCGGATACGCGTGGCCGATGTCCTCCCCAGTCTCGGCGAGGGCGTGCCCCCAGGCCTGAAGAAAGGCCCACGACCCCGCACCCGCGCCGGGGGCCGCCGGGCGTCGGCGCTCGCCGCGGGCCCGGCGACGGCCCGGGCCTCGAACAGGGCGCACGTACACCAGCGCCTCACGTTGTCCGGGACCGCCGAACCAACGGGGTGGCTCCGTCACCGATCCGGCGGACACGGCGACGGACCGTCCGGCCGGGGGGCGAGGCCCGTGCCGCAGCCCTGCCGCCCTCGCGGCTCCCGGAGTCCGCGACCCTGGGCACGGCCGGGTCGGCACGGGGCGGGAGAACAGCGTGGACAACCCTCAGGCTCGTCGCGGTCGCGGTTCTCCTGCTCGTGGTGGCGGGCCGCGACCCGGTCCAGCGGAACGCGCACGTCGACGTGAGCGGCCTGCCGAAGCCGCGGGATTCTCGGCTGTCCTTTCCGAGTGGCCGCCCGCTCGGTCGACACGCCATCCCACAGCAGCGGGAACTGCGGCCTCCGCACGGTGGCGTAGCGCGTTTCCGGTGCGGGGCGCCGCCGCGCGCCTGCCGATGGTGGACCGAGGAGGAAACCCCGGGCCCCGGCTGCGGCTCTGCCCACCCGGTGGAGCGGTCGGAGGGCGCGCTCGCCGGACACGGCTCGCAAGAGCGCCGAGCGCCCCGCCCCACAACCGAGCGACCGGAAAAGCATGTCCACTATATGGAAGGGTGCCTGAGACAACTCCATCCGGTGCTAGCGTGCACCTCATGCAGCACACCGCCACCCTCGCCATGATGCGAATGATGCCCCCGCCCCCGGAGGCGCTTCGCTAGCGAAGCCGTGTGCGCGCAGGACGCGACGGACCCTCCGGATACGGAGGGTCCGTTTTTTGTCGTCCCGGCCCGCCACCGAGCCTGTCGGCCCCTGCACCTCGAACCCCACCCACCTCGTGTCCTCCCTCCACAGAAGGGCGAAGTACCGCCATGCCCCTTCCCCCGGTCGTCTCCCTCACCGACTGCGCCGACCCCAACGCGCTCGCCCGCCAGTCCACGCGGATCGCCACCCTGTTCGGCTCCACGCCGACCGTCCTGCCGCTCGGCGGACCGGATCCGGAGGGCGCCGCCGCCCTCACCCTGCTCGACCTGCTCCGCTCCACGGACCTGATCGGCGGCCCGAGCCGACCGGTCGTGGTCCTGGTCAACATCGCACCGAGGGACGGGCATTGGCCCAACGGCGTGCCCTTCTGCTCCTTCCGCCACGGGAACCACCTGGTCGTCAGCACGCTGAACCGGCGGGTCCTCGCCCCGCTGGCGACCTACCTGGGCCTGACGGAGGTCCAGGTCACCGATGTCCGCGAGGTGCTGGAAGCCGCCGCCGCCGACTGGGCCGAGCTGGCGCCGGCCGAGATCGAGGAGATGGTGCGGACCCAGTTCCGGAGCCTCTGGTACGCGCCCCTGCTGGCCCGCTGGCTGGTGGACGGCCACCCCGTTCCCGCGCAGCCGACAGCGGTGCGCCCGTCCGTCGCCGACGACGTGCGGATCGCCGTCGTCGACAACTTCGGCAACTGCAAGCTGGACCGCCCGGCCGCCGAACTGCCCGGCTACGACACCGCCGAGAGCCTTCTCGTCCGCAACCGGGTCGACGGCCGCGACATCCGGGTGCGCTGTTACGACCGACTCCCCGACGTCCCGCTCGGCGAGCCCGGAATCACCGTCGGGAGTTCCGGGGTCGGATTCGCCGAACTCGTGGTCCGCGGCGGCTCCGCGGCGGAGGTTTTCGGACTGCGCCAAGGCGACCGGGTATTCCATCTCACCAGCTGACATGTTATCAACGCGTTACCCCGGCAACGGTCTTCCCGATTGACGCCGGTCTCCGCGAGCCGGAATGCTGAAAAGCATGTCCGGAACTCTCCTGCTGGTACGCCGTCGCCACGTGGACAACGTGCGCTGTGCAGCCGATCTCTGTCGCTGAACGCACAGCACCGGCCCACTCTCCCGTACCTTTACCGGACTTCTCCCGAAGGACCTCCGATGTCCCGTACCCGTATTTCCCTGGCGGCCTCCGCCGCCGCCCTCGTCGCGCTGGCGGCGGCCGGCTGCGCACCGCAGCCGCAGAACAAGCCCGAAGCGGCCGGCTCCAAGGACGCCGCCCGGTGCACGACCGACAGCCCGAGCCTTCACAAGCGCGGCCAACTCACCGTCGCGACGGACTCCCCGGCCTATGAACCGTGGTTCGACAGCAACACTCCGTCGAACGGAAAGGGCTTCGAAAGTGCCATGGCCTATGCGGTGGCCGAAAAGCTGGGATTCGAACGCGACCGGGTGAAATGGGTCATCGAGCCTTTCGCCCATTCGTACGCGCCCGGCCCCAAGGCTTTCGACTTCGACATCAACCAGATCTCCATCACGCCGCAGCGCGCGAAAGCCGTCGATTTCTCCACCAGTTACTACACGGCCAACCAGGCCATCCTGACCCTCGACGGATCCGCGTTCGCGAAGGCCACGTCCCTGGGCGCCTTCAAGGACGCCAGGATCGGCGTACAGGTCGCGACGACCAGCTACCAGGCCGTGCTCGACCAGATCAAGCCCTCGAAGCAGCCGAGCGTCTTCAGCACCACCAAGGACGAGGTGACCGCGCTGCGGAACGGTCAGATCGACGCGATCGTCACCGACCTCCCCACCGTCTTCTACCTGGCCGGGGCGGAGCTGGAGAACGGAGAGATCGTCGGCCAGTTCGGCTACGCGGGCGGCACGCCCGAGAAGTTCGGCCTGCTGCTGCCGAAGAACAGCGGATACACCTCCTGCGTCAACCAGGCCCTCGACGAGCTCAGGGCCGACGGCACACTCGCCAAGCTCACCACGCAGTGGCTCTCCGCCTCGGCGAACGTCCCCGAGCTGAAGCGATAGCGGGCCGGCCGTGGACATCAGCAAGACGGTCGTGCCGGACCGGTCGGCCACCGCTCCGGACGCACTCGACACCGGCTACCGGCCCAGCGACCACGAGCAGGAGCGACAGCGGTACCGCCGCTCCCGCAAGCGCCGCCACACCTGGGGCTCCACCCTCTGCACCCTGCTCGGCCTCGTGGTGGTGGGCGCGGCCGCCGTGGCCTCACCGGGCTGGGAGCGGGTCGACAGTCTGTTCCTCGACGGCGCCGAGCTCCGCTCCGCCTTCCCCGACCTCCTCCGGGGCTTCTGGCTCAACATCCAGATGTTCCTCGTCGCCGAGGTGCTGATCCTCGTCCTGGGACTGCTGATCGCCCTGGTGCGGGTGACCCGCGCACCGGGTCTGCAGCCGCTGCGGCTCGCCGCCACGGTCTACGTGGATGTCTTCCGCGGCGTACCGACCCTGCTGCTGGTCTTCCTCGTCGGCTTCGGACTACCGGCGCTGCAACTGCAGGGCACCCCCTCCGAGCCTTGGCTCCTCGGCGTGATCGCCCTCACCCTCTCCTACACCGCGTACGTCGCCGAGGTGTTCCGGGCGGGACTGAACTCGGTCCACCCGGCCCAGCGGAACGCCGCCCGGGCGCTGGGCCTGAACGAGCGGCAGACCCTGCGGCACGTCGTCCTGCCCCAGGCCGTGCGCAATGTGCTGCCGCCCCTGCTCAACGACTTCATCGCCCTGCAGAAGGACACGGCACTGGTCGCCGTCCTCGGCCCGCTCGAGGCGCTGCGGGCCGCGCAGATCAAGGCGGACTACGACTTCAACTACACCCCGTACCTGGGAGCGGCCCTCTTGTTCATCGCGGTGACCATCCCGCTGACCCGCTTCGCCGACCGGCTCCAGCGGCGGGCGGCCCAGCGCACCTGGGCGGGGGCGGGCCGATGAGCGGGTCGCTGCTGCGCATCCGCGGCCTCCGCAAGCAGTACGGGGAGCGGCTGGTGCTGCGCTCGATCGACCTGGACGTCGCCGAGCACCAGGTCGTCTGTCTGATCGGCGGCTCGGGTTCGGGCAAGTCGACCCTGCTGCGCTGTGTGGACCTGCTGGAGGTCGTCGACGACGGGACCGTCCACCTGAGCGAGACCGAGCTCACCGATCCCCGTCTCGACCCCGACGTCGCCCGACGTCGGATCGGCATCGTCTTCCAGGCGTACAACCTCTTCCCGCATCTGAGCGTGCTCGACAACATCACGCTCGCGCCCCGCCAGGTCCACGGCGTCCCGCGCCGGAAGGCCGAGGCCTCGGCACGCGAGCTGCTCGAACGCCTCGGGCTCGCGGACAAGGCGCACGAACATCCCGACCGGCTCTCCGGCGGACAGCAGCAGCGGGCGGCGATCGCCCGCGCCCTGGCCACCGAGCCGGAGCTGCTGCTCTTCGACGAGATCACCTCGGCCCTCGATCCCGAACTGGTCGGCGAGGTCCTGGACGTCGTCGCCGACCTGAAGCGGCGCGGCCTGACCATCCTGATGGCCACCCACGAGATGGACTTCGCCCGGCGGGTCGCGGACCGGGTCTGCTTCCTGGAGGGCGGCGTGATCGTGGAGCAGGGCACCGCGGAGCAGGTGCTCACCGCTCCGCGGGAGCAGGCCACGCGGCGCTTCCTCGCCCGCGCACTCGACCGTACCTAGTGCCGTCTCCCACGGATCGCGGACGCCGGTCCCTCCCCCTGCCGCGGGGAGGGACCGGCGTCCTCCGTCAGCGAGGGAGCGCCTGCTCAGGACCTCGCCCGTGTCCCGTCAGGCGGCCGGCGCCACGGCGAGCAGGTCCCGGGCGAGCAGCCCCGCGCCGACACACCCGGCGGCGCCCCCGAGGGCCGCCGGCACGATCACGGGCAACTTCTGGAACGTGACGCGTTCCGCCACCGCCGCGCGCAGGGGTGTGAACAAGGTGTCGCCGGCCTCGGCGAGGCCGCCGCCGATGATCAGTGTGCGGGGATCCATGATCGTGAGCGCGATGACCAGGCCGTCGGCGAGAGCCTCTACGGCAGCCCGCCACACTCCGGACGCGGCCTCGTCGCCCGCCTCGACGGCCCGGGCACAGTCGGCGGCGTCGACGGCCCGCTGGCCGCTGACGGTGGCCCAGGCGCGACCGATCGCGTCGGCGGAGGCCAGCGCCTCCAGACAGCCGCGCCCGCCGCAGCCGCACACGGGGCCGCCGGGGCGTACGACGATGTGGCCGATCTCGCCCGCGCTGCCGCGGGCACCGGCCTCGATTCCGTCGTCCATGCCGATGGCGCCGGCGATGCCGGTGCCGAGCGACACGAAAAGGAACCGGCCGGTGCCCCTGCCCGCCCCCATGCGGCCCTCGGCGAGGCCGCCGGTGCGTACGTCGTGCCCGAGCGCGACGGGGATCCGCCCGAGCTCGTGGCTGAGCAGCCCCCGCAGCGGGACGTTCCGCCAGCCGAGGTTGGCGGAGTGGACGGCGACGCCGCGCTCCGCGTCGACGATGCCGGGTACGGCGACTCCCGCGGCCTCCGCCGCGGTGCCGAAGTGCGACTGTCCGTGGGCACGCAGCTCCTTCGCGAAGCCGATGATCGACTCCACCACGGCGTCGGGCCCCCTCTCGCGCCCGGTCGCCCGCCGCGCCTCGTACAACGGCGCACCGTCCGGACCGGCGAGAGCCGCCTTCATCCAGGTGCCGCCCACGTCGAGGGCGATGACATGTCTCACGTGAACACTCTCGGTCGGGGAGCTCCTTCCCCTCGGGGAGGGGAAGGAGCTCAAGAGCCGCGGGGCGCGGCCCGGTCAGGTCCTGGCAGGACTCATCGCCCGGAGGACCGGGAGAGGTCCGTGATCCGGATGTCGTCGTGGTGGACGAGGCGCGTCGGGACGTCTCCCTTCTCCAGCGACTGCCCGGGACGGTAGAGACCCCACTTCAGGTAGCCGAAGTCCGCCGGGTTCGCGGGGTGGAAGGTCTTCACGTTCTCGTACGTCTTGCGCACCGTGAACCCCGGTTCGCCGGGCATGCGGGTGGAGATCTTGTAGTAGCCGGTGGCGTCGTCCGTCCAGCTGACGTCCACGCGGAAGCGCATCCACTCACCGATGTACGAACGGAAGTCGGCGACCACATCGGCCTGGAGGTCGAGGGTCGGCGAGCGGAAGGCGATGCTGTTCCGCTTGGTCATGAGGTAGAAGGAGGGCAGGTTCCCGCCGGCGTGCTTCCCCTGGGCGATGATGTCGCCGCTCTCCGAGTCCCCGGCCTGGAACGGCTTCCAGTCCTTCAGCAGCACGCTGAACTCGTACCGCTGCTCGTCGCCCACGAAGAACTTCCCCTCGTGGACGTCGTTCGTGGCACTCTCGCTGCGGGGCGCTCCGTCGGAGACGTACGCGGGATCACCCAGGGTCACCTTGTGGGCGACGGCGTGGTCCGTGCCGGACGGGACGATGTACGACGCGTCGTCGGCCGACGCGTGCGTCGTGGTCAGGTCCGGGATGCCGGAGTTCAGCTCGCCGTTCCGGTAGTCCACCGTCAGCAGGGCCGCGGGGCCCTCGGTGTCGGCGCACGAGCCGGGCGCGGCGCTGCTCTCGCCGTTCCGCCCCGCCTGCGCGGCGGTCGGGCCCGCCAGGGTGAGCGTCCCCGCGATCGCCGCGGCCATGAGGGACCGCCTCGTCGACTTCCTCATGGTCAGTTCACCGGCCTGTCTTCGACGCGGACGAGGTGGCGGCCGCGCATGGTGTACAGCCGGCCGCGGTTGTCGGCGTTCACGTGCGGACCGCTGTACCAGGCGCCGTTGATCTCGGCCACCACGGTGCTGATCGCGAACGTCTTGTGGTCGAAGCGGAAGAGGGTGGTGTCGGAGACCCCGTAGACCACGCCTCGGCTGGTGACCATGGCCGCGAAGCCGGGGCAGACGGCGCGGTGGTCGGCGGTGTGGATCACCCGGCGGACGGTGAGGTCGACGACGAAGAACCCGCCCTTTCTGGTGAGTCCGTACAGGTGCCGGCCGCGCACTGCCATCGCGGCCACGCCCGTGGTCAGGGTCGCGGGGAGGTCGATGCGCCACAGCTCCTTCCCGGCGACCGGATCGAAGGCGACGAGGGTGCCGCGCGGTCCCTGGGGGGTGGGGTTGTCGCCGCCGAGGTAGGCGACACCGTCCCGGGTGGCGACGGCTCGCACCAACTGGGTCCCGTCGACCGGATTGATGTACGCGGCCTTCTCGCCCGTCTCGGGCGCGTACGTCCACAGGGAGCCGCCGCCCTCGGTGTCGGACTGGACACCGACCAGCAGGAGTTCGTTGACGGGGTCGTAGCAGACGTCGAGCGGACGGTTCTGCTCGCTCGGGAAGGCCGCGAGCTGGTGCGGCTGCCCGCCCTTCGCGGGGTCGTACGTCCACATGCCCTGCGAGCTGTACTGGCCCGTGTAGAGCACTCCGCCCAGCACCTCGGCGTCCTTCGCCTCGCCGGGTGCCCGGAGGTTGACCACCTTGCCGGTGCGCAGGTCGTGGCGGGCGATGCCGTTGTTGCCGCCGACGTAGGCGTACCGGTGGTCGGCGGCGATGCCCATCGTGGTCTGCGCGACGACGGGCGCGCCCGCCTCACCGAGATCGGTGACGACGGCCCGGCCCGTGGCGAGGTCGATCTCGCCGACGAAGCCGTATCCCGAGACCACGGTCAGCGTGCCGCCGGCGACGTCGAGGCCCCAGATCTCGCCGAGGTCGCCGTCGAACCCGACAGGGCTGATGACCTCGGTCTCCGTGGAGTAGGAGTGCAGACCGGTGTCGGTGGCGAAGTAGACGGAGTCGCCGTTCGCCGTCAGGTTCTTGACGACCTTGCCGGTGGTGGTCGTCACGCTGTACGAGGAGAGGTCGGCGAGGTCCATCACGGCCAGCTTGGCCGGCTCGGTCGATCCCGAGGTGCTGACCACGAGGCGATCGCCGGAGACGAGGAGGTCGCGCAGGCTGGGGTCCTTCTCCATCTCCGGCGGCGTGACGTCGCCGAACGTGCCCGAAGCCCGGTCGTACGCGTACAGCGAGGCCTTGCTCGCGCCGTCCCCACCCGACAGAACGCTGCCGGCCCCGAAGAAGACGGTCGTGTCCGTGGCGGCCACGGCCCTGGCCAGGGTGGCCTTCGGGTCGGGTATGCCGAGCTCGGTCACCTTGCCGGTGCCCGGGTCGTACATCCACAGCGCGGGCGCCTTCCCCGGGATCCCGCCCACCGCGTAGACGGTGCCGTCCGGGGCGACGGCGAGATCGCGGATGTCGCGGTCCTCGGTCCGGCCGACGCCCACGGCGGGCTTGTCGGGGGCGGCCAGGTCCCAGCGGAAGAGGTTCGGCTTGCCCTCGTCGCCCTTCGTCAGGATGCCGGCGTAGAGGTACCTGCCGGTGGAGTCGGCGGCGAGCGCCTGGATCGAGTGGCCGGTGCCGAGGACCGTCTGGGCCACCACCTCGCGGGTCGGCAGGTGGAAGGCGAGCACACGGGTCGGTTCGAGGTTGCGGGAGCCGATGTAGACGGTGTCACCGACCTGGAGCGCGCTCATGAGCGCGAACTGCTGGATGCCGGGGCCGAGGTCGGTGACGCGGACGCAGGAGGGCGCCTTGGACGTGGCCCGGGCCGGTGAGGTGAGCAGCGGACCCGCTGCCGCCGCGAGCCCGAGGGCGCCGCCTGCCACGAGCAGTTGACGCCTGCCCAGGGACGAAGGGTGCTGCATGGGGGAACTCCTTTGGTCGTCGTGCGGGGACACGGAGCGGGGAGGAGCGAACGCCGTGGTGGGGAGAGCACGGCGGGACCGGCCGGTCCCGGACCGGGGGTGCCCGGGACGGGGGTGCCCGGGACGGGGGTGCCCGGGACGGGGGTGCCCGGGACCCGCCGGAGATGTCAGGCCGACGTCGCCAGGGCGGCGTGGTGCACGGCGTGTGCGAACGGTTCTCCGGCGCGGTAGCGCTCGATCTCGTCGAGGGCGCTGGCGGTGATCCGGTGGAGTTCGCCGCCGAGCGAGCCGGCGATGTGCGGCGTGAGGAGGACGTTGGGCAGGGAGTAGAGCGGTGAGCCGACGGGGAGCACCTCGGGTTCGGTGACGTCGATGACCGCGTGGATGCGGCCGCTGACGGCTTCGGCGGTGAGGGCCTCGGTGTCGACGAGGGAGCCACGGGCCGTGTTGACGAGCGTGGCGCCGTCGCGCATCAGCGAGAGCCGGCGCGCGTCCATCAGGTGGTGGGTCTCGGGCAGCTCGGGTGCGTGCAGGGAGACGACGTCCGAGGCTCTGACCAGCTCGTCCAGGTCCACCGGCCGAACGCCCATGGCCGCCGCCCGCAGTGTGCTGATGTACGGGTCGGCGAGGAGGATGTCGAGGTCGTACGGCCGCAGCAGTTCGATCACCTTGCGCCCGACGAGCGACGCTCCGACCACTCCCACGGTCCTGCGGTAGTTGCCGAACCCGGGGAACTGCCGGGACCAGTCGAGGGGCGAGCGGTGGTCGCGGTAGAGACCGCCGATCTCCAGGACCCGCTTGTTGGCGAAGAGGATCGCGGCGACGGTGTACTCGGCGACCGGGACGGCGTTGGCCGCGGCGGCCGAGGAGACCACGAGACCGCGGTCCCAGCAGGCCTGTGTCACATGGTGCTTGACGCTGCCCGCCGCGTGGACGATGGCCTTCAGGGCCGGTGCCCGTGCCAGGATCTCCTCGTCGAGGACGGGGCATCCCCAGGACGTGATCAGGATCTCCACGTCCTCCAGGGCCGGTTCCTCGGTGAGGTCCTCGGCGACGTGGTCCGGGTCGATGTCGACGTACGCTGTGAGCCGCTGGATCTCGGCGGGTGCGAACAGGGCGTCCCGGTGGCGACGGCCCATGGCGAACAGGGCGCGGGGGCGGGTGGTCGGGGTGGGGCGCATGGATGGATTCCTCACGGTGGCGGCCTACTTGACGGCGCCGGCGGTCATGCCGGACTTCCAGAACCGCTGGAGCATCAGGAAGACGGCGATGAGCGGGGCCACGGCCACCAGGGAGCCGACGACGGCGAGCAGGTAGTCCTCGGGGTGGCCCTGCGTGAGCGCGGACGAGTACCACACGTACAGGCCGAGGTTGACCGGGTACAGGTCCTGGTCGGACAGCATCACCAGGGGCAGGAAGAAGCTGTTCCAGATCTGTGTGAACTGGAAGAGGAAGATGGTCACGAAACCCGGCGCGACCATCGGGAACGCGATGCGGCAGAAGGTCCGGAACTCACCGGCCCCGTCCATCCGCGCCGCTTCCAGAACCTCGTCCGGCACGTAGGAGGCGCTGAAGACCCGCGCCAGGTACACGCCGAAGGGGAAGACGAGGCCGGGGATGAACACGCCCCAGAAGGTGTTCACGAGTCCGGCCTCGGCGGCGAGCAGGTACAGCGGGATCGCCATCGCCGTGCCGGGCACCATCACGCCCAGCAGCACCAGCGAGAACAGGCGCTCCTTGCCGGGAAACGAGAGCTTGTCGAACGCGTAGCCGGCCGCGACGCTGAACACCGCGGCCAGGAGCGCCCCGACACCCGCGTACAGCACCGTGTTGATCAGCCAGCGCGCGTACACCCCTCCGTCGGCCTCGAACAGGTGGCCGAGGTTGTCGGCGAGGTGGGTCTCGTCCCCGAGTGCGAACCCGTTCGTGCCGAAGAGATCCTCGCGGCTCTTGGTGGAGGAGAGGAGCAGCCAGGTCAGCGGCAGCAGGGTGTAGAGGGTGGCGAGGCCGAGGAGGGCGGTGACGCCCGCCTTGGAGAGCAGGGCCGTCGGCGGCTCGGGGGCGCGCCGTGGACGGCGCGGACGCGGGGCGGCACCGGTCACGGGCGTCGTCTCCCGTGCGGGAGCGGCGGGATGCAGGGTGGGGGAGGTGGTCACGGCTTGCTCCCGCGGCGTGAGATACGGGTGACGGCGAACGACAGCACGGCGGCGAACAGGGCGATCAGCAGGGACGCCGCTGCCGCCAGGCCGAAGTCGTTGTTCTGGAAGGCGGCCGTCTGGACGTACATGTTGGGGGTGAAGCTGCTGCCGATGGCGCTGGACGCGTTGTAGATGACCTTCGGCTCGGTGAAGAGCTGGATCGAGCCGATGACGGTGAACAGGACGGCGAGGGCGACAGCGGGGCGGATCATCGGGACCTTGATGGACAGGGCCGTGCGTACGGCGCCGGCGCCGTCGACCTTCGCCGCGTCGAGCGTCTCGCGGGGCACGGCCTGCAGAGCGGCGTAGAAGATGACCATGTTGTAGCCCGTCCACTCCCATACGGCGATGTTGGCCGCGGAGAACACGGCGTTGTCGACCGACAGGAAGTTGACGTCGATGCCGCCGGATGCCAGGAGGTCGATCACCGGGCTCAGGCCGGGTGTGTAGAGGTACACCCAGATCAGGGCGGCGATCAGGCCCGGCACGGCATGCGGCAGGAACAGCGCCAGCTGGAAGAACGACCGCGCTTTGGCCAGACCCGAATCGAGCAGCAGGGCCAGGACGAGCGCGCCGCCGATCATCAGGGGGATGTAGACCGCGCAGTACACGGCGATGACGAGGAAACCGTCGCGGAACGCCCCGTCCGACAGGGCACGGGCGTAGTTCCCCAGCCCGGTGAAGACGTTCTCGGTGCCGCCGAACCCAAGGCCGGAGGTGCGGGTGGTGAACAGGCTCAGCCATGCCGCGTAGAACAGCGGGGCGAGGGTGACGGCCGCGAAGAGGCCGAGGAACGGGGTGAGGAGCAGTGCGGCGGTCCCGCGCTGTCCTCGGGCGGATGGGCTTGCCATACCGGCCTTCCTTGGGTGGGGCGGGGGGAGAGCGGGTGTGGGAGGGAGCCGGGGGCCGACCCGCCGAGCGGTGGCCGGCCCTCCGGGCTGCGATCTCCTACGGGGTGGCGACCTTCAGGCCGCGCTGCTCCATCTGGGTGATCGTGGCCTTCTCGGCGATGGCGAGGACACCGGGCAGGGTCACCGAGCCGTCGGCGACCTTCGGGAGCTGGTCCACGATGGCGGTGTTGGTGGCGCCCATGACCGGGCCCCACGTCCAGCCGGGCCGGATGGCGTTGTAGGACTGCGCCATGAGGGTGTAGATGTCCTGCCCGCCGTAGTAGTCCGTCGTGAAGGCCGCCTTGGTGACGGGCACGAGCTTCGGGTCCGCGGGGAACATGCTGCTGGTGCCGGACGACACCCAGGCCTTCATGCCCTCGGGGTCGGTGGTGATCCACTTGATGAACTCGGCGGCGGCCCCGCTGTTGTCGGACCCCTTCGGGATCACGAAGGACGAACCTCCGTACATGCCCGAGGCCGGCTTGCCGTCCCAGGTGGGCACGGGGGCTACGGCCCACTTGCCCTTCTGGTCGGGGACGGTCGCCTGGTGCGCACCGGCGCACCAGCTGGCGCAGACATAGGCGACGGTCCGGTTCTTCTGGACGCTCGTCCAGAACGGGTCCAGCTGGCTGAGCGAGCGGACGAGGTCCTTGCGGGCGAGGTCGCCCCAGTAGGCGGCGACCTTCTTCGACGGTCCGTCGTCGACGGTGACCTTCCAGGAGTCCTTCTCGGTCGAGAACCACCGACCGCCGGCCTGCCACGAGAGCGCGCTCAGGAGCCCGGGGTTGTCGGTGTACAGGACACCGCCGCGGGCGGCGGGGTCGGCCTTCTTCACCTGCTCGGTCATGTTCCGGTACGCGTCCCACGTCGTGGGGACGTCGATCTTGTGCCGGGTGAAGAAGTCCTTGCGGTACATCATCATCAGGGGCGCCGCGTCGCGCGGGACTCCCCAGGTCCTGCCGCCGAGATCGACCAGCTGTCTCGCAGCGTCGGGGAACCGTTCCCGCACGACCGGGCCGAGCAGGCCCGTCAGGTCCTCGACCTTGCCCTGGGCCGCGAACTCCGGCAGGTGCGGGAACTCGACGACCGCGACGTCCGGGGCGGTGCCCGCCTTCACGGCGTTGGTGAGCTTGGAGTAGTACTCCTGGCCCGACGGAACCGTCTCGAACGTCACTTCGATGTCGGGGTGGCTTCGATTGAAAGCCTCGGCCACCTTGTCGGATCCCTTGACGAAAGACCAGAAAGTGACCTCCCCGGTCTTCTTCGCCGCGGTCGAGGAAGCACCCTGATCCGCTCCTCCACCGCAAGCGGTGGCAAGCAGGGCCAGAGCCGTGACGGAGCCGGCCAGGGCAGCCGTGGTTCTGCGAAGCATGATGTGCACCGATCGTTCGCTGGGGCGTTGACCGGAATCATTCGTCAGCAAATACCGCTTCGTCAATCCCTTTCGCTTCACTCGATAGCAAACGAAAGCAAGTGATGCGATGCGACATCTGCTGCCCTTCCCGCTCTACACGTGCCCGCCGGCCGCGGAGGAGGCCCCGCTGGAGTCCCGTACGCGCAACTCCGGGCGGAGCAGCAGCTCGGCCAGCGGTGCGGCCGGATCGGCGAGTCGGCGCCTCATCAGGTCGACCGCCCACTCCCCCACGGCACGCTTGGGCGGTGCCACAGCCGTGAGCGGCACATCACTCAGCTCGGCAACCTCGTCGTCGTACGTCACGATCGCCAGATCCTCCGGAACCCGCAGGCCCCGCGCCTGAAGGAGGCCGACCAGGGCGACGGCATCGAGATCGTTGTGCACCAGGGCGGCGCGCACCTCACCCGCCTCGACCGCCCGCGCCAGCCCCTCGAACCACTCGGCCGACGCATGTGTGTCGGTCGGGTCGATGCCGAACTCCGGGCCCGCCACCAGCCCGAGGGCCCGGCAGGCAGCCGCATGACCTTCGCGGATCAAAGGGGTGTTGGGACTCTCCACCCTGGCCGCCAGAGCGATCCGCTCGTGCCCCAGCCCGGCGAGGTGGCGGACCGCCAGCCCCGCGCCGTGCGCGTGGTCCGACGCGACCTGTTCCAGCCGCCCGGCCTGTGTGCCGGCCCTGCGGTCCACGAGAACGACGGGGATCTCGAGGCCGGCCAGCCACTCCTCGGCCAGGTCCACGGGTTCGAGTCCGGCGCGCGGCATCAGCAGCAGACCGTCGACACCCGCCGCGATCAGCCGCCGCACCTGCTCCTGGTTGTCCGCCAGCGTCTCGCCCGAGACGGCGAGCACCACGCGCACTCCGTGCGTCCGCGCCGCGTCCTGCACCCCTCGGATGATCTCCGGGTAGTAGTAGCCCCCCGGCGGAACGATCAGCCCGAAGGCGTCGCCCTGCCGCGTCACGGGCCGGGGGACGACAGGGGCGGCCACGTCCGCGGCTTCCGCCGCGGTCGGCGACATGGCGCCTCCGTGGACACGGACGACGAGCCCCCGGCCTGCCAGCTCACGGACATCCTGGCGCACGGTGACGGCGGAGACCCCCATCTCCTCCGCCACATCCTTCACCTTGATCGATCCCCGGCGCTCGACCAGGCGCCGGAGCGCCTCACGCCGCTCTTCCGTCAGCACGGTCGTGCCCCCTCTCCTCGTGAGCGCAGCCATATGCTTTCACTCGACAAATGAAAGGTATCAACGAAGCCGCAGCATGCGCCGGTCCCGGCGTCGACCGCCCGTCGAGTCGGCTACCGAGTCGCTGGAGCACTGGTGCACGGCGTTCGGCGACGCCGCCGAAGTACAGGTACGTCAACCTGGCGGCTCGTGATTCAACCTTCCGGGTGGCGCGTGAACGCCAGAGAGCCATGTCATCCGGTCAGTGCGGGAGGTAGGCGCGAGGGCGGTGGGCCCGAGGTGTCCGACGGGGTCCCTGCTGGGGTCGAGCAAGGGTCGGCGAGGCCGTCAGGCGCGCGAGGGGGCGGGTAAACCCTCGGTCCGGTGCTGGCCGGGACACCTCCGTCACGGCTGTACCCGGGGCGGAGGGGGC
Organism: Streptomyces zaomyceticus; assembly: GCF_014656215.1. Classification (GTDB taxonomy): domain Bacteria; phylum Actinomycetota; class Actinomycetes; order Streptomycetales; family Streptomycetaceae; genus Streptomyces; species Streptomyces zaomyceticus. The sequence goes on along the minus strand of NZ_BNBZ01000002.1, from coordinate 463,078 downwards.
GCTGAGCTACGGGGTGTTCCGACCCTCTCGCCCCGTGTCCGGGGGCCACGGGGTCTCTCGCGCACCGTCGAACGATCGGAGATGGCACCATGAGCACACCTCCTTCCGTCCCCCTGCGGGTCGCTCTCGTGAACGGGAGTTTCGAACAGCCGGCCGTGACCGACATGGCGTTTCTGCCGGACGCGTCGCAGACGCAGGCCCCGCGGCATGTGCCGGGCTGGCTGACCACGGCCACGGACCACATGGTCGAGCTGTGGCATTCGGGATTCAACGGCGTGCCGTCCGCGGAGGGCGAGCAGTTCGCCGAGCTGAACGCCAATCAGGTGTCCACGCTCTACCAGGACCTGCCGACCACGCCGGGCACGAAGCTGTACTGGCGGCTCTACCACCGGGGCCGGCAGGGGCAGGACACGATGGCGCTGGACATCGGGGCGCCGGGGAGCGTGGTCGAGCAGCGCTCCTTCACGGACGGGAACACGGCGTGGGGGTACTACACGGGCACGTACACGGTGCCGGCCGGGCAGGGCACCACGCGTTTCGCGTTCCGGTCGGTGTCGGCGGCCGGGGGCAACCGAGGGATCGGCAACTTCCTGGACGGCGTGTTCTTCGGTACGGCTCCGCTCGTGCTGCTCACCAAGACCGCGGTGCCGGAAGGGCCGTTGGACGTCGGTGATGTCGTGACGTACCGCATCACGGCCAGGAACGAGGGGGGTGGGGCCGCCGAGCGGCTGACGCTGACGGACGTGCTGCCGCCGGGGACGACGTACGTGCCCGGTTCCCTCCGGGTCGTCGACGGGCCGAACGCCGGCGTGAAGACCGATCGGGCGGGTGACGACCAGGGCGCGTACGACGCCGGGAGCGACACGGTCGTCTTCAGGCTCGGGACCGGAGCCTCCGCGTCCCAGGGCGGCAGTCTGGCCAACACGGCCGCGCTGCCGGAGGGGACCACCGTCGAGTACCGGGTGGTCCTCGGCCTGGAGACGGCGGGCACGCGGGTGGTCAACACCGCCGTCGCCGCGTACGAGAACCGGCTCGGCGCCACCCCCGAGCCGCTGACGTCCACGTCCGACGAGGCCGTGACCGAGGTCAGGCCGGCGGCCGACCTGGACGTGGTCAAGGCGGCCGACGCGACCACCGTGACCGTCGGGCAGACCGTGACCTACCGGCTGACCGTCCACAACGCCGGTCCCAGCCCGGCGACCGGTGTGACCGTCGTCGACCGACTCCCGGACGGGCTCGTCTTCCTGTCCGCCGACGCGAGCACCGGTGCGCACGTTCCGGAGACCGGGCAGTGGTCCGTCGGCGAACTGGCCGTCGGGGCGCGCGCCACCCTCGTCCTGCGGGCGAAGGCCACCAGGGCCGCCCGTCTGACCAACACGGCCACCGTCACGGCCGTCGAGAAGGACCCCGACCCGTCCGACAACACCGATTCCGTCGTCGTCTGCGTCGAGCCCGCACCGGCCTGCTGCGCCCCCTGCGTGCCCCGTTCCTGAGGAGACGGGGGGAGGAGACCTCTCCACGTACCTCCCCGCCGCGGCGGGGAGGTACGTGTACGGGGGATCACGTCCTGTGGCTGCGGGTACGGACGTGCCCCGCCTCGTGTCTTCGGTCATGACTCCCTCTCTTCGGGCGTCTCCCGCCGGTGCCCCGCTCCGGAGGGGGCATGCCCGCGGGATCCGGACGCCTTCTCCGGTACGGGGGGGGCGGGGGGCAGCGGTCCGCGGGATCACCCGTGATCCGGGCGGCCCCGTGCCCGGAATCGGGCCCTGGTGAGGGCTGTCCGGATGGCGGACGGCCGGTTGTAGGGTGTCCGCCATGCCCTGCGTACTCGTGGTCGAAGACGACCCCAGCATCCGTGCCTCGCTGATGGAGATCCTCGCGGAGCACGGCCATGCGGTGCGCAGCACGGGCGACGGGTTCGGCGCGCTGCGCGAGGTCGCGCAGGGCTCGCTGGACGCGGTGGTGCTGGACCTCGGCCTGCCCGATCTGGACGGCGGCGACGCGCTGCGCATGATCCGCGGGATATCGAACGTGCCCGTGGTGGTCGCGACCGCCCGCGACGACGAGAGCGAGATCGTCAAGCTCCTGAACGCGGGCGCCGACGACTACCTCGTCAAGCCGTTCTCCGGGGCACAGCTCCTGGCCCGGCTCTCGGCGGTGCTGCGGCGCACCGCGGTGCCCGCCGCGGGCGCCGGACAGGCCCTGCCCGCCGATCCGTCGAGTCTGGTGACGGTCGGTGAGCTGACCGTGGATCCGCCGGCGCGTTCGGCCTATCTGGCGGGGCGTGAACTGGTCCTCACGCGCCGGGAGTTCGACCTGCTGGCCTTTCTCGCCCGGCACGCCGGCACGGTGGTGTCCCGGCACCGGCTGCTCGCGGAGGTCTGGCAGGAGTCCTACATCGAGGACCAGACCATCGACGTGCATGTGTCCGCGCTGCGCCGCAAGCTCGGTGAGCGGGCCTCGGCACCACGCTATCTGCGCACCGTGCGCGGGGTGGGCATCAAGCTGGTGGCGCCGCACTGAGGAGAGGCTCAGGAGGGGGTGCCGAAGTCCTGGGTCCACCAGGGGCCTCCGTCGGTACTGACGCCGACGCCGATCTCGGTGAAGCCGCAGTTGAGGATGTTGGCCCGGTGGCCGGGGCTGTGCATCCAGGCGTCCATGACTGCGGCCGCGTCGGCCTGTCCCTTGGCTATGTTCTCGCCGGATCGTGACCAGGTGTATCCGGCCGCCTCGATGCGGTCCTGCGGCTGGGAGCCGTCTGTTCCCGTGTGGGAGAAGTTGCCGGTGGCGGCCATGTCGTCGGTGTAGTCCTGAGCCGCCTCGGCGAGGTCAGCGTCGACCGTCAGGGCCTTGCAGCCCGCCGCCGCGCGCTCGACGTTCACGAGCCGTACGACCTCCTCGGCCTCGCCGCCGCCCGCCGGGCGCGTACCGCTGTCGGGCTCGGTGGCCGACGGCTTCGCGGTGGCCGGGGGCGCGGACCTGGGCTTCTGGTGGCTCGGGGACGCGGAAGGTCTCGCCGTCCTGGCGGTGGCCGAGGGCCGTGGGGTGGTCGAGGGGGCCGTCGGCGTGGTGGCGAGGGTCGTCAGTGTGTGCGGGGCGGCCGACGGGGACGTCGGTGCGGTCGACGGTGCGGTGGTCGGCGCTCCGGTGGTCGGCGTCGGGTCGGGCGGGCCGCCGCCCAGGGCGACGGATTCGGCCTTGTCGTGCCCGGAGCCGGTGAGCTCGGCGCCTGCCAGGCAGACGGCGGCGACGGCCAGGGTACTGAGGCCCGCCACGGCGGCTGTGACGCGCGGGCGACGCCGGGCACGGTGTCGACGACGTCCGTGGGCGGCTCGGGGACTCATCTCGGTTTCCTCCAGGGGGTGTACGGGTGCGGTGGCGGGGCCGGTCCAGGTCCGCGTCGGCTCGGGCGGGCTTCGTGCGGCGGAGAGGGTCCGCCGGCGCCGAGACGGGAGCGTAGGCGTGCCGAAGCCGCGAGAACGCCGTCTGAGGGATGCGCTCAGAAGGACCTAAGCAACAGCTCAGGTTCGGGACCGGCTCGGGGAGATCGCCAGGTCGGGCCGCCGGTCGCGCCGGCCCGTAGGGACACGTGCGGCTCTCCGTGAGCGAGGGCGGGGTCGGTGGTGCGGTGGGCGTCGGCCACACTGATGCGGTGCCACGCCTCCCGCGCTATCTCCTCATATGGCTGTCGTGCACCGCGGCCAGCGTCACCGCGGTGATGCTCACGGTGCACTTCGTCATCGGCCTGACCCGACCGACCCCGCCCGCCGCTCGATCGGTCCAGGCGGTGTACCCCTCCCCGTCCCTCCTCGTCGGGGTGCCGGCCTCGTCCGTCGCGACCACGCCCAAGGCGCCCACCACCACGCCCGCGTCCCCCTCGTCACCGCCGCCGACCACCCGGACGCCCTCGCCGTCGCCCTCGGCCACGCGGGCGCCCGTCACGTCCACGCCCCGGCCGTCGGCCTCGAAGTGCAGCGGCGGCCCCGGGCTGCACACGGTTCCATCCGAGGGGGGCAAGGTCACCGTCCAGTACGGCCGCGACAGCGTGTGTTTCGTCTCGGCCGTTCCCGATCCGGGTTTCCGCACGAGCACCGCTCAGAGCGATCCCGGCACCCTGGTGGTCGTCTTCACCAGCGACGACCACCGTTCGCAGATCACGGCGACCGTCGTGCCGAAGGCACAGGCCAGTGTGCGCGAGACCCGGTGGTGAGTCCTCGGGCAGGCGCCGCGGACGGCCGGAGAACCCCTGGTGAAGGGCGTGCGGTCGCGAACCTGAGCAGTTCCTTAAGCGTGCCTGATGAGTGGCATCAGGACGGTTCAGGACGCGTTCTCGGCCCCTAGGCTCACGGTCGGTCAGGACGATCGCTCCGGCCCCGGCGGACAGGACGCCGGGCCGCGTCCTGCGCCCGCTCCGGCATCGGCCGCCTCCAGGCCCCGGAGAGCTCACCGACACAAGGGGTTGATCCGTCATGGCCGCACACCGGCGCAAACAACGCACCGCCGGCATCCAGGGCCTCGTCCGCTTCTCGGCCGTCTCCCTCACGGTCGCCTCCGCCGCCGTCGCCACGGCCTGGGGAGTGGGCGGCCCGAAGAACGACGCGGCGCAGAACGTGTCCGTGGCGGCGGCCCCGGACGCGCCCGCCGACCAGGAAACCGGCGCCCCGGCGCCCATGGAGGCGGCGACGGCATCCGCCTCCCCCACCGCCGCGGCGACGTCGGTCCCGCCGACGACCCGGCCGAGCCCTTCCGCCTCCTCGCCCGCGGCCGAGCGCCCCGCGGCGACGACCGAGGCCGCCCCTCGCCCCGCCAGGACGACGGCCGCTCCCGCCCCGACCAAGCCCGCCGTGAAGAAGAGCGCTCCCGTCTCCGGCTCCTCGGGGTTCACCAGCGGCTACCCGACCGGTGCGGACGCCCGTGGGGCCGTCGAGGCCGCGATCGCCGCCGCCGAGGCCGACGGCAAGAAGGTGCTGATCGACTTCGGCGCCAACTGGTGCGGCAACTGCAAGGCCGCCGACCGGGTGTTCGCCACGAGCGGCGTGGGGGCGCTCCTGGACGCCTCGTACCACGTGGTCAAGGTCGACATCGGCAGCCAGGACTCCGGGGCCTTCGGCCTCCTGCGCGACTACTGCTCCGGCGAGGGCGCGTACAAGATGCCCGTCCTGGTCGTCCTCGACGGCAACGGCAAGGTGGTGACCGAGACGCACTCGACCGGCAACCCCGAGCTGACCGAGACGGGCCTCGGCGCGTTCCTGCGGAAGTGGGCCTGATGACGGCCCGCGGCCACAGACGCGGCGCGTCGGCGACGGTCGCCCTGTTCCTCCTCGCCCTCGCGGTCACCGGCTGCGGCGGGGGCGCCGTGGCGGGGGCGGGCGGCGGCGCGCCGGGAGCGGCCACCGTCGAGACCGCGGCGGTGCTGCCGGTCGCCGAGCGCCCTTCCGCGCCCGACACCTCCGGCCGGGACCTCACGGGCCGGGACCTGGCGCTGCGCTCGTACCGCGGCAAGGTCGTCGTCCTGAACGTGTGGGGCTCCTGGTGCGCCCCCTGCCGCGCCGAGGCAGCCGACCTGGAGGCGCTGCGCGGTGCGGCGGCGCCGCGCGGCGTGGAGCTCCTGGGCGTCAACGTCCGCGACCGTTCCACCGGGCCGGCCCGGGAGTTCGAGAGGACCTACGGCCTGCGGTATCCGAGCATCCACGATCCCGACGGAAAGCTGCTGCTGGCCTTCCCGCCCGCGCTGCTCAACCCGCAGGCCATCCCGTCCACGCTGGTCATCGACCGGCAGGGCCGGATCGCCGTCGCCGTCGCCGGTCCGGTCACCCGCGCGCGGCTGGAGCCCCTCGTGGACCGGGTCGCCGGGGAGGACGCGTGACCGGACCCACATGGGCGGCGCTCGCCGCCGGGCCGGCCGCCGGGGCGGTGTCGGGCACCCTTCTCCTCGCCGTGCCGGTGGCCGTGGCCGCGGGCCTGGTGTCCTTCCTCTCCCCGTGCGTCCTGCCGCTCGTGCCGGGCTACCTGAGCTACGTCACCAGCCTGTCGGTGTCCGACCTCGCCGAGGCGGACGGCGGGCGACGCGGGCGGATGGTCGCCGGAGCGGCGCTGTTCGTCCTGGGTTTCAGCGGCGTCCTGGTGTCCGGGGGCGCCCTGTTCGGCTTCGTCGGGCGCAACCTGCTCGCCTACCAGGACGGCATCACGCTGGTCCTCGGCCTGTTCACCATCGTCATGGGCCTCGCGTTCGCGGGGTGGCTGCCCGGTTTCAACCAGCGCGAGCTGCGCAGCAGCCGCCGGCCCTCCTTCGGCCTGGCCGGCGCGCCCCTGCTGGGCGTCGTCTTCGGCGTGGGCTGGACCCCCTGCATCGGGCCGACCCTGGCCGCCGTGCAGGCCCTGGCCTGGAACGAGGCCAGCGCCGGTCGCGGCGCCCTCCTCATGGTCTGCTACTGCGTGGGTCTCGGCGCGCCGTTCCTGCTCACCGCGCTCGCCTTCCAGCGGGCCCTGCGCGCCTTCCGCTGGGTCAGGAACCACCACGGGACCATCATGCGGGCCGGCGGCGCGCTTCTGGTCCTCGTCGGCGTCCTGCTGGTCACCGGCCTGTGGACCGACCTGGTGTACGCGTTGCAGGTACGGCTGCAGGGAACGACCGCGCCCCTGTGAGCGCCGGTACCCGAGTACCGGCGCCACGCGCCCGGAAGGGCTCGACTCCCCCTGCGCACCGGACGGCTCCACTCCCCCGTACCCGAGAGGGCCGGTCGCGCCCCCGGCGTGCGGCCCACCTTCCCGAAACACGAGAAAGACCCGGAAAGACGACATGAGACACCCCATGACCTCTCCCCACCCGGCCTCCCGCCTCCCCCGCGCCGCGCGCACACGCCTCGCCCGGGCCACGGTCGCAGTGCTGGCCGCCGTCTCGCTGACCGGCTGCGGCCAGGAGTCCGCGCCGTCGCAGGCCGTCGCCGTGACGGAGTTCAACGAGAACGGCGTCACCGTCCGGCTGAGCGTGGCCGACTGGAAGTCCGACGCGGGGACCCTGGTCGCCACGTTCACGCCCGACGAACCCGGCTTCCACCTCTACAGCACCGCGCTCCCCGCCGAGGGCGTCGAAGGGGTGGGGCGGCCGACCGAGGTCCGGCCCGCCGGTTCGGTCGCCACCGCCGGTGGGATGACGGTGGACAAGCCGGTCAAGAGCATCACGGTGCCGGGCGTGCGCGCCGCCGTACCGGTCTACCCCGACGGCCCCGTCACGGTGACTCTGCCGATCCGGGCGACCGCTCCGGGCGAGGCGAAGGTGCTGATCGGCTACGCGAGCTGCAGTTCGACCGAGGGGTGTACGATCCCGGTGGCCGACCGGGCGGTGTCCCTGCGCACCGGCGAGGAGGGCCTGTCGTTCGGCGCCTCCTGACGGCCCGTCGTCCCGGATAGCGGGGCCGGTGACGGCATACGCCACTCCCGGAGGACGTCGTACAGGGAGACTCTCCGGCGGCCCGTCGTCCGGACCCCGGACCCGAATCCCCCGACCGTGGCGCTGCGCGCACGGCTACCCGTTGGAGCGCTGCACCCGTGAACCGAGGGCCCCGAAGACGCCGTGCCGAACCCGGGGCGTCACGGTGAGGCGCTCCCTGGCGGGGGTGGCGCTCGCCGTCACCTCCATGGTGGCGCTGTCGTTCCTGATCCCGCTGGGCCTGCTCGTGATGTCGCTCGCCCGCGAGCAGAGCATCACGGCGGCCGAGCAGAGCGCGGCGGCGATGGCACCGATCCTGGCCCTCACCACGGACGCGGCCGAGTTGCGCGAGGCGGGGGCGGGGCTGCGCGCGGCCGAGCACATGGTCATCCATCTGCCGGACCACAGCACGGTCGGCGGCACGGGGCACGCTCCGCCGGATCTGCTGGGCCGGGCCGAGGAGGAACGCGAGTCCATCTCCCGGGACGTGCCCGGCGGCTGGATCTACCTGCAGCCGGTGATCCTGCCCCAGGACCGGGTCGCGGTGGTGGAGAACTTCGTGCCCGACGACGTCCTGACCCGCGGCGTCGGCCTGTCGTGGAGTGTGATGGCCGGTCTCGCGGTCGTCCTGCTCGGTGGCTCCGTCCTGGTCGCCGACCGCCTCGGCTCCGCCGTCGTCACGGCGGCGAAGCGGCTGGCCGAGGCGTCACGCCGGCTCGGCACCGGCAACCTCGACACCCGCGTCCAGCCGAAGGGGCCGCCGGAACTGAAGGAGGCGGGCACGGCCTTCAACACCATGGCCGACCGTATGACGGACCTGCTCGCCGTCGAACGGGAACTGGTCGCGGACCTGTCCCACCGGCTCCGCACCCCCCTGACCGCCCTGCACCTGGCGGTCGAGCGGATCGCGCCGAGCGCCGACACCGGACGCATCCAGACGGCCGTCGCCGAGCTGGAGCGGGAGCTCAACGCGATCATCGCCGAGGCTCGCACGCCGCTCGCCGTCGGCCCGATGGGCCGGGCCCTGCGGGGCGAGGAATCGCCCGACGGGCCGCGGGAGGGCGGGGACCACTGCGAGGTCGCCGACGTCGTCCGCCGGCGCGCGGCCTTCTGGGCCGTGCTCGCGGGTCAGCAGGACCGTCCCTGCACCCTGCAGATCACGGACGAGACGACCCCCGTCTGCCTCCCCGAAGCGGACATCACGGCCGTCGTGGACGCGCTCGTGGGCAACGTCTTCCGGTACACCTCCCGGGGCACCGCCCTGGAGGTCTCCGTGTGCCGCACCGCCCACACCGTGGAACTGACCGTTCACGACGCCGGCCCCGGCATCGCCGACCCGGACGGTGCCCTCGCCCGCGGCGGGAGTACGGGCTCCACCGGCCTCGGGCTCGACATCGCCCGTCGCGCGGCCCTCGCCGCCCGGGGCACCGTCCGCATCACGCGCGGCCCTCTGGGCGGTGCCCGCGTGGCGGTCACGTTCCAGCTGTCGACGGGTCAGGCTCCTGGCCGTCCGCGCTCGCGCCGCAGGGGCCGGAGGGCGGCCGCGGCACGAACGGCGCCGCGTGCGGCGGGCGACTGACGGCCCGGGGAGTCCGGCGTCCGAGGTCGGCGGCTACCGTCCAAGCGCCTGCCGGCGGGGTGCGAGCCCAGTCGGCGGGCGGGAGGGTTTACAGCCGACGGACGGCCGGACGAGACGCGTTCCAGGCGGGCGTACAGGGAATCCCGGTCCTCGCGCCTGAGTCCGTCCAGGCCCTCGGGGGTGCGTAGAGTGCCGGCCCGACCCCTACTCCACTCGGCCGCCGTGGCACTGGCGGAAGGCGCGGCTCTGTCCAGCCCGAAGGCTGGACAGAGCTCTTTCCGCCGAGGTCCTCACAGATCGTGGCGGCGGCCCTGGGCCAACGTGTCGAGCAAGGCCTTGATGCGGCGCGACTGCTCAAGGACGGCCCGGGAGGCCTCCGATGGATCGACGATGCGGTCCGCGACAACCTGCGCGCTCTCGTTGAGCGCTTCGGCGGCCTCCCCGTACCGCTCGAGGTCGATGAACCGGACGGCGAGATTGTTGAGGCTTACGGCATGCTCGACCTGGTCCCCGTACAGGGGGCGGTAGAGGTGGACGGATTCCTCAGCGGCGAGCAGCGCCTCTTCGGGCCGCCCCAGTGCGCCGAGGCGGTTGCCGAGATTGGTGAGGCACATGGCCAGGCCGTCGCCGCGAGAGAACTGGTCCGCGGCCAGCAGCCGGCGATGGAGCTCGACGGCCACCTCGATCGCCGCGAGCGCCTCCTCGTGCCGCCCCAGTTCGGCGAGAACGTTGGAGAGGTTGTTCAGGGTCATCGCGTGACCGCGCTCGAGCCATGGCGCGTCCTCGACCTGCAGTGACCGGAACAGGGTCTCCGCCTCTGAGGCCGCGGCCAGGCTCTCGTCCCGTCGGCCGGCTTCCCGCAGCTTCACAGAGAGGTTGTTGAGCGACATGGCCAAGCCCGGATTATGGGTTTCCGGGTCCCATGAGCCGACCTCTCGGTAGACGTTCACGGCTTCAAGGAGATCTGCGATCGCCTCGACCGACCGATCGCTCCCATCACTGTTGGCACGCAACCTGAGCACCTGGCCGAGGACGTGGCCGTACACCTCCGGTTCGTCCCGTGCGAGGTCCCGGCTCTGCCGGATGAAGACGGCGAGGGCCTCGCCCCTCGAGGTCCCCGCATCCGGACCCGCGAGCTCCTCCGCGAAGACAATCGCCAACTCGCCGGCTGTGGGCCTTCGTCCAGGGCGACGGTTCAGACAGTTCCAGAGGGTTCCGAGGAGTACGGGGCCAATCCCGGTCGTGGCCGGCGGCCGGTGCTGTCCGTCGCCGACCCTGGGATCCTCCCAGCTGCCCATCAGCAGCGACAACAGCACCGCGCCGAGCGCGTACACGTCCGACTCCGCTGTGGGCAGCAATCCTTCTCCGCCCTCCGCTAGATACGCCTCCCTGACGGGGAACAGGCCGCGATGGGGACTCTCCCTCCCGTCGACCCCGGCGGTCATCCAGCTCACCAGGTGGACATCGTCGTGGTCGGTGACCAGGACGGACCTCGGCCCGAGCGCACCGTGGACGAGACCGAGCATGTGCGCGCGGTCGACCGCCTCGGCGAGCGCCCGCCCGATCCGCAAAAAACGCTCCGTCGGGACCACGCCCTCATGCTCGTCGAGGACGAAGCGCAGGTTCGGCGCGGGCCCCGAGGTGGGGTCATCCGTACGGCGGTGGACGCGAGCCATGGCGACCCAGTCGGGCTCGGAGACATGGCCGACCCGCGCGTCGAGCAGTTCCGGCGCGTGCCTTCCCTGCATCCTGCCCAGGCAGTCGGCTTCCGTGGTGACCAGCTCCCCGGCGGGTGTCCGGCCACCCACATCGCCCGGGCTGGGCACCCGGACCACGGCGGCGGTGCCGTTCTCGTCCTCCCCCAGGTACATCGTCACGTGGACCCAGCCCCGGCCGCTGCGCGCGGTGAGCCGGAACCGCCCGAGCCGCGGCGGGTCCTCCGGCAGGAGCGCTTCCCAGCCGGCCGGCAGCTCGCCCGGAGGCGGCGGTGGCGTACGCGACGCCCCTTCGACCGGCACGCCGAGACGGCCGAGCAACTGCTCGCGCAGCCAGCCGAAGGAGCGTCCGGTGTCATAGATCACTGCGGTGCCGTCGGGGTGGCCGACCCAGGCCGGGAAGACCGGGGCACGCCCGACGGCGGCCTCGACGCGCGCGGTGACGGCTTCCGTCGTCCGCAGCAGTTCGCGCGGCGACACGGCCCCGAGGAGCACGCGGCGGGCGTCGCTCGTGAAGTCGAAGCGGCGGTGGTGGGGCAGCAGGTCGGGGGCGTCGGCGGCGAGCTGGTGCATCAGGCCGCCGAGGAAGACCTCCATGAGGTGGCCGGCGTCGGTGGGCGGCCCCAGTGCGCTCTGGACAAGGCGCATCACCGGCGGCGTGACGGGCGAGACGGCCGCGAGGTGGGCGGCGAGGCGGTACGCCTCCGGGGTCGCCGCATCGCGGAACCGGAGGACGGCCTCGGCCTCGTCGCCCCGCCGTGCGCCCGTGTGCGTGTGGGCCTCGGCGGTGGCGGACCGGCCGGCGTGGGGTCGGCCACCGTTCCACAGCGGCAGCAGGGCAGTGCCGCCGGAGGCGACGAGCCGCGCCCAGTCGGCGACGGCGGCGGGAGTGGGGGCGAGGACCGGTACGGGTACGGAGTCGAAGTCGACGAGGCCCGGCGGCAGGTCGGGGTCGGTGACGTGCCAAGCGTGGGTGGGGCCGCCGCGGTGGTGACTGGTGACCTGCCAGCGCTGGGCGCCGATGCCTGTACTCGCCCAGAGGTGCGCGGGGAGGGCGTGGACGATGGCGGTGGGACCGCACCGCGCCCAGCGCTCCATCGCACGGCGCATCCCGCCGTCGCGCCAGGCCTCACCCACGCCGTCACTGACGACGAGGACGAGGGTGTGCCCGGTGGGGTCACTGAGGGTGTCCGTGGAGCGAGGGCGTCCGTGGGGGCGGTACGGACCGGGGCGGAGGTACGGGCCACCGGCGCGCGTGTGGAGCCCGTACACGCGGACGTCCCGGAAGGCGCCGGCGCGTTCCATGAGCGTGCGGATCTCGGCGGCGAGGCGGTGCCAGAGGACCATGGAGACGCCGTCGTCGACGACGAGCGCGAGGGAGAGCCAGCGGGTCCTGGCGGGCCGGGCGACGATCTCGGGCAGTCCGCTGTCCGCGATGGCGGCGACGGTCCTGGCGATGTCGAGTTCGTGGCGGGCTCGGTCGGGGTAGCGCCGGCGCAGCGGCCGCAGCGACTTGCCGAGCCGGAGTTGGCCGGCCTCGATGAGGCGGCTGTCAGGGGCGCGGACGGCAACGGCCCGGGAGGGGCGTGCGTCCGCCCCGGACTCCGCCCCCAGCGGGTTGTCCCCGTATGGATACGGCCGCGCCGCCGCGAGGAGCGGGCTCGCGGCGTGTGGGACGGCCGCCGCCGGTGCGGGCCGCTCGCCGGGACCGTCGGCGGGTGCGGCAGTTTCTACGGGCGGGGCCGCGAGCTCCGAGGGGGCGTCGTCCCGGGCGATGTCGGAAGGCGCCGGATCGGCCGTGGGCGTGACGGCCCGGGCCAGGGGCGCGGTCCCCGGCGGCAGTTTCCCAGCGAGCCAGAGGGCGTCGAGCAACTCCTCGTGGCTGAGCTCGGCCCCGCTCTCGGCCAGGACCTTCGCCACGCGCCCGATCATCACGTCACACGGCTCCGCCGAGCCGGTGGAGCACGGCTTCCAGGAGCGAGCCCGCGTCGAGGTCGACGCCACCCTTACGGAGGAAGACCGCGTTGAGCAGCTGGTCGGTGGCGAGTTCGCCGGAGACACGGCGGCCGAGGAACTCGCTCAGCAGGTCGTCGACGCCGTCGAGGGCCTCGGGGCCCAGGTGGGCGGCAACGATCTCGCGCAGTCGCCGCTCGTCGGGCTCGGGCAGGTCGAGGCGGACGCAGCGGCGAAGGAAGGCGGGCGGGAAGTCGCGCTCGCCGTTGCTGGTGATAATGACGACGGGGAATTCGTGGCAGCAGACGCGTCCGCGCGGCACCGGGGCGGGCGCGTCCGGATCGTCAGTCTGGACGTACACCGGCCCGTGGTTCTCGGGGAGGCGGGTGAGCTCGGGGATGACGAACTCGCCCTCCTCGAAGACGGTCAGGAGGTCGTTGGGCAGGTCCACGTCACCCTTGTCGAGCTCGTCGACGAGCAGGACGCGCGGGCGGTCCCGAGGCACGAGGGCGTTGCCGAGGGGGCCGAGGCGTACGTACTGGCCGATGTCCGGTTCGGCGCCGTGGCCGGTACCGTCGGCGTCGCGGCGCAGGGTGGCCTCGCGCAGTCGGCCGACGGCGTCGTACTGGTAGAGGGCGTCGTGGAGCGTGGAGCGGCTGTTCACGGGCCATTGGAGGACGCGGCCGAGCGCGAGTTCATGGGCGACGGCGTACGCGAGCGAGGACTTCCCGGTGCCGGGGTGCCCGGTCACCAGAAGAGGCCGACGCAGGTGGAGGGCCGCGTTGACGACGTCGGCCTCCGCCGGACCGATGAGGTACGGCCGCGGGAACGGAGTCGTACGTCCCTGCTCCTCCTCGCCCTCCGCCTCCCCTGACTTCTCGGAGGTGTCCGCCCGGCCGAACCGGCGCCATGGGGGCGCCTCGGGGAAGAGGGCGTCCCGGCGCTGCCCGTTCCCGCGGAAGAGGCGCCAGCCGTCCTTGGTGGACGACGGGTCTCCGCTGGCCACCTCGGCTCCGTGCTCTGCGGTCGTCATGACGCCTGGGTTCCTTTCAACGGGTCCCTGAGTTGCAGGGGTTCGGGCTCATGGGATCGGCCTTCCGGCTCCCACACGAGGGAGGGGCGGGCCCATTCCGGTCCCGGATGGGCATGCGACCTGCTCCGGAAGTTCCTGACACGCTCGGGGAGTTCGTCCGGGGGCCCGGAGGGACGCAGTGTGCGGAGCTTGTCGGCGTCCTCGTAGGAGACGGCGTCGCGATCCCAGAGGACAACGGGAACGCCCAGGGCAAGGCAGAGCAGCAGCCAGGAGGCGCGTTGGTCGACGGGTCCGTGGAGGACGACCTGGGCGGTGTCGCGATGGTCGTTCTGGAGCAGGTACGCGAGCTGTGTCCGGTTCCCGCACGTCCGGTCGGTGACCAGGGCCACCGCCCTGCCCTGCTTCCACCGGTGCTGTTGCGCATCCTCTCGGTCCGTCACGTAGTCGCTCAGCTCGGGGCAGCTCAGGGTGACGCGGTACTCCGCCCCGATGGGTTGCCCCGGAACGAAGTCGTTCGGTGCTCCCGGATCCCATTCGTCGACGGCCAGGTGGAGCCCCGACCGGTCCACTACGACGGTCACCCACGGCACATGGTGCCCCTGTCCGCTCTCCTTCTTCGCCGCAGCGACGCTCGCGCGCAGGCAACGCGCCGCCTCCTCCGGGGTCTTCGACGTCGAGTCCGCCTCGTGGATCACGCTCGGAGTGCCGTCCATACGGACGAGGACGATCCGGCAACGGTATCGTTCGTCGACCGCGGACTCGTCCCGCTGGAGCTCCATCACCACGCGGGACACGGGCGAGGCCGGCCGGCTCGCCCATTCCACGGCGTCCGCGCGCCGTTCACCGAGGGCACCGCGGTGGATGCCGAGCCGCCTGGCGGTCGCAGAGGACCAGGCGCGGAGGCCGGCTCCGACGGCGGCTTCCGAGGCGGCTGCCACATACTCGACGAGCCGCAGCAGCCCCGGAACCGGCGGGGTGCCCTCCGGTACGCCCTGGCTGTCGGTGAGCGCCTCCAGCCCCTCAATCACCTCGTCGAGGTCGTCCGCCGCGAGGTAAGGGCGAGTGAGGGCCTCGGGCAGGACGCCGTACCGGAGCGCCTCGCGGGCGGCGCGCGACAGCAGAGTGGGCTGCTCCTTGCACAGGCCGCGCAGCAGGTCGAGCAGACCCTCGTACTCGTGCAGGGAGAGCAGGGAGCCGCAGCCGAGCACCCTGGCCTGGACGAAGAAAGAGGTGAGCCGGTCACGGAAGACCGGGTCCACGGCCTGCGGCTCGAGGGCGGCCCCGAGCGAGGCGAGGGCGCGGGGATGAGCCACGAGGAGCAGCGCGAGGTCGGCGAGGGACGCCGTGTAGCCGTCCGCATCGTACCCGAGCTCCCGCGCGAGCTCGCGGGCGTGGACGGCGCGGCCGATCGGGTCGGGGAGCAACTGCACCAGCAGCGTGGCGAGTTTCGTCTCGGCGGCGGTGCGCTCACCGACTGGTCCAGCCTCGGGCGGCTGAACCCTGCCGAGGGGGGCGAGTTCGGGGGGCGTGCCCGTGTACTCGGCAAGGTGGGCCGCGAACGTGGCGTCGCCGAGGAACGACCGGGCGGGGAGGGCGTGCAGCCGCCGAGCCCCGTAGGCCAGGGCCTCCTGGACCACTACACCGACAAGGTGGTCGTCGTCACAGAAGATCGCGGTCCCGGAGGCGCCGCCCCAGGCATTCTTGCCGTCGATGCCGGGGGCCGGTGCGGGGTCCTGGTCAAGGACGTAGCGGTTCATGGCGCCGGAGAGGGGCGGCAGGAAGCCGCGCAAGTGCTCGACGTCGCGGGTTTCTCCAGCGGCGGCCCGGGGGAAGCCGAGCCCGTCGTACGGCAAGGGCGCCCTGCCCGTGGGATTGCCCCATCGGACCGTGCCGGGCAGCTCCGACGCCTCCTCCAGGAGCAGGAGGGCGACGTCCAGGCCCTCAGGGTGTTCCCAGAGCAGCTCGGCGCGGGTACGGGTCGTATCGCCCTCGACCGGATGCCCGAGGCGTACTGACGTCACGGGCCAGAGCGTGCCCGTGTCGTCGTTCAGCAGCACATGCCGAGCGGTCAGGACGAGCCGTGGGGCGATCAGATAGCCGGATCCCGTGCTCCGGACCCGTTGGTCTGTCCCGCTGCGGATCAGCGCCAGTCTGCGCGGATCCACGTCACTCCTCGTCCCACGACCCGGCTTCGTCGTCGCTGATGTCGGGGCTGTCGCCGCCGGCGGCCCGGTCCTTGACCTTCAGCCGCAGCGTCAGCTTGTGGGTGCGGACGCTCTCATGCCCGCCGCCGGCGCCGACGGAGACCACGCCGAAGCCGAGCTTGCCCTCGCCGTTCACGTTGTTGCGGAGTTCGAGGAGCAGTTCAAGTTCCGCCTCATCGACGGTGAAGGCGAACTGCTGTCCGGAGCCGCTGTCCTGTGCCTGGTACAGCTCCTGCCGCAGCTCTTCGATGGCCGCGGCCAGCCCGATCGTCGACACCCTTGCTCCCACCCACGGTTCACTCAAGACGCTCCGTCGCCGTTACGTTACAGCGCCACGGGGGCGCCTCAAAGCCGGATCGTGGACAATCGCTTCCATGCAACCGCTGGAACCGTGGGGACCGCCAGATGGCTACCGCGCCGACCGGGCGACGCCGCTCGACGATGCCGGGGCGGGGGAGGCCGAAGCCCTCCTGTGGCGCGTCGCCGACATCCTGCGCGGTGGCCTCGACGTCTCCGAATACCGGGAGTTCGTCCTCGGCCTGATCTTCCTCAGGTACGCCTCGGAGGCCTTCGACGAGCACCGGCGGGAGCTGGCCACGCACCTCGCGGCGGAGGGCGTCACCGACGAGCTCGTGGACGACCGCGTCGAGGAACGTGCCACGTTCGACCGTGCCGGTGCCCTGTGGGTACCCGAGTACGCGCGTTGGTCCTGGATCGCCGCCCGCGCCGAGGGAAGGAGCGTCGCACGGCGCCTCGACGAGGCAATGGAGGCATTGATGAGGTCGAACCGCACGTTGGCGGACGCCCTCCCGGTGGTCTATCGGCGCGGGGGCATGGACGACGGGCGCCTTGCCGAACTCGTGGAGTTGGTCGGCGACATCCGCTTCGACGACGCGCGCAGGTCGCCGAAGGAGACGCTCGGTGACGTCTACGAGTACTTCCTCGCCGGTTTCGCGCAGGTGAGCAGCACCCCTGGCGGAGGGTTCCACACGCCCCGGTCGGTCGTCCGCCTGATGGTGGCGCTCGTGGAACCGGGAGCAGGTCTGCTGTACGACCCGGCATGCGGGACCGGCGGCATGTTCGTGGAGGCATCCGCGTACGCACGCGCCACCAGGGGACCCGACACCGATCTCCGCTTCCGGGGGCACGAGTCGGATCAACGGACGTGGCGCCTGGCCAGGATGAACCTCACCGTCCATGGTATCGACGGCCGGGCGGACGTACGGTGGCGGGACACGCTGAAGGTCGACAAGTCACCTCGGCGGAAGTCCGACTTCGTGCTGACCGCGCCGCCGCGGGACACCTCCCCGACGATCTGGCTCCGTCACGTGTATGAGAACCTCGACGCCCGAGGTACTGGCTGCCTCCTGCTTCCGAACGGGTTCTTCAACTCAAGCTCTAAGGCCCGAGCGGAGTTGTTGGAGAGGGACCTGATCGCGGGCGTGATCGCACTCCCGAGCCGTCTGTTCGGGTCGCCGAAGACTTCGGCAAGCCTGTGGGTCCTCTCCGGGGACAAGGGCCGGCAGGAGGACCGACGACTGGCCGAGCGGCGCGGCGAGATCCTGTTCGTGGACGCCCGCGAGGCGGGCACAATGGTGGACCGGTCGCAACGCGTCCTGACCCAGGCGGACCTCACGAGGATCTCGGAGACCTACCACGCCTGGCGGGGTACCGCCTCGGCGCAGGCGAAGGGATTGGCGTACGCGGACGTGCCGGGCTTCTGCGCCACCGAGGGCCTCGCGCGGGTGCGGCAGCACAACTACCTGCTCTCACCCTCGCGGTACACGCACCCAGAAACGGCGGGCCGCCCCACACCAAGGGGCGTTCGTGTTGATCTCGCCTCCTTGACCAGAGACTTGTACTCCCTGTTCGACTGAGGACGACCGGGCCGACAGGGTGCTGGTACAGACGTGAGCAAGGACAGCAATGCCGCGTCGCCGGAGCGGTCGCCCGCCAACGTCTGCCGGCGGTACGGCCGCCGGGACGACCACGGCACGATGACCGCGGTACAGCTGGGCAGTGCACACTGCGAGACCAAGCCATGCACTCGGTCTTGCGACGTTCAACCACCTGACCTGGGATTGCGGGAGCAGAGTACGCGGCGCAGTCTGGAAGGGGGTGGCCCACCAGGTTCGGGAGTCGTTGGTCGCCACCGATCCTGGGATCGATTCACAAGGCACCGACATCCGTCATACGTCGAGGAGTGGGTGAGATGACGGAACCGACCGGTAAGGGAATGTCAGAAGAGGAACTCGCCAAGCAGGTGATGCCCTCGATCCTCGAACTGCAGAAGGTTCTGGTCCAGAACGCAAGGAACTCCCAGCAGTTCCAGCACGAGGTGGGATACGTCAGCCTCACCTCCTGCGACCATCACAGCTGCGGCGGCCCCGGTGGTGGCGGCACCATCATGTGACAGGGCCCTTCAGGGCAGCTCTCCCGAGCGGCCGTGGTGAGAGCGATCACGCGGCCCTCGGGACGTCGTGTTCTCGGCATCACCGCGTCCAGCGCCGGCTCCGGCCACCGACGAACCCACCGACGACGACTGCACGGGGCGGTGTCATGCACGACTGGGAAATCGTCAACGCCTATTCTCGATATCACCCCAGATGGTTCGAGAGCGCGGACGCGTACACACCGACTCCGGAGCACGTCGAGGCGTTCGAGGCCCTCTCGCCGGCCGACTGGACGCTCCATCGCAACGGCCTGTGGTACGTCGCGGGGTCACCCCGGGTCTCCGTGCCCGAGCAGGGCTGGAAGATCCACGTCTCGGTCCGCTCCCGGGACTCCCTCGCCTGCCTGGAACGAGCTGTCCGCTGCGCGTTGGACGCGTCCGTGTCGTTCAAATTCCTGCTGGACGCGCAGACGGTGGCGGACGTCAACGGCAAGTTGTGGCCGCGCGGTTCCAGCGGGAAGTTCATGACGTTCTATCCGCCCGACGACCGGACGTTCCTCCGCCTGGGAGACAGCCTGGCAGGCGAACTGAGCGGATTCCCCGGCCCTTACATCCTCTCCGACCGACGGTGGCCGGATTCGTCCTGCGTGTACTACCGGTACGGCGGATTCAGCCCTCGGACGGTGCTGCAGCCGGACGGCAGCCGCCAGTTCGTCATCCTCGACTCCCACGGCTCGTACGTGCCCGATGTCCGCCGCCCGTTCTGGCATCTGCCCGAATGGCTGACCGATCCGCTCGTCCAGGACCGGCCACCGCTCGGAGAAGCGACGCCGGCCCTCTGCGACGGGCGCTTTCATGTGACATCGGCGCTCAACTTCTCCAACCGGGGCGGGGTCTACCTCGCCGACGACACGGTCGGCGGAGGGACCGTCGTACTCAAGGAGGCCCGGCCCCACATCGAAGTGGGACTCAACCGCCTCGACGCCGTGGAGCTGCTCGAGAAGGAACACCGCATCCTGCGTGCCCTCTCCGACTCCGGATTCTACGTGCGCCCGGTCGAGCTCTTCGAAGAGGGCGGGCACGCCTTCCTCGTGGAGGAGTACCTGCCCGGCGACCACCTCGGCCGCTACAGCATCCGACGGAACCCGCTCTACCGGACGAGCGTCACCGGAGCCGTCCTGGACGAGTACTACGCCGGCCTCCGCGGCCTCTGGGTGCAGACGGCCAGGGCGGTCCGAGCGGCCCATCGCCGCGGCATCGTGCTGGGGGACCTCTCCTTCGGCAACGTCATCGTGCAGGACCCGTCCACGATTCGCGTCATCGACCTCGAATGCGCCGTCGAGGAGGGCATCGACCCGCCCGTCGGCCTCCACACTCCCGGGATGGCGGCGCCCGGAGCGGTGCGCTCGGGGATCAGCGACCGCGACAACGACATCTACGCGCTGGGAGCCCTGGTCTTCGGAAGCGTCATGCTGGCGAACGGGATGTCCGAACTGTATCCGCCGTCACGCCGTCGCTTCCTCGCCGACCTCGGTGACGACCTCAGGCTGTCCGACCGGTTCCTGGGGCTGCTCGACGAACTCATGGACCGGCCCGCTCCCGGGCACGCCCCGGACATCGACCAGGTCGTTGCCGCCCTGACCGACGTCCCCGTCACCGAACCCACGCCGCTTCGGAGGGGTCGCGGGGCGGCGGGCGACACCGTCCGACGCCGGGCACCGCGCCGACCGTCGAGACACGGAACGCGCGAACTCGCCCGTGAGACCCGGGGCGCCGCTCTGCGCTACCTGGAACGCACCGCAACGCCGGAGCGCCACGACAGGCTGTTCCCCGCGGACCCCACCGTGTTCGAGACCAATCCGCTGTCCGTCGCCCACGGCGCCGCCGGCGTCCTGCACGCGTTCCACCACGCGGGGGTCGCGGTTCCGCCCCACCTCGCCGCCTGGATGGCCGACCGGAACGTCACAGACGAGTCGTACCCGCCGGGTCTCTATCTCGGGGAATCCGGCATCGCATGGGTGCTTCACGAGGTCGGCCGACCGGACGCCGCCGCCGACCTCATGCGAAAGGCCGGTCGGCACCCCCTGCTCGGCGCCTCGCCGAACGTGCTCCTCGGGGCGGCGGGTTACGGGATCGCCTGCCTCCGGTTCTGGCTCGATGGGTACGGGGACGATTTCCTCGACGCCGCGGTCCGGGTCGGAGAGCGACTCGCAGCCACCTGCGTCCGCGGCCGCCAGGGCGCCCACTGGCCGGACGCGGAGGGCAATGTGCCGCTCGGTTACGCCTTCGGCGGCAGCGGAATCGCGCTGTTCCTTCTCTACTTGTCCCGGGCGGCTCGGGACGAACGCGCCTTTGCCCTCGGGCGCTCCGCTCTCGGCCACGATCTGGCACATGCGATCCGGAACGGCGAGGAGTTCGAGGGCTTTCCGGCGTTGGTCCCCCACGCGTCGGAGGCGGGCCGGATCGTGCCGAGGTGCTACTGGGACTCGGGTTCGGCCGGTGTCCTCACCACTCTGATCCGCTACCTCGCCGTCCGGCCCGACAACGTGCTCCAACGGTGGCTGGCGCCCCTCGTCGACAACGTCCGTCACAAGTACGCCGTCTTCCCCCAGCTGTTCCACGGTCTCTCGGGCATGGGGAACGTACTTCTCGACGTGTGGGAGTTCACAAGGGATCCGCAGTACCGGGAGGCCGCCTGGACGGTGGCGGAAGGGGTTCTCCTCTTCCGTATCGACCGCCCGGAGGGAACGGGGTTCCCCGGAGAGCAGGCGGTCCGCGAGAGCGCCGACCTCGCGACGGGAACGGCAGGGGTCGCGCTCTTCCTCGACCGCCTGATCAGGTCGGATACCGTCCCTGCCGGAAACTTCAACTTCGTCGTCGACGAACTGGTGCCGCGCCCTCAGCGGTGAGGGCTGCTCGCAACCCTCACCGCCGTCGCCGGGGCGCGTCCGCGGCCGCGCCGGGTCCTACGTCAGGCCGGCCCCGGCGGGGTCGCCGTCGAGGAAGCCGCCCGACTGGTGCTGCCACAGCTTCGCGTACGCGCCCTCCGCGGCGAGCAGCTCGTGGTGGGTGCCCTGCTCGGCGATCCGCCCGCGGTCGAGGACGACGAGCTGGTCCATGGTGGCGACCGTGCTCAGCCGGTGGGCCACCACCAGCGCGGTCCGCCCTTCCATGAGCCGCCAGAGCGCGTCCTGGACGAGGACCTCGCTCTCGGAGTCCAGGGCGCTGGTCGCCTCGTCGAGCAGCAGGATCGGCGCGTCGCGCAGGATCGCCCGCGCGAGGGCGACTCTCTGGCGCTGACCGCCGGAGAGCTTCACTCCGCGCTCGCCCACCATCGTGTCGAAGCCGTCGGGAAGCGCGTGGACGAACTCCGTGACATGCGCCGCCTCGGCCGCACGGCGGATCTCGGCGTCGGTGGCGTCCGGCCGGGCGAACGCGATGTTCTCCCGCAGGGTGCGGTGGAACATCGCCGGGTCCTGCGGCACGTAGGCGATCAGGCTGCGCAGTTCGGCCTGCCGCAGCCTGCTGATGTCCTGTCCGCCGATCATGATGCGGCCGCCGCCGATGTCCGTCATCCGCAGCAGCAGCCGGGTCAGTGTGGTCTTGCCGCCGCCGGACCTGCCGACGAATCCGACCTTCGCCCCGCTGGGCACGGCCAGGTCGAGGTCCTCGAAGAGCGGCTTCGCACCCGCGTGGGCGAAGTTCACCTTCTCGAAGCGCACGTCGGCGCCCTTGACGAGGAGCGGCTCCGGCACGGCCGGATCCCGTACGGTCGGCGGGGTCATCAGCAATTCGGTGAACTGCGCCGCCTCGGTCATCGAGCTCTCCAGACGGCGGTAGATCTGGTTGAACTCGAACATGATCCGTGTGGCGTTGGAGTAGTAGGTGAAGGCGACGACGACCGCCTCGACGCCGTGCTCTCCCGCGCCGAGCGAGAGGGCGAGCAGCAGTCCGAGGGCGTTGGTCAGTACGGACATCGGTGCGACCACGGTGTCGATGCGCAGATTGCCGTAGTCCCACGAGCGCAGGCTGAGCCGCCGCGATTCGGCGACGCGGGAGCGGTGTTCGGCGGCCTCGCGGTGTTCGGCGGCGAAGGACCGGACGGTGTCCATGTTCATCAGGGAGTCGGCGACGTGGCCGGAGACCCGGGCGATGGCCTCCTCACGCTGGTCGACGAGCGCCTGCCGACGACGGATCAGGGGCCGCACGCCCAGGGCCGTCACCGCGATCATCACCAGGAGCCCGACGACGAGCAGGGGTTCGTACGTCCACAGCACCACCGACGCGAACACGAGGGGGACCAGCTTGCCCATGACCGAGAAGGTGAGCGTGTCGACGAACTCCTCGAAGCGGGAGGCGAAGCTCAGCACCCGCTTGGTCAGCGAGCCGGCGAAGTTGTCGTGGAAGAAGGCGGCGTCCTTGGCGAACAGCTCGTCCATGCCGATCACGTACAGGCGCTCGATGCCGAGGGCGTCGAGGCGGTTCAGGCAGTGCAGTCCGACCCGCCAGAGCGTCTCGGCGAGCAGGAGCACGCCGGCGAAGCCGAGGACGTAGGGCAGCATCGGGCCGATACCGCTGTCGGCGCCCCCCGCGATGCGGCCGACGAGCTTCGCGACCACGAGCGGCGCGATGTAGAAGATGCCGATGTTGCCCAGCGCCGGAAGCAGCATCGCGGGCACGGTCAGCCCCTTGAGCCGGAGCAACTCCTTTCCGTAGTAACGAAGAGCGAGGCGCACAGGACCCCCGCCGGGCGAACTCTTGCGCGATTCAGGCTTTCCCATCCCAACCCTAATTTGTCGGATCGAACTGGACAGGGTTGGCAGTGTTCCGCGCGGACACTCGCGTCGTCCAAGGGTTTTCCTCGGCGGGACGAACCGCGCAAGCGGTTCCAGCCGTGGCACGGCCAGTCGTCCGTGCACGTCGGACTTCCCGGGTCACCTGGGGCGGGCGGCCCGGTCCGCAGGACTCCTTCGGCGAGGATCTATCCAGGGATCTCCGTGCGCTCCCACCATTCGTACACCCGCAGGGTTCCCTCCGCGGTGTCGTCCCGGCGTTCGGTCTCCCTGAAGTGCTCGTATCCGCCGAGGTGCGGGATCTTCACGTCCTCGCCGGGGGTCTCGACCGTGACGATCCGCTCGGGGAGGTCGTCCGGCCCGCCTTCCAGTACCACCTTGTGCACCATGGCACCAGTGTCACCACCCTCGGTGCGCATCGCATGCGGGAGGCGTCCGCCGGGGCCTGCCGCCTCTGACGCGGGTGCCCGGAATCACCGGCCACGCCCGGGCCGCCCGCTCGCCCGCCGTTCGGGCCGGTGCTAGACATGGACTATGGCCGGATTCGTCGGCCGCCTGCGCTCCGCGTTGAGCGTCCGCACCGTCGCCCGCCAGGTCTTCTCCCTACAGGCGGCGATCGTGGTGCTCCTCGTCGTGGCCGCCGTGGTTGCTCTCGTACTGCAGTCCCGGGCGGACAGCGCACGGGAAGCACGCAACCGGTCCCTCGCCGTGGCCGAGACCTTCGCCAGCGCACCGGGCATGGCGGAGGCCCTGGCCGGTCCCGACCCGACGGCAGTGCTCCAGCCACGCGCCGAGGAGGCCCGAAAGGCGTCCGGCGTCGACTTCCTCGTGGTGATGACCACGAACGGGATCCGCATCACCCACCCCAATCCGGCGCAGATCGGAAAGAACTACATCGGCACGATCGGCCCCGCGGTGGCAGGCGGGGTCGTCAGGGAGACCGTGACCGGCACCCTCGGCCCGTCCACCCGCGCCGTGGTCCCCGTGACCGACGCGCAGGGCGACGTGGTCGCCCTGGTGGCCGCCGGGGTCACGCTCGAATCCGTGAGCGGAGTCGTCGATCATCAGCTGCCCCTGCTGCTCGGCGCCGCGGCGGCCGCGCTGGCGGTCGCCACCTTCGGTACCGCTCTGGTCGGCAGACGGCTGCGCCGCCAGACCCACGGGCTGGGGCCCGCCGAGATGACCCGCATGTACGAGCACCACGACGCGGTGCTGCACGCCGTGCGCGAGGGCGTTCTGATCCTCGACGGCGACGGCCGGCTGGCGCTGGCCAACGACGAGGCACGCAGGCTGCTGGGTCTGCGCCCGGACGCGGAGGGCCGACTCGCCCATGAGCTGGACCTCTCTCCGGACATGGCCCGATTGTTGGCTTCCGGGCGCCCGGCCACGGACGAGGTCCACCTGGCCGGGGACCGGCTGCTGGCCGTCAACCAGCGGCCGACGGACCCCGGAGGCGGGCCGTCCGGCACTGTCGCGACGCTCCGGGACACCACCGAGCTGCAGACCGTCTCCGGCCGGGCGACTGTGGCGCAGGAGCGCCTGAAGCTGCTGTTCGACGCCGGCTTGGAGATCGGCACCAGCCTCGACGTCGAGCGGACCTCCCAGGAGCTGGCGGACTTCGCCGTACCCCGGTTCGCCGACTACGTCACCGTCGACCTGGCCGACCCCGTCCTGCGGGGCGAGGAGCCGTCGCAGAGCGGTGCGGCGATGCGCCGTATCGCGTTCCGGGGGGTCCGGGACGACACCCCGCTGTACCCGCCGGGAAAACTGATCCACTTCGTCCCGTCCACCCCGCAGAGCCTCGGGTACGCCTCGGGCGAGGCGGTCCTGGAGGCGGACATGGCCGCCTTCTCCGGCTGGCAGACCCAAGACCCCGAACGGGCCCGGGGACTTGTCGAGGCCGGCATCCATTCGATGATCGCGGCTCCGCTGCGTGCCCGCGGCGTCATCCTGGGTGTCGTCACGTTCTGGCGGTCGCGCAAGCCCGAGCCGTTCGAGAGCGACGACGTGACGCTCGCCGAGCAACTGGCCGCCCGTGCCGCGGTCACCATCGACAACGCCCGCCGGTTCACGCGCGAGCACACCATGGCGGTCACCCTGCAGCGCAGCCTGCTCCCCCGCGCCCTGCCGGAGCAGAACGCGCTCGAAGTGGCCCACCGTTACCTGCCCGCGCAAGCGGGCAGCGGTGTCGGCGGGGACTGGTTCGACATCATCCCGCTACCCGGCGCCCGCGTCGCCCTCGTCGTGGGCGACGTGGTGGGCCACGGGCTGCACGCCGCCGCCACCATGGGCCGGCTGCGTACCGCCGTCCACAACTTCTCCTCCCTGGACATGGCACCCGACGAACTCCTGTGGCACCTCGACGAACTGGTCACCCGGATCGACCAGGACGAGAGCGGCGACGTCGCGCCGGTCACGGGCGCCACCTGCCTGTACGCGCTCTACGACCCGGGCACCCAGCTGTGCACGATGGCCCGGGCCGGCCACCTCGAGCCCGTCATCGTGCGCCCCGACGGCAGCGCGGCGTTCGCCGCCGTACCGGGCGGCCCACCCCTCGGGCTCTCCGGACTCCCCTTCGAGACCGTCGAGATGCGGCTCCCCGAGGGCAGCAGCCTCGTGCTCTACACCGACGGCCTCGTGGAGGACCGCACCCGCGACATCGACGAAGGGCTGGAACTGCTGCGGCGTACCCTGGCTCGCCCCGGCCGCTCGCCGGACCAGACCTGCGACGCGGTGCTGAACGCGATGCTGGCCGATCAGCCCTCGGACGACATCGCGCTGGTGGTCGCCCGCACGCGTGCGCTCGACGACACGCGTACAGCCACCTGGGACGTCGCGTCCGAGCCGTCGGCCGTCGGCCGGGTTCGAGCCGCCGTCACCCGCACGATGGCCGAATGGGGTCTGGAGGAGGAGTCGTTCACCACCGAACTGATCCTCAGCGAGCTGGTCACCAACGCCATCCGCTACGCCGCCGAGCCCGTGCGCGTACGTCTGATCCGCGACCGCTCCCTGATCTGCGAGGTCTCGGACGGCAGCAGCACCGCTCCGCACCTGCGGCGCGCGGCGATCACCGACGAGGGCGGACGGGGTCTGTTCCTGGTGGCCCAGTTCGCCGACCGCTGGGGCACGCGCTACACCGCGGACGGCAAGGTCATCTGGACCGAACAGCCGCTTCCCACCGGCGCGCCGGACGACGCCGGGTGATGGGTGCTCGTCCGGTCACCGCTCCGCCCGGCCTCACGGGATCTCGTGGATTCCCCCGTCGATCCCCGCCCGGTAGAGCCGGCCCGCCGAGAAGCCGCGGTCGCCCTGCCCGTACGTGATCTGGGTGGACAGGGGCGGTCCCGACGCGACGGCGCAGAAGGTGCCGCCCTCGGCCCGCCAGACCTGGCCCGCCGTGTGCGTGGCGATCAGAGGCCGGCCACGGGCGTCGAGGGTGAGGCCGTCGGGGAGGGCGAGGACGTCGGTCCCCTCCGTGGAGATCCAGCGCTGCGGGTGTCCCGGATCGGCCACGGGGATGCGGTAGAGACCCGGCGCGACGGTGGTCTGGACGACGTACACCTGGCTCCCGTCCGGTGAGACGGCGATCCCGTTGGGCTGCGCCACGCGCGCCCAGTCGTGGTCGACCCGGCGGTCGGGCGTGACGCGACCGATGGTCCCGGCGCCCAGCGTGGTCGTGTACACCGTGCCGTCGGGCGCGAGAGCGACGCCGTCGATGCCGCCGAGCCCCGAGGCGTACGTGCTCACCGCACCCGAATCCGGGTCCACCAGCAGAAGCTTCGACACCGGGAGGACGCCTCCCGTGAGCGAGTGGAGGATGTCGTTGCCGGTGCCCACGAGCAGCCGGCCGTCCTCGCGCACGACGATCCCGCCGTTCGCGCCGATGCCTCCGGTGATCGGGACCGGGGTGACGCCCGGGGCGTCGATGCGGTAGACCCGGCCGGAACGGAGAGCGGTCGCGAACATCCGGCCCCGCCGATCGACGGCGATCGACTCGACCCAGTCGGGGATGCGGGCCACCAGGACCGGCTCTCCCGTCCCGGTCCCGTCCGCGCAGACCGGGGCCGCCCACGCCGGAGCCGGTGCCAGGACGCCTGCCGCCGCCGCGAGGACGGCCGCCGCCGCCACCGCGCTACGGCCGGGACCCCGTGAGGCACGACGGAACGTCCTGATCGCCCTGATCGCCCTTGCTGCCCTGGCTTTCGTGGTGGTCACCTTCATCGGACTCCCCCGCTCGCGAGTTCGGACGCGGGCCCCGTACGCCCCCGTCGCCTCCCCCGCCTACCCCACCGGAGCCCCTCGCCGAACCCCCGTATACAAACCGCCGTCAGGGCCGCGGGAACGCCAGTGCCGTCGGAGCCGGCCCCAGTGTCGTCGTGCCGGGGGGCGACCGGTGGCCCAGCCCCGTGCGGTACGCGTCCAGCGCGGCCTCGGTACGGCCGGCGCGGCGCAGAAGGTCGCCCAGCAGACGGCACAGATCGGCGAGGTCGCCGCTCGCTCCGCTGCGCTCCAGGAGCCCCAGGGCCATGACGTAGTGCTCCTCGGCGGTCTCGCCGTCCCCCCGCTCCTCGGCGATCAGCCCGAGCAGCCTGTGCGCACCCCCCGCGTGCACGGCGCCGTGCCGGTCGCCCGGTTCAAGGAACGCGGAGAGCAGATCCGACGCCTCGTCGTGCCGTCCGAGCCGCCGGAGGACATCGGCCAGTTCCACCTCCACGTGCGCCGTGAACAACGCCGCGCGTCTGACGTTCAGCATGTCCCGGGCCGCACGCAACTCCCTTTCGGCCGAGGCCAGTTCTCCGTTCTGGGCCTGGACGTAGCCGCGCATCCAGTGGCAGTGCGCGAGGTCGGTACGGAGGCTGAGCTGCTGGTAGATCGCCTGCGCCTTGGCCAGTGAGGCGTCCGCGTCGGCCGTGCGTCCCTCGGCGAGGAACGTCCGCGCCACCTGCCGGTGCATGCCCGCGACCAGCGCCGGGTCGTCGACCTGCGGAGCCAGCGCCAGGGCGAGCTCGGCGGCGTGCGCGGCACGGGCGTGGGCGCCCATGTCCATGTACGGGCCGATCACGGCGGCGTACAGGATGACCAGCGCCTCGGGGTCGGCCAGGCCGTTCGCGCCGAGCTCGTCGATGGTGGACTCGAGGAGGTAGCAGGCGTACCGCAGCTCGCCGGCCAGGAGGTGCGCGACGGCCCGGCCCCGGATCGCGCGTACGCGGCGGGGCAGCGGCTCCTCGGCGAGGAGCCGCTCGGCGGCCTGGAAGTGGTGGCCCGCGTCGACGAGTTCACCGGTCTCCAGGGCGCAGTCACCGAGCCCGAGCAGTGCCTCGGCCTGCTCGGGCGTGAGGCCGAGGTGCTCCGCGTCGGCGAGCAGGCGCCGGTAGTGCGCGGCGGCCTCCTCCGCGGTCCCGGTGGCCAGTTGCCGGCGCGCGTCGACGAGAGCGAGCCGCAGCTCCGTGGCGAGGTGCGCGGGCCGACCGGTGGCAAGCTCCTCGTACGACGTGCCGAGCCGCTCCGCGAGGAAGCGCAGCGCGGTCTCCGAGGGCCTGACCTTGCCCGACTCCAGCGTCGACACATACGCGGGGGTGTACGAAGGCTCGGCCAACTGCCGTTGCGTCATACCGCGTTGGGCACGCAGCCGCTGCACCCGGTGGCCGATCGTGGCCGGATCGTCCATGGGAACCCCCTGGTTCGTGAACTGCCCAGTATCCAGAAGCAGTAGGCATTGCGCACACCCTCGCGTTCCCCCTAGCTTAAGCGACTCGTTCAGTGCATTTACCGATGCACTTAACTCGCCTGACAAGGGGCTGATTTCATGCGTTCAGCACGACGAGGGGCCATGACGGTCGGAGTGACCGTCGCCCTCATGGCCGTACTCGCCGCCGCACCCGGCAGCGCCGCCGCGGACCCGACGGCACCCCCCACGGCCGGAGTCGAGGTCGAGATTCCGGGGCCGGAGCACGGGACGCTCGCCGGATCCGGCCACACCCGTGTGTCGCCGGAGGGCCGTGACCAGCCGGCCTCCCGCCTGACGGCGACCGAGGCGACCGCCGACGGCGAGGTGGCCAAGATCGTCGACAACGGCCCCACCGCCGACCGGCTCGACATCGTCGTCGTCGGAGACGGCTACACCGTCGCCGAACTCCCCCGCTTCCACGCCGACGCCCGGCGGAAATGGGCCGAGCTGACGGCCGTCGAGCCGTACACCACCTACCGCAACCTCTTCAACGTCTGGACCGTCGACGCCGTCTCGAACCAGTCCGGCGTCTCCGGCGACCCCTCTCCCGACACCCTCCGGGACACGGCCCTCGGCTCGTACTTCTGGTGCGACGAGATCGAGCGGCTCCTCTGCATCGACCAGGACAAGGTCGACGGATACGTCGCGAAGGCCCCGGAGGCCGACCTGGTGCTCGTCCTCGCCAACAGCACCAAGTACGGCGGCGCGGGCTACAACGAGCCCAGCGAGACCCTCGGCTACGAGGGCATATCCACGGCCTCGGCGGGCAACGAGAAGTCCGGCCAGGTCGCGATCCACGAGACCGGCCACTCCCTGGGCAAGCTCGCCGACGAGTACTTCTACGCCGACTACCCCGGCTACGAGCGGTACCTGGGCCCCGAGCCCGCGGACTCCAACATCACCACCCTCACGGCCGACGACATGGCCGACCGGGGCGCCAAGTGGCACCGCTGGCTCGGTGAGCGGTCCCCCGACGGCGGCACCGTCGGCGCGTACGAGGGCGGCGGCTACTACGTCACCGGACTCCGGCGCCCCACCGAGGACTCCCTGATGCGCTCCCTCGGCAAGCCCTTCAATCTGCCGGGAGTGGAGGCGATGATCGCCGGCTTCTACCGCGAGGCGCGCATCGCCTCCCCCGTCACGTCCACCGATCGTCCCCTCCGCGCGGGCGACACCGCCAAGGCCCTCGTCCCCCGGCTGGCGGGGGCGGACGGGCGTCAGCTCACCCTCCGCTGGTACCTGGACGGGCGGGAGATCAAGTCCCTCGCGGGCCGCACCCACGTACGCGTGTCCGACCTGGCCCTGCGGCTGCTCGACCTGCGCAGGCACACCCTGTCCCTCACGGCCGAGGACCGTACGCCCTCGGTGCGGGACCGCGCCATCGCCCGGACGATGAGGTCCACGGTCAGCTGGACGATCCGGCTCTGACGAGTCCCGCGGTGCGGATGTGGGCCGGATACGAGGAGGCCCCGGTTCGGTACGGCGGACGTCTGCGGCATCTGGACGGCCGGGGGCCGTACCGACGCCTGCTCCGTCCCGCTCGTATCGGAGTGGGGTCATTCGGCCCGCTTTACGCCGAAGGCCCGGCTACGCCCCCGGTCGGCCGGCCGAAAACCCGCTGCTTGGAGTGGAGCGAGGCCGCGCCGCCGCACCAGGGTCGGGCGCGAGACCGGGCCGGCTGTCGACCACAGAGAACCGGGCGACCGACCGCCCCCACTCCGTCTCGTCCGGCCCACGGCCGCCTGCCCCGGAAACCCCGCATCACGTGAAGACCGACACCGCTCCCCATCCCGCCCCGGCCGTGAACGACGCCGCCGGCCCCCGCGGCCGGCGCCCGCGCCCGGCCCGCATGGCCGGTCGTGCACCGGCGCGACCCACGCCCGCGGCCGCCGCCCACAACGTCAGCGCCGCCCCAGCTGCCCTCCTCGCGCTCGTCGCGATCGGCGCCGCCCTCCACGAGCCGGTGCTCATCCCCCCGCTCGCCGCCAGCGCCGCACTGGTCCACTGCGCCCCCGCGCTGCCGCCGGCCCAGCCGAGGAGCGTGGTCGTCGGCCATCTCCTCGGGGCCGCCGCCGGATACGCGGTGGCCGTCGCGTCGCACGGCAGCGCGTGGGCCGCCGCCCTCGCCGCCGGTGCCACCCTCGCCCTGACGACACTGGCCCGGACCCCGCGCTCCCCGGCGTGCGCCACCGCCGTCGTCATCGTCCTCCAGGAACCCGCGCCGGCCAGGTTCCTCCCCCTGCTGTGCGGGTCCACGGTCTTGCTCGTACTGACCGCGTACGCCGCGTCCCGCGTCCGGCGCGCGGCGCCGAGGTACCCCGTCTACTGGTGGTGAGCCGCTCCGGCCCCGGCGTCTCCTCGCCACGGAACACGGCCGGCATCGCGCCTCACCGGCCGGTCGCCGTATGCGTCCAGACGTCGTTGAGGATCTTGTCGGCGAGATCCGGGGAGGTGGGTGATCCGGGAGTACATCGACCTGGCCCGCCGGGGCCCCGGAAACGAACACGAGCGCCTCGAGCTGCTGCGCCGGCACGAAAGCCGGGTGGAGACGCAGATCAGGGAGCTGCAGGAGACCTTGGACGTGATGCGGTACAAGGTGCGGATCTACGAGGAGCACGTGGCCCGTGGCGAGGCCGACCGGCTCTGGAATCCGTCCCACCCCGGCACCGCACGGGCCAAGACCGGCCAGGAGTGCCACCCGCCGGAAGGGGCGTGACCGGCCATACAGGGATCGTGTGGGCTCAGTGGCCGGGTGGTTCCGGCAGGTCACACCGGTGGGGCCCGCTGAAGCGCGGTCGGCCGGAGCGCTGCGTAGGCTGGTGACAGGGGTTGCGCTCGGGACGAGGATCGGAAGGTCTGTGAGACCGGAGATCGACCACGGTGCGTTGTTCGCCGCGACGCCCAGTCCATATCTGGTGCTGGCACCGGATCTGGTGATCGTGGACGTCAACGACGCGTACCTGCGGGCGACCGGCCGCACCCGGGCGGATCTGCTCGGGCAGCACGTGTTCGACGCATTCCCCGACAATCCCGGCGACCCGGACGCGGACGGGGTGAAGAACCTCGGGGCGTCGCTGGGGCGGGTGCTGGCCACGGGTGAGACCGACACGATGGCGGTGCAGAAGTACGACATCCCCGTGGTCTCGCAGCCCGGTGTGTTCGAAGAACGCTGGTGGTCCCCGGTGAACACCCCGGTCAAGGAGGCGGACGGTCGGGTCGCGTGGATCATCCACCGGGTGGAGGACGTGACCGCGTTCATGCAGTCCCGCCGGTTCCGCCGCCGGACCGAGGGGCAGGGGCGGCGGATGACCGAGCGCGAGGAGGGGATGGAGGCCGAGCTGTACGCCCGCGCGCGGGAGCTCCAGCGGCTGAACGAGGAGCTGCGGGCGGCGCACGCCCGGGAGCGGGAGGTCGCCGTCACCTTGCAGGAGGCGATGCTGCACTCCCCCGACCTGGCTCGGCACAGCAACGTGGCGGTGCGCTATCTGCCGGCGGTCGGTTCGCTGAACGTGTGCGGCGACTGGTACGACACCGTCGACCTGGCCGAGGGACGGTTCACCGTCGCCGTCGGCGACGTCGTCGGGCACGGGCTGGAGGCGGCCACCGTCATGGGCATGCTCCGCAGCGCGCTGTCCGCGGCGAGTCGGGCGGTGGCCGGTCCCGCCGGGGCTCTGGAGGTGCTGGGCATGTACGCCCGCTCCGTCGACGGCGCACTCGCCGCGACCGCGGTCTCCGTACTCGTGGACACCCGCTCCCAACTGCTCGTCTACTCCAGCGCCGGGCACCCGCCGCCGGCGCTGCTGCACGAGGACGGCACGTGCGAGCTCCTGGACCAGGCCACCGACCCGCCGCTGGGAGCAAGGCCCGAGCATGTTCCCCGACCGCAGGCCGGCATGGCCTACCGGCCGGGCGACACCCTCGTCCTCTATACCGACGGGCTGATCGAACGCCGCGACGAGGACATCGACACCGGCCTGGACCGGCTCACCACCGCACTGGGCGATCTCGTCGGGCTCGCCCCGGCACGGATGGCCGACGCGCTGCTCGCGCGACTCGGCGTCGCCAGCGGAGCCCGCGACGACATCGCCCTCGTCATCGTCCGCGTCTGAGCCCGCGCGACGCGCGGGCATCCGGGCACGTACGGCACCGTGCACGAACGAGGGCCCCGTTCTGTGCCCGCCCTTGCCGTCCGCACGCCGCCTGTGCCGTCCACACGCCGCAGGTGCCGCCGTGCCGCGGGTACCGCGGGTGAAGGCCCCCCCCTCTAGGCGCGGATCCCGTCGCAGGCGATCCGCAGCCGGCGCGGCCCGCGCAGTACGGCGTTCCGGCGGTACGGGGGCGGGTCGTCGAGCAGGCGTGGGTTCTCCAGTCTGCGGGCCAGCTCCGACAGGGCGAGCTGGGCCTCCAGCCGGGCGAGCGGGGCGCCGAAGCAGCTGTGGATGCCGCTGCCCAGGCCGAGGTGCTGGATGTCCTGTCGGTCCGGGTCGAAGCGGTCCGGGTTCTCGAAGCGCCGGGGGTCGCGGTTTCCGGACGCCAGGACCAGCCAGAGGGTGGCGCCCTTGGGAATGGTGACGCCGCGGACCTCGATGTCGGCGAGCGTGGTGCGCTGGGGCAGCAGTTGCACCGGCGGCTCGTAGCGCAGGAGTTCCTCGACGAGGGGCACGGCCAGGCGCGGTTCGTTCCTGAGGCGCTGGAGGACGTCGGGGTTGCGCAGCAGGGTCAGCATGCCGTTGGTGATGAGGTTGACCGTGGTCTCGTGCCCCGCGATCAGCAGCAGCGCCGCGGTGCTGAGCAGCTCCATCGTGGTCATCGGGCCGTCCTGGCCCTTGGCCGTCGCCAGCTGGGAGAGCATGTCGTCGCCGGGGTTCTTGCGGCGCTCCTCGATCAGGCCGGCCAGGTACATGCCCAGCTGCATCCGGGCCTCGTGCGCCACCTTGCCGCCCCTGTCGCGTTCTCCGGGATCGGCGTCCGGGTCGGGGTCCAGGCTGGCGGCGAGGGTGTCCGCCAGGTGTGGAAGCGCGCCTCGTCCTCGCGGGGCACTCCGAGCAGCCTGCAGATCACCGTCACCGGGAACGGGTAGGAGAACTGCTCCACCAGGTCGATCCGGCCGGGGTCGCCGAGACCGTCGATGAGGCCGGCGACGATGTCGTGGAGTTCCGGGCGCATTCCGTCCACCCGGTGGGGGGAGTGAGGCGGGCCGAAGTGCCGGTTCGTCATGCGCCGCATCCGGTCGTGTTCCGGCGGGTCGAGCCGTAGGAAGCCCGGCGGCAGGGCACTCTCCTCGGGCGCCGCCTCGGGCAGCGGGCCGGCGCTGCCGGGCGCCAGGTTGCGGGCGTCGGAGCTGATCCGGGGATCGTGCAGAAGGCTGCGGATCTCGTAGTACGTGCTGATCACGTACGGCCCGTCGGCCTCGTGGTGGACCGGTGTCCTCCGCAGCTCTTCGTAGATCGGGTACGGGTCGGCCCGGTTGGCATAGTCCAGGATCTGGTGCAGCAGGGTTTGCGTCATGACAGGTCCTTGTGGCCGTGCGGGTCAGTGCGCGGGGGTGAACGTCATCCGGCGGTCGGCCGGCGAGTATCCGCTGAGGGTCACGGTGGGGCCGTGGCTGGGGACCGACGGGTCGGGGAAGTCCGCGTCCATCGGCCGTTGTCCGTCCGCGTGCCGGTCGACCGTGGGGAACTGCGGCGGGAACGGCGCGGTGCTCTCGATGAGTTCCTTGTAGAACGGCAGCCATCGGCCGTGGTCGAAGGAGACGGCGCCGATGACGCGGCCCTGGTATCCGTAGACGCCGATGAACCGGCGGCTGTCCAGCGAGCCCTGCGAGATGAAGATCTCCGTCCCCAGCGACGGCACGCCGACCGACTTGATGTTGACGCCGAACTGGGAGGACCAGAAGGACGGAACGTCCATGTGCGGCAGTCGGTCGGTGCTCTCGCTGAGCATGTTGTGTGCCGCGATACCGGCCTGGGCGACGGCGTTGCCCCAGTGCTCCAGCGACAGGAACTGGTAGCCGAACAGGGGGTGGGGGCAGCGGGCGACGTCGCCCGCCGCGTAGATGTCGTCGGTCACGATTCCCCGGATGTCGAAGGCCCGGCAGCCGGCGTCGCAGGCGATGCCGCGGGGTCCTGCCCCGAGCCCGGAACCGTTCAGCCATTCGGTGTTGCGGAGGGCGCCGAGCGAGACGACCACCACGTCGGTCTCCACGGTGGAGCCGTCGGACAGATGCGCGGCGCGCACCCGTCCCGAGGCGTCGCCCTCCAGGGCGGTCACCGTGACCCCGCACCGCAGGTCCACACCGTGCTCGCGCTGAAGGCCGGCGGCGACCGTCGCGACCACCCCGCCGAGTGCGCCGACCAGGGGCGCGGCGCCTCGTTCCGCCACGGTGACGGGGAGGCCGCGTTCGCGGCAGGCGGAGGCGACCTCCGAGCCGGCGAACCCTCCCCCGATGACGAGGACCCGTTCGGGTCCCTCGTCGAGCCGCCGGGCGAGCGCGGCGCCGTCGTCGCGGGTCCGCAGCACGAAGACGCCGTCGAGTTCCGCCTCCTCCTCGCGCGGCCACGGCCGCGCCCGGACACCGGTGGCGATCAGCAGCCGGTCGTACGGGACCTCGTCACCGTCGGCCAGCCGCACCCTCCGCGCGGCCATGTCCAGCCCACTGGCGGGAACGCCGAGCCGCCAGGTCGCGTCGACGGATCGGAGCCGGGGCAGTGCGGTGCGGTCGGCGCGCGCCCTGCCGAGCAGCACCCCCTTGGACAGCGGGGGCCGGTCGTACGGTTCGCAGGGCTCGTCGCCGATCATGGTCAGTGAGCCCGCGAAGCCCTTGGCCCGCAAGGTCTCGGCAGCCCGCAGACCTGCCAGCGAGGCGCCGACGACGACGATGCGGCCCTCGCGTTTGAGCTGCGCCAGGGCTCCCTCACCGAGCACCGGGCACCGCCTCGGCCGGCTCGTCCACGGCATCGACGAGGATGGCCTGTACGGGGCAGGCCGCGGCGGCCTGGGCCAGCTTCTCGCGCTGCGCATCGTCGGCGTCGGGGTCGTACAGCAACGCCTCGTCGCCGTGCATGGTGAAGATCTCCGGAGCGAGGAAGGCGCACTGCGCGTATCCCTGGCAGCGGTTCAGATCGACGGCAATGCTCACCACGGGATCGGTCCTCTCCAACGGCCCGCTCAAGACCCCCGCGCCACTCTCGTCGGCCGGGAGGGCGACAGCCAGGGGAAGCGGACCGTTCGGGTGAGCGGTGCGGCGGTCCGATCGGGTCGCACCGCTCACCGGTGCGGCCCGACCGGATCGCCCGGGGTGGGGCGGACGTGGCGCTCACGGGCCTGACAGACTCTGTCGTGGCACGTTGCGGTTCTG
This sequence comes from Streptomyces zaomyceticus, assembly GCF_014656215.1. GTDB lineage: Bacteria > Actinomycetota > Actinomycetes > Streptomycetales > Streptomycetaceae > Streptomyces > Streptomyces zaomyceticus. The sequence goes on along the minus strand of NZ_BNBZ01000002.1, from coordinate 426,895 downwards.
ATGAAGTCCCTTTGAAGCACGAGGAATCCGGCGGCGGGCGGGAACTGGACGCACGGAGCGTGGGGATGCGGCGTGAGGGTGAATGCATCGGGTCGGGGCACGACCGGCACCGGAGGTGATCTGCGGGTCGATCTCCTCGGGTCGGTGAGGGCCTGGCGGGGCGGCGCGCCACTGGCACTGGGCCCGGTGCGACGGCAGGCGGTACTCGCCGCGCTCGTCCTGCGCGCGCCCTACTACGTGACCTACCAGCAGCTCCTGGACGACGTCTGGGGAACCGCGCCTCCCGGCACGGGGCACAAGGTCCTGCCCAGCTATGTCCACGCGTTGCGCAAGGCTCTCGACGAGCCGGGCACCGGCGCGGGCGGCTCGGTGATCCTCGGGCAGCGAGGTGGTTACCGCCTGCTGCCCGGCACGGTCCGGACCGATGTCGACGAGCTCGCCGAGGAGGCCGCGGGCGCGCAGCGGGCGAAGGCCGCCGGCGAGCTCGATGCCGCGCTCGCTCATGGGGGCAGAGCGCTCGATCTGCTCCGCGGGGAGCCCTTGCCGGGTCTGCCGGGTCCGCTCGCCGTCGGCGAGCGGGGCCGGCTCGTCCGGCAGCGGCGTGCGCTGCTCCAGGACCGGGCGGAGTGCCTCGTCCTGCTCGGCGACTACGCGGAGGCCCTGGACACCCTCCAGGCGGCTCCGCTCGCGCAGCCGTACGACGAGCCGCTCGCCGCCCTGCGGATGCGCGCGCTGTACGGCAGCGGCCGCCAGGCCGAGGCGCTCACCGTCTACGGCGAGACCCGTCGACGGCTCGTCGACGAACTGGGAGTGGAGCCCGGCGAGGAGCTGCGGCATGTGCACCAGGCCGTCCTGCGCCGGGACGATCCGCGTCTGCTCGGCAGGGACGATCCGCGTCTGCTCGGCCGGACCGTCCGCGCGCGTACGGCGGAGACGGTCGCGCCCGAGCTCGCCGGTCCCCCGGAGCCGTCCCCCGGGCAAGCGGCCTCGGGCGGCCGTGACAGTCTGTCCGGCGCGCCCGATCGCGCCGACCCGCCTCGTGCTTCCCGGCGGCGCAACGAACTTCCCGGGGACATCGCGTGCCTGGTCGGGCGGGAGAAGGATCTCGCCCTGCTCACCGCCCCCGTCTCGCCGGACGCCGTGTCCGTGATGACGGTGGACGGTACAGCGGGCGTCGGGAAGACCGCCTTGGTGGTACGTGCCGCCTGGGCGCTGGCCGATGCCCACCCCGACGGCTGTCTGTTCGTCGATCTGCACGCACACGGCGTCGCCCACGAGGGCGTCACCCCCCAGCGGGCCCTGCGCCGGATGCTGCGCGCGGTCCGCGACGGGGACGACACCCTCCCGGGCGGCGCGGGCGAGCCGGACCATGTCGACGACGGTGGGTCGGCGGACGGCCTGGAGGACCTCGTCACGGCGTGGCGCGCCGCCACCAGTGGCCTGCGGCTGCTGCTGGTCGTGGACAACGCCCGCAGTGCCGAGCAGGTGCGTCCGCTGCTGCCGGCCGGACCGGGGAGTCGGGTCGTGGTCGTGGGCCGTCAGCGTCTTCCCGGCCTCGACGCCGACCTGCGGCTCACGGTGGAGCCGCTGGGTACGGGCGCTGCCGTCGGACTTCTCCGCGAGCTCGTCGGGGAGTCCCGGGCCGACGGCGAGCCCGAGGCGGCGCGTGAACTCGCCCGGCGGTGCGGCGGCCTGCCCCTGGCGCTGCGGATCGCCAGTGCCCGGCTGCAGAGCCGCCCGTCCTGGACCCTGGCCTTTCTCGCCGGCCGGATGTCCGACGACATGCGAGGACTCGTGGAGCTGCGGGCCGGGGATCGCAGCGTGGAGGCCGCCTTCCGGGTCTCGTACGACCAGCTCGGACCCGGACTGCGGCGTGGTTTCCGCGCGCTGGGGACGAACCCCACCGCCCGCTTCGACGGGCTCGCCCTCGCCGCCATGCTGGGCGGCTCCCGCGACGAGGCCGAGGACGTCCTGGAGGATCTGGTCGACGCCAGCCTGGTGCAGCAGCCGCATCCCGGCCTGTATCGGCTGCACGACCTCGTCAGGGCGCATGCGCGGCGCGTGGCCGGCGAGGCCCCCGAGGAAGCGGCCGCGGACCGCGACGCGGTGCTGCGTCTCTACACCGCGGCGGGCCGCCTGGCCAGCGACTGGGGGCCCGGCAGCTTCCCCTCCCTCACCACCGGTCCGGCAGCCGCCGGTTCGTCCTTCGCCGGGTGGCGGGAGGCCTCGGCGTGGCTGAGTTCGGTGGGCGGCGAGCTCGTCGATGTCGTGGCGTTCGCGGCGGCCGGCGGCCACGCCGACCACGCAGGTCTGCTGGCGGAGGCCCTCGTGGACCACCTGGCCGGACACGGTCACCACCACGAGTGCCGTGCCGCCCTGGAACTCGCCCTGGCGTGCGCGGACGCGGCCACCGATCGGCGGTTGCCCGCGGCGCTGCGCAACTGCATGGGCCTCCTCGACGTCTACCAGGGACGGTTCCGGCAGGCGGGCTCGTGGTTCGCCGCGGCCCTGCGGCTCGGCCGAGCGGGGGGCGAGCCCCGAGAAGAGGCCCGCGCCATCGCGGGGACGGGCATCGTGCAGGGGCAGCTGGGGAAGACCGAGGAGGCGCTGTCCGCACTGGACAAGGCGCTGAGGCTGGCGGACGGCCTCGCGGACGACTGGCTGGCCGGGGTGTCCCATTGCAACATCGGCGCCCTCCTGCACCAGCAGGGGCGGCACGAACTGGCACTCCGGCACTACCACAGCGCCCTGACCCTCGCCGAGAAGAACGGCCGGCCCAGGACGATCAGCAGCACCTTGTGCTTCGTGGCCGAGATCGAGCTGGCGCTCGGCCGGAACGAGGTGGCGACGAGTCGGCTGAGGGAGGCCGTCGGACTGGCCGACGAGGTCGAGAACCTGCCGCTGCGCGCGGCGACCCTGTCGCGGCTGGCCGCCGCGGAGCACACCCGGGGCAACCTGCGCTCGGCCGTCGATCTCCACCAGGAGGCGCTGTCGACGCTCACCCCGCAGACGAGCACCTGGCTGGAGATGGGGGTCCGCATCCGGCTCGGCGGCGCCTACGCGGCCGCGGGCCGGCACACCGACGCGCAGCGGGAGTTCCGGGCCGCTCTGTCCCTGCCCGGGGCCCGCGACCACGCACGCGAGTACACGATGGCGTGTGACGGACTGGAGGCCGCGGGCGCCGCCCGGCGACCCGGTCGGCCGGGCGCCTGACCGCCCGGGCCGAGGACGCGTCGCTGTCAGGGAGCGAAGGAGAGCATGCGGGGTTCGTGCTGGGTGTCGTCGCCGTTCAGGCCGGCGGGTGCGAGCACGAGCCGTTCCCCCACGTAGGCGTTCTCGCCGACGACCCCCATCCCGAATTCGAGCCGCGCGGTGGACTCGGGCAGCCGCAGCACGTCCTTGATCGTGTCCGCGGAGCCGGGACCGACCCGGAAGACCCGTCCCGGCCTGCCGCCCGAGCCCAGCTGGTAGACGGTCCCCCACTTGCCCGGTCCGACGCGCAGGGGGTAGTAGCCGTACGAGGTCCCCTCGTCCTTCACGCCCCAGACCAGCTTCCCGGTGCCGAGGTCGTAGGCACCGACGCGGTCGGTCCCGCCCAGGAGCACGAGGCCCCCGCCGACGAGGGCCTCCCGGCACGACTGGGCGTTGGCGCTGGTGTCCACGGAGTCTCCGCAGTGCTTGAACCCCTTCCCCCGGGGGTCGATGGTCCTGCGCACCCTGCCGTCGGGCCCGAGGGCGACCACCCGCCAGTCCGCGGCGTGGGTCTCCCGATGCGTGGTGGTGATCACGGCCGGTGCGACGGAGAGCACCTGGCCGATCCTGCGGCCCGGCTCCGTCCGGTGGCGCCAGCGGACCTTGCCCGAGACCGGGTCGATCTCCCTGATCTGGTCGTACGCCTTCTCCAGTGAGTTGATCGCGCAGTCGGCGAGGACCAGCAGCCGGGTGCCGCCGGCGACTCTGCCGGGGTAGCACTTCCCGGGATCCTCCATGGGGATGTCGTACAGCTTCTTCCCGTCGGCGACCTTGTACGCGGCGGCCTTCATGCTCTGGACGATCGCGACGGTGCCACCGCTGATGGCGCTGTCCACCATGATCGTGCCGTCCCCCGCGCCCGTCTCCGTCAGCTCTCTGCGCCAGCCCGCCCTGCCGGTGCGCAGGTCGATCATCTGGAGCTGGTTGCAGCGGGTGCCTGTCCAGGCCTCGGCCTTCTTGAGGACGATGACGACCTTTCCGTCGGGGGTCGGGTTGACCGGGGTCTCGCAGACGGGGGTCGGGAGGTCGAGGCTCCACAGCTGGGCCCCGTCGCCGAGCCGGTGGGCGACGACCCGCTTGTACACGGCCTGGACGACGGTGTCACCGACGATCCAGAGGTCCTCGGTCGGGATCTGCCGGCGGGGCAGATCGGTGCGGTCGTCGACGATCCACGCACGCGCCTCGCCGGCCGTGCGCCGCCGCGCGATGTCCGCGGTGGTGGGGATGCGGGTGGGCGACGGGGTGGGGCGCGCGCTCGCCTTCGGCGGTGCCGTGGTGGGCAGGCCGCCGTCCCCCGAACCGGCCCCGTCCGGCGCGGTGCTGTTCGATCCCGCACGGTCCGGTCCCGTGCGCTCGCCGACGACGTACACGCCGGCGCCGACGAGCAGCGACAGGCAGAGAGCCACGACGGCCACCGGCCACCGTCGGCGGCGCGGGCGGGGCGGTGGCGGACCGTAGCCCTCGGGCGCGTACGGATTGTCGGGTACGGGCCACGGCGGCGGGCCGTGCTTGTACCAGGGCTCTTGCGACTGCGACATACGGATTCCCCTCACACGATGCGGGCGGGCGGGCTCCCTCAGTACGGGCACCGCGACCTGGCTGTGCGAGACCGGACCACAGGCCTGCCGAACCCTGCCGCAGCGTGCTGCTGTTCCGATGAAGTCCTGTTGAAAGGAGTGAGAGCGGCTGCGAGGGGAAAGCGACGAACGGGCTCGGACCGAGGCGCGATACCGACCCCGTGACCTTGCCCGCGCCGCACCGGACAGATGCTGCCCGTGGATCGCCCGGCCGCCCGTCGACCCGGCGTTCGATCCACGACGGCATCGACGGGGTGCCGGTTTCCCCGCCCGGGTCTGGGCCCATACTGGTCGGGCCCCGATCGCCTACTGAACGGTTCCATGGCCAAGAACAGCACCTCATCGACCACCGTCCCCGACACCGCCTGGCTCGGGCGTGGGCGTCACCTCGGGCCCGAACCCGAGCGGGACGTCCGGCGCAACCTGCTCGCCCTCAAGGCGGCCCGGGTGATCGAGGACTTCCTCGAACTCGACCCCGTCGAGGCGGCGCGTTCCACCGACCTGTACCCCCGGGACGAGTCCGCCGACCCCGGCCCGTCCGCCCGCCGCGTCTTCGAGGCCCGCTGGATCGTCGCGGACGGCGTCACGGTGCGCGCGCAACTGACCACGTACGAGCCCGAGTCCCGTCGCGGGAAGAGCGAGGGGGTCACCTGGGTCCTCGCCGCCGAGGCCGAGTCCGCGTGGGAAGCGGGCTGGCCCTCACCGGCCACCGTGTTCTGGCCCGACAGCGACCAGGTCGCCTGGGACCACGAGACGGTGCCGGGCGTGCGCCTGCGAGCGGCGAACCACCTGCCGAAGGACGACGACGAGTTGCGCCGCCTGCTGCGGGACTGCACCCGGCAGAGCTGGTTCATCCATGTCGTGGTGCACGAGGCGATGACTCCGGACGCCCTGGGGCGCCGGCCGGTCACGGCGTTCCTGCCACCGGGCCTGCGGCACCGGGTGGTCGAACACCGGGCCACGCCGGAGCAGGCGCTGATCGCCGACTTCGTGATGAAGCGTGAGCTGGGGGTGGGGATACCGCGCGGCGGCGCCGTCGTCCTGCCCACGACACCGGGGGCCCTCGACTACGACGCGGAGCACTTCACCGTCCGCGACGTCTTCCTGGACGGCACGGAACCCACCGCGCTCCTGGACAAGATCAAGGAGTTCGCGGCACGGCCCCGGCCCCTGCCGGCCGAGGCCGAACAGGTGCTGACACGGCTGCGCCAGGGATGGCACCTGCTCACCCCCGCCGAGGAACTGGACCACGCACGGGCCATGGTCACCCGGTACGCCCGGGCCCTCGAAGCCATGACGGCGTCGTGCGACCTGTACCGGGAGGCCGCCGAGTCGGCGCTCGACGCGCTGGCCGAGGCGAACGGCGGTGACGGCGCCCCCCGGGCGGCTTCGCCGGCGACGGCCAAGGAGGACCCCTCGCCGTGGAAGTCCCTCACGAAGACATTCGCCCGCTTCCGGGGTCCGAACCCCCAGGAGCCGGACACGGAGGTCCAGCAGCGTCCGCACGACCGGTGAGATGTACGGGAGAACGGGCACCGGGCGTCGGACCTCGTGTCCGGCGCTATCTGGCCCCCGTCAGGGTCGCGTAGACCACCGTGTTGGCCCGGTAGCCGGTGTCCTTCGACCAGTCGCCGCCACAGGTGATCAGCCGAAGCTCGGGGCGGTCCGAAGCGCCGTAGACCTTGTCGTCGGGGAACCGGTCCTTGGGATGGGACTCCACGGCGTCGACGGTGAAGAGGGCCGTACGGCCGTCCTCGCGGTCGATCTCGACCCCGGCACCCGGGGAGAGGGTGTCGAGCCGGTGGAAGACGGCGGGGCCGAGCCGGGTGTCCAGGTGTCCCGCCACGACGGCCGTGCCCCGAGCGCCGGGGGCGGTGCCGTCCGCGTACCAGCCGGCCGTGGTGGGGGCCGACGCGGGCGGGGGGAGCAGCGCTCCGGCACCGTCCAGTTCCAGGGGTACGAGGGCGACGTCGACCCCGATGGACGGAATCCTGATCCGCGTGGCGTCGGACGCGGGCAGCGGCCGGGTTCCGGAGCGGGCCCGGTCGGCTCCGGCGGCCGGCCGCGCGTGCAGCGCCGAGGTCTGCGCCGTCGTCGTCGGCGGCCGCGTGCCGTCGCCGTCCGGTACGTGGACGAGCAGGACGATGCCGGCGAGCGCCGTCCAGGCCAGTGTCCTGATCGAGGGGACGCTGCGGGGCGGTGCCGCGCCGGGCTTCGGCCGGGAGCCGTTCTTCATGTGGATCGTGCTTCCGGTGGGCGGCGGGGCCCCGGGTCTCCTCGCGGAGCCGGGGCCCCGGCCGTGGGGTGTGGAGCGTCCGGCCTCAGGCGGAGTTCCGCGCGGCGGTGGCCCGGCGGCGCGTCCTGATCAGGACGCCCGCGGCGGCGCCGCCGAGGAGCAGGGCGCCGAGGGCGTACGGGCCGGAGCCTTCGTCGCCGTCCGCGCCCGCGCCCGCGGCCCAGCCGAAGCCCGCTTCCACGGCGCCGACCGGTCGGCCGGAGATCTGGTAGGTGACGGTCTGCTTGATGCGGGGCGGGCACTTGAGGGTCACGGTGTCCGTGCCGGACACGGCGTCCAGCGGGAGCGTGAAGGAACCCACCAGGACGCCCTTCCGGTCGCCGGGCAGGAGGTGGAACTTCCCGCCCGCCTCCGACTCGCCCTTGCCGTAGGTCTCCGCGCCGCAGGCGGTGGTGCTGACGGTCACGGTGGTGCCGGGGGCGGCCTTCCCCGGATTCACCCGGACCTCACCGCCGGGCGCCGCGGCGGCGGCGGGTGCGGACAGGACGAGGGCGCCGAGGACCAGGGCGAGCTGGGGGCCCGTACGTGCGAGACGCATGCTTCTTCTCTCCTTCGGTGGAGCTTTCCTGGCCGGCTGGGCGGCGCGGCTCCTGTGCTGTGCTCCATGCACGAGGAGATCCCCGGCGGGTGATCACCGCAACGGGAAGATCGCGGGCGATGTCCCCCGGTTGGGGTCTTGATCGTCCTCGTCGGTGATCACCGCCGCAGGTCACAGCGGTGGGTGCGGTCCTCGGGAACGAACGGGGCCCGGCACGCGAACGGGTGAGTGGGCCTCGGCCGCCGAGCGGGGTGCCCCGGGGAGCGGTCGTCGGAGTGGCTCACCACCGACGAAAGGAGCGCCCTGGGACATCCCCGCGGTGCCGTTACGAGGAGGCGGTCAGTCCCGGCCCAGGATCGCCGTGAGGGCTTGCCGCAGCGCCGCTCCGGGATCCGCCGACGCCCCTTCGGACCGCCACGCGACGAACCCGTCGGGGCGGACCAGCACCGCGCCGTCCGTGGTGACGCCGTGCGCCTCCGCCCAGTCCGTGCCGTTCTCGGGGGCGAGCTCCGCGTCGGGACCGTCGCCGATCCGGTACGAGTCGAGGGGCACCGCCGTCTCCTGCCCGACGCGTGTCGCCGCGGTGTGCCAGCCGCCGGCGCCGTCCTCTGAGCTCAGGAGCACCAGGGACCGCTCGTACAGGTCGAGGGAGGACATCCGGGTACCGGCGCGGTTCAGCCACATGTGGGGCGCCCGGCTGCCGGGGTCGCCCGTCAACCGGAGTCCGTCGGACACGACCGGCTCCGTCCGGTCGGTGCCCAGGACCGCGCCCTGCGGATAGCGGTAGCCGAGCACCTCGTTGAGGATGCCGCCCTTCTTCCCCTTGGGGCCGCCGCCGGCTCCGGGGCCTGGGGTGTACCCGGGGTGGCTGTGTTCGACCGACCGTGCCGAGGCCCGGGCGCTCGTCGTCTCCGCGACCGGCCGGCGCTCCGCGTCGTAGGACGCGAGCAGGCGGGGACCCGCCCAGTCGCCGAGTACGGCGGCGAGCTTCCAGGCCAGGTTGTGCGCGTCCTGGATACCGGTGTTGGAGCCGAAGGCCCCGGTGGGCGGCATCTCGTGTGCGGCGTCGCCGACGAGGAACACCCGGCCGTCCGCGTACCGTTCGGCGATCCTCTCGGCGGCGTGCCAGGGAGCACGGCCCGTGATCTCCACATCGAGGTCCGGCACTCCCACGGCCCGCCTGATGTGTTCCGCGCAGCGCTCGTCGGTGAACTCCTCCAGTGTCTCGCCGTGTTCGGGGTGCCAGGGGGCGTGGAACACCCAGCGCTCCCGGTTGTCGACCGGCAGCAGGGCTCCGTCGGCCTCCGGGTTCGTCAGGTAGCAGACGATGAAGTGCCGGTCGCCGACGACGTCCACGAGGCCGCGGGAGACGAAGGTGATGCTCACGTTGTGGAAGAGGTCGCCCGGACCGTTCTGCCCGATGCCGAGCTGCTCGCGAACCGGGCTGCGCGGGCCGTCCGCCGCGACGAGATAGTCCGCGCGGATGGTGGTGTGCTCACCGGTGGCACGACTCTTGACCTGCGCGGTCACCCCTTCGGCGTCCTGTTCGAAGGACATCAGCTCGGTGCCGAACCGCAGGTCTCCGCCCAGCTCCGTGGCGCGCGTGAGCAGCACCGGTTCGAGATCGTTCTGGCTGCACAGGCACCACCCGGCGGGGCTGAAGCGGGCGACCCCGCCGCCGGGGTCGATCTCCTTGAAGAGCCACTCGCCGGCGTCGCCCACCAGGCTCGGCGTCTGCAGGATGCCGTTGTTGCGCGCCAGGACCGACGCGGCCTCCTCGATGGGCCGCGAGACTCCGGCACTGCGGAACAGCTCCATCGTGCGCACGTTGTTGCCGCGGCCCCGCGGGTGGATCGAGGTGCCCGTATGACGCTCGACCAGGGTGTGCGGCACTCCGTGACGCCCCAGGAACAGCGAGGTGGACAGGCCCACCAGAGAGCCGCCGACGATGAGTACGGGGGTGCGGTGGACGGTTGCTTCACCGGCCGAGTCGAATCGGTTCATTGCTCGTCTCCGGCGTCACCTGCGACGCGAGTTGGGGATGGGATGCAGATTCCTTCCCTTCGGGGACGGGTCCGCGTGCCCGGGGCACCCGGATGACACGCGGTTCACTCGTCCGCTTCACGGGGCTCGCGCGCTGTCGGCGCTCCTGTCAAGGATCAACACATGACGGCCCCGGCGTTTCGGCCACCAAGGTCGTCCCCCTCCCCCCACCGAGAAGAGAAGAGGTGTGCCGGATGGCCCCCTCGGGACGCATCTCGCAGTCCGTGTTCGACGGCTCCAGGCTGCGGGTGATCCTCCTGCTCGACCTGTTCGAGGGAGCTCAGGAGCAGTTCCTGGACGCGTACGAGCTCATGCGCAAGCAGGTCGCCTCTGTTCCCGGTCACATCAGTGACCAGCTCTGCCAGTCCATCGAGAACCCCTCGCAGTGGCTCATCACCAGCGAGTGGGAGAGCGCCCCGCCGTTCCTGGCGTGGGTGAACAGCGAGGAGCACGTCGAGACCGTCCGGCCGATGCACAGCTGCGTCAGGGACACCCGGTCCATGCGCTACAGCATCGTCCGCGAGACCGGTCCCCGTCAGCAGTCGGGTCCGGACGCCGTGTCCGGGGTCGAGCAGGTCGCGGCCCGCGTCGGTGACGGTGTGGCGCGCCACGCCCTCACCTTCACCGTCAAGCCGGGCTCCGAGTCGAAGGTCGCGGAGCTCCTGGCCGGCTACGAGTCCCCCAAGGCCCAGGTCGACGAGAACACCCGGCTGCGCCGTACCTCCCTCTTCATGCACGGCAACCGCGTCGTGCGCGCCGTGGAAGTGGAGGGCGACCTCCTCGCGGCTCTGCGCCACGTCGCCCGCCAGCCCGAGGTACGGGCGGTCGAGGAGGCCATCAACCCGTACCTGGAGCAGGACCGTGACCTGACCGACCCCGAGTCGGCACGCGTCTTCTTCACCCGGGCGGCGCTCCCTGCCGTGCACCACGTGGTGTCCGGGCGGCCGGCCCCCGACGGTCTGCGGCGCCACGCGCTGTTCTACCCGGCGAAGGAAGGCCGCGGGACGGACCTGGCCAAGCTGCTCGCCCATCAGGACGAGGCGGCGGCGGACGATCCGGACAGCCCGGTGTGGGGCAGCACCGTCTTCCAGCGCGACGACATCGTGGTGCGCCTCATCGACATCACGGGCGACCTCGACGTCGACCCCGTCGCGTCCCTCGGCCTCAAGGGCCCCCGGAAGGCGGCGGTCCTCGCGCGTCTCCTCGACGGCCCCGCGATCGGCGTCGAGGGAGCCCTCGACAACGACCGCAATCTGAACCGGCTCCTGTCGCACGCCGACATGCTGCCCGTCACCGATCGCAGCTCGGCGGACTCCTGACGTTCGGCCGCGGCCTCCGGGCCGCGGCCCTCCCCCGCCACGTCACTGCCACACTCGGAGGTACCAACCATGCTCAAGCAGCATCCTCGCATCGTCACCCTGAGCGAGACGGAGCCCAACCGCAGGCGCGGAGGTGACCTGCGGGCCATGCTCACGCCGGCCACCGTGGGTTCCACCAGCGGCTTCATGGGCCTGGCCATCGTCCAACCCGGCGAGCGCATCGGTGAGCACTACCACCCGTACTCCGAGGAGTTCGTGTACGTCGTCTCGGGCGCGCTCGAAGTCGACCTGGACGGCGAGACGTACGCGCTCCAGCCCGACCACGGGCTCCTGATCCCCATCGACGTGCGGCACCGCTTCCGCAACGTCGGCGACGTGGAGGCCCGTATGGTCTTCCACCTGGGTCCGCTCGCCCCGCGTCCGAGTCTCGGTCACGTCGACACGGAGGACACCGACGAGGCGCAGCTCGCCGCCGCGGGCCCGCACCTGACCGTGGGCGACCCGGGACTGGTGTCCGAGCGAAGCGGGGCCATCGAGTGACCCGGCGAGTGGCCGTCACCGGCATCGGTGTGGTCGCTCCGGGCGGCACGGGAGCGAAGGCGTTCTGGGACCTCCTCGCCGCCGGCCGTACCGCGACCCGTGGCATCACCCTGTTCGACCCGGTCGGGCTGCGCTCCCGCATAGCCGCCGAGTGCGACTTCGACCCGGCGGACCACGGACTGGATCCGGAGCTGAGCCGCCACGCCGACCGTTACATCCAGTTCGCCGTGGTCGCCGCCGGGGAGGCCGTCCGGGACTCCGGGCTCGACACCGGCACCGAGGACCCCTGGCGCGTCGCCGTCTCCCTCGGCAGCGCCGTCGGCGGCACGACCCGGCTCGAGCACGACTACGTGCTGGTCAGCGCGGGCGGTCGGCGGTGGGACGTGGACCATCGCGCGGCCGATCCGAAGCTTCACATGGCGTTCTCGCCGAGCACGCTCGCCTCCGTCGTGGCCGAGCAGTTCGGCGCCCGCGGCCCGGTGCAGACCGTCTCCACCGGCTGCACCTCCGGCCTCGACGCCGTCGGCTACGCCTTCCACACCATCGAGGAGGGCCGGGCGGACGTCTGCATCGCGGGCGCGTCGGACTCTCCGATATCCCCGATCACCATGGCCTGCTTCGACGCCATCAAGGCCACGTCGCCCGACAACGACGACCCGGAGCACGCCTCCCGGCCCTTCGACAACAACCGCAACGGTTTCGTCATGGGCGAAGGCGCGGCCGTCCTGGTCCTGGAGGAGTACGAGCACGCCAGGGCCCGCGGTGCGCACATCTACTGCGAGATCGGCGGCTACGCCACCTTCGGCAACGCGTACCACATGACCGGTCTGACCGGCGAGGGACTGGAGATGTCCCGGGCGATCGACTCCACGCTCGACCAGGCCCGCATCGACCCCACGCTGATCGACTACGTCAACGCGCACGGCTCGGGCACGCGGCAGAACGACCGCCACGAGACCGCCGCAGTGAAGCGGTCCCTGGGCGCCCACGCCTACGCGACGCCCATGAGCTCCATCAAATCCATGGTGGGGCACTCGCTCGGCGCGATCGGCGCGATCGAGGTGGCCGCCTGCGTCCTCGCTCTGAAGCACCAGGTGGTACCTCCGACGGCGAACTACGAGACCCCGGACCCCGAGTGCGACCTGGACTACGTGCCGCGCACCGCCCGTCCCCGGAAGCTCAGGAACGTGCTTTCCGTGGGCAGCGGGTTCGGCGGCTTCCAGTCCGCGGTGCTCCTGACGGAGACGGGTGGGAGGACACGATGAGCACTGAGCGCCCACGGCGCGCGGTCGTCACCGGGATCGGTGTGATCGCCCCCAACGGACTGCGCGCCGACGCGTACTGGAAGTCGGTCCGGGAAGGGCTCGGCGTCCTGGACCGGATCACCCGTGAGGGCTGCGAGGAGCTGCCTCTCAAGGTCGCCGGCGAGGTCCGCGGCTTCGATGCCTCCGACCTGATCGAGGACCGTTTCCTCGTCCAGACCGACCGCTTCAGCCACTACGCCATGGCCGCGGCCCAACTCGCCCTCGACGACGCCGGCCTCGCTCGGGAGAACCCGGAGGAGCCCTTCGAGATCGGCGTGGTCACCGCGGCCGGGTCCGGAGGCGGCGAGTTCGGCCAGCGAGAGCTCCAGAAGCTCTGGGGTCAGGGGTCCAAGTTCGTCGGCCCGTACCAGTCCATCGCCTGGTTCTACGCCGCGAGCACCGGACAGATCTCCATCCGGAGCGGGCTCAAGGGTCCGTGCGGCGTGGTCGCGAGCGACGAGGCGGGCGGCCTGGACGCCATCGCCCACGCCGCTCGGGGCGTACGACGCGGCACGGGGGCGGTGCTCGTCGGCGCCGCGGAGGCGCCCCTCGCCCCGTACTCGATGGTGTGCCAGCTCGGCTACCCCGAGCTCAGCACCGTCGAGGACCCGGACCGTGCCTACCGGCCCTTCACCGCCGGAGCCTGTGGCTTCGTCCCGGCGGAGGGCGGCGCGATGCTCGTCGTGGAGGACGAGTCCCGCGCCCGCGACCGGGGGGCGGTCGTCCGGGCCGTGGTGGCCGGCCACGGCGCCACGTTCACCGGCGCCTCCCGCTGGGAGGAGTCCCGGGAGGGACTCGCCCACGCCGTCCGTGTCGCCCTCGACGAGGCCGGGTGCGCCCCCGAGGAGGTCGACGTCGTCTTCGCCGACGCCCTGGGCGTACCGGAGGCGGACCGTGCCGAGGCGCTGGCGATCGCCGACGCCCTCGGGGCGCACGCCACCCGTGTCCCCGTCACGGCGCCGAAGACGGGCATCGGCCGCGCCTACTGCGGGGCGCCCGTCCTGGACACCGCCGCCGCGGTGTTCGCGATGGAGCACGGCGTGGTGCCGCCCACTCCCAACGTGTTCGACATCTGCCACGACCTCGACCTGGTGATGTCCCGCGCTCGGCCCGCCGAGCTGCGCACGGCCCTCGTCCTCAGCCGGGGACTCATGGGATCCAACGCGGCGCTGGTCGTGCGCCGCGGTGACGAATCCGCCCAGTAGGACCGGGCGGGAAGGAGAGCACACATGATCACCACCGCACTGACCTTCGACGAACTCTCCACGCTGATGAAGCAGGCGGCCGGCGTCACCGTCGACGCCCGTGAGCTGGAGAAGGCGCCGGACGCGCCGTTCACCACCCTCGGCCTGGACTCGCTCGGCCTGCTCGGCATCGTCGGCGAGCTGGAGAACCGGTACAGCGTGGCGCTGCCCACCGACGCCGAGCGCTGCAAGACACCGGCCGAGTTCGTCGGCCTGGTGAACAACGCCCTCGCGACGGGAGTCTGACGTGGCCGGCCACACCGACAACAGCGTCACGGTCGACGCACCGCTCGACCTCGTCTGGGACATCACCAATGACATCGAGAAGTGGCCCGAACTCTTCAGCGAGTACGCCTCCCTCGAAGTCCTCTCCCGCGAGGGCGACTCCACCACCTTCCGCCTGACCATGCACCCGGACGAGTCCGGGAAGGTCTGGAGCTGGGTGTCGGAGCGCACCGTGGACCGCCCCGGGCGGACCGTTCGCGCCCGCCGCGTCGAGACGGGTCCGTTCGACCACATGAACATCCGGTGGGAGTACGAGGAGACCCCGGCCGGCGTCCACATGCGCTGGGTGCAGGACTTCGCGATGAAGCCCGACGCTCCGGTCGACGACGCCTGGATGACCGACAACATCAACCGCAACTCCCGCACGCAGATGGCCCTCATCCGGGACCGCATCGAGCAGGTCGCCCGCGACCGCCGGGGCGCCTCGGTCCTGCCCGGCTGACCGCGCGCGGCCCGGCGACCCCCCGCATCACCCACACCCCCACCCACACACTGGAAGGACGCTCGATGCACCACGCCCTGATCGTCGCCCGTATGGCACCCGGCTCGGCTCCGGCGATCGCCGACGTGTTCGCCGCCTCCGACCGTGGGGAACTCCCGCACCTGGTCGGCGTCACCCGGCGTCGCCTGTTCCAGTTCGGCGACGTGTACCTGCACCTCATCGAGTCGGACCAGGACCCGGGGCCGGCCATCGCGAAGCTGACCGGACACCCCGAGTTCCGGGACGCCAGCGACAAGCTGTCGGCGTACGTCAGCGCGTACGACCCACAGACGTGGCGGAGCCCCAAGGACGCCATGGCGCAGTGCTTCTACCGCTGGGAGCGCGACGCGGGTTCCTGATCCCCGAGGCCCGCACGGCAGTGAAACCCGAGGCCGCCCGCCCCGCGAACGACGCGGAGCGGGCGGCCTCGGGTTTTCCTCCCTCGTCCCGGTCAGGCGGGCACGGTGCACTCGAAGGCGTGGAGGTACGCGTTCACGGGGCGGATCTCGCCGATGACGAGCCCCGCGTCCGTCAGCCGGTCGACCATGCTCTGCCGGGTGTGCTTCGCACCGCCGACGTTGAGGAGCAGCAGCAGGTCCATGGCGGTGGTGAACCTCATCGAGGGCGTGTCGTCGACGAGGTTCTCGATCACCACGACCCGGGCGCCGGGGCGCGCCACCCTGCGGACGTTGGCGAGCGCCCTGCGGGTGCTCTCGTCGTCCCACTCCAGGATGTTCTTGATGATGTACACGTCCGCCTGGACCGGGATGTCCTCACGGCAGTCGCCGGCCACCACACGGACCCGGGAGCTGAGCGCCCCGCCGTCCCGCAGACGGGGGTCGGCGTTCTCGACCACTCCCGGCAGGTCGAGCAGCGCGCCGTTCAGGGACGGGTGCTTCTCCAGCAGACTCGCCAGGACGTGTCCCTGTCCACCGCCGATGTCCGCGACGGAGGACACGTCGCCGAGGTCGAGGAGGTCCGCGACGTCCTGTGCCGACTGCCTGCTCGACGTCGTCATGGCCCGGTTGAAGACGTGGGCGGACTCGGGCGCGTCCTCGTTGAGGTACGTGAAGAACTCCCTTTCGTACACGTCCTCGAAGACGTTCCGTCCGGAGCGCACCGCCTCGTCGAGTTTCGGCCAGACGTCCCACGTCCAGGGTTCGGTGCACCACAGTGCGATGTACCGCAGGCTGTGCGGGTCGTCCTCGCGCAGCAGCCGGGACATCTCCGTGTGGGCGAAGGTGCCGTCGGGCTGCTCGGTGAAGACCCCTTGGCAGGACAGCGCGCGCAGCAGGCGGCGCAGTGTCCGCGGCTGGGTCTTCACCGCAGCAGCGAGGTCTTCCACGGTCATGGGCGTGTCGCCCAGGGCGTCGGCCACGCCCAGGCGGGCGGCGGCGCGTACGGCGGCGGCGCAGGCCGCCCCGAAGACGAGCTCCCTCAGCCGCATCGGCGGGGCGGGAGCCGGGTCAACCGTTGTCATCTGTTCGCCTTGTCCTTGCTGTCGTGCGATGGGCGGTGGCGGGAACCCGGTGGGTCAGCACATTCCGGCGGGTTCCGAGAGCGTGCAGGTGTTGCGGGTGAAGGTGTTTCCGCGGCCGGTGTCCCGGTTGGCCAGATCGGCGGGGCTGTTGCGCATCGCGACGTTGTCGCGGATGGCGTTCTGCTCGTTCAGGACGCCCACGAAGCTCTTGAACAGCACGATGCCGCCCGAGAGCGGCGAGGCGCCCACGTTGCCGACGACCCTGTTCTTCTCCACCACCGTCTCCTCGGCGCCGGTGAGGACGATGCCCGAGCCCTGGAGGAAGGGCAGGCGGGGGGTCTTGGGGCAGTACTTGTTGTTGGCGTGGATGTTGTTCCGGCGCAGGGTCATCGCCCCGGCGCGCGGTGTGGACTCGTCGCCCACCACGAACACCGCGGCGCAGTTCCCGGTCGCCTCGTTGTGGTCGACGGTCACGTTCCGCAGGCGCCTGACCGTGATGCCGATCCGGTTGCCCGACAGGCTGTTGTGCGAGACCACCGTCCCCTCGGCGTCGGTGGCGCCCTGCTCGGTGTCGGTGGTGTTGGCCAGGAACAGTCCGGCGTCGGCGTTGTTCCGGGCGGTGTTGTGGCGGAAGACGCCGCGCGTGGACCTCTCCTGGGCGATGCCCCATTTCCCGTTGTTCTCGGCGAGCACCTTGCGGACGGTGAGCCGGTCGGTCCGGGAGGCCCACAGGCCGTTGGCGGTGTATCCCCGGAGCGTGAGGGAGCGCACGGTGACGCCCTGGACGGGGGTGCTCGCCGTGCCGGTCACGCAGATGCCGTGACCGGCCTTGGCGCACGCGTCGTCGGCCGCGGCCTCGCCGGGCACGAGGACGGTGGAGGCGGAGCCCGAGCCGACCAGGGTCAGGCGCGAGGTGGTGACGCGGACGCTCTCACGGTAGGTGCCGGGTGACAGGACGATGGTGTCCCCCGGCTTCGCGGCGTCCACTGCCTTCTGGATCGATTCGCCGGGCTTCACCAGGTGGGCCGTGCGGCTCTCGGCCCTCGGGGCGGCTGCGCCCAGCCCCGAGCCCGCGAGGGCCACGGTGCATGCCAGGAGGGCGATCTGTCGTTTGGTCATGTGCCGAAGCTATGAGCGCCTGTTCCGGCCTGCCACCGCTGATCGTCCAGGCGGACCTAGGCATACCTCCCTGCGGTCCACGCTCGGGCGTGGCGCGCGGGTCCTCACGGACATCGGCCCTCCTGCGTGGATCATGGGGGGCCGCCGGGGGCGCCTCTTCGGCATGGTCGGCGGCGAAGGGCTTCGGATGCGTAAGTGGTGGCCCCTGGCCGCGATCTGCATGGGCACGTTCATGCTGCTGCTGGACGTCACGATCGTGACCGTGGCGCTGCCCGCCATGGCGGCGGACCTCGGCACCACGCTCTCCGATCTGGAGTGGGTGGTCGACACCTACGCGCTGGCACTGGCGTCGCTGTTGCTCGGCGTCGGTTCCCGCGCCGACCGGATCGGCCGCAGGAGGGTCTATCTGGTCGGGCTGGTCGTCTTCACCGCGGCTTCGGTGGTGTGCGCGCTCGCCCCGAACGCGGGTGTGCTGATCGGCGCCCGGGCGGTACAGGGAATGGGCGCCGCCGGGATGTTCGGTACGACGATCGCCCTGCTCGGCATGCACTACAGCGGCCGTGACCGGGGGGTGGCCTTCGCCGTGTGGGGCGCCACCAACTCGGTCGCCGCGGCGGCCGGCCCGGTGGTCGGCGGAGTCCTCACCCAGTACCTGGACTGGCGATGGATCTTCTTCGTCAACCTGCCGGTCTGTCTGGCCGCCGTCGTGATGACGCTGCGCTCGGTGCGGGAGGCCAAGGGCCGGGGCGGCCGGCGCCCGGACGTGCTGGGCACGGTCACCTTCACGGTGGCGAGCGGGGCCCTCACCTTCGGGCTGATCCGCGCCCACTCCGAGGGCTGGGCGACACCGTTCACTCTCGGTCTGTTCACCACGGCGGCCGTCGCCCTCGCCCTGTTCCTCGTGGTCGAGACGAGGCACGAGGACCCCGTCCTCGACCTGTCGCTCTTCCGGGGACCGTCGTTCACCGGCATCATGCTCAGCGCCCTGTTCCTGCAAGGCGCGGCGTTCGCCTATCTGCTGTACGAGTCCCTGTGGATGCAGTCCGTCCTGGGGTACGAGCCCGTCGAGGCGGGGTTGTACATCCTGCCCATGTGCGCCTCCGCGTTCCTGGTGTCCGCGCTCGCGGGCCGCTTCGGTCCCTGGCCGCCGCGGTCGACGATCGGCGGAGGGCTGGCGCTCATCGCCCTGGGCGCGGGGATGCAGGCCACCCTCGACGCGGGGTCCTCGGGCAGCAGCCTCGTGGCGGGGCTCGTCGTCGCCGGCCTGGGGGTCGGGCTCGTGACACCGAGTCTGTCGGCCGCGGCCCTGGCCACGGTGCCGCCGGAGCGCGGAGGCATGGTGGGCGGTGCGGTCAACACCTTCCGCCAGTTGGGTTTCGCCCTGGGGATCGCCGTGTTCGGGGTGATCTTCCAGTCGCGGATCGAGGGTGTGCTGAGGGCCGACGGCGGTGTCCCGGACCCGCACGGGGCGGCCGTCGCTCTGAGCGGCGGACAGGCCCGGTCGTTCGTCGTCGGCCGGCCGGAGCACGAACGCGCCGAGATGGCGCGGCTGGTGCGTGAGGCGTTCGCGTCGGGTCTGAACGCGGTGCTGGTCGTGGCGGCGGCGCTCGGGGCGGTGGCCTCGCTGGTCGTCTTCGCGACGGTACGTGTCCCCGCGGGCGGTGCCGAGCGGCGGAAGCCGGACGCGGACGCGGGCCCTCGCGGGGAGGACGCCCGGGCGGACGCAGCCCTGTAGCGGCGCGTGTCCTCGATGCCGCCCGCCGGGTCGGCGGCAGGTGCCGAGCATCGGCATGTGGGTGACAAACGCCAGGTCATCGAGGTGAGGACGCTTCTCAAGGGGCCGTTGGAGGAGATCGTTTCTGCACACGCGGGGGCCCGAGATCCGCTGTCCGGCATTGGAGTGAGACGTCGTGTCTCGCCGTACCCCCGGGGAGTTTGACCGCGCGACGGGCCCCTTCCGGCACGTCATTCGGAGACACTGAGGAGTAGTTATGCGTTCTCTGGCCGCCTCTGTCCTGGCCGTCGGTATCCTCCTGGGCGGCGCCGGTGCCGCGATCGCCCACGACGGCGTCGGAATCGGGAGCTTCGCCGAGGGTGGCGCGGGATTCTCGTCGCACTGTTCGGTGACCGGCGTTCCGTCCGTGTACGGAACGATCTTCACCGGTTCGTGCTCGGACAGCGCCTGGGAGAAGGGCGCCGAGTACGCCTACCTCGGCGCCCACTGACCTGCGGAAAGGCCCGCCCTCGCGTGCGAGGGCGGGCCTTTCCGTTCTCCTGCGCGAAGCGGTCCGTTCCGCGACCGCCCGCCCTCGGACGCGCGGTCAGCCCAGGACGTACAGGGCGGCGGGCCGCACCCTGAGGGTCACCGGCAGGGTCGCGTCGACCTCGCCGTCCGCACCGTACGGAAGCGAGCGGTCCGCCTCGATGCGGATCTCCTTTCCGCGGAGGATCTCGACCTCGGGCCGCTTCACGTGCACGCCCGTCTTGAGCTCGTTCATCATGGCGAAGAAGAGACGTTTGGGTGCCTGCTTGATGACCACGACGTCGAGCAGCCCGTCGTCGATCCGCGCGCCCGGTGCGACGTTCCTCCCGAAGCCGTAGAAGCCCGAGTTCGCCACGACCACGGTGTATCCGGTGCGCTCGTGCCGCACGCCGTCGATCGTGACGCGGTACGCGGCGGGCTTCCAGGCGAGGACCGCCCGCAGGCCCCCCGCGTAGTACGAGGCGGCGCCGCGCAGCACCCGGGAGGCGTTGGCATGGCGGTTGGCCACCGCGTCGACGCCCGCGTACACGCTTCCCAGGACACAGGTCCGCTCGTGCGCGGCCGACTCCACCTCGATGGTGTCGACGGCCCGCGGCTCGCCGTGGAGGAGTATCTCGACGAGCTCCCGGGCGTCGGAGGGAAGACCCAGGGCACGGGCGAAGTCGTTGCCGCGGCCCGCCGGGACCAGGCCGAAGACCGTGTCCGTGCCGCTGAGCGCACCGCCGATGCAGCCGGCCATCCCGTCACCCCCGACGGCGAGCACGACGTGCCCCCGCGCCCCGGCTTCCTGGGCGAGTTCTCGTGCGTGCTCCAGGCTGCGGCTGTAGACGGTGTCGAGCCGCGCACCCGCCTCCCGCAGCAGACGGGCCAGCGGGAGCAGGCCCGCCGTACCGCTGGAACCCCCTGCGGTGGGGTTGACGACGGCGGTGAACTGTCGCATGGCTCTGGCCTCCGGGCGGCAGAAGTAGGGTTCAGCGGACGGGGATGAGGACTCCGGGGCTGAGCACACCGGAGGGGTCGACCTCGGCCTTGACGGCCTGCAGCATACGGATGCCGAGGGGGCCGATCTCTCGTGCGTACCAGTCCCGGTGGTCGGTGCCGACGCCGTGGTGGTGGCTGATGGTGCCGCCCGCCGCGAGGATCGCGTCGTTGGCCGCCCGCTTCACCGGTTCCCAGTGCGCGAGGGCGTCCTCGCCCTGCGCGGAGACGACGGTGAAGTAGAGGGAGGCGCCGTTCTCGTAGG
This sequence comes from Streptomyces zaomyceticus, assembly GCF_014656215.1. Taxonomy (GTDB): domain Bacteria; phylum Actinomycetota; class Actinomycetes; order Streptomycetales; family Streptomycetaceae; genus Streptomyces; species Streptomyces zaomyceticus. The sequence continues at coordinate 405,911 of NZ_BNBZ01000002.1, read as the reverse complement.
TGTGCGAGATGTGGCACATGACGAGCGGCGGGGTGCCGGCCCCGGTGAGAGTGCTCGTCAGGGCGTCCCGCACCGCCGTGTAGAGGCCGGGGATCGCCGACCAGAAGGCCGCCGTCTCCAGGGTCTCGGCGAACGCGCCGGCGTCGAGCAGCGCGTCACGCAGGTAGGGCGCATTGTACCGGCCGTGCTCCCACCGGTCGCCGGGCTCCTCGCCGATGTACTCGCCGTCGCAGGCGATCAGGACCTCCCGGGCGACGGCCCGGCGGGCCATCGTCTCCTCCTCGGTGCCCTCGTAGCCGACGATGGCCATGCAGCCCGGGTTCTGCGGGAGTTCGGCGTTGCCGATGGCATCCGGCTGCGCGAGCCCGATGAAGGTCTCCGACTCGTCGGAAAGGCGCAGCACCGTGGGCCGCGGCCCGTCCTGGGCGAGTCGGCGCAGTGCCGCGGTGCCGGCCTCGAAGGAGGCGAAGCGCCAGCCCTCGTAGATCCGCTTCTCGGGGAGCGGTCGGATGCGCACGGTCACCGCGGTGATCACTCCCAGGGCTCCCTCGGAGCCCAGGACCAGCTGGCGCAGGTCGGGTCCGGCCGCCGAGCGCGGGGCCCGGCCGGTCTCCAGGGTGCCTTCCGGGGTGGCGACCGTCAGACCGAGGACCATCTCGTCGAAGCGGCCGTATCCGGCGGACGCCTGGCCGCTGGAGCGGGCCGCGGCGAAGCCCCCGACGGTCGCCCATTCGAAGGACTGCGGGAAGTGCCCGAGGGTCCAGCCCTTCTCGTTGAGCAGCGCCTCGGCCTGCGGGCCGCGCAGACCGGGCTGCAGTGTCGCGGTGCGGGACACCTCGTCGACGGCGAGCAGCTGGTCGAGCCTGCGCAGGTCGAGCGCGACGAACGGCCGCTTCGTGGTGGGCGCGAGGCCGCCGACGACGGAGGTGCCGCCGCCGAAGGGCACAGCGGCGACGGCGTGGTCGGCGCAGGCGCGGAGCACGGCGAGGACCTCGTCGTGGTCGCCCGGGAGCACCACGGCCGCGGGGATGTCGTCGACCTCGCCGGCGCGGATGCGCAGCAGGTCGGGGGTCGACTTTCCGCGGGTGTGCCGGATACGGCTCTCGGCGTCCTCCCGCAGGCCCTCGGGTGCGCCGACGGCCGACCGCAGCGCGGTGCGGGCCTCTTCGGTCAGCGCCGGGGCGGGCGGTTCGATGTCGGTGAGGGCGGACGGGCCGCTCTCGCGCGGGGTGACTCCGAGCAGGTCACGCAACAGGCCGGTCACCGAGTCGGGCAGGGGTGCCGCCTTGGCCGGGTCGCCCCAACCGCTCCACAACATGTCCACTTCGAAAGGGTTCCTTACGGTCTGTTTCACGGATGGCGCTGCCACTGGGCCGACGCTGGCATTACACTGTGACAGATGACGCCCATTCGTCACAACCATGAAGACGCGGATCCCGTGCTGGACGCCGCACGCGACTGCGTGCTCGCCGTCGGCGTACGACGCACCACCCTCACCGACATCGCCCGGCGCGCGGGCGTGTCCCGGATGACGATCTACCGGCGCTGGCCCGACGTGCGCACCCTGGTGGGTGACCTGATGACCCGTGAGTGGATCGCGGTCGCCGCCGGAGCCATGCCGCCGTCCGACGACGACCGGCCCGAACGGGAACGGATCGTCGAGGGACTCGTCGCGGGAGCCGCGGCGTTCCGGGCCCACCCGCTCTTCCACAAGATCGTCGACGTCGACCCCGAGCTGCTGCTGCCGTACATCCTCGACCGCCGGGGTGCCAGCCAGGACGCCCTGCTCGGGCTGCTCCACACAGCACTCGAGGACGGCCACGAGGACGGTTCCGTACGCCGCGTCCGGCCGGACCTCCAGGCCCGGTCCCTGCTGCTCGTCGTCCAGTCCTTCACGCTCTCGCTGCGCACCATGACCGACGAGACCGATCCCGAACTGAGCGAAGCCGCCTTCCTCGACGAGCTGCGCACCCTGTTGGAGAGGACCATCGCCCCATGAACCCCACGAGCAGCCCCGCCCTGCCCGGTTCCTCGCTCAACGCCGAGCGGCGCCTGCGCGAACTGGGCCGACTCGCCGACGGCGGCGCCGACGGCATGGTCGACGTCCTGGTCGTCGGGCTCGGTGCCACCGGGGCCGGAGCGGCGCTCGACGCGGCCACCCGCGGCCTCACCGTCGCCGCGATCGACGCCCACGACCTCGCCTTCGGCACCTCCCGCTGGAGCTCCAAGCTGATCCACGGCGGACTGCGCTACCTCGCCTCCGGGCAGCTCGACGTCGCCCACGAGAGCGCGGTCGAGCGCGGGATCCTCATGGAACGCACCGCCCCCCACCTGGTCCGCGCCCAGCCCTTCGTCCTGCCCCTCACCCCGCTCGTGAGCCGCGGCCAGGCCGCCCTCGCCCGCGCCGGCTTCCTCGCGGGCGACCTGCTGCGCGTCGGCGCCCGCACCTCGCGCGGCACGCTCCCCCAGCCGCGCACGCTGTCCGCCGTCGAGACCCGGCATCTCGCCCCGGCCCTGCGGCCCACCGGGCTGCGCGGCGGACTGCTCTCCTGGGACGGCAAGCTCTCCGACGACGCACGGCTGGTGACCGCGATCGCCCGCACCGCGGCGGCCCACGGCGCCCGTGTCCTCACCCGGACCCGAGCCCTGGAACTCCACCGCGACGGCGCCCTGGTCCGCGACGAGACCACCGGCCAGGAGCTGCGGATCCACGCTCGCACCATCATCAACGCGACCGGCGTCTGGGCGGGCGGCCTCGTCGACGACGTCCGTCTGCGGCCCTCGCGCGGCACCCATCTCGTCCTGCGCTCCGAGGACCTCGGCCGGCTCTCCGCGGGCCTGCACATCCCGATCCCCGGCGAGGCGAACCGCTTCGTCCTGGTGCTGCCCCAGGGCGACGGACGCGTGTACGTCGGCCTCACCGACGAGCCCGTCGACGGCGACATCCCCGACGTGCCGGAGGTCCCCGAGACCGACATCGGCTTCCTCCTCGACGTGCTCGGCTCCGCGCTGGACGTCACCGTCCAGCGCGCCGACGTGGTGGGGGCCTTCGCGGGCCTGCGGCCTCTGCTCGACACCCGTGACGCGGGGGGCCGCACCGCCGACATCTCGCGCAAGCACGCCGTGCTCACCTCCCCCACCGGCGTCGTCACCGTCGTCGGCGGCAAGCTGACCACGTATCGCCGCATGGCCCAGGACGCCGTCGACGCCGCCGTGGCCACGAGCGGACTGACCGCCGGACCCTGCCGTACCGCCTCCGTACCCCTCGTCGGTGCCGCACGGCCCCAGGTCCTCTCCGGGCTCGACGTGGCGCCCCGGCTCCTGCACCGCTACGGCTCCGAAGCACCGGCCGTTCACGCGCTCGGGCTGGAGGACCCCGCGCTCGCCCGGCCCGTCGTCGCCGGCCACCCCGTCACGGGCGCCGAGCTGGTGTGGGCCGTCCGCCACGAAGGCGCCCTCGACACCTCCGACCTCCTGGACCGCCGCACCCGCATCGGCCTGGTCCCCGAAGACCGCTCCGCGGCCGAAGGGGCGGCCCTGGACGCCCTCGCGCGTACCGCCCCGGTGCGGTGAGGTGCTGAGTCGTCGACACGGATGAGGCGCGGGTGCCGGGCACCCGCGCCTCTACGCGCGTCCGGAAAGGCACCCGCATATCGGAAGGCACCATTCGGAATCCTTCCCCTTGGATCTATGACCAGAACAGTTCGACAGGTGGCGTCATATGCCACGGACCAGGAGAGAATTCCGGACGCACCGAACGAAAGATCAAGAGGAAACATCCATGCGACGAAGACTCTTCGGCATGACCGCCTCCGTGGCCGCATTCGGACTGCTCGGCTCCCTCGCCACCGCCTGCGGATCGCCCGAGGGCGACACGACGACATTGCGCCTGGTGGTCCCCGAGTACGGCACCGGCCCGACGACCGGCTCCAAGGCGTACTGGGACAAGCTGACCTCCGCTTTCGCCGCCGCCCATCCCGGCAAGAAGGTCGAGGTGACACTCTTTCCCTGGGCCGACGTCGACCGCGAGGTCACCCGCATGGTTCAGGAGAACAACGCCCCGGACGTGGCGCTGATGGGCGCGTACTCCGACTTCGCCGCGGAGGGCCGCCTCTACGCCGCCGGCGAGGTGATGTCGATCAGGGCGGAGGCCAACTTCCTGCGGCCGCTCGCGGACGCGGGGACGGTCGACGGCACCCTTTACGGCCTGCCCTTCGTGGCCAGCAGTCGACTGCTCTTCTACAACAAGGAGCTGTTCGACGAGGCCGGGGCGAAGCCGCCGAAGACCTGGTCGGAACTGAAGGACGCGGCCGAGGCGCTGAAGAAGGAGGGTGTGCTCTACCCGTACGCCCTTCCACTCGGCCCCGAGGAGGCCCACGCCGAAGCCCTGATCTGGGAACTGAGCAACGGCGGCGGGTACACCGACAGAAGCGGCGGATACGACATCGCGTCCGAGCAGAACGCGGAGACGTTCCGCTGGATCAAGGACAACCTGGTGGTACCGGCCCTGACCGGCCCGGTCCCGCCGGCCGAACTCAACCGGCAGGACGCCTTCGCCGCCTTCCTGCGCGGTGATGTCGGCATGCTCAACGGCTATCCCTCGCTCCTCCACGAGGCCAGGGCGAAGGGTGTGAAGGTCGGCACCCTGCCGATGCCCGTCTCGGACACCCTGGGCGACGAGGAGACACCGCCGGCGGCGGGCGTCGCCGACTGGATGATGGCGTTCAAGCGAGACGGCAATCGCGAACTGGTGGGCTCGTTCCTGAACTTCGTCTACGAGGACAAGAACCTGAGCGAGTTCGCCGGCCGATACCACCTGCTGCCGTCGACGGTGTCCGCCACACAGGCGTCCCGCTACGCGACGGCGGACCCCAGCGCCGAGCAGTTCCTGATAGCCCTGCGCACCGCCCAGCTCTACCCGGTGGACAACCCGTCCTGGCTCCAGGTCAGCAATACCGTCAAGCGGAACATCGGCAAGGCGGTCGCACCCTCCGCCGACCCGAAGATCGTGCTGGAGCAGATCGCCCAGCAGGCCCAGGACGCGGCCCGCCAGGACTAGCGAGCCCGACCGGCGAGCCGTCGGACCGTGCCCCTACAGCCCGGGGTTTCCGGATCCGATGCGACAACCGGGCACACGGCGTCGACCGGACGCCTGTCCCGTCGCCCTCGAAGCACCCACAAGGTGCGCGGGGCGGCACCCCGCACTCCCTTCGGCGGAGGCGGACCCCTGCTCCTTCGCTTCCCGTCGCGAAGTCGAGGCGTGAAATCCCTGTCCGGGGTTACGAGCGGAAGTACGGCGCCACTCGGACAGCGGCGCACTGTCCCCGCCGGAACGCGACAGGAGGAACCCGATGCTGGACAGCTGGCGTGCACAGGCGGCCTGCCAGGAAGTCGACCCCGACCTCTTCTTCCCCGTGGGATCCGGCGCCCCGGCGCTGATCCAGGCCGAGGAGGCCAAGGAGATCTGCCGGGGCTGCCCCGTGCGCGAGGAATGCCTGCGCTGGGCCATGGACGACTCCCGTCAGGTGACGGGGGTGTGGGGAGGACTGCGCGAGGACGAGCGGCAGTCGCTGAAGCGGAGGACGCGCCGCCGGGCCCAGAGGGCGAACTGAGCATCTCCGCCGAACCACTGAGGCGAGGTGTCGATGCCTGCGGCTCGCGACCTCGCGGTCTCGTGGTCTCGCGGTCTCGCGGTCTCGCGGTCTCGCGGTCTCGCGACCCAAGAGGCTCGACGGGCGGAATGCCCGTATCCGTCCTAGGTTGTCATCGTCACTGATTTCCCCACCCCAGAAGGACAGGTCATGGCTGACAAGGGCCACACGGACAAGATCAAGGGCAAGGCGAAGGAAGCGGTCGGCAAGATGACCGGCGACGACCGGATGAAGGCCGAGGGACGGATGGACCAGGCGAAGGGCAAGGCGAAGGAAGCCGTGTCCGACACCAAGGACGCCCTCCGCGCCAAGCGCGACGAACGCTGAACCGATCGCCGCGAGCAGGGTCCGCCCCCGAGGGGGTGGACCCTGCTCCCGCGACCGTGTCCGGGGCGACCGGCCCTGAGGCCGAGGTGTACCGCCGGACACCCCTGGGACAGCCCTCGGTGAGGGGCGTCAGCGCACGGAGTCCGGAGCCTCCGGCCGGGGGAACCGGAACTCCGTGCGGCGGCGGCCCGTCTCGCCGGGGCGCAGCACCGGGCTCGGGTACTCGGGACGGTTGGGAGCGTCGGGAAGGTGCTGCGTTTCCAGGCACACCGCGCCGTGGCGGCGCAGGGGCCGGCCGGCCGGGTCGCTGAGCGTGCCGTCGAGCTGGTTGGCCGTGTAGACCTGCAGGCCGGGAGCGGTCGTCCACACCTCCATCACCCTGTCGCCGTCCCCCGAGGTCAGGCGGGCCGCCCGACGCGGCTCTCCGGTCTCGCCGCGGGACAGCACCCAGCAGTGGTCGTAGCCGCCGGCGGCGCGGATCTCGTCGTCGTCGGCCCGCACGCCGAGACTCAGGCGCCGGGGTGCGGTGAGGTCGAAAGGAGTTCCCTTCACGGCCGCGGCCGGTCCGAGCGGAATGCCTTCCGGATCGACCGGCAGATAGCCGTCGCCGTCGACCTGAAGCGTGTGGTCGAGGACGTCTCCCCCGTCCGCCGCCAGATTGAAGTACGCGTGGTTGCTGAGGCTGACGACGGTCGGGCGGTCCGTGGTCGCCGTGCAGTCGAGGGCCAGGGTGCCGTGGGCGTCCAGCGAGTAGACGGCCGTGACGTCGAGCGTTCCCGGGAATCCCATGTCGCCGTCCGGGCTGAGCAGACGGAGCCGGAGCACCGCCGTGTCGCCGTCGGTGTGCGCTGTCGCCTCCCACACCCGCGCGTCGAAGCCCTCGGGGCCGCCGTGCAGGGCGTGGCCCCGGTCGTTGACCGGAATCGTGTGCTCCCTGCCGTCGAGCGTGAAGCGCCCGTGCGCGATGCGGTTGGCGTACCGGCCGATCAGTGCTCCCAGGTACGGGCTCTTCTCCGCGTACTGGTCGATCGAGGGCAGGGACAGGACCACGTTTCCGATGCGTCCGGTGGCGTCGGGGACGCCGAGGGCGTGCAGGATGCCGCCGTACGTGAGGATCTCCGCGTAGGCGCCGGAGGGGGATTCGAGTCGCCACAGGGTGACCTCCTCCCCGGTCGGAGTGGTGCCGAACGGCCGGTTGCGGACGGTGGGTCGGGGCATGGGGTGTCCTCGTCACGGGGAGGGGAGGCTGCGGAAGGGGTGGGGGGCACGGCACGGGCGCTGATGCCGGGTGACGCGGGGCGGGGGCGGTCCCCCGCGGGGCACGGATGCCCGTGGCGGGAGGCGGATGCCCTTGGCGGAGGCGAGAGCGGGGCGCCCTCCGCGGGGCGTGGAAGCCGGTGATGGGGGGGACGTCCGCCGAGGGTCAGCCGCCGGCTTCCGGCTCCCGCCGCTCCGCCGGATCGGCCGGTTCCGCTCGCCCCGTCGACTCCCGCACGACGAGCCGGTATCCGGGCCTGATGCGGCGCGGCTCGGACACGGCGCCGCCGGTGAGGCGTTCCACCAGCCGGTCGACGGCGTGCCGGGCGATGGCCTGCTTGTCCGGGGCGACCGTGGTCAGGCTGATCGCACCGTATCGGCTCTCCTCGATGTCGTCGAAACCCACGACGGCGACGTCCTCGGGGACCCGCAGGCCGCGTTCGGTGAGGGTGCGCAGGGCACCGAGGGCGATGAGGTCGTTGTAGGCGAAGACCGCGTCCGGGACGGTGCCCCGGTCGAGAAGGGCCGCCATGGCGGCGGCGCCGTCGCCCCGGCCGTATCCGTCGGTGGCGACGACCAGGGCCTCGTCGGGTTGGACACCGGCCGCGGTGAGCTCCTCGCGCCAGCCCCGCAGGCGCAGATGGGCGGGCTGGCGTTCGCGGCCGGTGCGCGAGCCGAGGAAGGCGATGCGCCGCCGGCCGATGTCCAGCAGATGCCGGACGGCGCTGCGGGCGGCGGCCACGTTGTCGATGGCGATCTGGTCGTACGGTGCCTCGTACTCGCGCTCGCCGAGCAGGACGAGCGGCGAGGTCTCCTGCCGGGCGAGAAGGTCGTCGTTCTCCAGGTGGATGGGGCTGAGGATCAGCCCGTCGATGACATGGGAGCGGAACTCCTGGCACACCAGCAGCTCGCGCTCGCGCAGTCCCGCGGTGTGGTCGACGAGCACCGTGTAGTCGTGCTGGGCGGCGGCGTCGATGACGGCTCCGGCGAGTTCGGCGAAGTAGGGGTTGCCCAGTTCGGGAACGGCGAAGGCGATGATGCCGGTGCGGCCCTTGCGCAGGTGGCGGGCGGTGAGATTCGGACGGTAGCCGAGCTCGTCGATGGCCTGCTGTACCTTGGCGCGCATCTGGGGGGTGACGTGCGGATAGTTGTTGACCACGTTGGACACGGTCTTGATCGACACGCCGGCCCGCTGCGCGACGTCCTTGAGGCTGACGCCCACGGAACTCCTCTGGTTCGGCTCTGATCGGTCGGCCTCCGGCGGACCGGACCGGTGCGGGCCCGTGCCCTGGGGCTCGGGCGCGCTCCGGGTCCCGGGTGACGGGGGCCGGTTGGGGTGGTTCCGGCGTCAGAGCGTCCTTCTGCTGCGTGAAACGTACCGCTGTGCCACGACGACCAGGATCAGGAATCCTCCACTGACCACCGACTGGTAGGAGGAGTTCAGCGAGCCGATCTGGTTGATCAGGTTCTGGATGACGGCGAGCAGCAGGACGCCCCAGAGCGTGCCGCTGATCGAGCCGGCGCCTCCGACCAGCAGCGTTCCGCCGATGACGACGGCGGCGATGGCGTCGAGTTCCATGCCGGTGCCGATGATGGTGACGCCGGAGGAGAGCCGGGCGGCGTTGAGCGCCCCCGCGAAGCCCGCCAGCAGCCCGCTCAGCAGGTACACCGTCACCTTGGCGCGGGCGACGGGCAGCCCCATGAGGGTCGCGGCGTCGCCGCTGCCGCCGACGGCGAACAGCGTCTGGCCGAAGGACGTGCGTTGCAGCACCAGGCCGCCGATCCCGAGGAGGACGAGAGCGACGAGGATCGGGTGGCCGAACCCTCCGATGCTGCCCTGGCCCAGCTCGGCGAAGGCCGAACCCTTCGGCACCAGGTAGGTCGTCGCGCCTTCGTCGGTGAAGGCGAGCAGCAGTCCGCGCGCGCCGAGCAGTGAGGCCAGGGTGACGATGAAGGGTGCCATGCCCGCGCGGGCGATGAGCAGGCCGTTCAGTGTGCCGATGGCCCCGCAGACCACGAGCGGCACCAGCAGCGCCGGGAGCAGGCCCCATTGCGAGGCCCAGGCGGCGAGGACGCCGCCGAGGGCGAAGACGGAGCCGACGGACAGGTCGATGCCACCGGTGATGATCACCAGGGTCATGCCGAGCGCCACGATGGCGAGGAACGACGCCTGGATCAGCACCCCTCGGGCGTTGTCCAGGCCGGCGAAGGTCGGATACGCGAAGGAGGCGATGACCACGACGAGGAGAAGGACGGCCAGGACGCCCTGACGCTGGACCAGGGAGAGCACGCGTTCGGCCGCGCTGAGTCCGCTCGCGGGGCGGTCCGATCCGGCCGTGCCGCCGGGCGCGGAGCCCTTGACGCCGGTCGCCGGGGCGGTGAGGGACGGGGTGGGGTTCATCGGGATCGGCGCTCCCGTGCGACGTAGACGGCGGCGATGATGATGGCCGCCTGGGCGATCTGGGCGGTGGAGTCGGGCAGGTCGTGCTTGACCAGGGTGGCGCGCAGCAGCTGCATGAGGAGGGCGCCCGCCACGGTGCCGAGCACACGGACGGATCCGCCGCTCAGCGGGGTGCCGCCCACCACGACGGCGGTGATGGCGGACAGTTCCATCAGGGTGCCGAGGGACGACGGGTCGCTCGCGGTGAGACGCGAGGTGGCGAGGACGCCGGCGAGCGCGGCGAGGACGCCGCAGAGCACGTACACCCCGGTGAGCACCCGCTTCACGGGCAGACCGGCGAGGGCGGCGGCCCTGCGGTTGCCGCCGATGGCGACGACCTGGCGCCCGAAGGTGGTGCGGTGGACGAGGAAGGCGACGGCGAGGGCCAGGACCCCGGCGATCAGGACGACCAGCGGGATGCCCAGCAGGCTGCCGGTTCCCAGGGCCAGCAGGTCGGGATTGACGATCTGCTTGAGCTGCCCGTCGGCCAGCACGAGCGCGAAGCCGCGCCCGCCGACGAACAGGGCCAGGGTCGCGACGATGGGTTGCAGTCCCACGACCGAGACCAGGGCGCCGTTGACGAGGCCGACGACGGCTCCGGCGAGCAGGGCGACGAGCAGGGCGGGCACGAGGCCGTAGCCGAGGTAGAGCGGCAGCAGCGCCGCGGCGAGCGCCATCGCGGAGCCCACGGACAGGTCGACGCCCTCGGTCCCGATCACCAGGGCCATGCCGAGCGCCACGATGACGATCGGGGCGACCTGGATCAGCTGGGTGCGGAGGTTGTCGGCGGTGAGGAAGTACTCGGTGAAGAAGGCGTTGAAGAGCAGCAGCGCGGCCACGGCGGCGTAGACGCCGTATTCCTGGAGCCACGCGGCGGTGTTCCGCCGGGTCCCGGTGCCGCGGACGGGTGTCGCGGTGGCTTGGGTGGTCATCGGGGGTCCTCCTCGGCGGCCGGTGCGGGATCGGCCGGGGGCGACGCCTGCGCCGGCGCGGAGCCGGCCGCGGACGGCTCCGCCGCCGGTACGGGCGCGCCGGTCGTCGTGTCAGCGGGATTCGGGCTGTCCTGGGTAGGGGTTGTGTGGTCGGCCAGGGCCGCGAGCAGGGCGTCCTCGGACACGTTCTCGCCGACGAGTTCCCCCACGGTGCCGCCGCTCCGGAGGACGACGATCCGGTCGGAGCCCTCGACGAGCTCCTCGATGTCGGAGGAGATCAGCAGGACCGCGAGGCCCTCCTGGGCCAGCTCGTCGATGAGTGCCTGCACCTCGGCCTTGGCCCCGACGTCGATGCCGCGGGTGGGTTCGTCGAGGAGGAGGACCTTCGGTTCGAGGCAGAGCCAGCGCGCCAGCAGGACCTTCTGCTGGTTGCCTCCGGACAGTTCGCCGACCTTCTGCTCGGGGCTCGACGCCTTGATCCGCAGTCGCTTCATGAAGATGTCGACGACGCGGTCCTGCCGCGCTCGGGAGACGATGCCCAGACGGGAGAGCCGGGGAAGGGCGGCGAGGACGATGTTCTCGCGGACCGACAGGCCGGGGACGATGCCCTCGGCCTTGCGGTCCTCGGGCAGCAGGCTGATCCCGGCGCGGATGGCGCCGGCGGAGGAGAACCGGCCCAGAGGCGCGCCGTCGACGCGGACCTGGCCCGCGTCCAGCGCCAGGGCGCCGGCCAGTGCCTTGGCGGTCTCGCTGCGGCCGGAGCCGAGCAGTCCGCCGAGGCCGAGCACCTCGCCGGGGTGGAGCTCCAGCGAGACGTCGTCCAGCTGGTGGCGGCGTGCCAGACCGGTGGCGGTGAGGACGGGCTTGCGGGCGACGTCGTGACCCTCGGAGCCGAAGCTCGTCATGCCGTGCCTGCGCACTTCGGAGATCTCCCGGCCCAGCATCATGGACACCAGCCTCATGCGGTCGAGGCCGCCGATCGGTCCGGTGTGGATGTGCCGGCCGTCGCGGAGCACGGTGACCCGGTCGCAGATCCGGTAGAGCTCGTCCATGCGGTGACTCACGTACACGACGGCGATGTCACGCCGCCGGAGGTCGTCGATGATCCGGAAGAGCGTCTCGACCTCACGCGGTTCCAGGGACGAGGTGGGCTCGTCCATCACCACGACATGGGCCTCGACGGAGACGGCCCGCGCGAGGGCGACCATCTGCTGGGTGCCGATGCCGAGGGAGTCCAGGGGCCGCCGCGGATCGACGGTCACGCCGAAGCCGCCGAGGAGTGCCGCCGCTTCGGCGTGCATCCGTGGGAAGTCGATGAGCCCGAAGCGGTTCCTGGGCTCACGGCCGAGGAAGATGTTCCGGGCCACGCTCATCAACGGGACCAGGTTCACCTCCTGGTAGATCGTGGAGATTCCGGCGGCCTGCGCCTCGGAGGGGCGGGCGAACCGCACCGGCCGTCCCGACAGCAGCAGTTCGCCGCTGTCCGGGCGGTGCACGCCGGTGAGCGCCTTGATCAGGGTGGACTTGCCGGCGCCGTTCTCGCCGACGAGCGCGTGGACCTCACCGGCGCGCAGGCTGAACGAGACGTCGTCGAGGGCGACCACGCCGGGAAAACGCTTCCCGACGCCGTGCGCCTCGAGCACCGTCGGCGCGGCCGAGGACGGGGCGCCGCTCGTCGCGGGCGTCGCGGCTTCGGGGGGCGCCGCTTCGAAGGGCGCCGCTTCGGGGGGTGCCATGAACGTGGCCTTTGCCTTCCGAGGGAGGGACTGGAGGGAGGGACTGGAAGGGGATGGGAGGAGTACGGCCGCGGGGCCGGGTGGCCAGGGACGTCACGGGGGGGCCGGGTGGCCGGGTGGCCGGGGGCCGACTGCGGGAGCCGGGTGTCCGGGTGTCGGGTGGCCGGAAGGTGGCGCCCCGGGAGGCGTCGCACGCGCGCGGGGCCGCCGTGAGCGGGGAGGCCGGTGACGGCCCCGCGCGGTCGGGAGGGTTCCCGGGCCGATGGAACACAGGGAGCGCGGCGCCCGCCCGGTCGGGCAACCCGGCGCCGCGGACCGGTCGACCGGCCGAGCCGTCCACCGTCCAGGCGTCAGGCGTCAGGCGATCGTGGCCGCCGGCCCGGTCGGCCGACGCCCGCCCCCGTGGGTCGGGCGTCGGTCCGCGCGGGTCGAGGGTCAGTACGCGCCCCCGATGGACGCCTTGGCGTTGGCCGGGTCGTACGCCCGGTCCGCGATGATGACGTCCTCGGGGATGCTCTCCCCGGCATAGAACTTCGCCGCGGTGGCGAAGGCCAGCGGACCGAAGCGCGGGTTGGACTCGATGACGGCGTTCAACTCACCGTTGGACAGGGCCTGTACGGCGTTGCGGGTACCGTCGATCGACACGATCTTGACGTCCTTGCCCGGGGCCTTGCCGGCCGCCTTGAGCGCGGTGACGGCGCCGAGCGCCATCTCGTCGTTCTCGGCGTAGACGGCCGTGATGTCGGGCTTGGACTGGATCAGCTGCTCCATCACCTGCTGGCCCTTGTCGCGGGCGAACTCGCCGGTCTGCTGCGCGACGATCTCCAGGCCGGGCGCCGCGGCCTTGACCTGGTCGACGAAGCCCTTGGTGCGGTCCGTGGTGACGCTGTTGCCGGAGGAGCCGAGCAGGATGGCGACCTTGCCCTTGCCTCCGGTGGCCTTGATCATCGCGTCGGCCGCACGCTTGCCCTGCTCGACGAAGTCGGAGCCGAGGAAGGCCAGATAGTCCTTGCAGGCCGTGGCGTTGACCTTGCGGTCGATGGTGAGGACGGGGACCTTCTTGGCGGCCGCGGCCTGGAACGCGGGCTCCAGACCGTCGGAGTTGAGCGGGGCGACGATGAGGAACTGCGCGCCCTGGGCGAGCATGTCCTGGATGTCGCTGATCTGCTTGGACAGCTGCGACTGGGCGTTGGTGGTCAGGAGCTTCTTGACGCCGATCCTGGCGGCCTCGTCCTTGATGGACTGCGTCTCGGCGATGCGGAACGGGTTGGCCTCCTTCTCCGACTGGGAGAAGCCGACGACCGCGCTCTTGAGGTCGAGCTTCGGCGCGCCGTAGGTGGTGAGCGTGCAGCCCGGGCCGGCGGACGCGGTGGGCGTCTGGACGGTCTGGGCGCCCTGGGTGCTGTCGCCACCCGCGTTGTCCGTGGTTTCCGACTTGGCACAGCCGGAGAGGGCGAGCGCGGCGGTGGCGGCGACGACGCAGGCGACGGAGAGCATGCGGGATCTCTGCGGAAGGCTCATGGGGAGGACACTCCTTGGCGGGGGGACAGCGCCGCCGAGTGGCGTGCGGTCTCTCGGGACGGGAAAGCGGAGCCGACCTGCCACGATGAGTCGGCAGGCCCTTGGTGCACAGCCTGGTTCAGCCTCGATCAACCCCGTGAACTGGGCGGATACAGGATGGGACCAGCCTTCCGACGAGTCGGCGGCTGCGGCTTTACAACGTTATAACCGCGCTTCGGCGAGCTCGGCAAGGGTCCGTGACAACGTTTCCGGAATGCGTGCCCGAATCGAATCCGCCGCCGGCGTGATCGAGTTGACGGCCCGTCGGGATCAAGGGTGCGCGGGGTCTGGACAGCCACCGCGGCGCGTGCTGTCATTCCGCTGCGCACAGTTTTCCAACGTTGGAATGACTGCCGTCCGCCCCTCTCGGCATCGCTGTGGCGATGTCCGAGCGGGCTGTGCGGCGCCGGCCGCCGCCCGCCGACGCGACTGTGCGGCAACCAACGGGCGCCCGTACCCCCGAGGTGGACACCGCACCTCGCAGGGGCAGTTCCGCCGATGCGTGCTCCCCGGGTCCCGCTCCGATCCCCTCTCCAAGAGGAACGATTCGATGACACCAAGAAACACCCGCCCCCGAACCGGAATGTGGGCGCTGCTGACCGCCGCCCTGGCGCTGTCCGTCGGCGCCCTGCCCCCGACCGCCTCGGCCGCACAGCCGTACGGCATCCCCTCCTCCACCACCTCCCCCGTCTCGGCGTCCGCGTCCGCCCGGGACGCGGCGATCGAGGTCCACGGCCTCAAGGGCGAGTACTTCAGCATGTCGGCGCCCGGCGCACGGGACTTCGACCGGCTGGGCGGCACCTCCCTCGAACCGCGGATCGACTTCTCCGGCCTCACCGGCACCTTCGAGTCGCTGACCGGACGGACCGAGCACACCACCGCCCGCTGGACCGGCCGGATCGAGGCACCCGCCACCGGCGACTACACCTTCTACGGCATCGGGGACAACGGCTTCCGGCTGTTCATCGACGGCAAACCGGTCATCGACCACTGGGTGCCGGACTGGGACCGCGAGCAGACCAGTGCCCCGCTCCGGCTCACGGCGGGCGAGAAGCACGACTTCCGGCTGGAGATGTTCCAGGACGTCGGCGGGGCCAACATGTTCCTGCGCTGGTCGACCCCGACCCTGCCCAAGCAGCTGGTCCCCGAGTCGGCCTTCACCCCGCCCGGTGACTTCCAGGTCTATCCGGTGGAGCCGACGGTCCCGGCGAGCGGGCGGCAACTGCGCCTGCGGTTCGAGCACCCGGTGTCCGGCCTCGCGTCGGTCGCCGAGCACCTCACGGTCACGGCGGACACCACCCCCATGCCGATCCGGTCCGTCACCGCCGCCCAGGACGATCCGAACACCGCGGTCGTCGAGCTGACCGAGGCCGTCCAGAAGGACCAGCAGGTACGGGTCGACTACGACGGCGCCGGCGGGCTGAAGAACGGGGACGAGACCGTCCCGCGGATCCTCCGCTCGGCCGCCAACTCCTCCACGCACCGGCTCACCACGGAGTGGGGCGACAAGCTGGACCGGAAGAACCCGCTGCCGGAGTACCCGCGCCCGCAGCAGGTGCGCGACCGGTGGAAGAACCTCAACGGCCCCTGGCAGTTCGCGGGCGCGGACGCCGGTGAACAGCCGGTCTTCGGCAAGGACCTCGACGAGAAGATCGTGGTGCCCTTCCCCGTGGAGTCCCAGCTGTCCGGGATCGAGCGGCACGAGGACCACATGTTCTACCGCCGCCTGGTGGACGTGCCCAAGGACTGGAAGGTGGGGAAGGCCGGCAAGGACAACCGGCTGGTGCTCAACTTCGGCGCCGTCGACTACCGGGCCACCGTCTGGGTCAACGGCACGCGCGTGGCCGAGCACACCGGCGGCTACAACGCCTTCAGCGCCGACGTCACCGACGCCCTGAAGGCGAAGGGCCCGCAGGAGGTGGTCGTCGCGGTCACCGACACCGGCGGCCCGAACCAGCCGACGGGCAAGCAGTCCACCAACCCGGGCGGCATCTTCTACACCCAGTCGTCGGGCATCTGGCAGACGGTGTGGATGGAGCCCGTCGCACCCGTGGCCATCGACGACGTCGTCACGACCCCCGACATCGACACCGGCACCCTGGCCGTGAAGGTCGCGTCCGCCCGAGCCTCGTCCGGGGCACGCGTGGAGGCCGTCGCCCGTGACGCCCGCGGCAAGGTCGTCGGCCGGGTCTCCGGACCCGCCGCCGGCACGCTGCGCCTCCCGGTCGCGAAGCCGCGCCTGTGGAGCCCGGACGACCCGTATCTCTACGACCTGGAGGTACGACTCACGGACGGCAGGTCGACCGACCGCGTCGACAGCTACTTCGGCATGCGGAAGATCGCGATCGAGAAGGTCGGCGGCTTCCAGAAGCTGGTGCTCAACGGGAAGCCGATCTTCTCGCTGGCCACGCTGGACCAGGGCTTCTGGCCGGACGGTCTCTACACCCAGCCGAGCGACAAGGCGCTGTCCTTCGACCTGGAAGCGCACAAGAAGCTCGGGTTCAACGCCGTGCGCAAGCACATCAAGGTGGAGTCGGACCGCTGGTTCTACCACGCCGACCGGCTGGGACTCCTCGTCTGGCAGGACTTCGTCTCGGGCGACCTCAAGGACGACGCCGGCCACCGGGCGTTCGTGGACCAGGGCCGCGAGATGATGCGGCAGCACCACGACTCCCCGTCCGTCATCGGCTGGACGGTCTTCAACGAGGGCTGGGGCGAGTGGGACCGCGAGGAGACCGGCCGGATCGCCGAGTCGGTCAAGGCTGCCGACCCGACCCGCATCGTCAACGCCCACAGCGGGGTCAACTGCTGCAACTCGAAGGGTGACTCCGGCAAGGGCGACATCATCGACCACCACGACTACAACAACACCGACCCCGCCTACCCGGACCACCGGGCGGCACTGGACGGCGAGCACGGCGGTTTCACCCTGCGCGTCCCGGGCCACATGTGGCCGGGCGCCCCGACGGTGATCTACAGCGGGGTGGCCGACAAGGAGGCGCTGACCCGCAAGTACGTGGAGAACACCGAGAAGTTCTACCTGGAGGCGGCGGGCGCGGAGCTGTCCGGATCCGTCTACACCCAGATCTCCGACCTGGAGAACGAGCTCAACGGCCTCTACACGTACGACCGCCGGGAGATCAAGGTCGACCCGGCCCGGGTCCGCGCGATCAACCTGAAGGTCGTCGCGGCCGGCGCGGCGGCCGGGCAGCGCGGTCCGATCCGGGGCGGCGCCTCCTGGTCGCTCGACGAGGGCTCCGGCACGACCGCCCGTGACTCCGGCCCCGGCAACCGGACACTCACCCTCAACGAAGGGACCGGCTGGACCACCGGCGTCGGGGGCGGTGCGCTGAAGTTCGACGGACAGGGCCACTTCGCCCAGACCGACGGCCCCGTCGTCGACACCACCACGAGCTACTCCGTGTCGGCATGGACGACGCTGGACTCCCTGCCGGGCAACTACGCGACCGTGGTCAGCCAGGACGGCCGGCGCCAGGAGAACCCCTTCTACCTGCAGTACGGCCAGGGCGCCTTCGCCTTCAGCACCCCGGGCGGCAACCGTGCCCGCCATGCCCTGACGCCCGAACTCGGGCGCTGGTACCACCTGGTGGGAGTCCGGGACACCGCGAAGAACGAGATCCGGCTGTACGTCGACGGCACCCTGGTCGCCACGGCGGTCCCGGGTCCGGCGGACGTGAGCACCGGTCCGCTCGCCATCGGCCGTGCGAAGTGGGGCGGCGGGAACGTCGACTTCTGGAACGGCTCGATCGACCAGGTGCGCGCCTTCGACAAGGCGCTGTCCTCCGAGGAGGTGGCCGCGCTGCACACGGCTGAGAAGCCGTAGCAGGAAGGGGCCCGGGGGCCGCGCGGGAGCTCCCGCGCGGCCCCCGGGATCTCCGGCTCCCGGGCCGCCGACGACGGGGACCACGGCAGCGGTGTCAGTCCGCTGACGTATCCTTCCCGCCACCGCACCCCGACCGGGAGGACCAAGAGAATTGACCGGCCTGTCTGCTTTCCCGCTGCCCTTTCAGGCATCCCGTTCCCTGTCGTTCGCGACACCCCGGACGCTGAGGGAGCTTCAGATGATGCGATGCAGCGCGACCATTCGGGCGAAGCCGGGCTGGTTCGAGAAGATGAACGACGCCGGCATCGTCGCCAGGTGGACGCGGGAGGCGGTCGCCCAGGGCCTCACCGAGGCGCAGGTCCGCCACGTCCTCGCCGAACTGGAGCACTACGCCGGACTGCGGGACGCCCGCACCGGTGTCGAGGTGTCCGCCGTGGACGGGGTGTGGCAGGCGGACACGCTGGTCGACGACAAGCTCGCGTCCCGGCTGCGCGAGGCGGTCCAGGTTCTGGAACAGGTCCCCGAAGCGGAACTGGACTGGCATCCCGGATCCGACGGCCAGGTACTGGATCTGGTGCATCCCTCACTGTTCTGCCTGGTGAGAGAGGCGAGCGGCGCGCCCGAGCGGGCCTGGCAGAACCCGACGGACCGGTACTCGGCATACGAGTTCTCCGAGAAGTTCCAGTGGCTGCCCACGGATGTCTCGCTCGGCGAGGACGGCGATGCCACCTTCCATTCGTACGTGAACAACGTCCACCCCGAGAAGCACCATGAACTGGCGTCCGTCCTGCCGGACCTGTTCGCCCGTATGCGTCCGCTGTTCGAGAACGTGCTCACCGATCTGCGCCATCCGCGGCCGTTGCGCATCAAGGCCGATCCCTACGGGTGGTACGACTCGGAACCGGAGTATCCGGACGAATCCTCCTTCAGTGACAGCGAGGCCCGCGCGGAGGCCCTCCGTGCGTGGGAAGTGGCCCAGGACGACTGGTGGGAGAACCGACGCCCGGTCGTCCCGGACGCCCCGGACTTCACCCGGCCCGAGTCGCCCGACGTGTCCGACCGGGTCGACCTGCGCGGTCGTCGCCTCCAGGTCATCGTCAAACTCGCCACGATTCGGCTCACCCCGGACAAGCCCGAGTACGCCGGCGGTTCCTGGCACGTGGAGGGGATGGTCAACGAGCGGATCGTCTCGACCGGCATCTACTACTGGGACAGCGAGAACATCACGGAGAGCAGCCTGAGTTTCCGGACGGCACTCGACGACCCGAACTACGAGCAGAACGACGACAACGGTCTCCGCGAGGTCTACGGCCTGGAGGACGAGGACGCGCTGAACCAGGTCCTGGGATCGGCGTCGACGCCGGCGGGCCGCTGTCTGGCGTTCCCGAACATCCTGCAGCACCGCGTCGGCTCGTTCCGCCTCACGGACGCGACCCGCCCGGGACACCGCAAGATTCTCGCGTTCTTCCTGGTCGACCCGTCGGAGAGGATCGTCTCGACCTCCGATGTGCCACCGCAGCAGCCGTGGTCCGAGACCTCGACGATGACACTCGAACAGGCGAAGGCGTACCGTGAGGAACTCATGCGGGAACGCAAGTTCTTCGTCGACGAGCACAACGAGCAGCTCTACGAACGGGAATTCTCCCTCTGCGAGCACTGACGTCTCGGCCTGGCCCGGGCACCTCGCACCGACAGGCGGATGGGGGCGCGGTCGCACCGCGCCCCCATCCGACCGGTACGCACCGGGCGGATCGGCCGGGGCCTCAGGTGGGCGTGTGGGCCGCCTTGCTCGTCGCGGTGCCGTCCTCGGCCTGGGGCTCCACCTCGGCCTGCTGCGGCGGGACGGGCGGGGTACGGACCAGCAGGGCGACCAGTACGGCCACGGCCCCGATCACGGCCCCGATACCGAATCCCCATCGGATGCCCGTGGCCAGGGCGCCGGTGGCGTCGGCGCCGTCGGCGGCCGCCGTGGCGGCGTGGCCCGACATGACGCTGATCACCAGGGCGGTTCCGGCGGCGGCCGCGACCTGCTGGAGCGAGCCGAGGATGGCGGAGCCGTGCGGGTAGAGATGAGGCGGCAGTACGGACAGGCCGGACGTGAAGACGGGGGTGAACACGAACGCCATGCCGGCGCTCAGGGCCACATGAAGGGCGAGCACCAGCCACGGCGAGGTCTCCTCGCCCGTGAAGGCGAACAGCGCGAGGCACAGCGCCGTGACCGCGGCTCCGGGTACGACCAGGCGCGGTGCGCCGAGCTTGTCGTAGAGCTTGCCGACCTGGGGCCCCAGCAGACCCATGGTCAGACCACCGGGGATGAGGAGCAGCCCGGTCTGCAGCGAGGACAGACCGCACACCTCCTGCAGATAGATCGGCAGCAGGATGAACGCGCCCATGAGGGCCATGAACGACAGGCACATCAGGGCGAGCGCCACGGAGAAGTGGCGGAACGTCAGGGCGCGCAGGTCCAGCAGGGGTGTGGACGAGCGCTGCAGTGCCAGCTGTCGCCAGACGAACAGGCCGACCAGGACGGCACCGGCCAGCGTCACGGCCGGCGGGGGCAGGAGGGCCTGGGCGGAGTTCTCCGCGCCGAGCCCGCTCAGGCCGTAGACCAGGGCTCCGAAGCCCACGGCCGCCAGAGGGACGGACAGCCAGTCGATCGGTCCGGCCTGCGGCTCGCCGATGTCGACCAGCTTGCGCCGGCCCAGTACGGCCATGGCTCCCGCGATGGGCAGCACGGCCAGGAACAGCAGCCGCCATGACCCCAGCTGCAGCAGCACACCGGAGGCCGCGGGGCCGAGGGCGGGTGCGACGGAGATGACGAGGGTGATGTTGCCCATGACCCGGCCGCGGTCCTGCGGGGGCACGAGGGTCATCAGCGTCGTCATGAGCAGCGGCATCATGACCGCGGTGCCGCCGGCCTGGATGACCCGGGCGGCCAGCAGTACGGGGAAGGCGGGCGCGGCCGCGGCCAGCGTCGTACCGGCCAGGAACAGTGCCATGGCCAGGCCGAAGGCGGTCCGGGTCGTCACGCGCTGCAGGAACCAGCCCGTCACCGGGATGACGACGGCCATGGTGAGCATGAAGGCCGTGGACAGCCACCCCGCGGCCGCCGCGGTGACCTCGAACTCGCGCATCAGCCGCGGGATCGCGTTGACCATGATCGTCTCGTTGAGCAGGACGACGAACGTGGACAGCACGAGAATTCGCAGCACGGTGGTGACGCGGGCGGGCGAGAGGGTGGGCGTTGTGTGTGGTGCGAGCATGGCGCCTTCCGTCATGTGAGTGTCCTCCGCACGTGGGCAGGTCACAGTGACGGACCGGGGCGCCGGGAAGAACTCATCGGTGCTGCAGATCCTGACGGTGCCGTCGGCCGAACTCAAACGAATTTGGAGACCCGGAACGGAGGGTGGAGACCCGGGACCGACGGCGTTCGGGTGGGCGCCGCCCCGGAATGGCGGAGTCGGCCGAGCCTTGGGATCCTTGTCCCCGGAGGACGCCATGCCACACGACCCGCCCGTTTCTCCGTCGGAGGGGCCCCCACCGCGCGAGGACGACAGCCGGGGGGACCGGCCCGACGACACCGACGCGGACCGACCCGGTGGCACAGACACGGATCGGCCCGGTGGCAGTGGCCAGGACCGGACCGGCGGCAGCGAGACGGACCGGACCGGCGACACCGACGCGGGCCGGACCGGCGGCACCGACGCGGACGGCAGGCCCCGTTGGCTTCCCCACCTCACCCTGCCCGGCTGCTGGGGTGCGCTCCTCCTCGCGTGTCTCTCCTTCACTCCGTCCCTCCTCCCCCGCGGCGGGGTGCTCCAGGGACTCGTCTGCGGCATCGGCGCGGCCATCGGCTACGGGCTCGGAGTGGTCGCCGCGTACATCTGGCGCGCCTTCGTCGACCGGGATGCCCGGAGTCCCTCGCGCAGGTCGTGGCTCATCCTGCTCACCGGCACGATCGTGCTCTTCGGGCTCTCGTTCGGGCTCGGGCAGTACTGGCAGCATCGGATCCGCATGCTCATGGGGGTCACCGAGTACGACGCCCTCGCGACCGTCGCGTGCCCCTTCGTCGCCGCCCTCGTCTTCTGGCTCCTGCTGCTGACCGGACGGGGACTGCGGCGTCTGTACCGCTGGACGACCCGACTCCTCGGCCGCTGGATCGGCCCGCGGGCGACGCGGGTGGTCGGCTGGCTGCTGGTGACGGGGCTCGCGTGGTCGGTGTTCACCGGGCTCCTGCTGGAAGGCCTCGTGAACGCGGCCAACGAGACGTTCTCCCTGCGCGACACGCACACGCCGGAAGGTGTGCACCAGCCGACGTCCCCGCTGCGCTCGGGCGGGCCCGGGTCCGTCGTGCCCTGGGACTCCCTGGGCAGGGAGGGCCGGGCCTTCACCGGCAGCGGACCGTCGGCCCAGGAGATCGGCGCGTTCACCCGCCGCACGGCCCAGGAGCCCATCCGGGCGTACGCGGGTCTCGCGACCGCCGACGACACGGAGGCCCGGGCGGCGCGGGCCGTCGCCGACCTCCGCCGGGCCGGCGGTTTCGAGCGCGAGAACCTCCTGGTCATGACGACGACGGGAAGCGGCTGGGTCGATCCCGCCGCGGTCGACTCGTTCGAGTACCTGGGCAACGGCGACTCGGCCACCGTGGCGATGCAGTACTCGTATCTGCCGTCGTGGCTGTCCTACCTCGTCGACCAGTCCAAGGCGCGTGAGGCCGGGCGCGACCTCTTCGACGCGGTGTACGACACCTGGTCCAAGCTGCCCCAGGACAAGCGGCCGCGGCTCTTCGTGGCGGGTGAGAGCCTGGGGTCGTTCGGTGGTGAGACGGCCTTCAGCGGCGAGGCAGACCTGCGCAACCGCACGGCCGGCACCCTGTTCGCGGGGCCGCCCAACTTCAACACGCTGTTCCGTGAGTTCAGCGATGACCGCGACCCGGGAAGCCCCGAGATCGAACCCGTCTACAAGGACGGGCGGACCGTCCGGTTCACCGACGACCCCGCCACCGGGACGACCCCGGCGGACCGGCCGTGGGACGGCACGAGGGTGCTCTACCTCATGCACCCCTCCGATCCGATCGTCTGGTGGAGCCCGGACCTCCTCCTCTCCGAACCCGACTGGATCGGCGAGGCGCCCGGCGACGACGTGCTCGAGGCGATGGTCTGGATCCCCTTCGTGACCTTCTGGCAGGTCACCGCCGATCTGCCCTTCTCCACGGGAGTCCCCGACGGCCACGGCCACAGGTACAAGGTGGCGTACGTCGACGGGTGGTACGACATCATGCGGCCCGCCGGGTTCACGGCGGCGGACCTGGACCGGCTGAAGGACATCGTCCGGCAGGACGGCTGAGCCCGGCCCGCTCGACCGACGCACCCCGCGGTGGCGCGGCGCGGTCAGCGCAGCAGGAACCCGGCGAGATAGCCGAGCGCGTTGACCGCCCAGTGCAGGCCCATGGGAGCGAGCAGGCTCCCGCTGCGCCGACGCAGCTCGCAGAACAGCACGCCCGCTGCCGCGGTGAAGAGCACAGCCCCCAGGACCGCCAGCCGGGCACCCCAGGCGGAGTCGCCGAACACCGTGGTCAAGGCGGGTTTGGCGGTCGCCAGGTGCAGCGACGGCAGTACGTGCCACAGGCCGAACAGCACACTCGACACGGCTGTCGCCCACACCGTCCCGCGAGCGCGGCGCACCAGACCGTAGAGGACGCCGCGGAAGGCGATCTCCTCCAGGAGCACCGTGCCGACGGGGACCAGTACGAGGACACGCACGATCAGCTCGCCGCCGCTCATCCCGGCGTACCGCCGGTCCTCGAAGAGCGGACGGGTCGCCGGCAGCAGGGCGCCCACCAGGTACACGGCGCCGACCACGCCGATCAGGGCCAGCGCCCAGCGGGAACCGCGGGCGAATGTGCCGGGCGCCAGGCCCGCGTCCGCCCATGTACCACCGGCCCATCGGAGGACACCCAGGAGCAGGGAGCCGGCGACGACGGCCGTCACCGGGCCGGCCGGGCCCGTCCCTTGGTGCATGGCCAGATTGGCGGCGACGAGAACGAGCACCGTGACGGCCACGGCCGGCCAGGTACCGATCCTCCGTGGCCAGGGGTGTGATCCCGGGCGGAGGCCGCTCGCCGTGCCACGCCGCCCGGCATCGTCCCTCCCGGCGTCGCCGCGCCCGGCGTCGTCCCGGCCGGACTCGCCGCGCCCGGCGTCATCGGGGACGCGGCGGGACATGCGAGGCCTGTCGACCGTGGTTACGCCGGTCCCGGGGATCCTGCCGAAGCCGCCGGCCCCGCCGGTCCCGCCGGTCCCGCCGAGAGGCGTGGTCGTCCGTCCACCGGTGTCCCTCCCGGAACCCGGACTCCCGGTCCGTGGAAGCCGAGGTGTGACGGTGTACTACCGGGGTGGATCGGTGTACGACCGGGGTGGATGGCATCGACCTTCCCCGTCTCTCTCCCGAGGTTTCCTCTCCGCCTCCCCTCGGCCCACGCTACCGGGCCCCTTCGAGGGTCGCTCCTCCGCGCACGTCCCGCCCGGTGGACCCGTCAGCTCCGCATGTGCGCCCCGGATAACTTCTTTTTGGCGAGTATTCGGCTTGGCTCCGCGCAACTGGGCAATGAGCTCCCGCTCCGCCGTCACTCCGAAGCGGGACGCCCCGGCGTAGACCCGCCGGTTCAGCGCCTACAGATCTGCCGTGAAATCGACACCATAGGACCGATCTATTCCGGCCAAGGAGAGCCACCGGATTCGGATTCCGATCCTTGTCGAGGCCTTTCCGGCCCCACCGCATTGTGGCCGGAATTCTCAGTCCTCGGCGGCGGGTGCACCCGGCAGATCGCGGAGGCCGCGCAGCGGCCCCACGAGCAGGAAGCCACCGGCGGCCAGCAGTGCGGCGGTGACCACCCACATCGTGGTCCGGGCGCCGAGGAGGGAGGCGAGGGAGCCGCCCAGGAGGGCGCCGAGCGGGACGGTGCTGAAGTTGAGGAACAGCGTGGTCGCGGTGACACGCCCCAGCAGCTCCGCCGGGCAGTACGTCTGCCGGAAGCTGACGAGGATGACGTTGCAGGCCACGACCCCGGCGAGCATGACCGAGGTGCCGAGCACGAAGAACGCCAGCCGCGGTCCGGGACCGGCGAGTGCGGCGAGCAGGCCGAAGGGCGAGGCGGTGAACTGGATGACGAGCAGCGCACGCGCCGTACCCAGACCCCGGGCGAGGCGGCCGGCCACGAGGCCGCCGAGCACCCCGCCGAGACCTCCGCAGGAAACGAGCCACCCGAGCGTGTCGGAGCCGACGCCGACGGTCCGCACGAGGAAGACGATCTGGACGGCCTGGAAGCCCGCCATCGCCAGGTTCACCGCGGCGCCGAAGGCGGTGACGGCCCGGACCCAGGGATCGCCGACGACGAAGCGCAGGCCGTCGGCCATCTCGCGGCTGAGTCGCCGCCGGGGCGCCGGGGCGGGGCGGGGCCCTTCGGGGCGGATGGCCGTGAGGCAGATCGACGACACCAGGAAGGACGCCGCGTCGAGCAGCAGGCCCGGCACTCCACCGAGGGTCTGGGCGGTCAGCCCGCCGAGTCCGGGACCCGCCACCCTGGCGGCCTGGTCGCCGGCCTGCAGCTGCGCGTTGCGGGTCATCAGGTCGTCGGTGGCGACCAGGCGGGGCAGGTAGGCCGAGTAGGCGGTGGAGAAGAAGACGGCGGCGGTGCCGGAGGCGAGGGCGGCCCCGAGCAGGTGCGCCATGGTCAGGGTTCCCAGCCACCAGGTGACCGGGACGCTCGCGAGCACCGTCGCGGAGACGGCGTTGCACACGAGCATCAACGGGCGCGGTGCGAGTCGGTCGACCCAGGCGCCGGCGGGCAGGCCGACGACCAGCCACGGCAGCCACGGCGCGGCGGTGAGCACGCCCATCATGAAGGGCGAGGCGTGGAGGGTGGTGACGGCGACGAGCGGCAGCAGGACGGACGTCACACTGGTGCCCAGTTTGCTGGTGGTCTCGCCGATGAGCAGCAACCGGAAGTTCCGGTGCGGGCGTTGGCCGGGTGCTGTCGCGGACTGCGCGGCAGTTGGCGTGGCGGACTCCAGCACGGCCTCCGGACTTCGATAGCACGAGGGATTTCTGAGCGCGCCACAGATTACGTGTGGTGGCCGCGAGTTCGGGCTGGATCGTACAAGTTCATCGTCCTGGAAACCAGGGTGGCCATTTCCCGCTGGTGCCGCTTAGGCTCAGCCGCGTCCATAGCCAACGCGCCATGTCTCGTGGGAGGGTCGAGCCCGGATGATCAATCCGTTCGAGAATGGGTCCGGCCAATTCCCGACCCCTGCCAATGACCGGGGCCGGCGCTCCCTCCGGCGTCTGGAATTCGATATTCCGGCCAGGTGGGCCGCGACATCCGGACCCGGCTCACGGGCGGCGGGCGCGGACCGGGTGGAGCATGCCCGGCCCGGCGGGCGGCCGGCGGGCCCGCGCACCGCTCCAGCCACCGCACCGCACTAGCCACGGCCCGCTCCGAGAGCGCCGCGACCGCGACCGGTCCCGGCGGCGTCACCCCCACCGGCACCGCCCCCTCACCTGCGCAAGGAGCTGTCCGTGGTCACCAGCGCGATCGACCTCCTCACACGCTTTCGGCGGGAGTCGACCCGGCACCCCGAGCGCGCCGCCGTGGTCGCGCCTTCGGAGTCGGTGACGTTCGGCGAACTGGGCGAGCGGGTCGAGCGGGCGGCCCGGGTACTGGGCGCGGCGGGCGCGGAGCCCGGTACGACCGTCGCCCTCGATCTTCCGCGCGGTGTCGACCTGGTGACGGCGATGCTCGCGGTGTGGCGGGCCGGCGCGGCGTACGCGCCCCTCGATCCGGCCCGTTCGGCACGGCGACGGCGTCGGCTCGCCGAGGAGGCCGGGGCACGTCTGGTGCTCACCACGGGACCGGACGACACCGAGTGGCCGAAGGGCACGCGCCGTCTCGTTCTCGCCCCCGGCCTCGGCCTGACCGGGCCGGGCGCACCCGCCGCGGGACCCGTACCGGCGGGTGATGTTCCGTACGGGGCGGCGGCGGTCGTCCAGGCCTCGGGCGACTCCGGCGCTCCGTGGGCGGTGACGCTCACTCACCTCAACACCGCCCATCTCGTACGCGCGTGGGAGGGACGCGGTGTTCCCGCGGCGGACGGTGGCGGTCCCCCGTCGCCGGCGCGGGTGGTGTGGAACGCGGGCCTCGACCTCGATGTCTCGGTCCGGCAGTGGACCCGTGTCTGCCGCGGCGACACCCTGCTCCTCCCGGGCGACGAACATCGCGCCGACCCCGCGCTGTTCGCCCGGTTCCTCCAGGAGTACGGGGCCACCGACCTCGACTGCACCCCGTCCCACTGGGAGCTGCTGCGCCCCCACCTGGTGGCCGAAGGACGGGAGACCGCTCCGCTCCGGCTCTTCCTGGGCCCGGAGCCCGTGTCCCGGGCCCTCTGGGCGGACCTCTCCCGGAGCGTCGAGCGGGGGCGGGTGGACGCCGCCGTTCTGTACGGTCCGACGGAGTGCGCGGCCGGGTCCCTCGCCGCGCCGATCACCGGTTCCGTACCCCTGATCGGGTCTCCGCTTCCGGCGGTGCGCGCGCATGTCCTCGACGGCGCGCTGCGGCCGGTGGCCGAGGGCGAGCCGGGGGACCTGTACCTCGCGGGCGACGGTGTGGCCCTCGGTTACACGGGCCGCCCCGGGCCGACCGCCGAGCGCTTCGTCGCCGACCCCCACGGTCCGGCCGGCAACCGGATGTACCGCACCGGCGACCGGGTCCGCCGGCTCCCCGGCGGGCGGTTGGCCCCTCTCGGCCGGGTGGACCGGATCGCGTCGCTCGACGCCGCGCAGGCCCCGGCGCGGCCACTGCTCGACCTCTTCGAGGAGCGCGTCGGAGCCGCCCCGGACGCCACGGCCCTGGTGTTCGGGAAGGACACGGTCTCCTACGGGGAGCTCGACGCGCGCGCCAACCGGCTGGCCCATGTGCTGGCCGCGCGGGGCGCCGGGCCCGAGACGGTGGTCGCCTCGGCGCTCGACCGCTCGGTGGAGCTGGTCGTCGCGGTCCTGGCGGTACTGAAGAGCGGGGCCGTCCACCTTCCGGTGGACCCCGGCTACCCGGAGCGGCGCATCGCCCATGTCCTGGGCGACGCGGCTCCCGCACTGCTCCTCGCGGACTCCGGCACGGTCCTTCCGGCCGGCACCTCGGTACCCCGTGTCGACCTGGACGATCCCGAGACCGGTGCGGCGCTGCGGCGCGCACCGGCGTCCGGCCCGCCGCCGGGCGCTCGCCGGGCCGAGAGCGGCCTGCCCGCGTACGTCATCCACACCTCCGGGTCCACCGGCCTGCCCAAGGGCGTGGTCGTCACCCGCTCCGGTCTCGCCGAGCTGGCCGCCCATCAGCGCGACACGCTCGCGGTGGACGCCGACAGCCGGGTCCTGCAGTTCGCCTCCCCCGGCTTCGACGCGTTCTTCTGGGAGTTCGCCATGGCGCTGTCCGCGGGGGCCGCGCTCGTCCTGGCGCCCGCCCGCGACCTGCTGCCGGGGCCGGGGCTGTGCCGTCTCGTCGACGAACAGCGGGTCACCCACGCGACGTTGCCCCCGTCGGTGCTGCGTGTCCTGCCGTCCGACGCCCTCCCGGGCGTCCGCGTCCTGGTCTCCGCCGGCGAGGCCCTGGACACGGAACAACAGCGGCGCTGGGCTCCCGGCCGGACCCTGATCAACGCGTACGGACCGACGGAGACGACGGTCTGCGCCACCATGAGCCGACCGCTCTCGGAGAGCGCCGGCCCGCCGCCGATCGGCGGAGCGGTCCGGGGCGCGCGTCTCCACGTCCTCGACGACGCGCTGCGGCCGGTGCCCGCCGGAGTGGTGGGCGAACTGTACGTCGCCGGGGCGGGGCTGGCCCGCGGCTACCTCGGCCGGCCGGGACTGACGGCGCAGCGCTTCGTCGCGGACCCCTACGGTCCGGCCGGGACGCGGATGTACCGCACCGGCGACCTGGCCCGCCGGAACCCCTCGGGCGAACTGGAGTTCGCGGGTCGTGCGGACGACCAGGTCAAGGTGCGGGGGCACCGGATCGAACCGGGCGAGATCGAGGCGCGGCTCGCCGCTCACCCCGGGGTGTCCGCCGCCGCGGTGACCGTGCACGAGGATCCGGACGGAGACCGGAGGCTCGTCGCCCATGTCCGCCGCGAGCCGACCGCCTCGGCGAGTACCGGGCACCGGAGCGACCCCGACCGGGTGGCCGACTGGCGTCGTGTCCACGACTCCGTGCGGGCCGATGCGACGACGGCCTTCGGCGAGGACTTCAGCGGATGGAACAGCGGCTACGACGGCAGCGCCCTGCCGCTGGAGCAGCTGCGGGAGTGGCGCGACGAGACCGTACGGAGCATTCGCGCGCTGAGGCCCCGACGGATCCTCGAACTCGGGGTGGGCAGCGGCCTGTTGCTTTCGCGCCTCGCCCCCGAGGCGGAGACGTACTGGGGCCTCGATCTCTCGCCCCGGGTGATCGAGCGGCTGCGGCGACAAGTGGACGAGCGGCCGGACCTGGCCGGGCGGGTCGTCCTGCACAGCCGGCCGGCCGACGACCACGAGGGCGTCCCGCGCGGGTACTTCGACCTGGTCGTCCTCAACTCGGTCGTTCAGTACTTCCCCAGTGGGCGCCACCTGGAACGGGTCCTCGGGCTCGCGGCGGCCGCGCTGCGGCCCCATGGCTCCGTGTTCGTCGGCGACGTCCGGCACCTGGGCCTCGCGGAGTCCTTCCACGGGGCGGTCGCGGCCCGCTCGGCGGGCACCGCGCCGGGAACCGCCGAGCATCGCCGGGCGGTGGCGCACCGTCTGGCCACGGAGCCCGAGCTGCTGGTGGATCCGGAGTTCTTCCGGTCGCTGACGGTGGCGTCCGAGGATTCCGTGCCGCGCTTCGCGAGCTGTGACGTACGGCTGAAGCGGGGAACCCACCACAACGAACTGACCCGCTACCGCTACGACGTCGTCCTGCGCCGCGCCGACGGTGCGCGACCCCGTGCCGGTGCGGTGACGGAACTGCTCTGGGGAGCGGACGTCCGCACGCTCGACGGCCTCGCCGACGCCCTGCGGGACCGCGCCCGGGAGTCCTCGCCCGTCCGGGTCGCCGGTGTGCCGAACGCCCGGCTCGCCGAGGACCTGCGTCTGTCGGGCGGGGCGCCGGGCTCCGGTCCGGACCCGGAGGAGCTGGTACGGCTCGGCGAACGGCTGGGGTACCGCGTCGTGGTGCGCTGGTCCGCGAAGGCGGGGCCCGATCATGTGGACGCCGAGTTCTCCGCCGGGGAGCGGGACATCCCCGCGGAGAGCGGGACCGGGCCGATGACGGATCCCGAGCGCCATGTCAACGCGCCCGGCGCGGCGTCCGACGACACGGAACTCGTCAGGGAGGTCACGGCGTGGGCGGCCGCGTACCTCCCCGCGTACATGATGCCGTCCGCGATCGTCGTCCTCGACGAGTTCCCGCTCACCCCGCACGGCAAGCTCGACCGGGCGGCGCTGCCCGCCGCGCGAGTCGCCCCGCGCGGGACCGGCCGCCCACCGCGGACGCCTCAGGAGGCGGCGCTGTGCCGGATGTTCGCCGAGGTTCTCGGGGCGGGCGGGGCGGAGGCGCCGCACCCGGTCGGCATCGACGACGACTTCTTCGAGCTCGGCGGCCATTCTCTCCTCGTCACCAGGCTGGTGAGCCGCGTCCGCGCCGAGCTGGGGGTGGAGCTCCAGGTGGGCACGGTGTTCGACGCGCCCACGGTGGCCGAACTCGCCACCCGGCTCACGGGCGCCCGCAGGGCGAGGCCCGCACTGCGGAGGATGCCCCGGCCCGGGTGACGGCGGCAGGAACCCGCGGCAGACGACCGGATCGCGCAGGACAAGGATTGTCGAAGGATCCCCGATGGACTTCAGCCTCTTCTACTTCGCCGACGACAGCACACCGGACGGGGACGCCGGACGGTACGAACTGCTGCTGGAGGGCGCCCGTTTCGCCGACCGGCACGGATTCCGCGCGGTGTGGACACCCGAACGGCACTTCCACCCCTTCGGCGGGCTCTACCCGAACCCGTCGGTCGTGGGCGCCGCCCTGGCGATGATCACGAACACCGTCGCCATCCGCGCCGGAAGCGTCGTCGCGCCCCTCCACCATCCGCTGAGGATCGCCGAGGAATGGTCGGTCGTCGACAACCTCTCCGGCGGGCGGGCCGGGGTGTCCCTCGCCTCCGGCTGGCACCCCGTGGACTTCGCGCTGGGCCGGGTCCCGTACGCGGACCGCAAACGCGTCCTGGCCGACAGCGTCGAGCGGCTCCGGGCGCTCTGGCGCGGGGAGGGCCACGAGGTCGTGGACGGCAACGGCGCCCCGGCGACCGTACGGATCTTCCCGCCTCCGGTACAGCGGGAGCTGCCGCTCTGGGTGACCAGCGCCGGCGACGCGGGCACCTTCCGTACGGCGGCCGCGGCGCGCGCCGGAGTCCTCACCCATCTGCTGCACCAGGACGTCGACGAACTCGCCGAGAAGATCACGGAGTACCGGCGGGCGGCGCGCGAGGCGCACGACGGCTGGGACGGGCATGTCGTCCTGATGCTGCACACCTTCCTCGGCGCCGACCGGGACGAGGTGCGCGCCACCGTCGAAGAACCGCTGCGCGCCTACCTCAGGAGCTCGGTCCATCTCCTCGCCCGCTCGTTCGGCGCCCTCGACCCGGACTTCGACATCGACGCGCTGGAGGACGAGGACCTCGACTTCCTCGTCGCCCAGTCCCTCGACACCTACGTCGAGCAGCGAGGGCTGTTCGGGACGGTGGAGGACGCGAGGCCGACGGTCGAGCGGCTGCGCGCCGTCGGCGTCGACGAGATCGCCTGCCTGATCGACTTCGGGATCGACACCAAGACCGTACTGGGCGGCCTGCGCCATCTGGACGTCCTCCGCGCGGCATGCGAAGCGAACTGACTCCGAGACCCGAGAGACCCGAGAGGCCGACACCACCGTGATCCCCCTGTCGTTTTCGCAGCTGCGGTTCTGGTTCCAGAGAGAGTTGGACCGCCTGGGCGAATCGCCCAACGCCTCGATGGCACTCCGGCTGACGGGCCGACCGGACGCGGTGGCACTGCGCGAAGCACTGCGGGACGTGGTGACACGCCACGAGAGTCTGCGCACCGTCTTCCCGGTCACCGACGGAGTGCCCGGGCAGCGGATCCTGGAGACGGTGACGGTCGAACTGCCCGTACGGCGGATCGGGGAACCGGACGTGGAGGCAGCCGTGGCCGACGCGGCCGGGCACCGCTTCGACCTGGAGCGCGAGATCCCGCTGCGGGCCGTCCTGCTCACCGTCGGCCCCGAGGACGACCATGTGCTGGCGATCACCGTGCACCAGATGGCCTTCGACGGCTGGTCCGTCGCGCCGTTCCTCCGCGACCTCGCGCACGCCTACACCGCGCGCCTCGGCGGAAGGCCACCGCACTGGGACGAACTCCCCTTCCAGTACGCGGACTTCACGCTGTGGCAGCGCAAGGAGCTCGGCGCACCCGACGACCCCGGCAGTCTCTTCGCCGAGCAGCTGACCCACTGGACGCGCGCCCTCGCCGACGCGCCGGCCGAGCTTCCCCTGCCCACCGACCGGCCGCGCCCCGCCACCGCCACCCACCGGGCCGGCACCGTTGCCTTCCATCTGCCGCCCGACGGCTTCCGGGACCTCACCCGGCTCGCCCTCCGGCACGGGGCCAGCACGTTCACGGTCCTCCACGCCGCGCTCGCGGCGTTCCTCGGACGGCTCGGTGCGGGCACGGACATCCTGGTCGGCAGCCCCGTCGCGGGCCGCACCGACGTCGGCCTCGACGACCTCGTCGGCTGCTTCGTCAACACCGTCGTCGTCCGGACCGACACCTCCGGCGACCCCGACTTCCACGAACTCCTCCAGCGGGCACGGACGGGCGTCATGGCCGCGCTCGACCACCAGGACGTGCCCTTCGAGCAGGTCGTGGAGGCCGTCAACCCGGCACGGTCGGCGGCCCGGCACCCGCTCTTCCAGGTCATGCTGAGCCTGCAGAACAACGCGGGCGCCACCGTGCGCCTCCCCCGCCTCGACACCCGGCTGCTCCGCCACGGCCCCCACCGGACGATCGCCTTCGACCTGCTCCTCGACATCACGGAGACCGACGGGGGACTGGACGGCACCCTGGTCTACGCCCGCGACCTCTTCGACCACGACACCGCCGAGCGTCTGGCCCGCCGCTTCACCGCGTTCCTGGCGCAGGCGGTCGCCGCGCCCGAGCGGCGCACAGGACGGCTGGAGCTCCTCTCCCCCGCCGAGCGCCGCACGACGCTGGAGACGTGGAACGGCCGGGAGACGGCGCTCCCGGCCGATTCCGTACCGGCGCTGTTCCGGCGACGCGCCGCCGCCGCTCCCGACGGCACCGCGGTGGTCTGCGGCGACGTCCGGCTCACCTCCGCGGAGCTCGACGCCCGGGCCGACCGCCTCGCCCGCCGTCTGCGCCGCGCGGGCGCGGGGCCGGAGCGGCTGGTCGCCGTGGCCATGAACCGCTCGGCCGATCTGGTGGTCGCCCTGCTCGCCGTGCTGAAGACTGGGGCGGCCTACCTTCCGCTGGACCCGCGCAACCCGGACGAGCGGCAGCGCGCGATTCTGGAGGAGGCGGGGCCCCGCGTGCTCCTGGCGGACGCGTCCACGAGGGAGAAGGCCGAGGAACTCGCGGGCGGTACACGGGACGGGCGGCCGCCGGTCCTGCTCCTGGCCGAGGAGACCGACCAGGTCGGCCCCGCATCCGTCGACCTCGACCCGGTCGGGGCCGGTCCCGACGCCCTCGATCCGATCGCCGCCGGTCCGGACGCGGTCGGACGGCCGGACATCGACGGCGGGCAGGCCGCGTACGCGATGTACACCTCCGGCTCCACCGGGCGTCCCAAGGGCGTCCTGGTGACCCACCGGAACATCGTCGCCCTCGCCGCCGATCCCTGCTGGGCGGCGGACGGCGGCCACACGCGGGTGCTCGCCCACTCGCCGCACTCCTTCGACGCCTCGACGTACGAACTGTGGGTGCCGCTGCTCGGCGGCGGCACCGTCGTGATGGTGCCGGCCGGCGACGCCTCCCCGCAGGCGCTGGAGCGTGCCGCGGCCGACGGGGATGCCACGAGCGCCTTCCTCACCACCGCCCTCTTCAACCTGCTCGTCGCGGAGCGCAATCCGCTGCTCGGCAGGCTCCGGCACCTCTGGACGGGCGGCGAGCAGCCGTCGGCGGGCGCCGTGCGGCGGATGCTGACGGAGTTCCCGGACACCGCGCTCACCCATGTCTACGGGCCGACCGAGAACACGACGTTCACCACCTTCGGACGTCTGGACCCGGACCGGGACGCGGACGGCGGCAAGCCCTCGATCGGCCGGCCGATGGCGAACACACGGGCCTATGTGCTGGACCAGTGGCTCCGGCCGGTGCCCGTGGGGGTGCCGGGCGAGCTCTACCTCGCGGGCGCCGGCCTGGCCCGCGGCTACCTCGGCCGCCCGGGACCCACCGCGGGGCTCTTCGTCGCCGATCCCCACGGCGCGCCCGGCACCCGGATGTACCGCACCGGGGACCTCGTCCGGTGGACCGCCGACGGCGAGCTCGACTTCCTCACCCGCACCGACGACCAGGTGAAGATACGCGGCTTCCGCATCGAACCGCGCGAGACGCAGGCCGCCCTGGAACGCCACCCGGCCGTCGGCCGCGCCGCCGTCCTCGTACGGGAGGACCGGCCGGGGGAGCTCGGCCTCGTCGCCTATGTCGTCCCCGCCCCGGGCGTCGAGGGTGATCCCTCGTCGGAGATCGACGAACACGCCCGCCGGACCCTGCCCGACTACATGATCCCCGCCGTCGTCCTGCTCCCCGACGGGCTGCCCCTCACGCCCAACGGCAAGCTCGACCGGGCGGCTCTGCCCGCCCCCGCGCGGAACACCGGCTCCCGGCCGCCCCGCACCCCCGCCGAGCGGTTGGTCTGCGGGCTGTTCGCCGAGATCCTCGGGGTGCCGGAGGCCGGCGCGGACGACGACTTCTTCGCGCTCGGCGGCCACTCGCTGCTCGCCGTCCGGCTGGTGAACCGGCTGCGCGAGGTGCTGGACGACGGGATCGGGGCACGGACGGTCTTCGAGTCGCCGACGCCCGCCGCGCTCGCCGCGAGGTTCGGGACCCCGGGCGCCGGGCGCGGCGCTCTGCGGCCCCCGCCCCGCGGGGACGTACTGCCTCCCTCCTTCTCCCAACTGCGGTTCTGGCTCCAGGGCGCGCTGGTGGAGGACGCCGCCTCGCACACCGTCACGACCGCCCTGCGGCTGACGGGCCGGCTGGACACCGGCGCGCTGTCGACGGCGCTCGGGGACGTGGTGACACGGCACGAGAGCCTGCGCACCGTGTTCCCGGTCACCGACGGCACCCCCCATCAGCTCGTCCTCGAACCGGCGGAGTTCGACCTGCCGGTGCGGGAGGTGGCGCGGGCCGAGATCGAGGCGGCGGTCGTCGCGGCCTCGGAGTACGCCTTCGACCTGGCGCGCGAGAGACCGCTGCGGGCCGAGCTCCTGGCCTGCGGCCCCGGGGACCACGTCCTCGCTGTCACGATCCACCACAT
The DNA here is from genome assembly GCF_014656215.1 of Streptomyces zaomyceticus. Taxonomy (GTDB): domain Bacteria; phylum Actinomycetota; class Actinomycetes; order Streptomycetales; family Streptomycetaceae; genus Streptomyces; species Streptomyces zaomyceticus. The sequence goes on along the minus strand of NZ_BNBZ01000002.1, from coordinate 370,559 downwards.
CGCCTTCGACGGCTGGTCCGCCGCCCCGTTCCTCCGCGACCTCTCCGAGGCCTACGCCGCCCGGCTGCGGGGACGGGCCCCCGAGGTCCCGGACCTTCCGCTGCAGTACGCCGACTTCGCGCTGTGGCAGCGTGCGGCGCTCGGGGACCCCGACGACCCCGGGAGCCCCTTCGCCCGGCAGCTCGCCCACTGGACCGGCACCCTGGCCGGTGCTCCCGACGAGCTCCCGCTGCCCACCGACCGGCCCCGCCCCGCCGTCGCGGGCCATCGCGTCGACGCGGTGCCGTTCCGGCTCGCCCCCGAGGATCACGCCCGCCTCACCGCTCTGGCGCGGCGGCACGGCGCGAGCGTGTTCATGGTGCTGCACGCCGCTCTGGCGGCCCTGTTGCGGCAGCTGGGTGCCGGGACGGACGTCCTCGTCGGCAGCCCGGTCGCCGGACGCACCGACAGTGGCCTCGACGACCTCGTCGGCTGCTTCGTGAACACCGTGGTCGTGCGGACCGACGTCTCGGGGGATCCGGACTTCGGCGAGCTGCTCGACCGCGTGCGCCCCGGGGTCCTCGCCGCACTGGAGAACCAGGACGTGCCCTTCGAGCGGGTCGTGGACGCGGTCGCCCCGGTGCGCTCGGCGGCCCGGCACCCGCTCTTCCAGGTCATGCTGAGCCTGCAGAACAACGCGGGCGCAGCACTGGAACTGCCCGGCCTCCACGTCGACGCTCTCCCCCACGGCCGGACCACCCGCAGCGTCCCCTTCGACCTCCTCTTCGATCTCACCGAGTCCCGCGGGGGGCTGGACGGCACCCTCTTCTACGCCCGCGACCTCTTCGACCACGGCACCGCGGAACGGCTCGCCGGGTACTTCACGACCCTGCTCGCCGACGCGGCCGCCCGCCCCACCCGTCCGGTACGGCGGCTCGACGTCCTGTCGCCCGCCGAACGGAACACCGTCCTGACGCAGTGGAGCGGTCCGGCGGCCGGTGCGGAGACACCGCACGGTTCGGTGCCGCGGTGGTTCGGGGAGCAGGCCGCCAGGACGCCCCACGCGGCAGCGGTGCTGCACGGGACCCACAGCCTCACGTACAGGGAGCTCGACACCCGGGTGGAGCGGCTGGCCGGGCGGCTGCGGAAGCTCGGGGCGGGCCCGGAGCGGCTCATCGCCGTGGCCATGAACCGCACGCCCGACCTCCTGGTCGCCCTGCTCGCCGTGCACCGGACCGGTGCCGCGTACCTCCCGGTCGATCCGCACCACCCCAGGGACCGGGTGGCAGCGGTGCTGTCCGAGGCCGCTCCGCTCCTGGTGCTCGCGGACCGCGCCACCCGCGACGCGCTCGGCACCGACGACTGGCTCGCCCCGGACGACCCCGGGCTCGGCTCCGCACTCGCCGACGTGGGCGGAAACGGGGCCGGGGCCGGCACGGGGAACGATGCGGAAGACCCGATCCCGCACGCGGCGATCCCGGCCGACAGCACCGCGTACGTCCTCTACACCTCCGGTTCGACGGGCCGGCCGAAGGGGGTCGCGGTCACCCACCGCAATCTCGCCCATCTGCTGGCCGCCATGCGGCACCGGCTGCCGCTCGGCCCCACCGACCGCCTGCTCGCCGTGACGACCGTCGCCTTCGACATCGCCCATCTGGAGCTGCTCCTGCCGCTGATCGACGGGGCCGCGGTCGTCCTCGCCTCTCCCGACGAGGTGCGCGAGCCGCACGCTCTCGGCCGGCTGATCGGACGGCACGGAGTCACCGCCGTCCAGGCGACCCCCTCCCTGTGGTCCGGCCTCGTGGCCGGGATCCCCGACGCGGTCCGGGGGCTGCGCGTCCTCGTCGGGGGCGAGGCGCTGCCTCCCGCCCTGGCCGGCGGTCTCGTCGGCCTGGCCGCCGAGGTCACCAATGTGTACGGCCCCACCGAGACGACCATCTGGTCCCTCGCGGCCCCGATCGGCCCGCACAACGCGGAACACCCGCCGCTCGGCTCCCCGCTGGGCGACACACGGGTGTACGTCCTGGACGAGGCGCTGCGGCCGGTGGCCGTGGGCGTGCCGGGCGAGTTGTACATCGGGGGTGCCGGCGTGGCCCGGGGCTATCTCGGGCGGCCGGGGCAGACCGCCGAGCGGTTCGTCGCCGATCCCTACGGTCCGCCCGGCGCCCGCCTCTACCGGACCGGCGATCTGGTCCGGTGGACCCCCGACGGGGAACTGGACTTCCTCGGGCGCGCCGACGACCAGGTGAAGATACGCGGCTTCCGCATCGAACCCCGCGAGATCGAGGCGGTCCTCGACCGGCACGACCGTGTGACCCGCAGTGCCGTCGTGGTGCGTGAGGACCGGCCGGGCGAGCGCCGGCTCGTCGCCTATGTCGCCCCCGTCCCGGCCACCGGCGCCGCCGACGACCTCGACCCCTCGCTCACCGAGTGGGCGCGGCAGCTGCTGCCGCCGTACATGGTCCCCGCCGTCGTCGTGCTTCCCGACGGGCTGCCGCTCACGCCGAACGGAAAGCTCGACCGCTCCGCTCTGCCCGCACCGCGGGGTCCCGTCTCCCCCGCCGGCGCGGCCCGGGAGCCGAGCACCCCTGCGGAGAGGCTCCTCTGCGAACTGTTCGCGGCTGTCCTCGGACGGCCCGCCGTCGGTGTCGAGGACGACTTCTTCGCACTCGGCGGCGACAGCATCGTGTCGATCAGGCTGGTGTCCCGGGCCCGTTCACGAGGGCTGGCCATCTCCACCCGGGACGTCTTCCGGTACCGCACCGTCGCCGAACTGGCCGTCCACGCGAAGGCTCGGCCGCCCAAGGCGGGCGCGGCGACCGCACCCGCCCCGGCGCCGTCGGCCGACGAGGTGCCGTCCGCCCGCGAGGTGACGACCGTCGGTGACATGACGACCGCCGGCGACGTGCCGCTCACCCCGATCGTCCACTGGCAGCGCGAGCGGGGTGGCCCCGTCGACGGCTTCCACCAGTCCGTGCTCGTCCGGACCCCGGCCGAGCTGACCCTGCCGGGGCTGCGGGCGCTGCTGAAGTCGCTGGTCGACCGGCACGACGCCCTGCGGACACGGCTGACGCGCACCCCCGCGTGGCGGCTCGAGGTACTGCCGCGCGGTGCCGTCGACGCGGCGGGGCTCGTCGTACGGTTCGACACGGCCGGTCGCACGGCGGGGGAACTCGCGGACCTGATCCGTACCGGGACGGAGGCGGCCCGGCGGCGACTGGCGCCCGGCGAGGGGACCATGCTCCAGGCGGTCTGGTTCGACGCGGGTCCCGGCCGGGACGGCCGGCTGCTCCTGATGATCAACCACCTCGTCGTGGACGGCGTTTCGTGGCGGATCCTCCTGGAGGACCTGAGCACCGGGGCCGCCCCTCGGACGGCGGGGCCGGACTTCACGCCCGTGTCGTTCGCCGACTGGGGACGCCGTCTGGAGCGCGAGGCACGCGGGCGGGCGTCCGAACTCCCCTTCTGGCTGGGTCTCTTCGAGGGCGCGCGCGATCTCTTTCCCGGCGCCGATCTCGTGGCCGCCCGAGATGTGGAGGGCTCGAAGCACATCGTCACCCGTGTCCTTCCCGCCGACCGGACGGAGCCGCTCCTGGCCCGCGTGCCCGCCCGGCTGGGCGTCGGCGTGAACGCGGTGCTGCTCGGTGCGCTGAGCACGGCCGTGGGGCGCTGGCGCCCGACATCCGGATCCGAGGACGCCCCCGGCCGCCCGGCGGACTGCGACGGCGCGCCGTTCCTCGTCGAGGTGGAGGGGCACGGCCGCGAGGAGATCGCCGACGGCCTCGACCTGTCGTCGACCGTGGGGTGGTTCACCAGCATGTTCCCCGTACGGCTCGCGGGGCGGCCGGACGATCCGGAGGGCACCGTGCGGGCCGTGGAGGAGCAGCTCGGAAGCATGCCGGACAAGGGGCTCGGCTTCGGTCTGCTGCGTCATCTCCATCCGGAGACCGCGCCCGTGCTGCGGGCGGGGCCCCGGGCGCAGATCCTCTTCAACTACCTGGGCCGGTTCGACCGGCCCGAGGCGGCGGACTGGAGCCTGGCGCCGGAGGCCGGGGCGGTCTCCGGAGGCGGTGACCCCGAGATGCCCCTGACACATCTCATGGAGGTGTCCGTGGTCGTCCACGACCGCGGGGACCGGCCGGAGCTCCACGTCGGCTGGGCGTATCCGAAGGCCCTGCTGGAGAGAGCCCGGGTGGAGGCCCTGGCCGACGCCTGGTTCGAGGCTCTGGAGACCCTGACCACCTGCACCGGCGAACCGGGAGAGACGGCGTGACCGCACCAGACCGCACCCATGAACACGGCCAGGAGGACGGCCGGGAGTACGGCCGGGCGAGCGGCCCCGAGGACGGTCACGAGGACGTCCGTGAGGGGACGTCGAGGCCGGCGCCGCTCCAGCAGGGGCTCTTCTTCCACACGGCGTTCGACTCGGACGGCCAGGACATCTACACCACCCAACTGGCACTGGACTTCGAGGGGCCGGTCGACCCCGTTCTGCTCCGGGAGGTCTGCCAGGCGCTCCAGGACCGGCACGACAGCCTGCGCTCGGGGTTCCGTACGGACGCGTCGGGCGCGCCCGTACGGTTCGTGGTGCCCCGGGTCGAGCTGGACTGGCGAACGGCCGACCTCGCCGGGACCGCCCCCGACGACCGGGAGGCCGAGGCCGCGCGGCTCGTCGAGGAGGAGCGGGGGCGGCGCTTCGACACCGCCAGGCCGCCGCTGGTCCGCTTCCTGCTGATCCGTCTCGGCGAGACCCGGTGGCGATTCGCGCTGACGAACCACCACATCATTCTGGACGGCTGGTCCGTCTCGATCCTGCTCGACGAGCTGTTCCGGCTGTACGACGCCGGAGCCGACGGGGCGACCCGTCCGCTGCCGGCCGCCCCCTCGTACACCTCCTATCTGGACTGGCTCGGCGAGGTCGAGCCGGAGTGGTCCCGGGATGCCTGGGCCGAGGCGCTCTCCGGGATCGAGGGGCCGACGCTGGTGGCTCCGGGGGCGCGGGGCACGGGTACGGTCGTCCCCGAGCGGGTGACGCGCTCGCTGTCCGCCGCGCGCACCGCCGCGCTGACGGACCGGGCGCGGGAGGCGGGCGTCACCCTCGGCACCGTGATGCAGGTGGCCTGGGGGCTGGTGCTGCGGCAGCTGACCGGTCAGAGCGACGTGCTGTTCGGGATGACGGTGTCGGGGCGGGCCGCCGAGGTCGACGGCATCGAGACCATGGTCGGGCTGCTCATCAACACCGTTCCGGCGCGGGTGCGGATGGACCCGCGGGACACGCTGCTCGACCTGCTCGAACGGATCCAGGACGAGCAGCTCGACCTGTTCGAGCATCATCACGTCGGGCTGACGGAGATCCGGCAGCAGACCGGCTTCGCGACCCTTTTCGACACCACGACCGTCTTCGACAACTACCCGATGGGCTCGGGCAGTCGTCGGCTCGGCGAGGCGCTGCTCGTCGATGTCGCCGGGTTCGACGCCACCCACTACCCGCTCTCCCTGATCTGCACCCCGGGAGACGAGCTGGGCGTACGGCTCGATTTCCGCCCCGATCTGCTCGGGCGCGGAATGGTGGAGGGGATCGCCGAGCGGCTCGAAGCGATCCTGGAGGCGATCGCCGAGGATCCGCACCGCGCGGTCGGCGGTCTGCCGGTCCTCTCGGACGCCGAGCGCCTGCGGACGCTGGAGGAGTGGAACGCCACCGCCCGTCCGGTGGCGGCGGCCACGCTGACCGACCTGATCGAGGCGCGTGCCGCGCGGATCCCGCTCCGGCCCGCCCTCACGCACCGGGGCCTGACCCTCGGCCACGAGGAGCTCAACCGCCGGGCGAACCGTCTGGCGCGGGTGCTGATCGCCGAGGGCGCGGGGCCGGAGACCCGGGTGGCGCTGGCGCTGCCGAGGACCGCGGACATGGTCGTCGCCCTGCTCGCCGTGCTCAAGGCCGGTGCCGCCTATGTGCCGGTCGACGTGCGCTACCCGGCCGACCGGGTGGCGCGGATGCTCGCCGACGCACGGCCCCGGCTCGCGGTGGTCACCGGGGAGACCCGGGGTGTGCTGCCGGAGGGCGCGGCCGCGCTCGTCCTGAACGATCCCGCCGTGGTGCGGCGCGTCGAGGAGCAGAAGGACACGGACGTCGTGGACGCGGAGCGGCGGGGACCGCTTCTCCCCCGGCATCCCGCCTATGTCATCTACACCTCCGGCACCACCGGCGTCCCCAAGGGGGTGGTCGTCGAGCACGCGAACGCCGTCAACTTCGTGGCGACGGTCGAGGACCACTTCGGCGCCGACGGCATGGCACGGGTGCTGGCCTCCACCTCGCTCAGCTTCGACGTGTCGATCTTCGAGATTCTCACCACCCTGGCGCTCGGCGGACATCTGGAGCTGGTCGACGACCTGTTCGCGCTGCTGGAACGGGACGGCTGGGAGGGGAGCCTGGTCAGCGGCGTTCCCTCGGCGACGGCGAGCATGCTGGCGGGCGGTGCCTTCGAGGTCTCGGCACGCCACGTGGTGCTCGGCGGGGAGGCGGTGCCGGGCGCCCTGCTGCGGGAGCTGCTCGAGCGGGTGCCCGGCTGCGCGGTCACCAACATCTACGGCCCCACCGAGGCGACCACCTACTCCACCTGGTGGCGCAGTGGCGGCGAGTACACCGAGGACACTGAGGACGCCGAGGACACTAAGAACACCGAGAACACTGCGGTCGGCGATCCGCCGATCGGCCGACCGGTGCCCAACGCCCGGGTGTACGTGCTGGATCCATGGCTGCTGCCGGTCGCCGAGGGGCAGCGGGGAGAGCTGTACATCGCCGGCGCGGGCGTCACCCGAGGCTATCTGAACCGGCCGGCACTCTCCTCGGAGCGCTTCGTGGCCTGCCCGTTCGGCGAGCCCGGCGGCCGCATGTACCGCACGGGCGACCAGGTGCGGTGGCGGGCCGACGGGCAGCTGGAGTATCTGGGCCGGCTCGACGGCCAGGTGAAGGTCCGTGGCTTCCGGATCGAACTCGGCGACGTGCAGGCCGCCCTGCTGCGGCACGAGGACGTGGCGCAGGCCGTCGCGGTCGTACGGGAGGACCGGCCGGGCGACCGCAGGCTGGTGGCGTACGCCGTGACGGCCGACCCCGGGACGGTGCTCGACGCCGCGGAGCTGCGGCGCTTCGTCCGGGATTCGCTGCCGGACCACATGGTGCCCTCCGCCGTGGTGCAGCTGCCCCGGTTCCCCCGGATGCCGAACGGCAAGCTGGACCGGTCGGCGCTGCCTGCTCCCACGTACGGCGCCGCCGTACGACGAGGAGCGGAGCACGCTCACGAGGAACCGCTGTGCGCGCTGTTCGCCGAGGTGCTCGGGGTGGACCGGGTCGGCCCGGACGACGGCTTCTTCGACATGGGCGGGCACTCCCTGCTGGCGACCCGGCTGGTGAGCCGGGTGCGCGCGGTCCTGGGCACCGAGCTGACCGTCCGTGCCCTGTTCGAGGCGCCGACTCCGGCCGCCCTGGCGCGCAGGCTCGACGGTGAGGGAGACGGCTCCGGCCTGGACGTGCTGCTGCCGCTGCGGACCGGGGGACGGCTGAAGCCTCTGTTCGCGGTGCACGCGGCGAGCGGGCTCGCCTGGCCGTACGCCAGGCTGCTGCCCCACCTGGATCCGGACGTGCCGCTGTACGGGCTGCAGTCTCCGAGCCTCTCCGATCCGGAGGGTGGTGCGCGCAAGCCGGAGGAACTGGTGCGGGAGTACGCGCGGCGGATCCGGGAGGTGCAGCCGGAGGGACCGTACCGGCTGCTCGGCTGGTCGGTCGGCGGCACCCTCGCGTACGGCGTCGCCGCCGAGCTGGTGGAGTCGGGGCACGCCGTGGAGTTCGTGGCCCTGCTCGATTCGTACCCGGCGCCCGAGGAGGGTCTGCCGGACTGGGAGGAGACGCACCGGCACGTGGCCGGGTCGGCCGGGTTCGCCGCGGACGGGACGCCACCGGAGCAGATCGCGCTGCTCGGGGAGCGGGCGGTGGAGGGCGCGCGGATCGCCGTGCGGTCGGCGGTGGACGCGCTGCGGACGCCCCCGGTGCGGACGCGCGGGGTGGACGTGCTCCACTTCCGGGCCGCGTCGGACGGTCCGGGCGCCGCCCCGGACGCCTGGCGGGCGTACGGCGGCGGGCGCCTCTCGGCCTTCGACCTCGCGTGCGGCCACTACGAGATGCTGGATCCCGCTCCGCTCGTCACCATCGGCAAGGTGCTGTCCGGCCGGGCCGCGGAGGGGCCGGAGGGACGCTGAGCGGCACGACGGCCGGGACTTCCCCGGGTCAGAAGTCCCAGCCGTCGGCGGTGGCGGCGGAGCCGTCGGCCGGTGCGGGAGCGAGGAAGGACTCGCCGGCCATGCACGCGGTCAGGGTGGTGCCGTCGCCGGGATCGATCAGGATGAAGGAGCCGGTGCGGCGCGAGTCGGCGTACGGGTCGACGGGCAGCGGCTCGGCGGTACGGATCCTGACGCGGCCGATGTCGTTGGCCAGGAGCCGGCCGGAGTGGGTGCGCAGGGACAGGTCGTCGAGGTCCAGCCGGAAGGGGATGTCCTCGACGATCGCCTTGACCGTGCGGGTGCCGTGCTTGAGCAGCACCCGGTGTCCGACGGTCAGTGCCTGGTCGGCCACGTGGCAGACGGTCGCCTCGATGTCCTGGGTGGTCGCCGGGGCGTCCGTCGTCGGGACGATCAGGTCACCGCGCGAGATGTCGATGTCGTCCTCCAGCAGGACGGTCACCGACTGCCCGGCCCAGGCGGTGTCGACCCGCCTGCCCAGCAGGTCGATGCCGGAGATCCTCGTCGTACGGCCGGACGGCAGGATCGTGACCGGCTCGCCGACACGGAGGGATCCGGCCGCGATCCGGCCCGCGTAGCCGCGGTAGTCGGGGTGTGCGGCGGTCCGGGGGCGGATGACGTACTGCACCGGCAGCCGTGCCCGGCCGTGGGCGAGTTCGCGGCTGACCGGAACCGTCTCGATGTGTTCCAGCACCGTCGGGCCGCTGTACCAGTCCATGACCGCCGACGGCTCCACCACGTTGTCCCCGGCCAGGGCCGAGATCGGGATCGCGGTGACCCCGGGGATGCCGAGACCGGCCGCGTACGCCGTGAACTCCGCCACGATCGAGGCGAAGACCGGCTCGCGGTAGCCGACCAGGTCCATCTTGTTGACCGCGAGGACGACGTGCGGAACGCGCAGCAGCGCGGCGACGGCGGCGTGCCGGCGGGTCTGCTCGACGACCCCGTTGCGGGCGTCGACCAGGATCACGGTCAGGTCGGCGGTCGAAGCGCCCGTGACCATGTTGCGGGTGTACTGCACGTGCCCGGGTGTGTCGGCCAGGATGAACCGTCGCCTCGGGGTGGCGAAGTAGCGGTAGGCGACGTCGATCGTGATGCCCTGTTCCCGTTCGGCGCGCAGCCCGTCGGTGAGCAGGGCGAGGTCGGGCGCTTCCTGGCCGCGGCCGGCCGATGCCCGCTCGACGGCCTCCAGGTGGTCGGCCAGCACCGACTTGGAGTCGTACAGCAGCCGTCCCACCAGGGTGGACTTACCGTCGTCGACGGAGCCGGCGGTGGCGAACCGCAGCAGGGTGGGGGCCGGGAGTTCGGTGGTCCTGGTCATGCTCAGAAGTACCCCTCGCGCTTGCGGTCCTCCATGGAGGCCTCGGAGAGCTTGTCGTCGGCGCGCGTCGCGCCCCGCTCGGACAGCCGGGACGCGGTGATCTCCGCGATCACCTGGTCCAGGGTCACCGCGTCGGAGTCGACCGCGCCGGTGCAGGACATGTCACCGACGGTGCGGTAGCGCACGCGTCGTTTCTCGACGGTCTCGCCGTCGCTCGGGGCGCCCCAGTCGCCCACCGGCAGCCACATCCCCGAACGCCGGAAGACCTCGCGCTCATGGGCGAAGTAGATCTCCGGCAGCTCGATGCCCTCGCGGGCGATGTACTGCCACACGTCCAGCTCGGTCCAGTCGGACAGCGGGAAGACCCGTACGTGTTCGCCCGGGGCGTGTCGGCCGTTGTAGAGCTGCCACAGTTCGGGGCGCTGGCGGCGCGGGTCCCACTGCGAGAACTGGTCCCGGAGGCTGAAGACCCGTTCCTTGGCGCGGGCCTTCTCCTCGTCGCGGCGGCCGCCGCCGAAGACCGCGTCGAACCGCTCCGAGCGGATCCTCTCCGTCAGCGGCAGCGTCTGCAGCGGGTTGCGGGTTCCGTCGGGGCGCTCCTTGAGCACACCGCGGTCGATGTAGTCCTGTACGGACGCCACATGGAGCCGCAGGCCGTGGGCCGCCACCACACGGTCCCGGTACTCGAGGACCTCGGGGAAGTTGTGTCCGGTGTCCACGTGCAGCAGCGCGAACGGCACGGGGGCGGGTGCGAACGCCTTCAGTGCGAGGTGCAGCATGACGATGGAGTCCTTGCCGCCGGAGAAGAGGATCACCGGCCGCTCGAACTCACCCGCCACCTCGCGGAAGATGTGCACCGCCTCCGACTCCAGTACGTCGGCGTGGGTCTGGGTGCACGGGTTGTCGGTTCGCCCGGTCGCTGTCGTCGCCGTCGTCATGCCAGTCCCTTCTTCCGCAGCAGCGCGACCAGCGCCCGCGCCGATTCCGCCCTGCTCTGTTCGTGCGCCGGGATCCGCAGGTCCGGTGCGGCCGGCGGCTCGTACGGATCGTCGACGCCGGTCAGTCCGGACAGCTCGCCCCTCGCCTGTCTGGCGTACAGGCCCTTCACATCGCGGGCGGCGCACACGTCGACCGGTGTCGCCACGTGCACCTCGACATACGCGGTGCCGGCGGCCTCGTGACGCTCGCGCACGGAGGCGCGGGTGTCGGCGTACGGGGCGATGACGGGTACCAGGACCGTCACCCCGTGGGAGGCGAGCAGCTCGGCGACGTAGCCGATGCGGCGCACGTTCTCCTCCCGGTCCCTGCGGGAGAAACCGAGGTCGGCCGTCAGGTGGGCGCGGAGCTCGTCGCCGTCGAGGATGTGTGTCCGGTGTCCGGCGGAGCGGAGTTCGGCGGCCGCGGTCAGCGCGATCGTGGTCTTGCCCGCGCTGGGCAGGCCGGTCAGCCATACCGTCGCGCCGACGGCGCCACCGTTCAGGAGGTCGTCGGTCATGTGCGGTGTCACCCGCCGTCCGAGGGGCGGATGCCCGCTGCCTCGGCCCCGCTCCCGAACTCGGCCCCGCACTCGGGCCCTGTCTCGATCTCGATCGCGGTGACGGCGATCAGCTGCCCGCTCGCCGCTTCGCGCAGGGCCATGTCGGCGATCTCCACGTCCGGGGACCCGGTGCTCCGCCATCTGCGGACCGTGACCTCGAAGGCGGTGCCGGGGTCGGCGTTGCCGAAGTAGCCGATCTTCTGATCGATGACCTTGCGCCGCAGGAACTGCTCGTCGGTGCGTCCCAGTGACCGCCACAGACGCAGCAGCATGGTGTCGAAGACGGCGAAGTACGAGGCGAAGTACATCAGTCCGGCGCCGTTGAGGTCGCGCACGACGTCCAGGCCGTAGTCGTAGGTCAGAGGCTTGCCGGCCTCCTCGAATCCGGGTGGGCCCTCGGGGTGGAAGCTACCGGTGGCCCGGGCCCTGCCCACGAAGGACCGGGGCGAGTAGGCGTTGGGAAGGAGCGGCAGCTCCTGGTAGCCGAAGTCCGGGGGTGTCACCCGCGCGAGGTCGCGATTGCTTCCGGCGGTGGTGCGGGCGATCCACCGGTTGAAGTTCTCGGCGTAGAGGCAGTCGGGGTGGGGGTGTTCGTACACCTCCGCCGGGTCCAGCGGTCCGTCCGGCAGCTCCAGACCCGCGGGGGCCAGCCGGTGCAGCGTGATGACCGACTGACTGCCGAACTGGAAGGCCCGGGAGTCGACCCGGAGTTCGTCGCCGAAGGTGAGCCCGTGCGGATGGACGACGTCCCCGCCGCGGACGTGGAAGTAGTAGAAGGACAGATAGGCGGGGTCTCCGTCGGCGGTCCGGGCCGCGTGCACGTTGATCCGGCACGACTCGCTCACCACCTCCCAGGTCCAGTCCCCGATCCGGCCGAACACCAGTGAGCCGCCGCTGCACATGCCCGGTGCGACGACCACATGACGGCTTGCCCGGGCACCGTCCGGGATCAGCGCACCGTGTGCGGGATGAAGAGTGGTCATGCCTCCGCCGCCTTTCGGACGCGATGTGTGTGCTCGGCTCCGGCCGTGGCCGGTTCTTCCGAGGAGTGCCAGGCCTCCGCCGCGGCGAGGAACGCGTCGTTGTCGTCGGCGGAGCCGATCGAGACGCGTACGCCGACGCCCGGGAACGCCCTTACCGCGACGCCCCTGCGCGCGCACCACGCCCCGAAGTCGGCGGCACGCGGGCCGAGTCCCAGCCAGAGGAAGTTCGTCTGACTCTCCGGGACCCGCCGGCCGCGGCGCACCAGGGCGTCACGTACACGGGTGCGTTCCGCGACCGTCCCGTCGACGCGCCGCAGCAGTTCCTCCTCGAGTCCGAGGGCCGCCAGGGCGGCCTGCTGCGCCACGGTGCTCACCGCGTAGGGAAGGCACACCTTGCGCAGCCTCTCGACGACACGGGCGTCCCCCACCAGATATCCGGTCCGCAGTCCGGCCAGTCCGTAGGCCTTCGAGAAGGTGCGCAGCACCACCAGGTTGGGGTGCTCGTCGCACAGCCGCAGGGCACTGGCCGCGGCCGGCCCGCGGACGTACTCGTGGTAGGCCTCGTCCACGGCCACCAGACAGGTCGGGGGAACGGACGCGACGAACTTCCGGAGTTCCTCGTGACCGACGACCGTGCCCGTCGGGTTGTTCGGATTGCAGATGATCACGAGCCCGGTCCGGGGAGAGATCCGGTCGGACAGGGCCCGCAGGTCGTGTGCCTCGTCGAGCAGCGGCACCTGTACGGACTCCACGCCGGCCAGGGCGGCGAGCGTGGGGTAGACCTCGAACGAGGGCCAGGCGTACACGGCTTCGGCGCCGGGATCGGCGACCGACTGGAAGAGGGCCTGGAGGAGCGCCAGGGATCCGGCACCGACCGCGATCCGGTCCTCCGTGATCCCGTGGGTCCGGGCGAGGGCTTCGATCAGCGGTCCGCAGCCGGGGTCCGGGTAGCGGTTCACCGTGGAGCCGGCCCGCGCGATCGCCTCGACGATGCCGGGGAGAGGGCTGTGCGGCGACTCGTTCGCCGACAGGGGGCGAGGTCGCGCGTTCGGTCCGTGGACGCCTTCGGACGGCTTGTAGGCGGCGAGGGTGTCCAGTACGGCGCGCAGGGGTGGGTACGACATGGGACTCCCGGTGGAGGGGACACCGCCGCGCTCGGTCGTGCGAGCGGCGCCCGAATCGACTGTGGGGCTCAGCCTCCCGGCCGCCGTTCCGCCATCAGGCGGGCCACGTCGGCGAGGGTGTCCGCGTCCAGCAGCTCGTAGTCGTGGACCTCGATGCCGAGCCGCTCGTTCAGTGCGGCGGAGAGTTCCAGCACCGCCAGGGAGTCCAGCCCGACCTCCTCACGGGTGGCCGTGGGCGCGACGTCCTCCTCACGTATGTGCAGCGCTCCGACCAGGATGTCCTTGAGTTCCTCGTACACGACCGGTTCTTCCCTCACTGTCCTCGCCCGATCGAAGGCCGCGGGCTCGCGGCCCTCACGCACCGCGGGCCGCCTTCAGGGCCAGAGCCACCTCGATGATGAGGTCCTCCTGGCCCGCCACGGCCTGTCTCCTGCCCAGTTCGAAGAAGACGTCGCGCGGATCGACGTCCTCACGCCGCGAGACGTCGAGGACCCGGTTCTTGAACCCGGAGAACACTCCGGCCAGGCCGCTGACGACACTCACCGAGTCGATGGTGGGCGGGGCGGGCATGAGTTCGCGCTCGGCGATGTCGGCCGCGTCCAGCAGGCCGTACAGATCGATTCCGGTCGAGAAGCCCATCCGTTCCAGCACGGGCACCAGGACTTCGAGCTGGGTGTTCCCCGCGCCGGCGCCGAAGCCCCGGGCGCAGGCGTCCAGGATGTCCGCGCCCGCCTCCACGGCGGCGATCGAGTTCGCGACCGCCATACCGAGGTTGTTGTGGGCGTGGAACATGACCGGCACGTCGACGGCTTCGCGCATGGCACCGATGCGCTCCGTGACATCGGCCGGCAGGTAGTGGCCGGAGGAGTCCATGATGCCGACCGCGCTCGCGCCGAACTCCACCAGCTGGGCGCACTCCCGTGCCAGCCGGTCGGGACTCGCCATATGGCTCATCAGCAGCACGGCCTGGGCCTCGACCCCCTGCTCGCGGAGGAAGCCGAGGTGCCGTTCGGCGAGATCGCCCTCGGTGCAGTGGGTGCCGATGCGCACCATGTCCACCTGGTGGGCGATGGCGCGTTCGAGGTCCGCCGTGGTGCCCCATCCCGGCAGCATGAAGACGGCCATCCTGCTGTCGCGCAGGGCCTCGCGCACGATCGACAGCATCTCGTCGTCACCGAGCCGGGCCTGCCCGACCTGGAGGGAGGAGGCTCCCAGACCGTTGCCGTGCCCCACCTCGACCACCGGGACGCCGGCGATGTCCGCCGCCCGCGCGTAGGCGCGCAGCTGTTCGCGGTCCAGCTGGTGACGGACGGCGTGATGGCCGTCGCGCAGGGACGCGTCGTGGATGACGACCGGCTTTCCGGCGCCGCCGGGAGAGGTTGCTGCGCTCATGACGTCTCCGTACCGATGCTCGCCAGGCCGGCGGCCGCACATCGTTCGGCGACATGAACCGCGGCGGAGTTGATGATGTCGAGGTTTCCGGCGTACTTGGGGATGCGTCCGCCGGAGGAGGTGACCTCCGCGGCGACGAACACCTTGGTCTCCTCCACGACACACGCGGTGATCCGGTACCCCGTCACGAAGGAGCGGACCCGGTCGGCGGCGGCCTCCACGGCGGCGTTCACCGACGCCGTGCCGAACCCCTCGCCCAGCATCGACATGGCGACCCTGAAGGTCGCCGGCGGCTTGGCCGGGCTGATGTTGAGGATCGCCTTGACGTCCTTGACGCCGGTGAAGTCACGTACCGCGTCCTGGGTGGTCTCGATGTACTCGTCGAGATTGAGGCGGGTGGAGCGTCCGACGCTCGGGCTGGCGGCCGTCGTGACGACTTCGACGTAGTCGACCCGGTGTGTCTGGGTGATCGCGTGGAGGATCGGTATCGACGCCTGACCGCCACAGCTGATCATGTTGATGTCGTCGGAGCTCAGGACCTCCTCCCCGTTCACGCTCGGGATCACCATCCGCCCCACCTTGCTCGGCGTCAGGTCCACGAGCTTCGTGCCCGACAGACTCAGACGTTCCGCGTGCTCGGCGTGCGCCATGGCATTGGTCGCGTCGAACACGATGGCGAACGGCTCCGGGGCCTCCAGGAGGGACTCGATTCCGCGCGTCCCGATGGGAAGACCGAGTTCGGCCGCCTGCCGCAGGCCGGGCGTGTTCTCGTCGCGCCCCACGACCAGTCCGCAGTCGAGGAGCTCGGAACGCATGATCTTCTCGGCCAGATCGACTCCGATGAGGCCGGCGCCGAGGACGGCCACGGGCAGGCGCCCGTTTTGCTTCATGGCTGCATCGCCCTTCCCTGTCTAGAGATTCGCCTTGGGTCGCGACGGTGGTCTACGAGTCGCCCACGTGGAGAGTGACGGTGCCCAGCCGGTCGAACTCGGCCACGAAGCTGTCCCCGGGACGCATGGCGACCGCGGCGTGGAGGGCGCCCGTCATGATGAGCTGGCCCGCTTCGAGGGTCACACCGTGCTCGCCGAGAACATTGGCCAGCCAGGCGACGACCGCGACCGGGTCCCCGAGGGCGGCGGCGCCGGCTCCGGTCGCCACGAGTTCGCCGTTGCGGGAGAACGCCATGCCCACGAGGCGCACGTCCTGGTCCTCGGGCAGGGCGACCGGGGGCCCGAGCACCACCGCGCCGTTCGACGCGAGGTCGGCGATCGTGTCCGCGAGCCGGATCCTCCAGTCCTCGATCCGGGAGTCGACGATCTCCAGCCCCGCCATGACCTCGGAGATCGCCTCACGTGCCGCGGCCACGGTGACACCGGGCCCCTTCAGCGGAGCTCCGAGCCGGAAGACGATCTCCGCCTCGACCTTGGGGGCGATGAACGCCCCGTCGGGCGTGGTCGCCCCGTTCTCGTACACGGTCGAGGCCAGCACCGGTCCGTAGTCCGGGGTGCTGACGCCGAACAGCTCCTGCATCGGGACGGAGGTGAGTCCCGCCTTGTAGCCGACGACCGTGTCGCCGGCCGCGGTCAGCATCCCCACCAGTTCCCGCTGGATGGCGTATCCGTCGTTCATGTCGAGCGCCGGATGCTCGTCGGTGAAGGGAGGGATGGGGCGGCCCGTCGCGCGTGACTCGTAGAGCGCCCTGGCCTTGACTCTGACGTCGTCCACCGAGATGTTCACTCTGCTCCTGTCAGAACACATCGCACCTGCCGCACGGCCCGCCGGTCACCTGTGCGCGGACCGTCTCGCGTTCCGCCGCGTCGACGTGGCCAAGGCCCCGGCCAGCCCTTGACGGACTGTCATCGGCTCCCGGGGAACACGAGGTTCATGACGCGCGGACCGAAATCACTCGGATCGGCAGAACGGATCCGGGCGAGGGGTGCACGGCCGTGGAGCCCGGGGCTCGATGCCTGCCCCCTCGTTTCGCGTCTCACCGTAGCCACGAAGTGAGCGCCGCAGAAGGTTTCATCAATGCTTATGAGTCCGGCAATTGAGCATTTTGACCACTCCGTCCCCCCTGTGAATGAAGCCAAGAAGGTGCAATCCCCCGCCCAAACGTGAGCTTCGTCACCGGTCGTTTCTCAAATTCGCCACCTATCCCTGGAAATGCGCCAAGGCGCGTCGATGACGCGCGTAGAACAAAGGGGAAGGGATCGGGCATGGCTTTACGGCCGGATGCGACGATCGGTCGCCGGCGACAGCCCTTTCACAGGGCGGGTACTCCGGATCACCGGGCGGGACACACCGGTTCACGGGGCGGGCACCCCGCATCACGGGGCAGGGCACTCCGGTCCACGGGACGGGCGCACGCGTTCACGCCGCGGGCACTCCGGTCCACACGACGGGGCACTCCGGTGACGGTCTCAGCGGACCGCTCGCCAGGAGCCGTTGACCGGGTCGGTCTGCTGCATCCCGGCGGCGAGGCGTTCCCACTCCCTGGCGTAGTGGCTCATCACCTCGGTGAGGGCTCGGGCGCAGTGCGGGGGAACGCCGGCCAGCAGCTGTTCGCCCGCCGCGAGCCCCTGGGCCTGGATGTTGAGCCAGCGCAGCAGGGCGCGGCCACTGTCCGTGAAGCGGATCGAGGGGTCGTTGGACAGCGCGTCCATGGCCCGTACGCGGACGCGCGTGGTCCCTCGCGAGGAGGGCTCCGGCGGGGTCTGGACCGAGGTCAGGCCGGCGCATCGCTGGGACGCCGCGACCACGAGCGAGGCGAGGTACGGGGGGTCCTCGGCCACGGCCACCGCGGCCGGTCTCCGCTCGTCCGCGTCGGGGACCGCCGCGCAGGACCGCAGTTCCTGCCGCAGCCGGTGCGCGGTGCTGACGGAGACCCCCGCCTCCTGGGCCACTTCGCGCAGGGTCGCGCGGGGCCGTTCCGCGAGCAGGGACCGGGCCTTCTGCCGTCGCTCCGGCATGTCCGCCGGGCGGGCCCGGCCGTCCCTGCCCACACGGGGGACCAAGGGATTCGACTGAGGAGATTCCTCAGTCGAACGTTTCCCCCGTACGACCCCTACCGTCTTCGGCGACACCCCTGTGACAGCGGCGATGGCCCGGTCCGACCAGTGGGGGTGAGTCATGAGGATGCGCAGGACCGCCGCCTTGCGGTCCCCGAGCGTCAGGGGAAGGCCATGGCCGATGTTGGCCTGGACGGACCGGATGAACAGATCGGCCGCCGCGCCGTCGACGTGACGGACCGCGATGCGGTGTTCCCCGCGCAGCATGGCGGCCCGGAGCCGGTGCATGCCGTCGACCACGCGTCCCGTGGCCCGGTGCACGAGGATCGGTTCGAACGCGGCACCGCTCTCCGCCAGTGCCCGTACATGACCCTCGTTCAGCCCCTCCAGTCGCGGCGAGTCCGCCGGCAGCAGGGATTCGATCGGCACCGTGTGAATCGTCGACTGCGATTCGTCGAACAACTGCTCCACCCCCTTCTGCTTGCGGTGTCCCTGCGCCGGATGTGCAGGCGCCCTGACAGCGGGCCTTCGCCCTTCCGCGCAGACGGAATCGGCGAGGTCGCGACAGGGGCGGGCCCGGGGCGTCACCACGTCACCCGGTGTCGGCGTCGGGCTCGGCGTCGGCGTCGGCGATCCACGGACCGGCCGCGATCCTTCCGGCCGGCGCGTCGAGGCCGAACGCCCCGCGGGCCGACGGTTCCGGCGCCCGCGTGGCCTCAGACCTGGCCGACCGGGTCCGCCCTGGGGACGTTCCCGCGATAGGTGGTGTACGAGAACGGGCTCAACAACAGCGGAACGTGCAGCCGGCTCGGATCGCCCTGGTAGTGGAGCGAGACGACGACCTCCGCGTACAGGGTGTCGACCGCCCGCTCGGCGAAGTACTCACCGGTTTCGAAGACCAGCCGGTAGGAGCCGTACGGCAGGGCCCGGTCGCTCAGCGAGCCGACCTTCCCCGCGCTGTCGGTCCGCGACCCGGCCACCTCGTGCCACGAGCCGTGCTCCCGGGTGTGCAGGGTCACCGCCAGATCCGCGACCGGGCAGCCGTTGGTGGAATCGATGACCTGAACCGAGATACTCATCCGGCGTCACCTCCCGGTCGCCACGGGCCGTTCACCGGCCGCTCTTCACATGCCGTCAACACCGCATCACATCCTGCGTCACATGTACGTCAAGGCACTCGCCGGCCGCATGCGGTCCGGACCGTCCAGCACGCTCCGGACTGTCCGGTGTCCGGGCCGGAGCGTCATGGGGGGCTGCCGAGTGCCCTTCGCGGCACTCCGCCGGGCCCTTCCCCGGCGCGACGTCGCGGGCGACCGTACGGTCGCGGCGACGACCACGCGCGAAGCGGCGGGCGATCAGCCCCAGATGGTGTCGTCCAGGATGGAGAAGCCGGCGAATCCAGCCAGGGTGTTCAGCAGAGCCAGCATGTCGATCTCCCTTACGGAAACTCGTGACCCGGAGACCCGGGTGGACATCACCAGTTCTAGTGAGTTCCCTTCTCGTCCCCCTACTGGATCGCTAAGTACTCTCTAAGCGTCCGGTGTTGGGGGGAGACCATCCTCGTGCCGCATCCATCGGCGCTGGTCGGCGAGGTGGCCACGGATGTGTCCGCGCACTCGGAGAGGTGCTCGGGGAAGGGATCGCCTTCGCCCGCCGCCGCCTCGTCCAAGTCGGCACGGGCTCCGTCCGCGCCGGCGACGACATCGCCGTGCTTCACGGGGCCGCGCCACCGCGGGGGACATGACCGGGATGGGGTCGTCCTCGGTCGTCCGTCACGCGTGCGCCGCGGCTACTGGCCGACGGCGCACACCGCGTATCCGTGGGGGGCGATCACGATCGGAATCTCCTGGTCCGCCTCCCACTCGGCGAACGCGACCGCGATGTGACTGTAGAAGGGCCGCATCCCGAGCGTCGTGAAATACCGGTCGGTCTCCAGGACCAGCCGGAACGGCCCGGGGGTGTCCTCCGGCAGGGACGGGCGGTCCAGCCGCCCGTCCCTGCCGGTCAGCCCGTGCCACACGGTCTGCCACTCGTCCAGGCGGGGCCGTTCGATGCGGATCATCAACCCGTCGACGGGCCGCCCATTGGTTCCATCAGAGACACTCACTCCGAGCTTCACTTGACACCGGCCTCATCGATTGCATCCTTTGTGGGACGGGACACCGGATGCGTCCCGTCACGAACATCAGCCGCGCCGCCGTCGCGACGCGTCCTTCCTTCCCTCCCGCCTCCCGGCATCCACTGCCGGGAGGGAGCGCGCCTCCGAGGCGGGCATCGTGCCACGCCGCCGGAGGAGACGGTGCGAATTTCGTACCTGGCTGGCCGGTTCCGATGCCGGGTTCCCGGGCATGGCCGTCGGACCCGGGAACGGCCGAAAAACGGTCTGCCGCCGGTCGCCCCGGGACCCCGGTGTCAGCCCGAGCTCGCCTGTGCGTAGGCGGCGGCCGCGGCCGCGTCGTCGGACGCCTCGGAGACCTCGTTCATGAGGCGTAACGTCTGTTCCCGCCACTTGGTGGCCTGCATCCGGCCGAAGATGTCCAGTGCCGCGGCGAGGTGCTCCTTGGCGCTTCCGTAGCTTCCCCTGTCCGCGGCCACCTCACCGAGCGAGAGCTGGATCCGGCCGATGGCGAGGTACTCACGGGCCTGGGAGGCGATCACCATGGCCTGTTCCAGGATCTCGTAAGCCGTGCCGTGACTGCCCTGGCGCGACCGGACAATGGCCAGTCCGCGCAGTGCGTAGCACTCGCCCACCGGGTCGCCGACCGAGCGGACGGTCTCGAGCGCCTGCGTGAACACGTACTCGGCCTCGGTCACCTCGTCGATCTGCAGATGCGCCTCTCCGAGGCGGCACAGGATCTGCGCGCGCACCCGTCTGTTGCCCGAGCGCTCCACCGCGGCGAGGCCGGCCGCCATGGTCTGCTTCCCCTCCGCGATGAGGCCGCGGTCCAGATGGATCTGGGCCATGTTGCTCAGCACATGTGCCTCGGCGGTCGAGTCGTTCACCTCGGAGAGCATGACCAGCGCCTTCTCGTACCCCGCCATCGCCTCGTCGAGACGGCCCTGGATCCGGTCGACGAAGGCGAGATTGCGCAGCGCCAGTGCCTCGCCGTGCACGTCGCCGACCTCACGGAACAGCTCGCAGGCGGGCCCCAGCCTGCCTCGCGCCTCGTCCAGCTTGTACTCGAACATGTGCAGGGCGCCGAGGGAGTACAGCATCGCCGCCTGGCCACGGCGGTTGTCGTTGTGCCGGGTGATCGCGAGCGCGATCTCGTGCGTCGTGCGCCAGTCGTCGAAGTAGCCGTACATCTCGAAGAGCGTCACCAGCGTCAGCGCCAGATCCCAGCACAGCTCGTCGAGACCGGCGCCGGCGGCCTGCCGGACCGCGGTGATCAGACTGGCCCGTTCGTCCTCGAACCACCGGAGCGGATCGGCGAGTTCACGGTCGATCACCGACTCGTCCAGCACGGGGCGCGGGGCGGTTCCGTGGATCAGCGTGTGGTCCCCGCCGTAGGCCCGCCGGTGCGCCTCCTCGACCAGGAGCAGCCATGTGCTCAGCACCCGGCAGAGCACGACCGCTCTCTCGGCGGTGTTCTCGTGCTCGGCCAGACACTCCTGGGAGTAGACCCGGACCAGGTCGTGCAGGCGATAGCGGGGGCGACGGCCCTTGGCCACCTCGACATCGACGAGCTGGGCGTCCACGAGGAACTCCAGGACGTCCTCGGCCTCCCCCACGGCGACGTCGAGCAGGGGTGCGGCGACCCAGCTGGAGAACTCCGCCGCCTCCAGCATGGACAGGCGCCGGAAGAGGCGCTGCGCGTCGGAGGGCAGTCCCTGATAGACCATGGCGAGCCCGGCGCGGACACCGACCCCGCCGTGGGTCAGCTCGTCCAGGCGCTGGCGTTCGTCACGGAGCCGCGCGGCCATCTTGCTGAGGGGCCAGTGCGGCCGTGTGACCAGCCGCGCCGCCACGATCCGCAGGGCCAGGGCGAGGTTGCCGCACAGCTTTATCAGCTGCAGGGCGCTGGGCAGTTCGCTGTGGATCCGCTCGGAGCCGAGGATCCGGCTGAGCAGTTCCAGTGCCTGCTCGGTGGAGAACACGTCGATCTGGACGGAGCTCGTGCCCTCGAGACCGGCCAGCCGGGACCGGCTGGTGATCAGAACCGGACAGTTGGACGAGCCGGGCAGCAGCCAGCGCACCTGTTCCTCGTCGATGGCGTCGTCGAGAACGATCAGCATGCGCCGGTCGGCGACGAGGTTCCGGAACAGTTCCGCCCGTTCCTCGATGGTCGACGGCATGGCCGAGCCCGGTATTCCCAGACAGCGCAGGAAGCGCTCGAGGATGCGGGTGGGAAGGATCGGCTGGGCCGAGGGTCCGCGCAGCTTGGCGAACATCTGGCCGTCGGGGAATCGATTCGCCAGGGAGTGTCCGAGGTGCACCGCGAGGGTGGTCTTGCCGACTCCTCCCCGGCCGGTGATCGAGACGATCCGCAGGGCGTACGACGACTCGGTGTCCCGTTCCAGCGCCTCCTTGAGACTGGCGAGCAGTTCGTCACGTCCGGCGAAGTCGGCGATCGCACCGGGCAGCAGGCGGGGCACGGCCGGTGGCTCGACGACCGCCGCGCCCGCCGACTGAGCGGCCGGCGCCCCCGTCCGCGCCGCCGTTTCCGCAGGCCCCGCGGGCATCGCGGGCAGGACCCGCGCCACGGACGGCACGTTCACCGGTGGCGCGCCGTCCAGCCGGCCGGACAGAATCGATTCCTGCAGCCGGCGCAGCTCCTCCCCCGGCTCGATGCCGAGCTCGTCGATCAGCTCGCGCCGGCCCCGCCGGTAGACCTCGAGCGCCTCGGCCTGACGGCCCGACCGGGACAGCGCCACCATGAGCTGGGCACGCAGGTGTTCACGCAGCGGGTTCTGCATGACCAGGTCGATCAGCCTCGCCACGAGCTGCTGGTGCAGACCGAGGGCCAGCCGCGCGTCCACCCACTGTTCCACCACGGTGAGCCGCTGTTCGTCCAGACGCGCGGCCGGAGCCTGGAGCACCGTGCTGGCGATGCCCCCGCCGAAGCACGACGAGCCGCGCCACAGTCCCAGCGCGGTCTCGAAGGCGGACGCCGCCTCCTCGAAGCGGCCGGCCTCCGCGGCGGTGCGTCCGGCCGACGCGGCGCGCTCGAAGACATGGAGGTCCAGCTCGTCGTCCCCGACCTCGACGAAGTAGCCCGGCGACCTGGTCTGGATGACGTCGGGCAGACCGGCCTTCGCCATGCTCGCGCGGACGATGGAGACACAGATCTGGATCTGGGCGCGCGCCGTGGGCGGTGGGGACACACCCCAGACCGCGTCGACGAGCCGCCCCATGGGAACGATCCGATTGGGCTCCAGCAGGAGAACCGCCAAAACGATTCGCTGACGCTCGGCGGTGATCAGCGCTGGGCCACCGGGTCCGACCACTTCCAACGGCCCGAGTAATCGAAAGCGCATGACCGTCCTTCACATCCACGCCATAGTTTCCGCCGGTCAGCTCCGCACCAACGTCATATCTACCTAACCCGGTCGGCTCTGTCCAGTGAACCGTGTTTCTGAAGTGGCCGGGGATTCGGTGGCGAGAAGGACACCGTGTTTCGCTACGGGGTTCAAGAAGGCTGTTGAGCCAATGTGGCCGGAATTTCTCCCAAGGGACGGGCGCCGAGGAATGGCGCTTCCTCCTCCCCGCCCGGTCGGACCGGGCCCCGCCCTCTCGGGCCGGGCCCCGTGCTCACCGCCTGCGTGCGTCCGTGAGGTCTCCCATCACCGGTCCGCCCAGCAGGGACGGCAGGTCGGCGCGACGGCTGATACGGAGCTTGCGGTACGTGCGCGTCAGGTGCTGCTCGACCGTGCTGACCGTGACGTGCAGACCCTCGGCGATCTCCCGGTTGGAACAGCCGACGGCCGCCATCGCGGCCACGCGGCGCTCCGCCTCGGTGAGGCCGTCACCGTCGTCGGCCGGTGCCGGCAGCGCGCCGGCGCTCTCCACCGCCAGGCCCCTGACCAGTGCCTCGGCGTGGCAGTCGGCGGCCACGATGACCGCGCGGCGCTCGGCCGCCGCGGCACGCCGGAACTCGCCCAGGGTCCGATAGGCGCGGGCCAGATCGGCGAAGGCCAGGGCGAGTTCGTATCGGTCGCCGTCGTCCGACTGGAGCAGTTCGGCCGCCTGGCGCAGCAGCGTCGGCCGGTGCGCGGGGGCGCCGGCTCCGGCCAGGACCCGGCTCGCGATGCCGCGGACCCGGTTGGGCATGACGGGGAACCTGGCCGACTGCTCCTGGAGCATCCGCCTGGCGTCGTCCGGGCGGCCCAGTCCGAGATAGACCTCGGCGACGTCGGTGCGCCACGGGATCAGGCCGGGTGTGTCCATCCCCCATTGGGACAGCTTGGCGCCGCACCGGCGCAGGTCCTCCAGCGCCATGTCCAGGTAGCCGGTGGCGATTCCGAACCGCGCCCGCGCGTAGTGGTAGTGCATGCCGTACCGGGTCTCGAACATCGCCTCCGGAACGCGGTGGTCCAGATAGATCTGCGCCTCGTCGTAGCGGCCCATCGCGGTGGTGGCAAGAACGAGTGTGCTGAGGGGCGCGCCGACGGTCACTCCCCAGCTGATCGCCGGCAGAGTGGCGAGCGCCTCGCTCGCGTACCGCCGGGCGTCGGTCAGGTCGCCCCGGCGCAGGGCTATCTCGGCCCGTACGGCGCCGAGCCTCGCCCGTCTGCCCGGCGTGTGCCGCAGCAGCATCCGGTCCAGGTGCAGATCGCACCAGGCCGTCGCGCGTTCGGCCCGTCCGCTGTAGGCGAGGGTGAGGAGGGCGCTTTCGACGGTCTCGGTGGACAGCTCTTCCGGCCGCGTGCCGTGGAGCACCCGCTGCGCCACGTCGACGGCCTCCTGATGGGGACCTTCACCGAGTACGGCGGCCAGCGCGGACACCGCCTGCAGTCGGCGGTCGGCGCTCACCGAGTGCGTGGGGGGACGTCCGGCACCGGGCTTCGGGCCGAGCACGGCCAGGAACGACGGGTAGGTGTGCCGCAGCCGTCGCCGGGTGATCTGCAGTTCGGTGGCTGTCTCGGGATCGGTCGCCTGCCCGGATCGGGCCAGGTGGCCGAGGACCTCCTGGGCCTGTTCGAAGCGGCCGTGCCAGAGCAGCGCCCGGGCCAGCGTGAGCGCGTCGGCACCGCGCAGACAGCCCTTGCGCATGGCGTCGACGAGTTCGCCGAGCCGGCCGGTGGACACACCGGGGTTGATGCTCCACTCGGCCCGGATCAGGGCGGCGGTGATGCGTGCCCGCCGGAGCGGGTCCACGCAGACGAGCCGGGCCAGCCGGAGGCAGTCCACCGCGCGGTCGGCCGCGGCTCCGCGCAGGGCGTGCGCCGCGGCGTCCTCAAGGGCGGGAAGCGCCCACGGCTCCTGCAGCACGCCGTCGTCGGCCGGCGCACCGGCGTGGAGCAGGTGTCCGGCGATCACCGCGGTGCCGGCGCCGCGCTCGTGGGCGAGGACCGCCGCGCGGGCGTGGAGCCGGGCGAGCTCGTCGGCGTCGATGGCGCCGGCCACCGCCTCGCGGGCCGTCTCGTGCCGGAATCCGTCGGTGGTGAGCAGTCCGCCGGCGATCAGCTCGCGCACCGCCTCCGTGGTCCGCGCCGGACTCAGGTCCAGAAGTCGGTCCAGGTTGTCGGGCCCGCCGAGCACCACGTAGCCGCTCAGCACCCGGATCATCTCCGGGCGGTGGCGGCGCAGGCAGGACAGTACGGCCTCGCGGTAGCGCGGTCCCGCCTCGCCACCGCCCAGGTGGTCGCGGACCAGTGCTTCGACGAGCAGGGGGTTGCCCCCGCTGTAGGCGTGCCAGTCCGTGGCCCGCTCGTCGGCGGTCCCCTTGCCCAGATGCTGGGCCGTCAGCTGCCACACTCCCGTGGCGGAGAGCTGCGTCACCTCGACACGGTGGCAGTTGGGCTGTCGCATCAGGTCGGCGCCGAAGCGGAACCCGGTGTCGCACCCGTGCCCGCCGTGGGTGAACGCGGCGAGCACCCGGGCGCTGTTCAGGCGCCTGGCCAGGTAGGCCAGGCATGTCAGCGAGGCCTGGTCGGCCTGTTCCACGTCGTCGACGGCGATGTACAGCGGGCAGCGTTCGGCCAGTTCCAGGAACACGGTGCAGAGCCCGTGCACGATGTCGTCGTCCGGCTGTCCGCCGGTGTCCCGGCGCTGGGCGGCGCGCACGCCCTCCTCGATGAGTGCCACGGCCCGCGCCCGGTCCCCGGAGTCCAGCGGCGCGTCGTCCACCAGCTGCCGCACCACCCCCAGGGTCAGGTGCCGCTCGTCCTTGGATCCCAGCGCCGACAACGGAAGCATTCCCAGACTCAGGGCGCGATCGGCGAAGTGGTGCACCAGTACGCTCTTGCCCGCCGCCACCGGTCCGTGGACCAGCACGGCACGTCCGTGTCCGTCCCGCGCCTGTTCGGCCAGCGCGGTCAGTAGCGCCAACGGTGCTTCGCGCTCCACCAGTTCCACCGCGAACTCCTCCATGGGTCGGTGCGAAAGAGGGAAATCCGTTCCTCGGCCAGGCCGTAGGTCGCATGCGTGCCACGCCGTCAGCGCATGCGTCTCCGCTTCGCGCCCCCGCCGTCGAACCGCGGGGGCCGGGAGAAGTACCGGTCGCCGTCGAAGGAGTCCCGCGCCGTTCGGTCGCGTGCCCCGTCGAGGGCCTGCGCGGTGGTCGTCATCTCGCCTCATGCCGTCAACACCCGCGGACCGGGCGTTCCGGTCGCCGACGTGACCCATGTTTCACGGCCTGCTCATCGACCGGCTATCAGCGCGCTATCGGTCGCCGCGGGAGGCGGCTGTCCGCCGTGGTGCGGGCGCGTACGGAAGGAATGCGGAACGACCGGCGTCGGGTGGTGGATTCCCGGCGGGAGTCAGCCGCCGACGAGGCGGGGAATCCGGGGGCGTTCGCGGAGAGGGTGTTCCGGGCGGCGTCGGCCCTGCCTTGGGGCGGGGCCCGCCGGCGCGGTGCGGGCGGGCGCGGAACGCGGCCAGGGATCACACGGCCCGGCCGCGTGATCCCTGGCTGTTCCTGGGCCGATGCGTCAGCCGGCCTGGCGCATCGCCTCGACGAGGCTCTTGGGGCGCATGTCGACCCAGTGTTCGTTGACGTAGTCCAGGCACGCCTGCCGGGTCGTACTCGGCAGGGCGACGGTCCAGCCGGCCGGGACCTCTGCGAAATCCGGCCACAATGAATACTGCTCTTCCGCATTGATCAGAACGCGGTATGAGGAATTCTCGTCCTCGAACGGATTACTCATGAGCCGACGCACTCCTTTGTTCCTGCCGAGATTGAGCTGCCCGCATTCTTGTAGCACGGCAAACTCCTGACAACCCCTACATGCCCGTACGCGATGCCGTCTCCCCCCGGCACCGCGTGGCGTTCACCGCACGCTCATCGAGGTGAGGACCGCGTCGACCGCGGCGACGCCCTTGTCCAGGTCGTCGAGACCGACCGTGAGTGCCGGGCGGAACCGTACGGCGCGTGGCCCGCCGGGAAGCAGCAGCACCCGGTGGGAGCGGCGCAGGCGGCCCAGGACCTCGTTGCGCAGCGCCGTGTCCGGCAGGTCGAAGGCCCACATCAGCCCCAGACCGCGGACGTCGCTCACCAGCGCCGGGTGGGCCGCGGCCAGTTCGTCGAGCAGCCGGCCGAGGTGCCGGCCCTTGGTCTCGGCCGCGTCCATCAGGCCGTCCCGCTCGATGATCTCCAGGATCCGGGTGGCCCGCACCATGTCCGCGGTGTTGCCGCCCCAGGTGGATCCGAGCCGGTCCGGCACGGCCAGTGCGCCCTCGGGCACCTCGTCGACCCGGCCGCCCGCCATCAGACCGCACACCTGGGTCTTCTTGCCGAAGGCCACCACGTCCGGTTCGAGCCCGAGCCGCTGGTAGGTCCACGGCGCGCCGGACAGGCCGCAGCCGGTCTGCACCTCGTCGAGCACGAACAGCACGTCGTACCGGTGGCACAGGTCCTGCATGCGCAGCAGGAACTCCCTGCCGAGATGCCGGTCGCCGCCGGCTCCCTGGACGGGCTCGGCGATGAAGCAGGCGATCCGGTCTCCGCGCTCGGCCAGGTGCCGTCGCGCGGCCTCGACCGCCTCTCGTTCGCCGCCGGGCCCGGGCACCGGAACGCGCGGCCACGTCCACGCCGGGTACCGGGCGGTCACCGTGGGCGAGGTGTTCGTCAGACTCAGCGTGTAGCCGCTGCGGCCGTGGAAGGCGCCCTCCATGTGCAGGACTTCGAGGGGGGCGGGGTCGGGTCCCCGTCTCTGCGCGCGCCAGTCGAAGGCCACTTTGAGGGCGTTCTCCACGGCCAGGGCGCCGCCGTCGATGAAGAAGAGGTGCGGCAGCCTCGGGTCGCCCAGGACCCTGCGGAACGCCTCCGTGAACCGCGCGTACTGCACGGTGTAGATGTCGGAGTTGGTCACCTTGTGCAGTGCGGCCCGGGTGAGTTCGGCGAGGAACTCCGGGTCGTCGGCCATGCCGGGGTGGTTCATGCCCAGGGGCAGCGAGCCGTAGAACGTGAGGAGGTCGAGGTACTCCTCACCGCCGCGCGCGTCGACCAGCGTGCTGCCGCGGCTGCGCTCCAGGTCCAGTACGAGGTCGAGGCCGTCCATGAGGACGTGCCGGGACAGTTCCTCCAGGGCGTTGTCCGCCGTGATCTCCATGTCACACCTCGCTACGCCGATAGTGCCGCAGGTCCAGCTCGTCGAGACTGGGCAGTACCGCGTCGGCCCCGGCCAGCTCGGCCGCCCCGGCCGGCTCCCAGGGCACGGCCACGCAGCGGAGACCGGCGGCGCGGGCTGCGCGGACCCCTCTCGGGGAGTCCTCGACGGCCAGCGCGCCGTCGGCCTCCACCCCGGCGCGTTCCAGCGCGAGCAGGTAGAGGTCCGGTTCGGGTTTGTGCCGGTCGGTGTCGTCGCCGGTCACCAGGAAGGCGAAGTGCCGGCGCAGCCCGAGCCGCCGCAGGTGCTCCTCCACCCAGGCGGCCGGGCTGCTGGACACGATCGCGGACGCCTCGGCGGTGCGCAGCAGCCGTTCGACGCCGGGCCGGGCCGGTGCGGTGGCGCACCGGGCGGCCCTGCGCTGTCGCTGCCAGGCCCACTCGTGGTCCCCGACCGGCCGGCCCAGCCGGGTGGCCAGGTCGTCCAGTGCGACCCTGGCTCCGGCCGAGTTGCCCAGCATCCCGGCCCGTGTCCCGGGGGTGAGGGGCACTTCGAGCCGGTCGTAGAGGTCCTGCCAGGCCAGCAGCGCGGCCCGTTCGGTGTCGCACACGACACCGTCGAAGTCCAGCAGCAGGAACGGCTCGGGCATCAGTGGTTCACCGGCCCTCGGTCCCCCGCGGTGAGCAGGGCGCAGTACCGGGCGAGGGCGTCGGTCCAGTGGGGCATGGCGTGGACGAAGGCGGCCGCGCGGGTGCTGTCCAGGCGGGAGTCGCGTGGTCTGCCGCCGACGAAACCGGCTTCGGCCATGGACATCGGCACCGGGTGGGCGGTGCCGAGGCGCTCGGCGAGGGCCATGCCCACCTGGTACCAGCTCGCCCGGCCCCGGTTGGCGATGTGCAGCAGGCCGCGGACGGCCAGTGCGCCGGGCAGCAGCCGTACCAGCGCGGACGCCAGGTCGGGGAGGTAGGTCGGGCTGCTGAACTGGTCGTCGATCAGTCGCGGCCTGCCGCCGTCGAGGAACTCCTGAGCGGCGGCGAGCACCTGGTCCAGACGCGGGTCGGTTCCGCCGTACAGCCAGGACGTGCGGACCACGAGGTGGTCGGGCACGGCCTCGACGATCCGCTCGCCGCCCAGTTTGCTCAGGCCGTACACGCTGACCGGGGCGGGTAGGTCGCTCTCGTTGTACCCGGCCGGCCCGGGTGCCCGGCCGTCGAAGACGTAGTCGCTGGAGATGTAGATCAGCCGGCTGCCGTGGCGTCGGCAGGCTTCCGCGACGTGATGGGTGCCGCCCACGTTGACGCGCAGGGCCGGCGCCGGGTCGCGTTCGCAGGAGTCCACCACCGCGTTCGCGGCGGTGTGCACCACGACGTCGGGCCGGAAGGCGTCGATCGAGTCCCGGACGGCGGTCTCGTCGCCGATGTCGAAGTCGGCGAGGGACACTCCGAGGACGGGCCAGTCGGCGGTCTCCGGCCGCGTCGCGAGCTCCTGGCGCAGTGCGGTGCCCAGCATCCCGTCCGCGCCGGTGAGGTAGACGCGCATCACAGGTGTCCGAACTCGGCGATCAGTTCGGGGACCGAGAGGCCGGAGCTGATCTTCTCGCGGATCACCCGTTCCCTGCTGATGTTCATCTTCGTGTGGGCGAGTACGGTCTCGGCCTCGTCCTGCGGTACGACCGCGATGCCGTTCTCGTCGGCGACCACGATGTCCCCCGGGTTGATCACCTGGCCGTCGATGATCACCGGCACGTTCACCTGGACCGGCTCGGTGCGGTCGTGCACGGCGGTCGGCGAGGGCCTCGGGACGGTGCTGCGGTACCAGACCGGGAAGTCGAGGTCGCGGATCTCGTCGACATCGCGGATGGCTCCGTCGACGATGCCGGCGGCCACACCGATCTGCCGCGAGAGGGTGGACATCAGGCCGCCCCACATCGCGGTGCGGGTGGTGCCGTGGCAGGCGACCACGATCACGTCGCCCGGCTGCGCCTGGGCCAGCACCGGCATGCAGTCGACCAGGTCGTCGATCGAGAGGTTGACGGTGAGGGCCGGTCCGGCGATCTTGTGGTGGTGCTTCACCGGCAGCAGCCCGCCGATCGCGCCGACCCGTCGCCGCGCGTCGGTGACCAGGCAGCTCGGGCTGTACTCGGCGAGGACCGCGCGGAAGCCCTCGACGGTCTCCAGGGGCGGGCGGTTCAGTTCGTTGCGGACAGTTTCCACGATGCTTCTCCCGTCGGTTGGGTGGTGAGGGTGCGGCCCAGGACGTCCGCGCCGATCTGGCGGGCCAGGTGCGCCGCGTCCATGCCGTGTGCGGCGAGCACCTCCGCGTCGGTGCCGCAGCGCGGCACCTCGGTGAGGCCGATGCCGCGGAAGGCGATCCCGTCCCCGGCGCCCGTCTCCAGCAGGTGGCGGGCGATCAGGTCGGCCTGCCCCCCGCTGCCGTACTGGTGCTCGACCACGAAGACGTGCCCGATGCCGGTCAGCAGCTCGCCCAGCCAGGCCGGGTCGATCCGGTTGTGCCAGGGCAGGTCGACCACGGTCAGCTCGATGTCCTGTGCGGCGAGCAGGTCGGCGGCGCCCAGCAGTTGCGCGAGGACCACCGGGCCGGCGCCGAACGCGACCGCCCGGCCGCCGGTACGCAGTACCTGTCCCCGGCCGACCACCAGGGGGGCCGGCGGCAGCGCGGCGAGTTCCTCGGGGACCGGTTGGCTGGAGAGCCTCAGATAGACGCTGTCCGAGGTGGATCGGCAGTGGCTCAGGGCGGCGGCGAGCTGGGCGGGGTGGGACGGTTCCAGGACGGTCAGACCGGGGACGGCGCTCAGCGCCGACACGTCGCGGACCGCCTGGTGCGAGTGACCGGGGCCGGCGGGCAGCAGCCCGGCGAGCGAGCCGACGTAGACCACCGGCCGCCCTTCGGTGGCGTTGTTGTAGATGTGCTCGTTGGGCCGCGCGTGCAGGAAGCAGGAGAAGGAGTGCACGAACGGCCGCAGACCGCCCGCGGCCAGTCCGCCCGCCGTCGAGACCATGTCCTGCTCGGCGATGCCGCACTCGACGAACCGGTCCGGGTGGGCCTCGCGGAACGGGATCAGGCCCGTGTCCAGCACCAGGTCGCCGTCGAGCGCGACGATCCTCGGGTCCTCGTGCGCCGCCTCGGTGAGCAGCCGGCCGTACAGCTCGGGCAGCCGTACCCCGGACGGTTTCACCGGCAGGTCCACGGTGCTCACGACCGGCCGGAGCGGCCGCAGGCCGCGCCCGCGGAGTATCTCGTCGGCGGTGTCGAGCAGCTCCCGGTGGGCGGAGTCGTGGTCCTGCGGGCTCGGGGCGCCGCTGTGGTGGCGGTAGCGCCATTCGCCGGGTGCCATCGAGGTGGCGGCGAACGTGGGGCAGCCGCCGCCCTTCACCGTGTCCGCGATGATCACCACGGGCCGGTCCGGGTGCTCCGCGGCGCGGAGGGCGAAGGCCTGCTCCAGCTGCTTGGGGGTGTGCCCGTCGCACCGCAGCACGCCCCAGCCGGCCGCGGTGAACTTGCCCGCCAGGTCACCGAGGTCGCTGACGTCGGTGACGAAGGTGTCGGACTGGAGGCCGTTGTGGTCGACCACGACGGTGAGCTCGCCCATGCCGTAGCGCGCGGCGCTGGGCAGTGCCTCCCAGTTCTGGCCCTCCTGCAGTTCGCCGTCCCCGGTCATCACCACGACCCGGGAGGTCCGGCCGGCCAGGCGATGGGCGAGGATCAGGCCCTTCGCCTTGGAGATGCCCATGCCCAGGGAACCGGTGTTGAAGGGCATTCCGGGGGTGCCGACGTCGGGGTGTCCGGGCAGTCCGTCGATCCGCCGCAGCCGGTGCAGCAGGTCCTCGTCGAGGTGCCCGAGCGCGATCATCGCGGCGTACAGTCCGGGCGCGTCGTGTCCCTTCGAGGAGAAGTACACGTCTCCGTCGGGTTCGAACGGCCGGTCGAGCTCCTCCAGCAGCAGCCAGCCGACCACGTCGGCGGCGCTGAAGCTGGAACCGATGTGTCCCGAGCCGGCACGCGCGATCATGTAGAGGGTGTTGATCCGGGTCATCGCCCCGAAGGCGAGGGCTCTTTCGTGCGGATCGACGACTTCGTCCAGGACGCGCGCGAATTCCGCGCGCGGTATCCAGGCCAGGGACCTGTCCATGGCTTCTCCTCGTGGAGGGGTCGGTGTCACCAACAGCCGAACCCGCCGTCCACGGCGAGTTCGGTCCCGGTGACATAGCGGCTCAGGTCGGACGCGAGGAACAGCAGCGGGCCGGTCAGATCCTCGGTGCGGGCCATCCGCCGCAGGGGGACGCGGGCGTCGAACTTCGCCCGGAAGACCGGGTCCTGCGCGCCCAGTACGCCGCCCGGCGACAAGGTGTTGACCCGCACCCCGGACGGACCCCACAGTGCCGCGAGGTACCGGGTGAGGGAGGCGACGCCGGCCTTGGACATGCCGTACGCGGGCGGTTTCAGGAACGGCGGTTCCATCGGCAGGTGCTCGTACATCCGGGGGTCGGGTGCGAGGCCGCCGTACATCGAGCCGATGTTGACGATGGATCCGCCGCCGTTGTGGACCATCCTCGACCCGAACACCTGGCACATCCGCAGCGTCCCCTGGGCGTTGACCGCGAGGACGCCGCCGGACACCTCGTCCGGGATGTCCTCGAAGCGCCAGCCGGCGCCGTCGGCCGACGGTGGACTGTCGATGCCGGCGTTGTTGACGAGTACGGTCGGCTCTCCGGCCCGTTCGAGGCAGTCGTCGAGCGCGCGGCGCAGGCTGTCGGTGTCGGTGATGTCCGCGACCAGCGGCAGGAACCGCTTGGGGTCGTGCCCGTCCAGCACCGCCCGGAGCTCCGGCCCGACGGTGTCCCGTACGTCCAGGCCCACCACATCGGCGCCGGCGCCCAGCAGGGCTTCCACCCACACCGCCCCGAGCCGTCCGCAGACGCCGGTGACGACGGCGACCGATCCGGTCAGATCAATCGCGGCCGGCATCGCCGTCCACCAGGTCGTCCAGGGTGATGTCGGCGTCGGCGGCCAGCGGCCGGGAGAGGCGGCGGCCCACGACGTCGGCGAGGCGGTCGGGAGTGAGCCCGTCGCCCGGGGACTTGATCGCCACGTCCTCCAGGGTGAGGCGGTGCCCCGCCGGCAGGTCCCCCTGGGTGACCAGCTTCTTGCCCATCTTGTTCATCGCGGGCCGTTCCGCCGGCAGGACCCGCTTCTCGTCGCTGCCCAGCGAGCGCCGTACCCGGCGCAGTCCGTCGACCAGTTCGGCGATGTCCGCCTGCTCCAGCGAGAACTTGTGGTCGCTGCCGGGCCGGGTGCGGTCGAGGGTGACGTGCTTCTCCACCACCCGGGCGCCGAGAGCGTACGCGGTCCAGGCGGCCCACGGGCCGATGTCGTGCCCGGAGTAGCCGATGACCGTGTCCGGGAACTCGGCCCGGTAGGTGCCCAGCACCGCCAGGTTCAACTCCTCCGGCTCGGTCGGGTACGTCGCCGTGCACTGCAGCAGCGCGAGGTCCGGGTTGATCGGCAGGACGGTGCCGCAGGCGCGCCGCACCGACTCCATGTCGGCGCCGCCGGTGCTCACGATCAGGGGCTTGCCGACCTTCGCCGCGTAGGCGAGGAGCGGTGTGTTCCTGATGTCGCCGGAGGCTATCTTGATCGCCGGCACGCCGAGCTCGGCGAGGAAGTCCACGCTGGCGAAGTCGAAGGCGGTGGCGATGAAGTCCACGCCCAGTTCGGCGGACAGCTGCTGGAGATGGGTGTACTCGTGCGTCCCGAACTCGAGGAACTCGCGGTGCGCTCCGTACGTCGGGCCGTAGCTGTTGCGCCCGGTGTAGGGGGAGTCGTACATCGCCTTGGTGTACAGCGAGCGGTTGTTCCGCTTCTGCAGTTTGACCGCGCTGGCTCCGGCCGCGGCGGCCTGGCGTACCAGCTCCTCCGCCTTGCCCAGGTCACCCTCGTGGTTGTGGCCGATCTCCGCGATCACATAGGCGTCGGTGTCGTCCGAGACGATCCGCTCGTTTACGGTCAGAGCTCTCATGGTTGTCAGGTCCTCTCCAGAAGGTCGGTCACCAGCGAAGCGAACCGGTCCAGACCGAGGTCGATCTTCTCCGGCGTGAGCGAGCTGCAGGACAGTCGCAACTGCCGCACTCCGCCCCCCGCCGCGTAGAAGTGGTGCATCGGCGTCCAGATGACCTTGTGCCGCTTGGCCGAGTAGGCGAGCAGGTCGTCGTCGGCGACGAACGGCACCGTGACGACCAGGAAGAATCCGCCGTCCGGTCGGTTCCAGGTCACCGGCGACGTCGTGGGGAACCGCGCCGCCAGCCCGTCGAGCAGGTGGCGCAGCCGCTGTCCGTACCGCGCGGTGGCGTCCTTGTTCGCCTCGCGCAGTGCGAAATCGCTCTCCAGCAACTTGCCGCCGATGACCGCCTGGGCGATCGGCGGGGTGTTGACCGTGATCATGCTCTTGATCTTCGAGAGCTCGTCGGCGAGGGTGCCGACGGTCTCCCCCGCCCGGACGACCGGTTGATCGGCCACCACGTAGCCGATCCGGGCGCCGGGCAGGGCGGTCTTGGCGTACGAGCCGAGGTAGACGACCCGATGGCCCTCGTCCAGTGACTTGAGCGTCGGTTTCGGGGGCGCGCCGTCGCCGAAGAAGCCGTACGGGTTGTCCTCGATGATCAGGATGTCCAGCTCGGCGGCCAGATCCAGCAGCCGGCGGCGGGTCGGCACATCGAGGCTGAGCCCGGTCGGATTGGCGAAGTCGGGCACCAGGTAGCACGCCCGGGGCCGCAGACCGGCCTCGCGCGCGCCCCGCACCTTGGCCGCCAGGTCGTCCAGGTCGATGCCCCCGGCCCCGCTGTCGACCGGCACCACCGGCATGTCGACCAGGCGGGCCGCACCGGTGATGCCCACATAGGCCGGTGACGTGGCGAGGAGCACGTCGTGCTCGCCGGCGCGCAGCGCGCGCAGCACCAGAACCATGGCCTCCTGGCAGCCGACGGTGACCAGGATCGACTCGGGGTCGACATGGATGTTCTCGTCGGTCGCGAGGTTGCGGGCCACCAGATCCTGGATCACCCCCTTCGTCCTGCCGTACTGGTAGAGCCGGTTGCGGGCCGTCTCGGCGCCCCGGGCCGTGCCGTCGGTGACGTGTTCGGTCCAGGTGCGCAGGTACCGGTGGACGTCCTCGACCGCGAAGCCGCCGGGGTCGGGCCGTCCGGGCGCGAAGGAGATCGCGTCCGGGTACTGGTCGGACACCTCGTTCAGCAGGTTCATCGAGAGCAGCGCCGGATCGGACAGCGACCCGTGCAGCTCGGCCAGGTCCAGCACCGTCCCCGGCCGTGCGGTCGAGGCGTGGGACGCCTCGGTCATGGCTCCTCCCGTTCATTGGTTCCGGGCGCCCAGCGCACGCCGAGCCGCCCGGCCGCGGCCACGTCCGGCACGCCGGCGAGGGCCATCGACACCTCGAGTTCGGTGCGCAGCAGTTCCAGCGCACCGGTCACACCGGGCTCTCCGCCGGAGGCCAGTCCCCACAGGACCGGCCGGCCGAGCAGCACCCCGGAGGCGCCGAGGGCCAGCGCGCGCAGCACGTCCGTGCCGCTGCGCACACCGCTGTCCAGCAGGACCTCGCAGGCGTCCCCGACCTCCTCGCGGATCGCGGGCAGGGCCAGGAGGCTGGGTACGGCGCCGTCCAGTTGCCGGCCGCCGTGGTTGGACACCACCAGGCCGTCCGCGCCGAGGTCCACCGCGCGCCGGGCGTCCGCCGGGTCGAGAACTCCCTTGAGCACCAGGGGCAGTCGCGTCCGCCGGCGCACCTGTTCCAGGTCGGACCAGGACAGGGTGGGGTCGATCACCGCGGCGGCGTGCCCGCCGACGCTCTGCCCGACACCGCGTTGCGCGTCGGCCAGGTTCACCGGTGCGGCGTGTGCCGGCACGGCGAACCCGTTGCGCAGATCGCGCAGCCTCCGGCCCATGAACGGAACGTCCACGGTGATGATCAGGGCGCGGGCGCCGAGGCGTTCGGCCTCGTCGATCAGCCACTCGGTGCGGGCCCGGTCGCGCAGCCAGTACAGCTGGAGGAACAGGTCGCCGTCGGCGCCGGCCAGCTCGTCCAGCGGTCGGCCGGCCAGGGTCGACGCCGTGAAGGGCACGCCGGCCGTGGCCGCCGCGCGGGCCACCGCCGGTTCGCCGGCCGGGTGCACCATCGAGTGGAACGCCATGGGCGCCACCGCGACGGGCATCGACGCGGGGACCCCCAGCAAGGTGGTCGTGGTGTCGGCGGTGTCCACCCCGGACAGGACCCGAGGGACGAGGTGACACCGGTCGAACGCGGTCCGGTTGGCGTTCAGCGTCGTCTCGCCGCCGCTTCCGCCGGCCACGAAGTCGTACACCTCGGGCGACAGCACGGCGCGGGCGCGCTCCTCGACGTCGGCGAGGCTGAGCGGATCCGGCGCCAGGACGCCCGGTCCGCTCGTCACGCCTGGTCCTGTCGTTCGACCGCCTCGTAGAGCTTGCGGATGTTGTTGCTGCCGAACGTGGTCGCGCCGCGACGTTCGATGATCTCCATGAAGTGGGTACGGCGCGGGTGCTCGGACCGGGTGAAGATCTGGAACAGCTCACCGTCGTGGTCCCGGTCGGCGAGCACGTTGTGCCTCCGCAGTTCCTCCACCGCGTAGCCGGACGACCCGAGCCGCTCCTCGAGGTCCTCGTAGTAGGAGTCGGGAGTGGCCAGGAACCGCACGCCGCGGCTGCCGAGGTCGGCCACCGCCTCCACGATGCCCGGCACCGCGAAGGCGAGGTGCTGCACACCGCCGCCGCCGTGCTTCTTCAGGAAGTCGTCGATCTGGCCCGGGACGGCGCCGCTCATGGGCTGCAGCAGGGTCAGCGTCACCAGCGTGTTCGGGCTCTGCACCACCTTGGACTGCATGGCCTGGGCACCGACGTGGATGTCCTCCTCGAACACCACCTGCCAGCCCAGTTCCCGCCGGTAGAACTCGACGGTGCCGTCCAGTTCGCCGGTCTCCAGGCAGACCGCGATGTGGTCGACGCGGAGCAGGTGGCGCCCGGCCGGCTCCGCGGTCTCCGCGGTCGCCTCGGTGGGCACCGGTTCGATGCCGGGCAGCGACCAGGGTTCACCGGCGGTCCGGCTCACGAAGGTGTGCGTCACGTCGCCGAAGGCTTCGAGCGCCGGGCGGTCCGACTCCGCCACCCGCAGCGCGATGTCGCTCACGCCGTCGCCGTGCCGGGCCGTGAACAGGGTGGCGGGGTGGTCGTCGGTGCGGCCCTCCAGGAGCAGGAGGACGACGTCGCGCTGTCCCACCGCCACGGCGGTGAACTCCGGAGTCTCGCCGGCGGCTATGACCTCGAAGCCGTAGCGGTCGACGAACTCGGCCGCACGGGCGTGGGCGTCACCGACGGAAAGTGTGATGTGGTCGATCCCGGCGTCGACGGCGGGCTGATTTCTGGTCTGGGGCGTGAACGACATGAATCCCCCAAGGCTCGGTAATCGGTTTCCACGGCGGGAATCAAGAATTGCCAGTTCCCGGTACCGCGACGGAAAAACGCTACGGACGGGCGGAGAAGAATGTCAATGCGCTCCGCCGCCGACCGCCGAACAGTGCGGAACAGGCCTTCCCGCACTTGGGTGTCGGGGTCTCCGCTATGGGGTTCATAGGGGTTGCGCAGGTCATCGTGACAGGTGAGTATGCGTGCGATCGAAGCTGCGGACAAGGAGCGGTACGTGCTGATTCATCAGGCACTCGACGAGCGCGCGGCTGAATATGGCGGCCACATTGCGCTGATTGACGACAACGGCCCGGTCACCTATTCCCAACTTGTTTCGACGGCCGATTCCTATGCCGCGGCACTCGTCGAGGCAGGGGTGGGACCGGGATGCCTCGTGCCGGTACGCATCACCCGCTCGGCCCGGATGGTGACCCTCCTCCTGGCCGTGCTGAAGACGGGTGCGGCGTACTGCCCCATCGATGTGAAGTGGCCGGACGAGCGGGTACGGGAACTGCTGCGCCTGCTGAGGGCGCCGCTGTTCATCACGGACACCCCGCTCGCCGGCGCTCCGTGCTGGACGCCACCGGCCACGCCCGCACCCGGGCACGGTCCGGTCCCGGCGGACATCGGGCCGGACGACCCGGCCTGTGTCTTCTTCACCTCCGGCAGCACGGGCACCCCCAAGGGGGTGGTGACTCCGCACCGGGCGGTGCTGCGGCTCTTCGACAGCGGCCCTCTGGCGGCCTTCGCCCCCGGGCGGGTGCTGCCGCAGCTCGCCCCGGTCGGGTGGGACGCCTGTGGGCTGGAACTGTGGGGCATGCTGTCCCGGGGCGGCACCGTGGTGCTGCCGGACGACGAGCACCTGCTGCCGGACACCCTGCGCGAGCTGGTCGAACGACACGGCGTGAACACCCTCGTCCTGGTCGCGTCCGTGGTGAACCTGCTGGTCCGGCTGGATCCGGACTGCTTCCGCGGGATCGACCTGATGTTCATCGGCGGTGAACGGCTGGCGCCCGAGCCGGTGCGCACGCTGCTGCTGAGCCACCCGGACACGACCGTCCACAACTGCTACGGCCCGGTGGAGAGTTTCGCCTTCGCCACCATGCACCACATCCGGCCCGAGGACTGCGACCGGCCGCACGGTGTGCCCATCGGGCGGCCGGTGCCGGGCACCGAGGTCCACCTGATCGACGGCGAACTGTGTGTCGCGGGAGCGGGTTTGGCCCAGGGATACCTGCACGACCCGGAACGCACCGCCGAGCGGTTCGTCACGGTCGACGTCCAGGGGGCGCCGACGCGGGTCTACCGCACCGGTGACCGCGCGGAACGCGACGCCGAGGGGGTACTGCACTTCCTGGGACGCGCGGACCGGCAGGTGAAGATCCGCGGCTACCGGGTGGAGCTGGGCGAGGTGGAGAGCCACGCCGCGGACCGCGCCGGCGTGCGCGACTGCGTGGCGGTGGCCCTGCCCGGCCGCGGCGGCGCCCACGAGCGCCTGGCACTGGCCTTCACCGGCGAAGCGGACCCGGACCGGGTGCGTGCGGAACTGCGCGAGCGGCTCCCCGGCCATCTGGTGCCCGATCTGGTACGCCGCCTCGACGAACTCCCCCACAACGCCAACGGCAAGGTCGACCACCGAGCCGTGACCGAACTTCTGCGCGTCCCGGCCCAGGAAAGGGGCAGACGATGACCACGAACACCGATACCACCGATACCGCTTGCGTCGAGACCACCGACAGGATCGTGCGGGACTACCTCACGCTCGTCGACGACAGCATGGTCGCGGTCCTGCCGCACGCCTTGCGCATCGCCGTCGAACTCGGCGTCGCCGACGTGATGGACTTCTCGACCGCACAGCCCGTGGCGATCACCGCGGACCTCATCGACGCCGACCCCGACGCCCTGAGCCGGCTGCTGTCCGCCCTCGCCACGGCCGGGTTCTTCGCCGGCGACCCGGGTACCGGCTTCCGGCTCACCGCTCTCGGCGCGCGGCTGCGCCGCGACGACCCCCGCAGCCTCTCCGCCTCGCTGGTCAACGCCGAGAGCCAGCTGGCCTGGCTGCGCGCCACGGACACCTTCCGTACCGGCGCGGCGTCCTTCGACGGCGGCGACGGCGGCTTCTTCGGGGTCAAGAACACCCGGCGCGGCGCGAACGTCGCGTTCCTGCGCCGGATGCGGGAACGTACCGGCCGGCTGTACCGGCAGGCGGCCGAGGCCGTCGACTGGTCCCGGTCGGAGACCATCCTCGACATCGGCGGCGCCGACGGCTTCCTCCTCGGCGAGATCCTCTCGGTGGCCCCGCACGCGGGCGGCATCCTGTTCGACCGCCCCTCGGTGATCGACGAGGTGAATCTCCGCGGCGG
The DNA here is from genome assembly GCF_014656215.1 of Streptomyces zaomyceticus. Taxonomy (GTDB): domain Bacteria; phylum Actinomycetota; class Actinomycetes; order Streptomycetales; family Streptomycetaceae; genus Streptomyces; species Streptomyces zaomyceticus. The sequence goes on along the minus strand of NZ_BNBZ01000002.1, from coordinate 330,346 downwards.
TGTCCCCGGTTGCCGTGCGGTGCCCGGTGACTTCTTCGCCGCCGTGCCCACCGGCGCGGACACCCACCTGCTGTGTAGCGTCCTGCACGACTGGACCGACGAGCAGGCGGTGGACATCCTGCGGTCGAGCCGGCGGGCGCTGGCGGCCGGCGGCCGGCTGCTGGTGATCGAGATGCTGGTGCCGGAGGACGGCACCCAGCACGTCAGCCACTGGAGCGACCTAGGGATGATGGTCCTCACCGGTGGACGGGAGCGCGACCGGGCCGGGTTCACCCGGATCCTGGAGGCGGCCGGCTACCGCACGCACCAGGTCCTGGCCATCCCGGAGTCCCCGTTCTCCGTGATCGAGGCTCGCTGACCGGCGATGGACATCGACCTGCTCGCACCGGACGTCTTCTCCGGATACCGGTACCTCGACCAGCTGGCGGAGCTGCGTACCCGTCCCGGGCTCACCCGGCATCCGGAACCGCACGGTCCTGGGTTCTGGGTGGCCTCCCGCTACGACGACGTCCTGGCGGTCCTGGGTGATCCTGCGACGTTCAGTTCCCGCGCCGGCATCAGGCTCGGCGGGTCCGGAGAGGCGGCCGACCTGGTCGCCGACCGGATGATGGTGGTCAGCGACCCGCCGCGGCACGGCCGCATCCGCCGTGTGGTGGGTGCGCCGTTCACCCCGGCGGCGCTGCGTCTCTGGCACGACCGGATCGTCGCCGGGGTCACCGACCTCGTGGACGAGGTCGTCGGGGCGGACGGCGGCGGGCCGGCGGACGGGTCCCTGGTCCGGGACGCCGTGGGTGATCTGGCCGAGCGACTGCCCAACCAGGTCATCTGCGCCATGATGGACCTGCCCCGGGCCGACTGGCCGTTGATCGGCCGGCTCACCACCGACGGCCTGGACTCCCCCGACCCGATCGACCGGCTGGACGCCAACGCGGAGATCTTCGGCTACTTCGCCGATCTGATCGACCGGCGCCGCGCCCGCCCCGGCGACGACCTGATCAGCGCCCTGCTCGCGGCCGGCGGCGACCTCACCGACGACGAGCTGATCCTCAACTGCAGCGGCGTGCTGACCGGCGCGAGCGAGACCGTCCGGTACTCGGCGGCCGGAGCGCTGCTGGTCTTCGGCGACCGGCCCGATCTGTGGTCGGAGCTGCGCGCGTCGCCGGAACTGCTGCCCACCACCGTCGAGGAGATCCTGCGCTGGACCAGCCCCGGCCTGCACGCGCTGCGCACGGTGACCCGTCCGGTGACGGTCTCCGGCACCGAGCTGCTCCCCGGCGAGCGGGTGACCGCCTGGATCTGCTCGGCCAACCGCGACCCGGCCGTCTTCGCCGACCCGGACGTCTTCCGGCCCGACCGCACGCCCAACCGGCATCTCGCGTTCGGCTGGGGGCCCCATGTCTGTGTCGGGTCCCGGGTCGCCCGGCTGGAACTGACCGCGCTGCTGACCGCGCTCGTCCGGCGGGTGCGCACGATCGCCCCGGCCGGCGAGCCGGTGTGGAGCACCGGCAACTTCATTCATGGACTGACACGTCTGCCGGTGCGGCTGAGCCCGGCGTGAGCCCGTCAAGGAGCTGATGGACGATGGACACCACCGCAGTCGCCGAGATCTGGCAGGAGGTTCTGGGCGTCCCGGTCAAGGACGACGACGACTTCTTCGCCCTGGGCGGTCAGTCGCTGGCCGCCATGGAGGTGGTGGCCGCGGTGCGCCGACGCCTCGGCATCACGGTCCGGGTCAGGGTCCTGCTGGAGCATCCCGTCCTGGCGGACTTCACCGAGCGGCTCGCCGCGGCCGGGGCGGCACCGGGTCGACCCTGAGACGCCGAACCACAGGACGGCGGGAGCGGATTCCTCGCTCCCGCCGTCCTGTGCGTGTGCCCGCCCGGCCCCACCGGTGTCCCGTGGAGGAGCCGCAGGTCGAGGACGCCACCGCCCGGGGCGGATCGGCCCGGAGGCGCCGAGCCGTCCGGGCCGGATCGGCCCGTGGAAGCCGTCGTACGTGCCGGGCCGATCGGCCCGGCACGTACGACACCGCCCGACTCCGATCGGCCCCGGGCCCACGACGTCGCCGCCCCCGCCCGGTACTCGGCGCGGGCGAGCCGGCCGTCCGCGTGGACCGGGCAGGGGCGACGCCGCGTCACGAGCGGACGAGCCGCTCCAGAACTCCGCGCAGGCTCTCCGCCAGCGTGGTCAGATGGGGCTGCTGCAGCATGGTGTGGTGGTCACCGGGGACCGTGTGGAGTTCGAACCCGTCCCGGGCGAGGAGGCGCCACGGACGCGTCTTCGGCCTGCGGGGCTGCTGCCGCGCCGACAGCAGCACCAGGCGGCCGTCGACCGGGCCCGGGCGATGGCGCAGCAGGGCGCGGGTGTTGGCCTCGAAGACCCCTATCCGTTCCCGCATGTCGTCACGGATGCCTTCGGGGACGAGGGCCGCGCGCTCCAGAAGGTCCAGCAGTGCCTCGTCCTGGCGGTCCGGTGACAGGCCCCTCAGCGCGACCCGGTCGTAGGCGGGTGCCGGGACGCCCGCCAGGCCGGCCAGGTCGTGGACGAATCCGCCGAGGAGATCGGCGCGGTCCGGCAGTTCCTTCCCCAGGTACGGCGGCATTCCCGTGTCCAGCATGACGACCAGCGCCACCTGTTCGCCCGCGGCGGTCAGCTGACCGGCCATCTCGGCGGCAACCACACCGCCCAGGGACCAGCCGCCCAGGTGGTAGGGGCCGTGCGGCTGGACGACGCGGATCGCGTCGACGTACTTCGCGGCCAGCGCGGTCAGCGAGGTGGTGACCGGGCCGCCGTCGAGCCCCGGGTCCTCCAGGCCGTACAACGGCTGCTCGGGGTCGATCAGTCGGGCCAGCGGCAGGTACGGCACCACGGATCCGCCGACGGCGTGGACGAGGAAGAGCGGCGGCCGGCCGCCGGTGGGTTTGATCGGCACCAGCGGCGACGGCTGGGGGCGGGTCCGGTGGGACGGTTCGAGCAGCATGGCGGTCATCTCCACGGTCGGAGCCGAGTACAGGTCGCGCATGTCCAGTTCGACGCCGAGCTGTCGCCGGATCTCGGCGCGCAGCCGGGTGAGGTCGAGGGACGTGCCGCCCAGGTCGAAGAAGCTGTCGTGGACGCCGATCCTGTCGATGCCCAGGAGACCGGACCAGACCCGGGCGACGGCGTGCTCGGTGGCGTCGCGCGGTGCGACGAACTCGCCGGCGCGGCTGGGCTCCGGTGCGGGCAGCGCGCCCCGGTCCACCTTGCCGTTGCGGGTCAGCGCGATGCGTTCCACGGACACCAGCGCGGAGGGCACCATGTAGTCGGGCAGGCGGGCCGCCAGGTGGGCGCGGATCCCGCCGAGGTCGCCCGTCTCCCCGGTCACCACATAGCCGACGAGACGGTCGTCCCGGACGGTCACGCACGCGTCGTCGACGCGGGGGTGCGCGGCGAGCACGGCTTCGATCTCGCCGAGTTCGATCCGGAACCCGCGGATCTTGACCTGCTGGTCGATGCGGCCCAGGTACTCCAGGCCGCCGTCGGCACGGCGCCGGGCGAGGTCGCCGGAGCGGTAGAGCCGGGCGCCGGGTGCGCCGCCGAATCGGTCGGCGACGAACCGCCGTGCGCTCAGGTCGGGCCGGTGCAGGTATCCCCAGGACAGACCGGCGCCGCCGACGAGGAGTTCGCCCGGCACGCCGATGGGTGCCGGCTGCCCGGCGCGGTCGACGACCCAGAGCGACAGGTCGGGTATCGGTTCGCCGATGGGGCTCGCGTTGTCCCGCAGGAGTTCCCGGGTCAGCGGGCAGTACGTGACGTGGACCGTGGTCTCGGTGATCCCGTACATGTTGATGAGCCGGGGGTGCTCCTCGCCGTGCCGGTCGAACCAGCGGCGTACCGAGTCGATGTCCAGCGCGTCACCGCCGAAGATCACGTACCGCAGGGAGAGTTCCTCCGGGTGCTCCTCGTCGACGGCGACCAGTTGTCGGAACGCGGCCGGGGTCTGGTTGAGGACCGTGACACCCTCCCGTGCCAGCAGCCGCCGGAAGTCCTCGGGCGAGCGGGTCTGCCAGGCCGGCACCACGACCAGCCGGCCGCCGTGGGCGAGGGCGCCCCACAGTTCCCAGACGGAGAAGTCGAAGGCGAACGAGTGGAACAGGGTCCACACATCGCGCTCGTCGAACCGGTACCAGTCCTGGGTGGCCCGCAGCAGCCGGACGACCTGCGCGTGCGGGACCGTGACGGCCTTGGGTTCCCCGGTCGAGCCCGAGGTGTAGATCAGGTAGGCCAGATCGGCGGCGGTCACGGTCAGGTCCGGCACCGGGAGGTCCCCGTCGGTGTCGGCGTCGAGCGGCAGCGCGGTCGCGGGGACCTCGGTCCCCCGCTGGGTGACCACGACCGACAGGCCCGCGTCGGCGGCCATGAAGGACAGCCGCTGCGCCGGGTGGTCGGGATCCAGCGGTACGTACGCGGCCCCGGCCCGCAGAATGCCCAGGATCCCGACGACGAGGTCGGTGTCCCGGCGTGTGCACAGGCCGACCAGGTCTCCCCGGGTGACGCCTCGGGCGGCCAGCCGGGCGGCCAGTCGCTCGGCGCGCCGGGCGAGCTCGCGGTAGGTCGTCCGTTCCTCGTCGGCGACCACCGCCACCGTGTCGGGGCGCAGCCGGACCTGTTCGGCGAACAGGTCCCACAGGGAGGCGTCGGCCGGGACCTCGCGCCGGGCGGCGCTCCATCGGTGCAGCAGCGCCGCCTCCTCCGGCCCGGGGAGGACGAACTCGCCCACGGTGGCGTCCGGGACCGTCACCGCGTGGGTGAGGACGCGGCCCAGGTGTTCCAGGAGGCGGGTGATCCGGTCGGTGTCGAACAGGTCGGTGGCGTACTCGGCCTGCAGCCTCAGTCCGCCGTCGGCGGTGACGGTGGCGTGCGCGGCCAGGTCGAAGCGGGCGACCGCGCCGGCCACCGGCAGCGGTTCGACGGTGACCGGGCCGAAGGCGGGCGCTGCCGTCGAGCCCTCGTCGGCGTGCAGGGTGAGGCTGATCTGGAAGAGGGGGTTGCGGCCCGGTTCACGGGCCGGGCGCAGCTCCTCGACCAGGGTGCTGAACGGGAGGTCCTGGTGTTCGGTGGCACCCTGGACGGCCAGTTCGCAGCGGCGTGTCAGTTCGCGGAAGGTCGGGTTGCCGGCGACGTCGGCGCGCAGCACGACCGTGTTGGCGAAGTAGCCGACGAGCGGTTCGAGTTCGGGGCGGTTGCGGCCGTAGAACACCGAGCCGATGCCGATGTCGTCCTGCCCGGTGTGCCGGGAGAGCACCACCAGGTACGCGGCCATCAGCACGGACAGCAGTGATCCGCGTTCGGTGTCGGCCAGTCGGCGCAGGGACGCGCCGAGACCGTCCTGGAGGTGGAGTTCCGCGGTGGCTCCGGGGTGTCCGGCGGCGGTGCCGCGCGGGCGGTCGGTCGGGAAGTCCAGCTGCGGCAGCGCGTGGAGCTGTTCGCGCCAGTAGCCGAGCTGTTTGTCCAGCTCGTCGTCGGCGAGCCGGGTGCGCTGCCAGACGGCGTGGTCGGCGGGCTGGATGTCCAGTGCCGGGAGGGTGCCGCCGGGATCGGTGTACAGGGTGGACAGTTCGTCGAGCAGGACGCCGACCGACCATCCGTCGGCGACGATGTGGTGGGCGCACAGCACGAGGACGTGCTCGGTCGGGCCGAGGCGCAGCAGTTCCGTGCGCAGGAGCCGGTCGGCGGCCAGGTCGAACGGGCGGGTGGCGGCCGCGGCGAGTGCCTCCGGCACCTCGTCCGGGTGTGTCGCGGTGACCGTGAGCGGCCAGGACGGCGGTGCGGGATCGGCCACCTGGACGGGTACGCCGTCCGCCGCGACGAACCGGGTGCGCAGGCTCTCGTGGCGGCCGACCAGTCGGCCCAGGGCGTGCGAGAGCCGGTCCACGTCGAGGCGGCCGCGGAGCCGCAGCGCGAGCGGCACGTTGTAGACCGGGGAGGCGGGGTCGAGCTGGTGCAGGAACCACAGGCCTTCCTGCTGGTGCGACAGCGGCAGCCCGGCGGCCCGGGCGGTCGCGGGGATCCGTCGGGTGCCGCCCGGTTCGAGGAGCCGGGTGGCGAGTTCGGCGACGGTGGGCGCCTGGAAGAGGGTCGCCACGCCGAGGTCCGCGCCGAAGGTGGTGCGGATCCTGTTGACGAGGCGGATCGCGAGCAGCGAGTGGCCGCCGAGGGTGAAGAAGCCGTCGTGCACGCCGACCCGCGGTACCTGGAGCACCTCGGCGAACAGGGCGCACAGGGCGCGTTCCCGGTCGTCGCGGGGTGCCACGTGGTCCGTGCCGGAGTCGGCCCGTTCGGGTGCCGGCAGCAGCCGCCGGTCGATCTTGCCGTTCGGGGTGAGCGGCAGCTGCTCGAGCAGGACCAGGGCGGAGGGCACCATGTAGGGCGGCAGCACCGAGGCGGCCGCGGCGCGGATGCCGGGGAGGTCCGGCTTCGGTTCGGCGGGCACCAGGTATCCGACGAGACGCTTGTCCCCGGGCCGGTCCTCGCGGGCGTGGACATGGGCCTGGGCCACGTGCGGGTGGCGGACCAGCACGCTCTCCACCTCGCCGGGTTCGACCCGGAAGCCGCGGATCTTCACCTGGGTGTCGGCCCGGCCGGCGAACTCGAGGGTCCCGTCGGTGCGCCACCGGGCGAGGTCGCCGGTGCGGTACATCCGGGTGCCGGGCTCACCGAACGGGTCGGCGACGAAGCGTTCGGAGCTCTGCCCGGCGCGGCCGGCGTAGCCGCGCGCCAGTCCGGCACCGGCCGCGTAGAGCTCGCCGATCACCCCGACCGGGACCGGCCTCAGCCGGTCGTCGAGGACGTAGACGTCGGTGTTGTCCATGGGTCGGCCCATCGGCACGCTGTCGGGCACCGTGTCCGGGTCGTGCAGGGACATCTGCACCGAGCACATGGTCAGTTCGGTGGGTCCGTACGTGGCGCGGACCCGCAGGCCGGGATGGCGGCGCAGGACCGCGCGGACCGCGGCGGGGCTGATCACGTCGCCGCCGGTCATCACCTCGCGGAGTCCGGCGAAGCAGTCGGGGTCCTCCTCCGCGATGACCTGGAAGAGGCCCGAGACCAGCAGGACGTCGGTGAGGCCGGCGGCCCGGACGACGGCGCCGTCGACATCGCCGACCGGGGCCACGACGACCTCTCCGCCGGAGAGCAGGGGCACCCAGATCTCACAGGTCGACGCGTCGAAGGCGTGCGGTGAGTGCAGCAGGGCGCGGCGGGGGCGTTCGTCCTGCCAGCACCGGTCGCGGGCGAAGGCGAGTACGCCGCGCTGGGTGGTGACGACCCCCTTGGGCGCGCCGGTCGAGCCGGAGGTGTACATGATGTACGCGGCCTGCTCGGGGTGCGCGTCGCCGGTCGGTACGGCGGCGTGGTCGGCCGCCGTGGCCCGGAAGCCGGTCACCGTCAGGGTGTCCACCTCCGTGCCGGTCGCGAGGTCGTGGTCGCGCAGCGCGTCGTCGACGAGGAGCAGGGCCGCCCCGGCCTGGTCCAGCATGTCGTGCAGCCGGTCGACGGGAGCGGTCAGCGGCAGCGGTACGAAGCAGCCGCCGGCCTTGAGCACCGCGAGCATCGACACGACGAGGTCGGCGGAGCGCTGCTGGAGGATCGCGACGCGGGTCTCCCCCGTGACGCCCAGCCGGCCGAGGCGGCCGGCGAGCAGGTCGCTCCGCCGGTCGAGGTCGGCGTAGCTCAGCGTGCCGTCGGCGTCGGACACGGCGGGCGCGGCGGGAGTGCGGGCGGCCTGCCGGGTGAACGCCCGGGCGAGTCCGACCGGTTGTTCCGGTCGGGTCGTGCCGTTCCACTCGTGCAGCAGGGTGTCGCGTTCCCCGGCGCTCAGCAGGTCGATGTCGCCCAGGGCCCGGTCCGGGTCGTCCACCACTTCTTCGAGCAGCCGCACCAGGCGGTGCGCGAACGCGGTGACCGTGTCCCGGTCGAAGAGTTCGGTGCGGTGGACGAGCTGCGCCGACAGTCCGAGGGGCGTTCCGTCCTCGGCGTACCGGTCGGTGAAGCTGACCGAGAGGTCGAAGTGGGCCGCGACGGTCTCGTTCCGCAGCTCCGTCACGGTCAGTCCGTCCAGGGTGTACTGCGCGGCGGCGTTGTTCTGCAGCACCAGCGCGACCTGGAAGAGCGGGTGCCGGTTGAGCGCCCGGCTCGGGTTGAGCGCCTCGACGAGCCGGTCGAAGGGCAGCTCGGGGTGGGCGAGGGCGGCGAGGTCGGTCTCCCGCGCCCGTGCGAGCAGCTGCCGGAACGTCGGGTCCCCGCTCGTGTCCAGCCTCAGCACCAGGGTGTTCACGAAGAACCCGATCAGGTCCTCCAGGTCCTCCTCGGCGCGCCCCGCGTCCATCGTGCCGAGCGGAATGTCGGTGCCGGCGCCCAGCCGGGTCAGCAGGCCCGCGAGGGCCGCGTGCACGACCATGAACAGCGAGGCGTCGGCGTCGCGCGCGAGGTGCAGCAGTCGTGCGTGCAGGGCGGCCGGGAGGTCCAGCAGGACCTCGCCGCCGTCGTCGCCGGAGACCTCGGGCCGGGGCCGGTCCAGGGGCAGGGGCAGCTCGTCGGGAAGGTCGGCGAGCCGTCCGGTCCAGTGGGCGAGGAGATCCTCGCCGTCCGGGCCCTCCAGGAGTTCCCGCTGCCACAGCGCGTAGTCGGCGTACTGAACGGGCAGCGGCTCCCAGTCCGGTGCGGCGCCGGCCCGGCGGGCGGCGTAGGCGGTGCACAGGTCGCGGCCGAGCAGCGCCGTCGACCAGCCGTCGCCGACGATGTGGTGGAGCACGATGTAGAGCGTGTGGGTCCGCTCGTCGGAGCGCAGCAGCCACACCTTCAGCGGCAGGTCCGCCGTCAGGTCGAAGGCGTGCCGGGCCAGCCGGTCCAGGGTCGTGGGCAGTCCGGCCGCCGGGACGTCGAGTTCGGTGAGGAACTCGATGACGTCCACGGTGTCGCGGACCCGCTGCCGCGGCTCGCCGTCGACCTCGGGGAAGACGGTACGGAGGCTCTCGTGCCGGGCCACCAGGTCGCCCAGGGCGGAGCGCAGGGCCTCTCGGTGGAGGGGCCCCTCCAACCGCAGGGCGAGCGGCAGGTTGTAGGTCCAGGATCCGGTGCCGAGGCGGTTGAGGAACCAGAGGCGTTGCTGCGCGAAAGACAACGGGAACACAGATCCTCCTGCGCCTGCGAGACATCGTCGGTCGTCGGCCGCACACGATAGGACGGTTCGTCGTCGAGCAACGTCGCCGCCTGCGAAAAGGCGGTGTCCCAAGGGGTTCCGGCGCCCTCTTTTAGGGGTTGTCGCACAACTTTTCGTCCGCCCATCATGGGCCAGCCCGCCTGGGACCACCGGCACACATCGATCATGGAGAGAGCCGCGATGCCGTTTTCGCCGGAGCGCCTGCCGACAGCCGATATCGAATCGCCCGAGTCCTTGCACGGTCTGGTGGCGCGGCACGCGGCGAGTCGCGGTGACGCGCCGGCGCTGCGCTGCGGCCGGGTCGAGTCGAGCTACGCCGAACTGGACGCCGCCGCGAACCGGTTGGCGCATGTACTGCGCGCTCGCGGGATCGGCGCCGAGGACGTGGTGGCGCTGGCGCTGCCCCGCTCGGCCGAGCTGATCGTCGCCATGCTCGCGGTCGGGAAGGCCGGCGGCGCGTTCCTGCCGGTCGACATCCATCACCCTGCCGAGCGCATCGCCTTCATGTGCGCCGACAGCGCGCCCCGCGTCCTGCTGACCACCGAGGCGGTACGGCCCGGACTGCCCGACACACCGGGCACCACTCAGTTGTCGCTGCCGGAGCTCCTGGCCGAGGCGGCGACGGCGCCGGTGACCGCCCCCGACCGGGTGGACCGTCCGCTGTCCCTGGCGTACGTCATCTACACGTCGGGCTCGACGGGCCGGCCCAAGGGCGTCGCGGTGCCGCACCGGGGAGTGCCGCCGTTCGCCGCCGACCTGATGGACCGGATGGCGACGGACTCCGACTGCGTGGTGTCGCAGCTCGCCTCGCCCAGTTTCGACGCCATGATCATCGAGGTGCTGATGGCGTTCACGCCGGGCGGCACCCTGGTCGTCTCGCCGCCCGAGACGCTGGCCGGCGAGGACCTGGCCGCGTTCCTCGCGGACCACGGCATCACCCACGCCTTCGTGCCGCCGTCGGTACTGGCGACCGTACCGGCGACCGAACTGCCGTCGCTGCGGGCCCTGATGGTCGGCGGCGAGGCCTGCGGCGCGCGCCTCGTGGACACCTGGGGCCGTGACCGCCGGATGGTCAACGGCTACGGGCCCACCGAGACCACCATGGCCATCACCCTGTCCGACCCGCTCGCGCCCGGGCCGGACGCGCCGCCGATCGGCTCCCGGTCCGGTGACACCCGTCTGTACGTCCTGGACGAGGCGCTGCGCCCGACGCCCCCCGGCGAGATCGGCGAGCTGTACAGCGGAGGCGGTGGTGTGAGCCGCGGGTACGTCGACCGCGCCGGTCTCACCGCACAGCGCTACGTCGCCGACCCCTTCGGGGCGCCCGGGACCCGGATGTACCGCACCGGCGACCTGGTACGGCAGCTGCCGGACGGCCAGCTCGCGTACTGCGGCCGGGCCGACGACCAGGTCAAGATCCGCGGACTGCGGATCGAGCCGGGCGAGATCGAGGCGGTCCTGGCCGGGCACCCGGCGGTGGAGCAGGCCCGGGTCCAGGTGCACGAGGACCCGCGCGGCGAGAAGCGGCTCGCCGCCTATCTCGTCGCCGTACAGGCACCGGAGTCCGAGGACGGCAACGCCGAGCGGCACGTGGACGAGTGGCAGCAGATCTACGAGACGTTCTACGACGAGTCCGACAGAGCGGCCTTCGGAGCCGACTTCACCGGCTGGAACTCCACGTACACCGGTGAGGGGATCCCGGTCGAGGAGATGGCCCGCTGGCGGGAGGCGATCGTCACCCGCGTACGGGACTTCGCGCCGCGGCGCGTCCTGGAGGTCGGCGTCGGATCCGGTCTGATCCTCACGCCCCTGGTCGGCGGGGTCGACGAGTACTGGGGCACCGACTACTCGGCGTCCGCGATCGAGGGGCTGCGCGACCGGCTCGCCGGCGAGGCGGAGACGATCGGGAAGGTCACCCTGCGCGTCCAGGCCGCCGACGTCACCACCGGCCTGCCCCGGGCCCACTTCGACACGATCGTCATCAACTCGGTCGTGCAGTACTTCCCCCATGAGCGCTATCTGCGGGACGTGCTGGTCAAGCTGCTCGACCTGCTCGCTCCGGGGGGCCGGCTGATCGTCGGCGACGTGCGGTGCCTGCCGCTCGTGGACAGCATGTGGACCGGCGTCCGGCTCGGGCAGCTCGACCACGATCCGGGGCCCGAGGTGCTGCGTCGCGAGATCGAGCAGGCGGTGATCCTGGAGAAGGAGCTCCTGATCGACCCGGGCTTCTTCGGCACCGTCGGGGCCGGCGCGGTCGACGTGCGGCTCAAGCGCGGCGCGGACCACAACGAACTGACCAAGCACCGTTACGACGTGGTGCTGCACAAGAACGGCACCGAGGCGCAGAACATGTCGGTGGTCCCGGCGCTGAGCTGGGGGACCGACGTACGGGGTCCCGAGGAGCTGGCCGCGCGCCTGGCCGCCGGCACCGCGCTGCGGCTCACCGGGGTGTGCAACGCCCGGGTCGCCGGTGAGGTCGCGGCCCTGCGGGCGGTGCGGGCGGGCGCGCCGGTGGAGACCGCGCGCGGCGCGCTCGAGGGACCGGGTGACCGGATCGACCCGGAGTACTGGCACGCGCTCGCCGCGGAGCACGGACGCGGCGCCGTGGTCACCTGGTCCGCGGACGCCCCGGACCTGCTCGACGTCCTCTTCCCGGCCACCGACGGCGCGCGGGCGCTGGACGGCGTGTATCTGCCCCGGACCACCGGCACCACCGGCCCGGCAGGCACCACCGACACCACCGACACCACCGGATCCGCCGCCAGCACGGCCGCCACCGGCACCGGCACCACTGCCGGCTTCACCAACGACCCCATCGCCACCCGCCGTCGCGGGCTGCTCGTCGCGGCGCTGCGCGACTGGGCCAAGGAGCGGCTCCCCTCCTACCTGGTGCCCTCCGCGTTCATGGTGCTCGACGCGCTGCCCCTGACGGCGAGCGGCAAGCTGGACCGGCGTGCGCTGCCCGAACCCGACTTCCGCGGCGACGTGTCCGGCCGGGCACCTCGGGACGCCCGGGAGAAGCTGCTCTGCGAACTCGCCGCCGAACTGCTCGACCGGGCCTGGATCAGCATCGACGACGACTTCTTCGACCTCGGGGGCCACTCGCTCCTCGCCGCACGTCTGCTCAACCGGATCCGGGGCGCCTTCGGGGTACGGCTCGGGCTCGACGCGCTGTTCGCCACGCCCACCGTCGCGGGTCTCGCGGCCACCCTCGCCGGGACCGCGGGACAGGAGGCGCCGGCCCTGGTCGCGGCTCCCCGGCCCGAGCGCGTCCCGCTGTCCTGGGCCCAGCAGCGCCTGTGGTTCGTCAACCGGATGGATCCGCTCGGCTGGACCTACAACCTCCCCGTGGTCCTGCGCCTGACCGGCACCATGGACCGGGCCGCGCTGGTCGCCGCGGTCGAGGACCTGATGGCGCGGCACGAGTCGCTGCGCACCGTCTTCGACGAGCGGGACGGACAGCCGTACCAGCGCGTGCTCGCCCGGGTACCGGCGGACGACCTGGTCCGGGTGCTCGACGTGGCCGAGCCCGAGCTGGAGCAGGCGGTCCGGACCGCCTGCCGCCGGCCCTTCGACATCACCGCGGAACCGCCGGTGCGGGTGTGGCTGCTGAGCAGCGCGCCGGACCGGCACACGCTGGTGCTCGTCCTGCATCACATCGCCGGCGACGGCTGGTCGATGCAGCCGCTGGCACGGGACCTGGCGACCGCGTACGCGGCACGGGTCGCCGGCCGCACACCGGACTGGCGGCCGCTGCCCGTCCAGTACGCCGACTACGCGCTGTGGCAGCGCGACCTGCTCACGACGGCGTACCAGGAGCAGATGACCGGATTCTGGCGGGACTACCTGGCGGAGCTCCCGGAGGAGCTGGCCCTGCCGTACGACCGGCCCCGCCCCGGCGGCGCCGACCACGCCGGCGAGCTGCTCCCGATGCGGATACCCGCCTCGCTCCACGCCGGCCTGGTGGCCCTGGCGCAGCAGAGCCGGACCACGCTCTTCATGGTGCTGCACGCCGCCCTGGCCACGCTCTACACCCGGCTCGGCGCGGGCACCGACATCCCGATCGGCACCGTGGTCGCCGGGCGCGGCGACGACAAGCTCGACCATCTGGTCGGCTTCTTCGTCAACAACCTGGTGCTGCGCACCGACACCTCGGGCGACCCGACCTTCCGTGAGCTCCTGGAGCGGACCCGGACCGACGACGTGGCCGCGCTCAGCCACCAGGAGCTGCCCTTCGACCGTATCGTCGAGGCGCTCAACCCGGCTCGCGCGCTCAGCCGGCACCCGCTCTTCCAGACCATGCTGGTCCTGCAGAACAACGCCGACGCCGACTTCGGTCTGACCGGTCTGGACGTCGAGGTGGTCCGGTCGACGCCGTCCGCCGCCCAGCTCGACCTCTTCGTCAACCTGACCGACACCTACCGGCGGGACGGCGCCGCCGACGGTGTCGTCGGCGAGATCGTCTACCGCACCGGGCTCTTCGACCCGGACACGGTGCGGTCGCTGGCCGACCGGTTCGTCCGCGTCCTCCGGGCCGTGGTCACCGACCCCGACCAGCGGCTGGGCCGGCTCGACGTCCTCGACGGCGAGGAACGCGACACCATCCTCCGGTCCTGGAACGACACCTCGCGGCCGCTGCCCGCCCTGTCGATTCCGGAGCTGTTCACCGCGCGCGCCGCGGCGACCCCCGACGCGGTGGCGGTCGACGGGCCGGTCTCCCTCACGTACGCCGAACTGGACCGGCGCGCCAACCACCTGGCGCACCGGCTGGTCGCGGCCGGCGCGGTCCAGGACCGGCCGGTGGCACTGCTCCAGGGACGGTCGGCCGAGCTGATCGTGTCCATGCTCGCGGTGCTCAAGGCCGGTGCCGCGTACCTGCCGCTGCCTTCGCCCGCTCCCGCGGACCGACTGCGCCGGATGGCCGAACAGGCCGGTGCCACCCTGCTCGTCGCCGGCGGGCCGCACGATCTGACGGGCATGACCGTGCTGGCGCCGGAGGAAGGCGAGGCCTCCGAGCCGCCCCGCGCGGCACCGCACCCGGACCAGGCCGCCTACGTGATGTTCACCAGCGGCTCGACCGGTACACCCAAGGCTGTCGTCCTGACGCACCGGAACGCGGCCGGGTTCGTCCGCGACCGGCTCTGGCGGGCCGGTGGCACGGTGCTGATGCACTCCGCCACGGGATTCGACGCCTCGGTGCACGAGATCTGGACCCCCCTGCTGACCGGCGGCACGGTCGTGGTGGCTCCGGAGGAGATCCTCGACGACGCCGGCCTCGCCCGCGCGGTCTCCACGTCCGGGGTGGACCGGCTCTGGCTCACCTCCGGTCTGTTCGCGGCCCTCGCGGAGAACCCGGACTGCTTCGCGGGGGTCCGCGAGATCCTGACCGGTGGCGACGTGGTTCCGCCCGCGGCGGTGACACGGCTTCTGGACCGGCACCCCGGACTGACGGTCCGGGCCCTGTACGGTCCGACCGAGACCACCACCTGCTCCTCCCGGTTCTCGATGTCCGGCGCGGAGTCCGTCCCCGGCCGGGTGCCGATCGGCGGTCCCATGGACAACACCCGCCTGTACGTGCTCGACGGACAGCTCCAGCCGGTGCCGGCCGGGGTGCCGGGCGAGCTCTACATCGCCGGTTCCGGGGTGTCGCGCGGGTACGCCGGACAGTCCGGCCTGACCGCCGAACGGTTCACCGCCGATCCGTGGGGACCGCCCGGCGGCCGGATGTACCGCACCGGTGACATCACCCGGTGGCGCGCCGACGGCACCCTGGACTTCGTCGGACGGGCCGACGCCCAGGTGAAGATCCGCGGCTTCCGCGTCGAACCCGCCGAGGTCGAGTCCGCGCTCACCTCGCTTGCGGAGGTCGGCCAGGCCTTCGTCACCGCCCATGTGGACCGCGGCGGCGAGCGCAGGCTGGTCGCCTATCTGGTGCCCGAGGGCGCGGCCCTGGACGTCGCCGCCGTACGGGACGAGGTCGCCGCCACACTGCCCGACTACATGGTGCCCAGTGCCCACATCGTCCTCGACCGGCTGCCGCTCACCGGCAACGGCAAGGTCGACCGGCGGGCCCTGCCGGAGCCCGAGTTCGAGACCGGCACCGGATACACCGCGCCGCGCACCCCCACCGAGGAGATCCTCGTCGAGCTCATGGGCGAGCTGCTCGGCAGGTCCCGGGTCGGCGCCCACGACAACTTCTTCGACCTCGGCGGCCATTCGCTCCTCGCCACCCGCCTGGTCAACCGGATCCGTACCCATCTGGGGGCGGACCTCGGCGTCGCCGACCTGTTCGAGGCCCCGACGGCGGCGGCGCTCGCCGCACGGATCGCCGCCGGTCTCGGAACGGACCGGGGCCGCAGCGCCCTGCTGCCGGCCGCACGGCCCCGCCCGCTGCCGCTGTCGTACGCCCAGGAACGCCTGTGGTTCCTCTCCCGGTGGAACGGGCTCGGCTGGCCGCTGGTGCTGTGCCTGGACGGAGCCCTGGACACGGAGGGGTTGCGCGCCGCGGTCGGCGACCTGCTGGAGCGGCACGAGACGCTGCGCACCCGTTTCCCCGAGGTCGACGGAGCACCCCGCCAGCAGGTCCTGGACAAGGCCGACCCGGACGAGGTGCTGCGGACGTCAGCGGTGGCCCCGGCCGACCTGGACCGGGAGCTGGCGGCCGCCGCCGGCCACCGGTTCGACCTCACCACCGACCTGCCCCTGCGGCTGCACCTGTTCCGCACCGGCCCGGACCGTCACACGTTGCTGCTGCTGATGCACCACATCGGCGGCGACGGCTGGTCCCTGGCCCCGCTGACCCACGACCTCGCGCAGGCGTACGCCGCCCGGGTCCGCGGCGACGCGCCGGCCTGGAGCCCGCTGCCGGTGCAGTACGCCGACTACACGCTGTGGCAGCGGGACCTGCTGGAAGGTCCGGCCGGGGAAAGGCTCTCGGCGTACTGGTCCGGGCAACTCGCCGGGCTCCCCCAGGAACTGGCCCTGCCCTACGACCGGCCCCGGCCGGACTCGTCGGACCTGCGGGGCGCCCTGCTCCCGGTCGCTCTGCCCGCTCCCCTGCACACCGCTCTGCTGGATCTGGCCCGACGCACCCACACCACCCTGTTCATGGTGCTGCACGCCGCACTCGCGACGCTCTACACCCGGCTCGGCGCGGGCACCGACATCCCCATCGGCACCACGGTCGCCGGGCGCAGCGACGACGGCCTCGACCATCTGATCGGCTGCTTCGTCAACAGTCTGGTCCTGCGGACCGACACCGCGGGGGATCCGAGCTTCCGCGAGCTGCTGGGCCGTGTGCGGGACCTGGACCTGGCCGCCTACGCCCACCAGGAGCTGCCGTTCGACCGGACCGTCAACGCGCTCAACCCGGCCCGCTCGCTGAGCCGGCACCCGCTCTTCCAGACGATGCTGGTCCTGCAGAACAACGCCGAGTCCGCTTTCGCCCTGCCCGGCGTGGACGTCTCGCCGGCGCCGGTCGAGGGCGCGCTGGAGGCGATCCGGGTCGGTCCGGTGGACTTCGACCTCAATCTGAGCTTCGTCGAGCACCACGGGGACGGCCGGGTGCCCGAGGGCATCACCGGCGAGGTGCGCTACCGCACCGACCTGTTCGACCGGGAGACCGTGGCCGCCCTGGTGGACCGGCTGCTGCGGGTGCTGGGCGCGGCCGTCGCCGATCCGGACGTACCGATCGGCCGGATCGACCTGCTCTCCGAGGCCGAACGGCGGTCCGCGCTGGAGGGCCGGCGGGACACCGCGCGGCCGGTCGTCGACGAGGACCTCGCCGTGCTGTTCACGCGGCGGGCCTCCGCGGCCCCGGACGCGATCGCCGCGGTCGAGGGCGACCGGTCGATCGGCTACCGGGAGCTCGACCGGCGCGCCAACCATCTGGCGCACGCCCTGGTGGCGGCGGGCTGCGGTCCCGACGATCCGGTGGCGGTGCATCAGCCGCGCGGTATCGACTACCTCGTGACCGTGCTGGCCGTCGTCAAGGCCGGTGGCGGCTATCTGCCCCTGCCCCGGTCCGCGCCGCTCGCCCGGCAGCAGCGGATGGTCGACCACATGAAGGCCCGCCTGCTCGTCACCGACGGCCCCACGGAGCTGACCGGGGTGACGGTCGTCGCGCCCTCCCCCGGCACCGAGGAGTGCGGCCCCAGGACGGTCACGCACCCGGACCGCACCGCGTACACGATGTTCACCAGCGGCTCGACCGGTACGCCCAAGGCGGTCAGTGTCTCGCACCGCAGTGTCGCCGAGTTCGTCACCGACCGTGCCTGGGAACGACTGCGCCCCGCAGACGCGCTGATGCACTCGCCGACGTCGTTCGACCCGTCCACGTTCGAGATCTGGCTGCCGCTGCTGACCGGCGGCCGGGTGGTGATCGCGCCCGAGGGCGAGCTGGACACCGAGGTGCTGGCCCGCACCATCGTCGACGGGAGGGCCACGACCGCGGTCTTCACCTCCGCGCTGTTCAATCTGATGGTGGCCGAGGCCGCACCGGCCCTGGCCGCGCTGGATCTCGTGTGGATGGCCGGTGACGTGGTGTCGCCCGCGTCGGTCGCGGAGCTGGTGGCCGGCGCGCCGGACACCGCGGTCGCGGCCGCCTGGGGCACCACGGAGACCACCGTCATCTCCTCCTGGTACCCGATCACCACGGTGCCCGCCCGTACGGTGCCGATCGGCCGGGCGATGGACAACACCTGGCTGTATCTGCTCGACGAGCGGCTGCGGCCGGTGCCGCCGGGGGTGTCGGGTGAGGTGTACGTGACCGGTACCGGCCTGGCCCGGGGGTACGCGCATCAGCCGGACGTGACGGCCGCCCGGTTCGTGGCCGACCCGTACGGTCCGCCCGGCGGGCGCATGTACCGCACGGGCGACCTCGCCCGCCACCGTGCCGACGGAGTGCTCGAGTTCGACGGCCGCGTCGACGCGCAGATGAAGGTCCGCGGGTACCGGATCGAACCGGCCGAGGTCGAAGCGGCCCTGACCGGACACCCGGACGTGGCCCACGCGACGGTCACCGGGGACGGCGAACGGCTGGTCGGCTACCTCGTGCCGGCGGATGTGGACGTGGCCGCCGTGCGGGCGCACGTCGCGGCGACGCTCCCGGACTACATGGTGCCGAGCACGTTCGTGACGCTGGACCGACTGCCGCTGACCGGCAACGGCAAGGTCGACCGGAAGGCACTGCCGGCACCCGGCCCGAGCACCTCCGAGACGGCCTACGTGGCACCTCGGGACGAGCGCGAAGCCGCGCTGTGCGCGATGTTCGCCGAGGTCCTGAAGGCGTCCCGGGTCGGCGTCCACGACAACTTCTTCGACCTCGGCGGCCACTCGCTGCTCGCCACACGTCTGCTCAACCGTGTGCGCACCCGGTTCGACGCGAGCCTCAGCGTGGCCGCGCTCTTCGAGTCCCCGACGGTCGCCGCGCTCGCCGAACGCCTCGGCCGGACGGCGAACCGCACGCGGCCGAAGCTTCGGCGGCGCACCGGCCCGGCGGGTCCCGCCGCCACGGCCGGACCCGGAGGGCCCGGCGGCTCAGGCGGCTCCGGCGGCTCAGGCGGCTCCGGCGGCGAGGAAGTGGATTCCCGGTGAGACCACGGACGGACATCCCGCGTGTCCGTGCGCACCGGAGCGGTCGGCACGCCCATCGACCCACCGGCGTGCCGGCCGGCGCGGCCCGCGACGGACCCGACCGGTTCGCGCTGCCGAAACCCCCCTCCCCCGGCACCCGTTGAAGGGTGACTCGTGGGAGGGGACCTCAGACCGGCGCGGCGCCGACGGCGCCGTGCCCGCCGGCCGGGAACCGTACCGGCCCGGCACCGTGGAACTCGAGATGATCGTCGAAATGGAGTGGGAGAGCGCGATGTCACACATCAGCACCCCTGAGACCGCAGCCGATCTCGCCGCCGTCGCCGCCCTGCTGGAGATGGCCGACCGGCTGGGCATCGTCCCGCTGCTGGAGCGCGGCGAGCCGGTCACCGTGACCGAGCTGGCCGTGGCCGCGGACGTGCCGGAGGAGGGCATGGGCCGTTTCCTGGGCGCACTGGTCGCCGCGGCGCTGCTGGAGCCGACCGGCGTCAAGGAGTTCCGGATCGCGGACGACTTCGCGGACAGGATCCACCAGTCCGGCTATCTCATCTGGTCGTTGCGGGCCAACCAGCCGTACGTCCAGCACCCGGCGGAGTTCCTGCGCGACCCGGTCGGCTCCGCCGCGCAGTACCGGCGGGACGGCCGTGAGGTGGCGGTCAGTTCCCGGTGGATCGGCAGCCAGGGCTTCTACCCCGCCGCGACCGAGGCGATCCTCGCCGTGCGGCCGAAGAGGATCGTCGACCTCGGCGCCGGTGCCGCCGGTCTGCTGATCGACCTGCTCGGGCGGCTGCCGGAGAGCACCGGCGTGGCCCTGGACATGAGTGGCGGCGCATGCCAGGAGGCGTCCCGCGCGGCGCACGCGGCGGGCGTCGGCGACCGTCTCACGGTGGTGGAGCGGCCGATCCAGTCCGTCGCGGACGACCCCTCGCCGGTGGCCGGTGCCGATGTGATCCACGCCGGATTCGTCTTCCACGACATCGTGCAGGAGGGCGACGTCTTCGACCGGGTGCTGCGCAGGTGCCGGGAGGCGCTGCGCCCGGGCGGCATCATGGCGATCACCGACGCCGTTCCGTTCGCGTCGGCGGAGCGCGAGCGCAGGTTCAGCTCGCTGTTCACCTATCTGCACGCCGAGTTCATGGAGGTGTCGCTGCCTCCGGAGGAGGACTGGCTCGCCCGTTTCCGGCAGGCCGGCTTCGACCGGGCCCGCTGCGTGCCGCACCGGTTCCCCGGCGGCAGGCTGTTCATCGCGGCCAAGTAGGCCGCGCCCGGCGGCTGACGGTCGCGCCGCCGCGGCCACGAGGCGCTGACGCCCCGCCCCGAGCCGCCCCACCACGGGCCTCACCACCATCCGCCCGGCATCCGTCCCAGCGCGGGCGGCCCCACGCAGCACATCACCAGAGGCTTCACCACGGGCCGCCCTCTCACGGGCCGCCGCGCCACGAGCCGGTCCGTACCCGGTCGATCCGGTGCACCGTCGAAACGGTGCACCGGATCCGTGCGTTCACCCCCGATCGGCGGGCGCGGACCCGCGCCCACTGACCGGACAGGAGCGCCTCCCGCCCCCGTCGGTGTGGCTAGGCCGGCTCCCCCGGGGGCTCCTTGGGCGCCCAGAACATCAGCAGGAACTCGACCGGCACGACGGCGTTCTCCTCGTCGTCGGGTCGGTTGAACTCTTCCATCAGCGCGGACAGGCGGGACCGGAACTCGCTCGCCCGCTCCGGCGACAGCCGGCGGTCCAGCGCCACGACCATCGGGCCGAGCGGATCCGGCTTCTCCGCGGCCTCGGGCTCCGACTCCGGCTGGAAGCGGCCGCTGATGATGTCCCGTACGAGCCGGTCGCGGAAGTCGTTCAGCGTCACGGCGAACGCGTCGGCGAGGTCGCCCGCGTTGCCGGGCGCCGCCAGCAGGTCACGGCTGAGCCGCAGCGCGAACTGCGCCACCTGGTACTGGCTCTCCTGGATCCCGGAGACCATCCGGGTCTGCGCCACCTTGATCAGGCCCGCCGCCTCGAGCACCTTGATGTGCCGGTAGAGCCGGGTGGGCGGCTGGTCCAGAAGCCGGGCGATGTCCTTCACCCTGTGCGGCGCACGCACATCGCTCATCATCGTGCGCAGAATCGCCAGTCTCAGCGGGTCGGACAGGGCCTTCAGCGTCTCCACGTCGTCCACCTCCCGGACGACCGTCACCGCGTCGGCATCGTCAGCCATGAACCCAACTCCGTTTCCTCGTAGCGAACCATTCACGTGCATGCTACCTTTCACGCATGAGTGAACGCTTACGTCAGAGTGATAGCGCGACTCTCGCCACGTCAGTCCCCCTGCGCCGTAACCGGCGCTTCCAAATTCTGTGGATCGGGGCGGCCTCGGCCAACCTCGGCCTCGAAACCGTGGAGGTCGCCTATCCCCTGCTGATCATGTCCCTGACCGGTTCACCGGCGCTGGCCGGACTCTTCGGCTTCGCCCAGATCGGCACCGCCCTCCTGGTCGGACTGCCGGCCGGCGCGGTCGTCGACCGGTGGGACCGCCGCCGCATCCTGTTGATCTCCGAAGCGGTCCGCGCACTCACTCTCCTGTTCATCGTGCTCAGTCTGATGGCAGACCGGGCGAACTTCGGCCTACTGATCCTCGCCGCGATCGTCCTGGGCGCCGGTACGGCCTTCGGCGCACCGGCCCGCATGCTCCTGATCCGCGCCGTCGTGCCGGACCATCAGCTCACCGCGGCGCTCAGCCAGGACGAGGCGCGCAGCGGAGCCGCCGCCCTCGCCGGACCGCCGCTCGGCGGCGCGCTCTACCTGG
Source organism: Streptomyces zaomyceticus (assembly GCF_014656215.1). Classification (GTDB taxonomy): domain Bacteria; phylum Actinomycetota; class Actinomycetes; order Streptomycetales; family Streptomycetaceae; genus Streptomyces; species Streptomyces zaomyceticus. Next base: position 308,761 of record NZ_BNBZ01000002.1, on the reverse strand, counting down.
TCTCCCGTACGTTCCCCTTCGTCGCGGCGATCGTCGGCTTCGTGATCTCGTTCGTCTGCGCCCTGGTGATCCGCGTACCGAAGGCGGAACCGCCCACCGAGCCGGTGGAGAAGGAGCCGAAGAGCGCGCTCGGGCCGCTGGCCAACGCCTTCTCCGGGGTGATCGAACTCCTCGGCGACCGGCTCCTCCGCTCCGCACTGCTCCTGATCAGCATCTTCTACTTCAGCATCACCGCCGCGATCCTCATGGTGATGGTGACCCTGCGCGACCAGGAACACTCCCCCGGCACCATCGGTCTGGCCCTGTCCGGCACCGCCGTCGGCATGCTCGTCGGCTCGGCACTGGTGCCGCGGCTCAACCGTCTGCTCAGCCCCGGCGCGCTGCTGCTCTCCGCGTCCACGCTGACCACCCTCGCGGTGGCCCTGCTGGCGCTCCCGCTCGGCCCCCTCTGGGTCTTCGCCATGCTCACCCTGGCGGCGCTCGGGCTGCCGGCGCTGAAGATCCTCGTCGACATCATGATCTTCCGGCAGACCCCGGACCACCGGCGGGGCCGCGCCATCGCCGCCACCATCACCCTCATCGGCGCCGGATCCCCGCTCGGTTCCCTGGTCGGCGGCCTGGCCCTGCAGTTCCTCGGCGTCACCGGCGCCATCGTCCTGATCGCCGGAACCCAGGCCGCGATCACGGCGGCCGGGCTCGCGAGCCGGCACGTCAGGTCCGCCCGCTGGCCCGAATGAGAACCCGCCTCCTCACGAAAGCGAGCTCAGCCATGCTCAAGCAGCCCATCTTCATCGTCGGTCACCCCCGTTCCGGTACCAGCCTGGTCCGCAGTCTCATCGAACGCAGCGAGCACGTCTGGAGCATCGGCCGCGAGGGCAAGCCGATCTGGGAACGCGACAGCCTGCACCCCAGCCGGCGCGGCTGGCACTCCAACGCCCTGGACGCCTCCGACGCGACCCCGGAGGTGGCGGCCCGGCTGAACGCCGACCTGCTCGCCGCCGCGCGCAGGCCCGGTGCGGAGTGGTCGGTCGGCGACAAGCTCGACTTCCTCGACTTCATCAGCGCCCAGGGCCTCCAGCCGTACTACTACGACGTGCCGCTCAAGGCCCTCCAGGAGCGCTTCCCCGGCGAGCTGCCCGAAGGGCCGCCCACCACACGGGAGGGCGGCGAACTCGACGAGATCACGCCGTTCTGCTTCCCGCCGCGCGGCCCGCGCCCCACCGAGGCCGAACTCGCCGACGGGATAAGGCTGGTGGAGAAGAGCATCCAGTCCTGCTTCCGGATCCCCTTCCTCCAGGCCCTCTACCCGGACGCCAAGTACGTGTTCGTCGTCCGCGATCCGCGCACCAGCATCGGCTCCCTGATGGACGCCTGGCTCAACCCGCGGATGTTCTTCTCCTACCCGGTGCCGGAGCCGCTGCGCATCAAGGGCTACTCGGACGTGTTCCCGTGGGGCAAGGAGTGGTGGAACCTGAGCCTGCCGCCCGGCTGGCGGAACTGGGTGGACCTGCGCCTGGCCGAGGTCTGCGCCCAGAACTGGCTGGCCCACAACCGGGCCGTCCTGGACGCCGCCCGCAGCCTCGCTCCCACCGGCAACGCGGTACTCGTCCGCTACGAGGACGTCCAGGCCGACCCGGTGTCCACCATGGAGTCCGTGGCCGAGGCGGTGGACCTGCCCTTCGCCGACGCCTGGGGACGCCGCGACCTCCCCGTCGTGATGACCCAGACCGTCCCCGACCCGGACAAGTGGCGCCGTCACGAGTCCGAGATCCGCCAGGTCCTGCCGGTCGTCCGCGAGCTCGCCGAAGAGGCCGGCTATGACGGCATCTGAACGGCCCGGCCCTCGGCCGGCGTCGGCCGACCGTCGTACGATCACCGCCATGAAGGCGATCCAGGCCGGCCGGGCCGGCGGGCCCGAAGTGCTCGAACTCGTCGACCTCCCACGACCGACGCCACGGGCCGGCGAGGCACTGGTACGGCTCGCCGCCGCCGGGGTCAACTACATCGACGTGTACATCCGGTCCGGCCTCTATCCGAGGGAACTGCCGTACGTCCCCGGGCAGGAGGGCGCCGGTACCGTCGTCGAGGTCGGACCCGGGGTCCACGAGGTCGCCGTCGGGGACGTCGTCGCCTGGGCGAACCTGCCGGGCTCCTACGCGGAGTACGCCCTGCTGAGCGCCGACCGGCTGGTGCCGGTGCCGGACGGGCTGGACGCCGAGACGGCGGCCGCCACCCTGCTGCAGGGCATGACCGCGCACTACCTGTGCCACGACACCTACCCGGTGCGGGAGGGCGACACCGTCGTCGTGCACGCCGCCGCGGGCGGCGTGGGCATGCTGCTGACCCAACTGGTGCGGCTGCGCGGCGGAACGGTCATCGGCACCGCCTCGACCGAGGCCAAGGCGGAGGCCGCGCGCGCCGCCGGCGCGGTCGAGGTCGTCGACTACCGCCCGGGAGCACTGCTCGAGGCGGTACGGCGGCACACCGGGGGCCTCGGCGCCGCCGCCGTGTTCGACGGCATCGGCGGCCCGACGTTCGACGAGAGCCTCGCCTCGCTGCGTCCGCGCGGGGTCCTGGCGGTCTACGGGCAGTCCGGCGGCCCGGTGCCGCCGTTCGACCTGCAGCGCCTCAACGCCGCCGGATCCCTGTACGTCACCCGCCCGAATCTGGGGCACCACATCCAGGACCGGGCGGAACTGCTCCGCCGGGGGACGGCCGTACTCCGGCTGGTCCGCGACGGACGTCTGCACGTCAGGATCGGCCGGCGCCTCCCCCTGTCCGCCGCCGCGGCCGCCCATACGGCGCTCGAGGCCCGCACCACGATCGCCAAGACGGTACTCGTCTGCTCCCCGGCGACCCTGTGATCCGCGGCGGCCGTCGTACGACCGCACCGGGGCGCGCCTCGGTCGGGCGGCCACCGCCGCGCCGGGGTGCGGTCGCCGTCACCGGGGTGCGGTCGCCCTCACCGGGGAGCGGTCGCGGCGGCCACGAACATCGGCACGGCCATGAAGAGCCGGTCGGCCTCGGCCCGTGCGCGTTGATCAGCGGTCCAGCCGTCCGCCCGAACACGGGCGACGGCGCCGGAGGAGCAGGCCGCCTCGGCCAGTCCGGTGAGCATGGGCAGCATCGCCGGCCCGGTGAACACGAGGGTGTGCACCGCGACCGTCACGTCGTGGAAGCAGGCGTCCAGCAGCAGGTTGCGGTATCGGCGAGCCGCCCGCGGGCCGACGGTCAGGTCGGCGCGGGCGTGCACGACGGTACGGGTGAGGGCAGGATCGTCGGAGTCGATGACGCAGGTGTCCCAGTCCTGGCCGACCAGCACGATCCGGCCTCCGGGCGCGAGAACCCTGAGCGCCTCGGTCAACGCCCTTTCCGGTTCGGCCAGTTCGTGGAACACCTTGTCGGCCCGGTAGCCGTCCACCGAAGCGTCCGGCAGCGGCAGCCCGTACGCCCCCGCCATCCGGAAGTCCGCTCCCGGCCACCGGCCACGGGCGACGGCGATCATCCGTTCGCTCGGGTCCACGCCGACGGCCTCCACCTCCCGTTCGAGCAGTTCCGCCACGGCGCGTCCGGCTCCGCAGCCCACGTCCACCACACGGGTGCCCGGTCCCGCGCCGAGCATGTCGTAGGACAGATCCCTGAGTTCTTCGGCGCCCGGCAGGCGGTCGGCCTCGTCGAGCCGCGCGACGAGGCCGTCGCTCGGCCGGGGTGCCTCCTCTGTCTTCCTGGTCATGAACGACAGGCTGGGACGTGATGTCGGCATGAAGTCAAGCGAGCACGGGACACCTGTCGGCGGTGAGGGCGGACCGATGAGCATCGGTGTCCTCGCCGGACACTTCGGACTGGCCCCGCACGTCCTGCGTCACTGGGAGACGATGGGGCTCCTCACTCCCGCGCGCGACAGCGCCAATCGCCGCCGCTACCGCGCCGCCGACCTCACCCGCGTCGCCGTCATCCTCCGCGCCAAGGAGGCAGGGCTCCCTCTGGACACCCTTCGCGCGCTGCTCACCACCGCCGGCGCCGAGAGACGACGGAACATCCTGAACCGGGAGGCCAAGGCTCTGCGCTCCCGGATCTCGGCCGCGCGGGCTGCACTCGCGCTCGTCGAATGCGTCCTCGGCTGCGAGCACGAGGACTTCACCCGGTGCGCCCACTTCCGGCTGGTGGCGAACCCCCCGGGCGGCGCCGCGGATACACGGCCCGGCCCAGGCGGCGGCCCACCAGGGCGTAGCCGAGCAGAGCGCCGGTGGTGTTGAGCAGCACGTCGTCGATGTCGAAGGCGCGCCCGGTGATCAGGGCGCCCTGGACCAGTTCGACCAGGAGCATCGTCGCCACCGTCAGCAGGGCGACGTTCACGAACCCACGGCTGCGGCGGGACACGAGGGGCAGCAGCAGGCCGAAGGGCACACCCAGAAGGATGTTGCCGCCGAGCTGCTTGACGGTGTCCCGGAAAGCCGGCTGCCCGAGGTAGGCGCGGATCGAGTCCCCGGGTCTGAGGTTGGCGTGGGTGAGCGTCTCCGAGGCAGGCGACGGCTGGAGGGTCAGCCGGGCGAGGACGACACCGAAGGCCACCATCGCGGCGAGGGCCAGCACGACCACGCCCGCGCGCAGCCAGGGCCCGGGCCCCGTCCCCGAGGACCTCCTCACCTCCTCTTCCTTCCGCTTCTCCTGCCGCTTCTGTCTCTGTCTTTCCCGCCGGCTCTGTTCCTGCTTCCGACTCTGCCTCTCCTGCCGCCTCCGCTGCCACTCGGTCGTGACACGGTGCCATCCGATACGTGACGTCATGGACCCGACTCCGCCCTTCTCGAAGAGGATTGCGGGTGCCCCGGTGAGGGATCGGGGCACCCGTACTGCACATGGATCCCGGTGGCGAGCACGCTAAGAGGCGTACGCGACGGTGACCTGTTCGAAGCCGAGGGCGTGGAGCAGGCCCTGGAGCATCGACGTGGTGTTCCGCTCGGCACGGCTCGTCAGATCGCTCTCCTCGGCGGCGGCGCCGATGCGGTCGGCCGCGAGGATGTGGACCGCGCGCTCGTCGGCCGGGTTGTCGGAGAACAGGTCCCCCAGCCGGTCGACAAGGCCACGCTGCTTCGAGACGGTGTAGGAACCCTTGGGGTCCACGGCCGGCTCGGCGAGCCGCGCGTGCGGCAGTCGCAGGGTGGCCGTGCCGCGCTTCTCGTCGACGGTCACGCTGCCCGTGCCGAGGCCGCCGAAGTCCACGTACGCGGCCACACTGCCGCTCGCGACGAAGAGCGTACGAGTCCCGCGGATCGCGTCGGGCAGGAGCCTGGCGTCCTTCTCCAGGTCGACCACGACCTGGTAGTTGCCGACGGCTCCCTCGTACCGGTGCATGTCCTGGATGGATTTCAGCACCGCCGGGCCGGAGCGGTCGTGCGTGTCGACCCCGAACACGTCGTCAAGGCCCGGCAGGTGCAGGAACCGCCCCAGGAGGAAGAGGATCAGGGACAGTACGGCGCATACGACGAGCACGACGACCGCGGGCCGCCTGCGCCGGACCCGCGCGGGTTCCGTCGTTCCCTGCCGAGGCTGTTCTTCCGTGTCTACTCCCATGGGGCTCTGGTGCCCCGCGAACGGGTCGTCAGTCCCCACCCGTCTCGATCTGTGACGGGTGGGGACCGACGGGACGCATGAGTCCACCGTCGCGGAGGACCGGATCACGCCCGGAGCAGCCTCTCCGTGACCTCACGGTAGGTCCGCAGGGTGAGTCGGAGCTGCTCGGTGTCGGGGCCCGGCCCGTCCGGGCCGCCGTCGCCCTGCCAGCCCGCCCGCAGGGCGGCGCGCCGGTCCCGCAGGGCGGCGACGAGCGTTTCCTCCGCCGCGGCGAGGACCTCGGCCGCCTCCGCGACCGAGTCGTGGGGCGAGTCGACGAACCCCGCGAGCGCGCGGTGCAGGCGCCGGCCGAGAAGGTCGCGGTCGACGTCGTCGAGCAGCTGTCCGGCCGGGCCTCCGCCGTCGGCGCCGGACTCGTGTCCCGTACCGGACCGAGGTCCGCCGTCCAGCAGGCTGCCGTCGTGGTCACCGCGTTCGCCGGGGCCCGGGCCGCGGCCGTCGCCGGAGGCACGGCCCTCGCCCGGCCGGTCCGTCGTGTCCCGCCCGCGCGGCGCGGCGGGGGTCACGGCAGGAGCGTTCGTACGGCTCCCGCCGCTCCGGCCCGTGGCACCGGGGTCTCCGGACGGGACGGCGGGCTGTGCCGCCTGCGGCGGCACCGCCGGGGGCGGGGTGGGCGGCGGGGACGGGACGGGCGGCGGCGCGACGGGGGGTGTCGTGGGGTGGTGGCCGCTGCGCTGGGCGGGCACGGCCACGGAAGGCCCTCCCTGCCGGTCCCGGTTCTCGCGTGCCATCAGGCGCCACTTCCCTTCGGCTTGAGGAGATGCTGGTGGTCACGCCCGGACACCGGGCGTGTTCGGGCGGCTGCGGTGGCGGTCGGACTCCCGGCCGCCGTCAGTTCGTCGAACAGGGCACGTGCGTGGACCAGCGCCTCCCGGAGTTCCTCGGTCGAGGCGGACTCGGAGCGCGCCGCACGGCGTATCGTGCGCAGGCCCTCGACGTGGTGCGGATGGTGCACCGACAGAGCCGCGAGCTGATCCTCGGGCCGGTCGGAGTCCGGGAAGCCCCGGGTCGCCGCGATCCGCGTGAGCAGCTCGTCCGCGTCGGCGACGGACAGCCGCGGGGCGTCCACGAAGCCCTCCTGGAGCATGGTCCACTGGGCCGCGTAGTGCTCCCGGACCGCCGGCTCCAGCGGCAGGGGGCGGATGCCGCCGTGCCGCTCGACCCGCTCCCGCAGGTCGCGCCGGGCGGACTCGCTGTCGCCGCCGTGCAGCGCGACGGTGCGGTCGTACTCGGGGCCGAAGCGCCGCTGGAGGGAGCGTGTGCCACTGCCCGTGCCCTTGCGGGCCCGGAGCAGGACACCGGCCACCAGTAGCGCGGCTACCGCCGCCGCGAGGATGAGAACTACGGTCGTGGTCGACATGACTGCCTTCCTGGACGGTGACTGCTGGTGTGCTGTTCGTCACTGCTTGCTGGGGCGTCCCTGTCGATTCGGCTTGCCGCTTCTCGGAAGGTCAAACCCGAAGCGGGAGCCGGGGTGCCCGGGCGGCGGCGGGGCGGGGGCGGAGGGAGCCGGGAAGCGGGTCCGGCGTCGTAGCCTTGCAGTCTCCGCGGCGATCGGCGCGGCCGGGACGTCAAGGGGGTAGGAGAGCAGCATGGACAGCACCGTCTGGCTCGTCGTGGCCCTGGTTCTCGTACTCGTGGTGGCGGGATACGCCGCCGTTCTGCTCGTGCGCGTCTTCCGGGCGCGCAGACTGCTGAGGGACGCCGGTGTCCCGCTGCAGTCGAAGGCCCTCTTCTGGGCGGCGGTGGTGTACACGGTCTCGCCGGTCGATCTGGTCCCGGACCCGGTCTACCTCGACGACATCGGTGTGCTCCTGATCGCCCTGAAGGCACTGCACGCGGCGGCGGCGAAGGGGGAGAGCCTCAGGAGACTGCCCGCGGACTCGGGAAACCCGGGCGGCGGTGCGGGGAGGTCGTCGCTGGACGGGGCCTCCGGGCCTCGGGACCGGCGGGGACCGAAGTGAGGGGTCGGCCTCGGCTTGCGCGGCGGTGACATCCGTCGGATAGTCCGAACCATGGAGGCGCGCGAGGCGGCGCTCCGGCAGGCGTACAGCCACGCTCTCCGGTGGCTGGCGAGCCTGTCGGAACGCCCGGTTCCCGCCCGCGCTTCGGTCGACGAGATCGTGCGCGCGCTGGGCGTCGCCTTGCCCGACGGCCCCAGCCCGCCCGCCGACGTCGTCGATCTGCTGGCCACGGCCTGCGAGCCGGGGCTCACCGCGTTCCCCGGCAGCCGCTTCTACGGGTTCGTCGTCGGCGGTACCGAGCCCGCCGCGCTGGCCGCCGACTGGCTGGTCAGCGCCTGGGACCAGAACTGTGTGATGCGTGCCGTCTCCCCCGCGTACACGGCGGCGGAGGAGATCGCCGGCGCCTGGTTGCTCGATCTGCTGGGGCTGCCGAGCGACAGTTCCGTGGGTTTCACCACGGGAGCGACCATGGCGAACTTCACGTGCCTCTGCGCCGCGCGTGACGCCGTGCTGCGGGACGCGGGCTGGAACGTCGCGCACGACGGTCTCCAGGGCGGCCCACCGGTGCGGGTCCTCGCCGGAGAGTCCCGGCACATGGCGATCGACCTGGCGCTTCGGTACCTCGGGCTCGGCAGCCCCGATCTGGTGGCAGCGGACGATCAGGGGCGCATGCGTCCCGAGGCACTGCGGAACGCGCTGCCCGCCGGCGGGCGGGTGCCCACCCTGGTGGTCCTGCAGGCCGGCGACATCCATTCCGGGGCCTTCGATCCCTTCGACGAGTGCGTCCGTGCCGCGCGCGAGGCGGGCGCCTGGGTGCACGTCGACGGCGCCTTCGGACTGTGGGCGGCCGCCTCGCCGCGCTACGACCGCCTGACGGCGGGTTGCGCGGAAGCGGACTCCTGGGCGACGGACGCCCACAAGACGCTCAATGTCCCCTACGACTGCGGACTCGCGATCGTGCGTGACGGCTCCGCGCTCCGGGCGGCGATGGGACAGCGGGGCGACTACCTCATCCAGCACGAACACGGCGACCCCATCGACAAGGTGCCCGAGCTCTCCCGCCGGGGCAGAGCCTTCACCGTGTGGGCCGCCCTCAGGTCACTCGGCCGTTCCGGCGTCGCCGGGCTCGTCGAGCGGCTGTGCCGCCATGCCTCCGCGTTCGCCACCGGCATCGCCGCGATCGAGGGCGCGACGATACTCAACGACGTGGCGTTCACACAGGTCTGCGCCGGGTTCGGCGACGACGAGCGTACGGACCGGGTCCTCGCCCGGCTGCTCGACGACGGCACGGCGTGGATCAGCGGATCCACCTGGCACGGCAGGCGCGTGATGCGGATCTCCGTCAGCAACTGGTCGACCACCGACGAGGACGTGAGCCGCACCCTCGACGCGATCCGACGTGCCGCGGCCGACGCCTGACGGCAACCAGCGAACAGCAAACGGCGGACGGCGGGCGGCCGCGGCTGGGGCGCCTGTCAGCCCGGGCAGGTGCGCGAGGGGCCCTCCCCCGTGCGGGAAGGGCCCCTCTCCTGTCCTGGTGCGGCACCGATCAGCCGGTCGGCAGGTCGCCGATCAGCCGGTCAGCCGGTCGGCAGGTCGCCGATCAGCCGGTCAGCCGCCGGTGTTCGCCCGGCGCCGACGCCACCAGACAAGTGCGCCGCCCGCGACGATCGCGGCGGCCGCGATTCCGCCGATCAGGCCGACGGGGGTGCTGCTGCCGGTGTCGGCGAGGTCGCCGCCGGGGTCCTTCGGGCCGGGCGGCGGGGTGGCACCGGGCGACTGGCTGGTCGTCGGTGCCGGACCCGACGGGGTCGGTGTCGGCTTCCCCGTAGCGGTCGGAGTGGGGGCCGGGGTCGGCTCCCCGGTCCCGGTGGGAGTGGGACCGGGAGTGCCGCTCTCGGAATGCCCCGCGCTGTTCCCGCCGAACATCAGATAGCCCTGCTTGTTCGGATCGTCGGCGAGGGTGTCGACCGCGTACCCGACCGTGCGCGGCTTGTAGCGCTGCTCGGTGCGGAAGCGGACCGGGTTCATATTGGCCTTGGGCTGCTTGGAGAAGTCGACGCCGCCCACGGTGTAGACGTAGACGTCCTCGCCGTTGGACCACTTGTACTTGAAGGTGCCCTCCGTGAACGCCTTGTAGTAGCGCTCCCAGACCTGCTTGCCGGTCCAGTCCTGGTGGGGGGCGCGCAGTGGCCAGCGCTTCACGTCGTTGCTGTTGATGATCCCGCGGTACTCGGTGGGCATGTCGGCCGCGTTCTGCCGGACCCACTCGGCGGCGACGCGGGCGGTGTAGACGCGGCGCAGGTCGGCGTAGTAGTCGCCGTTGTTGACCTTCTCCGAGACCAGCGGGGTGATGTAGCGGTCGAGGACACGGTCGGACTGCTGCGTCTCCGCCTCGGTGAGGTCGCAGCCCTTGCCGCCGGGCGGCTGGGTGGTGGTCTCCTGCGGCACCGTGGAGAGCTTCAGCGGGGTGTCGAGGATGTGGATGCCGCCGTCCTGCTCGCGCACGACCGCGGTCTCCGGCTCGATCCAGTAGCGGAAACCGGCCCAGCAGGGGAAGCCGTCGCGCTTGGGCAGGGCGTTCATGAAGTCGCGGCCCGCGTCGGTCTCCGGGTCCATGGCCTTGAAGATGTCGTGCTTCAGCTCCAGGTCCGCTTCCAGGAGCACCCGACCCGCGTCGGTCCTGCCGAAGTCCGCGTCGATGATGCGGTTCGGCTCGTCGGGATTGAGGTTCACCCAGAACGTGGACGGGTCGAGGGCGAGCCAGGTGAAGAACGCGTCGGAGATCAGGTTGCCCTTCTCCTGGCCGCCCCATCCGGCCGCGTACTCGTCCTCCACCGACTTGGCGGAGAACGCGTAGTCCAGTCCCTTGCCGCCCTTGCCCTTGCCGATGTACCGGAGGTCGAGGGTGGTGAAGTCGATGCCGCCGAGGCCGCGGTTCATCAGGGACCGCTGGCCGGTCCTGCCCAGCCGGTCGAGCTGCTCCTTGAGTGTCTGCGGGTTCGCCGGGGACTGGTTGATGACCTGGTTGCCGGAGCCGCGCGAGCCGGTGGAGGTGCCGTTGCCCGGTGACATCGTCGTACCGTTCGCGCGGTACGGTCCGTTCTCGGTTCCCCTGGGCGGCACTCCCCTGTGGTGGGACTGGTAGTCGTAGGAGCGGACCCGGTCCCGGCCGAGGGTGTCCTTGCCCGCGCTGTCCTTGAGCTCCTTCATGAAGTTCTTGGCGTCGCGGGTCTGGTTCTCGGCGAAGACATAGGTGTACTTGTAGGAGCGCCAGCCGCTGTTCTTGGCCCAGGCCCGGTCCGCGGGCTTCTCGCGTCCGTCGGGGCTGCCGTTGGACTTGACCTCGACGATCTCCCGGCTGCGCTTGTTGTAGGCGTCCAGCCGGCGCAGGTGGCGTTCGCCGGTGTCGGGGTCCGTGAAGTAGAACTCCTTCTCGCAGATCCAGTCCGGGCCGGTCAGCCCCATCTCGCGCACGACCTTGGCCATGAAGGCCTTGCCCCGGGCGTCGTAGCCCTGGTTGGGGATGTAGACCTTCTTCAGGTAGTCGCCGAAGTCGGTCCACCGCTTCTGCGCGTTGAAGCGGGCGTAGATGCGCCTCGGGTCGCTGTGGTCGTACTTCTTGTAGTCGGTGCCCGCCGCCTCCAGCTGGGTCCGGGTGGGGTTGAGACCGTCGAACTGGAGCCCGGGGTTGGTGTAGTCGTAGGTGTCCCAGCGGTCCACCGCGCGGGAGGCGTCTCCCTGGGGCAGGCCGCCGGTGGGGACGTTCTTCACCCCGTACATCTGGTCGCATCGCTTGCCCGGCTTGAGCTTCGGCGCCGGGGCGGCTTCGGCGACACCGCCGACGGGCTGGCCCGCGACGGTGACGACGGTGGCACAGGCGAGTGCGAGCAGGCTGTTCCTGAGCGCGCGCCAGCGGCGCGCTATTCGTGCTGGCTTCACAGTGCTTTCCCCCGGGAGCCCCACGGGTCCGATACCGGCTGCACGGCGCCAGGGCCCCCGCTGCTCATGTGGGCGCCGCACAAGCGGTCCGATCCTAGGGCCTTACTTTGCCTGCGCAACGTGGTTTCAGCGGCGTGGGGTGTGTCAACTCCGTGCAGATTCCAAAATCTTGCCGTCATATGGAGGACTAGGATTAGCTGCTGTGAGCAATGAAATCTGGGAGTACGAGGACGACGACGAGTACACCGTCGCCGAGCGCATCGACACGGCGCACGCCGACAACCCCCGCCTCACGGCGTGGCTGGGCGAGCAGGAGGGCGGCTTCGACGACTGGAACCGCCGCAACGGCGGCGGATGGGACTTCGGTGAAGGCTCCCTCGACCGTCTGGAAGCCCTCGTCCGGGAACATGTGGCGTCCGCCGACGACCTGTTCGCCCGCGAACACACCCCGTGGATCCAGGTCGCCTGCTGGTACGTCGGCGAAGTCCACAATCGCACCCGCGGCACCCGGTGGCGGATGGACCCCGATCCCGCCTCCGGCCACCCGTGGTCCGAACGCCCCTATGTCATCGTGCCCTTCGAGCGCATCGACGACTACGAGGACCCCGAGGGCATCGACTACGACGCCCGACCCCGGCACCACCCCCTCAGCAGCTTCCTCACCCTCGTCCAGGAGGACCCCCCGGCCGGTCCCGCCTCCCTGCGCACCGAGCTGGACGACTACGAGGCCCATCGGAGGGCCCGGGGGTAGCCGACGGGCGGGAGGTCGGTGGTGAGGGCATCGGCGAGGAGGCCCGTGCCGAGCTCGTCGGGGTGGAAGGACGCCCCGAGGGGGTGGCCGTGTGGCGAGTGCCCGCCGCGCGCGTGCGACCGCGACCCCGGCCTCAGGCGTACGGTGCCCAGAAGGCCACGAGTCCGGCGGTGGCCGCGGCCGCCACGGTCACCTGGGTGAGAGAGATGCCGTGGCCCGTCCGCGCGGCGGGGAGTTCGGGAGCCGTCCGCGGGTTCTCGGCCGGTGGGGTCTCGTGGTGCAGGGGAATGCCGCGGTGCCAGAAGAGGCAGATCCGCCTCCAGCGTTCCCGCTCCGCTTCCGGATCGGGGGGCCGTTCCTCGCCGAGGGCTTCCAGGAGGTCGACGCGGTGCAGGTCGAACGCGACCCGGACGTGCTGCCCGTACACCACCGCGGTGTTCAGCGCGCCCCGGTAGGACGTCCAGGCCAGCAGGACACCGCCCCACAGACAGCCCGGCAGCAGGGCGGGCGGGCCGCCCCCGACCAGCACGTAGCCGGCGCCGAGCGCCGCGAAGGCGCAGGAGAGGGCCGCCCGGACCAGGAGTGCGGACAGGTCCGCCCGAGCCGTCGCCAGTGCGCCGAGCAGCCCTTCCGGGAGCAGCGGGAACAGCCGGGGCCAGACGAGTACGGCGTCGATTCCGTAGCGCAGCCGCGGGTACAGCTCCGCGGCCGTGAGGATGTTCCCCAGTCGGGTCGGTCTCACCTCGTGGGGTCGTGATCTCGGGGGGTAGAGGAGCTGGGCCGGTCCGTCGGCGGTCCTCAGCAACCGCTGCCGGTGGCAGCGGCGTCCGAACCGGCCGAGCGACCGGTCCGCGAGGCGGCCCCAGTACCCCTCCGCGCATCTCAGCAGGGCGGACTGGGCCGATTCCAGGACGGCGGCGACGAGCAGGACGGCGGTCAGGAACCCTCCCACCAGGAGTGCCTTGACCTCGACTGGTTGGGCTTTCCAGACGCGGAGGTCCGCGGCGGGGGGCCGTTCTCCGCCGACCAGCGCGACGACGACGAGCAGGGAGCAGAAGACCAGGCCGGGCAGCAGGGCGACGCGGACGAACCGTCGGCCGGCGAACTGGGCCGCCTCGCCGAGCGTCGTGGTGAACACCGGTCACCCCGTCCGGACGGCCAGCGGATGCGGCGTGGCCTCCGGCCCCGGTCCGGCGCAGACCGGCGGGAAGTCGGGGTCGTACTCGGTCAGGGTGGTGAGCAGGCCGCAGTGACAGACGACCCGGGCGACCGGGGTGGAGTAGGCGCCGGCGAGGACGGCGTCCAGGGGCGCCGGAATGTCGTTGCGGAGCGTGCCACGGGCCGCGAGGGCGACCAGATGGGCGGCGACGGTGTGCTGTTCCAGTACGCCCAGGGTGCGGCCGCCGTCGTGGACCAGGGCACCGTACGGGTTGAGGGCCAGCAGGTCGAGCCCGTCGCCGGTGCACAGAGCCGCCACGGTCATCGGTGCGGGCAGCAGCACGGCCGGCGGAAGACCGGACTCTCCGCTGTCGAGCCTGCCGAGGGCGGTGGGCCAGCCGTCCGCGTCCACCGTCATGACGTAGCCGCCGTCCGCCGTCGCCTCGGACAGTGGGGCGACGGGAGCCAGGGGCAGTCGGTCGAGAGTCATCGCCAGTCTCCTACGAGCGTGAAGGGGGCCCAGAAGAACGGGGAGGCGAAGGCGGGCAGGGCGTAGTCGGCGTCCAGCCGGCCGTCCAGGAACCGGACCTGTCGCCTCAGGTCGGTCAGGGCACGGCGTTCCTCGGTGCCGTGACCGGTCTCCGGCAGGAGCCGCGCGATCTCCTCCAGGGCCCCGGCCGAGTCACCGGCCCGCAGCCGCAGTTGGGCGAGGTCGTGCCCCAGCCGGGCGGAGACGGGCCGGTTGGCCGACAGGCTCCGAAGCCTCTCGCACTGCTCGACGGCGTCCTGGAAGCTCATGGCGCGCACCTGGCTCCGCGCGGTGGACAGAGCCGTCACGACGGGGCGGCCTCGTCCGAGTTCCCGGTAGAGGACGGCCATCAGCAGAGCGGTGGAGACGTCGTTGACGGCCCATTGGCTGACGATCACGCCTCTCGCCCCGGCCGACAGCAGTGCCCGGGCGAGGCCGATGAGTTCGTTGCCCTTCCGGTACTGCTGGGCTCCTGTCTCGCAGCCGCTCACGACGACCAGGGAGCCGTCGAGCCGTACGGAGAGGAAGTCCTCGACGGTCAGTCGCGCGTCGGCCAGACGGACCGCCGATCCGGCGGGCCGTGTCCTGTCGACGCCGTAGTGGCAGGCGAGGTGGACCACGTCGTACGACTCCGAGCTCAGCCGGTCGAGGAGCCGGCGACGGGTCGCGGACGCGCCCGTGTGCACTTCCGCGTCCGGCAGGAGGCCGCCGATGAGATGGGCCTCGGCCCGGGCGTGCGGCAGGTCGCCGTCCGGGTCGGCCATGATCAGCGCCCGTCGGACGCCCGCGTCCGGGTCCTGACCGAGCCGGTGCCGCAGCAGTGAGGCACTGGGCGTGACGCAGAGCGGATTGCGCTCGCCGAGCGGGGTTCCGTCCACTTCCACCGCGTGCAGGGGCAGATCGTGCAGGGGGCCGTCCGGCACGAGCCACAGGGTCTCCCCCGGCGCGCAGTGTTCCGCCACGGCCCGCAGCAGGGGCTCCAACGGCTCCCCCCAACGGGCCGGACCGTCCGGCGCGGGCGGCCGCAGCAGGTCGGGGTCCTCGTCCAGCGGCACCGCGAAGACGGTCGGCGCGGGCCGGTCGGCGCGCACCACCAGGATCAGCATCCGCGGTCCGCGGCGGACGAGTTCGCAGAGCACGACGTCCGGTGGCAGCACCGCGCGCAGTTCCTCGAAGGTGGCCGGTGCTCCGCGCCGGTGCCGGACATAGGCCGCGCCGAGCGGCCCGGTGGCCTCCAGTTCCGCCCAGACAGCCTCACGGTCCGCACGCCGGCGCCGCTGCAGGGCGGGGTGGATGTCCCGGGGCGCGAAGTCGGTTCCTCCCGGACGCGGAAGGACCCCCTCCCGTACCCGCCCCTGCTCCGTTCCCTCCTCCCGGTCGCGCAACTCCGCCAGCTGCATCGGGAGTTCATGGGAAACGGAGGAGCCGAAGACCTCCAGCAGGAGTCGGGACCGGCTGCGTTCGGCCAGCTCGACGGCCCGGGCCGGGGCGAGGGCGGAAGCCCGCCCGTCGACGACCAGCTCGATCAGCTGCGCGCAGGACGGGGTGAGGTCCAGCTCGATCCGGGTGTCTCCGTCACCGACGCGTTCCCGCATCCGCTCGACGAGATCCACGACGGCCAGCAGTTCGGCGGTCAGGTCCGCCCACCGGCGCTCCGCCTCGGCGATCCGGGCCAGCAGGCGACGGGCCTCCGCCTCGTTCGGCAGATCGCCGGTGGATCGGGCGGCGGCGACCACCTCTTCGGCGATGTCCCGGGCGGCGGGGGCTCCGGCCTCCTGGCATTCCCGGGCGCGCTGCAGCGCCTGCCGCAGATCGTGGGCGGCGGGCATGTCGTAGAGATCCAGGAAGGTGGAGTACATACCGCGCGCCCGGGCCAGGGCCGGAAGTCCCGGTCCGAGCGTGTCGGCCACGGCGGCGAAGCGCTGCTCGACCAACCGTACGAACGCGATCTCCTGAGGGTAGTGGCTGCCGAACGGCAGCCAGGTCGGCAGTTCGTCGAACAGTCCCGCGGCGCTGCGCAGGTCGAGCGGCATCATGCGGGCGGCGGCCAACCCCGACACCCGCTCGCCCGCCGCCGCCTTCAGCACCAGGGCCAGACAGGTCACCGCCCTGGGCAGATCGGGCCGGGCGGTGACCTGTGCCAGCTCTTCGAGGGCTTCCTCACGCCGGTTCAGATCCGATACGAGCACATCGGCGGCGAGGCAGCGAGCCGCCGCCGCGTTCCCGTGGAGACCGGCGGCGGCGTACAGCTCGGCGGCGTGGCGGCGGTTGCGGAGCGCGTAGTCGAACTCCCCCGAGGAGCAGCTCGCCTCCGCGCGGACCATCGCGGTCATCGCCGTGACGATCCGTGCCGTGGTCTCCAGTTCGCGGCGCTGGGCGTTGTCCCGCCCGATGCCCTGGCGGCAGAGCCGGCGCAGCGACTCGGCGGACGCCTCGGCGGCGCTGATCCAAGGCTCCTCCTCCGAGGCGGGGACGGCGCTCACAGGCCGCCAGAGCACCGGCACCAGCGGGTATCCCTTGCGGGAGGAGAGCAGTTCGCGGTGGCGCAACCAGAGTTCCCACAGCGCCAGATCGGGCTCGTGCGGTGGACGTGCCACCGTCTCCCACCACCGCTCGCGGGCGATCGTGAAGAGGCCCCGGGGGAAGCGGTCGCGGGCGGCCCGCGCCATCAGGAGCTCCACCGCTCCGTCCGCGCGCAGGGCCCAGTCGCCGGCCCGCAGCGCGGCGAGGGCGAAGCCGATCTCCAGGAGGGTCATGGCCGTCGCCGCGGGCAGCAGCACGATCGCGTCCGGCTGGACCACGGCGACCAGCGCGGGAATCCAGCCGTAGTAGAACCAGGCCCGGAGACGGCCGAAGCCCCGCACCGGGAGCGAAGACACTCCGCGCACCTGCGGCCAGGTGCGGAACTCGTGCAGGCAGCCCACGAGCGTGACCGCGGAGGCCGCCGTCGCGCACAGCACCACCTCCACCGGGGAGGATGCCGCCCGGCCGGGCGGCAGCAGCGCCGCGAGACCCGTCCCGGCCAGAAGGAGCGCGGCCTCCGTGCGGCGGCGGCTCAGCCTCGCCGCCCGGCCGATCGCCCGCATCCGCCGCTCGCCGATTCCCGCACGCACCAGGATGAGCACGGCGAGGAGCCATCGCAGGACGTCGGCGGCCGACCCGAGGTCCGGCCGGCCCGAGCCGACCACGATCGACAGAGGTACGGCGGCCGCGACCATCCTGACCAAGCGCCACCGACGATCGGACGAACCGGTGGGCTCCGCCTGGATGTCCTCGTGGCGCCAGAGCCGCTCCCCGTCGCGCAGCCGCATCTCACTCGTCCCCCGCACGGTTGTGGATCGACAACCAGGCTAGGGGCCCCCGACGCCGGGAACCGGGCTCCGGAGCACCGTCACCCGATCGTGGCAACCGCGGTCCCGGCGCGGTGGACGCGATGTCCGGCACGGCCGTGGAACGGCCGGGCCGGACGGGGACGTGTCAGGGCGTCACGCTTCGCGGGCCCCCTCGTACATGGCCTCGACGACCTCGGCGTACTCGCGCTCCACGAACGGCCGCTTGACCTTGAGGCTCGGGGTGAGTTCACCGTGCTCGACGTCGAGGTCGCGCGGCAGGACGGTGAACCTCTTGATCGTCTGCCAGCGCTGCAGGTCGCCGTTGACGCGCTGGACGAAGCCGTCGATCAGGGCGTGCGCCTCCGGCGAGGAGACGACCTCGGCATAGTCGCCGCCCGTGAGGCCCCGGGCTGCCGACCAGGGCATGATCGCGGCCTCGTCGAGCGTGATCAGGGCGGTGCAGTAGTTGCGGCCGTTGCCGATGACCAGGATGTTGCTGACGTACGGGCAGACGGCCTTGAAACGGCTCTCGATCTCCGTGGGTGCCACGTACTTGCCGCCCGAGGTCTTGAACAGGTCCTTCTTGCGGTCGGTGATCCGGACGAAGCCGTCCTTGTCGATCTCACCGATGTCGCCGGTGCGGAACCAGCCGTCGCTCTCCAGCACCTCGGCGGTCTGCTCGGGCAGGTTGTGGTACCCGCGCATGACGCCCGGCCCCCTCAGGAGGAGTTCCCCGTCCTCGGCGACGCGGACCTCGGTGCCGGGCAGGGGCCGGCCGACCGTGCCGACGCGGTAGTCGTCGGGCGGGCTGACGGTGCAGGCCGCGCTGGTCTCCGTCAGGCCGTAGCCTTCGAGCACGGGCACGCCCGCGCCGGCGAAGAAATAGCCGATCTCCGGGGCGAGCGCGGCGCTGCCCGAGGCACTGCCGCGCAGTGCGCCGCCGAAGGCCGCGCGGATCTTGCCGTACACCAGCTTGTCGGCGATGGCGTGCTGCACGGCGAGTCCCAGCGGGATCCTGCTCGTTCCCGTCGCGACCCGTTGCTCCTGGCCGGTCCTGGCGTAGTCGCGGGCGACCTTCGCCGCCCAGAGGAAGATCTTGTACTTGGCTCCGCCCTCGGCCCGCGCCCTGGCGGCGATGCCGTTGTAGACCTTCTCGAAGATCCTCGGCGCGGATGCCATCACGGTGGGGCGGACGGCGGGCAGATTGGTGACGATGCGGTCGATCCGCCCGTCGACCGCGACCACGTGACCGGTCGTCAGCTGACCGGAGATCAGGGCCTTGCCGAAGACGTGGGACAGCGGCAGCCACAGGAACTGCACGTCGTCGGGACGCACGAGCCCGGTGACCTCCTGGACCACGCCCTGGTAGGACCAGCAGTCGTGCACCAGGCGCACGCCCTTCGGGCGGCCGGTCGTTCCGGAGGTGTAGATCAGGGTGGCGAGCTGATCCGGCCTCACGGCCGCGACGGTCGTCTCGATCGCGTCCGGATGCTCGGCCAGGTGGGCCGAGCCCCGCCTCTCCAGCTCGGCGAGGGTCAGCACGTCCACCCCCGTGATCTCGGGTATGTCCCCGTCCGCGTCGAAGAGGATCGCGTGGTCCAGCCCTGGCAGGCGTTCCGTGTGGGCGGCGACCTTGGCCAGCTGCTCGGCGTTCTCGACGAAGATCGCCCTGCTGCCGGAGTCGGCGAGGATGTACGCCGTCTCGTCGGCGTTCGTGCTCGGGTACACGGCGGTCGCGGCGGCTCCCGCGCACATCACGCCGAGATCGGCGAGGATCCACTCCACCCGGGTCGAGGAGGAGATGGCCACCCGCTCCTCGGGCCCCAGTCCGAGCGCGAGCAGACCGCCCGCGATCGCCTTCACGCGCTCCCCGGCCCCCGCCCACGTCATGGAGCGCCACTCCTCGGTGCCGGGAGCGCCGTGGTCGGCCGCCACGGGGTAGCGATAGGCCTCCCCGTCCGGCGTGGCCCGGATCCTCGAGAGGAAGATGTGCGCCACGGACAGCGGGCGGCTTTCGAGAAGGTGCTGTGCGGAACTCATGTCGACCCCCGGCTCAGTGCGCCCGCCAACGATTCATTGACCGGCTGGTAACTTGCGGGCAGTGGTGAGGCTAGGGGCAAATACCCCGGCGCGTAAGGGGAACAGGAACGAAAGTGCCACGACGGCCGGAGGCTTCGGAGTCCGGCGTTCAGGCGGAGGCGTCCGGCGTTCAGACGGAGGCGTCCGGGCCGGAGGAGGCCTCGTGTCCGGTGAGCACCGTCTCGCGGAACGACGCCACCACGGGCCGCAGGTCGACCCGGTGCCAGGCCGCCCAGAGCGGCACCGATCCGCCGTACCAGGGGAGTTCGCGCACGACGACGCCTTCGGTGGCGCCGCGCATCATGCTCCGCTGGATCAGCGCGAGGCCGAGGCCCGAGGCGACGAGGCCCAGCGCGGTCAGCGGATCGGCCGCGTCGAGACGGATGTCGGGAGTGAAGCCGGAGGAGGTGCACGACGCCACGAAGGTGTCGCGCCGGCCGGGTTCCCGGGGATCCCCCACCGCGATCCACGGCTCACCGTCCAGCTCGTCCGGCGTCGGCTCCGCGCGATCCGCGAGGGGATGGTCCGCGGGCAGCGCGAGCAGCAGCGGGTCCCGCAGCAGGGCCGAGGCGTCGAGGTCCGGATCGTCCTCGGGCGGCGGTGTGCGCACCAGGGCGATGTCCAGGCTCCGCTGGCGCAGGCCCTCGAACTGCTCGGCCGTCTCCTGGTCGTACAGCGCCACGTGGATCCCCGGCCGCTCCTCACGCAGGGTGCGCAGGGCCGTGGGCAGGACACCCGTGTGCATGGCCTCGGCCACGTAACCGATGCACAGTCCGCCCTCCTCGCCCCGGCCGAGCCGTCGGCCGAGGTTCTCGAGCCGGTCGGCGTGACGCAGCAGGGCGCGGGCCTCGGTCAGGAAGACATGGCCGTCAGAGGTCAGCCTGATGCGCTGCTGACTGCGCTCGAAGAGCGTGAGGCCCAGGTTCTTCTCGAGCTGGGCGATCTGTCTGCTGAGGGGCGACTGGGAGATGTGCAGCCGCTCGGCGGCGCGGCCGACGTGTTCGGTCTCGGCGACGATCACGAAATAGCGGAGTTGTCGCAGGTCAAGCATGTGGGACCTCAAAGGTCTGAAGTGAGTCCGAGTGAGTCTTGGACAGTCTCATATGGAGATCCTAGCCTCGGAGGCACAAGGCAGACGCATCGGCGGTTCAGCAGACGAATCGCCTGATCTGGCACTAAAACGCATCTCCCCTCATGAAAGGGTCTTCCGTGACTCTCGCATCCCTCCTTCCCGGCTCCCTCGGCTTCGGCACCGCGCCGCTCGGCAACATGTTCCGCGCCATCCCCGACGAGGAGGCCGCCGCCACCGTCGAGGCGGCCTGGGACCGGGGCATCCGCTATTTCGACACCGCCCCCTTCTACGGCGCGGGACTCTCCGAGATCCGTCTGGGCGAGGTCCTCGCCCAGCACCCTCGTGACGCGTTCGTCCTCAGCACCAAGGTCGGCCGCCTCGTCCTCGACGAGATCGAGGACCCGGCCGCCCGTGACCTCGGGGAGAAGGGCGGCCTCTTCGAGCACGGCCGCCCCAACCGGATGGTCAACGACTACAGCGCCGACGCCACGCTGCGCTCCGTCGAGGACAGCCTGAAGCGCCTCAGGACCGATCGCCTCGACATCGTGTGGGTGCACGACGTCGCTCAGGACTTCTACGGGGACGAGTGGCTGGCCGCCTACGAGACGGCGCGGACCGGTGCCTTCCGTGTCCTCCAGCGGCTGCGCGAGGAGGGTGTCATCAAGGCGTGGGGCCTCGGCGTCAACCGAGTGGAGCCGCTGGAGCTCACCCTCGACCTGGACGAGCCGAAGCCCGACGCCTTCCTGCTGGCCGGCCGCTACACGCTCCTGGACCACGACCGGGCCCTGGAGCGGCTGCTTCCGGCGGCCGCCGCCCAGGGTGTCGACATCGTCGTCGGCGGCCCGTACAGCTCGGGAATCCTCGCCGGAGGAACGCACTTCGAGTACCGGAAGGCCCCCGCCGCCGTCGTCGACCGGGTCGAGCGGATCAAGGCCGTCGCCGCGCGGCACGGGGTGGGCATCAAGGCCGCCGCGCTGCAGTTCTCCCTCGCCCACCCGGCCACCGTCGCCGCGATCCCGGGCGCCACGAAGCCCGGCCGTATCGCGGAGGATGTCGCGGCGCTCGGCGAGACGGTGCCCGGCGCGTTCTGGGACGACCTGCGCGCGGAGGGCCTCGTCGCGCGGAACGCTCCCGTCCCCACCGCCTGACCCGCTCCACCCACTCCCACCGCTCCACCGCTCCACCGACGGCCTTCACCGACCACTTCCACCGACAACGCCTCAGGAGATCTCCGTGGCCACCACGACCGCGTCCCTCGACGTCCCCGCATCCCCCGACCGCACCTGGCAGCTCATCGGCGGCTTCGACTCCCTTCCCGACTGGCTGCCGTACATCCCCACCAGCACGCTCGGCGAGGGCGGGCGCGTCCGGACCCTCGTGAACGAGGACGGCGGCGTCATCGTCGAGCGTCTGGAGTCCTTCGACAACGACGCGCGGAGCTACGGATACTCCATCCTCAGCGCCCCGTTCCCCGTCACCGGCTACCGCTCCACCCTCACCGTGCACGCGGTACCCGGGCAGGACACGGCCCGGGTGGAGTGGTCGGGCACGTTCACCCCGGACGGCGTCGGCGACGACGAGGCCGTGGCACTGTTCCACGGCATCTACCGGGACGGCCTGGCCGCGCTGCACCGGACGCTCGCCGGGGAGACCGCCCGGCCGTCGTGATCAGGTCGACTCGCGGACCACGAGTTCGTTCGGCATGATCACCGGCTCCTTCGGGCCGCCCTCGATGAGACCGAGCAGCAGCCGGACCGTCGCCCGGGCCTGGTCGGCCATCGGGCTGCGTACGGACGTCAGCGCGGGAGTGGTGTAGGCGGCGGCCTCGATGTCGTCGAAACCGACGACGGCGACGTCCTCGGGGACACGCCGCCCGGCCTCCCGCAGGGTGCGCAGTGCTCCGATCGCCATGAGGTCGTTGCTCGCGAACACCGCGTCCAGCGCCGGGTCGTCGTCCAGGAGCTGCCGCATGGCCTCCGCTCCGGAGACCCTGGTGAAGTCGCCCAGCGCGACGATCGACCGGCGCCCGGTGTCGCGCAGAGCGGCCCGGTAGCCGTCCAGGCGTTCCCGGGACTCGTAGAGCTCCAGCGGGCCGGTGATGACGGCGATCCGGCGCCGGCCGCGCTCCAGCAGGTGCCGGACCGCAAGCGCCGCGCCGCTCGCGTTGTCCAGCCCCACGTACGGGACCTCCGGCGCGTTGGTGCGGTTGAACGAGACCGTGGGCAGGCCCGTCCTGGCCAGCGCGGCCGGCAGCGGATCCGCACCGTGCAGGGCGATCAGCATGACGCCGTCCACGTGCCCGCCGGCGACGTACTGCTCCACCCGGGCGCGGCTCCGGTCGGACTCGGCGAGCATGAGGACGACCTGTTTGCCCGCGGCCTCCAGTTCCCTGCTGACGGCGCGGACGACCGTCGCGAACAGGGGATCGTCGGAGACCACGCCCTGCGGGGGGTCGGAGACGACCACGGCCACGGCGTCGGTCCTGCGGGTCACCAGGTTCCGGGCGGCGGCGTTGGGCACGTATCCGAGCTCGCGCACGGCCCGCATGACGACGTCGCGAATCTCCGGTGCCACCGTCGACTCGCCGTTGACGACGCGGGAGACGCTCGACTTGGACACCCCCGCGCGCGCGGCGACCACTTCCAGCGTGGGTCGTTTCATCCCAGTCCGTTTCGGTCGGCGGTGCCCGGGGGCCTCGGGGAGCGTTTTCCGACGAGGATGTCGTCCGGGCGACGGTCGTGTCAACGCCACTTCTCGGACACGCCGTTGCAGCGGATCGCGGTGATCGCCCGCTGCGCACACCGGAGTTCTTTGCCCTGGCAGGACGCGTTCCGGCCTGCCAGGAGCCACCGTCCCCGCCTTCCGAGAAACCGCTCCATCGAGCAACACGGCGAAGTCCACAGCGTTTCAGGCCCGTGAACCAAGCCCTTGACAGTCGTTCCGGACCGGCCCATTCTCACCCCTCAGGGAGCGCTCCCCCGACTTCCCCCCTTCCTGAGGAGCCGCCGTGCCTCCACTGTTCCGCCGCCTCGGTTTACTCGTCGCCGTCGCGGCCACCCTGCTCAGCCTCACCGCACTTCCCGACCCACCCGCCCACGCCGCCGCCGTCTGCGGCAGCGCTGACGCCGCTCGCGGCAGGCCCGCCACGGCGTCCAGCACGGAGGGCCCCTTCGGCGCCCAGAACGCCGTCGACGGCGATCCCGGCACCCGCTGGTCCAGCGAGTTCTCCGACGACCAGTGGATCCGGATCGACCTCGGCTCCTCGAAGAACGTCTGCGGAGTGGCACTCGCCTGGGAGGCCGCCTACGCCAAGGCCTTCCGGATCCAGGTGTCGAACGACGCCGCCACCTGGACCACGGTCCACGAGACGACCACCGGTACCGGCGGCACCCAGGACCTGACCGTGACCGGCACCGGCCGCTACGTCCGGCTCGCCGCGACCCAGCGCGCCACCGGCTACGGCTACTCACTCTGGTCGTTCGCCGTGCGGACCACCGAAGGCGACCAGCCCGGCGGCGGGGACACCCTCCTCTCGTACGGCCGGTCGGGCGCGGCCTCCTCCTCCCAGGCCGACTCCAACTGCTGGGAGTGCACCCCGGCCCGGGCGTTCGACCGAGACCCCGCCTCCCGGTGGGCCACCAGCCCCACCACCGGCTGGACCGACCCCGGCTGGATCTCCGTCGACCTGGGCGCGACCGCCCAGATCCACAAGGTCGTCCTCCAGTGGGACCCCGCCTACGCGAAGTCCTTCCAGATCCAGGTCTCCCCGAACGGCACCGACTGGACGCCGATCTACTCGACCACCGCCGGCACGGGCTTCAAGCAGACCCTGACCGTCTCCGGCACCGGCCGCCACGTCCGGATGTACGGGACGGAGCGCGCCACCGCCTACGGCTACTCCCTGTGGGAGTTCCAGGTGTACGGCACCGGCGGCGCGCCGATCCCCGCCCCGCAGCCGCCGGCCGATCCCGCGAACCCGCCCCGGCTCGTGTGGAGCGACGAGTTCGACGGCGCCGCCGGGGCCGGGCCCGACCCCGCGAAATGGCGGGCCGACCCGGGCACCGGCCAGAACGCCGAGCTGCAGTACTACACCGACCACCGCAACGCCGCGCTGGACGGAGCCGGCCACCTCGTCATGGAGGCGCGCAAGGAGGCGACCCCGGGCCAGGGATGCCCGCCCGACCCGCTGACCGGCAGCACCACCTGCCAGTACACCTCGGCCCGGATGAACACGGGCGCCACCTTCCAGTTCACCTACGGACGGGTCGAGGCCCGCGTCAAGGTGCCCAAGGGCAACGGCCTCTGGCCCGCCTTCTGGATGATGGGCGGCGACTTCCTGACCGGCCGGCCGTGGCCGTACAACGGGGAGATCGACATCATGGAGATCCTCGGCAAGGACGTGAAGACCGCCTACTCCACCGTCCACGCCCCCGCCTACAACGGCGCCGGCGGGATCGGCGCTCCGTACCGGCTGCCCCAGGACGCCGACTTCTCCGACGACTTCCACACCTTCACGGCCGACTGGACCAGCAAGGGAATCGTCTACAGCCTCGACGGACGGACCGTCCTCACGCTCGACAAGGAGCAGGTGGAGCGGACCCGGGGGCCGTGGATCTTCGACCACCCGCACTACATGATCCTCAACCTCGCGGTGGGCGGCGACTGGCCCGGCCCGACCGACTCCACCACACCGTTCCCCTCGAAGATGCTCGTCGACTACGTGCGCGTCTACCAGTAGCCGGCCCTCCACCCCGCACCCCACGTCCGTAAGGAAGTGACATGCGCAGACATGCCTTACCCCTCTACACCCTCATGGCGGGGGCGCTGGCGGTCGTCCTGGCCGCCGCCCTCAGCATCACCCTCGCCTCCCGGCCCGCCTGGGCCGCCACCGTCCTCGTCCAGGCCGAGTCCTTCGCCGCCCAGTCCGGCGTGGTCGTGGAGGCGACCTCGGACACCGGCGGCGGACAGAACGCCGCCTACCTCGCCGACGGCGACTGGATGCGCTTCGACGGCGTCGACCTCGGCGCCGCCGGCCCCCTGACGGTCTCGGCCCGCGTCGCCTCCGCCACCGGGACCGGCACCGTGGAGCTGCGTACCGGATCGCCGACCGGACCGCTCCTCGCCGGACTCCCCGTCTCCTCGACCGGCGGCTGGCAGAACTGGGCGACCCGGACCGCCGACGTCGCCACGCACCTCACCGGACCGCAGACGGTGTTCGCCCTGCTCCGCGGCTCCACGCCGGGCGACTTCGTCAACATCAACTGGTTCTCCTTCGGCAGCGGTGACGGCGGCACCCCCGGTTGGGTCGCCGTCGACCAGGCCGCGTGGAACGCCCAGCTCGCGCGGTTCCGGGCGATGACACCGGCCGCGGTTCCGGCCGGCACGGTCCGCGTGCCCGAGTTCAACGCCACCTGCGCCTACAGCCACTCCGAGCCGGACGACCCGATCGTCGTCCCCGGCCTGCCCGGCGCGTCCCACATGCACAGCTTCTTCGGCAACCGGAGCACCGACGCGTTCACCACGCCCCAGAGCCTGCGGGCCCACACCGGCACCAGCTGTACCCCCGCCGAGGACCTGTCCGCCTATTGGATCCCGACCCTCTACGAAGGAGGCCGTGCCGTAGAACCCGAAGGCGTCATCGTCTACTACGGCTCCCGGCTCCCCGACCCCTCCGCGACGGTGCCCTTCCCCCAGGGCTTCCGCATGATCGCCGGCAACGCCAAGTCGCAGGTGCCCACCCCGGCCGGCTCGGTCAACCAGTTCTTCTGCGCCGGTGAGGGCGGCGAGATCGGCCGCAGCGCCGACGGCAACTGGCCGGTGTGCGCCCCGACCGCCAAGCTCGTGTACCAGCTGCTCTTCCCGGACTGCTGGGACGGCAAGCACCTCGACAGCCCCGATCACAAGTCGCATGTGGCCTTCACCTACAACGGCACCTGCGGCGGCGACCACCCGATCGCCATTCCGTCCGTCTCCTTCGTCATCGGCTACCCGACCAGCGGCGGCACGGCCGGCTTCTCGCTCTCCTCGGGCCTGGCGTCCTCCATCCACGGCGACTTCTTCAACGCCTGGGACGACGCGGCCCTGGGACAGCGGGTGAAGGACTGCATCACACAGAGGGCCAAGTGCAACTCCGCCGGAACGTTCTGACCCCGCGGACCGCGGCGGCACTGCTCGCGGCCGTGCTGGTCACCGGCTGCACCCAGCAGCCGGTGGCCGGCCCGCCGCGCGCGGTGGCCTTCAACACCACCGACACCGCCTGGATCCAGCTGATGATTCCCATGGACGAGCGGGCCCTGCGACTCGCCGCCCTCACGGCGGACCGGACCACCGACCCGGCCCTGACCGGGCCGGCGACCACGTCGGAATCGAAGCTGAAGGGCGAACTGGAGCGACTGCGCGGCCTCCTGGAGCTTTCCGGGGTTCCCGACACCCGCCCCCACGAGGGGCACAACATGCCGGGGATGGTCCCCCTCGACACCCTCGAGAAGGCCGCCACGAGCACCGGCGAGGAACTCGGCCGGCTCTTCCTGGACGGCATGCGCGCCCATCTGGCCCAGGTCCGGTCGCTCTGTGCCGGCGAACGCGCCTCCGGCTCGGCCGACGACGCGAAGGATCTGGCCGAGGCCGTCGAGAGGAGCGCCGGCGAACAACTCGCCCTGTTGAACACGGTGCCACGCTGAGCCGCGGGCGGACGAGCGACGCACCCCGCGACTCGTCCGCCCGCCGCTCGCCCTCACGCCCGCGGACAGGCGGTGCCCATACCTCGGGACGATCCGTCCACCATATGGGCAAAGGTTTGACCGGCTTGTGCGCTCGCGGCTATGTTGCGCGCCATGCACCGATCCGCGCTTCTCACCACTCGAGGTCATGTCGACCTGAAGCGTGTGTGCTCTGCCGCATGTCAGCGGTCGTGAACCACGGCGTGGGCACGGAGCGGGGTTTCCCCTCTCCGACCGGGATCTGATTCCCGTTCTCCGTCCGGAGTCCGGCTCCGGACGGCATCTCCCCCTCTCTTCGTGCCCCGCGCCGCGCGCCCCCTGAAAGTGGCGTTCCCTCCGATCCTCGACGGAGCGCCCCCGACGGCTCCGTCCTGCCGCTACGGCGACCTCCGGAGCCGGTCGTCCGCGCCGCCGCACAGGACCGGGAAGGCCCCCCGTGGAGAGTTCATCACCCACCGCAGTTCGACGTTCCGCGCCCCTGCGACGCGCGGACATCCCGCCCTCGGTCCCGGCCGCACGCCGTGCGTCGGGAGCCGGGGCGGTGATGGGGGCCATCCTCGACCACGGGCCGGTGGCACGGAGCACCGTGGCCCGGCTGACCGGGCTCTCCCCCGCCGCCGTGAGCGGCCACTGCGGCGTACTGCTCGGCCGCGGGCTGATCCGTGAGCGCCAGGAGACCACGGGGCCGCGCGGTCTGGGCCGTCCCCATGTCCCGGTGGAGGTCGACGCGGGCCGGTACCTGGTGGCGGGCGCTCATATCGCCGTCACCCACGCGACGTTGTCGCTGATGGACCTGAGCGGCCGGATCGTCGCCGAGGAGCGGCGTCCGCACGACGTGACGGATCCCGGGCGGGTACTGGGGGGTCTGGCGGAGCGGCTGCCCGGGCTCGTGGCGGCGCACGGCGCGGGCAGGACCGTCCTCGCCCTGGGCGCGGCCACCGGGCACTGGGTCGACCCGGAGGCGGGCGTGGTGGTGCGGCACCCGCAACTGGGCTGGCGCGATGTGGCCGTACGGAGCGTGCTCGCCGAGGCGACCGGGCTTCCCGTTCATGTCGACAGCCACGCCCGGGCGTTGGCCCGGGCGGAGCAGCTGGTGGGGCAGGCCGGAACACGTGAGAGCGCGGTGCTGCTCTTCGTGGGGGCGGTGGTGGACGCGGCCTTCGTGTCGGCGGGCGCCGTGCATCAGGGCCCTCGTTCGGGAGCCGGGAACGTCGCCCATCTCCCCGTCGGCGCCGGTGACGGCGGCTCGTCGTCCTGCGTGTGCGGTGTCCCCGGGTGCCTCCAGGCCGAGGTGTCGGAGCCCGAGATGGTGCGGCGGGCCGTGGCGGCGGGGCTGCCGGTGACCTCCTTCCCCGCGCTGCTGGAACGGGCGCTGGCGGGGGACGCGACGGCGCGGGAGCTGTTCCTGCGTCGCGCTCGGCTCGTGGGACGGGCGGCGGCCGTGCTCCTGGACATGTTCGACCCGGAGGTGCTCGTCGTCGTCGAACCGGGCGCGGGGCGGCTGCCCGAGTGCCTCGCCGCGCTTCGGGCCGAGGTGGCCGAGCGGTCGTGGGTCTGTGACGACCCCGAACACCGGGTCGTGCCGAGTTCGTTCACCGGGTCGGTACTGGCGACGGCGGGGCCCGCCGTGGCCCTGGGCGCGCTCTACGACGATCCGCTCGGGCCCTGGCCGGCGCTGCCCGCCGTCTCCTGACGGAGGCGGGGCGGCGTGGACGGGGCGAGCAGGCGGGCTCGGGGGAGCGGGCAGGGGCGCGGCCCGCGCGTCGCCCGAAAGTCCGACTTAATTCAGAGAGTTGCATTGTTGACCGGGCCGGAGCGCAGATCGGAAAATGGATTCATGAGCAGCAGGCGAGGGATTCCGCAGATCGTGCCCACCACGGCACGACGCTGTCGCCCCCTGCCGCTCTCCCTCCCGGGAACCGACTGTACCGACCGCGCCGACGCGTTCCGCGTCGGAAGGCACGCCGGAAAGCGCTGTTGACGCTTTCCCGCAGCTTCCTGTGAACAGGCCCTGATCCGCCCTCGCGGGCCCGCGGCCGCTCTTTTCCGTGTTCTTCCGAGTCGTCGCTGCTCCCTTCCCTTTCTCGGGATGCCCTTTCTCGGGATGCCCTTTCTCGGGATGCCGGCCTGACGTTCCCTTTCCCCGCGTATCCCCCTGTCGTCCCGCCATGCCCTTCTTCGTCATGGAGGAAATGTGTCCGTCTCCCTGTCCTCGCACCCCGCGGCGGATCTCGCCCCCGACCGTTTCAAGCAGGCTTTCCGCGCCTATCCGGCCGGGGTCGTCGTGATCGCCACCGACGCCGGCAACGGCCCCGTCGGCTTCACCGCCACGTCGCTCACCTCCCTGTCCCTGGCTCCCCCGCTCGTCTCCTTCGGCGTCGCCACGAAGTCGTCCTCCTGGCAGCACGTCGAGCGGGCCCGTACCGCCGTCATCCACTTCCTCGGGTCCGACCAGGAGGATCTGGCCAGGCGCTTCGCGACCAGCGGCATCGACCGCTTCGCCGCCCCCACCTCCTGGCGGCGCCTCCCCGAGGGGGAGCCGGTCCTCTCGGACGTCGCCGGCTGGCTCCGGGTCGGCATCGAGGACCTGGTGCCCGCGGGTGACCACCGGATCGTGGTGGCCCGTGTCCTCGAGTCGTGGCAGGAGCCGGGCCGACGCCCCCTTCTCTTCCACGACGGCGCCTATCTCTCCATCTGAATCCCGCCCCTGTCCCCACATCCTCCCCGTCCCTGCCGCACTTCTTCGGAACAGGATCACCATGTCACCCATCCCCGCCCCATCCCGTCTGGGCCGCAGAGGATTCCTCGCCCTCGCCGGCGGGACGGCCCTCGGTGTCGCCGGATGCGCGCCGCCGCCGAATCCCACCGCGCATTCCACCTCCGTGAAGGCTCTTTCCACGGCTCCTCCGCCTTCGGGTACGTCGCTTTCCGTTGCCGTACGCACCTCGCGCATCCAGTTCGCCGAGTCGGGGCTGCTGAAGGAACTGCCGTTCACGGTCTCCGAATGGCCGAACCTTTCGGCGGGTCCCGACATCATCCAGGGATTCCGGGCGCGTTCCATCGATCTGGCGACGAATGCCGGAATCCCTCCGATCCAGGCCCACGCCATCGGGGTGTCGGCCCGCATCGTGGCGGTGCAGCTGCGCCGGAAGCCGACCTATGTCTTCGCCACGGCACCCGGCTCCCCCATCCGGCAGGTGGAGGACTTCCGGGGCAGGAAGGTCGCGTTCTCACAGGGCCAGGCGCAGGGCGTCGTCGTCCTGCGCGCCCTGAAGAAGGCCGGACTGTCCACGAAGGACGTCCAGTTGGTGGCACTGCCGAGTACCCAGTTCCTGACCGCTCTCCAGTCGAAGCAGGTCGACGTCGCCCCGCTGGGCGAGCCGACGCTCACCAAGTACCTGGCGCAGTACCGCAAGGACGGCGCACGGGACGTGCGCACCGACGTCGTCGACCTGCTGACGGTGCTGTGGGCTCCGTCGGAGGTCCTGGACGATCCCGCGAAGGCCGCGGCGGTACGCAGCTTCGTTCCGCTCTGGGCCCGGGGCTCGGTATGGGCCTGGGAGAACACGAACCGCTGGATCGACGCGTACTACGTCAAGGACCAGGGGGTCAGCCGCGAGGACGGCAAGCGCATCGTGACCTCGCTCAACAAGCCGCATTTCCCGGCGCGTTGGGACGAGGCGATCCGCTGGGAGCAGGAGACCGCGGATCTGCTGGCCGAGGGCGGCTTCGTCCCCCGCTTCGACGTGACG
This sequence comes from Streptomyces zaomyceticus, assembly GCF_014656215.1. Taxonomy (GTDB): domain Bacteria; phylum Actinomycetota; class Actinomycetes; order Streptomycetales; family Streptomycetaceae; genus Streptomyces; species Streptomyces zaomyceticus. The sequence continues at coordinate 277,832 of NZ_BNBZ01000002.1, read as the reverse complement.
CAGCTCTTCGACCGGCGTTTCGAAGGCCTGGCGGCCCAGGCCGTCGACGCCCGGTACCGGGAGGGAACGACATGACCGAGGCACTGACCCCCGCGCGTACCTCCCGCGGGCTCGACGTGGCCGACGCCCCCCGCACGGCGCGCGTGACGAAGCCGTTCACCCCTCCGGAGGCCGGCGGAACCCTTCCGCCCGGCACCGGCGGCGGCACCGGTCGCAGGGCGGGCAAGGGCGGTGACGGCAGAGGACGACGCCTCGGCCCGGGCCGCCCGGTGCCCTTCGGCCGACTGCTGGGGCCGGCCCTGCTCCTCGCCGCCTGGTGGGCCGCCTCGTCCGCCGGGGTGCTCGACCCCCGCATCCTGTCCCACCCGTGGAGCGTGGTCTCCACCGCCGTGGAACTGGTGGCGGACGGCCGGCTCCAGGGCAACGTGCTCATCTCCCTCCAGCGCGCGGGGCTCGGCCTCCTCTTCGGCGTCGTCGCCGGCGTCGCACTGGCCGTCGTGGCGGGTCTCAGCCGCACGGGTGAGTACCTGGTCGACGGGCCTCTGCAGATCAAGCGGGCCATCCCGTCCCTGGCGATGCTGCCACTGCTGATCCTCTGGCTCGGCATCGGTGAGGACATGAAGGTCACGGTGATCGCCCTCGGCGTGGCCGTGAACATGTACATCAACACGTACGCGTCGCTCACCGGCATCGACAGCCGCCATGTGGAGCTGGCCGAGGTGCTGCGGCTGAGCCGGTGGCGGTTCGTGCGGAAGGTCGTGATCCCGGGTTCGCTGCCGGGGTTCTTCGTGGGCCTGCGCCTCGGCGTGACCTCGTCCTGGCTCGGCCTGATCGTCGTGGAGCAGATCAACGCCACCAGCGGCATCGGCTACATGATGTTCCAGGCCCAGCAGTACGCCCAGTCCGACGTGATCGTCGTGGGCCTGGTGGCGTACGGAGTCTTCGGCTTCGCCTCCGACGCCCTCGTCCGCGCCATCGAGAGGAGGGCCCTGTCGTGGCGACGCACCCTGGCGGGCTGACCAAGGCACCACCGGCCGTCCGCACCCGGCGACTCGTCCGCCGCTTCGGCGAGCGCACCGTGCTCAAGGACATCGATCTGGACCTCGCGCAGGGCGAGTTCACCGCGCTGCTCGGGCGCAGCGGTTCCGGCAAGTCGACGCTGCTGCGCGCGGTGGCCCGACTGGACCACGGCGTGGAGGGGACGGGTGAACTCGTCGTACCCGAGCGGGTGTCGCTGTCCTTCCAGGACTCGCGCCTGCTGCCCTGGCTGCGCGTGCTGGACAACGTGGTGCTCGGACTGCGCGGCCCGGGCACCCGGGAGCGTGGCCTGACCGCCCTGGAGGAGGTCGGGCTCGCCGGACGCGACCGGTCCTGGCCGCACGAGCTCTCCGGTGGGGAGCAGCAGCGGGCCGCTCTCGCCCGGGCGCTCGTCCACGATCCCGAACTGCTGCTGGCCGACGAGCCGTTCGGCGCGCTCGACGCGCTGACCCGGATCAAGATGCACGGTCTGCTGCGCGAACTCTACGAGCGTCACCGGCCGGCGGTGCTGCTGGTCACCCATGACGTCGACGAGGCGGTCGAGCTGGCCGACCGGGTGCTCGTCCTGGAGGACGGCCTGATCTCGCTCGACATGCCGATCGACCTGCCCACGCCCCGCAGCCGACGCGATCCCCGGTTCCAGGAGTACCGCGACGCCCTGCTCACCGCGCTCGGCGTGACGACGCCGTCCGCCGCCCCGCACGACTCCCCGAAGGAGAAGCCCCATGTCCCGAACGTCTGAGCACGCCTCCGGCCGCACTCCGGCCGGTACGCCCGTCCGCAAGCATCTCCACCTCAACGCGTTCCTGATGTCGGTGGGGCATCACGAGGCGGCGTGGCGGCTGCCCGAGAGCCCGGCCCGGGGCGGCACCGACATCGCGCACTACCAGAACCTGGCCAGGATCGCCGAACGGGGCAAGCTGGACTCGGTGTTCCTCGCCGACAGCCCGGTGCTCTTCGGGGACCCGGGGCGGCGTCCGTCGAGCAAGCTGGAACCGACCGTCCTGCTGACGGCGTTGGCCGCGGTCACCGAACGGATCGGGCTCATCGCCACCGCCTCGACGAGCTACAACGAGCCCTTCAACCTCGCCCGCCGCTTCGCCTCGCTCGACCATGTGTCGGGCGGGCGCGCCGGCTGGAACATCGTCACCACGGCGGGGGCGGAGGCGGCCCGCAACTTCGGCCTCGACGACACTCCCCTGCACCATGACCGCTACGAGCGCGCGGCCGAGTTCGTCGAGGTGGCCACCAAGCTGTGGGACAGCTGGTCGGACGACGCCGTGATCGCCGACAAGGATCGCGGCGTGCACGCCCTGGCCGACCGGGTGCGCCGGGTCGATCACCGCGGCGCGTACTTCCGCGTCGACGGGCCGCTGAACGTACAGCGTTCGCCGCAGGGGTACCCGCTGCTCGTGCAGGCGGGGTCGAGCGAGGACGGCAAGGAGTTCGCCGCGCGGTACGCGGAGGCCGTGTTCACCGCGCAGCAGACCCTGGAGGACGGCATCGCGTTCTACCAGGACGTCAAGCGTCGTGCCGTGGCCTTCGGCCGCGACCCGGACGGCATCAAGATCCTCCCGGGGATCGTTCCGGTCATCGGCGACACGGAGGCCGAGGCGCGGGAGCTCGACGCGGAGCTCGACCGTCTGATCTCCCCCGAGTACGCCAAGCGCCAGCTCGCGCAACGGCTGCGGATAGCGCCCGAGGATCTCGACCTCGACAGCGAGCTGCCCGAGGAGGTGCCCACCGAGGACGAGATCGAGGGCGCCAAGAGCCGCTACACCCTCATCCTGGAACTCGCCCGGCGCGAGCGCCTGACGGTGCGCCGGCTCATCGGCCGACTGGGCGGCGGGCGTGGCCACCGGACCTTCGCCGGAACCGCCGAGCAGGTCGCCGACACCATCGAGCACTGGTACGAGAGCGGTGCCGCGGACGGGTTCAACATCATGCCGGCGGTGCTTCCGTCCGGTCTGGAGCTGTTCGTCGACCGGGTGGTGCCGATCCTCCGGGAGCGCGGTCTGTTCCGTTCCGAGTACGAGGGCACGACCCTGCGCGAGCACTACGGCCTGCCCCGCCCGGCCAACCAGTACTTCGACGCGCCGACGGCCGGGGCCGAGGTCGGCGCGGGCGAGAGTGCCGACGCCGGTCGTTCCGCCGCCGCGCTGGTGGACGCACGGTGACCGGTTGTCCCCCACCGGCCCCGCGGGAGCAGGTCCCGTCGGAGCGGTCACCGCGGGAGCAGGTCCCGTCGGAGCCGGTCCCGTCGGAGCCGGTCGCCGCCGCGGCGGCCGGCCCCGGCGGGCCCCGGCCGCCCGGCTGGGCCCGGCGGCTCCTCGGCTACTGCCTGCGCCACCGCCGTGATCTCGCCCTCGCGTACGGCGCCGCGGTCGTCGCCGCGCTGGCGACCGCCGCGCTGCCGCTGGTCCTGCGCCATGTCGTCGATGCCGTCTCCGCGGACACGGCCGGGTCGCTGACGCCGTGGCTCGTCCTGCTGGTCTCGCTCGGCGCCGTCCGCTTCGGTGCGAGCTTCACCCGGCGCTACCGTTCGGGGCGGGTGTCGCTCGGCGTCCAGTACGACCTGCGCAACGACGCGTTCGCCTCGCTCGTGCGGCTCGGCGGGTCCAAGCAGGACGAGCTGCGGACCGGGCAGGCGGTGAGCCGTTCGATCTCGGACATCACCCTGATCCAGACGTTGCTGCAGTTCCTTCCGAACCTCACGGGCAACATCCTCATGTTCCTGGCCTCCGTGGTCCTCATGGCGCTGCTGTCTCCGCTGCTGACCGCCGTGGCCCTGGTCGTCGGACCGTTGCTCTGGATGATCGCCTTCCGTAGCCGTCGCGACCTCTTCCCGGCGAACTGGCACGCCCAGCAGGAGGCCGCGGAGGTCGCCTCCGCCGTGGAGGCCACGGTCACCGGCGTGCGGGTGGTGAAGGGCTTCGGTCAGGAGCAGCGAGAGCTGGCCGGTCTGGACGGTCGCGCGCGCCGGCTGTTCGCCTCCCGTATGCGGGTCGTGCGCTACACCAGCCGCTACAACCCGGCACTGCAGGCCGTACCGGCCCTGGGCCAGGTCGCCGTGCTCGCGCTCGGCGGCTGGATGGCCCTCGACGGCCGCATCTCGCTGGGCACGTTCCTGGCGTTCACGACGTACCTCGGCTCGTTCGTCACTCCCGTCCGGCAGCTGGCCACCCTGCTCACCGTGTGGCAGCCGGCCAGGGCGGGCGCCGTCCGTGTCATGGAGGTCATCGACGAGACACCGGGGCTCGCCGAGGCGCCGGACCCCCTGGAACTGCCCGCCGAACCGCCGGCCGTCTCCTGGGAGGACGTCACCTTCACGTACGGCGGCGGGAATCCGCTCCTGCGGGGCTTCTCGCTGGACATCCGGCCGGGCGAGACCGTCGCGCTCATCGGCCTGGCGGGCTCCGGCAAGTCGACCGCGGCGGCACTGCTCCCCCGCTTCTACGACGTGGACGGCGGCCGCGTCCGGGTCGGCGGCCACGACGTACGGGAGCTGTCCCTGGACTCCCTGCGCTCCCGGATCGGGTTCGTGTTCGAGGAGTCGTTCCTGCTCTCCGACACCATCAGGGCCAACATCGCGTACGGCCTGCCGGACGCCGGGGACGCCCGGATCCGCGCGGCGGCGCGGCTGGCCCGCGCCGACGAGTTCGTCGAACGGCTGCCGCACGGCTACGACACGGTCGTGGGCGAGCAGGGACTCACCCTCTCCGGCGGACAGCGGCAGCGGATCGCCCTGGCCAGGGCACTGCTCCGCGACCCGGCCGTGCTGGTCCTCGACGACGCCACATCGGCGATCGACACGAGGGTGGAGGCGGAGATCCACGACGCCCTGCGGACGGCGGCCCATCGGCCCACGACCCTGATCGTGGCGCATCGGCGTTCCACTCTGGAGCTGGCGGACCGGATCGCCGTACTGGACGACGGCCGGGTCGTCGACACCGGCACCCTGGACGAACTCCGCTCGCGCTCACCGCTGCTGCGCTCCCTGTTGTCCGCCGCCCCGGAACAACCGTCCGCGGCGGCGGAGGAGACCACCGCCCCTGGCGCCGCCGGATCCCCGGCCGTCGCCGACACCGACACCGACGTCAGGGCAGCGGTCACGGCAGCGCTCTGGCGGCGGGACGAGGACGGCGCGTCCGACGACGAGGGCGGCGAGGCCTCGGTCCGCGCGGCCCAGGCGTTCGCGGAGGCCGCGGCGACGGCCGGACCGGGGCGCGGCGCCCCGGGTGGGGGCGGGCTGCTCGGCTCCGCACCGCCGAATCCGGAGGTACTGGCGGGGCTGGCCCGGCTGCCGCTGCCGAAGGCGGACCCCGGACTGCCGGTGGACGTGGTCGCGGCGGCCGAACCGGATCTGGGTCTGGGGCGGTTGCTGCGCCCCTTCCGGACGCCGTTGCTCCTCGGTCTGCTCCTGGTCGCGCTCGACGCGCTCGCACAGATCGCCGTACCCGTGCTGGTCAGACACGGGGTGGACGACGGGGTGGCCCGCGGCGCCGGGGGCGCCCTGCTGGCGGCGGCCGGCGCCGCGCTCGTGGTGGCGGCGAACTGGGCCGTGGGCGTCCTCCAGGTCAGGACCACGGGCCGGACCGGCGAGCGCCTGCTGTACACCCTGCGGGTCAAGACGTTCGCGCAACTCCAGCGGCTCGGGCTCGACTACTACGAGCGCGAGCTGGGCGGCCGGATCATGACCCGGATGACGACGGACGTGGACGCCCTGTCCACGTTCATGCAGACGGGGCTCATCACGGCCGTGGTCAGCGGGCTGACCGTGGTGGGCGTGCTCGCCGCGCTGCTCGTGATCGACGCCGGCCTGGCCCTCGTCCTCGTCGCCGCGGTACCGGTACTGGCCTTCGCCACAGCCGTGTTCCGCCACCACTCCGTACCGGCCTACCGGGAGGCCCGGGAGCGCGTCAGCATCGTCAACGCCGCGCTCCAGGAGAACGTCGCCGCCATCCGGGTCACCCAGGCCTTCCGCCGCGAGGAGCACAACGCGCGGGACTTCGCCCGGCTCGCGGGCGACTTCCGGGACTCCCGGCTCCGCGCCCAGCGGTACATGGGGATCTTCTTCCCGTTCGTGGAGTTCCTCGGCACGCTCTCCGCGGCCACCGTCCTCGCCGTCGGCGCGGGCCGGGTGTCGGCCGGGGAGCTCACGGCGGGCACGCTCATCGCGTTCCTGCTGTACGTGGAGCTGTTCTTCGCCCCGATCCAGCAGCTGTCCCAGGTGTTCGACGGCTACCAGCAGGCGGTCATCGGCCTCTCCCGGCTGCGCACGCTCATGCGGACCCCGACCGGGACCCCCGGTGCGGACCGGCCGCTCGGCGTGGACCGGCTGCGCGGCGCGATCGAGTTCGACGGCGTCTCCTTCTCCTACCCGGGAGGCCGGGAGGTGCTGAGCGATCTGCGGCTGAAGGTCGCTCCCGGCGAGACCGTCGCGCTGGTGGGCACGACCGGAGCGGGGAAGTCCACCGTCGTCAAACTCCTCGCCCGCTTCTACGACCCCTCCGCCGGCCACGTCCGGGTGGACGGGGACGACCTGCGCGAGCTCGATCTGACCGCGTACCGGCGCCGGCTGGGTGTCGTGCCCCAGGAGCCCCACCTCTTCAGCGGAAGCGTGCGCGACGCCATCGCGTACGGCCGTCCGGACGCCTCGGACTCCGACGTCGAGGCCGCGGCACGGGCCGTCGGCGCGCACGACATGGTCGCGGCGCTGCCCCGGGGCTATCTCCAGCAGGTCGGCGAGCGGGGCCGTAACCTGTCCGCCGGCCAGCGTCAGCTCATCGCCCTGGCCCGGGCCGAACTCGTCGACCCCGACGTGCTGTTGCTGGACGAGGCCACGGCCTCGCTCGACCTGGCCACCGAACGGCGGGTGACCGCGGCGACGGCCGCGCTGACCCGTCGCCGTACGACCGTCGTGGTGGCCCACCGGCTCACCACCGCCGCGCGCGCCGACCGTGTCGTGGTCCTCGACGGCGGCAGGATCGCCGAGACGGGCACGCACGAGGAGCTGCTCGCCGCCGACGGCCCGTACCGCCGGCTGTGGGACGCCTTCCGGGACGGGCCCGCGCACACCGTCCCCGCCGACCACCACCCCGGCGACCCGGCCCCCGCCGGTCCCCACCCCACCGATCACCTCATGCAGGAGAGTGCACGATGACGCAGTACCGCAACCTGGGCCGTACGGGCGTGAAGGTCAGCCCGCTGTGCCTGGGGACGATGATGTTCGGCGCCCGCGGCAACCGCGACCACGAGGACTCCGTACGGATCATCCACCGCGCCCTCGACGCGGGCATCAACTTCGTCGACACCGCCGACGTCTACTCCGCCGGCGAGTCCGAGACGATCGTCGGCAAGGCCCTGGCCGGCGGCCGCCGGGACAACGACGTCCTGGCCACCAAGTTCCACGGCAGCCTCGGCGAGGACCCCAACGAGCGGGGCAACTCGCGCCGCTGGATCATCAGGGAGGTCGAGAACAGCCTGCGTCGCCTGGGCACCGACCGGATCGACCTCTACCAGGTCCACCGGCCCGAACCGGACACCGACTTCGACGAGACGCTGGGCGCCCTGACGGACCTCGTGCGCCAGGGGAAGATCCTCTCCATCGGGACGTCGACGTTCGAGCCGTCCGCGATCGTGGAGGGCCAGTGGCTCGCCGAGCGCCGCGGTCGGGAACGTGTGGTCACCGAGCAGCCGCCGTACTCGCTGCTCGCCCGGGGCATCGAGCGCGAGGTCCTGCCGGTCACGCAGCGGTACGGACTCGGTGTGCTCGCCTGGAGCCCGCTGGCCGGCGGCTGGCTCTCGGGCCGCTATCGCAAGGGGGTGGCCCAGCCGAGCTCCAGCCGTGCGGACCGCCAGGCCGAGCGCTTCGACATCGGGTCCCCGGAGAACGCCGCCAAGCTCGACGCGGCGGAGGCCCTGGCCCAGCTCGCGGAAGAGGCGGGCCTGACCCTCATCCAGCTCGCACTCGCCTTCGTCCTCGAACACCCGGCGGTCACCTCGGCCATCATCGGCCCCCGCACCTTCGAGCAGCTGGAGAGCCAGCTCGGCGCGGACGAGGTCCGGCTGAGCCGCGACGTCCTGGACCGGATCGACAAGATCGTGCCACCGGGCACCAACCTCTCCACGAGGGACGCGGGCTACACCCCGCCCTCACTCACCGAACCGGAGCTGCGCCGCCGCGGCCACTGACGGCTGCTGACGGACCGCTGACGGGCCGCGCCCCGGACGGGCGCGGCCCGAACGGCATGCCCTGGACGGGCGTGGGCCGGAAGCGGGCGCGTGCGGTCGGGCCTGGTCCGGTCGGGCGCGGTCCAGGGTGTGGCTCCCGGCTCCGGGCGACCCCGGACGGCATGCTGATGGCCCGTTCCGCGGAAGGCCGGCGGGCAGGGCGACACGGCAGGGCAAGGGGATCGAGTGGCGGAGCACGCGCGGTCGGGGGAACCCTCGGAGGCGGAGGCCGGAGCCCTGGCGGAACGGCTCAAGGAACGCATCTACGCGACGATCACCATGATCGCGGTGATCGTGGGCCTGTCCTTCGGCGACCCGGGGCCGGCCGGGGCGGCCGCGACGGTGCTGACCACGGCTCTCGCGCTGTGGCTGGCCGCGTTCACCGCGGACCAGCAGGCCCACCGCACGGTGCACCGCGCCTTCGCCACCGGCCACGAGCTCCGCCGGATGCTGTACGTCAGCAGCCCGCTCCTGACCTGTGCGGTGGGCCCGGGCGTGATGATCGCCCTCTCCGCACTCGGCGCCATGAGTCTCCGGACGGCGCTCCTGACGGCGGTCGGCCTGGCCGTCGCCTCGCTGTTCGCGTGGGGCTTCGTCGGCGGACTGCGCATGGGCGGCGGACGGCTCCTCGCGGGGCTCGCGGGGCTCGTCGACGCGGCGCTCGGCGTGGCCATCGCGCTGGTGAAGGTGAGCGCGGGCCACTGACGCGAGCGCCTGCGACCGGCGTCCACGCTGCCGGACCTCCGGCCGGCGGCAGCCCCACGTCGTCGCACTGCGGCCCAGGCCCTTTCCCGTGCATGGAACCTCGGCGCGAGCAGCCCCTTTTTCGGCCAAACACACCGCTGGGCACGGTCCCGGGATCGCGGGGGTCGATGTACCCGGCACGAACGCGCATTCGCCCGGTCATGGGATTCGCGCCGCGTCCGAAACACATGTGTTCGACACGCCGAGCAGGCTCGTTGAGCCTCACGACACCCCACCCCCTTGTCGTCGGAGGCTTCCGTGTATCCCCTGCCCACCCCCCTGGCACCCCTTCCCCCCGCCGTCCGGCCCCGGCCCGAAACGCTCTCCGCCGCCGTGCCGCCCGACCGCCGGGCCACCGGTGCGTTGCGTGCCTCAGGTCCGGATACGAGGTGGGGGGCATGACCGACACCGACACCGGCACCGGCACCGGCACCCCCGGCGCCGCGCCCTCCACAGCCGGCGACGGCGCCTCACCCTCGGAGCAACTGCTCTTCGGCGGTGAACTCACCTACGACTTCGGGTGGGGCGCCCACAACGGCGCCTGGCTCAAGCTCAGCCTCCGGGCGATGGCGCTCTCCCTGCCCCGGCAGGTCGCCGTCGCCGTCCGGCTGGCCCGACGGGCCGACCGGCGGGCGCTCATCACGGTCGCCGTCGGCGAGATCGCCCGCGGGATCACCCAGGCCGTCTCCCTGATCGCGGTCAACGCCCTGCTGGTCGAGCTGCTCGCTCCCGGCGACATCACGGGCAGGCTGAGGGCGGCCCTGCCCTCGCTCACGCTGGTCGCCCTCCTCGCGGTGTGCGGTTCGGCGTGCAAATCGGCCTCGACGGCGGCGACGGGAATCCTGGAACCCAAGGTCCAGCGGGCGGCCACCGAGCGCTATCTCGGCCTGGTGGCACGGGTGGAGCTGGAAGCGATCGAGGACGACGCCTTCCACAAGCTGATGGACTCCGCCCAGTGGGGCGCCGAGTCGGCCAGGCGGATGGTCGTTTACTGCACCGCCGTGGTCACCTCGGCGATCTCCCTGATCGCCGCGGCCGGCGTCCTGACCGTGCTGCACCCGGCGCTCCTTCCGCTCCTGATCGGCATGGCGCTGCCGAGCGCTTGGGGATCGCTGACGATGGCCCGCCACCGGTACGTCAGCTGGCACCGCTTCGTCCAGCATGTGCGGGCCGCCCAGTTGATCAGCCGACTGCTGATCGACCAGCAGGCCGCGGCCGAGGTCCGGGTCCACGACGTCGCGCCCTTTCTCCTGCAGCACTTCCGGCAGATGGCGGAGACCAGCGAAAGGGAGCAGACCCGGCTCGCCTGGATCGGCGCCCGTACCGGCCTGTTCGCCGACACGGCGCGCGGGTTCGCCACCGTCGCCGCCTACGGCGTCCTCGGGCTGCTGCTGTGGCAGGGGCGGATGGATCTCGCCGTCGCCGGTACCGCGGTCCTGGCGATCCGTACCGGATCGGCGAGCATCACCGATCTCGTCCTCCGGGTCACCGATCTCCAGGAGGAGGCGCTGTTCGTCGCCGACCTGGAGACCCTGTGCGACGAGGCCGTGCGCCGTGCCATCCCCACCGGAGGGCGCGACCTGCCCGGGCAGCCCGCCGAGATCCGGTTCGAGAAGGTGACCTTCACCTACCCCGGGGCGGACGAGCCGTCCTTGCGGGAGGTCGACCTCGTCATCCCCCGCGGCAGGACCGTCGCACTCGTGGGCCGCAACGGCAGCGGCAAGTCGACGCTGGTGCGCCTGCTGAGCGGGGCCCGGCTCCCCGACGCGGGTCGGGTTCTGTGGGGGGAGGTGAGCACCGCCGAGGCGGATCGCGCGCAGATCTTCGACCGGGTCGCCATGGTCGCCCAGGACTTCTACCGCTGGCCCTTCACCGCCCGCGTCAACATCGGCATCGGCAGGCCCGGCGCGATCGACGGCAGAGGTGTCGAGGCCGCCGCCGCGTACGCGGGGGCCGACGAGGTCGTCGGAGGCCTTCCGCGCGGTCTGGACACCCTGCTCGCCCGCGGGTACAAGGGCGGCCAGGAGATCTCCGGAGGGCAGTGGCAGAAGATCGGTCTCGCCCGGGCCCGGTACCGCGACGGCGCCGTCCTGATCGTCGACGAGCCCACCAGTGCGCTCGACCCCGCTGCCGAGCAGCGGGTCTTCGACCAGATCCACGAGCTGGCCGGCTCGGGCCAGACGGTGGTCCTGATCACCCACCGCCTCCACAGCGTGCGGCACGCCGATCTGATCTACGTCCTCGACGAGGGCCGGGTCGTCGAGCACGGAAGCTTCGCCGAGCTCATGGATCCCGCCGTCGGCACCGGCGCGTTCCGGGAGGCCTACGCGTTGCAGGCCCGCCAGTTCGTGACCCCATCGGTGCCGCCCCAGGCGACGGGGGCCGCGAGCGAGCGGGGCGGTCGTCCCGGTGAGGGGCAGGCTCTCGCATGAGCGCCGTACGTCGTGGGCGGGTCGCCTACGGAGACACGGTGCCCCCGTCCGCATGGGTCCCGGCCCGGTCCGGGACTCACACCACGAACTCGCGAGGTCCTGAGATGCCGCCTTCCCTCCTCCCCGTCCGTGCCCTGGTCAGCGCCTACCTCGACCGGCACCCCGGCGAACGACGGGCCCTGGCCGGGCTGCTCGCCGCCCTCGACGCCGAAAGCGATCCGACCGACCGCTCCACGCTGCCCGGGCACATCACCTGCGGCGCGGTCGTGATCGATCGCGAGCTCCGCGTCCTGCACATCGGCCACAGGGCCTCCGGGCTTCTGCTCACTCCCGGTGGTCATGTCGAGGCCGCCGACGGGACGCTGTCGGCCACGGCGCTGCGGGAGGTCGAGGAGGAGACCGGGATCCCTCCCGGCGCCCTCAGCGTCACCTCCGCGTTCCGCGACGGGCCGATCGACATCGACGTCCATCGCGTCGACGCCGGGCCCGACGGTGGCGAACCGGCGCACCACCACTACGACTTCCGCTTCGTCTTCCGCCTCGCCGCCGGCGCCGTTCCCGAGCTCGTCCTGCGGACCGAGGAGGTCACGGGAGCGGTCTGGCTGCCGTTCGACGAGGTCACGTCCCCCACCCTGCGGGCCAAGTTGATGTCCTCGGGGCTGGACGGGACGATCACCCCGCTCGACGCGAGCGCGATCATCCACGACGGTCGCGGCCGGTACCTGCTGCATCTGCGCGACGCCAACAAGCCCTGGATCCGGGAGCCGCAGGACGGCACCTTGGGGGACACGATCCGCCGCGAACTGCGGGAGGAGGCCGGTCTGACCGTCGAGGACCTGCGGCCGTACGCGGCCGAGGAGGTCACCGGCACGGACGGAACGCGGGTGCCGATCCAGGTGTTCACCGGTCGATGGCGCGGCGACCCGTCGGCGCTGCCGCTCACCGAGGGCGTGCTGCTCGCGTGGATCCACCCGGAGAAGTTCCCGTTCCTGACGATGCCTCCGTCGACGAGGGAGCTGCTGGAGCGGCACGCGGCCGAGCACCCGCCGGGTGGCAGCGCCGGGACATCGGGCGGGAGCGGCTCGGCGGGGGCCCCGTCCGGCACCGTGCCGCATGTGGTCGGCGTGCACCTCTATCTGGAGCGCGGCGGGCAGGTCCTGCTGGGTCTGCGTCATCCCGACTCGGCGTACGGGGGCGGCTCCTGGCACGCCCTGGCGGGCCACTGCGAGGCGGAGTCGGCGACGGCGTGTCTGGTGCGGGAGGCGAACGAGGAAGCGGGGCTGGTGATCGACCCGGGCGACCTCGAACTCGTCCACACCGTCCACTTGGTGGACCGGCCCGGGGAGCCGCCGCGGATCCAGCTCTTCTTCCGGGCGCGCCACTGGGAGGGCACGCCGGAACTGCGGGAGCCCCACGCATGCGTCGCCTGGCGGTGGTGGAGCGCCCAGGACCTCCCCTCGCCGATCGTTCCCTACACCCGCGCGGCGATCGAAGGCATCCGGGCCGGTCGCCCGTACACCGAGACGGGGTGGCCCCGCTGACCGACCGCCACCACACCTCGGCCCACCTCGCCTCACCACCCGGGTCCACCCGACGGCTCCCCGCCCGTCCCCGCCGTGCGCTTCCCCGACCGGCCTCCCCTCCCCCGCCCCCTCGAGGACGTCCACGCCCGCTGGGAACAGGCCGGTCGGCCGACCGCGTACCGGGTCGAGCTCTCGGGCGGCGGCCCTCAGCACGTCGTCTCCGGCGCCGGGCCGAAGGCACTGGCCTGGACGCTGCCCCCGATCGGCCTCGCTCCCCACGGGACGCCGTGACCACGCCCGTTCGACACCGTCAGACGAGGAGAGGCTCGTTGGAGTACGCAGTTCGCCACGAGGGCAACAGACACCACGCCCGGGAACGGGGGTACCGGTACCTCGAGGACCGGTTGCGGGAACGGTCCGCGGCGCACGTCGCCGACGGGGAGGGCAGGTGAGGAAGGTCGGACGACCCCGGAACGAGAGCGTGTTCACGGCGCCTTCGGAGCGCGACGAGCAGGTGAGGATGCGACGCGCCCACGCCTCCGCGGCGCGCGCCTTCCTCGTCACGGTGTCCGGACCGGAGGTGTGGGGGTGGCAGGGCCGCACCCTCGGCCGCCGGGCCGGGACCGACTGGCTGCGTGTCGTCTCCGCCCCGGTCGCGAAGCAGGGCGGCAGGCTGTGGGAGGGCACGGCGCTCGCCGACGCGCTGGTACCCCGCTCCGTCCCCCGGCCCCGGCTGCGGGACCTGTGCGACTGGACCGGGGGTGATCACGCGTACCGTGCCGAACTCACCGAGTACGTCACCGCGCCGGCGGTCACCGGCGGCAGCCCCGCGCTCGACCGGAACCCCGTCCGCCCGGACGTCTGGTGGACGGACCTTCGATCCGCGCTCAAGACGCTCGCGACGGTGCCGACCGACCGGGAGTCCGCACGGCAGCGATGGATCGACGACATCTTCCGCCGCTTCCTCGGCATCGACCCCCTCCACATCCGCGATCACACCACCGGCCACGCCGACGTCCACTGGGCGAACCTCACCTACGCGCCGCTGGTCATCCTGGACTGGGAGGGGTGGGGACGGCTGCCCGTCGGCTACGACATCGGCCTCCTCCACGCGTACACCCTCACCGCACCCGCCACCGCCGCCCGCATCCGGCGGGAGTTCGCCGACGTCCTCGACACGCCCGCCGGGCGGGCGGGCGAGCTGGTCGCGCTCGGCCGGCTCCTCCAGGCGTGCAGCCTGGGCGTCCACCCCCGCCTCACCCCGCTGCCGGCCCGCCGGGCCGAGGACCTCACCGGAACTCCCGTCCCCCTTCCCTGACCTGCCCGCCCGCCACGCCGCCCTTCCACCTGTCCGTCCGTCGCAGATGACGCGGACGGACGGACGGCACGGACACTTTTCCGATCGGAGAGAGATGACGACAACCCCCTCCACCGCCTCCACTCCCGACAGGTCTCCGGGCCCGGAGCCGACCGACGAGGAGTACGGGATCCTGCGGGCTTCAGGTGCGCTCTGGGCAGGGTGCTCGGTGCTGATCACCGACCGGCACGGGCAGGTCCTGGTGCAGCACGTCGACTACCTCGACACCTGTCTGCTTCCCGGTGGCGCCGTCGACAAGGGAGAGTCGCCCGCACGGGCCGCCGCCCGCGAACTGCAGGAGGAGCTCGGTGTCGCCCTGACCGTCGACCGGGGCCTCGCCGTCGACTGGGTCTCCGTCGGGAGTGTCGGCGCACCGGCGTCCATGCGGTTTCCCGGCGAGCTCCTGCATGTCTTCGACGGGGGCACCTGGAGCGACGAGCAGATCGCCGCCATTCGGCTGCCCGAGCGCGAGATCACCGGCATCGAGTTCGTCGAACCCGCCGGCCTGCCCGGTCTGCTCGCGCCGCGCGACGCCCGCCGCGCCCTCTCGGCGCTCCGGGCCCGCGTCAACGCCGGTGGCGCCGTGCTCCTCGAGGACGGCCGTCCGATCGCCCCCTCCGTCCTGGACACCGCGGGCATCCTGCGAACGTCCCGGGCCCGACACCACTACCCCTTCCATGCCGCTCCCGTCCCGGAGCATCTTCCGGTCCGCCAGTCCTGGGTCTGGGCCTTCGCCCCGGACGGTCGTGTCCTGGTCCTTCTCGAACCCGACACCGGAGCCGCCTGCCTTCCCGGCGGTACGCCCGAAGCCCGGGACCACGACGACCCCGAGGCCACCGTGCGCCGAGAGGCGGCCGAGGAAGCCGCCGCCGAGCTGACCGACGTCGTGAGCGTCGGATACCTGTCGGATCCCGAGGAACCCTCCGCCCGCGTCCGCCACGTCGCCGCCCTCGCCCGTCTCGGCGCGCCGCCCGTGGACCCTGCCACCGGCCGCACGCACATCCGCGTCCTGGCCACGCCGGAACAGGCCCTGCAGCTCTTCGACTGGGGCCCTTCGGCCGGCGCCCAACTCGCCGCGGTCCACCGGGCCCGCGCAGCCCTGGGTGTCCCCGCCGCCCAGCCACAGCCCGTCGCCGAACTCGCCGACCCGGTGGTCTGGGACCGGATGACCGGGTGACCGGGTGACCACGTGCCCCGGGTGACCGGGGCCCCGGACCGGACCACGGCTCACACGGTCGCGTCGGAGACCCGTATGCCCACCGCCCCTGCCGGACGTCCGGCAGGGGCGGTGGGCATCGGGCCGACATCGCGGCCGGGGGCGGGTCGTCAGCGGGCGCCGAAGACCTGGGTCCAGTAGGGCCCGCCCTCGGAGTGGATGCCGACGCCGATCTCCTTGAAGGAGCAGTTGAGGATGTTCGCGCGGTGGCCCGGGCTGTTCATCCACGACTCCATGACCTGTTCCGGGCTGCTCTGGCCCATGGCGATGTTCTCGCCGTAGGTCGACCACGGGTAGCCGGCGGCCGTCACCCGTTCCCCCGGGCCGGCGCCGTCGGGGTTGGTGTGGTCGAAGAAGTCGCGCGCGGCCATGTCGTCGGAGTGGCCCTGGGCGGCCTTGGTCAGGGTGGCGTTCGCGGTCAGCGGCCCGCAGCCCGCCTTGGCGCGCTCGGCGTTGACCAGAGCGACGACCTGGTCGACGGCCGAGCTCTGGCCCTGGTCGTTCTGCGGACCCGCACCCGTACCGGAGCCCGCGTCGGTACCCGTGCCGCCGTTGTTGCCGCCGTTGCCGTTGTTCGTGCCGGTACCGGTCGACGGTGAGCCCTGCGTGGGCGCCTTGGTACGGGGCGGGGTCGTCTTCACCCGGGCGGGCGTGGTGGTGCGGGCCGGGCGCGGCTGGGCGGTGGTGGCCCGCGCGCTGGGCGATGCCGAGGCGGAGGCACGCGCGGAGGCGGACGTGGAGGTGGGCGGCGAGGCGGTGGGATCCGTCGGCGCCGCCGACGGGGTGCCGGAGTGGGCGGACGGGTCGTGGGAGAGGGGAAGGTCCAGGCCCGGGGCCGTCAGACGGCTCGCGTCGAGGCTCTCGTCGTCCCCGCCGCGGCCGCCGCTCATCGAGAACGCGCCACCCGTCACCGCCATGACCACGACACCGGCCGCGATGACGGCCCGGCGCCGGCCCCGCTCCTGCGTCTGGCGACGACGCCGCAGGGCGGCGCGTGAACCGTGCCTCCCCGGCGCCGGGGAGGTGGGGGTGTGCCGGGTCGTGTGGGGTCGGACGTGCTCCGGGGACGAACCGGCCAGGAGGTACGGCTCCGTCAGGTCGGCTGCCGGGGCGTACGCGGCCGACTCGGTGACGTCGAGCATCTCGGTGGCGTCGGACGTGCCGTAGGGGTCCGCGTGGCCGGCGCTCGCGTACGGGTCCGGGGCGCCCTGCGGGGTGGACATGTACGTGCCGTGCCGGCCGGGTATGTAGGTGGCCGCGGGCATCGGCGTCACGGATTCCCACGTCGGCTCGCCCGCCTGGGCCGTGGCCGCGGGCGTCGTGACCGCCAGGAGCGTCTCCGCCGGGACCAGTCCGTTCCAGCGCGCGGAGCAGTGGGCGCAGCCGAGGGTGTGGTGGGCCAGGTGGTCGCGCCACGGGGCGGAGGGGCGGTGGTCCCAGCCCGCCGCCTGGTGGCTCAGGGCGCGGCAGGAGGGGTTCCCGCCGTTCAGGGTGCCGACGACGACCCGGGCGGCGTCGAGCCGTGCCCGTACCGCTTCGAACCTGGCCGCCGTCTCCTCGACCGGCCACCGCAACGCGGCAGCCGTCTCGTAGCGGGAGAGCTCGCCCGAGCACTCCAGCGACCACAGGGCCAGCAGTTCGCCGTCGTCCGGGTCGAGCCAGCGCGCCGCCTCGGTGATCTCGTGGGCCTGCCCCGTCGCCTGCGGCGACTCGCCGCTCATGGCGTCCCCGTACGCCCAGCCGGCCGGCTGGGCGTGCCGGTGCCGCCGTATCCCGTCCACGGCGATCGCGACCAGCCAGGGCCGGAAGACTCCGGGGTCGGTCAGGGTGGGCAGCCCGTCGATGGCGCGCGTCATCGTCTCCCGTACGACGTGCTCGACGTGCTCGGCACCGTGGCGACCGTTCATGGCGACGGCCACGGTGGTGTGGACCAGGGGCAGGTGGGCGGTGATCAGCTGGTCCCGCGCCCAGGGGTCACCGTTCCGCGCCGCCAGGACCAGCTCTGTGTCCCGCTCGATTCCTGTGCTCTGCCGCACGCCGATCGTCCCGTCCGTTGGAGATGTTTGCGCTTGGGAGAGCCTGGTGCGCGCCATCGATAACGGAAAGCGGGAAACGGAGAAAGTGATGTGGGTCACGCGTCGCACCCGCGGCCGGAAATACGCCCTGCGACACCTCGCATTACGGCGGCCCCGCACCGACACCGTGCGGGCCGCGCGCACGGACGACAGCGGGGGCGAGCCGGGATCCGGCAGCGGGGTCACCCGGTCTGGCCTCGTTCGAAGTACGCGGCCAGCTCGGGGTCGAGGGGCGGTACCGCGCGTGGCGTGCCGCCCGTACGCAGGGACTCGGTCGCGCGGACGCCCGCCGCCACGGACATCCGGGCGGCCACGGGTGAGGTGTCGGTGAGGCCGCCGTCGCGGGCGAAGCGGACGAACTCGTCGATGAGGAGGGGGTCCGCGCCGCCGTGCCCCGCATTGTCCTCCACAGTGGGTACGCGGTACTCGGCGTCCGGCTCCGCCCGGTAGCCCGAACGGCGGGAGTTCCACACCCTGACCGCCCCGCCGGGGCCGTCGCCGAAGTTCTCCAGGCGGCCGGCGTCGCCGATGACGGTGTAGTTCCGCCAGTAGTCGGGCGTGAAGTGGCACTGCTGGTAGGCGGCCAGAACGCCGTTGTCCAGGCGCATGTTGACCAGCGACACGTCCTCGACGTCGATCACCGGGTTCAGCCCGCGCTGGGTGTGCGGCGGCCAGTGGCCGTCCTTCGTGTACCAGTCGTCCGTCTTCGGTTCGCCGGGGGCACGACGGTGCGGGTTGTCGCCGTAGACCATGAGGTCGCCGAGCGCCTGTACCCGCTCCGTGTACCCGTCGGCGAGCCAGTGCAGGACGTCGATGTCGTGGGCGGCCTTCTGGAGCAGCAGTCCGTTCGTGCACCGCTGTTCGGCGTGCCAGTCCTTGAAGTACCAGTCGCCGCCGTAGCCGACGAAGTGGCGGACCCAGATCGTCCTGACCGCGCCGATCTCGCCGCGTCGGATGATGTCGCGCATCAGCCGGACCACGGGCATGTGGCGCATGTTGTGTCCGACGTACAGGCGGGTGCCCGTCTCGCGGGCGGTGCGCAGCACGTTGTCGCAGCTCTCGATGTCGACGGCGAGGGGCTTCTCGACGAAGACGGGCTTGCCCGCCTTCAGGGCCTCGCGGGCCAGGTCGGCGTGGGTGTGGTCGGGCGTGAGGACGAGGACGGCGTCGACGTCGGGGTCCTCGACGACCCGACGGTGGTCGGTGCAGATCCGCGCGCCGGGAAAGGCCGGGGCCGCCTCCGCCCGGGCCCGGGGATCGTGGTCCGCGAGGGCGGTGACCCGTGCGCCGGCGCCGGGGCGGTGCGCCGTCCGGGCGATCGAGCCGCGCAGTCCGTAACCGAGGACACCGAGTCGGAGGTCGGGCATGGTCGTTCCCTTCTTGGGCGTGCGGGCGCGCACCTGCCGACCGACGCCGGTCCCGCGCGCGCCGTCGACCGCGGGCGCCGCGGGAGGGCCGGACCGGCCGCAGGCCGTAGTGTTGCCGCGATCACCCTACGCACGACGACACACGGGGCACGCATGACCATTCACCGTCCGGGAAAGCCCGGGGACCTTCCCTCGGGCGAGGCGCTCTGGGCACGGTGGGCGCTGCTCGCCGCCGTCGCGGCGACCACCGAGCAGGAACAGCGCGCGAGCGGCTACCGCACCGGCCTCTGGATCGACGACGAGGGGCTCCACCACGACGACTCCGGCTGCACCTGGTGGACGATGTCACGGATGGGCGAGGGCCGGTTCGTGCTCTACGGCGAGGACGAGTCGAGCGGTGTGAAGTGGCACAAGCCGTCCATCGACATGCTGGCGGGCGGCCCCGACTGGCTCCCGTACGAGGAGCTCCGCGACCGGCTCCAGGGCTACGAACTGGGCTGTGTGTACTGGTACGAGGACGGGGCCTGGGCCCGCGCGCCGTATCCCGAGGATCTCGCGGACGACGGTCTGGACTGCGGCATGAGCGACTTCGTCGACCGGAGTCAGGTGCTGGGTGAGCTGTCGTACCACCTCGACGACACCCTCGGCGGGCCGAACGCGGACAGCCTCCTGGCCACCGCCGAGGAGCACCGTCTGGAGCCGGAGCTCCTGCTGGAACGGCTGCGCCCCGTCAACACGGACCATGAGCCGAGGGACCTTCCGGCGGTCGCCCGGGCCCTCGCCCTCGCGGGCCTCTCCGGCTCCGCTGGTCTCCTCGACGAGGGGGAGCAGAGCCGATGACGCCGAAGGAGGGTCAGCGGGTACGGCTGACGGTCGAACTCGAACTCACGGGACAGCTCACGGTGGCCGTGGACTCCCCGGCCGGGGAGCCCGGTGCCGTCGTGGGCTCGCTGCGCCTGGCCGCGGGTACCGAGGGAACGGTGGAGGAGGTGCGCGAGGACCGGCAGGAGAGCCAGGAGGTGCGCGAGTACCTGCGGCTCAAGTCGCTCCTCGACGACTTCGGCCATCAGATGCCCCCGGGGAGCAGGACGCAGCTGGAGGAGCAGATCGGGTCGCTGGAGCCCGCCTGGATCGCCTACCGGGACGGGGGGATCCCGGTGCGGGTCCGCGTCCGGCTCGACAACGGGTTCGTCCTCCACGACACGTCCGGGGACCTGTTCGCCCCAGCCTGACGCACCCGTACGGGGAGGTGGTCGGCGGAAGCCCTCGGGTGGTCAGGGCCCGGTGCGGTCGGCGCGGTGCTCGGATCGTCCCTTCTCCGGGACGTGCCGCAGTCCTTCGTCCGGCCGGTTCTTCCCCGCGTTCCTCCGACCCTCGTTCGCCCCGCTTCCCGAACCGTGCCCCGACCCGGTCTCCGGTCGTTTCCTCGGCCCGGTCTCCGGGCCGCTCTTCGGCCCCTTCCCCGGCCCGTGCTTCGGTGCCTGCTCACCGTGCTGCCCATGGGCCGGGGGCGTCGTGGGCCGCTCGTCCGGGCCCGCGGGGCCGGTCGTCGTGCCGGGGGGCGTCGTACCGAGGTGCGGCGGGACGGTGGGGCCGTCGTGCCCGGGGGCCGGCGTGGACGGGACGGGAACCGGATCGTTCCCGAACGGAACCGGCAGGTCCACGGCCGCGACGGCCACTCCGCCCACGGTCACGCCGACGAGGAGCGCGGCAAGGGCCGGTCCGAGGGAGCGCCGGCGAAGTCGTCGCCGCGCGCCGGGGGTCCAGTCGTCGCGGCGGCGCGTACGGCGGGACGCGTGCAGGCCGGCGTCACGCGCCGCCCGGAACGCGGCGCGGGCGCCGTCCTCGGCCGTACCTCCCGCCGCGTCCTCGGCCGTACCTCCCGCCGCGTCCTCGTTCCTCCCGCCCGCCATGTCCCGGCCGCCGCGCGGCGCGGCCTGCGGAGACTCCTCCAGGCCCGCGTGACGATGCTCGTCGGGCATCACGTCACCTCCCCCTTCCGTTGATCTCCCGCGCCAGTCGCTTCAGGCCCCGGTGCGCGGCGGACCGGACCGCACCGGGTCTCTTGCCCAGGACCCGGGCGGCCGTCGGCCCGTCGAGGCCGACCACGACCCGGAGCAGTACGGCTTCGGCCTGCTCGCGCGGGAGCCCCATGACGAGCGCGAGGGCCCGCTCCGTGGACAGGGCCTCCACGGCCTCCCCGGCGGTGTCCGCCGGGGAGGGCAATTCGATGACGTCCTGGTCGAGCAGCGCGGGGCGCGGACGGGACCGTACCCTCCGCAGATGGTCGAGGGCCCGGTGCCGGGCTATCGTCGCCGTCCAGCCGCGGAATCCGACCCCGTCGCCGCGGAAGCGGCCGAGGTCGCGGGCGATCTCCAGCCAGGCCTCGGAGGCCACGTCCTCGGCGTCGTCGCCGACGAGGCCCTTCAGATAGCCGAGCAGCCCTGGGTACACCGTGCGGTACGCCTGGGCGAAGGCCTCTTCGTCGCCCCGCTGGGCCCGTGCGACGGCCGAGCCGAGTTCCGCGTCGCGTGCCGCGGTGGGCGGGTGCCCCGTCCCCTCGTCCACACGATCCTCTTCGATGCCCGTACCTGCGCGTACGTCCGGTCGTCGCGGTATACCGGAATACCTTCATCCTGTCAGACCGTCAGGATCTTCCCGTGGCGCGGCCGTCGGGGGCGCGGACGCCCCGTGTGCGGGTTCGGGGCGGCCGCCGTCCGTGGAGGGTGAGGAAGTAGGTCTGCAGGGATTCCTGCGGTCCGAGCTCGAAGCGGTTCACGGTGCGGCCGAGCGGATTCCACACCCGGCCGTCCGGCATCCGCGAACCGACGGGGTGGGCGAAGACGGACCGCAGGAGGTGCCCCGGGGGTATGTCCACCCAGACCGCCCCCGCCTCGTGTGCCAGCACCTCGCCGACATAGGCGCCGATGCCGAGCAGCGGCCCGGCCACGTCCTCCCGTCTCGCGCCGCCCCTCCGCAGCCCGTCGACGAGCCGGTCGACGACACGAAGGCTCGCCGCGGTGTAGTCCAGCGGCAGTCGCGCCTTCGCGGTCGCACGCTCCACGAACGCGGATGCGTGACGGCCCATGTCGTCCGCGCGCAATGTCGGGATTTCGCGGTCCATATGTGATCACCCTTCCCTCTCGAAGCGGCGTCCCTCGCCGGGTGATCAAGCGGAATCGGGGGCGGAAACATCACGGCCGTCCCACGTGACACCGGTCACAGGAATTTCTCGCGAACAGCCGAAAGGGAACTCAAATGTCTTTATTGTGCATAAGGTTGACGTGACATCGGGCCGTGACATCGGGCCGTGACATCGGGAGGGGCGCCCCTTTCATTCCCTCACCGCCTCGGATTCGGCGCGCCGACTTCGTCACGCGTTCGCAGGCGGCACATCCCGGCGAGATGCGCCGTTCACGCCGGTCGTGGCCCCACACGGACCGGCGGCCCGGGGGCGGAGAGACCCCCGGGGGCACGTCCGCCGACGGCGCCGCCTCGCGGCTGTTCGAGGCGTGCGTCGGACGGTCGGAAAGCAGCCAATCTCCGCCTCGGGCGCACCTCCTCGGCGATCTTTCGGTGGTGACGGCTCGTTCCCGCCGATCGTCCGGATAGCGGACAGGCGATGTCATGACCTCACCACCATCTCCCCCGGCCCACCCCGCCCGCGTCGCGCTGCACGCCTCGCACCGAGCCGTCAACAGCGCGGCGGCGGATGTCCGGAAGGACGCAGGCACCGTCCCTTCTCCGCCGCGCCCGCTGTACCTTCCTCCTGACCCCGCCTCCGACCACCGGGGTCACTCCCCACGCACGCACCCCTCACGATCGCCCCCACCCAGGCCGCTCCCTCGGCCACAGCAGCCCAGCGCGTCGCCCCTCCCCCTCTGCCTTCCCCCGGTGGTTCGCCATGCCCGCTGCACCCGCCCGGCCCCCGACCCCTCGCACCCGGCCCCGGCCGCACGACTCCATCCGGCACGAGTGGACGAGGAAGGCGAGAACACGACGGTGCGATTCCAACTGCTCGGGCCCCTGAGCGTCACCGACGGGCGGGACGTCGTGGTGCTCCCGCCCTCCAAGCCGACGGCGCTGCTCGCCGCGCTGCTGCTCCGCCCCGGAGCCGTCGTCTCCGCCGACCGGCTGCGCGACGTCGTCTGGGGCGAGGAACACCCCACGACGGCCAAGACCGCCCTGCAGAGCTGTGTGCTGCGGCTGCGACGGCTCTTCGCCAAGTACGGCATCGAGAACCAGGCCGTCGTCGCGGTGGCCGGCGGATACCGCATCGACGCCGACGCCGAGACGCTCGACCTGCTCCACTTCCGCCGGCTCGTCGAGCGGTCCGCCGCGGCGGACGAGGAGTCCGAGCTGTACGCCCTGCGGTCCGCCCTCGCCCTGTGGCAGGGATCCCTGCTCTCCAACGTCCCCTCCGACCTGCTGCACCGGGACGAGGTACCCCGCCTCGCCGAGGAGCGGCTGAGGGTCCTGGAGCGGCTGTGCGACATCGAGTTGGAGCACGACCGATGTCGCGAAGCCCTCGTTGATCTATGGGAGGTTACGCGCGTATACCCCGCCCACGAGCGCTTCGCCGAGCAGCTGATCGTGGCCCTCTACCGGACGGGACGACAGACCGAGGCCCTGGCGGAGTACCGCAGGATCAAGGGTCATCTGCGGGAGCGGCTCGGGGTGGATCCGCGGGCCGAACTCCAGCGTCTGGAGCTGGCGATCCTCCGGGGCGAGGACCTCGGCCCGGCGGGCGGGGCACGTGGGGGCCGGGGCGCTCCGGGGCGCGTGGTGTCCGTGCCCGCGGCGTCACCGGTCGCACCGGCCCCGGCCGCGGTCCCGCCGTCCCCGGCACCCCTCCCGACTCCTCCGAACAGAACCGTTCCCGCGCCCGCGCCGTCAGCCGTCGCACTCGCACCGGTCACTCCCCCCGCACCCGCACCGGGGTCCTGGACGCTCCCCACCGTGCCGGGCTTCACCGGCCGTGAGCAGGAAGTGAGCTCCCTGGTGGAGCTGTTGACGACCTGCGACACGGGCGTGAGCTCCGAGCGTGCTCCCTTCGCCGTGCTCTCCGGCGCACCCGGCATCGGCAAGACCGCCCTCGCGCTGCACGTCGCCCACCTGGTGAGCGCTCACTTCCCGGACGGCTGCGCCCTGGTGCCGCTCACCCACCCGGACGGCACCCCGCGCGGGGCGGAGGAGGCCGCCGACGAGCTCCGTCGCGCACTGCCCGCAGGACCGGGCACGGGCCGCGTCCTTCTCGTCCTGGACGACGTCGTTCACCCCGATCAGGTACGCCCCCTGCTGACCGCCTACGCGTGCGGCGCCGCGATCGTCACCAGCCGGATGGGACTCGCCGCGCTGGTCGCCACACACGGCGGCACCGTGCACCGGCTCGGCGCCCTGGACCCCGAGCAGTCACAGGCGCTGCTCACCACGGTCCTCGGCCGGGAGCGGGTCGCGGCCGAACCCGGGGCGGCGCTGCCTCTCGCGACCGCGTGCGGGCACCATCCGCTCGCCCTGCGGATCGCCGCCGCCCGGCTGCTCACCCGGCCGCGGCTGCGCCTCGCCGACTACGCCGGCTGGCTCCGGCACGACCCCGTCGGCCGGCTCAGCCTCGCCGACGATCCCCTGATGTCCGTACCGCAACGGCTTGACGAGGCCCTGAAGCGGCTGCCCCCGGCGCTGGCCGAGGCCCATCTGCGCCTCTCCGCCTCGCCCCACGAACCGCTCACCGCCGCACGGGGCGCAGCCGTTCTCGGCCTTCCGGAGGAGTCCGCGGAGCAGGTCATCGAGCGGCTCCTCGACGCGGGATTCCTCGAAGAGGACCAGCCCGGCGCCTTCTGGACCCACGACCTGCTGCGCGCGCACGCGCGCCGCACGGCGGGCTCGCCGTCCGGCCACGCCCCGGCGCTCCTGCGCCCTCCCCGGCACGGGGAGTTCCCGCAGAGGGACGGCACGAGGCCGGCCGCCCTGCGCTGACGGCGGACCCCGGCCGCGCCGCCCCCGTCTCCCGCACCGCCCGCGTCGGCCTCGCCGGCCCGGCAGGCCCGTCCTGCCGATCCCCGCACGCCGACAGCTCCTCCCGCACGTCGACCACCACGCCCCACGCACCACTCCCGCACCACCCCCGCACCGTCCCGAGCAGCAGCCCACCACCCCGGGCTCCGTCTCGCCCCGCAACGAGAGGTGTGACGCACGCATGACCCTTACGTCGTACGCGGAGATCGCCGGAACCCGGCCCCGAGTCCGTCGCGATGTCCTGTTCACCCAGACGCCCGGCGGCGTGATCTTCCACAACGCCGACGGCGGGTTCCAGCTCACCGCCAAGTCGGGCTACCGGTTCGCCACCCTCCTCGTGCCCTACCTGGACGGCAGCAGAGCCGTCGAGGAGATATGCCAGGGATTCGGCGACGTCCAGAAGGCGATGGTGGGCGAGCTCGTGCAGGCGCTCTACGCGCGCGGATTCGCCCGTCCCGTTCCGGCGCCGGAGGAACCGGCCGGCCCCCCGGCGCTCCTTCCGGCCGTCTCGGAGAGATTCGCCCCGCAGATCGCCTACATCGACCACTACGGCGACGCGGCCGAGACCCGCTTCGCCGGCTTCCGGGCCACCCGGGTCGCGGTCCTCGGCGACGGTCCCGTGGCCCGCTGGTGCGTGCTCTCCCTGATCCGGAACGGCTGCGCCACCGTCGGTGTCGAACCCTCGCTCGCCGAGGGCGGCGGTGTGGTGACGCCCGGGGAGTTCGCGGCCGTCCGGGCCGAGGCCGCCTCCCTCACCGATGAGGGCTGCCCCGTCGAACTGCCGCTGCTGCCGGGGCCGGACACGCACCGGGGCCGGCACACGGAGGACCCGGGCCGGGAGAGCCGGAGCGGGGAGGGGTGGGCGGCGTACGAGGGGTACGACGTGGTGGTGGCCGCCGCCGGGCCCGGCGTTCCGGGCGTCGTGCTGCCGCTGCTGCGCGAGGGCGTGCCCCAGGGCCGTACGCTCCTGCCCGCCTGGACGTTCGGCGACTCGGCCGTGGTCGGCCCGACGATGACCTCCGACTCGGCGGCCTGCTGGTCCTGCGCCGCCCTTCGGCTCGGCGCCGCCGGCGGTGCGGCCGCCTCGGACGCCGCCGAACTGTGGAGCGGCCTGGCACTCGGCACCGGCACGCCCGGGACCCGGCCGACCGGACCGCTCGCCGCGATGCTCGGCAACCTGCTCGGGTACGAGGTGTTCCGTCTGGTCACCGGGGCCCTGCCGGCCGAGACGCGGGACAAGGTGCTCGTCCAGTCGATGACCAGCCTCGACGTCGCTTCGGAACCGCTGCTCGCCCACCCTCGCTGTCCGTTCTGCTCCACCACCGCGGGCCTTCCCGAACCGGTCGACCTGGCGTCGGCCCCGGCGCGTCCGGCGTTCCTGCCGACGGTCGCCACGGCCCCCGACGACGATGCCGCCCAAGGGCCGCTCGCCGAACTGGAGCGGCGCTCGGCGCTCGTGCGCCCGTTCACGGGTGTCTTCACGTCCTACGCCGACGAGCCGCTGACGCAGACACCCCTCAAGGTGGGTTCGGTCGTCCTCGGGCTGGGCGCGCGGGGCACCCGTACGATCACCGCCTTCGACGTCCACCACACCGCCGGGGCCCGGCTGCGGGCGCTGAACGCGGCGGCGGCGGTCTACGCCGAACACGTGGTCCCGGCCCCCGCCTTCGGTGGACCGCTCGACGCCCTGCCCGCGGTGGCCCCCGACACGCTCACCGTCGCGTCGGGAACCGGTGGCTCAGGCGGCGGCGTCGTCTGGACCCCGGCCACCTCGCTGGTCACCAAGGAGGCCGTACGCGTGCCTTCGGGCGCCGTGCGTCCTTTCGGTCAGGACAACGCCGACCGTCGCTTCGAGCCGACCCGGGCCGGGTCGGGGGCCGGGACGGACCTGCCGGAGGCGGCGGCCGCCGGTCTGCTGTCGGCGCTCGCCCACGACGCCCTGGGGCGCGCCGTCCGGGGCGGCGGCGAGGTCGCCCCGATCGCGCCCGAGGTCTTCGGCGAGGACCCCGAGACGACGTTCCTCCTCCGGTCGACCGCCCTGCTGGGGCTCACCGTCGAGCTTCTCGACCTCGGCGAGCGGGCGCACTCCGGCGCCTCCGTCGTCCTGGCGAGGACGACGGGCGGCACGAGCGGCGCGGGCGGTGTCGGCCGCTGGGCGGTCGGAGCCGCGCTGGACCTGACCTCGGCCGCCGTCGACGCGGTGCGGGACCTCCTCGGGGAGGCCCAACTGGCCGGGGAGGGCGTGGAGACCGACGACGGCGATCCGCTGCTCCGGGACCTGGACGCGGCGCTCGTGCGGGTCACCCGGGGCGAGCCCGCCGCGGGGCCGGACGCGCCCCTGGAGTGGACGCAGGTCCTGGAACGCCTCGCCGCCGCCGACCGGGACGCCCTGGTGGTGCCGACGCACACCGCCGACCTGCCGTCCGCGGGCATCCACACCGTGCGCGTGCTGCTCACCCGGGCGGTCTCCGATGAGAGCTGAGGGCATGCCCGCGGGGAGGGCGGGGGTCGGGACGCCACCGGCAGGCGTGGGCATGGATCCGCCCCGGGGGACGGACACGGCTCCGCCGGAAGGCCCGCTCGCGGCTCCGCCGGAAGGCCCCGTCGTGGCTCCGCCCGACGACTCCGCCCGCGCCCGGTCCTCCCTGCGGTTCGCCGCCGCCCTGCGCGCGGCACTCGACGAGATCCGGTCCGTCCCGGGCGGACCGGCCACGGCGCTGACCGTCGCCCCCCTGGGCGTCCGGAACGCGTACGCGGGCGCGTACCCGGACGCGAGGGCGTACCCGGACGCGAGCGCGTCCGGCGGCACGGAGACCGGCCCTGCCTCGACCACCGCGGCGGATCATCGACTCCCCGTGCACCTCTACGGTCGTCAGGTCCTCATCGGCCCCTGGCCCGCGGCCGACGGCGCGCGCGGCTGTGCGACCTGTCTGGAGCGGCGCTGGCAGGGGGTGCGTTCCGTGCCCCTGCGCGAGGGGCTCGAACTCGGGGCCGAGACCCGGTCGGCGGGCGACTGGCCGTACGGAATCCCCTTCGCCGCCACCGCCGTGGCCGCCCTGGTGGCGGGGCTCGCGGAGCGGACGCCCGAGTCCGGCCCGTATCCGCGGGTCCGCCTCCTCGATCTGGACGCGATGACCGTACGGAGCCATCCGCTCGTACCCGACCCGGAGTGCCCCTCCTGCGGGACGCCCGAGCCGGACACGGCCGAGGCCGCCGTCCTGACGCCGGGGCCGGCCCCCAAGTACCGGCCCGGGGTCTTCCGGGTGCGCCGGATCGAGGACTACCGGCTGCCCGTGGACGCCTTCGCCAATCCGCACTGGGGGGCGATCGGCCCCTCGGTCGTCTACGACGTCGCCTCCACCACCACCTCGGCCACCGTCGGCTGCTTCTCCTCGCGATCCGGCGAGTATCTGCGCGAGACGTTCTGGGGCGGTCACGCCGACACCTACGCGCGCAGCCAGCGCATCGGGGTCCTCGAAGGGCTCGAACGGTACGCGGGGATGCGCGCCAGGACCCGCAGGGCCCGCCTCGTCGCCTCCCTCGACGAGCTCGGCCCGAAGGCCGTGGACCCGCGCGAGACCGGTCTGTACGCGGACGCGTTCCACCGCGACAACCCGCGGGTGCGGCCGTTCGCCACAGACCGGGAGATTCCCTGGGTGTGGGGCTGGTCGCTGCGGGACGCCGAGCCACGCGCGGTGCCGGAGATCCTCGCCTACTACCACGCGCCGGGGCTGGAGAACCGGTTCGTGCAGGAGAGCTCCAACGGCTGTGCGTCGGGCGGCAGTACGGAGGAGGCCGTCTACTTCGGCCTGATGGAGGTCATCGAGCGCGACGCCTTCCTTCGCGCCTGGTACGGACAGGTCCCGCTGCGCGAGATCGACCCGTCGACGAGCGTCCGGGCCGGCACCCGGCACATGGTGGACCGGCTCGCCATGTACGGCTACCGGGCGCGTTTCTTCGACACCCGCGGCGACCTCCCCGTGCCGGTGGTCACCGCGTGCGCCGAGCGCGTGGACGGCGGTGTGGGCCGGATGTGCTTCGGGGCCGGAGCAGGGCTCGACCCCGAGTCCGCCCTGGACTCGGCGCTCTGCGAGATCGCCACCGACGCCGTCAACCTCGTCGGCCGGACCCGGCGCGACGAGGCCCGGCTGCGGGCGATGGCCGCCGACTTCACCCGGGTCACCACCCTCCACGACCATCCCCTGGTCTACGGCGTCCCCGAGATGGGGCGGCACGCCGACTTCCTGCTGCGGCAGCCGGAGCCCCGTCCGCCGCTGGCCGTCGCCGACCTGGAGTGGCCGGACGCCGACGGCGCCGCCGTGGCCGCGGACCTGCGCGAGGACCTGCTGCGCGCGGTCGGCGCCGTGACGGCCGCCGGCTTCGACGTGGTGGTCGTCGACCAGACGCTGCCCGAGCAGCGCGCCCTGGGGCTGCACACCGTGAAGGTGCTCGTGCCCGGACTGCTGCCGATCGACTTCGGCTGGTCGCGGCAGCGTGCCCGGCACATGCCCCGGATGCGTGCGGCCCTGGGCCCCGCCGGTCTCAACCCCGCGCCCCATCCCTTCCCGTAGCGGCGTCACTCCCGCACTCCGTCCGAAAGGAGCCGACCCCATGGGGTACGCCCACGAGTACGCCGAGGCCGTCCTGCACCGCGGCCGCGTCCCGATGGAACCCGCCGACTTCGTCCCCGACTGGCCCGACGGCCCGCGCAGGGGGAAGTTCTACCCGGGTGCGGAGTCCCTCGCCCTGCCCGACGGGAACGACCTCCCCGCCGCGCCCGCCCGGACCGGCCTTCTCCCCCCGACCGGCGCGGAGGAGGGTCCCCGGCGTGGCGCCGGTGCAGGCGGATTCACGCTGCCCCTGCTGTCCGCGATGCTCAAGGACTCGTACGGGCTGACCGGCCGCCGACTCGGCATCCAGGCCAACAGCGACCTGTCCGGGCTGCCGTTCCACACCCACGCCAACTGGTCCCGCGGCACGGCGGGCGGCGGCGGGCTCTATCCGGTCGGCGTCCACTGGGTGTCGGGTCCTGCCGGCCCCCTCACCCCCGGCGTCCACTACTACGACGTCCAGCGGCATTCCGTACAGCGGCTGCTGACCGGGGACGTGACCGACCGGGTGCGGGAGGCACTCGGCGCGGACGCGCCCGCCGAGGCGCTGGAGACCGACCAGTACCTGCTCCTCGCCGTGAAGTACTGGCAGAACACGTTCAAGTACAACAGTTTTGGCTACCACGTGGTCTGTACGGACGTGGGGACGCTCGTCCAGACCTGGCGGATCTGGGCCGCCGCGCACGGGCTGCGCACCGCGCCCGTGCTGTGGTTCGACGAGCCCCGGTTGAACGGGCTGCTCGGTACCGTCGGCGAGGAGGAGAGCGTCTTCGCGGTCGTGCCGCTGCGCTGGGAGGGCGCCACCGCGCCGCGCACGGCGGAGATGACCGGCCCCGACCCGGCCGTGCGGCACCGTGACGTCGAACGCTCCCGTACCGTCCTGCGGTTCCCCACCGTGCTGGCGATGCACGCGGCGACGGTGGCCGGGGCCACCGACCGGCCCGCACCCGGCACCCTCGCCCCGGCGGCCGCCCGGCCCGTTCCCGAGGGCGGCACCCGGGTCGCCCTGCCCGCCCCCGCCTTCCCCGACGTGCCCGTCCGCCACGTCCTGCGGAGCCGGCGCAGCAGCTTCGGCCGCTTCGACGCGGCACGGCCCGTGACGCCCGGTCAGCTGTCCGCCGTGCTCGCCGCCTGCGCGGCGACCTCACTGGGCGAGGAGACCGCTCCGGGCGGGGAGGCACCACGACAGGTCCGCCTGTACGCCTTCGTGAACCATGTCGCGGGCACGGCGCAGGGGGCGTACGTCTACGACCCCGAGGCGGGCGATCTCTCGCTCGTCGTCCCCGGGGCTCAGGGGGCGTTCCTCCAGCAGAACTACTTCCTCGCCAACTACAACCTGGAGCAGGCCGGCGTCGTCCTGGTGCCGACGGTGCGGACCTCTGCCGTGCTCGACGCGGTCGGGGACCGGGGGTACCGGCTGGCCGTCGGTACGGCGGGCGCGGTGGCGCAGACCTTCTACCTGGCGGCGTCGGCCCTGTCGCTCGGCGCCGGGGTGGCGCTGGGCTTCGACAACGTGTCGTTCGTCGAGCGGCTCGGACTGGAGGGTACCGCCGAGGCGCCGCTGCTGATCATGGCGCTCGGCAACGAGCGCCCCGGGCCCGCCGACTTCCGCCACGAGATCGCCTGAGGGGAGATCCGCGATGACACTTCCGACCACCGGGACACCGCTTCGGCGCACCGCCACATGGGAGGTGGGCCGGCGATTCCTGCTCCGGGCCGCCGGTCTGCCCGTGGAGACGGTGCACGGTCTGCGCTGCCCGCGCACCCGGGCCTGGGCCGACGAGGTCCTGGCCCTGGAGGAGCGGCTGGCCGCGGGGGGCGCCGCCCTGAGCGACACGCTGCACGCCCTGGTCGAGGCCGCCGACGCCGTCGGCGACGAGTCCCGCCGGGCGCTCCTGTCCCTGCGCCGCCAGATCTTCAACAACCGGCTGCCCGCCGCCCCCGGGGCGGCCGTACGCCTGGTGACCGGTCTCGACACGCCGGCCGGTACGCGCGTCTCCGCGTGGCTGGACGAGCGTGTCAGGTACGACGAACTCCTCGCCGAGGGACCCTCCGTACTCGAGGAGGAACTCCACGCGGCGCGCGGCGCGCTGCGGTCGGCGCTGTACCGGGAACCGTTCCGTCACGGGCTGCTCCTGGCCTCGCCGACGCTCGACGGCCGGCTCGACGCCTATCTCGCCGGCGCGAGCGCCGACACGGGCACGGGCCCCGACACGGGGGCGGGCAGCGGCAGCGGCAGCGGCAGCGGCAGCGGCAAGAGGATGCGCAAGATCGAGCGGGCGGCGCTCACGTATCTGTACCGCACGGCGTGCAAGACCAGCCCGTTCAGCACCTTCACCCCGGTCGCGACCGGCGTCTTCGACGGCGTTCCGGGCGACGACGACGGCGCAGCCGTGCGCCTCGGGGAGAAGTGGACGGGGCATGTGCGGCTCAATGTCGTCGCCCTGGGGCGCCTGGCCGAGCTGATCCTCGCCGATCCCGTGCGCCGTCAGGACCTGCCCGTCGTCCTGTCCCCGGGCTGGGGACGCGACGAGGACCGGATCCGCTACGTACGCCAGTGGGTGACGAGCGGCGACGACGACGCGTCCGTCACGTTCGACTCCGTCCGCGACCGGCTGTTCTACCTGCGCGGCAGCGGCACCCTGGAGCGGCTGCTCGCGTTCCTGGACGGCCGCGCGGGGCTGCGCCACCGCGATCTGGTCGACTGGCTGCGGTCCGAGCACGGCGCGGACCCGGCCGAGTGCGAGCGGTACGCCGCCGCGCTGCTCCAGCTCGGCATGGTGCAGGTGCCGTGCCTGCGCACCGATGTCCACAGCCCCGACCCGTTGCGCTCCTTCCAGCGGGCGCTGCGCGAGCTGGCGGCCCCCTGGGCCGACTCCGTGGCGGACGCCCTGGACGGCCCCGTCGCCTGCCTGGCCGCGTATCCCGACGCCGACCTCGCCGAACGGCGCGTTCTGCTGCGGACCCTGCGCACGCGACTCCTCGACATCCAGCGGGAGTTGGGGGCGGTCGAGCCCACGCTGCCACGGACGCTGCTCTACGAGGACGTCAGTGCCGGCGAGGACCTGCGCTGCGGCGCGGGGCTCCTCGCGGGTGGGACGGGCCGGGCGCTGCGCGCCGTCGAGGGCGTGCTGCCGATGTTCGACCTCACCCTGCCGCACCGCATCACCCTGCACGGATTCTTCGTGGCCCGGTACGGGCGGGGCGGGCGCTGCGACGACCTGCTCGGCCTCGTGCACGACTTCCACGAGGACGTCTTCGACCAGTACGTCTCGTTCACCGCGAAGCGCACGGCGTTCGACGAGAACGGCGAGTACGTCCCCGAGGAGAACTGGCTGGGCCGGCCCGAACTGCGGAGCCTCGACGATGCCCGTCGCCGTTTCGTCTCGGGGATGCGCGCCCTGTGGAAGGACCACGGGGCGGACGACGAGCTGCGGATTCCCGCCGAGCTGCTCGCGGCCGTGGCGGAGCAACTGGAGCCACTCGTGGGCGACTTCGTCCCGCAGAGCCATCATCTCCAGGTGACCCTGCCCACCCGGCAACCTTCACCGGAGCCCTCCCCGCCCCTCTCGCCGGAGTCCGCCCCCGGGCTCACCACGGAGCCCTTGGGCAGCAGCGTCGACGCGGAGCTCCGGCCCCGGGCCCGGGTGGTCCTCAACCGCTCGTACGGCGGACTGGCCTTCCCCTTCAGCCGTTTCACCCACGCGTACGACGGGGTGCCGGAGTCCGGGCCGTCCGAGGAGGCCGGCCTATCGGCGCGGTTGCGCACCGAGCTGCGCGCACGGCAGCCGGAAGGGGCGGTGTTCGCCGAGCTGACCGGTGGCCCGGTCACCAGCAACCTGAACCTGCACGGCAGGATGACGGACTATCAGATCGTGTGTCCCGGTGAGACGGCCTCGGTGCCGGAGGAGGCCAGGCTGCATCTGGACGACCTGTATCTGGAACACGACGAGCAGGCGGACCGCCTCGTGCTGCGGTCGCGCCGACTGGGCCGCGAGGTCGTGCCCGTGTATCTCGGCTATCTGGTGCCGGTGGCCCTGCCCGAGATCCCCCGCACCCTGCTGCTCCTGTCGCCGAGCACCATGACACCGACCGACGTGTGGGGCGGTGTGCCCGAGGGCGCGGCCGTCGACGGTGTCACCCGCAGACCCCGCGTGGTACACGGAGACATCGTCCTCAGCCGCCGCAGCTGGACCGCCGACGCCGCCGTGCTGCCGGTCCGCCGACCCGGCACGGACGAGGCCGCCCGGTACCTGGAGTGGCGGCGCTGGAGGCGCGCGCACGGCCTGCCCGACCAGGTCTTCGCCACGGTGCTGCGCGACGGCCGCCGGGCACTGGGCGCCAAGCCCGTGTACCTGGACTTCGACAGCCCGCTGTCGCTGACCGCGTTCGACGCCCTGGTGGACCGGGAGCCGGGCACCGGGGTGACGCTGCGCGAGATGCTCCCGGGCGAGGACGCGCTGCACCTGACGTCCGCGCAGGGCCGCCATGTGGCCGAACTGGCCGTGGAGA
Organism: Streptomyces zaomyceticus; assembly: GCF_014656215.1. GTDB lineage: Bacteria > Actinomycetota > Actinomycetes > Streptomycetales > Streptomycetaceae > Streptomyces > Streptomyces zaomyceticus. The sequence goes on along the minus strand of NZ_BNBZ01000002.1, from coordinate 243,710 downwards.
CCTTCACTTCCCGCCACCGCACCGAGGACGGCCCGACATGCCGGAACTGATCTCCCCCCTCCCCTCCCCCTTCTCCGTCCCCGGGCCTCCCCCCGCTTCCGCCTCCTCCCCCACGTCGGCGACCGCCCCTCCCGGCTCCGGGGCGCGGGAACCGGGGGCGTGGATCGCCCTGCACGTCTTCTACGCCGCCAGTCCCCGCCCGATGCTGGTGGACTGCGTCCGGCCGCTGGTCGCCCGGCTCACCGAGGAGGGGCTGATCACAGGCCACTTCTTCATCAACTACTGGCTGGAGGGTCCGCACGTGCGGCTACGGCTGCGCCCCGCGAGCCCTGCCGCGGCACCCGAGGTGAGGCGGCGGGCAGGGGAGGCGCTCACCGCCTTCCTCGCGAACCGTCCCGCCCTGTACGAGGTCGACTCCGGCTTCCTCAAGGACTTCTACAACGCCCTGTTCGACATCGAGTTCCCCGGTGAGGACCGGGGGCGGTTCATGGGCGACGACGGCAGGATGCGGCTGCGGCCGAACAACACCTTCAGCGAGGAGCCGTACGCCCCCGAGTACGCCAAGTACGGCGGTCCGGCCGGGGTCGAGCTCGCCGAGTGGCACTTCCGCCACTCCAGCGACCTGGTCACCGACGCCTTCCGCACCATGAACCTGCATCTGCGCACCGTGCTGCTCGGCACCTCCGCCCAGCTGATGATGGTGATGGCGAGCTGCTTCCTGTCCGAGGAGGACCGGCTCGCCGACTATCTGGACGGCTACTACGAGTTCTGGCACCGCGCCTTCCCCGGGACCGGGTTCATCGGCTCGAAGGAGTACGAGCGGAACTACGCGGAGATGGCGCCCGCCCTGGGTCGCCGATTCACCGCCGTCCGGTCCGCGGTCGCGACCGGCGAGCTGGGACGGCTCCCCTCGTTCCTGCGGGGCTGGGCGGAACACTGCCTGGAACTCCGGTGTCGCATCGAGGAGTTGGCTGCCCGCGGTGATCTGCTCTTCCCGGTCCGGGAGGGCCCCGCCCGCGAGGACACCGGTCAGGCGCGCTCCGAACCGGTGGACGCCCCGCCGGTGGAGGCGCTCACGCATGTGCCGGCGGTGCTCCCCCGACTGCTCTCCCCGTACATGCACATGACCAACAACCGGCTGCATGTGACGATCCGCGACGAGGCCTATCTCTCCTTCGTCCTCGGCCAGGTCCTCAGGGAGCGGCCGCACACCGGGGCTTCGGACAGTACGGCGGACGGGGTGGCCGACGGCCTGCCGGCGACGGACGCGGACGACTCGACGGCCAAGGAGCAGGACGGCCGCGCGGTGCAGGTGCCGGACGGCCGCGCGACGAAGGCGGCGGACGCGTGACCGCCACCTCGGCACGGGCCTACCGTCCGGCGCTGCGGCCCGGTGTGCTGCTCAGCCCGCCCCTGCTGCGCGGCCCCCGTACCGTGCATCTCGTCAAACACCCCGGCACCGGGGCCGCGTTCGAGGTGGGGATCAAGGAGCACTTCCTCATCTCGCTCCTCGACGGGACGCGGAACCTCGACGACGTCGCGCCCGCGTACGCGGACCGGTTCGGCCGTCGGCTCGGCGAGGAGCAGTGGAACCGGTTCCTCGGCCTCCTCGGCGCCCGGGGTCTGCTGTCCGGCGCGCCCGAACCGGCCGCCCCGTCACCCTCCCCGAAGCCCCCCAACACCTTCTGGCGCGGCAACCGGCCCCTGGTCGCGGACGCCGACGCGACCACCGCGCGGCTCCACCGCGCCCTGCGGCCTCTTCTCCGTCCGGCCGTCCAACTCCCCCTGCTCGCCGCCGTTTCCCTCCTCGTGGGAGCGCTGGTGTGGAGGTCGGGCGCACTGCTCGACGACACCGCCGAGCTGGTGCGGCAGCCCGTCGCGCTCATGGGCGTCGCCCTGTTCCTCTGGATGAGCATCACGCTCCACGAACTGGCGCACGGCGTCGCCGCCCAGCACTACGGGGGCCGGGTCACCGAGATCGGGCTGCGCTGGCGGTTCCCCGCCGCCCTGCTCCACTGCACGGTCGACAACTACCTCTTCCTGCCGGGCCGTCGGGCCAAACTGGTGGTCGCCGGGGCGGGCGCCCATCTCAACATGGTCCTGCTGCTCCCCTTCGGGGTCTGGTGGTTCCTGCTCCCCGCCGGCGCGCCCGAGCGGGCGCCGCTCGGCGGTCTGCTGGTGCTGGGCACCGTCCAGGCGCTCAGCAACCTGGTACCGCTGCCGCCGCTCGACGGCTACCGGATGCTCGGCCACGCCCTCGGCACCGCCCATCTCGCCCCCGAGACCAGGACCTATCTGGCGCTGCGCCGCAGTGGCGGGGCCGAGCCCCTGGCGGGCTATTCGGCGCGGGCCCGGCGGATCTACACGGTCTACGCGATCGGCTCGGCGGTCCTGGTGCTCCTCGTCGCGACGGCCACCTGCGCGTTCGTGCTCGTCCTGATCGGCTGACCGGTCGTACGTCGGGCCACGGCTCCCGTCCCGACGGCCCCTCCGCCCCCCTCTCCTCGTCCGCTCCTCCCCTCCCCTCCCCTCCCCGACCAGAAGGATCCGCGCACCACATGAGTGAGGTACAGGCCATGCCAACCACATCCGCCGCCGCGGGCGGTTCGCCGACCGCCGCCGTCCAGGTCCGGGGAGTCTCCAAGCGGTACGGAGACCGCCGGGCGGTGGACGACGTCTCCCTGGAGATCCACCGGGGGGAGTTCTTCGGTCTGCTCGGTCCCAACGGTGCGGGCAAGTCCACCCTGATCGAGATCATGGAAGGGCTGCGCCGGGCCGACACGGGTACGGTCGCCGTGTTCGGCGAGTCGCCCTGGCCCCGCAACACCGCGCTGCTCCCCCGCCTCGGCGTGCAGACCCAGAGCTCGGCGTTCTTCGTCCGGCAGACCGCCGTCGAGCACCTGCGCACCGTCGCCGCGCTCTACGGAGCCCCCCGGAGCGCCGTCGACTCGACCCTGGAGTCCGTGGGCCTCTCCGAGCAGCGCCGGGTCCAGGTCGAGAACCTCTCCGGCGGGCAGCGGCAACGCCTCGCGATCGCCTCCGCCCTCGTCCACGGCCCCGAGCTGATCTTCCTCGACGAGCCGACCGCCGCCCTCGACCCGCAGGCCCGCCGCGCCCTGTGGGAGGTGCTGCGGGGGCTGAAGGCGGAGGGCCGCACCATCGTCCACACCACCCACCACCTCGACGAGGCGGAGGCGCTCTGCGACCGGATCGCCATCCTGGTGGACGGCCGGATCGCCGTGACCGACTCCCCGCACAATCTGGTCGGCGCCTCACGCGCCCCGAGTCGTCTCATGCTTCCCCTGGGCCGTCTCGACGAGGAGCGGGCGGCCGCCATCGAGGGCGTCGAGCGGGTCACCGTCGAGGGCGGCTCCCTCGTCCTGGAGACCCACGCGGCGGGACGGGTGCTCGCCGCCGTCGACCGGATCGCCGGTCTCGACGGCGTCCAGACCCGCACGGCCAGCCTCGAGGACGTCTACCTCGACCTGACCGCCCGCCTCACCGGTGCCGGACGCTCCGGCCACCCGAACGCCGAGACCACGGAGCCGTGACCATGAGCGCCTACGCCGCACTGACCGGGGCGGGCTACCGGGCCCAGGTCCGCGACAAGACCACCCTCTTCTTCACCTTCGCCTTCCCGCTCCTCTTCCTCGTCGTCTTCGGCCTCATCTTCCGGGGCCAGGCCGTCGAGGAGAGCGGTCTGTCCTACCTCTCGTACACCGCGGCCGGCGTGCTGTCCTGGGGTGTGGCGAACGCCGCCGTCTTCGGCATCGCGTTCACCCTGATGCAGTGGCGCACCGACGACATCCTGCGGCTGATCCGGATGTCCCCGGCCCCGCTCTCCGCCGTCATCGGCTCCCGCTACGCCATCGCCCTGGTCGTCGGCGCCGTCCAGTCGCTGCTCTTCGTCGGGGTCGCGATGCTGCCGGTGTTCGGTCTGAGGCCGGCCTCCGGCTGGCCGCTGCTGATCCCGGTCCTGATCCTGGGCATCACCACCTTCCTGCTGCTCGGGGTGATCATCGGGTCCTTCGCCGACACCCCCGAGTCCGTCGCGGCCGTCGCCAACTTCCTGATGCTGCCGATGGCGTTCCTGTCCGGGTCGTTCTTCCCGCTGGACTCCATGCCGTCCTGGCTCCAGAAGGTCTCCCTCGCCATGCCGCTGCGCTATCTCAACGACGCCGTGTCCCACGCGCTCGCCGGCCGCGGCGACTCCTCCGACGTGTGGACGGGCTGCGCCGGACTCCTCGTGTTCGCCCTGGTCTTCGGCGCGGTCGCGGTGAAGACGTTCCGCTGGACCAGGTCGTCATGAGCACCGCCGAGCGGACCCTTCCGCTGCCGATGGAGCAGGCGTGCGCCGGGCTCCGGTCCGCGCTCGCCGGGCGCCTCGGCCGGGACCTGCCCGTCGCCCCGGTCGGTGCCACGGACGCCGCCACCCCGCACGGCGGCCGGGGAGCCCCGGACCCCTGGGCGGCCGAACGCGCCGGGGCCCGCGTCCACCTCACCGCCTCCGCCGTGCTCGTCGGCCCCTGGGGCGGCGACGGGACGGCCCCCGCCTGCGGACGCTGTCTGGCGCTGCGCTGGCAGCGGCTGCGCAGCCGCAGCGAGCGCGACGCGCTGGAGACCGGCGGTCCGGAGGGTCCTCGTCCGGCCGGGGTGTGGCCGCTGTTCACCGACCATGTGTACGACGCGGTCGCGGCCCTCTGCGCTGTGGTCCTCGACGGCCCCGGCGCCGAGCCCCCGGCTGCCGACCCCGCCGACCGGGCGCTGCCCCAGGTGTCCCGTCTCGACCTGGCGACCCTCGCGGTCCGCACGTACCCGCTGCTCGCCGATCCGCTCTGCCCCGACTGCGCCCCGGACGCCGTCCCCGCCGGGCCCCGCGCGATGGACCTCGTCGAGCGGCCGAAGCCCGACCCGGGTACGTACCGGCTGCGTCCGGCGTCCTCGTACCCCCTCCCGCGCGAGGCGCTGGCCAATCCGGTCTGCGGCGCGCTCGGGGGCGGCACCTGGATCAGCGTCACCTCGCCGACGACGGCTCCGGTCGCCGGAAGCGTCTTCGTCCGGGGGTACGCCGGTCTCAACGACGTCACCTGGAGCGGCCAGGAGAACACCTTCGCCACCAGCCGCACCCTGGCCTTCCTCGAGGGTCTGGAGCGGTACGCCGGAACCCATCGGCGCGGTCGGCGCACTCCCGTGACGGGGTCCTGGAACGAGCTGCGGGACGACGCCGTCGACCCGGCCCTGTGCGGTTTCTACGACCCCCGCACCTACCGGGACGATCCGCTGGTCGACCCGTTCGACCCGGACCGCGCCATCCCCTGGGAGTGGGGCTGGTCGCTCCGCGACGAGCGCCCGGTCCTGGTGCCCTCCCGGCTCGTGTACTACAGCGCCGGTCTCGCGTCCGACAACTTCGTCTTCGAGTGCTCCAACGGCTGCGCCATCGGCGGCAGTGTCGAGGAGGCGGCCCTCGGTGGACTCCTCGAACTCGTGGAGCGTGACGCCTTTCTGAACGCCTGGTACGCCGACGCCCGGCTCACCGAGATCGACCTGGCCACGGTCGGAGGGCCGACGGCCGCCGCCATGGCGGAGCGCGCCGCGCTCCAGGGGTACGACGTCCACGTCCTGGACAACCGCATCGACCTGCCCGTGCCCGTGGTGACGGCGGTGGCCGTCCGCCGTGACGGCGGCCTCGGCACCCTCTCCTTCGCGGCGGCGGCCTCACTGGATCCCCGGGCGGCCGTGGAGGGAGCGCTGTCGGAGGTGCTCACCTACATCCCGCACCTCTCCCGTCAGACCCGGGAGCGCAGAGCCGAACTGGAGGCCATGGCCGAGGACTTCCACCGGGTCCGTCATCTCAAGGACCACGCCCAGTTGTACGGGCTGCCGCGGATGGCGGAGCACGCGCGCGGCTATCTGGAGCCCCTCGCGGTGCGTCCCTTCGACGAGGTCTACCGGGACTGGGAGGCGACCGGGCGGCCCCGTACGGGCGACCTCCGGGACGACGTCCGGGCCGTGACGGAGCTGCTGGCGGGGGTGGGCCACGATGTGATCGTCGTCGACCAGACCACCCCCGAGCAGGAGCGGATGGGGCTGTGCACGGTCAGCACCCTCGTACCGGGTCTGCTGCCGATCGACTTCGGCTGGAACCGGCAGCGGGCGCCGCTGATGCCCCGGCTGCGCACGGCCCTGCGCCGTGGCGGTCACCGCGCGACGGACCTCGCCGAGGACGAGATCCGCATGGTCCCGCACCCGTTCCCCTAGCGGAGCGGATCCGCGAAGCGAACCGGTCGAACCGAACGCACCGGATGAACCGGACGAGTCGCACGAGCCGTACCGGAGCGGCCGGCTCGGCCGGAAAGGCGGCGCAACGCGAGGCGCCCGGTGTCCGAGGAAGCGGACACCGGGCGCGGCTCCGGCCGGGAGGCGGCCGTGGGGCGGTCGATCAGGCCGAGCAGGAGGTGGTGCTGGTGGTGGAGCTGCAGGTCGAGGTCGAGCTGGTGCTGGTGGAACCGGCGAGCACGACCTCGCTGGCGTCCGAGTAGTCGGAGATCTCGAAGGTCTCGGCCTCGAGCTCGAGGATCTCGTCGGCGAGCGTGCTCAGGTCCTTGTTCATGGCGCCTCCTCTTGACCACGGTCCCGCACGGGACCGACCGGGGTGTACGTCCCTCATTCCACCGCTCCCCGCTCACCGTTCGGCATGTCTCCCGCACGCACATCGCTGGCACGCGACGCCAGCGGCCCGCCCACTCCCCCGGAGCCCCGTGTGAACCGGTCCAAACCCCTCCGTCCCGCCCTCGCGTCCGCCGGGCAGGCGGTGCGTCCCGCCCTCACCCTCTACCTGGACGTCCACCGCTCACCGGAGGTGTCCGGCGAGGAGCGCCGCACGGCCGCGCTGTTCGCGGACCGGCTCGCCGCCCTGGGCCTGGAGGTCACCCGCGGCATCGGCGGCCACGGTGTGGCCGGTGTCCTGCGCAACGGCGAGGGGCCCCGGGTCTACGTACGGGCCGAACTGGACGCGCTGCCCCTGACGGAGCGGACCGGACTGCCGTACGCGAGCGGGAACGGCGCCATGCACGCCTGCGGCCACGACCTCCACCTCGCCGCCGCCGCCGGAACGGCGGACCTGCTGGCCCGGACGGCCGCCGACTGGCGGGGCACCCTCGTCGTCCTCGGCCAGCCGGCCGAGGAGACGCTCACGGGCGCCCGCGCCATGCTGGAGGACGGACTGTACGCACGCTTCGGGCGCCCGGACGTCGTCCTCGCCCAGCACACGGCACCGCTGCCCGCCGGGATGGTCGCGCACGGCACCCCGTACGGCCCGCTGACCGCCGCGAGCAGCGCCCTGGACGTCGTCCTGCACGGGCGCGGCGGGCACGCCGGAACCCCCCACCTCGCCGTGGACCCCGTGGTGACGGCGGCGGCCGTGATCACCCGCCTCCAGACGATCGTCTCCCGTGAGAGCGCCCCCGCCGACCAGCTCACCCTCACCGTCGGCACCCTGCGGGCGGGCACGGCGGTCAACGTGGTCCCGGACACGGCCGAGTTGGGCATCGGGCTGCGGGCGCTCACGGACGCCTCCCTCGATCGCGCGCTCGCCGCGGTGGAGCGGATCGTCCGCGCCGAGTGCGCCGCCTCCGCCTGCCCGCGCGAACCCGGGATCACGACCGTGTCCCGCACCCCGGCCCTGTGGGGCGATCCGGCCGCGACCAGGGCCGTGCGCGACGCCCACACCGCCCTGCACGGCCCGGAGCGCGTGGCCGACTGGCCGTCGTCCATGGCTTCGGAGGACTTCCCGCTGTACGGCGGCGCGGGCGTGGCGCTCCACGGAGAGAAGGACGTTCCGCTCGTCTACTGGATGGTCGGGACCGCGAGCCCCCGGCAGTGGGCGGCCGCGGCCGGGCGCCTCCCGCCCAACCACTCCCCTCTCTTCGCGCCCGACGTGCGCACGGCCCTGCCGGCCGCGATCACGTCCCTCACGGCGGCGGCCCTCGACCGGCTGGCCGTCGCCCCGGGTGCGGAGCCGGCCGGACGGGGCCGGGCGCTCACGGAGTGACCGGCCGGCGCTCGTGCGGGATCTTCTCACCGGCCTCGATCGCGAGGGGCAGCCGGTTCTCGGCCGGCGGCAGCGGGCAGGTCGCGAAGTCGGTGTACGCGCAGGGCAGGTTGGTGGCGCGGTTGAAGTCGAGCACCACCTCGCCGTCGGGTCCGGGCGCTTCGACCCGCAGGTTGCGGTTGGCCGCGTAGGTGGTGACGCCCGAGGTCGCGTCGGTGAAGAGCACCGTGAAGGTGCCGGGCGTGTGCCCGTTGAAGGCGGTCAGGCTCAGCTCCCGGCCGTCGAGACGGAAGACGACCCGGCCCGGTGCGTCATAGACGTGCCGCAGTCCCTCGACGCTGGCGCCGACGGTGGTCGGACGCGGCTCGGCGAAGGCCTCGTACCGGCCGGTGACCAGCCATCGGGGATCGGGCGCGTAGGCGGGTGTTCCGGCGAAGTCGACCCGCAGCGGGTGGTCGGGGTGCCGCGGCCGGACCACGTCGTGGCCGCCGCGCTTGGCGACCTCGATGACGGTGTCTCCCCAGACCGCGTCGACGCCCTCCCGCTCCGGGATGACGCCGAAGCCGTGCCGTCCCCGGACCGCGATGCCGTCGACGACGAGTTCCGTCCCCTCGTCGAGGGCGACGGTGACGCCGTCGGGTCCGGTCGACCAGGCTCCGGGGACGTCGGGGAAGCGCTGCGGCTCCTCGGAGAGCCAGTGCAGTCCGGTGATGGCGAGGAAGCCGTGCTCGGAGGCGAGCCGGGCGTCCTTGGTGCGGTGCCAGTCCTCCCACTCGGCGGCGAAGGCCGCCGGGTCCGGAACGCCGGGGGCTCCGGTACCGGTCGCGGTCTTGGTGTCGGCGTCGGGTGTGGAGTGCGTGTCGGACGGCGTGCGGGTGTCGGGTGCGGTGTGGGTGTCGGATGTGGTGTGGGCGGGGGCGTCGGGGACGTTGCGGGAGCTCATCGGTCCTCCTCGGATCGGGTGCGCGCATCGATGTGCCGGCTGGGGAGGGAGGCCGCTCGCGCCCGTGTCGACGGGCCCGGACGGGGGCGTCGAAGGGTGGGGCTCGGGGTGACGGGGGCTCGGTGGTCGCGCGGGGCGACGGCCGGCTGCCGGGACGAGGGCCTCGGGGTCAGCCGGAACAGGCCGTGGTCGTGACGCGCACGTAGTCCACGTGGCGGCGCATCACGAGCAGGGTCATGGGGTCAGCAAAGCACAACTGCCGTGCCCCGGGCCAGAGATCCCCGGTTCGGGATCCCCTGCCCGGGGCACGGCGGACGCTCCTTCCGGCCGCGCGACCGTGGCCGGGTGCGCGGCTCAGCGGCCCTGGAGGGCCTTGACGTTGTTCCCGAAGGTCCAGCCCTTCGACCCGTCCCAGTTCGCCGACCAGGTCATCAGGCCCTTGAGCGCCCCGCCGTAGTGGTTCCACGCCTGGGCGACGGCCGAGGGCGCCATGTGGCCACCGCCCGCGCCCGGCTGGGCCGGCAGGCCGGGGACCTGCTTGTCGTACGGCACCCGAATGGTGGTGCCCTGGATCACGAGCCCCCTGTTCAGGCAGTCGGTCTGCGCGACGAACCCGGCGACGGTGCCCGCGGAGTAGGAGTCGCCCGAGCAGCCGTACATGCTGCCGTTGTAGTACTGCATGTTGAGCCACCACAGTCGCCCGTTGTCGGCGTACTTCTTGACGATCGGGAGGTACGCGCCCCAGATCGACCCGTAGGCCACGCTGCCGCCCGTGACGTAGGCGGTCTCCGGCGCCATCGTCAGTCCGAAGCCCGCGGGCATCCGGGCGAGGACGCCGTCGATGATGTGCACGAGGTTGGCCTGCGACGTGGAGAGGGTGCCGATGCTGCCGCTGCCGACCAGGCCGGTCTCGATGTCGATGTCGATGCCGTCGAAGTTGTACTTCTTCAGGATGGGCACGACGGTCTCGACGAATCGGTCGGCGACGGCACGGGAGCCGAGGTCGATTCCGGCGGCGGCGCCACCGATGGACAGCAGGAGGGTCGCTCCGGCCGCCTTGGCGTTGCACATCTGCGCGGGGGTCCCGACACGGACGGTGTTGTCCATGCCGTCCTCCCAGAGCACCGTCCCGTCCGAGCGGATCACCGGGAAGGCGGCGTTGATGACGTTGTAGCCGTGGGCGGCGAAGCGGGGGTCGTCGATGGGCGCCCAGCCGAAGGGCGGGTGGACGCCGTTGGCCGCGCCGTCCCAGTTCTCCCAGTACCCCTGGAGCACTTTGCCGGCGGGCTTCGGCTTCGGCGCACAGGTGTCCGCCGCGGCGGCGGAGGGGGTGGCGGACGGGGCGGCGGTGGCGGGGGCGGTGAAGGCGGCGGCCGCGAGCAGGGAGGCGAGACCCGCTCCGAGGACACGGGCGATGCGAGAGCCTGGCATGTGCGTGCTCCTGGGGACGTGGGGGGATGGTCCTGGGCATGGCGCGCGCTCCAGCAGACCGTAGGTTGGTCCAGACCATTCGTCAACCTCCCTCGCACACAAGGCTGTTGGGCTACCTCGACTCGTCCCCCTCGACGGCACGCAGGGAGCGCAGCAGTTGCCGCAGCACGGGGCCCGGCGGACCCGGCCGCACGGCGAGCGAAGTGGTCACGGCGAGGCCGGTGAGCGGCCGGACGGCCACCCGAGGGACCCGCGGCACTCCGCGCACCTCGTAGAAGAGGGTCCACGAGGGCGCCCGCGCCGCGCCGATCGCCGTGAGGGTGGCGCGGAGATCGGTGAACGGAGGTCCCTGGACGGGGCGGGACCCGGCGGCACGCAGGGCGCCGGCGATCAGCTCGTGGAAGCAGGGGTTGTCCCGCAGCGGGAGGCGGGCCAGCTGTGCGAGGCGCAGCTCCCGCTCGGCCGCGAGCGGATGACTCTCCGGCAGTGCCACGTACAGCGGATCGCTCCACAGCGGGAGCAGTTCGAGCCCGGGCGCGCTCGGCACCGCCCGGACCAGGGCCGCGTCCAGTTCTCCGGCGCGCACCGCGGCCAGCCGACGGGCGACCGGCAGCCTGTGCAGGCGCACCTGCAGACGCGGTGCGCCGGTGGCGAGTTCACCGAGGACCCGGTCGATGCGGTCGCCCGGGCCGTGGATGGCGGCGAGGCGCAGGATCCCTTCGTCGCCCGCGGTGATGTCGGCGGCCACCCGCGCGGCCTGTTCGGCGGCCGCGAGGACGGCCCGGGCCTCGGGCAACAGCCGTTCACCCGCGCCGGAGAGGCCGACCCGCCGGGTGGTGCGCTCGAAGAGCACGACACCCCATTCGTGTTCGAGCCGACGGACCTGCTGGCTGACCGCCGACTGGACGATGCCGAGGCGTTCGGCGGCCTTCCCGAAGCCGCCCTCCTCGGCCACGGCCACGAAGTACCGCAGCCGGCGCAGCTCCATGAGTCCGTCTCTCTCGTTCCTCGCACGGCCCGTTCGTCACGAGCGGTGATCGCCGTCCTGGACAACCGCCCGCTGTGCCCCCGGACGGCGGTACGACGACCGTGAGCGCCGGCGGGCCGGTCTCCGTACCGCCCGGGGTGTCGCGTTCCTCCGGTGCGGCACCCGGCGCGACCGCGGAACCGCTCACGGTTCTCACGCCGGGTGTCGACAGCTTCGGCCGTCGGGCCGATTGAGGGACCGGTCCGTACGAGGGACCGGCCCAGGTGCGAAATCAGGCCGTGTGCAGCGTCAGCCCGTAGCGGCCGAGGATCTCGTTGACGGGCTGGAACCAGGTCTCGCCGCCGGAGGAGCAGTTGCCCCAGCCGCCGGAGGTGACACCCTGGGCCTGGTCACCGCTGATGAAGGCGCCGCCGGAGTCGCCGCCCTCCGCGCACACGCTCGTCTTCGTCATCTGCTGCACGGCGCCCTGGCTGTAGTTCACGGTCTCGTTCTTGGCCAGGACCGTGCCGCAGTGCCACTTGGTCGTGGAGCCGGAGCGGCAGATCGACGCGCCGACCGGGGCCTCGGCGGAGCCGCGCACGAGGCGGTCCGGCACCGCTCCCCAGCCCAGCACGACCGGGACCGTCCACCAGCCGCTGTGGATGCTCACGTACGCGTAGTCGTTGCCGGGGAACGAGGAGCCCTGGAAGGTGCCCATGGCGGAACCGTCCCAGCCCCGGACGGCCGCTCCGGCCTGGCCGCAGTGCCCGGCGGTGACGAAGCCGCCGTGCACGGAGAAGCCTATGGAACAGCGGACGTTGCCGGTGTAGTACGGGTCTCCGCCGACGGTTCCGGCGGCGTACGTACGGGGTGCGGTCGCCGTTTCGGCGACGGTGACGGGGCCCGCCTCGCGCGCCCGCTCGACGAAGGCGCGCACGGCGGGCGCGTTGCGGTCGGCGCGGACGACGGTGACGACGACGCTGTTGGAGCGGGAGTCGACGTGCCAGCCGGCGACGCCGGCGGGGGCGGTGCCGGTGTCGAGCCGGGCCTTGGTGCGGTCGAGTTCGCGGGCGGTGTGGCGGACGAGCCGGATGTCGGCGCCCAGTGCCCTGACGTCCGCCTCCTCGTCGCGGTCGGTGAGGGCGACGACGAGCCGTCCGGTACGCGCGTCGAACCAGGCGCCGCCGTAGGAGCCGCCCGCCGTCTTCTTCGCCTCGGACTCCACGCGGGCCGCCGCTCGTTCGGCCGCGAGCCGCTCCTCGGCCTGCTGTGCGGTGAGGCCGAAGTCCTGCCTCATCGCGTCGAGGAGCCCCTCGGAGGCGGCGGGGGCGGCGGGGACCGCACTCGCGGGGGCCGCGTGGGCGGCTCCGAGTCCGACGGTGAGCAAGAGGGCCGCGACGGCGGCGCGCAGGGCGGAAGTGCGTTTCACAGGTGCCTCCTAGTGGGGGAGCAGGCGCTGAGAGCGCTCTCAAGCGAGTGCGGCAGTCACGTTAGCGAGACCTTGCTTGTCAGGTCCATACCATGCACGCATTTTCGGCCGGAGGATCGAGAGGCCCATCCCGCCGCAATCACTTGGCGCAATCACTTGCTGCAATGCTTTGCAAGATCTTGCCGATAGCGTCGGCGGCTGCTTGACTCACCAGCGGCCACAGGCAGTTGCCGGCCCACCGCTCAGCGGCCGGCCGCCCTCTTTCGCGCAGGAGAGGCACATCGATGAGCAGCAGGTACGACGTCCTCGTCCTGGGAGGATCGGGCGTCGACACGATCGTGTACGTGCCCGAGCTCCCCCTGCCGTACGCGGACAGCTACATGATCCGGCCCGGCATCGAGACCCGCGCCGGGCAGACCGGCGACTTCGTGACCCTGGGCCTGAGCACCCTCGGCCTGCGGACGCACCACCTCGACATGATCGGCGACGACCCCTCCGGCGACCTCGTCAGGGCCTTCCACCGCGACCGGGGCATCGACTTCACCGAAGTGCCCCTGCCCGGCGGGACGAAGCGGGCCGTCAATCTCGTCGGACCCGACGGCCGACGGCTCTCGCTCTACGACGACAGCCGCTCCCGGGAGTCCGACCGGCTGCCCGAGGAAGTGGTCCGCTCCCTTGCGTCGGCGAGTCGCCACGCGCATGTCTCCCTCACGTACCCCTGCGCGTTCACCCTCCCGCTGCTGCGCGAGGCGGGCCTCGGCATCTCCACGGACCTCCACGACTGGGACGGCGAGAACCCCTACCACGAGCCCTTCGCCCTCGGCTCGGACATCGTCTTCGTCTCGACGACGGCCCTGCCGGACCCGGAGCGGACCATGCGGCTGATCCTGGAGCGGGGCCGGGCCGAGATCGTCGTCGCCACCGCGGGAGCCGAGGGCGCGTACGTACTGACCGGCGACGGGCTCGTCCATGTCCCGGCCGTCGCGCCCCGCGCACCGGTCATCGACTCCAACGGCGCGGGCGACGCCTTCGCCGCCGGCTTCCTCTTCGGCCGGCTGACCGGAGAGAGCCTCGACCGCTGCGCCCTGTACGGCGCGGTGGCCGGAGCGTACGCGTGCACCGTGCCCGCCACCGGGAGCGACGCCATCGACCGCGCCGGGCTCCTCGACGAGGTCGCCGCACTCACGGGCTCCCCGGCGCCCGGCGGCGAAGCCGAGAGGGCCGGGTCCGTCGTACGACGGACCCGGCCCCTTGCCCGGCCACCGGCCGCGGACCCACGGCCCTGACCTGTCGGCCGTCGGACGTCAGCCGTCGGACGTGTGCGGGCGGATCAGACGCGGTCGGCCGCGATCAGCACGTACTGGAAGGAACCGTCCTTGTAGGAGTTGATGAACGCCTCCTCGATACCGGTGACCAGGGACGAGGTGGCGCGCAGCTCCCAGTAGGGCAGGGTGTCGGGCGTGAGGTCGATGACGGCCTGCGGCACGAGACGGTTGTCGGCCATCGCACGGAGGTACTCGCGACGCGAGTGGATGTTGCACTCGAAGTGGGCGTTGATCTGGGAGACCCACTTCGAGGGCTGGCCGTAACGCGGGTTCCAGCAGCCGGTGATGGTCACGTAGCGGCCGCCGACCTTGAGGAAGCGGGAGTGCTCGGCGAAGAGGTCGTCGAGGTCGACGTACATGCTCGACTCGTTGTTCCACGAGGCGGCGATGCTGCCCTTCTCGAACGGGGTGTCCAGCATGTTGCACACCTGGGCGTGGACGTGGTCGTCGATGCCGAGTTCCTTCGCGCGCCTGTTGCCGAAGTCGGCCTGCGTGGAGGAGAGGGTGACTCCCTCGACCTTGCAGCCGAAGCGCTGGTGGGCCATGACGCTCGAACCGCCGCGACCGCAGCCGGCGTCCACGAGCGTGTCCTCCCGCCCGATGGCTCCCAGGTTGTCCAGGAGGACCTCGGCCTGCGCGGACTCCAGCCGGTGCAGCTCCGCGATCAGCTTCTTCTCGTACGCGCTGTCCTCGGTGCTGCCGAGGGCCGCGTGGTCGACGTCGCCGATGCCGTAGTGGTGGTGGTAGAGCCCGTCGACGTCACCCAGGCGCAGGTTCACCGGCCTGGCCTCGTCGTTCCAGTAGCGGGCGATGTCGCCCTGGTACGGCGTCGCCGGGGACGGGACGAACGCGGAGGTGCCGTTGAGGGTGGTGAACTCGGTGCTGGTCACAGATAATTCCATTTCTTACCAGAAATCGGGCAGGCTGTAGCGATAGGTGTTGGTCTGGTGCCAGTAGTGGTTGCCGTCGACCCACACGGCCACTCCCTTGAGGAAGCGGAGCACGGTCGGGACGGGGCAGGCGGCGGCGAGGGCCGCGGCCTCGGCCTCGAAGTCACGCATCAGGTCGTTGTGGACCTCGACCGCCTTCAGATAGCCCTCGCGGTCGGATACGCCCTCCCGCTCGGCGAGCACCACGGGCAGGTTGAGGTGTTTGCCGGGGGTGGCGAGTTCCTTCGTGTACGAGTAGAGGTCGTTCACGATGGTGGTGGCGTTCCCGGCGAGCGCGAGGACGCGCTGCATGGCCGGCTGGGCGTGCAGGTCCGCCGGGAGTTCGTAGCCGCCGACGGTGTCGGTGATGGTCGGGCAGGGGCGGAAGTTGTTGAACTGCCGCATCGCCAGGTACTCCCAGACCTCCGGCACGTGGTCCGTCTCGGTCCAGGCGGCCTCGGCGAGGTAGCCCATGTGCAGCCGGGCCATGTCGTGCCGGAACCGGTCGGCCTGGGAGGGGGTGGCCTGGCCGACGAAGTACTCCATGGCGGAGCGGTAGGCGCGCCGCGGGGCGTCCGCGTGGAGCGACTCCGCCCACTGCGGCGCGTACTCCTTCGTCGTGTGCAGCGGGTCGAGGGCGGTGTGGGCGAGGAGGAGGCGGCCGCCGAGGCCGACGGGTGATCCGCCGTGGTTCTCGCAGTAGCAGTCGTCCACGGCGTTCTCGGCGACCATCAGACGCGTCGCGAGCATCAGGTGCTCGACGGTCGGCGCGTCCGGGTGGCAGGCCACCATGTAGCGCCCGACGGAGAAGCCGTCGAACTCGCCCTCCCAGTCCTCGGGGTACAGCTGGACCTCGTCGAGCGCCCAGGACTTGATCCTTCGGCTGACCTCGTCGACCCGCACGGGGTCGGGTTCGGGGACCGGGTGGAAGTAGAGGCCGGGGATCGGCCGGCCCTCCACCGGGGCGGGCGCCGTAGGTTCCGGCGTGGCGGGGACCTCCTCGCGCCGGGCCAGGGACAGGGCCGCCGTGCCGAGACCGGTGGGACCGCGAGGGATCCATCCGGGGTCGGGGCGGGGCGGCGCGGCCACGACGTCGGCGTGCGGCGGCGTGGCCACGACGTCGGCGTGCGGCGGCGCGGCCACGACGGCCGTTCCGACCCCGGCGGCCGGGGAGGTGGCGGCGGGGGCCGCGGCCCGGGCCAGGACATGGGTCCCGAAGTGGGCGGCGGCGGTGGGCAGGCTCGACTGCAGAGGGGAGAGCCCGGGTTCGGGCATCCGTGACTCCTCGGTGAGGGGGTGGGCCGTCCGGGGTCCCGGGCACGCTCGGCCGGCCCGGGAGGTTCCGGTCTCTTCGTGGCCGCCGCGGCGGCCGTGGGTCAGGCAGGATCCGGAAGAGACGGCCTAGTGCCTACGGGCGATCTCCACGTTCTCGAGCACGCCCAGCGCGTTGGGTACGAGGATGGCGGCGGAGTAGTACGTGGTGACGAGGTACGACATGATCGCCTGCTCGCTGATGCCCATGAACCGGACCGAGAGACCGGGCTCGTACTCCTCGGGCAGACCGGTCTGGCGCAGACCGATGACGCCCTGGTTGTCCTCGCCGAGACGCATGGCGAGGATCGAGCTGGTGTTCTCCTTGGTGATGGGGATCTTGTTGCAGGGCAGCAGCGGGACACCGCGCCAGCTCAGGACCTGCTGCCCGTCGAGGTCGACGGTGCCCGGGTTGAGCCCGCGGGCGTTCCACTCGCGCCCGATGGCCGCGATCGTCCTGGGGTGGGCGAGCAGGAGCCTGGTGCCGCGGCGGCGACAGAGCAGCTCGTCGAGGTCGTCCGGGGTGGGCGGGCCCGAGTGGGTCTGGATCCGCTGCTTGAAGTCGGCGTTGTGGAGGAGGCCGAACTCACGGTTGTTGATCAGCTCGTGCTCCTGGCGCTCGCGCAGCGCCTCGATGGTGAGCCTGAGCTGCTCCTCGGTCTGGTTCATTGGCCCGTTGTAGAGGTCGGCGACCCTGGTGTGGACCCGGAGGACGGTCTGCGCGACGGAGAGCTCGTACTCGCGCGGCTTGAGCTCGTAGTCGACGAAGGCGCCCGGCAGGGCGACCTCGCCGACATGGCCGGCCGACATCGCGATCTCGGCCTCGCCGTGCTTGTTCTGCCGCTGGAGCGGGAGCGAGCTGAACGCCTCGATGTGGGCCTGGAGGCCCGGCGCCGAGGCCATCACGGCGGCGAACTCGGCGCGCGAGAGGGTGAGCAGGGTGCCGGAGGTCTCGGCGGTGGCGGTGTAGTCCCATCGGGCGTCGGCGTCCAGAAGGGCGTTCTCACCGAACCGGTCGCCGTCGGCGAGCACCGCGACGGCCACGTCGTCACCGTACTTGCCGAGGGAGATCTGGTTGATCCGGCCGTGCGCGACCAGGTGGATCTCCCCGGCGGGGGTGCCGCGCTCCACCAGCACCTCGCCGGCGCTGAAGTCGCGCTGGACGCACCGCCCGGCCAGCGCGTTCAGCACCTCCTCGTCCTCGTAGCCCCGCAGCAGTGCGAGTTCGCCGAGCTCACGGGGGATCACCCGGACGTGGGCACCGTCCTGGACGAACTCGATGCGCCCGTCGCCGACGGTGTAGCTCAGCCGGCGGTTCACCCGGTAGGCACCGCCCTTGGTCTCCACCCAGGGGAGCATCCGCAGCAGCCAGCGGGAGCTGATCTCCTGCATCTGCGGGGCGGACTTGGTGGTGGTGGCGAGGTTCCGGGCAGCCGCGGTGCTCAGGCTGGACTGCTTCGGCTGGTCCAGCTGTGCGTCCGGGCTCGTGTCTACGGTCATGGGGCGGGCTCTCCTTCGCAGGGGGGTGGTGACCGGCGCACGGGTGCATCGGTCGGTGAAAGAGGAGAAAGAGGAAAAGGGAGGAGGAATCTCTGGGAATCCGTCCAGATCCCGGGGAACAGTAACGGCCGGTAGACCCGGCGCACCCCATCGGACCGGAGGCATTACCTCGAAACGGCGATCTTGGTTCGTACGAGGTTTAAGCGGGCTGAGGACGGTATTCGGTCGACCTGGCCGAGAGCCCATGGCCGCAGGACGCCGAGAGCGACGACCCCACGGGACGAAGCCCTTTCACCAATGCGACAAACCGTCAGATTCCGGTTAGATTCCGCTGGGGGTGCCGTGTCGCCCGAGGACCCCACCGAGTCGCAGCCGAGGTAGGTCAATGTCGAACGCCGATACCGGTAAGGACGCCGCCACGGCCGGGGCACCGCCCGCGGCCAAACTGACCCTCGTCACCCTCACCGCGATGGTCGTCGGATCCATGGTGGGCGCCGGCGTGTTCTCGCTGCCCCGGCGGTTCGCACAGGAGACAGGTGTCGCGGGAGCGCTGATCGCCTGGGCGATCGCCGGCTTCGGCATGCTGATGCTCGCGTTCGTCTTCCAGACCCTCGCGGTACGCCGCCCGGACCTGGACGCCGGTGTCTACGCGTACGCCAAGGCCGGTTTCGGCGAGTACCTCGGCTTCTTCTCCGCCTTCGGCTACTGGGCGAGCGCCTGCGTCGGCAACGTGACGTACTGGGTGCTCATCATGTCCACGATCGGCGCGATCGCCCCGGCGCTCGGCGACGGCGACACCGCGCTCTCGATCATCCTTTCCTCCGCCGGACTGTGGGCCTTCTTCCTGCTCATCCGGCGCGGGGTGAAGGAGGCCGCCGCGATCAACCGGATCGTGACCGTGGCCAAGGTCGTGCCCATCATCGTCTTCGTCATCCTGGCCCTCTTCTGCTTCGACGCGTCCGTCTTCGCCGACAACTGGGGCGGCGCCGACTACGCGGGCTCACTCTTCAACCAGGTCCGCGGCACCATGCTCGCCACCGTCTTCGTCTTCCTCGGCGTCGAGGGCGCCAGCGTCTACTCCCGGCACGCCAAGCGCCGCGAGGACGTGGGCCGGGCCACGATCCTGGGCTTCCTCAGCGTCTTCGCCGTCTTCGCCTCGGTGACCATCGTGTCGTACGGGATCCTCCCGATGAGCGAGATCGCCGAGCTGCGCCAGCCCTCCATGGCGGGCGTCCTCGAGGCCGCCGTCGGCACCTGGGGCAAGGTCTTCGTCAGCGTCGGTCTCATCATCTCCGTCCTCGGCGCCTACCTCGCCTGGACCCTGATGGCCGCCGAGGTGCTCTTCGTGGCGGCCAAGGACGACGACATGCCGCGGTTCCTGGGGCGCTCCACCGGCGACGACGTCCCCGTCCCGGCCCTGCTGATGACCACGGCCCTCAGCCAGATCGTCCTGGTCGTCACGGCCTTCTCCGACGACGCCTTCAACTTCGCCCTCGACCTGACCAGCGCGCTGAGCCTCATCCCGTTCCTGCTCGCCGCCGCTTTCGCGGTGAAGATCGCCCTGAGACCCGCGCGGGAGAACGTCACGGGCGAGAGCACCCGGCGGGAGCTGGCCTTCGGCGTCCTCGCCACCGTGTACACGGCGTTTCTGCTGTTCGCGGCCGGGCTCAAGTTCGTCCTGGTCTCGTTCATCATCTACGCGCCCGCGACCTTCCTGTTCGTCAAGGCGCGGCGAGAACAGGGCAGGCGGCTCTTCTCCCCGCGCGAGCTGGTGATCCTCGTGGTCTCGATCGCCGGCGCCGTCATGGGGATCGTGGCGCTCGCGGCCGGCTGGATCAGCCTCTGAGCCCTCCCCGTCCGGCGCTCCCGGTCGGCCCTCGAAGCCCTCCCCGTCCGGCGCTCCCGACCGGCCCCGAGCCGCTCCGCTCCCCCTCCCCCGCCCCTTCGCCCTCCGCACCGAAAGGCCCCGCATGACCAGCAACGACGCTTCCGTCGAGCCCGCGCTCGGCGTGTACTCCGAGGTCGGACGGCTCCGCAAGGTCCTTGTCTGCGCCCCGGGGCTCGCCCACCGCCGGCTGACCCCGACCAATTCGGACGACCTGCTCTTCGACGACGTGATGTGGGTGGAGAACGCGCAGCGCGACCACGCCGACTTCGTCAACAAGCTGACCCAGCGGGGCGTCGAGGTCGTGGAGCTGCACGAGCTGCTCGGCGAGACCATGGCGATCCCCGAGGCGCGGGCGTGGCTCCTCGACCGGAAGATCGTCGCCAACGAGGTCGGCCTCGGCCTCATCGAGGACACCCGTGCCTTCCTGGACGCCCTGGCACCGCGCGACCTGGCCGAGTACCTCATCGGCGGTCTCTCGACGGCCGACCTGCCCGAGGAGTTCCGCTCGGGGTACGTCGCCCTCGCCCGCGAGGCCACCGGGGCACGCGAGTACCTGATGCCCCCGCTGCCGAACACGCTCTACACCCGCGACACCACCTGCTGGCTGTACGGCGGCGTCACCCTGAACCCGCTGTACTGGCCCGCCCGGCACGGCGAGACCCTCCTCATGAAGGCGATCTACGGCTTCCACCCCGACTACCGGGACGCCACGGTCTGGTGGGGCGACCCGGAACAGGACTGGGGCCAGGCCACCTTCGAGGGCGGCGACATCATGCCCGTCGGCAACGGCGTCGTCCTGATGGGCATGAGCGAACGCACCTCCCGGCAGGCCATCACCCAGGTCGCGGCCTCCCTGTTCAGGCAGGGCGCCGCCGAGCGGGTCGTCGTCGCGGGCATGCCGAAGCTGCGCTCCGCCATGCACCTGGACACCGTCTTCACCTTCGCCGACCGCGACATCGTCACGCTCTACCCGAAGATCATGGACGCGGTCCACACCTTCACGCTGCGGCCCGGCGACAAGGCCCCCGGGGTCGAGATCACCGACGAGGGCGGCACTCCGTTCGTGGACGTGGTCGCCAAGAGCCTCGGCCTGCCGAAGCTCCGGGTAATCGAGACCGGCGGCGACGTGTACGCCTCCGAGCGGCAGCAGTGGGACAGCGGCAACAACGCCGTCGCCCTGGAGCCCGGCGTCGTCTTCACGTACGACCGGAACACCCAGACCAACACGCTGCTGCGCAAGGCGGGCGTCGAGGTCGTCACCATCGTCGGCGCCGAGCTCGGCCGGGGCCGCGGCGGCGGCCACTGCATGACCTGCCCGCTGATCCGCGACGCGGTCGAGTTCTGAGCCCTCGCGTACACATCGAACCGGCCCCCCCGTCACGGGGGGGCCGGTTCGATGTGTACGGGTCGCCCGGATCGGTCCGTGGAGCCCGCTCAGTCCGTGGAGTCCGCGCCCGCCAGCTGCTCGGCGAGCTCCCGCTCGCTCTCCTCGGGAAGCGAGGTCTTGAGCACGGTGCCGCCGAACTCCTCCATGGCGGCGGCGAACCTGTCCTCGGTGACCTTCGAGGCCATGATCACGACGGCCGACGAGCCGGGGGCGAGCAACGACCGGACCTTGTCGCGGAACTTGTTGTCGACGCCCATCTGGCTCAGCTTGCCGATGAGGCCGCCGACGGCCGCGCCCACCACGCCGATCCCCGGGGTGAGGATGATCATGCCGAAGACCATGCCCCAGAGGGCGCCGGCGGTGGCCGAGAGGGCGACCCTGCCCTCTCTCCGGGCCGGGGTGTCCACATGGGTCTCGCCGTCGGCGTCCACCGAGACGATGGCGATGCCGGTCAGTTCGACGACATGGTTGTCCTCGAGCTTCTGCACCGCGGCGAAGGCTCTGTTCGCGACGGCGCGATCCTCGTAGCCGATGACGATGAGTTCGGACATACCGCTCTCCTCCTTTTCAGTACCGCTGCGCCTTGGTGAGCCTCGGGGTGAGCACCGGCTCGGGAGGCTGTCTGCTGATGACCAAGGGCTGTTCGCGCTTGCCCGGTTCGAGGTCCTCGACGCCGACGTACTGCGTCTCGACGACCTTGCCCGAGGGGTCGAGGAAGTCGACCTGGACGGCGTAGGAGGCGTCCTCGTCCGTGTTGTTGGTGATGGTGAGGACCACGGCCAGCACGCCTCCGGTGTCGGCCCGGGGTTTACCGGTCATCGCGACGTCACCCCTCGCGTTGCCCTGGCCCTGCACGCCCTTCAGGACGTCCTCGGCCTGTTGGCGCGAGCGCTCGATCTCCGCCCCGATCGACGCCTTGCGCTCGGCCTCCCGCGCGGACGCCGAGGCGGCCGCGGAGGAGGCGGAGGCGCGGGCGGATTCGACGACCGCGGCCGCCGACGAGGCGACGGAGGAGGGGAGTTCGCCCGTGAAGCCGGACGCGTCGGGGGCCGTGGGGCGTTCGCTGAAGGTGGGGGCGCCGGTGTCGTCGTTCCCGGTGTCGCAGGACACGAGGGCCGTCGCGCCGAGAGCGGTGAGGACGACGGCGGCGGCCGCGCTCACGGCCCGTGTGCGGACCGGCCTCCTCGTCCGCGCCGATGTGGGGTTCACAGGATGTGTCCTCTTCCGTCTCTGTGGTGCGGTCGTGGTCGTCGGTCGCGGATGTGCGTCGCGGGCCGTGGGTCGTGGGGCGTGGGTCGTGGGTCGTGGGTCGTGGGTCGTGTCAGTAGCGCAGGACACCCGCGATGCGGTCCATGTCGAGGAGTGCGTCGTCGCGGACGAACTGGACCTCGGCCCCGGTGTCGAGGGCCCGCTCGACGATCTCGTCGACCATGTCGTCCCGCGACTCGGCCTCGGAGGGCTCCGCGGGTTCCAGGTGGCCGCCCACGTCCCGTACGACGGTCCGGTAGTGGTCCTCGACCGCGAGCAGCCGGACCCGGCCCTCCTTCACCGCCTGCCAGACCTCGTCGATGCCGCCGGCGAACTCACGGCGCCCGCGGGCGGCGTCGAGCTCGGCCAGGACGGTGGTCGCCGCCGCGGCCTCGCGGGCGGTCCGGGCGGGCTCGACGGCCTCCCGCACGGCCGCGGCCGGGCCCCGCGCGAGCCCTCCACGGTGGACGGGTGTCGAGCCCTGCCGGAGCGGGCCGGTCTCCTCCAGGAGGGCGAGGGCGGCGGGCTCTCCGATCACGTACAGCGGGCGCGGCTCGGAGGCGAGGACGGTGCGCAGGGCGGTGTGCGCCTCGCGCAGGAACTGGCGGGTGGCCTCGTCCTGGAAGGTGCTGGGCAGGTCGCCGACGCGTTCCTTGCGCTCCGCGTCGGGGTCTTCGAGGCTGCGCGTGAGGGGGAAGCCGTCCCCGGTGTGTTCGACGACCCGTTCGGGGCTGCCGCTCCACAGCGAGACCCGGTCGGCCGAGACCGCGAGCGCCCAGGAGGGCTGCTCGGCGGCGTGGGCGGCGACGAGGTTCCGGGTGAGGAAGGTGTCGGCGAGGACGATGCGTTCCGGCACCGTCCTGGCGACCGTCCACACATAGTGCTCCCCCGCGGCGACGAAGATCACCAGGCCGTCCTCGGCGTGCGCGAGGTCGATCTCGGACACCGCGCGGCGCAACTGGTCCAGGACGTCGTCCCGCCGCTCGCGGGTCACCGCCGGATCGTCCTGGAGGGCCTTCTCCGCCCCGGCCACGAGGTTGCGGAGGCGCACGGGGTCCTGGGCGTTGTCGGGTTCGCGGCGGTGTGTGGGCATCACGAGGGAGACGGCGGGGTACGGGCGGGGCTGTCGCAGCTTCGCGAGCACGTCGCTGCTGAGTGCGGGGTCCATGGAGAAGCCTTCCTGGCGGATTCCTGCGGTGCGGCGGGACGGGCCGCTGGTGGGGGGCCGGCTACTGGGGGCCGGCGAGCTGCTCGGCCAGCTCCTTCTCGTCCTCGTCGCTGAGCGAGGTCTTGAGGACGGTGCCGCCGTGCGGCTGCATGGCCAGGGTGAACTTGTCCTCGGTGACCTTCGAGGCCATGATCACGACGGCGGCCGAACCGGGTGTGAGGAGGTCCTCCACCTGCTGGCGGAAGCGGTCGTCGACGCCGGATTTGCTGAGCTTGCCGACGAGGCCGCCGAGGGCCGCCCCGGTAAGGAGTCCGACGCCGGGCAGCAGGAAGAGGATGCCGAAGATCGCTCCCCACAGGGCCCCGGAGGCGGCGGAGACGCCGACGACGCGGCTGCTGGTGTCGACATGCGTCCGGCCCTCGGCGTCCACGGAGACGACCGCGAGGCCGTTCAGGTGCACGACGTAGTCCCGTTGCAGATCCTGCACCGTCGCGAACGCCTGCTCGGCGACCCGGGGGTCGTCGTATCCGATGACGATCAGCTCAGCCATTCCCGCCTCCTCGGAGAAGGGACACCTCGAGGTCTCCCTTCCTGCGGAGAGTCCCGGACGGCCTCTCCGGGGCCATGGAATGTCATCTTGTCCCGATATATACCGGGTCGCGAATCGGTGGTCCCCTCAATGGGCGCACGGACGGCGTGCCCCGTGCGCGGGGCCCGCCGTGGCGGGCTCCGGCCCGGGACGTGAAAGCGCCCCGTACCGGCTGGACCGAAGCCCGGTACGGGGCGCCCGCGGCGGCACCTGGACGCAGGTGGACCGCCCTGCCTCTCGGCTACGCCACCGGCTGCTGCTGGGTGACGCAGTGGATACCGCCGCCGCCCGTGCCCAGGCGGTCGATGTTCAGCTGTTCGATGACCCGGTCCGGGTAGAGCCGGGCCAGGGTGGCCTTCGCCGCCTGGTCCGCACGGGTGTCGCCGAAGTGGGCGCTGATGACGGCACCGTTGCAGAGGTAGAAGTTGGCGTACGAGGCGAGGAACGCCTGGTTGGTGGAGCGGATCTTGTTGTAGTCCGGGCCCTGGAGCCGCATCGTGTCCATCGGGATGCCGGTGGAGGTGGTGGAGGCGGAGAGGATGCTGAACTGCTGACGCGCGTCCCGGGCGTAGGCGTCGTTCTCGGACGCGAGGGGCATCTGTACCAGGGCCTCGCCGGGCGAGAGGAAGCGGGACGTGGCGTCGACGTGGTCGTCGGTGATGTCCTGGCCCCGGACGCCGTCGAACCAGATGACCTTGGAGGCGCCGTAGGCCTCGCACATGGCCGACTCCAGCTGGCGCTCCGACATCCCGGGGTTGCGGTTGCGGTTCACGAGACTGCTGCGCGTGGCCATGAGGGTGCCCGCACCGTCCTGCTCGATCGCGCCGCCCTCGCCGACCAGGTCGGCGTAGGTGATCGGCACGCCCACGTAGGAGGCGATCCGGCCGGCGACGAGGGCGTCCTTCGCGTGGGCCTGCTTGTTGCCCCAGCCGTTGAAGTTGAGGCCGACGGCGTCCAGACCGCCCGCCCCGTCGGTACGGAAGACCGGACCGGTGTCACGCATCCAGCAGTCGTCGACGGGGATGGAGCCGATGACGGTGACCGTGGAACCGCACAGCTGGCGGGCCTTGGCGGCGCTTCCGGAGTTGGCGCACATCACGACCGGTTCGTACTTCGCGATCGTGCGGGCGATCAGGGCGATGTCCGCCTGGACGCCGCTCAGCTTGTTGCCCCAGATCGAGGTGCTGTCGGGCCAGGCCATCCAGGTCCGGGTGTGCCGGACGTCCTCGATCGGCGCCCGGAAGGTGCCCGCGTTCGCGGTGGCGCGTGCGTTGCCCTGGGTGGTCGTCGCGAGGGCCGCGCCCGCGGCCGTGGCACCGGCCGCGATGAGGAATGCCCGCCTGTTCAGGCCCGGTCGGGCGTGTCGCCGGTTGCTGCCGGCGGGGTTCGCCTCAGGTCGGTTCACTTCTGCCTCCTGTGTGCTGGGTGGGCTGTGCGAGAGGGGACGTGAGCTCCTGGCGGGCCGCCGCGATCCGGTCCGGGTTCCAGCCGGGGTGCGGGACGGAGTCCAGGAGCAGCCGGGTGTACGGGTGCTGCGGCGCGGCGAGCACCTCGGCGGTGGCGCCGGCCTCGACGACGCTGCCGTGGCGCATGACGATGACCTCGTCGGTGACGCACCGGACCACGCCGAGATCGTGGGTGATGAAGAGGTAGCCGATCGGGGTCTGCTCGCGGATGTCGGCGAGCAGGTTGAGGATCTGGGCCTGCACGGAGACGTCGAGGGCGGCGACGGCCTCGTCGAGGACGAGGACCGCCGGTTCCACGGCGAGGGCGCGGGCGATGGCGACGCGCTGTCGCTGGCCGCCGGAGAGCTGCCGGGGCAGGGCGTCGGCGGCACGCGTGCCGAGGCCCACCTGGTCGAGGAGCTCGCGGATACGGGGCTCGGGGTCCCGGTCGGGGAAGTGCAGGCGCAGGGTCTCGCGCAGGACCTGGTCGACGCCGGTCCTCGGGTCGAGGGACAGATAGGGGTCCTGGAAGACCATCTGCACCTCGCGGGCCCTGGCCAGGCGCTGCTCCCGGCCGCGTGCGCGGGAGGGCCGGGCCCTGCCCCGTACCCGTACCTCACCGGCGTCCGCGTGTTCCAGACCGACGACGATGCGGGCGGTGGTGGTCTTCCCCGAGCCGGAGCCGCCGACGATACCGAGCGAGCCTCCCTCGGGGAGGGTGAAGGACACCCCGTCCACGGCGTGGACGGTTCCGAAGCTGCGCCGCAGGTCCACGGCCTGCAACAGGGGCTCAGGCATCGACGGCACTCCCTTCGCCGACCAGACGGTCGCTGTGGTGGCAGGCGGCGAGGTGGACCGGCCCCTCGGAGACCTGGAGCGGTGCGGGGGCGTGCTCGTCGCACACCTCGGTGGCGAGCGGGCAGCGGGCCGCGAAGGCGCAGCCGGTGACGGGCGTGCGGAGGTCCGGCGGCTGCCCCGGGATGGCGGCCAGCCGGCCGCCGGGGGTGGTGAGCCGGGGTGTGGAGGCGAGCAGGGCCGCCGTGTACGGGTGGCGGGGGCGCGCGAAGAGGGTCTCGGCGGGGCCGGTCTCGACGATGCGGCCGGCGTACATCACGTACACGCGGTCACTGATCGCCGCGGCCAGGTCGAGGTCGTGGGTGACGAAGAGGAGCCCGGTGCCGAAGCGCTCCCGCAGCCGGGCGAGCAGGGCGATCACCTCCGCCTGCGTGGTGACGTCGAGCGCGGTGGTGGGCTCGTCGGCGAGCAGCAGTGCGGGGTCGCCCATGAGCGCGGCGGCGATCATGACCCGCTGGAGCATGCCGCCGGACACCTGGCTCGGGTACTTCTTCAGGGCGCTGTCGTCCAGCCCGACCGCGTCGAGCAGCTCGACGGCGCGGGCGGTGGCCGCGGACCGGCCCATGGCCCGGTCCCCGGTCCGGGCCGAGCACACGCTCTCGGTGAGGAAGTCGCCGATGCGGCGCAGCGGATTGAGGGCGGCGCGCGGATCCTGGAAGATCATGGCGACGGTGTCGGTGCGCAGGGCGCGCAGCCGGTCGGCGTCCATGGCGAGGACGTCGTGCCCTTCCACGAGCACCGTGCCCTCGGTGGTGGCGCCGGGCGGCAGGAGGCCGAGGGCGCTGCGCGAGGTGAGGGTCTTCCCGGAGCCGGACTCGCCGACGAGGGCGACGGTCTCGCCGCTGCCGACGGTGAGATCGATGCCGTCGAGGACGGGGCGGGCGGTGCCGGGAAGGGTGACCCTCAGGCCTCGGACGTCCAGCGTCGTGGTGGATCCGGTGGATCCGTTCGCCGATGCGGTGGATCCGTTCGCCGATGCGGGGCGGGGCGGTCGGGTCATGGGGCCTCGTGTCATCGGTCTCTCCTCGCGACGCGGTCGGCCCAGCGCTCGCCGACCACGTTGAACGCGACGACGGTCAGGACGACGAAGAGGCACGGCAGGATCGCGGAGAGCGGGTATCCGTGCTGCACGGCCGTCTGGCCGTCGAAGACCATGCGGCCCCAGTCCGGGGTGAGCGGCGGTACGCCGAGGCCCAGGAAGGACAGGCCGGCCAGGTCCATGAGGGCGTACCCGAAGTTGATCGTCGACTGGGCGAGGACGACGGGGGCGATGTTGGGGAGGATGTGGCGCAGACAGATCTGGAGCGCCGAGTGGCCCTGGACCCGGTAGGCGCTGACGTAGGGGCGGGCCCGTTCCGCCAGGACCAGGGAGCGGGTGAGCCTGCTGACGTACGGCAGGTAGGCCAGGCCGAGGGCGACGACGGGGGCGAGCAGTCCCTCGCCGTACACCGAGATCACGAGGACGGCCAGGAGCATCCCGGGGAAGGCGAAGACGAGCTCGGTGGCCCGGGAGAGGAGCGAGTCGAGCCAGCCGCCGCGCCAGGCGGCGGCGGTGCCGATGGCGACCCCCGCGAGGGTGGAGAAGGCGACGACGCCGAGCGGGCCGAGCAGGGAGGTGCGGGCGCCGAGGAGCAGCCGCGAGAGGGTGTCGCGGCCGGCGGCGTCGACGCCGAAGGGATGCTCGGCGGAGGGCCCGGCGAGCGCGGCGCCGAGATCGACGGCGTTGGGGTCGTGCGGGGCGATCCAGGGCGCGAGGAGCGCGGCCAGGACGACGCTCGCCACGAGTCCGAGGCAGACGAGGTGGAGCGGGGAACGGCCGGAACGGACGCGCAGTTTCGCGAGGCCGGGCCGCCGGGTGAGGACGGTGCTCATGCGTTCGCCCCTCTCGTTCCGAGGGTGATCCTGGGGTCGACCAGCGGCAGCAGCAGGTCGACGATCAGGTTCACCGCCATGAACAGGGCGACGATGATGAGGGAGATGGCCTGGACGGTCGGGAAGTCCTTGGTCGTGGTGGACAGTTCGAGGAGCTGTCCGATGCCGCCGATGCTGAAGGCTGTCTCGACGAGGATCGTGCAGACCAGCAGGGTGGAGACGATCAGGCCGCCGGTGGTGAGCACGGTGCCGAGCGAGTTGCGCAGCACGTGCCGGCGGATGACCTGGCGCTCGGGGATTCCCCGGCTGCGGGCGACGGTGACGTGCTCGCCGGCGAGTGCTTCGAGCATGGCGGAGCGGGTGACCCGGGCGAGCATCCCGATGAGGTAGAGCGCGAGGGCGATCGCGGGCAGGGTCAGGTGCCAGACCTGGTCGAGGAACCCGCCGCCGGCGCCGCCGCTGGGGAACCAGCCGAGCTTGACCGCGAAGAGGCCCTGGAGCAGGACGGCGGCGACGAAGGACGGGGTTCCGACGGCCAGGGTGGTGGCGACGAGGACGGCGGAGTCGGTGGCTCCGCCGCGTACGGCCGAGATCCGGCCGAGCAGCAGGCCGACGGTGACCACCACGATCAGCGCCATGGTGATCAGCAGCAGGGTGGTGGGCAGGCGGTCGGCCAGGAGCCGGGAGACATCGGTGCGGTAGGTGAGGGAGCGGCCGAAGTCGCCCTGGACCATGTCGCCGAGCCAGCGCAGATAGCGGACGGCGAACGGGTCGTCCAGGTGGTACTGGGCGTTGACGGCGGCGAGTGCCTCGGGCGAGGCCGAGCGGCCGGAGAGCAGGAAGCTCGCCGGACTGCCGGGCGCCAGGTACATCGCGCCGAAGACGACGAACGACGCCACGAGGAGGGTGGCCGCCATCTCGGCGGCCCGCCGGACGGCGAATCTCACGAAGTTCACGGCGCGGCCCCCACGTCGGCGGCCCACGGGTAGTACATGTACGCGATGGTCGTGGGGGCGCCGGTGATCCTCTTGTTGAGGAAGAGGGCGGTGGGCCACTCCGCGACCGGGATCCACGGCAGTTGTTCGGCGGCCCGCTTCTGGAGCTCGGTCTCGATCCTGAGCCGGCTGTCCCGGTCGTAGGTGGCGGTGGCCCTGTCGACGAGTTCGTCGTACCGCTTGTCGCTGTAGCCGGCGAAGTTCAGGTAGGCGCCGGTCCTGAAGTTGGTGAGGAGGTCCAGCGGGTCGGTGATGGAGTCGTAGTAGGTGAGCGGGAACATGTCGATGCGCTCGCGCGCCTCGGGGTCGGTGAAGAGGGCCGTGAAGGCGTTGGGGGCGACGGACTTGAGGTTGATGTTCAGTCCGATGCGGCTGCCGGCGGCCTGGACGGCGGTGGCGAGGAGGGAGACGTCCTGGCCGATCGAGCTGGTGGCGACGGTCAGGGTCTTGCCGGTGGCCCCGGCCTGTTCGACCAGCGCGCGTGCCTTCTCGATGTCCCGCTCGGTGGGCGGCAGTCCGGCGAAGGCGGCCTTGCGGGTCTCCTCCGAGGCTCCGGCCCAGGCGGCGCGGGTGGTCAGGGAGTTGGTGACGGTGCCGGCGCCGCCGAGTCCCGCCTTCACGAACCCGGTGCGGTCCAGGGCCAGGGAGAGCGCCTGCCGGACGCGTACGTCTCCGAGCGGGCCCTTGATGTTCGTGATGTTGACGTTGACGGTGCTGAGGCCCTCGCCGAAGTAGAGGGTTCCCGCACCGCTTCCCTTGAGGCGCGCGTAGCTCTCGGTCGGGATGAGGTAGCCGCCGTCCGCCTCCCCGCTGAGCAGGGCGTTGGTCCGGGCGGAGGGGTCGGTGAGGAACCGGAAGACGACCTTGCCCGCCTTGGCCCGCTTGCCCCAGTAGCCGTCGAAGCGGTCGAGTTCGAGCGACTGCCCCTTCTGCCAGGTCCCGAGCTCGAACGGTCCGGTGCAGGCGAGGCCGCCGGAGGTGCCGTAGTCCTTGCCCGCGGCGGTGACGCCGGCCTTGGAGGCGACGACACCGGCGGCGGTCGCCATGTACTGGGGGAACTGGGAGTCGGGCTTCTTGAGCTTGACGGTGACCTGGAGCGGGCCCGTCTTCCGTACGGAGGCGACGTTCTGGAAGTTCTGCGCCCAGGCCGCCGCGTTGTTCGGGTCGGTCTGACGGCCGAGACTGAAGACGACGTCGTCGGCGGTCATGGTCCGCCCGTCGTGGAAGCGCACCCCGCTCCGCAGGTCGTACACCCAGGTCTTCGGGTCGGGGTTGGTGGCCTTCTCGGCGAGACCGGGTTCGAGGGTGAGGCCCGGCGTCCAGCGCATCAGGCTCTCGCACACGTTGGAGAGGATCGTGTTCTGCGGGTAGTCGAAGGCCACGGTGTAGTCGAGCGTCGGCGGCTCGGCGTACACGGCCCAGGTGAAGGAGTCGATGTCACCCTTGGGCTTCGGCGTTCCGGCGGAGAGCGCGTAGGACGCACCGGGGGCGCCGGTCCCGGTGCCGGGCGGCCCCGCGCAGGCGGCGAGCACGGCGACCGAGGACAGGACCGCGATCGTGACCCGTGTGGCCGTCGCGGGGACGGACCGGCCGCGCAGCGGGCCGGGACGGCGTCTGGACACGCGGGGTGGGGGTGCGGAGGTCATCGTCGCGCTCTCTTTCGGTACGGCGGGCAGGGCGTCGTTCTGGGGTGAGGGCCGGAGATCGTTTCGCTGCGTCTGGGGTGAGGGCCTGGGATCGTTTCGCTGCGTCGTGAGGGACGGCGTCGCGTCGGGCGGCGACCCGGGTCGTGAAGCGGTGGCGTGACGCCGTGGGGTGACCCGGGTCGCTCCGCGGCTTGGCGGGCCGGGTCGTTACGCGCTGCGGCGGGCCGCCGGGATCTGCTGGGTGATGCAGTGCACGCCGCCACCGCCGTACGCGATGACCGGCGCCGGCACGCCGACGACCTTGCGGTCCGGGTAGGCGGCGGCGATGACCTCGAGGGCGGCCATGTCCTGCGGCACGCCGGCCACCGGGACGACGACGCCGCCGTTGGCGACGTAGTAGTTCAGGTACGAGACCTCGACCCGGCCGCCGGCGACCTCGGCGAAGGCGACCTGGGGGACGTCGACGATCTCCAGGGCGCGGCCCCGGGCGTCGGTGGAGGCCTCCAGGACGGCACGGTTGGCGCGCATCCGGGCGTAGTCGGGGTGCTCGGGGTCGGTCGGCAGGGAGACGACGACCTTGCCGGGGGCGGCGAAGGCGCAGACACCGTCCACATGGCCGTCGGTCTCGGTGTCGAGCAGCCCGCCGTACGGGAGCCAGATCACCTTGTCGACGCCCAGCCGGCTCTTGAGCTCGGCCTCGATCTGGTCGCGGTTCAGGTCCGGGTTGCGGTTGGTGTGCAGAAGACACTGTTCGGTGGTGATGAGGGTGCCCTCACCGTCGACGGTGATGGCGCCGCCCTCAAGGATCATCTCGGAGGCGATGCGGTCGATGCCGAGGTGCTCCAGGAGCAGGGCACTGATCCGGTCGTCGGAGTCGTACGGGTGGTGCTTGCGGCCCCAGGCGTTGAAGCGGAAGTCGACGCCCGCGCGGTGTCCGTCGCCGTCCAGGACGAACAGGGGCGCGGAGTCGCGGAACCAGGAGTCGTCGAGGGGCAGTTCCACGACGGTGACGTCCTCGCCGCAGTGGGCACGGGCGTCGTCGCCGAAGCCGGGCGGGGCGACCATGGTGACGGGCTCGAACCGTGCGACGGCGCGGGCGACGTCCGCGTACTCGTGCTTCACGGCGTCCAGGACGTCGTTCCACAGGTCCTTGCGGGTGGGCCAGGCCATCAGACAGCCCTCGTGCTCGGACCATTCGGCGGGCATACGGAACGTGGTCATCGGTGTCTCATTTCGATCGGTGGGAAGGATCGTGGCCTTAACTGAATTTTCAGTCAAGGCTTTGGGTGTGAAAAAGCCGGAGGAGGTCAGAGGAAAGAGGGACGTCGGCGACCATGGAGCCGCGGAGCGCGCGCGGCGGGCACGGGCGAGCCCGGCGCCGGTGAACGGTGGCGGGCGGTCCCGCCCTGCGGGCGTCGACACATGTCGGCCTCGCGCACATCACGCACATGGGGCTGCTTCCTTCCTCCCCTCCGTGGAGGCAGGGAGAGCGAGGGGCGGGCGCTGCGCCTCGGGCCGCGCCCGGCACCGCGGGGGTGGGCGGCACCGGCGGAGCCCGGCGATGCCCACACTGTGGCACTGACTGAAAAATCAGTCAAGAGATGAAGCATGTGTGAACACCGTGCGGACGAAAGGGCCGCCGGCGACTCTCCCGCGGGCCCGTACCGAGGCCCGGATCAGGCGCCCACCAGGCGTGATGCCGGACGGCGCGACCCACGAGCGCCGGGCGGCAAGCCGAATCCGGCCGCCGCCCCCAGGGCCCTGGGACACTCCTCTTCCGGCCACCGCCGCAGGGCGCGGCTGTCCCGGTGGCGTGTCCCCCGCGCCTCGGGGCGCGGCCGCCCCAGTACCGGTCTACGGCTTCCGCAGGGCGGTCAGCTCCACCTCGACGGCTTCCCGCAGGAGGTCGCGCGCGTGCTCTATCGCCAGGCCTCCGCTCAGCCAGCGCATGCTCAGCCCCTCCAGGAGGGCGGTGAGCCGTTCCGCTGCGGCGGCGAGGGTGGCGGCCGGAGCCATCGGCTGCACCTGGCCCAGCAGCGCGGCCACTTCCTGGACCCACACCAGGGTCGCCCGCGCCAGGTCCTCGCGCAGGATCGGATCGAAGACGGCGCTCGCCCTCAGCTCGCCCCAGGCCGAGCTGTTCTCCCGCACCTCCGGGGTGTCCTGGAGTTCCAGGAGGAGCACCTCGTCGAGCTCCTCGCGGGCCGTGAGCGGCTCGGCTTCGGGGTCCCGTTCGGTCGTGTACCGCTCGGCGCGGTCGTTGATGAACTCCAGCGTGTGCCGCAGGATCCCGGTGCGGTCCTTGAAGTGGTAGTAGATCAGGCCGGTGGAGACCCCCGCCTCCGCGGCGAGTTCCTCCACGCGAAGCCCGCGGACCCCGCGCCGGGCGATGACCCGGGCGGCCGCTTCGAGGATCTGAGTACTGCGAGACGCCATGCCGTGAACCCTATCCGGACGGCAGGGCGATGTGATCTCCACGGCCGTCCTTCCGTCCTCCCCCGCTTCCTGCCTGCCGGATTTCCGCCCGTTCCGGCCCCCTCGCCCCCCGGCTGCCGGCGCTCAACGGACCGTCAGGTGCTGGCTCAGCACCACGGTGACAGGACCGCCCGCGGGACCCGCCTCGACCAGTCGCGCGACGACGAGCCGCTCGCCGTCGGAACTGCGGACGCAGAACGGCCGCTCGTCGGCGAGGTCGTCGAGCGGGAGACGCGTCACCGGTTCCGAGTCGATCCCCCGCGCGCAGTCCGCGGGGCTCAGTCCGTAACCGGAGGCGACGAAGGCATCGGTGTCGTCGGGCACGACGAGTTCCTCGCCCTCGCGGGCGAGGAACCAGGTGGCGGTCTCGGCGGGTACCACCTTCCCGGCGGCCAGATCGAACTCGTAGTTGTTGTCCGGGGCGGTCAGTTCGACGTCGGAGAAGCCACGGGTGTACGTGGCACCGGGGGCCCCGCCGGACGGGGGCTCGGGCGGGCTCAGGTAGTACACCGCCCCGCCGCCCAGGGCGAGTACGGCGACGGCGGCCCCGGCGAGCAGGGCCGGGCGCCGGCCGCGGCGACCGCGTCGAGGGGTTCGCGGCGTCGTCGCCCGCGCGCCCCCGTCCGACGGGACCGCCGAGGCCCCCGGGACCGACGGACCCCCAGGGCCCACCGGGGCCTCCGGGACCCGTTGGGTGGGGAGCCGAACCGGTGCCGGGGTGGCCGCGCGCGTGGGCTGCTCGTACGAGGGCTGCGCGGGCGACGGGGAGGGACCGGAGGCCCCCGAGGCGTGCGAGGCGTGCGAGGCGTGCGAGGCGTGCGAGGCGTGCGAGGCGTGCGAGGGGGCCGTACCCGCTCCGCGGCCCGCGATCTCCCGTCTCACCGCCCCCGGCAACCAGCCCTCGGCGAACTCGGGCGAGGGGCCGACCGCCGGGTGCGCGTGCACGGCGGCGATCAGCTCGGCGGGGGTGGGCCGGTCCTCCGGCCGCTTGGCCAGACACCATCCGACGAGGGCGCGCAGCTCTCCCGGCACGTGGGAGAGGTCGGCCGGCTCGTGGACCACCCGGTACAGAGCGGCCGATTCGGGACCCGTACCGAACGGCAGCACTCCGCCGGCCACGTAGGCGGCGAGTGCCCCGAGGGCGAAGACATCGGTCGCGGACGTCACCGGCAGGCCGAGCGCCTGCTCGGGCGCCATGTACGCGGCGGTGCCGATGCGCAGCCCGGTGCCGGTGAGCCCGGTGGCGTCGGCCGCCCGCGCGATCCCGAAGTCGATCACACGGGGGCCGTCCTCGGCGACGAGGACGTTCGCGGGCTTGAGGTCCCGGTGGACGACGCCCGCCGCGTGGACCGCCTGGAGGGCCTCCGCCGTCCCCGCGACGAGAAGGAGGACGGTGCGCGCGGGAAGCGGTCCGTGCCGCTCGACCACCTGCTGGAGGGAGGGGCCCGGTACGTAGGCGGTGGCGAGCCAGGGGACGGCGTCGTCGACGCCGTGGTCCACGACCTGCGCCGTGAAGAGGCCGTGGATGAGGCGGGCGCTGGCGACCTCCTGGGCGAAGCGCCGGCGGAACTCGGGGTCGGCGGCGAAGTCCTCGCGTACGACCTTGACGGCGATGGGGCGGCCGCCCGGTGTGGAGGCGAGGTAGACGACGCCCATGCCGCCGGAGCCGAGGCGGGCGTGCACCCGGTAGCCGCCGATCTCACGGGGGTCGTCGAGCGACAGCGGCGCGTGGGCCTGCTGCGCCCCGGCGGGCTGGGTGGAGGGCATGGGCGGCTCTTTCGGCGGTGCGGAACGGCGCCCCGGGAGACGGGTCGGAGACACCGCCGCCCGGTGGCGCGCGTACGGGCGCACGGCGCGCCCTGCGCCCGATCGTGCCGTTGACTAAAGTTTCAGTCAACATGGACCGATCGTCGACCGAGAAACCAGAGGGAGAAGGAGGACGGGATGAAGGACCGGAGACGGACGATCCTGGAAGCCGCGGCCCGGGTGATCGCACGCCGCGGCGTGCGTGGGCTCCGGGTCGAGGAGCTGGCCGCGGAGGCGGGGGTCTCCAAGGCGCTCGTCTACTACCACTTCGAGGACCGCGCGGGGCTGCTGCGCAGCACGCTGGAGTTCATCGGCGACCGCGCGGAGCGGTACACCCACCGGGATCTCCCGGCCCCGCAGGGCCCGGGTGCGGCCGTGCGTGATCCGGCCCCTTCCGCGCACGGCCCGGGCCCCGTCGTGCGCGCCGCGGGCTCGGCCGCGCACGGTCCCGGCTCGGGCCCGGCGCGCCGGGAACCCGGCTCCACCCCCCACGCTCCGGGCCCGGGCCCGCACGGCCCCGGCTCCACCCCCCACGATCCCGGCACGGCCCCGCACCACCCGGGCTCGGCGCTCGGGGAGCTGGAGCGGCGGCTCCTGCTTGAGCTCCAGGACGTCCCCGAGATCCGGGAGAACAGCACCGCCTGGGGCGAGCTGCGGGCCGGCGCGGTCTTCGACCCCGAGCTGCGGGAGGACCTGGCGCGCGTGGGTGTCGCATGGGTCCGCGAGGTCGCGGACCTCCTGGGGCAGGGCTCCCCGGCGGTCCCCGACATCGAGCTCGTGGCGGCGGCGGAGCGGCTCACCGCCCTCCTGGAGGGCCTGAGCACCCGGTGGCTCGTCGGGATCCTGCCGGTGGGCCACGCGCGCGAGCTGATGCGGGAGGCGATCGCGGCGGAGGCGCGCCGGCTCGACCTGCCGGACCGGCACGCCGTGTGCGCGGCGGGGTAGGCCGCGGGGCGCGATCCCCGGCGCGCCTCACCTCGTCCCTCGCACCCGCTCGTGCCCGCCGGGCCCGGGCAGGACCGCGTGCCGATCGGGTGGGCGTGGGCCGCCGCGCCCCCGCGCGTCATTTGACTGAAAATCCAGTCAGTGTCAGAGTGACGCCACGGCCCACCCCCACTCACGTCTCGGGTGACCCGGCTCCGCACACCCCCTACGCCGGTCACCCGCGTGAAGCCCAGGCCCGCGAATCCCGGCACGCCGCGCGTCATCACGATCCGTCCGCGGCCGCTGGATAGTCTCGCCAGCCCATGATCGGAGCACACGTGTCCCACCTCCCTCCCTCCCGCCGTTCGACGCTGCGCGCCTTCGCCGGTATCGGCGGCGCCCTCGCCCTGGGCGCCGCGGCCTGTGGACCCGGTGAATCCACACCGGCCGCGTCCGGCGCCACGACCCGGCCCACCGCCGGCTCGTCCCGTCCCGCCTCCGAGGGCGGTGAGCGTCACTTCGGCGCCGAGTGGGACAGCCACACCCGTACGTTCATGTCGTGGCCCGCGCTCGCCTCCGTCTGGGAGGACGACCTGCCCTACGTACGCGAGGACATCGCCCGTATCGCCCGGGCGGTCGCCGAGTACGAGGCCGTCGTCATGATGGCCCGGCCCGAGCAGGTCGCGGCGGCGCAGCGGGCGTGCGGCTCGCAGGTCGAGGTGATCGCGCTGCCGGTCGACGACCTGTGGGCCCGTGACACCGTTCCCGTCTTCGTGGAGGACGGCGGCGAGCTCCTCGGGGTCGACTTCAACTTCAACGGCTGGGGCAACAAGCAGGAGCACACCAACGACGCCCAGGTGGGCCGGCTGCTGCTGCGCAAGTACGGCATCCCCCGCGAGCAGGCGCCGCTCGTCGCCGAGGGCGGCTCCTTCGAGACCGACGGCGAAGGCACCCTCCTCGTCACCGAGAGCTCGATCGTCAACGACAACCGCAACCGGGGGAAGACCCGGGACCAGATCGAGGACGAGCTCATCGAGACCCTCGGGGTGGAGAAGGTGGTCTGGCTGGCGGGTGTGCGCGGCGAGGACATCACCGACGCGCACGTGGACAGCCTCGTGCGGTTCACCGCGCCCGGCGTGGTCCTGCTGGACCAGGCGTTCCCCGGCTCGCCCGCCGACTCCTGGTCGCGCTCGGCGGACCAGGCCCGCTCGGTGCTCGAGAAGGCGACCGACGCGCAGGGGCGGCGCTTCGAGATCGTCGATCTCCCGCAGCCCGACCTCGACCGGATCACGGGCGAGGGCGACGACTTCGTGTCGACCTACGCCAACTTCTACGTCGCCAACGACTCCGTCTTCATGCCGAAGTTCGGTGACCGGAGGGCCGACGACCGGGCCCGGGGCATCCTCCAGGAGCACTTCCCGAAGCGGGACGTCGTGCAGATCCAGATCGACACCATCGCCTCCGGCGGCGGCGGCATCCACTGCGCGACCCACGAGCAGCCCGGCAAGCCCGCCGCCTGACCCGCCGCTCCCCTTCCGTCCCCTCCCCTCTCCCCCACCTCCGGAGTGCGGTCGTGTCCCTGAAGCGACGTCATCCACGGGCCCCCGGCGGGCCTCTGAGCACGGCCCTCGTGCTCCTCGCCGTCGCTGCGGCCGCCCTCTGCGGGCTGTGGCTCCAGTTCGGCGAACGCCAGGACCTGGACACCCGCTACACCGCCGGAGGCCAGGCTCCCGACCGGATCGACATCGACGCCTCCGTGCAGCGCGTCGACGCGGCCGGCCGGGAGCTGGTCCTGCGGGTCCTCGTGACCCCGCGCGGCGCCCTCGCGGAGGCCGGCGGCGTCTCCCCCGCCGAGGATCTGACCCTGCAGACCTCGTCCTCCGTGCGCGGGGACCTGACCTTCCCCGCCCACAGCCGGATCGCGACGGTCGACGTGCCCGTCGCGCTGACGGGCGGCGCGATCACGGACTACCCGTTCGACGCGTACGAGGCGGAGATGGAGTTCGGAGCCGTGCAGGGCGGCGAGAGCGTCCCCGTGCGCATGACGCTCGTCAACAGGGACGCCCTGTTCTCCCTGGGCGTGGACACCTCGGAGATCCGCGGTGCCGCCGTGTTCGCCGCGGAGGTGGCGCGGTCCCGGAGCGTCCTCGTCTTCTCCGTGTTCATGATGCTGGCGATGTGGGCGCTCGCCGTAGCGGTGCTGATGGGCGGCTGGCACCTGGTGCGCCGGCGTACGGGGCTGACCTGGCCGGCGCTCGGCTGGATGGCGGCCACGCTGTTCGCCCTGGCCGCCTTCCGCAACACCGCCCCGGGCGCGCCGCCCATCGGCAGCCTGCTCGACTATCTGGCGTTCTTCTGGGCCGAGACGCTCATCGCGTTCTGTGTGATCGTCGTGGTCGTCCGGGCCGTACGGTCGGAGGACCCGCCGCCCCCGCGCGGCGCGACCGCCCCGTGACACCTCCCGATGGCCCTGCCGTCTGCCCCACATGGGCGGCTCCGGCATGGACTGCGGAGTGTTCGGCGACAGGCACGCCTCGCGCCGCTCCATAGTGCGGGGCATGACAGACACCCCCCACTCCCCGCGCACCCGCCCGCGGACGCGGTCCCGCAGGGCTCTGCTCTGCGCCGCACTCCTCGCCCTCACGGTCCAGACGACCGCCGTCGCACCGGCCCTCGCCGAGGGACCGGGCGGCCGTGGCGGCTCCGACTGCGTACGGACCGAGGGCCGCCTCGACGGCACGGCGCGCAGGGTCCTCGCCATCACCCGCAAGGCCAAGGCCGACCTCGCCCTGAACTCCGTGCAGGTGCGGGTGACGATCGACGGACGCGAGGTCCTCACCGACGCGCTCGGTGAGTCCATGACCGGTGTCCCGGCCGAGCCGGACATGCACTTCCGTGCCGGGTCCGTGGCCTTCGCCCACATCTCGACGACCCTCCTCAGGCTGGTCGAGGAGCGGCGGGTGCGGCTCGACGACACCGTGGAGCGCTGGCTGCCCGACCTGCCCAAGGCCGACCGGATCACCCTGCGGATGCTGGCGAGCAACACCACCGGGCTCCACGACTACGTCACCGACCCGGACTTCCTCGCGGAACTGGTGGCGAACCCCTTCCGGGCGTGGACGCCCGCGGAACTGCTGGCCTTCCCGCTCCGCCACTCCTTCTGGTACGAGCCGGGCACGAGCTGGAGCTACTCGCACGCCAACTACGTCCTTCTGGTCGCCGCGCTCGAGAAGATCACCGGAGTGCGGATCGACCGGCTGGTGAAGGAGAAGGTCACGGGGCCGCTGGAGCTGCGGAACACCCGGAACGACTTCACGCCCGACATCCCGCGTCCGGCGCTGCACGCCTTCACCTCGGACCGCGGCCTGTACGAGGAGTCCACCTTCTGGAACCCGTCGTGGACCACCGCGCCCGGCGCGGTCATCACCACCCACATCTGTGACCTGGCCAGGTCCGCGGAGGCCATCGGCAGCGGCGAGCTCCTCTCCCCCCGCTCGTACCGCACCCTGCTCGACCCGGGCACGGTCGGCCTCGGCGGCGGGACCGCCACCTGCCCCGAGACGATCTGTCTGCAGCAGACCGAGGCGAAGCACTTCGGTCTCGGCGTCATCGTGGTCAACGGCTGGGTCCTGCAGAACCCGTCGTTCTCGGGGTACGCGGCCATCCAGGCGTACCTTCCCTCCAGGCGTCTCGCCATCGCGGTCAACGCGACCAAGACCGC
Organism: Streptomyces zaomyceticus; assembly: GCF_014656215.1. Classification (GTDB taxonomy): domain Bacteria; phylum Actinomycetota; class Actinomycetes; order Streptomycetales; family Streptomycetaceae; genus Streptomyces; species Streptomyces zaomyceticus. Next base: position 203,806 of record NZ_BNBZ01000002.1, on the reverse strand, counting down.
GACCACGCCGGACGGCAACCAGGCGGAGGTGGTCGCCGGGCGGATCGCGGCCCTCCTCGCACCGGAGAGCCCGCTGGCGATCGACTGACGCCCGAACCGGGCCTCCGGGCCCGGCGGTGGGGCTCCGCGCCGTTCGGCGGCGGAGCCCCACCCGCGTCCGTCACGCTCCGAACGACATCCGGAACGATCTTGCCGTGACCGGACGAGGTACCGTCTCGGCATGGGAATGACGGAGGGGATCGTCGACGAGACGGACCGCGCGCTCATCGCCGAGCTCCAGCGGGACGCCACACAGGCCTACGCGGCCCTCGGCAAGGCGGTCGGCCTGTCGGCCGGAGCGGCGCACGAGCGGGTACGGAAGCTCCGGGAACGCGGGGTGATCCGGCGGACCACCGTGGACGTCGACCCCGCCGCGCTCGGCAGCGACGTGCTCGCCTTCGTCATGGTCGACTCCACCGTCTGGATGGGGGACTCCGCGGACGCGTTCGCCGCGATCCCCGAGATCCAGGAGGCCCACATCATCGCCGGCAGCGCCTCGGTCCTGGTGAAGGTGCGCACCTCCACCACGGTCCGGCTCCAGGACGTCCTGCGACGGCTGTACGCGATCGAGGGAGTGAGCGGCACGCAGGCCACGGTGTCCCTCGAGACCTTCTTCGAGCGGCCGGTCTCCACCGACTGAGCCCCTCCCCTCCCGGTCCACCCGTTCCGCTCCACCGCCCCGGCCCCCGTCTCGTCATCGCCTGCTCCGGTCGGGCCCCGCGGAGATCTGAGTAGCGGTACTCATGCCGGAAGCGGCCCCCGGCGGGACCATGTCGCCAAGGTGTGAACCGGCGCGGAGGGGGCGGCATGAGCAAGGTCGTGGGTGCGTTCGTGGTGGCGGGGCTCGCGGTCGGCGCGCTGGTGCTGGCGTACGCGGTGGGGGCACCGCCCGGGGCCGTGCTGGCCGTGGGGGCGGGAGTGCTCGGCCTGCTCTGGCTCCTGCTGCTGCTCACGGCCCCGTGGAATCTGTACTTCCGGGCCCATGCGGTGCTGGCCGAGATCGCGGTCAGCCGGGAGAAGGGCCTCGACGTCTCCGAGGAGCGGGACACCGAGGCACGGCGCATCGCGCGCGCGATGCTGCGGGTGGCCGTCGCCGGGCATGTGGTGACGGCCGGCGCGGCCCTCGCCGTCGCCACCGCGACCGGGCGCGAGGCGGGCTACTGGTTCGCCGGCTTCTTCCTCCTCAGCACGTTCTTCAGACCGGCCGGAGCCTACTTCGGGCAGTTGCGGCTCAGGCTCGGCGTGCTCCTGAAGGACGTGACGTTCCCGCGTGACGACGTGGTGGCGCTGACCGGGCGGGTGGCCGCCCTGGAGAGCGGGGCGACGGTGCTCGACGGGAAGGCCGAGGAGCAGTACCGGGCCCTCGCCGAGCTCCGCCGCACGGTGGACGCGGTCGGCCTCTCCGCGCATCGACGTGCCGACGAGACCGACCGGAAGATCGCCGCACTGGCGCGCGAGTTCGAGGCGACGGTCAACCGCCTCACCGACAACGAGGAGATCATCACCGGTCTGAAGGCCTTCCTGAGGCTCCTGCGCGCCACCGACGGCACCGACGCCACCAGGGGCGCCGACGCCGCCGGGCGCGCCGACGCCCTGTGACACGCGCGCGTACCCGGGGTTCTCACAGAGGGCCCCGGGCCACTGTGTGACCGGTGTTACGGACCATGATCGGCGCGGTTGACACAGGTGTAACGGGCATTTCGTACGGTCGGGGCTCGAACGGTTCCACAGAGAGGCGCCCCGGTGACCCCACAGGACACGCCGGCCCCCCGAGCCGGTACGCCCGACCAGGTGCGGACCGTCTGCTCGTACTGCGGTGTGGGATGCGGCATGCTCCTCGACATCGGCGCGGGTCCCGACGGACGCCGTACGGTCCTCAAGGCGACGGGCGACAAGGACCATCCCGCCAACCGGGGGCGCCTGTGCACCAAGGGCGCCACCACCGCCGATCTGCTCGCCGCCCCCGGCCGCCTCACCACCGCGCTGGTCCGGGAGGAGCGCGGCTCCGAGCCCGTGCCCACCGCCACCGACCGGGCCGTCGCCGAGACCGCCCGCCGTCTGCGGGCGATCGTCGACACCCACGGGCCCGACGCCGTCGCGCTGTACGTCTCCGGCCAGATGAGCCTGGAGGCGCAGTACCTCGCCAACAAGCTCGCCAAGGGCTTCATCGGCACCAACCGGATCGAGTCCAACTCACGGCTCTGCATGGCGAGCGCCGGTACCGGCTACAAGCTCTCCCTCGGCGCGGACGGCCCGCCCGGCTCCTACGACGACCTCGACACGGCGGACGTCTTCCTCGTCATCGGCTCCAACATGGCCGACTGCCATCCCATCCTGTTCCTCCGCATGATGGAGCGGGTCAAGGCCGGGGCGAAGCTGATCGTCGTCGACCCCCGCCGCACCGCCACCGCCGACAAGGCGGACCTCTTCCTGCGGATCAAGCCGGGAACGGACCTCGCTCTCCTCAACGGGCTGCTGCACCTGCTCCACGAGAACGGGCACACCGACCCCGGCTTCGTCGCCGCGCACACCGAGGGCTGGGAGGCGATGCCCCCGTTCCTCGCCGACTACCCGCCCGCCACCGTCGCCCGTATCACCGGGATACCCGAGGCCGACATCCGAACCGCCGCCGAGTGGATCGGCACGGCCGGCGAGTGGACCAGCTGCTGGACCATGGGTCTCAACCAGTCCACCCACGGCACCTGGAACACCAACGCCCTGGTCAATCTGCATCTGGCGACCGGCGCGATCTGCCGCCCAGGCTCCGGCCCCTTCTCCCTGACCGGCCAGCCCAACGCCATGGGCGGCCGCGAGATGGGCTACATGGGACCCGGTCTCCCCGGACAGCGCTCGGTCCTGGTCGCCGAGGACCGGTCCTTCACCGAGGAACTCTGGGGCCTCCCGCCCGGCACGATCCGCGAGGACGGTTCGGGGCAGGGCACCGTCGACCTCTTCCGGCGCATGGCGGACGGCGAGATCAAGGCCTGCTGGATCATCTGCACCAACCCGGTCGCCTCCGTCGGCAACCGTGCCACCGTCGTCGCGGCGCTGCGGGCCGCCGAACTCGTGATCACCCAGGACGCGTTCGCCGACACCGAGACCAACGCGTACGCGGACGTCGTCCTGCCCGCCGCCCTGTGGACGGAGACCGAGGGCGTACTGATCAACAGCGAGCGCACCCTCACCCTCGCCCGGCCGGCCGTGGACCCGCCGGGCGAGGCCCTCGCGGACTGGCGGATCATCGCCCGCGTCGCCTGCGCGATGGGGTACGAGAAGGGGTTCACGTACGACAGCGCCGAGGAGGTCTTCGAGGAGATCAGGCGCGCCGGGAACCCGAAGACGGGATACGACCTGACCGGGGTGTCGTACGAGCGGCTGCGCACCGCCCCCGTCCAGTGGCCCGCCGCCGCCGGAGGTCCCGCACGGAACCCGATCCGGTACGTGGCCGGCCAGGGCCCCGGATCCCCCACCGGCGAGGGCGCGGGGAGCGACGGCGGGGACGGCGAGGGGAGGCGGAAGGGGCGGAGGAACGGGCTGGTCTTCCCGACGGCGAGCGGGCGGGCCGTCTTCCACGCGCGGCCGCACATCGATCCCGCCGAGATGCCCGACGACTCCTATCCGTTCGTCCTCAACACCGGCCGTCTCCAGCACCAGTGGCACACCCTCACCAAGACCGGGAAGGTTCCCAAGCTCAACAGGCTCAACCCGGCGCCGTTCGTCGAACTGCACCCCGGGGACGCCGGGCGGCTCGGCATCGCGGAGGGCGACCCCGTGGAGATCGCCTCGCGGCGCGGGAAGGCCGTGCTCCCCGCGGTGGTCACCGACCGGGTCGCGCCCGGCAACTGCTTCGCCCCCTTCCACTGGAACGACCTCTTCGGCGCGGACCTGTCCGTCAACGCCGTGACCAGCGACGCCGTCGACCCGCTCTCCTTCCAGCCCGAGCTGAAGGTGTGCGCGGTGGCGCTGACGAAGTCGCCCGTCCCGGCCGCCGTCGTGAGGCCCCCCGCGGCGGCGCCCGCGAGCGTCACCGCGGTGGCGCCCTCGACCGTCGCGCCCTCGGTCGTGGTCCCGAAGGTGGTGATCCCCAGTGGCGGTCCGGCGGCCGGCCCCGCCGCCGCCTTCGGCCTCGAACCGGCCCCGCCGCCGGTCCTCACCGCCGAGGAGCGGCAGTACCTCGTCGGCTTCCTGGCCGGTCTGGAGACGGGTACGCCGGGTGTCCCGGTCCTGCCGCCCGGTGCCCCCTTCCGCGAGGACCACGCCCGCTGGGTGAACGGGGTCCTGGCCGGCATGTACTCCCGGGTGCCCCGGTCCCCCTCCACCGGCGGGGCGGCCACGGCGGGCCGCGAGGTCGTCGTGCTCTGGGCCTCGCAGACCGGCAACGCCGAGGACTTCGCCGCCGCCACCACCGAGCGGCTGCTGTCGGCCGGTCACCGGGCCGCGCTCGCGGGCATGGACGAGACCGATCTGACGGCGCTGCCGCCCGCCGCCGATCTGCTGCTGATCACCAGCACGTTCGGGGACGGTGACGCGCCCGACAACGGCTCCGGATTCTGGGACGCGCTCGCCGCGCCCGACACCCCGCGCCTCGACGGGCGCCGCTATGCCGTCCTCGCCCTCGGAGACTCCTCGTACGGCGACTTCTGCGGGCACGGGCGGCGCCTGGACGATCGGCTGGACGAGCTCGGAGGCGTCCGCCTGGCACCCCGTACCGACTGTGAACCCGACTACGAGCCCTCCGCCCTCGCCTGGCTCGACCAGGTCCTGGCCGGCCTCTCCGACACCGCGCAGGCGCTTCCGGCCCCACCGGCTCCCACCGCCCCCTCACCCGCCCGCCGCTCCGGGCCCGCCACCACCCCCGCCCGCCTCGTCGGCAACCGGCTCCTCAGCCTGCCGGGCGCGGGCAAGGAGGTGCGCCGCTTCACCTTCGACACGAGCGAGAGCGGCACCGGGGCCCCGCTGGGCTACGAGGCGGGCGACGCCCTCGGCGTGCAGCCCGTCAACTGCCCGGAGCTCGTGGCCGAATGGCTGGCCGTCACCGGTCTCGACGGAGACTCCCCCGTGGAGCTCCCCGGTCTCGGCCCCGTCGCCTTCGGCGAGGCCCTCCACCGGCACCTCGACATCACCCGCGTCGCCCCCGCCCTGCTCGGCTTCGTCACCGAACGGACCGGCGACCGGGACCTGAAGCGGCTCCTCCGCCCCGACAACAAGGACGGGCTCGCCCAGTGGACCTGGGGGCGGCAGGCCGTGGACGTCCTCGCCGAGCACTCCGTCCGCGCCGCCGCGCAGGACTGGGCCGAGGTGCTGGGCCGCCTCAGACCGCGGCTGTACTCGATCTCCTCCAGCCCGCTCACCGACCCCCACCAGGTCTCCCTCACGGTCTCGGTGGTCCGCTACGAGAACCTTCGCGGGCGCCCCCGCAAGGGCGTCTGCTCCCCGTTCCTCGCCGACGCGGAATCCGGCGCCCCCGTCCCGGTCTTCGTCCAGCGGGCCCCTCACTTCCGCCCTCCGGCCGATCCCACGACGCCGATGGTGATGGTCGGCCCCGGCACGGGCGTGGCCCCGTTCGTCGGTTTCCTCGACGAGCGCCGGGCACTCGGCCACCGGGCCCCCAACTGGCTCTTCTTCGGCGAGCAGCACCGTGCCACGGACTTCTACTACGAGGAGGAGCTGTCCGCGCTTCTCGCCGACGGCACCCTGGACCGCCTCGACACCGCCTTCTCCCGCGACCAGCGGGCCAAGGTCTACGTCCAGGACCGGATGCGGGAGCACGGCCCGCAGTTGTGGTCGTGGCTGCAGTCCGGCGCCCACTTCTACGTCTGCGGCGACGCCGCCCGGATGGCCAAGGACGTCGACCGGGCGCTGCGCGACATCGCCGTCGCCCACGGCGGCCTCGACGAGGAGGCGGCAGGGGTGTACGTCAAGCAACTGGCCGCCGACAAGCGGTACGTGAGGGACGTGTACTGAGGTTCCCGGGGCGGTGCGCGCGCTCGGCTCGCGTACCCGCCCCGGACGGCGACGGGCTCATGTGCGGTCGGCCGCCTCGCGTTCGGCACGGCTCCGCGCGCCCCGGTCCGTCAGCCAGGCGACGACCTCGTCCGCCTGCCCGGCGCGGGCGATGTCGAGCGGGGTGAGGCGGTCCCAGCCGATCCAGTCGATGTCCGCGCCGTGCTCCAGGAGTCGTGCGGCGGTGGGGAGTCGGCCGCCCTGGCAGGCGCCCCAGAACGCCTGGGTGATCTCCTCGGGCGAGGGCGGCGGGGCGGTCGCGAGGCGCGCCTCGACCCGGTCGAGGAGGCCGAGGGTCGCGGCGTCCTGGAAGGTCGGGCGGGCGCCCAGTTCGAGCAGGCGGCGGGCCGCGTTCCACTGTCCGAAGGCGCGGGCGTCGGTGAGGGGCGTGCCGCCCGCGATCACTGCCCCGTCGGCCTCGATGTCGGCGCCGGCGGCGACGAGCGCGTCGATCATCGGAACGTCGTCGTTGCTCGCGGCCCAGTGCAGGGGCGTCTCGCGGTGGGCGCCGGTGAAGCGGGCGCCGGGATCGACGCCCGCCCCGACCAGGACGGCGACGGTCTCGGGGCCGCGCGGTCGGTGACCTGGCCAGTCGGTGGCCAGGTGCAGCAGGCTCCGTCCGCCGGGGCCGCGTCCCTCGCGGTCCTCGACGACCCGGGCGCTCGCGAGCCACGGATGTCCGGCGAGGAGGTCGCGGAGCGCGTCGAGGTCGCCGGTGACGACGGCCCGGGTGACGGCGACGGCGATCGGGTCCCGGGAGTCCAGTGTCCGTGTGGTCGGCATGCCGCCAAGGGTGCCGCACCGGGGCGGCGGCGCGGGGCCCGGCCCCGCTCGCGATCCCGTGTCCGGAGCGGTCCCGGAGGGGTCCGCCCCGCCGGCGCTACCGCATCCGGGGCGGTCTCGCACGGCCCGGCGGCCACCGGTTCACCCGCTTGCCGGTCCCCAGCTTGACGCTAATGTCGATATATAGGCCACATGTGCATCCCTGCTCCCGCCTTCCCGAGGCGGCGGGAGGGCGGGAGTACGGAAGGAGCCTCCCATGACCCGTACATTGCGGGGCGCGATAGCCCTGGCGGGAGCCACGGCCCTCTGTCTGGGCGCGGTGGCGACCAGCGGGGCCGACCAGCCGGACGCCGAGGCGCGGCAGGACGTGAAGATCGGCCTGCTGCTGCCGGAGAGCAAGACCACGCGGTACGAGAAGTTCGACCGGCCGTACATCGAGGCCAAGATCAAGGAACTGGCGCCCGACGCCCAGATCGACTACTACAACGCCGCCGAGAGCGCCACCACCCAGCAGCAGCAGGTGAACACGGCGCTCGCCAAGGGCGACAAGGTCCTGATCCTGGACGCCGTGGACGCCAAGTCGATCCAGTCCTCGGTACAGAAGGCGCACGACGCGGGCGTGAAGGTCGTCGCCTACGACCGACTCGCGCAGGGCCCGGTCGACTCGTACGTCTCGTACGACAACCGCAAGGTGGGTGAGCTGCAGGGCCAGGCGCTCCTCGACGCACTCGGCGACAAGGCCGGGAGCGGCGTGATCGTGATGCACAACGGGTCGCCGACGGACCCGAACGCGGCGGAGTTCAAGGCCGGCGCGCACTCGGTCCTGGACGGCAAGGTGGAGATCGGCAAGGAGTACGACACACCGAACTGGGACCCGAACAACGCCAACCAGCAGATGTCCGGTGCCATCAGCGCCCTGGGCAAGGACAAGATCGTCGGTGTCTACTCGGCCAACGACGGACTGGCCGCCGGTATCGCCACCGCCCTGAAGGCGGCGGGCATCAACGTGCCGCTGACCGGCCAGGACGCCCAGCTCGACGCCATCCAGCGGATCCTGCTCGGCACCCAGACGATCACCGTCATGAAGCCGTACAAGCCGGAGGCGGACATCGCGGCCCAGATGGCCGTCGACTTCGCCGAGGGCAAGCCGCTCCCGTCGGACCTGGTGCCCACCACCGTCACCAGCGGCAGTGGCCAGAAGGTCCCGGCCAACCTGCTCACGCCGGTCGTGGTCGACAAGACCAACATCAAGGACACCGTCGTGAAGGACGGCCTGTACACGGTCGAGGAGATCTGCACCCCGACGTACGCCGCGGCCTGCAAGGAGGCCGGCCTCCAGTAGCGGCACGGCGTTTCCGTCCCGGGCGCTTCGGCCCGGGACGTCCCGCCCGGGCGACTGCCGCCCCGGCGGGGCTCGGACCCGCGCGAGCGGGCGAGCGGAGGAGGCGGTTCCTTTGCCGGAGTCACCCGTGCTCTCACTCCGGGGCATCTCCAAACGGTTCGGCGCGGTCCAGGCACTGAAGGACTTCGACCTGGACGTCCACCCCGGTGAGGTGGTCGCACTGGTCGGCGACAACGGCGCCGGCAAGTCCACCGCCGTCAAGTCGATCGCCGGGGTGAACCCGCCCGACGAGGGCGTCATCGCCTGGGAGGGGAAGCCGGTCTCGATCAGCAGGCCGCACGACGCCCAGAACCTGGGAATCGCCACCGTCTACCAGGACCTGGCCCTGTGCGACAACCTCGACGTGGTCGCCAACCTGTTCCTCGGCCGGGAGCTGCGCCGTTTCGGCATCCTCGACGAGGTCCGCATGGACCAGCGGGCGCGCGAGCTGCTCGACACCCTGTCCATCCGCATCCCGAGCGTCCGGATCCCCGTCGCCTCGCTGTCCGGCGGTCAGCGCCAGACGGTGGCGATCGCCCGTTCGCTGATCGGCGCGCCGAAGGTCGTCATCCTGGACGAGCCCACCGCCGCCCTGGGCGTGGAGCAGACCGCCGAGGTCCTCGACCTGGTGGAGCGGCTCCGGGAGCAGGGCCTCGGCACGATTCTGATCAGCCACAACATGGTGGACGTGATGGCGGTGGCCGACCGGATCGCGGTGATGCGTCTCGGCCGCAACAACGGCTTCTTCGACAAGCGCTCCACGACCACCGAGGAGATCATCTCCGCTATCACCGGGGCCAGCGACAGCGCCGTCACCCGGCGTCAGTCCCGCAAGCGCGAGGAGGAGCGATGAGAGGCGACCGAGGCCGCGGCCCCTCCGGCGGGGCGGGCGACGGGCAGGAGCCGGCACCCGGTGCCCTGCCCGCCGTCGACACCCGTCTCCTCGTCCGCGAGGAGGGGCTCAAGGGGTACGTGGGCGAGTTCCGGCGCAAGCTGCGGAGCGGAGAGCTGGGGTCGTTGCCCGTCGTGCTGGCCGTGATCATCATCTGGACGGTCTTCGGCAGTCTGAACAGCACCTTCCTCTCGGCCCAGAACCTCTCCGACCTCAGTCAGCAGATCGTCGGCACGGGCATGATCGCGGTCGGGATCGTCTTCGTCCTGCTGCTCGGCGAGATCGACCTCTCCGTGGGTTCGGTCAGTGGTCTGTGTGCCGCGATCTTCGCCGTACTCAACGTGCTGAACGGCATGAACGAGTGGCTGGCGCTGCTGGTCGCCATCGCGGGCGGCGCGGCCGTGGGCCTGATCCAGGGCTTCTTCTTCGCGAAAGTCGGGGTACCGGCGTTCGTGGTGACCCTGGCGGGCAATCTCGCCTGGAACGGGCTGATGCTGCAGGTGCTCGGCACCAGCGGCACGGTCAACATCCCCAGCGAGAGCATCGTCTCCAAGCTCTACTCGACGATCTACCACAGTCCGGCGGCCGCCTATGGGGCGGCGGCGGTCGGGGTCGGGCTGTTCCTGACGGCCTCACTGCTCGACGCCCAGCGCCGCAGGGCGGCCCGGGTGCCGTTCCGGCCGGTCACCGAGATCGTGCTGCGTACGGTCGTCATCGCGGCCATCGCCTTCGCCACCGCGTACATCCTCAACCAGTACCAGGGCCTGCCCCTGGCGCTGCTGATCTTCCTGATCCTGCTGGTGATCCTGGACTTCGTGCTCCGGCGCACCACGTACGGCCGCCGTGTCTTCGCGGTCGGCGGCAACATCGAGGGCGCGCGCAGGGCCGGCATCAGCGTGCCGTTCGTCCGGATGAGCGTCTTCTCCATCGCCGGGACCATGGCGGCGATCGGCGGCCTCTTCCTCGCGGGCCAGATCCAGTCCGCGAGTCAGACCTCCGGTGGCGGCAACCTCCTGATGAACGTGATCGCCGCCGCGGTCATCGGCGGCACCAGCCTGTTCGGCGGCCGCGGCACGGTGTGGTCCGCGCTGCTGGGCGCCCTGGTGATCGGGTCCATCCAGTCCGGCATGAACATCATGGGCGTCAGCAACGCCGTCCAGTTCATGATCACGGGTTCGGTCCTGCTGGCAGCCGTGGTGGTCGACTCCCTGTCCCGCCGCACCCAGAAGGCGGCGGGCAGGGCGTGACACGGGGACGCGCCACGGCTGCGTCCGTCGCTCAGCTCCCGTCGGAGTCCTGGGTACCGGGGCCGATGCGCAGTTCGAAGTCACCGTCGTACTGTTCGTGTCCCGCGATGACGGCGAGTTCGACGACCTCCACGCCCACCTCGCCCCGGACGATGAGCGGGTCCTTGCGGAGGTCCCGCATCAGTGCGACGCACATGCCGATCATCACCAGGACGAACGGTGCCGCCACCAGGATCGTGAGGTTCTGCAGACCGGCGAGGGCGTCGCCCTGGCCGTCGCCGATGAGCAGCATGATGGCGGCGACCGCGCCGGTCACCACGCCCCAGAACACCACCACCAGGCGGGTGGGGTCGAAGGCACCGCGCTGGGAGAGCGTGCCCATGACGATCGAGGCGGCGTCCGCGCCCGACACGAAGAAGATGCCGACGAGGATCATCACGAGCAGGCTCATGGTGCCGGTCAGGGGGAACTCCTGGAGCACTCCGAAGAGCTGGCCCTCCGGAGTCGTCTCGCCCGCCAGCTGACCCTGTTCGCTGAGCTTCATCGCCGTACCGCCGAAGATGGCGAACCACACCAGGCTGACGGTGCTGGGGACCAGGATGACCCCGCCGACGAACTGGCGGATGGTGCGTCCCCGGCTGATCCGGGCGATGAACATGCCGACGAACGGGGTCCACGAGATCCACCAGGCCCAGTAGAAGACCGTCCAGCTGCCGAGCCAGTCGTGGATCTCGGCCCCGCTGGTCGCCTCGGTGCGGCCGGCCAGCTGCGGCAGGTCGTCGATGTAGGCGGCGATCGAGGTGGGCAGCAGGTCCAGGACGATGATGGTGGGGCCCGCGACGAACACGAAGAGGGCGAGCACTCCGGCCAGCACCATGTTGATGTTGGAGAGCCACTGGATGCCCTTCTCCACGCCCGACACGGCGGAGAGGACGAAGGCCACGGTCAGTACGGCGATGATGGCGACGAGCAGTCCGGTGCCCGTCTTCTCCATCCAGCCCAGCTCCTCGAAGCCGCTGCCGATCTGGAGCGCGCCGAGACCGAGCGAGGCGGCGGAACCGAAGAGGGTGGCGAAGATGGCCAGGATGTCGATGACCCGGCCGGGTCCGCCGTACGCCGCCCGCTCGCCGATCAGCGGGACGAAGACGGCGCTGATGGTCTGCCGGCGGCGCCGCCGGAACGTGGAGTACGCGATGGCGAGTCCGACCACGGCGTAGATCGCCCACGGGTGCAGGGTCCAGTGGAAGAGCGTGGTGGCCATGGCGGTCTGCATCCGCTCGGCGGAGTCGACGGGGTGGGTGCCGGGCGGCGGGGTGCCGTAGTGGGCGAGCGGCTCGCTCACGCCGTAGAACATCAGGCCGATCCCCATACCGGCACTGAACATCATGGCGATCCATGACACCGTCCTGAACTCCGGTCCCTCGCTCTCCTGGCCGAGCGTGATCCGGCCGTAGCGGCTGATGGCCAGCCAGAGCGCGAACACGACGAAGCCGGAGGCGGCCAGCATGAACGCCCAGCCGCCGTTGCGGATCAGCCCGTCGAGCAGGGTGCTGGACGCGTCCTCCAGGCTCTCGGTGGCCGTGGCACCCCAGACGACGAAGGCCAGGGTGAGGACGGCGCTGACACCGAACACGATCCGGTCGGTGCGGGCACGTCTGTGGCTGTCGGGGCGGCCGGGCAGGTCCGCCGTCACCGACAGCCCTTCCCGGCCGCCCCCCTCGGTGCCGGCTCGGCGACCGTCCGGTCTCTGTTCTTCCTTCGACACAGATGGCACCTCTCATGGCAATACGGGTATTCATCGCAAACATGGCGATGTCTCTGTAAGGCAGTACCACAGCCGAGGCCCGACACAGCGGACCAACAGACCTCCACGCCTTGACCGATGGCCGTCGACGGCCCGACGTATCCTCGGGCCGGGCACCCCGAACGCACGACGGAAGAGGTCGGAACAGGTGACGGACAGACACGGGACCGACTCGGCCACGAAGCCCGGGGAGGACGGGTCCGACCCGGCGTCGGCTTCGACATCGGTGGCGGCACCGGCATCGGCGCCGCCACCGATGAGCACGCGCGCGCGTGAGGCCGTCCTCCAGCGGATCGTCGACCGGCGGTACGCGCAGGGCGCCCGCCTGGTCGAGCGCGAGGTCGCCGAGGAGCTGGGCATGTCCCGCGTTCCGGTACGCGAGGCCCTGCGCGCCCTGGTCACCGAGGGGCTCCTCGAACTGCTCCCGCACAGCGGCGTGCGCGTACGGCGTCTGGAACGGGCCGATGTGGAGCACCTGTACGAGGTGTGGGAACCGCTCACCGTCCAGGCGTCCCGGCTCGCGGCGCGGGCGCGCGCGGCGGGCGACACCGAAGGGCTCGCCGCCCTCGAGGCCACCCTGCGCCAGGCGGAGTCGGCGGCCGCCGCGGACGAGGGTCCACGCGAGGTGGCCGCCCACACGGCGTTCCACGAGGGCGTCGTGGCCATGTCGGGCAATCCCCTGCTGGCCCGCACGATGGAGCAGCTGAGCTGGCAGCTGCGGCTGGTGTTCGGTCTGCGCGAGGAGCCCGCGCACATGCGGGCCCAGCACGCCGAGATGTACCGGCACATCGCGGCCGGGGATCCGGAGGCGGCGGCGGCGAGCACCCTGCTGCACGTCCGGGACAGCAGGGCCGTCGCCCTGCGCTCCCTCTTCGGAGCGGATGACGAGAACGCCTGAGGTCATTCGTATACCAAGATGACCGATCGCGCACCCCTCCGATGAGCGACTACGGGACGGAACGGGTGTTTCCGGATGAGGTGATCACCACCCTTGTCCGTCGCCTTCGGCTTGGTATACAAAACGGGGAAGCCGTCGACCCACTCCCCAAGGAGCACCCATGTGCGTCGAAGCCGTCCCGCCGCCCTCGCGCTCGCTGACCCGCCGCGGCGTCCTCGCCGGAGCGGCCGCCCTCGCCGGCACCCTGGCCGCGGCCGGTCCGGTGGCCGCCGCCGGGAACGACACCACCGCCACCGATCGCCGCGCTCCCGGCGCCCCCGGGCGCCCGGGCCGGCTCGTGATCCGGGGCGGCACCCTCCTCGACCCGGCCACGGGTGAGGTCATCGAGAACGCCGTCGTCGTCATCGAGGACGGCACCGTCCGCGCCACCGGACGCCGGGGCGACGTCGCCGTCCCGCGGGGCGTCGAGGTGCTCGACGCGCACGGCCGCTGGATCCTGCCGGGCCTGGTGGACGCGCACATCCACCTCAGCACCGCCGCCGAGGCCCGCGACGCCGTCCGCAAGGGCGCGACCAGCGCACGCAGCGGATCGACCTCGTTCTACCAGGACATCGCCGTCCGCGAACTCGCCCGGCACAGCCCCGCCCTCGCACCCCGGCTGAGGGCGGCCGGAGTGTTCGTCACCCCGAACCTCGGCGACACCGTGCTCGCCGACCCCGACCTCACCCCGCTCGCCGGCCTCAAGGACGGCGTGCGCACGGCCGACGCCCTGCGCCGCGTCGTGGAGGTGAACGTCGCCCGGGGCGCGGACGTGATCAAGACCCGGGTCAACGAACGCGCCGGGCTCCCGGAGCAGGACCCGCTCGCCCAGGTCTACTCGCGCGAGCAGCTCGCCGAGATCGTCGCGGCCGCCGGGCGGCGCGGCAAGGGGGTGCTCTGCCACAGCTACAGCGAACAGGGCTGCCACGACGCCGTCATGGCGGGCGTCCGCTCCCTGGAGCACGGCGTGTTCGTCGGCGAGCGGACACTGCGCGAGATGCGCCGCCGGGGCACCTGCTTCACCCCCACCCTCACCGCCATCGCCGGACTCGCGGAGTCCTCCGACCCGATCCTCGCCGAGCGCGGACGCGCGTACCTCCCGGTCCTCGAACGCGCGGTCCTCGCCGCCCATGAACTCGGCGTCCCGCTCGCCGCCGGAACCGACTCGTCGGGCGGCGTGGTGGACCCGATCGGCGGAGAGGTCGAGCTGATGCACGCCGCCGGCCTGACGACCCTCGACGCGATCCGCACGGCGACCACCGGCGCCGCCCGCCTCCTGGGCCTCGAACGCACGGCGGGCCGTCTCACCCGCGGCTACGCCGGCGACGCGATCCTCCTGAACGGCGACCCGCTCACCGACCTCGGCGTGCTGAAGCAGCCGGTGGCGGTGGTACGCGCGGGCGTCCTGGTCTGAAGCCTCCGCCTCCTCTGCCTCCTCTGCTTCTGCTCCTTCTTCCGCCGCCGCCCCGCTGCTTCGTACGCAGGCCGTCGCCGCGAGCACGCCGTCGCCCGCACTTCCTCCCCGTATCGCCCTGTCTCCCGAAGGAGTTCCCATGCAGTCGTTCTCGTCCTCACCGTCCTCCCCCGGTGCGCTCTCCCGTCGCACGATGCTGGCCGGGGCCGCCGCTCTGGCGGGCGCCACCGCCACCGCCACCGCGACCGCCGCGCTCGCCCAGGCCACGCCCGCGGCCTCGGCAGCGTCCTCGGCAGCGTCCTCGGCAGCGTCGCCGTCCGCCGAGGCCGCGGCCGGCTCCGCGGGGCGCCGACCGCGGGCCGTGGTCTTCCGCAATGTGCGCCCGTTCGGCGCGGCGAAGCCCACGGACCTCGTCGTCGTCGACGGACGCGTCTCGGACCGTCCGGCGCCCCACGGCGCGAAGGTCGTGGACGGGGGCGGCCGCATCGCGCTGCCGTCGCTCGTGGACGCGCACATCCACCCCGACAAGACGACCTGGGAAGGGTCCTGGGTGTCGCGGCGGCCGGCGAGCGGCATCGCCGACTACGTCGCCCAGGACGTCGAACTGTTCCACAGCCAGCGCCGCCCGGTGGTGGAGCGGGCGTACGGACTGATGTCCCACGCCGTCTCCCGGGGCACGCGGGCGATGCGGGCCCACGCCGATGTCGCACCGGCCTACGGTCTGGCCGGGGTCGAGGGTGTGGCGGAGGCGCGCGAGCGGCTGCGCCACGCGCTCGACGTCCAGATCGTGGCCTTCCCGCAGCACGGCGTCATCCGCACCCCGGGCACGGCCGCGCTGCTGGAGAAGGCGGCGCGCGAGGGTGTCATCGACATGATCGGCGGCATCGACCCGATCGGCTTCGACCAGGCACTCGACGAGCAGCTCGATGTCGTCTTCGGCATCGCGGACCGTCACGGCGTCGGCGTGGACATCCATCTCCACGATCGCGGCGAGAAGGGCATGCGCGCCATGCGTGGCATCGTCGACCGCACGCGCGCGCTCTCCCTCGCCGGCAAGGTCACCGTCAGCCATGTCTTCTGCCTGCCCGGCCTGACGGACCGTGAGCTGGGTTCCATCGCGGCCGACCTGGGCGACCAGGACATCGCCCTGACCACCGTCGCGCCCTCGGACTCGCTGGTCCTGCCGATCGCCAGGCTGCGCGAGTACGGGGTGCGGGTCGGGCTCGGCTCCGACGGCGTGCGCGATGCGTGGAGTCCGTTCGGCAACGCCGACATGATGCACCGCGCGCACATCCTCGGGTGGGTGACGGACGTGCGCCTCGACCAGGAGCTGACGGACTGTTACGGCGTCGCGGCCCACGGGGGCGCGGACGTGATGGGTCTGCCGCACGCCGACTTCACGGCCGGGGCCCCGGCCGACTTCGTGCTCGTCCGGGGCGAGTGCCTGCCGCAGGTGGTCGTGGACATGCCTCGGCGCGACATGGTGGTGCACGGTGGTGTCGTCGTGGCCCGCGACGGCGAGTTCCTCGACTGAGCCCGCCGGCGGCCGGGGCGGACACCCGAGTGGGGTGCCCGACCGGCCGCCGACCGGCCCGAACGCCCGAACCCTAGAGGTACGGTCGCGTGATCAGCTCGAAGGCGTGCCCGGCGGGGTCCTTGAAGTAGACGCCGCGGCCGCCGTGTTCAGTGTTGGTCTCGCCGGGGCGCGTCATCTGCGGGTCGGCCCAGTGCTCGACCCCCTGGTCGCAGAGCCGCGCGTACGCCCGCTCGAAGAGCTCGTCGTCGACGAGGAAGGCGTAGTGCTGCATCTGGATGTCGAACGGGGGCGCGGCGAACTGGATGAGTACGCCGTCGGCGAGCTGGACGTTGACGAAGGGGCCCCAGGACGGTGCCTCGGGGAGTTCCAGCAACTCGCGGAAGAAGCGCGCCGACTCGTTGCTGTCCTTGGCCGCGATGATGGTGTGGTTGAACGTGACTGCCATGTGGATGACCTCGCTGTCGGTTCGGAACGAAGGGGACTCGCGGTGCTGGTGCACTGGGGGTCCGCGTGCCGAACCATGGGGGTGCTGGTGACGCACCCGCCGAGCGGTCAGTCGTCCACCGGATGGCCCGTCTGTGTATGGCGTCGAATCGCCGGTCCGGTGTTCACGTCGAAGAACGCTACTTGATCATCATCGCGGTGACAAGGGAATCGAACATCCCCTGGTGAGGCCGCCCATGGGGTGCGAACCGGCCGACGCCCGGGCCCGGCGCCCGTGCGGCAGCGGGTCCGGGCGGCCGGAGAGCCGTCGTGCGCGGAGCCTTGCCAGCCCCTCGGGGTGACCCTATTCTCCCGGCGGGAAAGCGCTTTCTTTCTGTGTTTTCTCCGGACTGAACGACGTTCCGCGAGCAATCCCCAGCGTTCGAAGACGAAAAGGACGGCGAGCATGAGACGACCAGTCGCACTTCGGCTCCACGCGGCCCTGGCCACCCTGGCCGTGGCGGCCGCGACCGGTGTGGTGCTGTCGATGCCCCAGGCATCGGCGGCGACCGGCGGCCCCACCGGCTACGCGACCCAGAACGGCGGGACCACCGGTGGCGCGGGCGGGCAGACGGTACGGGCCACCACGGGAACCGCGATCCACGCGGCCCTGTGCGGGCGGGCCAGCAGCAGCACCCCGATCACCATCGAGGTCGAGGGAACCGTCAACCACGCCAATACCGCCAAGGTGTCGGGCACCAGCTGCAACACCGCCGCAGGTGTGATCGAGCTCAAGCAGATCAGCAACGTCACCATCGTCGGGGTCGGCGCCGGTGCCGTCTTCGACCAACTCGGCATCCACATCCGCGAGTCCAGCAACATCATCATCCAGAACGTGACCGTCAAGAACGTCAAGAAGTCCGGCTCACCCACCTCCAACGGCGGCGACGCCATCGGCATGGAGAGCGACGTCCGCAACGTCTGGGTGGATCACGTCACGCTCGAGGCCTCGGGCGGCGAGTCGGAGGGCTACGACGGCCTGTTCGACATGAAGGACAACACCCAGTACGTGACCCTGTCGTACAGCACCCTGCGCAACTCCGGTCGCGGCGGCCTCGTCGGCTCCAGCGAGACCGAGCTCTCCAACGGCTTCATCACGTACCACCACAACCTGTACGAGAACATCGACTCGCGCGCCCCCCTCCTGCGCGGCGGCATCGCCCACATGTACAACAACCACTACCTGCGGATCAACGAGTCCGGTATCAACTCCCGCGCGGGGGCCCGTGCCAAGGTCGACAACAACTACTTCGAGGACTCCAAGGACGTCCTGGGCACCTTCTACACCGATGCCGCCGGATACTGGCAGGTCAGCGGCAACGTCTTCGACAACGTGACCTGGTCCGCCCGCGGTTCCGGGAACAACCCGGCCGGGCCGGACCCGCAGTCCAACACCACCGTCGCCGTTCCGTACGCGTTCACCCTCGACCCGGCCGGCTGCGTACCGGACGTGGTCGGCCGCACGGCGGGCGCCGGCAAGGGACTTCAGGTGTCGAACGGCAGTTGCTCGCCGCAGACGCCCACTCCGACACCCACGCCCACCACACCGCAGCCGACCACTCCGACCCCCACTCCCACCACCCCGACCCCCGAGCCGACCTCGCCCGGTGGGACCAACCTCAGCATCGGGGCCGGTGCCGACGGCACGAGCAAGGCCGACGGCACGAGCTACGGCAATGTGCGGGACGGCGACCTGGGCACCTACTGGTCGCCGGCCGGGTCGACCGGGTCGGTCTCCGTCAAGTGGGGCTCCGCCACCACCGTCTCCTCGATCACCATCCGGGAGGCGGCGGGCGCGACCGGCGCCATCGGGGCCTGGCGGGTCCTCAACGGCGACACCGGGGCCGTCCTCACCTCCGGCAGCGGGGCCGGGTCCATCACCGTTCCCCGCACCTCGCTCAAGAAGATCACCTTCGAGATCGTCGGCTCGAACGGGACCCCCCGGGTCGCCGAGTTCGAGACCTACGCCGGGTAGCCGACCGGTCCACCGGTCGGAGCGCCGGTCCTGGTACGGGGGTGTCTCCCCTGGGCCCGGACCGGCGTCCGCCCGCGCGCGCCGCCGGATCGGCTCACGAACTCCCGGTCGCCGTGGCGCACCCGGGCCTCGTTCCAGTCGGCGCCGGGCGAGTCCGTGAACTTCCGCGCCAGGGACAGCCCGTGCTCGCCCGGAGGAATCTCGCGACAGCAGGTCGGCGCGGCCCGTCACGTCCGGACGAGCGGTGCCAGGCCCTGGACGAGCAGAGTGAGGCCGAACTCGAACTCCTCGTCGACGGCGACGGAGGTGAGCGACCGGGCGGCCCGGAGGAGGGAGGGGTACGCGTCCGGATCGAGCCCGCCGTAGAAGGCGGCGAGTTCGGCGGCGTGGTCGGGGGTGGTGGCGGGGCCGCGCTGTTGGGCGGTGAAGCCGATCACGTAGTGCGTGACCGCGGTGAAGGCACGGGCGGCCAGGCCGGCCGGAAGGCCGTGCGCCAGGAGCGCGCCCAGCACGCGCTCGCGCCGGTCGAGACCGTGAGGGCCGACGGGGACGTACGCCATGAGCAGGGGCAGGGTGTGCGGGTGGCGGCTCAGGGTGGCGTGGAACCGCCGGGCCGTGACCGTGAGGGCCTCGCGCCAGTCGGTGGTGTCGGCGAGCGCGTCGAGGTCGACCTCGCCCAGGACGCGGTCGACGACGTACGCCAGGATCTCGTCCTTGCCGTCGAAGTGGCGGTAGAGGGTGGCCGTGCCGGAGTTGAGGGCCTCAGCGAGCATGCGCAGGGAGAACGCCTGGGTGCCGTGCTCGTCGACGAGGCGCAGGGCCGTGCCCACGATGTGCGCGGTGTCGAGCGAGGGGCGGCCCCGCCGGGGTTCGGCGGGGGCGGAGCGGGAGGGTGCGGGGCGTGCGGCCCACCAGGCGGGGCTGCCGGGAGGTGGCGGGGTGGCGGCCATGCGGTGGGGCCCTCTCTCACGGTGCCGGGTCGCCTCCGTCCTGATCCCGCACGGGGTGCACGACGGACTTCGGTGGTGCGGTGACACCGTACCGGTCGGGGGTCGGCAGACCATTCACGGGTGACTGCACCGGAGAGACGCCGCCGGCGGGCGTCGCGGCGGATTCGGCAGATCGGGCGGCCCCGGCGCATTCGTGGGAAGCGCCTCGGCCGTCGGCCGTGTCCCCGGTGCGCGCGGGATGCCCGATGTGACCCACGTAGCCGTCCGGACGGATCAGCAGGACCGTGTCCTCGGTGATTCCGTACGCCGTGAGGAGGGCGGCCTCGCGCGGCGTACGGGGTGTGGTGTGCGTCAGCACGGTGTGGCGGCGCAGCGGCACCCCGGTGCGCGGCCAGTCGAGGCGGTCCACGGCGACGGCGGCGCGGGCGCCGAACGCCAGGGCGGTGAAGTGCGGGCCTCGGTAGAGGTCGAAGAGGCGCCGGGCCGGGCCGGTGTCCTCGGGCAGGGCGGCGTCGGGGGCGCGGTCGCCACAGCGGAGGGTGGCGGTCCGGGGCGCGCCGGCGGGGGCGAGCGGTCCGCCGAAGTAGGAGATGCCGAGCTGGTGTTCGTCGGGGCCCCGGGTGAGCCCGCCGGGACGGGTGCGGCGCAGTCCTTCGTACAGCTCGGTGGAGCGTCCGAGGACCTGTGCGGCGACCGGGCGCCGCTCGTGCTCGTAGCTGTCCAGGAGTGCGTCGTCGGCCCCCGCGAGGACCTGCTGGAGCTTCCAGCCGAGGTTGTGGGCGTCCTGGACCCCGGTGTTGAGGCCCTGCGCCCCGGCGGGGGTGTGGACGTGGGCGGCGTCGCCGCAGAGCAGCAGCCTGCGGTCCCGGTAGCGCTCGGCGAGGCGGATGTTGGGGCGGAAGACCGAGGACCAGCTGATGTCGCGCGGGGTGAGGGAGGGGCCGACACGGCGGCGCAGGAGGGCGGTGAGGGCGGTCGCGGTGAGGTCGGCGGGGTCGCCGGGGCGGATGCGGATCATGATCTGGAAGCGGTTGCCGGGGCCGGGCAGGGGGCAGGCCGCGACGCTTCGGCCCCGGGGGCGGGGCCAGATGTGCCAGTGGTCGCGGGAGAGGCCGTCGACGCGGGCGTCCACGAGGATCGTCCGGTCGGTCTCGTCGGTGCTGCCCTCGAAGGCGATGCCCGCGGCCCTGCGGACGGTGCTGGAGCCGCCGTCGGCGCCCACGACGTACCGGCTCCTCAGCAGTCGGCCGTCCTCCAGGCGCACCGTGCACCCCTGCTCGTCCTGGGTGATCCCGACGGCGCGGGCGCCGAAGTCGACATGGACCCCGAGGCGTTCGACGGCGTCGTGGAGGAGGGCGGTGGTGGCGTACTGGGGGAGCAGGAGGACGTCGGGGTAGGGGGTGCCGATGGTCTCCGGGGCGGTGGCGTGCATGCGCCAGGCCTTGGTGAAGGGGCCGAGGTGGAGACCCATCGGGGGGTAGGCGCCGCCGGCCGCGCGGGCGGCGTCGGCCAGGCCCAGGTCGTCGAGGACTTCCAGGGTGCGGGGCTGGATGCCCTTGGCGCGCGAGCCCTCGAACCGCCGCGCGTCGCGTTCCACCAGGCGTACCGCGAGTCCTCGACGGGCCAGGTCGAGGGTGAGGGCGAGACCGACGGGTCCCGCGCCGATGACGGTGACGGCGGCGTCGACCGGTGTCTCCGCCCTGCCCGTGTCGTTCGATTCCGGCATGTCCGAGACTCCTCGCCGTCCCCCGGGTGCGCGCCCACCGCGCCCACCACGTTTTATGGATACACCGTAGCCGAAAATGTGGAGGGGTGGCGTGCGCGCCGGATTCCGGCCGCCGCGGAAAGGGCATGCGCACCCGATACGGCTCCTGTGACGACTTGTCGCCACATGGCGTCATTCCCGTGCGGCCTGGGCAGGTTACGGACATCGCTCGTGGGCGGCACCTGCCCGCGGGAAAGGAGCGTGCCGTGCTGTCCGACTTCTTCGACCGACTCCTGAGGCGCGGCAGCGGTTCCCCCGCGGGGACCGGAGCAGGTCCAGTGCGCCGGGGGACCCTGGTGTTCGACGCGGACTTCTCGTCCGAGGAACAGTGGATCGCGGGCCGCTCCTGGGCCTATCCCCACGGGGGCCCCACCAACCCCGGCGACAACAAGCTCGACCACCTCGTGGCGGACCCCTCGTACAGCAGGACCGGGGTGTTCCGGGCGACCCGCCGGCCCGACGGAAACTGGAACGCCGGACTGCTCACGACGGAGGGCAGCCCGCAGGGCTTCCTGGTGCGGGCGGGTGACGTGCTGGAGGCGCGGGTGCGGCTGCCCGTGGAGACGGGCGCGTGGCCGGCGATCTGGACCTGGCTCGACGGCGGGCAGGAGATCGACATCTTCGAGTACCACCCCGACAACCCGGACCTCCTGGAGCTGTCGAACCGGGTGCGGGGGCGCCACCTCTACTTCCGGAACCCGGCCGTCCGGCCTGGCGCGTGGGTCGACTTCCGGGTCGAGCTCGGCGCCCGGAGCGTGGTGTGGTGGGTCAACGGCGCGCGGGTGTTCGACGACCGGCGGGGGGTGGGGCGTTCCTGGCGGGCCCACCTCATCGTGAACCTCTCGGTGTGCGCCGGCCGCTACCACCCCGCGCCCGCGCCCGGGACGTCGGAGATGTCGTACGAGGTGGCGGAGTTGCGCGTGTACCGGGGCTGACGCGCGCACCGGGGCTGCCGGGTGTGGCCGGAACCGACCGGCGCACCGGGGCCGACGGGCAAGCGGCCGGTGCAGTGTGGTGCTGTGCGGTGCGAACGGCGATCCGCGGGAAGGTCCGGTCGTCCCGGGTCCGCGCCTCCCCTCGCAGCTCGGGCGACGCGCGCGACGGAGGGGGGATGCGGGCCTCGGGGGAACGGGCGTTGCGTAGGCTCGAACAGAGCGTTCCGCGCACGCGCACCGCGCCGCCCGTACGACGAGGAGGACCTCCCATGAACACCGCCGACGAGGGACGGCAGAGGCTCGACGCGGCCAGCGTCCTCAACGCCAAGAGCACGCTCCTCCAGCTGCTCGCCCGCGGAGGGGTCTACACCGGCGACGCGGAGGAGCTCATCGGGCTCGTGGAGGCCGGCGCCCTCGCCGGCGCGTACACGGAGATGGGGGCGACCCCGGGCCCGCGGACCGCTCCCGGCGAGAAGGGCGAGTCGTACGCGGCCGGCTGGTCGGACGGCGCCCTGGCCGTCGTCGAGGAACTCGGCGTGCTCGCCGAGCGGGCACTGGTCCGCGCCGTCGCCTCCGGACCCTCGGCCGAATCCCCCGACGAGCCCTCCCCCGTCAGAAGGGCGGAGATGGAACGGGCCAAGGTGGCGATCACACCGCTCTACCTCTCGTTCGCCGAGGTCTCCGACCTCGACCCGGAGGTGACCGACCAGGTGCTCGGGGCCGTCCTCCGCACGATGAGCCCACGACAGCGGGCCGGATATCCGGGGCGGCTGACCGCGTTCACCGAGGCCCACCACACCCATCTGGAGCGGCTGTACGCGGAGTACGGTCCGGGCAGCGCGATCGCGATCCACGGCCGCTACTCCCTCGTCCACTCCCCCACCAGCGTCGCCGTCCTCGAACGCCTCGCCGCGACGCCTTCGGCGCTGCACGAGGAGTGGGACGCGGCCGAGCTCCCTCCCGCGTGGCTGGACGGCCTGACGACGGCGTGGAGCTCCCCCTCCTGACCGCCCGACCCGGACCGCCCGACCGCCCGACCGGCGCGCCGGACCGCGTGACGATCCGGCCCTGGCTCTCGTGACCATCCGTCGCCGCCCGCCCGACCGGCGGGCCGGCGGTCGACAGGTCTCTCCAACTCGACCCACCCGTTGACCAGTTGCGAGCGTTCGCCCCGCGGGCGCGCGACATCGTAGCGATTCCGCACCAGAAATACTTAGGTTAGGCTAAGTTAAGTTTCGGTGCGCCGACTTGGGGTGTGTCGACCTGGGTACGCACCACGTCCCCACTCACCAGGAGAGACGGAAGAACATGACCTTGCGGGTCGCGGTGGCCGGAGCCAGTGGGTACGCCGGCGGGGAGATCCTCCGCCTGCTCGCCTCCCATCCCGGCGTCGAAGTCGGTGTCCTGGCCGCACACAGCAGTGCCGGGCTCACGCTCGGCCAGGTACAACCGCAGCTGACCTCACTCGCCGACCGGGTGCTGACGGAGACGTCGGCGACGACGCTCGACGGGCACGACGTGGTGTTCCTGGCCCTGCCCCACGGACAGTCGGGGGCACTCGCGGCACAGCTGGGCGGCGACACCCTGATCGTCGACTGCGGGGCCGACTTCCGATTGCGCGACCCGGGCGAGTGGAAACGCTTCTACGGCACCGAGCACGCCGGCACCTGGCCGTACGGACTCCCCGAGATGCCCGGCGCGCGGGACGAGTTGAAGGGCACCGACCGCATCGCCGTACCGGGCTGCTACCCGACCGCGGTCACCCTCGCCCTCGCCCCCGCGCACGCCGCCCGTCTGGTGGAACCCGAAGTGGTCGTCGTGGCGGCCAGCGGGACCTCGGGGGCGGGCCGCGCGGCCAAGCCCCATCTGCTGGGCTCCGAGGTGATGGGGTCGATGACTCCGTACGGCGTGGGTGGCGGCCACCGGCACACCCCCGAGATCACCCAGAACCTGTCCCTGGTGGCGGGCGAACCGGTGACCGTGTCGTTCACCCCGACCCTCGCGCCCATGCCCCGCGGCATCCTCGCCACCTGCTCCGCCCGCCTGCGCCCGCACGTGGCGGCCGACAGCGGTCTCGGCGAGGTCCGCGAGGTGTTCGAGGCCGCCTACGCCGACGAACCGTTCGTCCGGCTGCTACCGCAGGGCCAGTGGCCGTCCACGGCCTCGGTGCTCGGGTCCAACACGGTGCAGGTGCAGGTGGCCCTCGATCCGGCCGCCCGCCGCCTCGTCTGTGTGAGCGCCGTCGACAACCTGACGAAGGGCACCGCCGGTGGAGCGGTGCAGAGCATGAATGTCGCCCTCGGCCTGCCCGAAGGGCTCGGCCTGCCCATGAATGGAGTGGCTCCGTGACCGTGACCGCCGCCCGAGGATTCCTCGCCAGCGGGGTGACCGCCGGCATCAAGACGTCCGGCGATCCCGATCTCGCCCTGGTGGTGAACCGGGGCCCCGCACCGGCCGCCGCGGGAGTCTTCACCTCCAACCGGATCCAGGCGGCTCCGGTCCGCTGGTCCCGGCGGGCCCTCGCCCGCGGCAACGTCTCCGCCGTCGTCCTGAACTCCGGTGGCGCCAACGCGTGCACCGGACCGGCCGGCGCCGAGGACGCGCGGACCATGGCCGAACGGACAGCTCTCGCCGTCGGGGTGGCCCCGGACGACGTGGCCGTCTGCTCCACCGGGCTCATCGGTGTGCCGCTGCCCATGGACCGGGTCGTGGACGGGATCGAGTTCGCCGCGCGGCGGCTCACCGCCGACGGCGGCCGGGAAGCCGCCGTGGCGATCAAGACGACGGACTCCGTCCACAAGACCGCGGTCGTGACCCGGTCCGGCTGGACCGTCGGCGGTATGGCGAAGGGCGCGGGCATGCTCGCGCCCGGTCTCGCCACGATGCTCGTGGTCCTCACCACCGACGCCGTGGCCGACGGACCGCTGCTCGACTCCGCCCTGCGCGCGGCCGTACGGACCACGTTCGACCGGGTGGACTCGGACGGCTGCATGTCGACGAACGACACCGTCCTGCTGCTGGCCTCGGGCGCCTCCGGCGTGACCCCGGAGGACGGGGAGCTCACCGACGCGGTGCACGCCGTCTGCCTCGACCTGGCACGGCAGTTGATCGCGGACGCCGAGGGCGCGTCGAAGGAGATCGAGGTGGCGGTCGTCGGCGCCGCGTCCGAGGAGGACGCCGTGACCGTCGGCCGCTCGGTGGCCAGGAACAACCTCCTCAAGTGCGCGCTGCACGGCGAGGACCCCAACTGGGGCCGGGTGCTCTCGGCGATCGGCACCACCGACGCGGCCTTCGACCCCGACGGGCTCGACGTGGCCATCAACGGCGTCTGGGTCTGCCGGGACGGCGCGGCCGGGGAGCCGCGCGAGAAGGTCGACATGTCGGGCCGCCGGATCACCGTCACGGTGGACCTGCGCGCCGGACAGTCGTCGGCGGAGATCTGGACCAACGACCTGACGGCCGAGTACGTGCACGAGAACAGCGCCTACAGCTCATGAGCGGAGGGGGAACAGGGATGAGCACACCCATGGCGGCGCGACCGACTTCCCTCGGGCAGTCCGTCGGACAGCCCGTCGACCGGACCGTCGTGGCCCCCGTGGACCTGCCCGCCCGGGACGTCCCGTGGTCGGAGGAGCTCCAGGGCAGGACCGTCGTCCTCAAGTGCGGGGGCAGCACCCTGGTCGACCCGGCTCTGCGCCGGTCGTTCGCCCAGGACGTCGTCGAGCTGTGGCACGCGGGCCTGCACCCGGTCGTGGTGCACGGCGGCGGTCCCCAGATCAGCTCGATGCTCGACCGCCTCGCCCTGGAGGTCCGCTTCGAGGCGGGCATGCGGGTGACCACGCCGGAGGCCATGGACGTGGTCCGTATGGTGCTCACCGGACAGGTGCAGCGGGACCTCGTCGGCGCCATCAACGCCCACGGGCCCTTCGCCGTCGGCATGTCGGGCGAGGACGCCCACACGCTGACCGCCGAACGCCGCCCGGCCTGGGTGGACGGCCGGCCCGTCGACATCGGGCTCGTCGGCGACATCGTGACCGTGGCCCCGGACACCGTACGGAACCTCCTCGCCGGGGGCCGTATCCCGGTCGTCTCCCCCGTCGCGCGCGGCACCGACGGGCAGGTCTACAACGTGAACGCCGACCTCGCGGCCTCGGCGCTCGCCGTCGCCCTCGGCGCGGACCGGCTCGTGATGCTCACGGACGTCCCCGGGCTCTACGCGAACTGGCCGCACACCACCGAGGTCGTCCCGCGACTGACCGCGGGCGAACTGGACGCGCTGCTGCCCCGGCTCAAGGGCGGGATGCTGCCCAAGATGGAGGGCTGCCTGCGCGCGGTCCGGTCGGGGGTCGGGCGCGTCCACGTCCTCGACGGACGGACGCCGCACGCAGTCCTCCGGGGTGTCCTCACCGAGGAGAACCCCGGCACCACGGTCCTGCCCGACGCCGTGCGGGACGAAGAGGAGAGCACCGCATGACCCTTCCCGCCCCCGCCCCCGCGCAGGCACCGGCTCCGGCGCCCGCCCCGGGACCGACGCCGTCCCCGGCCCGGGTCCCCGCTCCCGCCCCCGCCGCACCCCCGCTCGCGGACCGCTGGCGTGCCGTGATGATGGACACCTACGGCACTCCCCCGCTGGCCCTGGTCCGCGGTGAGGGCTGCACGGTCTGGGACGAATCCGGTCGCGCGTACACGGACTTCACCGGCGGCATCGCGGTCAACACCCTCGGCCACGCCCATCCCGCGGTGGTCGCCGCCGTCACCGACCAGGTCGCGCGGCTCGGCCATGTCTCCAACCTCTTCGTCGCCGAGCCGCCGGTGGCCCTGGCGGAACGGCTGCTCGGGCTCCTCGGCCGACCGGGCCGGGTGTTCTTCTCCAACTCCGGTGCGGAGGCGGTCGAGGCGGCCTTCAAGGCCGTGCGCCGGACCGGACGCACCCGGGTCGTCGCGATGGACGGAGGCTTCCACGGCCGCACCATGGGCGCCCTGGCGCTCACGGGCCAGCCGGCGAAGCGCGAGCCCTTCCTGCCCCTGCCCGGCGAGGTGACACACGTGCCCTTCGGGGACGCCGAAGCCCTGCGCGCGGCCGTCCGCGAGGACACGGCGGCGGTGTTCGTCGAACCCGTGCAGGGGGAGGCGGGGGTGATCCCCGCACCCGACGGTTATCTGCGGGCAGCCCGGGACATCACCCGCGCCACGGGGAGTCTGCTCGTCCTCGACGAGGTGCAGACCGGGATCGGGCGCACCGGGCACTGGTTCGCGCATCAGGCGGAGACGGGTGTGGACCCGGACCTGGTGACCCTGGCCAAGGGACTGGGCGGCGGTCTGCCGATCGGGGCCACGGTGGCGTTCGGCGCCGCGGCAGAGCTGCTCGGCCCCGGCCAGCACGGTTCCACCTTCGGTGGCAATCCGGTGGCCTGCGCGGCCGGTTCGGCCGTCCTGGAGACCATCGCGGCGGAGGGGATCCTGGAGCACACCGTCCGCACGGGTGCGTTGCTCCGGTCGCGGGTGGAGGAGCTCGGGCATCCGCTGGTGGCCGGGGTACGGGGCGCGGGGCTGTTGCTCGGCGTCGTGCTGACCGAACCGGTCGCCGCCCGGGTCCAGGGGGCGGCGCAGCGGGCCGGGTTCCTCGTCAACGCCGCCGGTCCCACGACCGTGCGGCTGGCTCCGGCGCTGACGGTCTCCGCGCGTCAGGTCGGGGAGCTGGTGGAGGCGCTGCCCGCGATCCTCGACGAGGCGCTCGGCTAGGTGGTCCTCCGGCCCGGGCGGCGCGGGCCCGTTCCCTCCGTACGTACGAGGGCACGGGCCCGCACCGGTCCTCGCCTCGTCGTCAGCCGCAGGCTCGTCCCGGGTACTCCGCGCCCTCCGGTACGCCGGCCTCGCGCATCCGGCGCAGGACCTCGCCGAGGGACGCGTCGTCGACGTACACGGGAAGGTTGAGCTCCCGGTCGAAGACCATGGTGTCCGCGTCCGGGTGCCAGATCACCCATCGGGGCGGTGACGCGGGCGCGCCCCAGAGGGGCGCGAAGGTGTCGAGGTGGTTCTCTCCCGTGCTCACAGGTTCCCCTTCTCGGTGTGCCCGTCCACATAGGTCGCCAGGACCTCGATGTCCCCGATGCGTGAGGTGTCGACGCTCCGGGGGTCGTCGCCGAGGACCACCAGGTCGGCGCGCTTGCCGGGCGCGAGGCTTCCCGCGCTGTCGTCCCAGTGGCAGGCGTACGCGCCCGCGGTCGTGTAGGCGTGCAGGGCCTCGTCGACGGTGATGCCCTCGTCCGGCCCGATCGTCCGGCCGGAGGTGGAGGCGCGTTCCACCATGAACTGGATCGCCCGCAGCGGTGAGCCGTCCGTGACCGGCCGGTCGGAGCTGCCGACGAGGGTGACTCCGTGGTCGAGGAAGCCCCGGCCCCGGTACATCCAGGGCGCCCGGCGCTCCCCCATGACGTCCGCGTAGTCGTCGCCGAAGTAGCGCAGGAAGTTGGGCTGGACCACGGCGGCGACACCGAGCCGCGCGAACCGCGGCAGCTGGTCCGGGCGGATCAGTCCGGCGTGTTCCACGCGGTGCCGGGCGTCCGGCCGGGGCCGGAGCGACTGCGCCCGCTCCAGGGCGTCCAGGGCGAGGTCGGCGGCGCGGTCCCCGATCGCGTGGACGGCGAGCTGCCAGCCGGCGAGGTGGCCGTCGACGACGAGCTCCGCGATCCGCTCGGGGTCGTCCTGGAACTGTCCGGTGTGGGACATGCCCTCGTACGGTTCGGTGAGCGCCGCCGTACGGGCCATCATGCCGCCGTCGGTGTAGATCTTGAGGGCGCCGAGGGAGAGCCAGTCGTCGCCGAAGCCGGTCCGCAGACCGAGGTCGAGGGAGCGCGGGATGCCGTCGTTCCGGTGGGCGGCGAGCGGGCGGAGGGTGTCGCCGGCGGCCATGAGCTGGACGCGGAGCGGCAGTCGGCCCTGGTCCCGCAGGAGTTGGTAGGCGCCGAGTTCGACGGGGCTGTGTCCGAGGAGTCCGCCGCCGATGCCCGCCTCCGCGGCGGCCGTGATCCCTTCGGCGAGGCAGGCGCGGCCGGCGCGTTCGATCGCGTCGGCGAGCTCCTCCTGGGAGTACGGCAGCCGGAGCCGCCGTACGGCGGTCATGGCGCTCTCCGCGAGAAAGCCGTCCTGGTGCGGCACTTCGGCCGGGAGCAGGTCGAGGACGGCGCTGTTGACGACGCAGGCGTGCCCGGAGTCGTGCATGAGGAAGATCTTGTGACCCCGGCTGACGCGGTCGATCTCCGCGGCGGTGAGATGGCGGCCCAGGGCCCGTTGGTCGTATCCGGCGATGTCCACCCAGGTTCCGGGCTCGGCCTTCCGGGAGACGGCCTCCCCGATGACGGCGAGGATGTCCTCGACGCGCTCGCACGGGGCGATGCTCGGGGTGGCGGCCTTCAGGCCCGCCCAGGACAGGTGCACGTGGCTGTCGATGAAGCCGGGCAGCACGGTGGCCCCCTGGAGGTCGACGACCTCGCGGGCGGGGAGCGAGGTCACGGCCGCGTCGAGGCCCACGATCCGTCCCCGCCAGATGCCGAGGTCGTGGGCGACGGGGTGGTCCGGGTCCATGGTGAGAATGCGCGCGTTCGTCAGCCTCGTACAGAGCATGGGCAGTCCGTTCCGGTCGCTGTCGATGGGGCCGTCACCGTCGCTGTCGCGCTCGATGCCGGCGGCGTCAGGAGGTCTTGGCCATCGCCGGGTCGTGATCGGCCCCGTCGGCGGGTACGTCCCCCGTGTCGGTGTCGCCGGTCGTCGCCTCGGACGTCGCCTCGGACGTCGCCTCGGCGGGCGCGTACCACCTGGGTGCCGCGGGCACCATCAGCGGTGTTCCCGTCTCGGGGTCGGGGATGATCCGGCAGGGCAGCCCGAAGACGTCCTCGACCAGCTCGGCCGTCATGACCGTCCTGGGGTCGCCCTCGGCGGCGATGACGCCGCCCGGACGCATGACGATCAGATGGGTGGCGTAGCGGCAGGCCTGGTTGAGGTCGTGCAGGACCGCGACGACCGTGTGGCCCTTGTGGGCGTGGAGTTCGGCGCACAGGTCGAGGACCTCGACCTGGTGCGCGATGTCGAGGTACGTGGTCGGTTCGTCGAGCAGCAGGATCGAGGTCTGCTGGGCGAGGACCATGGAGAGCCAGACCCGCTGCCGCTGGCCGCCCGACAGGTCGTCGACGGGCCGGTCGGCGAGTTCCAGGACACCGGTCTGGCGCATGGCGTCGACGACGGCGTTCTCGTCCTCGGCGGACCACTGCTTCAGGATGCCCTGGTGGGGGTACCGGCCGCGGGCCACGAGGTCGCCGACCGTGATGCCGCCGGGCGCGGTCGACGTCTGCGGGAGCAGCCCGAGCCGGCGGGCGACCTCGCGGGAGCGGTACGAGGCGATGGCGGCGCCGTCGAGGTAGACCTGTCCCGCGCGCGGCTTGAGCATCCGGGCGAGGGCGGTGAGCAGGGTGGACTTGCCGCAGGCGTTGGGCCCGATGATCACCGTGAAGGAGTGGTCGGGGATGTCGACGGTGAGTTCGGTCGCCACCGTCCGCTGGTCGTAGGAGAGCGTGAGGCCTTCGGCGCGCAGGCGGGAGGCCGGACGGTTCGTTGCTGTCATGCGCGGCTCTTTCGCGACTCGGTGACCAGTAGCCAGATGAGGTAGAGCCCGCCGACGCAGCCGGTCGCGGTGCCCACCGGGAGAAGCGCGGGGGCGAAGAGGCGCTGCACGGCGAGGTCGCTCAGGGCGAGCATGACCGCGCCCATGAGGGCGGACGGCAGCAGCGCGGGCCCGGACGATCCGGTGATCCTGCGGGCCACCTGAGGGGCGGCCAGGGCGATGAACCAGATGGGGCCGGTGACGGCGGTGGCGAACGCCGCCAGGGCGACGCTGATCACGAGCAGCGTGGTCCGGGTGCGGGACACGTCGACGCCGAGGGCCATGGCGGTGGTGTCGCCCATCTCGACCATGGAGAGGCGGCGGGAGAGGAGGAAGGCGAGGGGCAGCAGCACGGCGACGGCGATGCCGATGGCCTGGGCGTGCGTCCAGAGCCGGTTGCCCAGGCTGCCGATCAGCCAGGCCTGCGCCTCCAGGGCCTCCTGGAAGGTGGCCCGGGTGATCAGGTACGAGTTGACGGCGAGGAGCAGGGAGCTGACGCCGATGCCGACGACGACCAGCCGGAAGCCCTGGATTCCCCGGCCGAGCATGAGGAGGTGGACGGCGAGGGCGGTGGCGAGGCCGCCGACCAGCGCGCCGAGCGCGATCTGCGTCATGCTGCCGTGCAGCACGACGATGACGACGAGCGCGCCCACGGCGGAGCCGTTGGTGAAGCCGATGATGTCGGGGCTGCCCAGGGGGTTGCCCGTGATGCTCTGCAGGATGGCCCCGCTGACGGCGAGGGCCGCGCCGACGCAGAGCGCGGTCACGAGGCGCGGCATCCGCAGGGTGTTGACGACGAAGTCGGCGATGCCGGATCCCTCGCCGGTGAGCGCCTTGAGGACCTCACCGACGGAGAGGTCGAAGTCGCCGGTGGTCAGGGTGACGCCGGCGACGGCGACGAGGGCGACGACGAGGGCCGTGGTGACGGCGACGGTCCGGCCCTGGACGCGCAGGGAGAGGCCTCCGGAGCGGGTACGGACGACCCGGCCGCTGATGACCCGGGGGCGGCCGGGGGCGGCCGCGGATCCGGGCGGCTTCCCGGGCGCCGGGTCGGGCGCGGAGGCCTTCGCCTCCCGTACGGCAGTCACAGCATGACCAGCTTTCGGCGTCGGCACAGGGCGATGAACAGGGGGGCTCCGATGAACGCCATGACGATGCCGACCTGCACCTCGCCGGGGGCTCCGAGCACCCGGCCGAGGATGTCCGAGCCGATGAGGAGGACGGGGGCGATCAGCATCGAGTACGCGAACACCCACCGCTGGTCGGGGCCGACGACGAAGCGGGCGATGTGCGGCACGGCGAGGCCCACGAAGCCGATCGGCCCGGCGGCGGCGGTGGCGGCTCCGCACAGGAGCATCACGGCGACGGCGCCGAGGGCGCGGGTCCGGCCGACGTTCACCCCGAGGGCCCGGCCCATCTGGTCGCCCATGGCCAGGGCGTTGAGCGAGGGGGCGAGGACGAGGGCGACGAGGAGGCCGACGCCGATGAACGGGAGGGCCATCAGGACGATGTCGTGGTAGCGGCCCGCGAGGGAGCCGACGGTCCAGAAGCGGAACTGGTCGAAGGCCCTCGGGTTGAGCAGCAGGATCGCCCAGTTGAAGGCGTACAGGACGGCGGTCACCGCGGCGCCTGCGACGACGAGCCGCTCGGGGGAGGCGAGTTTCCGTCCGGAGGAGCCGAGCAGATGGACGCCGACGGACGCGGCGGCGGCGCCGGCGAGGGCGAACCACACGTAGCCGAGCGGCGCCGCGACACCGAAGAAGGCGATGGCGATCACCACACCGGCGGAGGCGCCCAGGTTGACGCCGAGCATGCCGGGGTCGGCGAGCGGGTTGCGCGTCAGGGCCTGCATCAGGGCGCCGGCGAGGCCGAGCGCGGTGCCGACGAGGAGGCCGAGGAGCGTCCGGGGGATGCGGTAGTCGTGGATGATCACCGACGTCTCCGAACCGTCCGGGTTCCACAGGACGTTCCAGGTGGCGGTGAACGGAATGCCGCGGGTGCCCACCCAGATGCTGAGGAGCCCGACCAGGACGAGCGTGGCGAGGCCGACGACCAGTCCCAGTCCCCGGAACGCGGCCCCGGTACGGCCCGAGCCGCGCGCGCCGGGACCCGTGGTCCTGTCCGCGGGCCGCTCCTGGGCCCGCTGTCCCTGTACCACCCGGGATTCGACGGACAACGACAACTCCCCCTGGAGGCGGTACAGATGTACACGGGAACCTGGCGGCGCGAGACCGAAGGATCACGACTTAGGTGAGGCTAACCGAACCGTGTCGTGCGGTCAACGCGCCGGACAGGACCCGCCCGGCACCCCATCCGAGGCCTCCCCCGGGCCTCCCCACGGCCCGGCCGGACCCGCCCGACCCCGGTCGAACTCAGAGTAGGCTTACCTAACCAATCATCTGCTTCCGTGAAGGAGTCTCATGCCAACGGGCGGACCGACGGGGGGACTTGTCCTCCGCCAGGCGATCAGAGGACAACGCCGCCGAGTGATCACGGCGTCTCTGCTCGGTATGACCCACCAGGGCTGCGAGGCCCTGGTGCCGGTGGTCATCGGCGCCACCATCGACACGGCAGTCGCCACCGGCTCCTCCTCGGCGCTGCTGCGCCTGCTCATCGTCCTCGCGGTGCTCTTCCTGGTCCTGTCGACCTGCTACCGCGTCAGCGCCAGGATCACCGAGGGCAGCGGGGAACTCGCCGCGCACCGGCTCCGGCTCGACCTGGCCGCCCGGGTGCTCGACCCCCGGGGCGGCGCCGACGCGAACCGCCTCCCCGGCGCGCTGACCAGCATCGCCACCAACGACGCCCGACGCGTGGGCTCGGTGGCCACCGTCATCGCGTACGGGGTGTCGGCGGTCGCCGCCCTCGTGATCAGCGCCGTCGCGCTCCTCAGGATCTCCGTCCCCCTCGGCCTGCTCGTCCTCCTCGGCATCCCGCCGCTGCTGTGGCTCGGCCACCGCATCAGCCGGCCGCTCGAACAGCGCAGCGAGGCCGAGCAGGAGCGGGCCGCCCACGCCTCGGGCGTCGCCGCCGACCTCGTCTCCGGACTCCGCGTCCTCAAGGGCATGGGCGCCGAGTCGGCGGCCGTCGCCCGCTACCGCACCACGAGCCAGGACTCGCTGGCGGCCGCCCTGCGGGCCGCCCGCAGCCGGGCCGGACACGAGGGCGCGGTCCTCGCGCTGACCGGCGTCTTCATCGCCGTCATCGGTGTGGTGGGCGCCTATCTCGCCATGGACGGCACCATCAGCGTCGGCGACCTGGTCGCCGCCGTCGGCCTGGCGCAGTTCCTCCTCGGCCCGTTCCAGCTGCTCGGCTACGTGAACGCCGAGCTCGCCCAGGGGCGTGCCTCGGCCAAGCGGATCGCCGAAGTGCTCGCCTCGCCCGAGGCCGTCGGGAGCGGTCACGACGCGCCCGCCGACGGGGCCGCCGGACATGTCGCCCTGCGCGGAGTGACGCTCGGCGCGCTCCGGGGCGTCGACCTCGAACTGCCGGCCGGCAGCCTGACCGGGATCGTGGCCCGGGACGCCGCCGCCGCCAACGACCTCCTCGTCTGCCTGGCCCGTGAGGCGGACCCCTCCGAGGGCGCCGTCGATCTCGACGGCACGCCGCTGACCTCGCTCGACCCCGACGCGCTGCGCCGGGTCGTCCTGGTCGCCCACCACGACGCCGATCTCTTCGAGAGCACGCTGCTCGACAACGTCCGCGCCGGGGCCGCCGACGACACCTCGGCCGTCGAGCGGGCCCTCAAGGCCTCGGCGGCCGACGACGTCGCCCGGCTCCTGCCCGACGGCGGGGACACCCTCCTCGCCGAACGCGGCCGCTCGCTCTCCGGCGGTCAGCGCCAGCGCGTCGCCCTCGCCCGCGCGCTCGCCGCCGACCGGCCCGTACTCGTGCTGCACGACCCGACGACCGCGGTGGACACCGTCACCGAGTCCCACATCGCCGCCCGGCTGCGTGACGTCCGCCGCGACCGCACCACGGTCCTGGTCACCACCAGCCCCGCGCTCCTCGCCGTGACCGACCGGGTGATCGTCCTGGAGGACGGCGCCGTCCGGGCGACCGGCCGCCACACCGAACTCCTCGCGGCCGACGCGACGTACCGGGCGGCGGTGCTCGCATGACACCCGCCGACGAGACACGGACCGACAACCGGCCGCGGCGGGACGCAGGACGGACGAGAGAGACGGAGAAGACCATGAGCGGAACCAGCCCGGACCGCGTGCTCCTGCCGACCGCCACCGGCGCCGAGTCCGTCGCGGCGCTCCGCACCATGCTGCACGGCCATCGGCTCCTCGCCGTGGTCTCGATCGTCGTCCTCGCCGCCGGCACCGCCGTCGGACTGCTCACCGCTCCCCTGCTCGGGCACATCGTGGACCTCGTGGTCGACAAGAAGGGCGCGGCCGCGCTCACCCTCCCGCTGGTCCTGCTCGTCGTCGTCGCCGTCGCGCGGGGCGCGGCCGCGGCCGTCGGCAGCACGCTCGTGGCCCGGCTGGGCGAGACCGTCCTGGCCGCGCTGCGGGAGCAGTTCATCGAGCGGGCACTGCGGCTGCCGCTCGACCGGGTCGAGGCGGCCGGCTCGGGCGACCTGGTCTCCCGGGTCACCAGCGACGTGTCGATAATCGGCAAGTCGGTGCGCCAGGCACTGCCGGAGTTCAGCCGCTCCGCCCTGACGATCCTGCTGACCTTCGTCGGACTCGCCGTCCTCGACTGGCGCTTCCTGATCGCGGCGCTGCTCGCGTCCCCGGTCCAGGTGCTCTCGGTGCGCTGGTACATGCGCCGGGCCGCGCCCGTGTACGGCGAGCACCGGGTCGCCACCGGCGCCCTGCAGCACCAGCTGCTCGACAGCGTGGGCGGCGTCCGGACCGTACGGGCCTTCCGCCTGGACGACACCCACGCAGAGCTGCTGGAGCAGCGGTCCGCGGCCGCCCGTGACCTGGGCCTGCGCGGCATCCACATCGTCACCGGGTTCTTCTCCCGCCTCAACCTCGGCGAGTTCATCGGTCTCGCCGCGATGCTCGCGACCGGGTTCGTCCTGGTCGACAACGGCTCCGTCAGCATCGGTACGGCCACAGCCGCCGCGCTGTACTTCCACAGCCTCTTCAACCCGATCAACGCGACCCTGTACCTCCTGGACGACGCCCAGTCGGCGGGGGCGAGCTTCGCCCGCCTCGTCGGCGTGTCGAACCTCCCCGCGGAGCGTGCCGAGAGCGAGGCGTCCGACCTCGCCGACGGATCGGTCGAGGTGTCCGGGCTCAGCCACGCGTACGGCTCCGGCGCACCGGTCCTGCACGAGGTCGAGCTGCGGGTGCGGAGCGGTGAGCGGGTGGCCCTGGTGGGCGCGAGCGGCGCCGGCAAGACCACCCTGGCCAAGCTCGTCGCCGGCGTCCACAGCCCCACCGGGGGCTCGATCGCCCTCGGCGGGGTCGACACCGCGGAGCTCGGCCCGGCCGGGGTCCGGCGCGCGGTCGCGCTGATCAGCCAGGAGGTGCACGTCTTCGCCGGAACCCTCGCCGACGACCTGCGCCTCGCCCGGCCCGACGCCGACGACGAGCGGCTTCGCGCGGCGCTCGACCGTGTCGGCGCGCTGGAGTGGGCCGAGGCGCTGCCCGAGGGCCTCGCCACGGTCGTCGGGGAGGGCGGCCACCGGCTGACGGTGACGCAGGCGCAGCACCTGGCCCTGGCCCGGCTCGTGTTGGCGGATCCGCCGATCGCGATCCTCGACGAGGCCACCGCCGACGCGGGCAGCGCGGGCGCGCGGGTCCTCGAGGAGGCGGCGGCGCGGGCCCTGGAGGGCCGCACGGGGCTGCTCGTCGCGCACCGGCTGCCGCAGGCCGCGGCCGCCGACCGGGTGGTCGTCCTCGACCAGGGCCGGGTCGTGGAGACCGGCACGCACGAGGAGCTGGTGGCCGCGGGCGGCCGGTACGCCGTCCTGTGGGCCGCCTGGTCGGCCAGCCGCCAGGAACCCGGGGAGCAGGTGCCCCGTCCGGCACCGGACCCGGACGAGGCGGTCTCCCCGGTCGTCTGAGACCGGTGGCCCCGACCGGGGACCGAGGTCACGGCCGAAGGGGGCGGTACGAGGCGCGTCGTACCGCCCCCTTCGTGCTGCCCGCGCCGGTCCGAGGAGCCCGCACCGGTGGCGGGGCCTCGGCCCGCGCGGGAGCCGGGCAGTCACGTACGCCGCCGCCCGCGAGAGGGAATCCCCTCGCGGGCGGCGGCGGTGGTGGCGCGGGTGGAGCGGCCGGGTCAGTCCTGGACGGCGATCAGGCTCGCCGGGCGCAGGTCGGTCCAGTGGGACTCCACATAGGCCAGGCACCCCTCACGGGTGTCCTCGCCGAAGACGGTCCGCCATCCGGCGGGAACCTCGGCGAAGGAGGGCCACAGCGAGTGCTGGTTCTCGTCGTTGACCAGAACCAGGAAGCGGCCCTGCGGGTCCTCGAAGGGGTTGGTGCTCATGCGTTGTCACTCCTCTTGTGGGTCACGCCGAACAGCTGGGACAGGGGCTGTCCGGAGTCGTCCGTCACGGTGCGCAGCAGGGTCGTGAGTTCTTCGGCGAGCCGGTGCGCCTTGGCCGGGCCGAGCCGGTCGGTCGCGTGGATCAGGCCGCAGTGGACGGGTCCGTCGCCCCGGGGCTCGTAGAAGCTGAGGGTCAGCTCCGCGCGGGTCGAGCCGGTCGGTACGGCGACCAGGTCGCCGACACCGCCCTCCAGGCGTTCCAGGTCCGCCTGCTCGTGGTGGATCACCATCACCTGGGGCCCCTCGGGCCGCAGCCCGGCCGCCTCGACGACCTCGTCGAAGGGGACGTCCTGCCGGTCGAGGGCGCTCAGAGTGGTCTCCCGTACCCGGGTCAGGAGCTCCGCGAAGGTCGGGTCGCCGGCCGTGTCGGTGCGCAGCACCACCGTGTTGAAGAAGCACCCCACGAGGTCGGCGAGCTGGTCGTCGGCGCGTCCGGCGACCATCGTGCCGATCGGCAGGTCGGTGCCGGCGCCGTGGGCGGTGAGCAGGGACGCGAGGGCCGCGTGGAGCACCATGAACATGCTGGTGCCGGTGGCCCGGGCCAGCCGGTCGATGTCCGCGTGGAGCCGCTCGTCGAGGACGAACTCGACCACTCCGGCGGCCTGCCGGCTCCCGGGGAGGGTGTCGGAGGTGTGCGCCTCCGTCGGCAGGGCGAGTTCGCGCGGCGCGTCCTCGAGGGTCGTGCGCCAGTACGCCAGCTGCCGACCACCGCGGCTGTCCGGGTCGGCCGGGTCGCCGAGGACCTCACGGGCCCAGCGGGTGTAGTCGCCGTAGCCGACCGGGAGCGGGCGCCACTCGGGCGCCCGGCCCGCCGTCCGCGCGCCGTACGCCGTCGTGAGGTCGCGGAAGAGCGGCACCACCGACCACTCGTCGACGGCGAGGTAGTGCAGGGTGAGCAGCACCGCCTGGGCGCCGTCGGCGTCGGTGAGCAGCCGGGCCCGCAGCGGGGCCTCCCGCTCCAGGTCCGGTGCTCCGGCGGCCAGTTCGGCCAGGCGGGCGTCCAGGTCCGCGCACCGCTCCACGGCCAGGGCCGGAGCCGCGACGGCCCGTCGGACCGGCCTGCCGTCGACTTCGCCGAAGGCGGTGCGCAGGGGCTCGTGGCGGGCGGTCACGTCGGCGAGTGCCGCGCCGAGCGCCTCGGCGTCGAGGCCGCCGGCGGAGCGCAGGACGAGCGCGTGGTCGAAGCCGGGGTTCCGGCGGTACGCCTGCCACTGCCACTGCTGTACGGGGGCCACCGGCAGGTCCGTGCCGTCGGCGGCGCCGGGCTCGGCGGGGCGCAGGGCGGGCCGGGCGGCGCTCGCGCCGTCCAGCTTGCCGGCGATGCCGGCGACGGTCAGCGCGTCGAAGACGTCGCGGATGCTCAGCTCGACGCCGAACTCGGCGCGGATGCGGCCGAGGAGCCGCATGGAGGCCATGGAGTGACCACCGAGCGCGAAGAAGCTGTCGTGCACGCCGACGCCGTCGAGCTTGAGGATCTCGCAGAACAGCTCGGCGATCCGTGCCTGCGTCCCGGTCGCGGGCCGGGCGTCGCCGGTCATGGCCGACCAGTCGGGCGCGGGCAGCGCCTTGTGGTCCAGCTTGCCGTTCGGGGTGAGCGGCAGCGGGCCGTCGAGCGGGACGACGAGCGCGGGGACCATGTACTCGGGCAGCAGGGCGGCGACATGGGCGCGCAGCTCCTGCGGGTCGAGTTCCCGCTCCGCGCCCGTGCCCGGCTCGGGTACGGCGTATCCGACGAGGCGGACGATGTCGCCGTCGCGGTCGGGCAGGACGGCGGCCTGGGCGACCGACGGGTGGTCCACGAGGGCGGCCTCGATCTCGCCGAGTTCGATGCGGAAGCCCCGGATCTTCACCTGGGTGTCGACCCGGCCGAGGAAGTCGAGGTTCCCGTCGGCGCGCCAGCGGGCGCGGTCACCGGTGCGGTACATACGGCTGCCGGGTGCGCCGTAGGGGTCGGCGACGAACCGCTGCGAGCTGAGGCCGGCCTGTCCGAGGTAGCCGCGGGCGAGGCCGCGCCCCGCCACGTACAGCTCGCCGATCACGCCGGGCGGGACGGGGCGCAGGTGCTCGTCGAGGACGTAGCAGCGGGTGTTGGGGTCGGGACGGCCGATCGGCACCCGGCCGGTGGCACGGCCGCCGTGCTCGCGGGCCGGCCAGAGGGTCGAGTTGACGGTCGCCTCGGTGAGTCCGTACGCGCAGATCAGGTCGGCGGTGGCGCCGAAGCGTTCGAAGAGGTCCGGCGGCACGGTCTCGGTGCCGACGAGGACGGTCGATCCCTCGGGCAGGGTGCAGCCGGCCGGCAGGGCCGACACCAGCGACGGCGGCAGGATCATATGGGTGATCCGCTGGTCCGCGAGGAAGTCGGTGAGGGCGGGTCCGGCGACCCGGGCCTCGTCGGTGATGAGGACGAGCCGGCCGCCGTGGCAGAGCGCCATGGCCAGCTCGAAGGCGAAGACGTCGAAGCCGATGGACGCGAACTGGAGGACGCGGCTGTCGTGTTCCAGGCCCATCCGGTCGACGGCGGTGGCGACGAGGCTGGCGATGCCCTCGTGGGGGACGACGACGCCCTTGGGCCGGCCGGTCGAGCCGGAGGTGTAGATCACGTAGGCGGCCTGGTCGAGTCCGGCGGGACCGCCGGCCGGCGGGGTCTCCGGCAGGGCGGCCAGTTCGGCGGCGGTGTCGGGCGCGTCGAGCAGCACCACCGGGACTCCCGCGACGTCCGGGATCTTCCCGGCGACGGGCTCGGTGCCGACCACGACGGCGGCGCCCGAGTTCTCGATCATGTAGCTGAGCCGGTCGCCGGGGTGGACGAGGTCGAGCGGCAGGAACGCGGCGCCCAGCTTCAGGGCGGCGACGACCGTGGCGATCATGTCCACCGAGCGCGGTACGGCGACGCCGACGACGCTCTCGGCGCCGACCCCGCGGGCGGCGAGCAGCCGTGCGAGGCGGTTGGCACGGGCGTCGAGCCGGGCGTAGGTCACCGAGCGGGAGCGGTCGACGACGGCGACCGCGTCGGGGCGCTCGGTCACCCACCGGGCGAAGAGCGCCGGCAGGGTCTCCTCGTCGACCTCGCGGGGCGGACCGTTGAAGCCCTCGACGACGAGGCGCTGCTCCTCGTCGGTGAGGATCCGGGCCCGGGACAGCGGCTGGTCGGGGGCCTCGACGAGCGCCCCGACGAGTCGGCGGAGGCGGCCGGCGATGTGTTCGGCGGTCTCGTGGTCGAAGAGTTCGGTGGCGAACTCCAGGCGGCAGCCGAGGGAGTCGCCGGCGCCGTCGGCGGTCGTGTGCTCGGTGAAGCTGAACACGAGGTCGAACTTGGCGGTGCCCGTCCGGTGCGGCAGGTAGCCGGCCCGGAGTCCGGGGAGACGCAGCGCGTCGTCCGTGCGGGCGTGGTAGCCGACCATCACCTGGAACAGCGGGTTCCGGGAGAGGGAGCGGGTCGGGTTGAGCTTCTCGACGACCGCCTCGAAGGGCACGTCCGCGTGGGAGAAGGCGGCCAGGTCGGTTTCCCGGACCCGGCCGAGGAGCTCGGTGAAGCTGGGGTCCCCGCCGAGGTCGGTGCGGAGCACCAGCGTGTTGACGAAGAAGCCGACCAGTTCGTCCAGGGCCTCGTCGCCGCGGCCCGCGATGGGCGCGCCCAGGGGGATGTCGGTGCCGGCGCCGAGGCGGTTGAGCAGGGCGGCCACGGCCGCGTGCACGACCATGAACATGCTGGCGCCGGTGTCGCGGGCGAGTCGCCGCAGGCCCTCGTGGACCGTGGGGTCGAAGGTGAGGTCGAGTTCGGCGCCGGTGAACGCGGGGCGGGCGGGCCGCGGGCGGTCGGTGGGCAGCTCCAGTTCCTCGGGGGCTCCGGCCAGGGCCGTCCGCCAGTGCTCCAGCTGCCGGGCGGCGAGGCTGTCGGCGTCGGCCGGGTCGCCCAGCAGCTTCTGCTGCCAGAGGGCGTAGTCGGCGTACTGGACGGGCAGCGGCTCCCAGTCGGGCGCGGTGCCGCCGAGCCGGG
This sequence comes from Streptomyces zaomyceticus, assembly GCF_014656215.1. Classification (GTDB taxonomy): domain Bacteria; phylum Actinomycetota; class Actinomycetes; order Streptomycetales; family Streptomycetaceae; genus Streptomyces; species Streptomyces zaomyceticus. The sequence goes on along the minus strand of NZ_BNBZ01000002.1, from coordinate 162,498 downwards.
CCGTGTAGGCGGTGGTCAGGTCCCGCAGGAACGGGCGGTCGGACCACTCGTCGGTGGTGATGTGGTGGAGCAGCAGGACGACGACGTGTGCGTCGGGCGCCACCTCCACGACCGTGGCGCGGATCGGCAGTTCGGCGGCGAGGTCGAACGGCCGCTGGACGGCGGCGTCGACGATGCCGGGGATCTCGTCCTCGGTGGCGCGCAGGTGTTCCACGACGGGGGCGGCCGAGCCCGCGGGCAGGATCCGCTGGTACGCCTGGCCGTCGCGCTCGGTGAAGAGGGTGCGCAGGGCCTCGTGGCGATCGGTCACGTCGGCGAGGGCGGTGCGCCACGCCTCGCGGTCGAAGGTGCCGTTCAGCCGCATGACCAGCGGGAAGTTGTACGCGGCCGAGGTGCACTCGATCTGCTGGATGACCCACAGGCGCTGCTGGGCGTGCGAGAGCGGCAGTTCGTCGGGGCGTTCGGCGGCGACGAGCGCCGGGCGGGCGACGCCGCGCGAGGCGGCCGCGCGCTCGACGAGCTCGGCGACGGTGGGTGCCTCGAACAGGTCGCGGATGGCGAGCTCGGCGTCGAGCGCGGTGCGGGCCCGGCTGACGAGCCGGGTCGCGAGGAGCGAGTGTCCGCCGAGCTCGAAGAAGTCGCTGTCGATCCCGACGCTTCCCCCGGGCAGCCCGAGGACCTCCGCGAAGAGCCCGCACAGGGTCTCCTCCCGCGGGGTGCGCGGGGCGCGGCTGGTGCCCGTGCCGGTGAGGTCGGGGGCGGGCAGGGCCTTGACGTCCAGCTTGCCGTTGACGGTCAGCGGCAGGGTGGTCACGGGGACCAGGGCGGACGGGACCATGTAGTCGGGCAGGCCGGCCTTGAGGTGCTCGCGCAGTCGCTGGACGAGGCTGTCGTCCTCCTCGGCGCCGGGTGTGCCGTCCTCCCGTGCGAAGTAGCCGACGAGGCGCTTGGTGCCGGCGGTCTCGTGGACGACCACGGCGGCGTGGGCGACCTCGGGGTGGTCGGACAGGGCCGTGGAGATCTCGCCGAGTTCGATGCGGTAGCCGCGGATCTTGACCTGGTCGTCGGTGCGTCCGAGGAAGTCGAGGAGGCCGTCGGGGCGCTGCCGTACGAGGTCGCCCGTGCGGTACATGCGCTCGCCGGGCTCGCCGAAGGGGTCGGCGACGAACCGTTCGGCGGTCAGCCCGGCCCGGTCGTGGTAGCCGCGGGCCAGGCCGGTGCCCGCGATGTACAGCTCGCCGGGGCAGCCCGGCGGAACGGGGCGCAGCATCGCGTCGAGGACATGGGCGCGGGTGTTGCGGATGGGCCTGCCGACGGTGGGTGTCGCGCTCTCGGTGGTGGAGCCGCCGAGGGTGTTGATCGTGTACTCGGTGGGGCCGTACAGGTTGTACCCGTATGTGCCCTCGGTGCGGCGCAGTTGCGTCCAGACCGTGTCGGATACGGCCTCGCCGCCGAGCAGGACGAGCGCCGGGCGGTGCTTGCCCGCGGCCTCGTCCTGATCGAGGAGACCCTCCTCGATCAGGAGCTGGGCGTAGGTGGGCGTCACGTTGACGACGTCGACGCGGTGTTCGTCGCAGTAGGCGACCAGGGCTTCCGCGTCGCGGCGGAGTTCCTCGTCGCAGACGTGGACCTCGTGCCCCTCGACGAGCCAGAGCAGCTCCTCCCACGACATGTCGAAGGCGAAGGAGACGGTGTGCGCGATGCGGAGACGCCGCCCGCCGGCCGAGGCGATGGCCGGGTCGAAGATCTCCTTCTGGTGGTTGAGCTGCATGTTCGTCAGGCCTCGGTAGGGCGTGACGACGCCCTTGGGGCGGCCGGTGGAGCCGGAGGTGTAGATGACGTACGCGGGGTACTCCAGCCGGTCCGGCACCCCGTGGGCGAACCCGGGCCGCTCGGCGTCGGTGATCCCGTCGCCGGACAGCGCGGCGAGCTCGGCGGTCACGTCCTCGTCGTCGAGGAGGAGTTCGAGGGCGACGGGGCCGTCCTCGCGCCGGAGCGTCGGGGCGACGGCGGTGGTGGACACCAGGCAGAGCGGTCCGGTGTCCTCGGCCATGAGCCGCAGCCGGTCGGCCGGGTGGTCGAGGTCGAGCGGCAGGTACGCGGCGCCGGTCCGCAGGACGGCGAACAGCGCGGCGACCATCTCGATGGACCGGGGCAGCGCGAGCGCCACGACCTTCTCGGGCCCGGCTCCCCGGGCGAGCAGCAGCCGGGCGAGCCGGTTGACCTGAGCGTCGAGTTCGGCGTACGTGAGGGCGCGCTCGCCGAAGACCAGTGCGACGGCGTCGGGGGTACGGGCGACCTGGGCGGTGAGCATGTCGGCGACGGTCTCGTCCGGCACCGGCTCACGGCTCGCCTCCCGGCCGGTGGCCAGGGCGGCGCGCTCGTCCGCGAGGAGCAGGTCGACGCCGACGGTGCGGGCGGACGCGGCGTACGGCCCGGCGAGGGCCTCGCCGAGGCGGTCGAGGACCGTGGTGAAGCGGCTGAGGATCGTACCGGCGGCCTCGGCGTCGAAGAGGTCGGGCCGGGCGGCGAGGGTGACCCGCAGCCGGGCTCCGGGCGTGACGATCAGCGTGAGCGGGAAGTGGGTTCCGTCCACGTTCGACACGTCGGTGATGCCGTGCCGCTCGCGGAGGGCGGCGGCCCGGTCCTCGCCGTCGGCCGAGCGGAGCACGAAGAGGGTGTCGAAGAGGCGGCGGTGGCCGGACTCCTGCTGGAGGGTGCCCAGTCCCACGTACTCGTACGGCATGACGGCCGCGCGCTCGGACTGCATGCGGCGCAGCAGGTCGAGCAGGGGCTCGTCGGGGGCGAAGGCGACCCGGGCGGGGATCGTGTTGAGGAACATGCCGATGATGCCGGCCACGTTCGGCACGTCCGCCGGGCGTCCGGCGACGGCCGTGCCGAAGGCGACGTCGCCGCGGCCCGTCATGGCCGAGAGGACCAGGGCCCAGGCCGCGTTGAGGACGGTGTTCAGGGTGAGTCCGTGCCGTCGGGCGACGGTCCGCAGCCGGTCGCCGGCCTCCTGGGTGAGGAGGGCGTCGAAGTCCACGGGTATGACGGGGCCGGTGTCGCGTCCGGAGGGGGCGAGCAGGGTCGGCTCGTCGAATCCGGAGAGCGCGCCGCGCCAGGCGTCGAGGGCGACGGTGGTGTCCTGCGCCTCCAGCCAGGCGAGGTGGTCGCGGTACGAGCCGGGCAGCGGCAGACCGGTGGGGTCGCCGGCCCGCTCGTACAGGGTGAAGAGCTCCTCCAGGAACAGCCAGGCGGACCAGCCGTCCCAGAGGATGAGGTGGTGGGTGACGACGAGCCGGTCGCGGCCGTCTCCGAGGCGGATCAGGAGCAGGCGGCAGAGCGGTGCCGCGGACAGGTCGAAGCGCTGCCTGCGGTCGGCGGCGAGGAGTTCCTCGGTGCGGGTCCGCTGTTCCTCGGCGGGCAGCCCGGAGAGGTCGGCCTCGACGAGCGGGATCTCGGCGCCGTCCACGATGAACTGCACGGGGCGGGGCAGGCCGTCGCTGGTGAACCCGGCGCGCAGACCCGTGTTGCGCTCCAGGAGGGTCCGGCAGGCCGCGCGGAGCCGGTCGGCGTCGATCCGGCGGTCGAGGTCCAGGGTCTCCTGGGACTGGTAGACGTCGAGTGCGTCGCCCGCGTCGTAGGTGGCGTGGAAGTACATGCCCTCCTGGAGCGGGGAGAGCGGCCAGACGTCCGCGACGGGAAGGCCGGCGACGGCGTGGACGCGCGCGGTCTCCTCGGCGGTCAGCTCGGGTCCGCCCAGGGGCGCGGGGGCCGGGGGCTCCGGGGCGGCCGGGGCGGCGGCGGTCAGCTGGTCGAGCAGGGCCCGGAGGGCGGGGTCGACGGCTGCGCCGGACTGCTGCTGGAGCGCCAGGACGGCCTGGAGGGCGGCGGCTGCCTGCCCGGCGTCGGAGGCGGAGACGGTCACACCGTCTGAGTGCACGGGTACCTCGGCTGTGTCGGGTGAGTCGGGGGTCGGGGGTGTTCCGGCGTCCCCGTGGGCGGCCGCGGCGGCGAGGGCGGCCGGGGTGCGGTGCTCGAACACGTCGCGGGGACTGAGCGTCAGACCCTTCTCCCGCGCGCGGGTGGCGACGGTGATCGAGCTGAGGCTGTCGCCGCCGAGCATGAAGAAGTCGTCGTCGGCGCTCGTCCCGGGGACGCCGAGGACCTCGCCGAAGATCTCGCAGAGCGCGCGTTCGCGGTCGTCGCGGGGAGCGCGGCCACCTGCCCGGGGGGCGGTCTCGGGTGCGGGCAGGGCGTTCTGGTCGAGCTTGCCGCTGGGTGTCAGCGGCAGTTCGGCGAGGACGACGACGGCGCTCGGCACCATCGCGGCGGGCAGCGCCTCGGTGAGCGCCGTGTGCAGGGCCTCGGAGCCGGGGGTGGTACCGGGGGCGGGGACGGCGTAGCCGACGAGGGCGCCGTCGCGGACGATCACGGCCGCGCGGGCCACGCCGGGCAGTGCGGCGAGGGCGGTCTCGATCTCGCCCAGCTCGACGCGGTTGCCCCGGATCTTGACCTGTCGGTCGGTGCGGCCGAGGTACTCGACGGCTCCGTCGGCGCGGCGGCGCACCAGGTCGCCGGTGCGGTACATCCGCTCCCCCGGTGCCCCGAACGGGTCGGCGACGAACCGGTCGGAGGTGAGACCGGGGCGGTCGTGGTAGGCGCGGGCGAGCTGGACGCCGGCGAGGTACAGCTCGCCGGGCACGCCGTCCGGGACGGGGCGCAGGAACGGGTCGAGGACGTGCAGCCGGGTGTTCCACACGGGCCGGCCGATCGGAACGGCCGGCTCGGTGCCGCCCTCGTACGGGAAGAAGGTGACGTCGACGGCCGCCTCGGTGGGGCCGTACAGGTTGTGCAGCGGTACGGCGGGGCGTCCGGAGCGGGAGGTCAGCTCCCACCAGCGCCGGGCGTCGGCGCCGGTGAGCGCCTCGCCGCTGCAGAACACCCGGCGCAGGCCTGCCGCCCAGTCGGGGGCGTCGGGGGTGGCCTCCATGACCTGGACGAACGCGGCCAGCATCGAGGGCACGAAGTGGGTGGTGGTGACGGCCTGTCCGGCGATGAGGCCGGCCAGGTACGCGGGGTCTCGGTGGCCGTCGGGGCGGGCGAGGACCACGGTGGCGCCCTCGGTGACCGCCCAGAAGAACTCCCACACCGACACGTCGAAGCTGGACGGGGTCTTCTGCAGGACCCGGTCGTCGGCGGTGAGTCCGTACGCGCTCTGCATCCAGGCGAGCCGGTTGACGACGGCCCGGTGGGTGACGGCGACGCCCTTGGGGCGGCCGGTGGAGCCGGAGGTGTAGATGAGGTACGCGGGGTGGTCGGGTCCCGCCGCTCGCACGGGCGTGTCGGGGAGGGTCTCCTCGGGCTCCCCCGCGCCGACGAGGAGGTGTTCGAGGCCGGGGGCGGCGGGGAGCCGTCCGGCGGACTCGGCGGTCGTCACGACGAGACGCGCGCCCGAGTCGGCGAGCATGAACGCCACCCGGTCGGCGGGGTAGTCGAGATCGACGGGCAGATAGGCGGCGCCCGCCTTGTGGACGCCGAGGAGCGCGACCATCAGTTCGGCCGAGCGCGGGACCGCGACGGCCACGTACCGCTCCGGTCCCGCGCCGCGGGCGCGGAGTCGCCGGGCCAGGGCCTCGGCCCGCCGGTCGAGTTCGGCGTAGCTGAGGGTGGTGTCGTCGAAGACGACGGCGGGGGCGTGCGGGGTGCGGGCCACCCATGCGGCGAAGAGCGAGGCCAGGGTGGCCTCGGGGACGGGGTGGGCGGTGGCGTTGAGCTCCGCGAGGTGCTCGCGCTCACGGGCCGAGAGCAGGTCGGTGCGGGCGACGAGGCGGCCGGGTTCGGTGACCACGGTCCGCAGCAGGGCCGTGAACCGGTTGGCGAGGACGGCCACCGCCACCTGGTCGAGGCGGGCCGCGTCGTGCTTGAAGCGGAGCCGGAGGCCGGCGTCGGTGGGCTCGACGACGAGTGCGAGCGGGTAGTGCACGGCGTCGAAGACCTCGGCGCCGGTGATGCGCATCGCGTCGGCCGCCCGTCCGGCCGACTGGTCGCCGGTCGGGAAGTTCTCGAACACCACGAGGGTGTCGAAGAGTTCGCCGCCGCCCGCGGTCCGCTGGATGTCGGCGAGGCCGAGGTGGTGGTGGTCGAGGAGGGCGGAGTGCTCGTCCTGGACGCGGCGGAGCAGCTCGGTGAGCGTCTCCTCGGGGCGCAGGGTGACGCGGGCGGGGACGGTGTTGATGAACAGGCCGACCGCGGAGTCGAGCGCCTCGACCTCCGTGGTCCGTCCGGACACGGTGGTGCCGAAGACGACGTCCCGGCCGCCGGTGAGGCCGCCGAGGAGCAGTCCCCACACACCGTGGAAGACGCTGCTCGGGGTCAGGCCGTTCGTCCTGGCGTACGCGGTCAGCGCGTCGGTGAGGTCGAGGGGCAGACGGGTGTCGACGTGTTCGGGGCGGGTGGGGGCCGCGCCGTCGCCCGGGGCGGCGAGGGCGGGGAGCCTGGTCGGGCCATCGAGGCCGGCGAGTGCCCGGCGCCAGGCCTCGCGGGCGGTGTCCCGGTCGCGGCCGGCGAGCCAGGAGAGGTACGGCTCGGGGGCCACCGGATCCGGCAGTGCGACGCCTCGGCAGGCATCGGTCAGTTCCCGGAGCAGGACCGCGACGGACCAGCCGTCGGCGACGATGTGGTGCAGGGTGAGCAGCAGCCGGTGGCGCTGTCCGTCCTTGACGAGCGTGGCGCGCAGGAGCGGCGGCCGCGCGAGGTCGAACTGCTCGGCGCGGTCGGCCCGGAGGATGTCGTCCAGGCCGGTCACGGCGGTGTCGGCCTCCCGCCAGGGGAGGGTCACCCGTTCGGCGAGCCGCTGGACGACCTCGCCGCCGGGCAGCTGGCGGAACGAGGCGCGCAGCAGCGGATGCCGGTCGAGGAGCAGTTGGAGCGCGGAGCGGAGGCGGTCCGGTTCGACGGTCCCCGTCAGGTCGAGGAGTTCCTGGACGAAGTAGAGGTCCGCGGCCCGGCTGTCGAACGCGGCGTGGAAGAAGAAGCCTTCCTGGAGCGGGGAGACGGGCAGCGCGTCCGCGTCGAGCTCCACCCGCCGCCGCACCGGGGCCGTGACGGTCTCGCCGGCGCTCCGGGCGAGGGCTGCCACGGTCCGGCTCCGGAACACGTCGCGCGGGGTGAGGGCGAGGCCTGCCTCGCGGGCGCGGTTCACCAGCTGGATGGCGACGATGCTGTCGCCGCCCAGTTCGAAGAAGCTGTCGTGGACCCCCACCGTCGGCAGACCGAGGACCTCGGCGAACAGTGCGGCGAGTGCGGTCTCGGCCGGGGTGCTCGGGGTGTCGGTGCCGGTCAGGGACGTCCAGCGGGGCTCGGGCAGGGCCTTCGCGTCGAGCTTGCCGTTGGGGGTGAGCGGGAGCGGGCCGTCGAGGACGACGACGGCGGACGGCACCATGTGGTCGGGCAGGGCGTCGGTCACGCGGGCGCGTGCGGCCGTCACCGCCGTGTCGGTGTCCGGGTGGGCGTGCTCGCCCTCGGGGACGAGGTAGGCGACGAGCCGCTTCGCGTTCCGGTGGTCCTCGCGGACGAGGACGGCGGCCTGGGCGATGCCCTCGCAGGCCATGAAGGCGCTCTCGACCTCGCCGGGCTCGACGCGGTGACCGCGGATCTTGATCTGGCCGTCCGCGCGGCCGAGGAACTCCAGGTTGCCGTCGGCGCCCCAGCGGACCCGGTCGCCGGTGCGGTACATCCGGCCGCCGGGCTCCCCGTACGGGTCGGCGACGAACCGCTCCGAGGTCAGCGCGTGGCGTCCCAGGTAGCCGCGGGCGAGGCCGCGCCCGGAGACGTAGAGCTCTCCCTCCGTGCCGACGGGGACGGGCCGCAGTGCCGTGTCGAGGACGTAGGCGCGGGTGTTGGGGTCGGGCTCGCCGATGGGGGCGGGGCCGGGGCGGTCGGGGTCGGCGAGCCAGAGGGTGGAGTTGACCGTCGCCTCGGTGAGTCCGTAGGCGACGACGACCCGGAGCCTGCCGCCCCAGCGGGCGATCAGCTCGCTGGGGACCGCTTCCGTGCCGACGATCAGCACCGCGCCCTGGGGGAGTTCGCACTCCTGCGGCAGCGCGGAGACGAGCGAGGGCGGAAGGATCATGTGGGTGGCACGGTGCCGCGCGATGTAGTCGGTGAGCGCGGGGCCCGCGACACGGCGCTCGGCGGGCACGACGATGATCCGTCCGCCGACGCACAGCGACATGATCAGGTCCCAGACCGTCACGTCGAAGCCGACGGAGGCGAACTGCACGACGCGGCTCTCGGCGGTGATGCCGATCCGCTCGGTGGCGGTGGCGACGAGGCTGCCGACGCCGTCGTGCGAGACCACGACGCCCTTGGGGCGGCCCGTCGAGCCGGAGGTGTAGATGACGTAGGCGGCCTGGTCGAGGGCGACCGGCGGGCCGGGTTCGGGGTCGGTCGCGGCGGCGAGGGCCTCGACGGTGGCCGGGTCGTCGAGCAGCAGCTGGGTGACCCCGGCCGTCTCCGGGAGTTCGCCCGCGAGTTCGCCCACGGTGACGACGGTGCGGGCCCCGGCGTCGGACAGCATGTAGGCGATGCGGTCCCGCGGGTGATCGGCGTCGAGCGGCAGATAGGCGGCGCCGGCCTTCATGACGGCGAGCAGCGCCACGACCAGTTCGGGCGAGCGGGGCAGGGCGACGCCCACGACGTCCTCGGTGCCGACGCCCCGGGAGCGGAGCAGCCTGGAGAGCCGGTCGGCCGCCTCGTCGAGTTCGGCGTACGTCAGCTCGCGGTCCTCGCAGACGAGTGCGACGGACTCGGGGGTGCGGCGGACCTGCTCCTCGAAGGCGGCGGGCCAGGACAGCTCGGGCGACTCGCACGGTGCGGAGCCGAACTCCTTGAGAAGGACGGCGCGTTCGCTGTCGGAGGTCAACTCGATCCGGCCGACGGGGAGGTCGAGGTCGCCGGCGAAGGTGTGGAGGAGCGCGAGGAAGCGGCGCTCGTGGCCGGCGAGGGTGGCCTCGTCGCAGACGTCGGCGTCCGCGTCGAGGTGGAGGGCGTGGCCCCGGCCGCCCGCGCGCTCGGCGAAGCTGAACGCGAGGTCGTTGACCGGGCCGAGCCAGACGGGCCGCAGTTCGGTCGCGTGGCCGCCGAAGTCCAGGTCCTCGGAGCGGGGCAGGACGTTGACGGTGGGGCCGACGAGTTCCGGTACCCCGTCGACGAGGCCGAGTTCCCTGGCGAGGTCCTCGGCGCGGTAGCGGCTGTGGCCGACGGCCTCGCGCACGGTCTCGCGGACCTGCGCGACGAGGGCGCCGCCGGTGGTGCCGGGGCGGACGTCGAGGCGCAGCGGGACGATGTTGGACACCATGCCGGGGACACGGGCGGAGACCTCGTCCTCGCGGGCGGCGACGGGCAGCCCGAGGACGAGGTCCTGCTCGCCGCTGACGCGGTGCAGATAGGCGGCGACCGCGGCGAGCAGGAGCCGGGAGACCCGGACGCCGGTGGTCGCGGCGGCGGTGTTCAGCCGCTCGACGGTCTCCGGGGGCAGCTCGGCGGTGCGGCGCAGCCGTCGGGTCATGGGGGTGGCGGCACGGTCGACGAGCCGTACGGGCTCGGTCCGGCCCGCCAGCCTCTCCAGCCACCAGGCGCGGTCGGAGGTGTGCTGTTCGGAGGCACGGTAGGCGCGGTCGGCGGCGACGAGGTCGGCGAGGGACCAGTCGTGGCGTGCGGGCACCTCCTCGGCGGAGGTGTAGTACTCGCCGGCGCGGCGGGTGATGAGGGCGACCGCCATCCCGTCGGCCACGATGTGGTGGTAGCGCTGGACCCAGAGGACCTGGTCGTCGGCGAGCCGCAGCAGGGCGTGGGCGAAGGGGGTGTCGTGGGCGAGGTCGACGGGCCGCTCGCGGTCGGCGGCCGTCCACGCGGCGGCGGCCTCCTCGGGGTCCTCGGCGGCGCGCAGGTCGACGACGGTGACGTCGACGGGGGCGGTACGGGAGGTCTGGCGGGGTCCGTCCTCACCGGGGGTGACGCGGATGTGCAGGCACTCGGCCTCTTCGACGGCCCGGCGGACGCCGGCCGTGAGGCGTTCGAGGTCGACGGCGCCGCGGAGGTGCAGCGCGAACACGATGTTGTAGGCGGAGCTGTCCGGTTCGAGCTGCTGGGCCAGCCAGATGCCGGATTGCCCGCCGGTGACGGGGAGGCCGGAGGTGGTGTTCCGGTCCGACGGCTCGACGTCAAACATCGTACGAAGTGGCCTTTCCCTGGGGGTGCGTGGCTGGCGGTGACGGCACAAGCGCCGACGGCGTGGCGAGAGGTTCCGCCACGCCGTCGGTCGGGCCAGCTCCTGGCTGGTGGCGCGTCAGCTGGTGGGCGTCACTTGACAGCCGCGAGAAGCGGCTCGATCTCGTCGATGGCGTACGGGATCGACAGAACGGTGTTGAAGGAGAACGCGGCGCCGATGTCCGGGTTCTGGTACGGCACGAACAGGTCGCGCTTCTCCTGGTTGACCTTGAGCTTCTTGTAGAGCGGCTCGGCCTTGATGCGGTCGTTGGCCTCGGTGCTGGAGGTCACCCAGACGAGCCGGTCGACGTCGAGGACGTTGAGCTTCTCGGCGCTGAGTTCGGCGACGTTGAAGCCCGGCTTGGCCAGGGTGTCGATCTCCGGCTTGAGCTTGAAGCCGAGCTCCTGGAAGAAGATCGACTTGGGGTCGGTCTTCGTGAACGCCGAGTACTTGCCTGCCTCGAAGCTGTCGGCGACCGCGAGGGTCTTGGTGGCCCACTCGGGGTGCTTGTCGCGGGCGGCCTTGAACCGGGCGTCGATGTCCGCGATCAGCTTGGTGGCCTCGGCGTCCTTGCCGAGCGCCTTGCCGATCTGCTGGGTCATCGTCTGCCAGGGGGCGCCGTAGTCCGGGTGGTCCTTGGGCTGGGCGACGACCTTGGTGAACTTGGAGAGCGTGTCGTACTGCTCCTTCTTCATCCCCGAGTACTGGGCGATGACCAGATCCGGCTTGAGCGCCGCGATCTTCTCGATGTTGTACTCGTCGCGCTCGCCGACGATCTGCGGCTTGTCCGAGCCCCACTTGTCCTTGGTCCAGGGCCACTTCCCGTACGGCGTCTCCTTGAACCAGTCGACCGCGCCGGCCGGCTTGACGCCGAGCGCGAGCACCGCGTCCTGGTCGGAGAGGCCGAGGGTGACGATCGTCTTCGGCTCCTTGTCGATCGTCGTGGAGCCGTACTTGTGCTCGACCGTGACGGGGAACGCGGCGGGCTTGGAACCGCCGTCGGACGCGGCCGAGGAGGTGGTGGCGGACGGCGACTCGGACTTCTCGGTCCCTCCGCCGCAGGCGGCGAGAGCGAGGGCCGCCACCGCGAGGACGGCCACACGGGGAGCGGATCTGGCGAACCGCGCCAGAGCGGGACGTGTACCAGCGGACACGGACGTTCCTTTCGGGGGATGCACGGTGCTGCCCTGCCCGCCGGGAGCGGACGGTGCCGCCGGGCGGGAAGTGGCTTTTCTTGCGTGGGGGGTGGGACGGGGGGGGTGACGCTAGCGGGGCGTGCCGACGCCGTCGACCAGGGCGGCGCTTTCGACGGGGGCGGCGGCGGTGCTGTCGGCGACCTCTTCGGACGCGGCGCCGGCGCCGGTCTCCCCGGCCCGGTCGAGGACCGAGGCGAGGATCTCACCGACCCTGATCGCGGTGTTGGAGAGCAGCGAGGACGTGATGCCGTGGGTGTGCTCGGTGCCGCCCTGGAGGTAGATCCCGCACCGGAGTTCGGGGTCGGTGGCGAGGCGGTAGTCCCGCTCGACCCGGACCCGGCCCCGCTCGTCGCGGTGGCAGCGGTCGCCGACCGGACCGAGGAGGCCGAGGGGTTCGGCGGGGGTGTAGCCCGTGGCGTAGACGACGACGTCGGCTTCGAGGACGGACTCCTCGCCGGTGACGAGGGAGGTCACGAAGGCACGGACCTTGTCCGGGCCGTCCTCCACGCCGGTGAGCCGGGAGATGTTGATGAAGCGCAGCCGCTCGGTGCCGAGGACCTTCTCCTGGTATGCCTGCCGGTACAGGTCGTCGATGAGGTCGATGTCCACCACGGAGTAGTTGGTGTTCCCGTGATAGTCCATCAGCTTGCGCTTGATGTCGTCGGGAGCCGTGAAGTACTCGTCGACGGCCTCGGGGTCGAAGATCCGGTTGGCGAAGGCGCTGTCGTCGGCGGGGCTGTATCCGTAGCGCGAGAAGACGGCGCAGATCTCGGCCTCGGGGAAGCGCCGGTGCAGATAGGCGACGTTCTCGGCGGCGCTTTGTCCGGCGCCCACGACGACGATCCGCTCGGGGTTCGTCCCCTCCAGGCCCTCGACCTTGGCGAGCAGGTCGGAGTTGTGCCAGACGCGGTCGCTCCGCTCGACGCCCTCGGGCATCTTCGGGCGAAGTCCCGTACCGAGGACGAGGTTTCGGGCGCGGTGGACGACCAGCTCGTCTCCGGAGCGGGCCGTCACGTCGAGGTACTCCACGACGCCGTCGCGCTCGACGGGCTCCACGGAGATGATCTCGTGGCCGTACGAGACCATGTCGTCGACCTTGGACGCGGCCCACTCGAAGTAGTCGTGGAACTCGACGCGCAGCGGGAAGAGGTTCTTGTGATTGACGAAGTCGATCAGCCGGCCCTTGCTCTGCAGGTAGCAGAGGAAGCTGTATTCGCTGGTCGGGTTGCGGAGCGTCACCAGGTCCTTGAGGAAGGACACCTGCATGGTCGCGTCGTCGATCAGCATGCCGCGGTGCCAGCCGAAACGCGGCTGACGCTCGAAGAAGTGGGCGGTGACCGCTTCCTGCCTTCCGACGCGTGCGTTGTGCTCGCTGAGCGCTATCGCCATGGCCACATTGGACGGCCCGAAGCCGATGCCTATGAGGTCGTGGACCAGAGGTGCGTCACCAGGAGGAACCTGCGACATGTCACTCCCATCGTGCGGGAAAGAGGCTGAGGGGGAAGGGGGCATCGGGCACACCGGTGGTGCCGGCAGCCGAGCAGAACTTAGGTAAAGCTAACCTGATCTGACGATGCTGTCGACGGGGCAAAGCGGACATGCCGAAGAAGTGCGGCCCGAACAAGCGCATAAATCAAGCCAGTTGCACTGTTAGGTAAGCCTTGCTTTACTTGCTGACGGTCAATCGCTCTTCCGAGGAGGAACCCGATGCGGGTCGTCATGTTCGGCTATCAGACCTGGGGCCATCGCACCCTCCAAGCGCTCCTGGACTCCGAACACGACGTCGTACTCGTCGTGACGCACCCCAAGAGCGAGCACGCCTACGAGAAGATCTGGAGCGACTCGGTCGCCGACCTGGCGGAGGAGCACGGCGTCCCCGTCGTCATCCGCAACAGGCCCGACGACGAGGAGCTGTTCGCGCGCCTCAAGGAGGCCGACCCGGACATCATCGTCGCCAACAACTGGCGTACGTGGATCCCGCCGCACATCTACAACCTGCCGCGCCACGGGACGCTGAACATCCATGACTCGCTGCTGCCCAAGTACGCCGGGTTCTCGCCCCTGATCTGGGCCCTCGTCAACGGCGAGTCCGAAGTCGGCGTCACCGCCCACATGATGGACGAGGTGCTCGACGCCGGCGACATCGTCCAGCAGCACGCCGTCCCCGTCGGCCCCACCGACACGACGACCGACCTCTTCCACAAGACGGTCGACCTCATCGCCCCGGTGACCATCGACGCCCTCGACCGGATCGCCTCCGGCACGGCCGAGTTCACCCGGCAGGACCGCTCCCGGGCCAGCTTCTTCCACAAGCGGGCCGAGGAGGACATCCGGATCGACTGGAACTGGCCCGCCGACGTCCTGGAGCGCCTGGTGCGCGCCCAGTCCGCGCCGTACCCGAGCGCCTTCACCTTCCACCGGGGCAAGCGACTCGAAGTCCTCTCCGCCGTGGTCTCCGAGGGCCGGTACGGCGGCACGCCCGGCCGGATCTTCTACCGCGAGGGCGAGGGCGTCGTCATCGTCGCCGGGGCCGACGCGCGCACCGGCCGCAACCACGGCCTGGCCATCACCCGGGTCCGTACGGAGGACGGCCGCGAGCTGCCCGCGACCGAGTACTTCACCTCCATGGGCGGCTACCTCACCGGCCGCCCCTGACGGGCCGGAGACAGCACACGTCGACCGGGGCCGCCGAACGCGCACGCGTGGCGGCCCCTCCGTGAGTGTTGGGTAGGTTAACCCAACCTAACTGCAGGGCAAGGCAGTTGATGCCACCGAGCCCAGGGGACAGCGAGGAACAGCGATGGAGCAACCGGTCGTCAACGGTGTCGCGCACGACCCGTCGGGCGCGACCTTCGCCATCGTCGGCATAGCGAACACGCCGACCGACTGGGCGAAGGTCTTCAGGTCCCTCGCGAACACGGACCTGACGTTCGACCCGGCCGTCGGCGCGGACCAGGCCGTGCTGCGCGCCGTCGCCGAGGCGACCGGCTCCACGGCGGCCCGCGAGGCGCCTCCCGCCCCCGTCACCGGCGCCCGCTCCATGAGCATGACGCCCCCCAGTGTGCTGAACCTCAACGCGTACCTCATGTACGCGCTCGGCAAGGTGGCCCGCCGGCGGCTCACGGACAAGCTGGAGGCCCGCGGGTTACGCCTCTGGCACCTGACCGTGATGACCCTGCTGGCCGACCTCGGCCCGCAGATGAAGACCGCTCTCGCGTCCCGGCTCGACATGAACGCGAGCGACCTGGTGAAGATCGTCAACGATCTCGCCCGCATCGGCCAGGTGGACTGCGTCCGCGACGCGACGGACCGCCGACGCGTCGTCGTCCGGCTCACCCCGGAAGGCAGGACGTACCTCGCCGACCTGAGCGCGGAGATCGCCTCGACGGACGACGAGATCCTGGCCCCGCTCGACGCCGGGGAGCGCGAGCAACTGGCCTCCCTGCTCCGCCGGGTGCACAGCCACCTCGAACCGGCACCGGCCGGCGTGGTGCACGAACGCCGTGGCGGCGGGACGCGGATCGCGCGCCCGGAGCCCGAACTCCCCGCCCAGGCTGACTCCTTCGAGGACGGCCGGGTCGACTGGACCCGCCCCGCCGAGGAGATCGCGCGGCTCGTCGCCGCCAGGCGACCGCGCCGCCCGCACGCCTACACCCACCACGAGGGGCGCAGGATCGAGATCCTCGCCGCCACGGTGACGAGGCGCCCCTACGCCGGCACTCCCGGCCTCGTGCTCCACTCCGAGGACGAGGGAGTCGTCATCGTCACCGGAGCCGACGCCCACACGGGCGGCAACCACGGACTCGTCCCCACCCTCGTCCGCACCGAGGAGGGCCGGGAGATCCCCGCGCGGGACCACTTCCGCGCCGCGGGTGTCCTCGTCGACCTGGACTGAGCACCATCCCGCCGAAGCGCCGGCTCCCGCACCCTGGTGGGTGCGGGCGTCGGCGCTTCGGCGGTGTGTCAGGCCTCGGAGGAACCCGGGCGGACGAGGACCCAGAGGCGATGGTCCCAGCCGATGTCCTTGCGGGACCTCACGGCCAGGCCCGCCCGCTCCGCGAGCGCGGACACCTCGTCGGCTCCCCGTACCCCCGAGCCGAAGGCGCACTTCAGGCGCAGGTGGTGCAGGACGGCGTCGACGTCGTCGGCGTCGGCCGCCGTGACCATCTCCACCAGGATCAGCGTGCCCCCCGGCGTCAGCGACTCCGCGGCCTCGGAGAGGACGTGGACGGCGTCCTCGTCGGCGAGCCATTCCAGTTGACGGGACATCAGCAGCGTGTCCGTACCGCCCGGAGCGGCCGCGGACCGGGCGACCAGCTCGACCCGCGGCAGGACATCGCTGTCGAGGATCCGGTCACGCAGCACACGCAGGGCCGACGGCATGGCCGCGATCCGGGCGCGCAGCGCGGGGAACTCCTTCACCAGCGCGTTGACGACGGTCGCCGAGCCGTGGCCGGTCGCGGTCAGCTCGGTGACGGCCGACCAGTCGTGGGCCCGGAGCACACCGGGGGCGATCCACCGGGCCTCCTCCTCGACGGCGGTGCGCGCGGTGGCGGCGAGCCTCGGCTCGTCCTCCATCGCGGCGGTCATGGTCCGGCCGGCGAGGGTGCGGTATCCCGCCTCGCCGGTGCGGACGGTGTGGAGCAGCCCCGAGAGCGAGGCGTCGAACGCCGCCTGGGCGCCCTCCAGGTGGTACTCGTCGGCGGAGTGGTCGTCCTCGACGAGCTCCTCGCTGATCGGGGTGAGACGGTAGCCGTCCTCCCCCGCCGCGAGCAGGTCGATCGAGACGAGGTAGTCGAGCAGCGCCTTGAGGGTGGGCGGGTGGGCCCGGGCCCGGCGGGCCAGCTCGCCCGCCTCGCGGACTCCGCCGTCGACGAGGTCGAACAGGCCGAGGGTGACGGCCGTCCGGATGGCGTAGCCGGGTGCGAGGTCCGTCAGCTCGTGCAGCCGCTCGTGCGCGTCGCCGTCCTCCTCTGCCTCGGCGGCCGTCGCGACGGTCCCGTCCGCCGGGGCGACCGGCGCCGGTTCCGTCCGGCGCCAGTATCCGGTGATGTGGGTCTGCTCACGGTGCACTTGACGCTCCGTCACGAGGTGTCGGCGGATGCCCTTGAGGGTGAGGGCCTCTCCCGCGACCCAGGCGAAGACGGTGCCCGGCAGCCACTCGGCGGTGCGGACCGCCTGTTCGAGGAGGTCCGTGGTGCCGGCCGGCGCGCCCTTGCGGGACAGCCAGACGATGTCGGCGTCCGCGCGGGTGGGCAGCTCCTGGCGGTGGCTGTCGTCCCCGATCTCGACGTAGACGCGGGCCCTGGTGCCCTCGGGCATCTCGGCCAGCCACCGGGCGATGGCGGGCAGGGCGGTCTCGTCGCCGACGACGAGGAGCCAGTCGGCGCCCTCGGGGTGGCTGTGCGACATCTTCGGTCCGGCGATCCACGCGCTGTCGCCCGGTTCGGCCCGCTCGGCCCAGGTGGAGGCGACACCGCCCTCGTGGCGGACGAAGTCGAAGTCGATCTCGCCGGCCTCGGTGTCGTGGCGGACCGGGGTGTAGTCCTTGGCGACGGGACGGCCGTCGGCGGGCCAGTCGAGGCTGCTGACGTTCTGGCCGGGGAGGACCAGCCGGCCGGTCTCGTCGGCGAAGAAGAACTTCACATGGTCGTCGAAGCCCTCCGTGCGCAGGGCGGGGAGTTCGAGTCCGTCCTTCTCGAAGGCGTCGAGCTGGGCTCCTCCGAGGGTGACGCGCCGCATCCCGGGGGTGAGGTTCACGGCGCGCAGGACGGTCAGTTCCCTCAGCACGATGGGGAAGGTGACGACCGAGCGGGGGCTGCGGGTGGGCATGGGGAGGGCTCCTTCTGGCACTGCGATGGTCCGGGAATCGCGGCCGGGCGGACCGGCGGCGTGGTGACGCCGTCCGGTCCGCCCGGCCCGCGCGGGTGGTGCGGGGCGATGTCGCTCCCTCGCGGAGCGGGGATCACTTGCCGGCGACGGCCTTGGCGAGGATGGGGGTCAGCTTCTCGACGATCCACGGGAAGCTGAGGGCGTCGGGGTAGGCGACGGCGGAGGAGAGGGTGTTCTCCGCCGGGATCACCGCGTAGTGCTCGCCCTTGACGACCGTGAGGGACCGGAAGAGCTTGTTGCTCTCCAGCTCGGAGGCGCTGAGCAGTCCGTTGTCGCCGAAGGGGTACGTCATCAGCAGGACGTCGGCCTCCAGCTCGTCGAGGTTCTCCAGGCTGACGGAGTTCTTGTCCGCGTTGTAGCTCGTGGCCTTGGCGGTCTTCCTCAGGCCGAGCTGCTCGAAGACCCCCGGGTCCTGGTCGGCGTAGGACATGAAGGTGAGCTGCTCGGGGTGGACGACCGCGTAGGTGTACGTCTTGCCCTTGAACTCGGGGTGCGCGGTGGCCGCGTCGGCGATGGCCTTGTCGTTCGCGGCGATCACCTTGTCGGCCTCCGCCGTCATGCCCAGCGCCTTGGCGGCGTTCTTCAGCCGCTCCTGCCAGGTCAGGGTGTCGGCGTGCTTCTTGTCGGTGTACGTGACGACCGGGGCGATGGGCGTGAGCTTGGCGTAGTCCGTGTCCATGGACCAGGTGTTCATGCCGAGGATGATGTCGGGGGCCTCGGCCGCGATGGCCTCGAAGTCGGTGCCGTCGGTGTCGTCGTAGGTCTTGAGCTTGCCGGCGCCGAGCTTGGTGAGGGCGCGCTGCTTGTACTCCGGGATCGGGCCGCCGTCCTCGGCGTCCGGGGTGATGACGGGGACGAGGCCGAGCGCGAGCGCGATGGAGGTGTCGCCGTCGGAGACGGTGGCCACCTTGAGCGGCTTCTTCTCCACCTCGGTCCTGCCCCACGCGTTGGTGAGCGTGACCGGGAAGGCGGCGGCGGGCGCGGCGCCGCCGGCCGGCTTCTCGGCGGCGGGCGCGGCGCCGCCGGCCGGCTTCTCGGCGCCGGCCTTGTCGTCCTTGGCGGCGCCGCAGCCGACGAGCAGGGTGGCGGCCGCGGCGGTGGCGATCAGGGTGCGGACGGCGGAGCGTCGTGCGGCGGGTCTTGCGAGGCGGTTCATGGTCAGTTCTCCTGCGAGTGGTGACGGCGGCCGAGGGGGAAGATCTGCGGCCTGCCCGTGAGGGGGTGGGGGACGACGACGCACCGGAGGCCGAAGACCTCGGCCACGGTCGCTTCGTCGAGCACCTCTTCGGGTGTGCCCTGCCGGACGACCGCTCCGTCGCGCAGGGCGACGATGGTCGAGGCGTACAGGGCAGCCTGGTTGAGGTCGTGGGAGACGAGCACGATGGTCTTGCCCGTCTGTTCGTTGAGTTCCGCGAGAAGGTCCATCACCTCGATCTGGTGCGCGACGTCCAGATAGGTGGTGGGCTCGTCGAGCAGCAGGGTCGGGGTGTCCTGGGCGAGGGCCAGGGCGATCCAGACCCGCTGCCGCTGTCCGCCGGAGAGCTGGTCGACGGGGCGGTCGACGAGTTCGGCGGTGCCGGTGGCCCGAAGGGCCTCGGCGATGACCGTGTCGTCGTGGGCGTCGCGGCGGCGGCCGAACTGCCGGTGCGGGTGGCGTCCGCGCCAGACCAGGTCGCCGACGGTGATGCTCTCCGGGGCGATCGGGGACTGCGGCAGTACGCCGAGCCGACGGGCCACCTCGCGGGTGGGCAGACGGTGGATGTCGGCGCCTTCGAGGAGGACCGACCCGGCGGCGAGGGGCAGCAGCCGCGCCATCGACTTGAGGAGGGTGGACTTGCCGCAGGCGTTCGGTCCGACGAGCGCGGTGATGCGGCCGGCCTCGATCCGTACGGAGAGGTTCTCGATGACGGGGGTGGCGCTGTATCCGGCGCTGATGCCACGGGCTTCGATCTGATGGGTCACGAGCTCCAGGCCCGGGGTCGGGGGTGTCACGGTGGGTGTCACGAGGCTCCCTGCCTGCGTCGAAGGATCAGCCAGACGAAGTAGGGGGCGCCGAGCAGCGCGGTCAGGACCCCGGTGGGCACCGGACTGATCACGGGTGCGTGCTGCGCGAGGACGTCGGCGCCGATGACGATGACGGCGCCGACGGCCGGGGCGACGGCGGTCGAGCGGTCGATGCCCACGAGCCGTACGGCGATGGGTCCGCCGATGAGGGAGACGAAGCCGATGGGTCCGACGACGCTGGTGGCGAGGGCCGCGGCGGCGGCACCGAGCAGCAGGACGCCGACACGGACCGATGTCACCCGGGTCCCGAGTCCGGCGGCGAATCCGTCGCCGAGGGCGAGGGTGCCGAGGGACCGGCCGACGAGGAGGGCGGCGATCAGGCAGACGCCGAGGCCGAGTGCGAGGGTGATGACCCCGTCCCAGTCGGCCGCGTTGGTGCTGCCGACGGTCCAGCGCATGGCGATGGCGATGCTCTGCTGGTCCGCCACGGTGAACAGGTAGTTGGTGTACGCGGTGCAGACGGCGCTCAGGCCGATGCCCACCAGGACCAGCCGGTACGTGTCGACCCCGTTCCGCCAACTGAGCAGTTGGACGGCGGCGACCAGGACGAACGAGCCGATGACCGCGGCGACCGGTACGCCGAGGGTGAAGGCCGCGGGCGCGTAGAGCAGCGCCGTCGCGGCGCCCGCTCCGGCGCCCGCCGAGATCCCCACGATGTCGGGGGTGGCGAGCGGGTTGCGGATGAGCCGCTGGTAGAGCGAGCCCGCCAGGCCGAAGAGGGCCCCGGCGAGGAGCGCGGCCAGCGCCCTCGGCATCCGCAACTGGAAGATCATGTAGTCGGCGAGACCGGTGCGCAGGCCGAACACGGCGGGAAGGACGTCGGCGGGGTCGACCCGTCCGATGCCGCCGAGGAGAACGGAGGCGGCCGTGAGCCCGAGCAGGGCGACGGCGAGCACGCAGGCGACCACGGTGGTGCGGCGGTTGCGGGCGCGGCGGCCGGCGCGCAGGTCCGCGACGACGGCGGGCGTGGCCGGTGTGTCCGGCCGCGTGGGCCGGGTGTCGATCGCGGTCATCACATCTTCACCAGGTCGCGGCGGCGGGCCAGCCAGACGAAGAAGGGGGTGCCGACGACGGCGGTCATGAGTCCCACCTGGATCTCCCCGTGGTCGAGGATCAGCCGCCCGGCGGTGTCGGAGGCCGTGAGCAGGACGGCGCCGACGGCCATGGAGATCGGCAGGGACCAGCGGTGGTCCGGCCCGGTCAGGAGCCGTGCGCAGTGGGCGGCGACCAGTCCGACGAAGGCGACCGGGCCGACGGCGGCGGTGGCCGCGGCGCAGAGCAGGACGGCGACGCCGGCGCTCGCCAGGCGGGCCCGCTCGACCCGTACGCCGAGGGCGCGGGCGGTGTCGTCTCCGAGGCCGAGGATGTTGAGCGTGCGGCCGAGCGGCAGCGCGAGCAGCAGCCCGCAGATCACGAAGGGCATGATCTCGCCCATGATCTCCGCGCGGCCGGTGAGCTGGCCGACCGACCAGAAGCGCAGGTGGGCGTAGACCTCCTTGTCGCGGACGACGAGGAGGGTGATGAGGGAGGACATCACGGCGGCGAGGGCGACGCCGGCGAGCACGAGTCCGACGGAGGAGCTGCCGGCGTCGGTGCGGGTACCGATGAGATAGACGAGGGCCGCGGCGAGGGCGGATCCCACGAGGGCGAGCCAGAAGTAGCCCCGTACGCCGGTGACTCCGAGGAACATGATGCCGAACACGACGCACATGGCGGCCCCTTGTTCGACTCCGAGGATGCCGGGATCGGCGAGCGGGTTGGCGGTGAGCGCCTGCATGATGAGTCCCGAGGCGCCCAGCGCCGCGCCGACGGCGATGCCGAGCAGGGTCCGGGGGATGCGTTCGGTCCACAGGACGTGCGAGTTGTACGCCTCTCCTCCCGGGTGGAGCAGGATGCGGACGACTTCCAGGGGGGAGATGTCCCGGGCGCCGAGCGCGATTCCGGCGATCAGGGTCGCGGCCAGTGCGGCGGTGGCGAGCACCGCGACGGTCGTGCCGCGTGAGAGCCGGGTCCGTACCGGTGGCAGCGGGGCTCTCACCGGTGGGGACGTTTCTGTCATGGGTTGTTCCTGTTCCTCACGGGTCGTGCGGTCAGTTAGGTTACCCTTACCTAACCTTCGGCGATCCAACCCGGAGGTCGACCGATCACACCGAGGGACCAGGACGTCGACCCGGTCCCCATGTCCCAGGGGGTGGGCCATGGCCCAGGGCAGTACGCGAGAGAAGACCGGGCGAACCCGCGCGTCGGCCGGCACGACGGCGGACGAGGACTTCATCACGGCGGGGGGACATCCCACCCACGTCCACGACTTCCACCAGCTGCTCTACGCGCCACTGGGACGGATCTCCGTCTCCACGCCGGGGAGCGACCACGAACTCTCCCCGTCCACGGCACTCTGGATCCCGGCGGGCACGCCGCACAGCGCGCGCTTCCACCCCGACTCCCTGGTGCTGGCCGAACCGTTCGACGCCGATGTCCACGAACTCCCTTACGCGGAGCCCACGGTGGTCCGGGTGGACGAGTCGCGGCGGAGGCTTCTGCTGGCCCGGACGCGCGACGCGGGGGCCGGGGCCGACGACGCGTCCACCTTCGCGGCCCTGACCGGGATCCCGTCCGCGGCACTGCCGCTGCCGCGCCCGACGAGCGCCACCGCCGCGACCGTGGCCGGGGCGCTGCTGCGCAGCCCGGAGGACCAACGGACAGCGACGGAATGGGCGGAGAGCCTCTACACCAGCTCGACCAGCCTGCGCCGCGCCTTCCGCAACGAGACGGGGCTCGCCTTCTCGGAGTGGCGCACCCGGGTCCGCCTGAACCGTTCGCTGGATCTGCTGGACCGGGGGCACCAGGTCGGCACCGCCGCCGCCCGGGTGGGTTTCGTCAGCACCAACGGCTACATCATGGCCTTCCGGCGGCACTTCGGCTGCACGCCCGGTGCATGGATCAAGGGCCGTCCGGGGCAGGGCAACCCGCGCCCGAACCAGTCCTCCTGACCGTATGTCAGGGAGTGCGGCGCCCCCGCGGCTCGCCCCGGGGGCGCTCTTGACAGTCGCTCACCCCTCAAGGATCTTAGGCTAGCCTTACCTAATCAACGAGGTGCCCGGGCTCCCGAGCCACCGACCCGCGAGTCGGCGGATCCCCTCGGAGCGCCTTCTCCGCACCGCACGCACAGCCCCCCGCAAGGAGAGCCAGCATGACCGCGACCAACCCCTTCGAGGACGACGACGCCCGCTACCTCGTGCTCGTCAACGCCGAGAACCAGCACTCGCTCTGGCCCGCGTTCGCCGAGGTCCCGAGCGGCTGGACCGTCGTGCACGGCGAGGACTCCCGGGAGGGCTGTGCACAGTACGTCGAGACCCACTGGACCGACATGCGCCCCGCGAGCCTCGCGGCCCGCGCATAGCGGTCCCACCGCACCCCCGCCGCCACTCCCCCGGCACCACCGGCATCGCCGACACCCCGGGGGACCACTCGGGGCCGGGGCGGACCGCGTCCGCCCCGGCCCTCACACGCTCACCTCAGGGCGCGCACCAGAACCCGGGAGCCCCGCGCCGGATCCAGCGAGGCGCGCCACTCCACGGGCGCCGCCGACTCGTCGGCCGCCGTGAACCCGTGACGCAGGAAGAGCAGTCCACTGCCGGCGGTCGCCGTGAACACCTGTGACGCACCCTGGGCCGCGGCCTCGGCGAGAGCGGCCCGCAGCAGTGCGGAACCGATACCGCGCCCCTGATTGCCCGGCGCCACACAGAAGTTGTAGAGCACGGCGGCCATCCCGCCGCACGCGTCCCGCCGACGACTCAGCGCCACACATCCCGCCAGTTCCCCGCGGGCGGTCTCGGCAAGCACGAAGTCCCCCGCGTCACGCGCGTACTGGGCGGCGGAGCGCTCGCGCAGGGCTCCCTCACGCGCGAAGGGGCCGGACAACCGGTGCACGGCATCGGCATCGGCCGTGCCGGCGGGGCGGAGCACCGCGACGGGCTCCCGGCGGAGGCCCGGGCGGGGCATGGCTGTGGTCAACGACTTCTCGCTCTCGGGGATTTGGGGGGGCGGCGGGCCACCTGGGGGGTCACGCCGACCGGCTTGACTCCACCACACCATAGAGAGTTAGGTAAGCCTTACCTAACTGGAACTACTTCGCATGTCGTACGGGAAGAGGACACGACGATGGCCGACACGACCGGACAGCAGGCGTTCACACGCGAACGGCTCACCCAGGACGTCGCCGACGTGCTCTACGTCGAGGCCGAGGAGATCGCGCCGGCGGAGAGCCTGCTCGACCAGGGACTGGACTCGATCCGCCTCATGACCCTGGTCGAGGCCTGGCGCGGGGAGGGCGTGGAGATCGGCTTCGTCGACCTCGCGGAACGCCCCACCCTCGACGAGTGGGCCGAGCTCCTCTGCTCGCCGCGGGGAGCGAACCGTGCGCGCGGCTGACCTCCTCATCGACATCGGCCCGCTGCGGACCAGCCGGGACTTCCGGGCGATCTTCATCGCCCGGGTGGTCTCGCTGTTCGGCCTCGGCATGGCCACCGTCGCCCTCTCGGCCCAGGTCTACGGACTGACCCGGTCCACCTTCGGCGTCGCCGTCTCCAGCATGATCATGAGTGTCACGGTCCTCGCCGGTTCCCTGTGGGGCGGCTGGATGGCCGACCGGACCGACCGCCGGACGCTGATCCTCTGGGCCCGCGCCTCCGCCGCCCTCGCCTTCGCGGGTCTCGCCGTCAACGCCTTCCTGCCCGAACCGCACCTGTGGGCGATCTACCTCTGCGTCGCCTGGGACGGACTGGCCACCGGAGTGAGCGTCACCGCGCTCATGGCGGTCGCGCCGACCCTGGTCCGTCCGGACCAACTGCCCGCCGCCGGCGCACTGATCTCCCTCACCGGCGAGATCGGCTCCGTCACCGCCCCCTTCATCGGCGGCATCCTGCTCGCCCTGTCCGGCCCCGGACCGGTCTTCGCCTTCACCGCGGTCACCACCGGAATCACCACCCTGCTGCTGCTCCGGCTCAGGCCGCTGCCGCCCTTCCGGGACGACGACGAGGACGAGACCGACGGCACCGAGGACTCCGGATCGCCGCTGGCCGCCTTCCGGTTCGCCGTGCGCAACCGCGTCGTCGGCGGCCTGGTGGCCCTCGGCGGTGTGACCGCGCTGTTCAACCTGCCGGTCGTACTCTTCCCCGAACTGGTCTACACCCGACTCGGCGGCGGCGAGGTCATGCTGGGCCTGCTCTACACCGCTCCGGCCGTGGGTGCGATCGCCGTCTCCGCGACGAGCGGCTGGATCACCCGCGCGGCCCGTCCCGGACGGCTGCTCCTGGGCGCCGCGTTCACGGGCGGTCTGGCCACCGTCGGATTCGGCCTGAGCGGCGATGTCACCGTCGCCTTCGTCATGCTCGCCGTGGGCGGCGCGGCCGGCGCGGTGTACGAGATCCTCGAGTACGCCCTCGTCCAGCACAACACGCCGGACCGGCTGAGGGGCCGGATCGTCAGCGTCATCACCGCCCAGGGCACCACGGGCGACGTCGTCGGCGATGTCGAAGTGGCCCTGGTCGCGCGGTGGTTCAGCCCTGCGGGGGCGGCGCTGGTGAACGGTGCCGTGTGCGCCGTCGCCGCCGTGGTGGTGGCGCTGGCGGTCCCCGGACTGCGCAAGGCCACCCTCCCCCGCGAGGATCCCGACAACGCGTCGGCATCCACCGGCGACCCCGACGGCTCGGCGCCGTCCGGGCGGGATCCCGACGACTCGCCTCCCTCCGCCGGGAGTTCCGACGGCTCGGCGCCGCCCACCGGGGAGAGCGCCGCCGCGCTCCCCGCCGGTGACGTCCGGTCGGCCACCGGCTGACCCGGCCGGGGAATCGCTCCACCGGACGCGCCCTCCCCGGGCCGGTGCCTCCCCGGCCCCGCTCCCCGCCCCGCCCCACCTGCATTCCTTCCTCATTCCTTCCTCTCCTCGCCTTTCCTTCCCGCGGCGGACACCCCGTCCGCCGCGGGTGACCCCTGGAGCAAGATCCATGACCGAGCGTGCTTTGCGGCGTCTCCCCCTCACCGGGGCCCAGACCGGTGTCTGGTACGGCCAGCGCCTCGCCCCCGACTCCCCGGTCTACAACGTCGGCCAGTACGTCGAGATCGACGGCGCCCTCGACGCGGACCTCTTCGAGGCGGCCGTGCGCCGCGTCGTCGACGAGTGCGAGGCCCTCACCGTCCGATTCGAGGAGGACGAGACGGGCGTCCCCTGCCAGGTCCTGGCCGACGAGCCCTTCCGCGGGCCGGTCCTCGACGTGGTGGACCACCGTGCGGAGCCCGACCCGAAGGCCGCCGCGCTCGCCCGGATGCGCGCCGACATGGGGAGGCCCGCCGACCCGGCCGAGGCTCCGCTCTTCGCGTTCGCCCTGCACACGGTGACCCCCGGCCGCACGCTCTGGTACCAGCGCGTCCACCACATCGCGCTCGACGCCTACGGCTTCTCGCTGGTCTCCCGCCGTACCGCCGAGGTCTACTCCTCGCTCGTCCGCGGCGAGGAACCCGGCCCGAGCCCGTTCGGACCGCTGGCCGCCGTACTCGACGAGGAGAGCGCCTACCGCGACGGCGAGCGGTACGCCGAGGACCGCGCGCACTGGCTGGGCCGGCTGGCGGGCCGTACCGAGCACGAGCCGCTCTCCGGCGCCTCGTTCCCCCCGGCGCCCGGCTTCCTGCGTGCCGGGGCCGTCCTCGGACCCGACACCACCGCCGGGGTGCTCGCCCTCGCCCGGGCGGCGCGCGGCACCTGGGCCGATGTGGTGACGGCCGCGTTCGCCGCCTTCCTGCACCGCTCGACCGGGCAGCGCGACGTGCTCCTGTCGCTGCCCGCGATGGCCCGGCTGGGCTCCGCCTCGCTGTCGGTCCCGGCGATGGTGGTCAACGTACTGCCGCTGCGGGTCCCCGTACGGCCCGGGCAGACGCCGGCCGAGCTGGTCGCCGAGGTCGCGGACGGTGTCCGTGAGCTGCGCCGCCACCAGCGCTACCGCGCCGAGGACATCCGCCGCGACCTCGGTCTCGTCGGCCGCGACCGGGGCCCGCTCGGCCCGATGGTCAACGTGAAGGCCTTCGACAACGCCCTGGACTTCGGCGGCGCACCGGGCACCGTGCACAACATCGCCGCCGGACCGGTGGACGACCTCACCCTCGCCGTCCACCACGACGCGGCCGAGGGCCGGATCCGCCTCGAGCTCGACGCCAATCCGCTGGCCTACGACGCCGCGCGGCTCGCGGCTCGCACCTCGGAGTTCGCCCGCTTCCTCACCGCGGTCGCGGCCGCCGGTCCCGGTGTGCCCGTCGGCCGCCCCGATCTGGTGGACGCGGAGCAGCTCCGCGCGCTGGCCGGGGCGGCCTCCGCGACGGACCACGCCGTCGAACCCGGCACCGTCGTGGACGCGTTCGCCGCACGGGCGCTCGCCCACCCCGACGAGACCGCCCTGATCGCGGGCCGGGACGAGCTCACGTACGCGGAGCTGGACGCCCGGGCGACCACGCTGGCCCGGCTGCTCGCCGCCCGGGGGGTCGGCCCGGAGACCTTCGTCGGCCTCGCCCTGCCGCGGGGCACCGACCTGGTGGTCGCCCTCCTCGCCGTGCTCAAGGCAGGCGGCGCCTATCTGCCGCTCGACCTGGACTACCCCGCCGACCGGCTGGAGTTCATGGTCCGCGACGCCCGCCCGGTGTGCGTGCTCACCAGCCTGGCGGGGGCACCGGACGCGCCGGACGTGCGCGGCACGGAGACCGTCGTGCTCGACGCGCCCGACACGCTGGCCGCGCTGGCGGACCTCGGTGCCACCCCGCCCGGTCCCGACGACGCGCTTCCCACCCCGTCCGGCGCCCACCCGGCGTACGTCATCCACACATCGGGCTCCACCGGCCGCCCCAAGGGTGTGGTCGTGCCGCACTCCGCGCTCGCCAACTTCCTTCGGATGCAGGCCCACGAGCTGGCCATGGTCCCCGGCGACCGGCTGGTCGCCGTCACCACGGTCTCCTTCGACATCGCCGCGCTCGAACTCCACGTACCGCTCGTCAGCGGTGCGACGGTGGTCCTCGCCGACCGTGACACCGTCCGCGACCCGGCGGCGCTCGCCGCGCTGGTCGACGCCCACGCGCCGACGGTCGTGCAGGCCACCCCCTCGCTGTGGCACGCCCTCCTGGAAGACGGGCGGCCGGCCTGCCTCGGCACCACGAAGGTCCTCGTCGGCGGCGAGGCGCTGCCCGCCGCGCTGGCCGAACGGCTGGCACGTACGGCCGCCTCGGTCACCAATGTGTACGGGCCGACCGAGGTCACCGTGTGGGCGACCTCCGCCGCCCTGTCCCCGGACCACACCGGCACCCCGGACATCGGCCTGCCCTTCTGGAACACCCGCGCCCATGTCCTCGACGGCGCCCTGCGCCCCGCCCCGGACGGTCGCCCCGGCGAGCTGTACCTCGCGGGCGCCCAGCTCGCCCGCGGCTATCTGGGCCGCTTCGCCCTGACCGCCGAACGCTTCGTCGCCGACCCGTACGGCCCGCCCGGCAGCCGGATGTACCGCACGGGCGACCTGGTCCGTCGCCGCCCCGACGGCCGGCTCGACTTCCTCGGCCGCGCCGACGACCAGGTCAAGGTCCGCGGCTTCCGCATCGAACTCGGCGAGATCGAGAGCGTTCTGACGAACCGTCCGGAGGTGGGTCGCGCGGTCGTCGTGGTCCGCGAGGACGTCCCCGGCTCGCAGCTCCTGGTCGGTTACGTGACCGCCGCCGACGCCGGCACCCCGGACCCCGACGCCCTGCGGCGGGCCACCGCCGAGCGGCTGCCCGGATACATGGTGCCGTCCGCCGTGGTGGTCCTGGACGCCTTCCCGCTCACCGCCAACGGCAAGGTCGACCGCCGGGCGCTGCCCGCGCCCGACCTGACCGGGCTCACCACGGCCGCCGGCCGGGCCCCGCGCGACGCCCGCGAGGAGATCCTCACCGGTGTCTTCGCCGACGTCCTGGACCTGGCCTCGGTCGGCCCCGACGACGACTTCTTCGACCTCGGCGGCCACTCCCTGCTCGCCGCCCGGGTGGCCGCCCGGGTCCGCGGCGCCCTGGGCACCGAGTGCGGAGTCAGGGACGTCTTCGAGGCACGCACCCCGGCGACGCTGGCCGACCGGCTCGGCACGCGCTCGGAGACCGCGAACCGGCCCGCGCTCACCGCCGGCGTCCGGCCCGAGGTGCTGCCGCTCTCCCACGCGCAGCGGCGGCTCTGGTTCCTGCACCAGTTGGAGGGGCCGAGCACCACGTACAACATCCCGTTCGTGGCACGCTTCGACGAGGCCCTCGACACGGACGCGCTCGACGCGGCGCTCGGGGACGTCGTGGCCCGCCACGAAGCCCTGCGCACGGTCTTCGCCGACCGTGCCGGCGAGCCGTACCAGCGGGTGCTGGCACCGGAGGACGCCGGTGTGCGTCTGCGGGTGGAGGAGGCCGGCCGGGAGCGGTTCGACACGGTCGTGGCGAACGCCCTCGGGCACCTCTTCGACCTCTCGGCCGAGGCGCCGGTGCGGGTGACGGTGGTACGCGACACCGAGGGCGGCACCGACGCCCTGGTCGTCGTACTGCACCACATCGCGAGCGACGAGTGGTCGATGGGCCCGTTCCTGAAGGGGCTGGAGCAGGCGTACGCCGCGCGCCGCGAAGGCCGCGCGCCCGACTTCGCCCGACCGGAGGCCCGACTGCCCGTCCAGTACGCCGACTTCGCGCTCTGGCAGCGGGACCTCCTCGGCGATCCGGCGGACCCCGCGTCCCTGACGGCCCGCCAGTCCGCCTACTGGCGGGCGGCGCTGGACGGACTCCCCGCCGAGCAGACCCTGCCCACCGACCGGCCCCGGCCGGCGGTGGCGAGCAACGCCGGCGGCATGGTCCACCGCGAGGTGCCGGCCGCGCTCGCCTCCCACCTGCGGGGGCTCGCCCGCGAGACCGGAAGCAGCGTCTTCATGGTCGTCCACGCGGCCGTCGCGGCCCTGCTGCACCGGCTGGGCCCGGGCGACGACATCCCGCTCGGCAGCCCCGTCGCAGGGCGCTCCGACCCGGCGCTCGACGACCTCGTCGGCTTCTTCGTCAACACGGTGGTCCTGCGCGCCGACCTCTCCGGCGACCCGTCGTTCACGACGCTCCTGGAGCGGGTGCGCACCGGGGACCTGGCCGCGCTCGACCACGCCGACCTGCCCTTCGACACGGTCGTGGAGACGGTCGACCCGGTCCGCTCCCTCACCCGGCACCCGCTCTTCCAGACCATGGTGTCGCACAGCACCGTCACCCAGGACGTGCGCGCCCTGTTCGGCCTCGACGCGCGCGTGGACCGGGTCGACCCGGGCGTCACCAAGTTCGACCTCGACATCACCTTCTCGGACACCGCGCACGGCGAGTCCCTCGACCTGGAGGTGTTCTACTCCGCCGCCCTGTTCGACCGGGACTCGGCCGACGTCCTCGCCGTACGGCTGCTCCGTCTCCTGGAGCAGGCCGTGGCCGACCCGGACGCGCCCGTCTCCTCGTACGAGCTGCGCTCCGACTCCGAGCGGGCGCTCCTGGAGAGCTGGAACGACACCTCCGTCCCCCACCCCGGCGACACGGTGGTCGAGGTCCTCGCCCGGCAGATCGCGCGTACCCCCGAAGAGACGGCCCTGGTCTGCGGCGACGAGCGGCTGACCTTCGCGGAGCTCGGCGACCGGGTGTCCCGGCTGGCGCTGCTCCTCGCCGAGGAGGGCGTGGGGCCCGACTCCGTCGTGGCGCTCGCCGTGCCCCGGTCGGCCGACTCGGCGGTGGCCGCCCTCGCCGTGCTGAAGGCCGGCGGCGCCTACCTTCCGCTCGACCTCGACCACCCCGCCGACCGTCTGGAGTTCATGCTGCGGGACGCGGGAGCCGTCTGCGCCGTCACCACGGCCGCCGTCGACGCGACCGTTCCGCGCCCCGCCGGGGTGGCCGGGCTGGTCCTGGACGACCCGGCGGTCCGGGCCCGGCTCGCCGCCGTCTCGGGTCCGGTGCCGAGCGCCCCGCGCCCCGCCGACCTGGCGTACGTCATCTACACGTCGGGCTCCACCGGCCGCCCCAAGGGTGTCGGGCTGCACCACGCCGGGCTCGCCAACCTGTACCGGGACCACGAGCGGGAGCTGTACCGCCCGGTGGCCGAGCGCCTCGGCCGGCGGGTCCGCGCCGTGCACACCGCGTCGTTCTCCTTCGACTCCTCCTGGGAACAGCTGCTGTGGCTGATCGCGGGGCACGAGCTGCACGTCCTCGACGAGTACGGGCGCCGTGACGCCGAGGCGGTGGTCGCCCATGTGCGCGAGCGGCGGATCGACGCCCTCGACGTCACCCCGTCGTACGGCCGGCAGCTGCTGGACGCCGGTCTCCTCACGGGCGCCTGGCGGCCCGGGCTCTTCCTCCTCGGCGGCGAGGCGGTGCCGCCCGCCCTGTGGACGGAGCTCCGGGACGTCCCCGGGGTGGAGACCGTCAACTACTACGGGCCGACCGAGTTCACGGTGGACGCGCTGATCGCCCGCGTCACGCAGAGCGCCTCACCCGTGGTCGGACGCCCCCTGGACAACACCCGGGCCCATGTCCTGGACTCCCGGCTGCGCCCCGTCCCGCCCGGTGTGCCGGGCGAGCTGTACCTCGCGGGCGTCCAGAACGCGCGCGGCTACCTGGGACGGGCCGCCCTCACGGCGGAGCGATTCGTCGCCGACCCCTACGGTCCGTCGGGCAGCCGCATGTACCGCACCGGCGACCTGGCCAGGCACCGCCCCGACGGACTGATCGAGTTCCTCGGCCGCGTCGACGACCAGGTGAAGATCCGCGGCTTCCGCATCGAGCTGGGCGAGGTCGAGGCGGCCCTCACGGCGCACCCGGGCGTGGCCTCGGCCGCCGCCCTCGTCCGCGAGGACACCCCCGGCGTGCCCCGACTGGTGGCGTACGTGACCGGCGGTGCGGACCCGGCGGCGGTGCGCCGCGCCCTCGCCGGGGAACTGCCGGAGTACCTGGTGCCGTCGGCGGTCGTCGCCCTCGACGTCCTGCCGGTGAACGTCAACGGCAAGCTGGACCGGACGGCCCTTCCCGCCCCCGCCCCCACGACGGCCGGTTCGTCCCGGGCCCCGCGCGGTGCGGCGGAGGAGCGCCTCGCGGCCGTCTACGCCGAGGTCCTCGGTCTCGCCTCCGTCGGCGCCGACGAGGACTTCTTCGCGCTCGGCGGGCACTCGCTCCTCGCGACCCGGGTCGTGGCCCGGGTCCGCGCGGCCGGTACGGCGTGCACCGTACGGGATGTGTTCGAGGCGCGTACGGTGGCGGAGCTCGCGACCCGGCTGGCGGAACGCGCGGCGCACAGCCGCCCGGTCCTGGCCCGGTCCACCGAACGCCCGGAGCCGCTCCCGCTGTCCTCCGCCCAGCGGCGGCTGTGGTTCCTGCACCGTGTGGAGGGGCCCAGCGCCACCTACAACATCCCGCTCGCCCTGCGGCTGCGGGGCACGGTGGACGCGCCCGCGCTGCGCGCGGCGCTCGGCGACGTGGTGGGCCGGCACGAGGTGCTGCGCACCCTGTTCACGGAGGTCGACGGGGAGCCGCACCTGCGGATCCTCCCGGCCGACGGTACCGAGGTGCCGTTCGCGGTCCGGCGCTCGCCGGCCGCCGACCTGCCGGACCTCGTGGAGGCTGCGGCGGCCGAGGTGTTCGACCTGACGGCCGAACTCCCGCTGCGCGCGATCCTCTTCGGCGTCGCCGCCGACAGTCTCTCCGACGGCAGCACCTCCGAGGACGAGCACGTGCTGCTGGTGCTGCTGCACCACATCGCGACCGACGAGTGGTCCACCGGCCCGTTCCTCGCCGACCTGGACACGGCCTACAGCGCGCGCGCCGCCGGCCACGCCCCGGAATTCTCCCCGCTGCCCGTGCAGTACACCGACTACGCCCTCTGGCAGCACGAACTCCTCGGCAACACCGGGGCCCCCGACTCCCTCGCCGCGCGCCAGGCCGCCTACTGGCAGGAAGCCCTCGCCGGACTTCCGGAAGAACTCGCCCTCCCCACCGACCGACCGCGTCCCGCCACACCCTCGTTCCGGGGCGACACGGTCACGGCGGAACTGCCCCCCGAGCTGGTGACGGCCCTCGACCGGCTCGTCGCGGAGTCCGGCGCGACGATGTTCATGGTGGTCCACGCCGCCGTCGCGGTCCTGCTGCACCGGCTCGGCGCGGGTGACGACATTCCCGTCGGCACGCCGGTCGCGGGCCGGGGCGACAGCGCCCTGGACGACCTCGTCGGCTTCTTCGTCAACACGGCCGTCCTGCGCACCGACCTCGGCGGCGGTCCCACCTTCGAGGAGCTGCTCCGCAGGGTGCGTTCCACCGACCTCGCCGCGCTCGACCACGCGGACCTGCCCTTCGAGGCCGTCGTGGAGACGGTCAATCCCGCCCGCTCCCTCTCCCGTCACCCCCTCTTCCAGACGATGGTGGC
This sequence comes from Streptomyces zaomyceticus, assembly GCF_014656215.1. GTDB lineage: Bacteria > Actinomycetota > Actinomycetes > Streptomycetales > Streptomycetaceae > Streptomyces > Streptomyces zaomyceticus. Next base: position 129,605 of record NZ_BNBZ01000002.1, on the reverse strand, counting down.
GTACGAGGGCGGCGGCCCGGACATCTCCCGCCTCCTCGGGACGGACACCGAGGCGTACGAAATACGGGGCGGGGCGGCCAAGTTCGACCTGGAGATCCTCTTCCGGCGCTCCGACCGGGCGGGCGTTCCCGGCATGACGTGCGGTCTGCGCTACGCCACGGACCTGTTCGAGCGGTCGGGTGCCGAGCGGCTGACGGAGCGTCTCATCAGGCTGCTCCGAGGGCTGGTGGCCGCACCGGACGCTCCGGTGGCCTCGATCGAGCTGATGGACGAGGCCGAGCGCCGGCGGGTGGTGCACGACTGGAACGACACCGCTCGTGTCCTGGACGGGCCGGCGAACCTCGCCGATCTGGTCGCCGCCGGAGCCGCCCGGGCGGACGGCCCCGCCCTCGTCTTCGAGAGCCAGGAATTGTCCCGTAGCGACTTCGACGCACGGGTCAACCGGCTCGCCCGGCTCCTCGTCCGCCGGGGTGTCGGACCGGAGTCCGTCGTGGGCGTGGCCCTGCCCCGCTCCTTCGACCTCCTCGTCGCGATCCACGCCGTCGTCCGCGCCGGCGGCGCCTACCTCCCGCTCGACCTCACCCTCCCCGCCGACCGCCTCACCCACATGACGGACACCGCCACGCCGGTGTGCGTCCTGACCGACCTCGGAGGGCTCGGAGGACTGCCCGTGGCGTGCGAGGCCGAGCCGGTCGTCCTCGACGCGCCCGAGGTCCGGGTGGAGCTGGAGGAGCTGTCGGATGCCGAGGTGACGGACGGGGAGCGGCTGGCGCCGCTGCTGCCCGACCACCCGGCGTACGTCATCTTCACCTCCGGCTCCACCGGACGGCCGAAGGGCGTCATGGTCGAGCACCGGGCCATCGTCAACCGCCTGGAATGGATGCAGCACGCGTACGGGCTCACCGGGTCCGACCGGGTCCTCCAGAAGACCCCCACCAGCTTCGACGTTTCCGTCTGGGAGCTCTTCTGGCCCCTCGCCCAGGGAATCCCGCTGGTCGTCGCACGACCGGAGGGCCACAAGGACCCCGAGTACCTCGCCGAGCTGATCCGCACCCAGCGGGTCACGGTGCTCCACTTCGTCCCGTCGATGCTCCAGGCCTTCCTGGACAGCGTCGACACGGAGTCCTGCCCGAGCCTGCGGGTCGTGGTGTGCAGCGGCGAGGCGCTGCCCGGCGATCTCGTCACCCGCTTCCACAGCTCCTCCGGCAGCCTCACGATCGCCCTGGAGAACCTGTACGGCCCCACCGAGGCCGCCGTCGACGTCACCGCCGCCTCCTGCCGTCCGGAGGGCTTCACCGGCGTCTCGGCCTCGATCGGCTCCCCGGTCTGGAACACCCGCGTCCACGTCCTCGACCAAGACCTCCGCCCCGTCCCCGTCGGCGTCCCCGGAGAGCTCTACCTCGCCGGCATCCAGCTCGCCCGCGGCTACCTCTCCCGACCCGACCTCACCGCCGAACGCTTCGTCGCCGACCCCCACGGACCCGCCGGCACACGCATGTACCGCACCGGCGACCTCGTCACCCGACGCCACGACGGCGCACTCGACTACCTCGGACGCACCGACGACCAGGTCAAACTCCGCGGCCTCCGCATCGAACTCGGCGATATCGACACCGTCCTCACCGCCGCTCCGGGCGTCACCCGCGCCGTCACCGTCATCCGCGAGGACCGGCCCGGGGTGCAGCGGCTCGTGACGTACGTCGTCGCCGACGCTCCGGCATCGGCGGAGGCGCTGCACGCCCACGCCGCCGCACGACTGCCCGAGTACATGGTGCCGAGCGTCTTCATCGACATCCCGGCCGTCCCCCTCTCCCCCAACGGCAAGCTCGACCGCCGCGCCCTCCCCGCCCCGCCGGACGCCGTGACCGGGCCCTCCCGGGCCCCGAGGGACGCACGCGAGGAGATCCTCTCGGGCGTCTTCGCAGCCGTGCTCGGGCTCGACACCGCCGGCGTCGAGGACGACTTCTTCGCCCTCGGCGGGCACTCCCTGCTCGCCGCCCGCGCGGCGGCCCGGGTCCGGGCCGCGCTCGGCGTGGAGTGCTCCGTACGGGACGTGTTCGAGGCGCGTACGGTCGAGGCGCTGGCCGCCCGGCTCGCCGCGCGGAGCGCGTCCGGCCGCCCCGCCCTCGCCAGGGCCGAGGCGCGTCCGGAGCCGACTCCCCTCTCGTACGCCCAGCGACGCCTGTGGCTGATCGACAACGTGCGGGGCCCGGGGACGGCGTACAACGTGCCGTTCGCCGTCCGGCTCGACGGCCCGGTGGACCCGACGGCCGTCCGTGCCGCGGTCCAGGACGTGGTGGCGCGGCACGAGGTGCTGCGGACCGTGTTCACGGAGATCGACGGGGAGCCGTACCAGCGCGTCCTGGCGCCCGGCGCGGCCGAGGTGGCGTTCGCGGTCCGGCGGGTCACCGCCGGGGCGCTCGGCGCGGAGGCGGAGGCCGCGTGCGGCCACGTCTTCGACCTGGAGCGGGAGATCCCGCTGCGGGTGACGCTGCTGAGCGCCTCGGACGAGGAGCACGTCCTGGTCGTGCTGCTGCACCACATCGCGACGGACGAGTGGTCCACGGGCCCGCTCCTCGCGGACCTGGACACCGCCTACGCGGCTCGCGCCGCCGGCCACGCGCCGGAGTTCACGGCTCTGCCCGTGCAGTACGCCGACTATGCCCTCTGGCAGCGCGAACTGCTCGGCGACACCGACGACCAGGACTCCCTGGCCGCACGCCAGGCCGCCTACTGGCGCGAGACCCTCGCCGGACTTCCCGAGGAACTGACCCTCCCCACCGACCGGCCGCGCCCCGCCACGCCCTCGTACCGGGGCGACGTGGTGCCGTTCGAGGTGGACGCGGCGACGGGCTCGGGGCTGGCGCGGATCGCCCGGTCCTCCGGCGCGACGATGTTCATGGTGGTCCACGCGGCCGTCACCGCCCTGCTGCACCGGCTCGGCGCCGGCGACGACATCGCGATCGGCACTCCGGCCTCCGGCCGGGGCGACGAGCAGCTGGACCCGATGGTCGGATTCTTCCTCAACACCCTCGTCCTGCGCGCCGACCTCACGGGCGAGCCGACCTTCACCGAGCTGGTCGGCCGGGTCCGGGACACCGGGCTCGCGGCCTTCTCGCACGCCGATCTGCCGCTGGAGGCGGTGGCGGTGGCGGAGGCGGTCGGCCGGACGCGGTCGCAGGCGCGCAATCCGCTCTTCCGGACGATGGTGACGTACCACTCGGTCGAGACCGGGGTGGCCGAACTGTTCGGGGTCCGGGCGAGCGAGCTTCCCGTGGAGATCGGCGGGTCGAAGTTCGACCTGGAGTTCGCCTTCGGCGGCTCGGAGGCCGACGGCGGGATCAGCGGCGGTCTGCGGTACGCGACGGATCTCTTCGAGCGGTCCGGTGCCGAGCGGCTGACGGAGCGCCTGCTCCGGCTGCTCGCGGCCGTGGTGGCGGCGCCGGACGCTCCCGTGGCCTCGATCGAGCTCATGGACGCGGCCGAGCTGCGTCGGCTGGATCGGTGGAACGACACCGCGCGCGTCCTGGACGGGCCGGCGAACCTCGCCGACCTCGTCGCCGCCGGAGCCGTGGATCCGAAGGGACCCGCCCTCGTCTTCGAGGGCGAGGACCTCTCCCGTACCGAGTTCGACGCACGCGTCAACCGCCTCGCCCGGCTCTTGATCGGGCGCGGTGTCGGACCGGAGTCCGTCGTGGGCGTGGCTCTCCCCCGCTCCTTCGACCTCCTCGTCGCGATCCACGCCGTCGTCCGCGCGGGCGGCGCCTACCTCCCCCTCGACCTCACCCTCCCCACCGACCGCCTCACCCACATGGCGGAGACGGCCCAGCCGGTCGCGATCCTCACGGATCGGGACTCGGAGAGTGCCCTTCCGGAGGGTGTCCGGGCGCCTCGGATCGTGCTCGACTCCCCCGCCGTGTCGGGTGAGTCGGCGGGGCTCGCCCCCGGCGCCGTCACGGACGCGGAGCGGATCGCGCCGCTGCTGCCACACCACCCGGCGTACGTCATCTTCACCTCCGGCTCCACCGGACGGCCGAAGGGCGTCATGGTCGAGCACCGGGCGATCGTCAACCGCCTGGAGTGGATGCAGCACGCCTATCGCCTGGACGCCACCGACCGGGTCCTGCAGAAGACGCCGACCAGTTTCGACGTCTCCGTCTGGGAACTCTTCTGGCCCCTCGCCCAGGGCGTGCCCCTGGTCGTCGCCCGCCCCGAGGGCCACAAGGACCCCGAATACCTCGCCGAGCTGATCCGCGCGCAGCGGGTCACGGTGCTCCACTTCGTCCCGTCCATGCTCGCGGCCTTCGTTTCCGAGGTGGAGGTCTCCTCCTGCCCGAGCCTGCGGGTCGTGGTGTGCAGCGGCGAGGCGCTGCCCGGCGATCTCGTGGCCCGTTTCCACGAGTCGGCCGGTGACCGGTCCGTCGCCCTGGAGAACCTGTACGGGCCGACCGAAGCGGCTGTGGACGTCACCGCGGCCTCCTGCCGTCCGGAGGGCTCCACCGGCGTCTCCGCCTCCATCGGCTCCCCGATCTGGAACACCCGCGTCCACGTCCTGGACGAACGCCTCCGGCCCGTCCCCGTCGGCGTCCCCGGAGAGCTCTACCTCGCCGGCGTCCAGCTCGCCCGCGGCTACCTCACCCGCCCCGACCTCACCGCCGAACGCTTCGTCGCCGACCCCTACGGGTCCCCCGGCACCCGCATGTACCGCACCGGCGACCTCGTCACCCGACGCCACGACGGCGCACTCGACTACCTCGGACGCACCGACGACCAGGTCAAACTCCGCGGCCTCCGCATCGAACTCGGCGATATCGACACCGTCCTCACCGCCCACCCGGACGTCGTCCGCGCCGTCACTGTCATCCGGGAGGACCGGCCGGGCAGCCGCAGGCTCGTGGCGTACGCCGTTCCCGCGGCGGGCGCGTCGTTCGACGCGGAGGCGCTGCGGGTGCACGCGGCCGCGCAGCTGCCCGAGTACATGGTGCCGAGCGTCTTCCTGGACATCGCGGCGATCCCCCTCTCGCCCAACGGCAAGCTCGACCGGCGGGCGCTGCCGGCGCCGCCGGAGCCACGGGTCTCCGCGCCGGCCCCCGTCTCGGGTCCCTTGCCCGACGAAGGCCCCGCCGAGCTGCTCGCGCGGCTCATGGCCGAGGTCCTGGGGCTGCCCGCAGTGGGCCCAGGGGACAACTTCTTCGAGCTGGGCGGCGACAGCATCGTCTCCATCCGGTTCGTGAGCCGGGCCCGCAAGGCGGGTCTCAAGGTGACGGCCCGCCAGGTGTTCCAGCACCCGACGCCCGCGGGGCTCGCCGCCGTCGCCGCGCCCACGGCGGACGCCACGGTCGCCGTGCGCCCCGCCGAGCAGGGAGTGGGGCCGCTCGTCCTGCCTCCGGTGGCACGGTGGTTCGCCGAGCGCGGCGGCCCGTTCCGCCGGTTCTGCCAGGCGCGTCTGATCCTGGTGCCCGCCGGTGTCCGGCACGCCGATCTCGTGACCGCTCTCCAGGCGGTGCTCGACCTCCACGACGGACTCCGGCAGGTGCTGACAGTGACGCGGCCCGGTGTGTGGAGCGCCGAGGTGGCCCCGGCCGGTGCGCTGTCGGCCGCGTCGGTGCTGCGTACCGTCGACGCGACCGGGATCACCAGCGAGGCGCTGAAGGAGCTGGTCTCCCTCGAATCGGACCGTGCCGCCGACGCGTTGGACCCGGAGTCCGGGGCGACCGTACGGGCCGTGCACCTGGACGCCGGTCCCGGTGAGCCCGGCAGGCTGCTGCTCGTCGCCCACCATCTGGTGGTGGACGAGGTGTCCTGGCAGATCCTTCTGCCCGACCTGCGGGCCGCCTGGGAGGCGGCGGCGGCCGGGAAGGCGCCCGCGCTCGAACCCGTACCGACGGCGCTGCGGACCTGGACGGCGGGGCTGCTCGCCGAGGCGCACAGCCCGCGCCGGGCTGCCGAGCTGGACCGGTGGCTGGAGGCTGCGGCGCCCGGCGCCCGGCTGCTGACCGAGCGTCCGCTCGACCCGGCGCGGGACACGGTGGCGACGGCCCGGCGGCTGACCGTACGGCTGTCGGCCGAGCGCACCGAGCCGCTCCTGTCGGCGGTGCCGCAAGCCTTCCACGGCACCGTCAACGACACGCTGCTCACCGCGCTCGCGATCGCCGTGGGCGACTGGGCGGCGCGGGCGGGACGTGCGACGGCCGGCCTCACCGTGGAGCTGGAGGGGCACGGCCGGGAGCAGGACCTGGTGCCGGGCGCCGACCTCACCCGTACGGTCGGCTGGCTGACCGGCGTCTATCCGCTGCGGCTCACCGCCGACGGCTACGACCCGGCCGCCGTGGCCGCCGGGACCCAGGACGCGGGGACCGCGCTGAAGGAGATCAAGGAGCGGGTCCGGGGAGTTCCGGACGGGGGCATCGGCGCGGGGCTGCTGCGGTACGCGAACGCGGCCACGGCGGGGTTCTTCGCGCCGGGCACCGGCCCGGAGATCCTGTGGAACTACCTCGGCCGGCAGACCGCGCGCACGCAGTCCGTGTGGGGTCCTGCGGCGGAGGCCGACGCGCTCGCCGTACGGCCCGATCCGGACCTGCCGCTCTCCCACCCCCTCGCGGTCGACGCGGAGATCGAGAACGGGCCGGACGGTCCCGAACTCGCCGCCACCTTCGTCTGGGCGGGCGAAGCCCTTTCCCGGAACACGGTGGGCGAGCTGACGGACGGCTGGCTCGCCGCCCTCGACCTGCTCGCCGCCTGGGCGGTCGGCGGCTCGTCCGCCGGTCGCACGCCGTCCGACCTCGACCTGCTCGACCTCGACCAGAACCAGATCACCATGCTCGAAGAAATGTGGAGGGCCCAGCAGTGACGCAGGCTCGTATCGAGGACATGCTGCCGCTGTCCCCCCTTCAGCAGGGCATGCTGTTCCATTCCGTGTACGACGGCGAGGGCGCCGACGTGTACACCGTGCAGGTGTCGGTCGGTCTGGCCGGGCCGGTGGACGCCGGACGGCTCGAGCGGGCCGCGGTGGCGCTACTGCGCCGGCACCCGAACCTGCGGGCCGGTTTCTGGCACGAGGGCGTTCCCCAGCCGGTGCAGTTCGTACCGGCGGAGGTGACGTTCGGGGTCGAGCGGATCGATCTGACGGTGCCGTCCGCGAAGGGCACCGACGGCACCCCCCTGACGGGTTCCTCGGCCGAGGAGCGGCTCGCCGGACTGCGGCGGGCCGAACTGGCCCGGCGGTTCGCGCTGCACCGGCCGCCGCTGCTGAGGCTGGTCCTCGCACGGCTGGCCGGCGACGACCACCGGCTGGTGATCACGGTCCATCACATCCTGGTCGACGGCTGGTCCATGCCCCTGCTCGTCGGTGACCTGCTCGCCCTGTACGCGGCCGACGGGGACGCCTCCGGTCTTCCGGCGGTACGCCCCTACCGCGCCTATCTGAAGTGGCTGAAGGAGCAGGACACTCCGGCGGCCGAGGCCGCCTGGCGGTCGGCGCTCGCCGGGGTCGAGGAGGCGTCGCTGGTGGCGGCGCCGGACCCGGCGCGGGCGCCGGTACGGCCGGGGGTGCACGCCCTGGAGCTGTCGGCGGCGGCCACGGACCGGCTGACGGCGGCGGCTCGGCGGCTCGGCACCACGCCGAGCACGCTGATCCAGTGCGCGTGGGGGCTGCTGCTCGGCGGCCTCACGGGGCGGCAGGACGTGGTGTTCGGTCTGACGGTGTCGGGGCGTCCGGACGAGATACCGGGTGTCGAGTCGATGCTCGGCCTGTTCATCACGACCGTGCCGGTCCGGCTCGCCACCCGGCCGGAGGAGACGGTGGAGGGGCTGCTGCGCCGCTTCCGTGACGAGCAGAACGCGCTCCTGGCCCATCACCACCTGGGGCTGCGGCTGATCCGGAAGCAGAGCGGCGGCGGGGAGCTGTTCGACACGCTCGTCGTGATCGAGAACTACCCCGTGGACCCCTCGGCGCGCGAGACGGTCGCCGGCGGGGTGCGGGTGACGGGTGTCGAGGCGGAGGACGCCACGCACTACCCGCTGACCCTCGCCGTGTCCCTGGACGCGCGGGCGGAACTGCGCCTGGAGTACCGGCCCGACGTCTTCGACGCACGGGCCGCGGGTCTCCTCGCGGACCGCCTCGCGCACGTCCTGGACCGGATCGCGGCGGAGCCCGGCACGGCGGTGGGCGCGCTCGCGCCGCTGCCGGCGGCCGAGCTGGAGCGGGTACGGAGCGCCTGGCCGGGGACGGTGCGGGACGTGCCGTCGGGGACGGTTGCGGACGTGTTCGCCGAGCGGGCCGCGCGCACTCCCGACGCGACTGCGGTGGTCTGCGGGGACACCGCGCTGACCTTCGCCGAGCTCGACGGGCGGGCCGCGCGGCTCGCGGGGCTCCTCGCGGAGCGGGGGGTGGGGCCGGAGTCGGTGGTGGCGCTCGCCGTGCCGCGTTCGGCGGAGACGGTGGTGGCGATCCTGGCGGTGCTGAAGGCGGGCGGTGCCTATCTGCCGCTGGACCTGGACCATCCGGCGGACCGGCTGGGTCTGATGATCGAGGACGCGGCGCCGGCGTTCGTGCTCACGACCGCGCGGGCTGTGCCGCTGCTGCCGCCGGCCGGGGACGGTCCGGAGCGGATCGTGCTCGACGCCCCGGAGACGGCCGCCGCGCTCGACGCCTTCCCGGCGGAGTGCGTTTCGCCGGAGATCGCGGACGGCCACCCGGCGTACATCATCTACACCTCCGGGTCGACCGGGCGTCCCAAGGGCGTGGTCCTCACTCACGGCGGTCTGTCGAACCTGTACGCCAACCACATCGCCGAGGTCCTCGGTCCGGTGGTGGACGCGACAGGCGGCCGTTCGCTGCGGGCGCTGCACACGGCGTCGTTCAGCTTCGACACCTCGTGGGAGCAGCTGTTCTGGCTGATCGCCGGGCACGAGCTGCACGTGCTCGACGAGGTGGGCCGCCGGGACGCCGAGTTCGTCGTCGGGTACGTCCGTGAGCACCGGGTGGACGCGATGGACGTCACCCCGACGTACGCGCTCGGGCTGCTCGACCGGGGGCTGCTCGACCCGGCCCGGCACCGTCCGGCGCTGCTGCTGCTCGGCGGCGAGGCGGTGCCGGAGGCGCTGTGGTCCGCGGTGCGGGCGGCGAGCGGTGTGATGTCGGTGAACCTCTACGGTCCGACCGAGTACACGGTGGACGCGCTCGCGGCGGATCTGGCCGGCAGTGCCACTCCGGTGGTGGGGCGGCCGATCGGCAACACGCGCGCGTACCTCCTGGACGCGGCGCTCCGGCCGGTCCCGGCGGGCACGACGGGTGAGCTGTATCTGGCGGGTCACGGTACGGCGCGCGGCTATCTGGGCAGGTTCGCGCTGACCGCCGAGCGGTTCGTGGCCGATCCGTTCGGGCCTCCCGGATCCCGGATGTACCGCACGGGCGACCTGGCGAGGCTGCGGGCCGACGGCGAGCTGGAGTACCTGGGCCGTGCCGACGACCAGGTGAAGATCCGGGGTTTCCGGATCGAGCCGGGCGAGGTGGAGGCCGCGCTCGCGGCGGTCGACGGGGTCGAGGCGGCGGCGGTCGTGGTCCGCGAGGACAGACCGGGGGTGAAGCGGCTCGTCGGCTATGTGACCGGCGGCGCGGAGCCGGCCGCGATCCGCGCGGAGCTGGCCGCGGTCCTGCCCGACTACATGGTTCCGGCCGCCGTGGTGGTGCTCGACGCGCTGCCGTTCAATGTGAACGGCAAGCTGGACCGGGCCGCGCTGCCCGCGCCGGTGCTCGGCGCGTCGCCCGCCTCCCGGGCTCCGAGCGGGGAGCGGGAGGAGGCCCTGTGCCGGGTGTTCGTCGAGGTCCTCGGCCTCCGTTCGGTCGGGGTGGACGACGACTTCTTCGCCCTGGGCGGTGACAGCATCGTCTCGATCCAGCTGGTGACCCGGGCGCGCAAGGAGGGTCTGGTCCTCACCCCGCGCGATGTGTTCGAGCGGCGGACGGTGGCCGGGCTCGCGGTCGCGGCCCGCACGCCGGACGGGCAGGCCGCGGCACCGAACGCCGCGGGCTCCGACGGGCCGCTGGTGGAGCTCGACGAGGCCGGGCGGGAGCTGCTCGGTCGGGTGTTCCCGGGAGCCGGGGAGGTGCTGCCGCTCGCGCCGCTCCAGGAGGGTCTGTACTTCCACGCGCAGTACGACGACCGCGCGCTCGACGTGTATCTGATGCAGAACTTCGTGGAGCTGCGGCACACCGTGGACACGACGGCGCTGCGGGCGGCGTTCGACGCGATGCTGCGCCGGCATCCGAACCTGAGGTCGGCGTTCTGGCACGAGGGCCTGGCGGGTCCGGTGCAGGTGGTGCCCGCCGCGTGGGACCTGCCCTGGGACGTGCGGGATCTGACGGAACTGGACCGGGCGGGGCAGGACGAGGCGCAGCGGGCGTTCTCGCTCGAGGACGCGGCGACACGGTTCGATCTGTCGGCACCGCCGCTGATGCGGGTGACGCTGCTGAAGTTCGCCGAGGACCGGTGGATGCTCTGTGTGACGCAGCACCACATCCTCACCGACGGCTGGTCGGAGTCGCTCTTCTTCGAGGAGCTGTTCCAGCTGTACGGGGCGGGGGGCCGCGCCGAGGTGCTGCCGCCGGTCACTCCGTACCGCGAGTACCTGCGGTGGCTGGCGGGCACGGACACGGAGGCGGCGGTGGCCGCCTGGCGGAACCATCTGTCGGGCCTGGACCAGGCGACGCTGGTCGCGCCCGCCGATCCGGCGCGGCGACCGGTGACCGCCGAGGTGGTGGACATCGCGCTCGGCGAGGAGACGAGTGACCGGCTCCGGGCGTTCGCCCGGGGTTGCGGCGTCACCCTGAACACGGTGCTGTCGGCGGCGTGGGCGCTGTCCCTGTCCGGGATGACCGGGCGGGACGACGTGGTGTTCGGCGCGACGGTCTCGGGGCGTCCGGCGGAGGTGCCGGGGGTCGACCGGATGATCGGCATGTTCATGAACACGCTGCCGTTCCGGGTCACGCTGCGTCCCTCGGAGACGCTGCGCGAGCTGCTGGTCCGGACGCAGGGCGAGCACGCGGAGCTGCTCCCCCACCACTACCTGGGCCTCGGTCGCATCCAGCAGGCCGCGGGCGTCGGGCAGCTCTTCGACACGCTGTACGTGTTCCGGAACACGCCCCTGGACGACACCGCGCGCGAGGAGGCGGTGGAGCGGCACCGGATCGGCTGGACGCACAGCGTGGACGGCACGCACTATCCGCTGACGCTCGCCGTGACGCCGGACCGCTCGCTCGAACTCAGCCTGGCCTACCGGCCCGACCTGTACGAGCGGGGGACGGCGGAGGAGCTGGCGGGCCGGCTGCGGCTGCTCGTCGAGCAGTTCGCGGCGGGCGGGGCGACGCCGGTGGGCCGGCTGCGCACCCTGGAGGGCGCCGAGGAGGCCGCTCTGCTGGCCCTCGGGGACGACCTGGGGCACGAGCTTCCGGACATCTCGCTGATCGAGCTGTTCGCCCGGCAGGTGGAGCGGACCCCGGACGCCACCGCGCTCGTCTTCGAGGACGAGCAGCTGAGCTACGCCGAGCTCGACGAGCGGGCGAACCGGCTGGCGCGCGTACTGATCGCGCGGGGTGCGGGCCCGGAGCGGACGGTGGCCCTGGGGCTGCCGCGCTCGGCGGACTTCGTGGTCGCGCTGTTCGCGGTGCTCAAGGCGGGGGCGGCGTATCTGCCGCTGGACCTGGACCACCCGGTCGACCGGCTGGCGGCGATGGTCGAGGACGCGGGCCCGCTCTGCCTGGTCACCGTCTCGGCGGTGGCGGGCCGGGTGCCGGTGGTGGCGGGCGTGCCGCCGCTGGTGCTTGACGATCCGGCGACGGTCGCGGAGCTGGCCGCGCTGCCGGACGGGCCGGTGGCCGATGAGGAGCTGTCGGCTCCGCGTGACGGCCGGCACCCGGCGTACCTGATCTACACCTCGGGTTCCACCGGGCGTCCCAAGGGCGTGGTGGTGCCCGGCTCGGGTCTGGTGAACATGCTGCTCAACCACCGGGAGCGGATCTTCGAGCCCGCGGTGAAGCTGGCGGGCGGTCGCCGGATGCGGGTCGCGCACACGGTGTCGTTCGCGTTCGACATGTCGTGGGAGGAGTTCTTCTGGCTGGTCGACGGGCACGAGGTGCACGTCATCGGTGAGGAGCTGCGGCTGGACCCGGCGGCGCTCACCGCGCACTACGACCGGGTCGGCATCGACGTCGTCAACGTCACCCCCTCCTACGGTCAGCAGCTGGTCGACGCGGGCCTTCTGGACGAGGGGCGGCACCGGCCCACCCTGGTCCTGCTCGGCGGCGAGGCCGTGCCCGACGGGCTCTGGTCGCTGATCGCGGGGACCGAGGGCACGATGGGCTACAACCTGTACGGGCCCACGGAGTACACGATCAACGCCCTCGGGGCCGACGTGGGGGAGAGCGTCACCTCCTGCGTGGGCCGGCCGATCTTCAACACCCGGGCGTACGTGCTGGACGGCGCGCTGCGGCCGGTGCCGCGCGGGGTACCGGGCGAGCTGTACCTGGCGGGCGCGGGTCTCGCACGCGGCTACTTCGCGCGGCCGGCGCTGACGGCGGAGCGGTTCGTCGCCGATCCGTTCGGCGCGCCGGGCACGCTGATGTACCGCACCGGCGACCTCGTGCGATGGCGCGAGGACGACGGGATCGACTACCTGGGCCGGGCGGACCACCAGGTCAAGATCCGTGGCTTCCGGATCGAGCTGGGCGAGATCGAGTCGGCGCTCGCCGAGGCGCCGGAGGTGTCGGCCGCGGCGGTGGTCGTGCACACGGCCGGCAACGGGGTGAAGCGTCTTGTCGCGTACACCGTGCCGGCCCCTGAGTCGGTTCCCACGGACCCGGAGGCGGCGACGGCCGCGCTGCGGGCCCGACTGGCCGCGACCCTGCCGGAGTTCATGGTGCCGTCCGCGTTCGTGGAGCTGCCCGCGCTGCCGCTGACGGTGAACGGCAAGGTGGACCGCGTCGCGCTGCCCGCCCCGGTGTTCGCGGACGCGGGCGGCGGGCGGCCACCGAAGGACGCCCGCGAGCAGCTGTTGTGCGGGATCTTCGCGGACGTGCTGGGTCTGGAGCGGGTCGGCGTCGAGGACAACTTCTTCGAGCTGGGCGGGCATTCGCTGCTCGCGATGCGGCTCGTCGGCCGCATCCGTGACGAGCTGGGCGTTCCCGTCCAGGTGGGCACGGTCATGTCGGCGCCGACGGTCGCGGACGTGGCGGCCCGGATCGGGTCGGACTCGCGCCGCGACGCGCTGCGGGTGCTGCTGCCGCTGCGGGAGCGGGGCGGCAGGGCACCGCTGTTCTGTTTCCATCCGGCCTCCGGGTTCGGCTGGCAGTACACGGGGCTGCTGCGGCATCTGGACGCGGACCGTCCGGTGTACGGCGTGCAGTCGCCCGGTCTGTCGGGGGACCTTCCGGAGGTGGCGGACGTCGCGGAGCTGTGCGAGCGGTACCTGACGGAGATCCGCACGGTGCAGCCGCAGGGGCCGTACCACTTCGCCGGGTACTCCTTCGGCGGGACGGTGGCGCACACGCTGGCCTCGATGCTCCAGGAGCGGGGCGAGGAGGTGGCGTTCCTCGCGCTGCTCGACGCCTATCCGCCGGAGCGGGACGACTGGTCGTACCTCGAGACGCCGGAGTGGCGCGAACGGCTCGAACAGGAGGAGAACGGCTTCCTGCTCTCCGTGGCGGGGCTGGGCGCGGAGGCCCCCGGGCGCGGGGACGTCTCCCGCGAGGAGGCCGTGGCCGCGATCCGGGACAGTCAGGGCCTGCTGGCCGGCTTCGACGACTCGCTGCTGCACGCGATCGTGGAGACCCATGTGCACTGTGTACGGCTGCTCTCGCGCAGCCGCACCCGGCGCTTCCGCGGCGATGTCCTGTTCTTCACCGCCGCGCGGACGACCCCGGCCGGGGAGACGCCGCGGGAGGTGTGGCCGGCGTACGTGGACGGCGTCCTCACCGAGCACGTGCTGGACCGGGGGCACGACGAGCTGATGGCGCCGGAGGCGCTCGAGGAGATCGGTCCGCGCCTGGACAGGGCGCTGCGGGCCGTCACGGACGGTCCGTCACCTCGGTTGTGAGCAGGGCCCGTTCGGTGTTCCGAAGTCGGCGGCGGCTCTCGGGCCGCCGCCGTGGCAGGACCATGGGTAATCCGTACAACTTAGGTTAGGCTTACCTAAGCAAAGGAGGTATTGTGTCTGAAAGCAGCAGCCCGCGCGGTGAGTTCGGGGGCCGCGTGGCACTCGTCACCGGCGCCGCGCAGGGCATAGGCGAGGCCGTGGTACGGGCACTCGCCGCGCGCGGCGCCACCGTCGCGGCGACCGACCGTGCCGCGGCCGCGCTCACCGAGAGCGTCGCGCGGCTCACCGGGGACCGGGACCCGGCCGGCGGACCGATCGTGCCCTACCCCCTGGACGTCACCGACGGGGACGACGTCACACGGACCGTGGACCGCGTCGAACGCGAACTCGGCCCCGTCGACATCCTCGTGAACGTCGCCGGGGTCCTCAGGACCGGACCCGCGCTCGACCTGACGGACCAGGACTGGTCGGACGTCTTCGCCGTCAACACCACCGGTGTCTTCCACCTCTCCCGGGCCGTGGTCACCGGAATGGCCGCCCGGGGCTCCGGCTCCGTCGTGACGGTCGCCTCCAACGCCGCCGGCATCCCCCGCTCGGGAATGAGCGCCTACGCCGCCTCCAAGGCCGCCGCCGTCGCCTTCACCAAGTGTCTGGGCCTCGAGGTCGCCGCCCGGGGCGTCCGCTGCAACGCCGTCTGCCCCGGCTCCACCGACACCCCCATGCAACGCGCGCTCTGGGACGGACCGTCCGGCCCCCGGCGTGTGATCGAGGGCGACGCCGCCGCCCACCGCACCGGCATCCCACTGGGCCGCATCGCCGACCCGGAGGACATCGCGGAGACCGTGGTCTTCCTCGCCTCCGACCGGGCCCGCCACATCACCATGCAGGACATCTACGTCGACGGCGGCGCCACCCTGCGCTGACGGCCCGGGCCCCACCGCCCCGCCACCCCGTACGGAACCGCCCGCCGAACCCCCACCCTCCGACCGAATCCAAGGAGCCTCCCGTGTCGACGGTCCATCAGGTCGCCGCTCACACGTCCGCGCCCGCAGACCCTTCCTCCGCCGTCGGAGCCGCCACCGGGCTGCTCGACGCCTTCCGCCGGGGCGACAGGTTCCTCGCCACGCCCACCCGGACCCTGCTCGCCCACGGCGTCCAACGGGAGGTCCCGCACGGCCCCGCCCCGGTCGCCGAGCGGGTGGTCGCGGCCCTGCGGGCGGCCCGCTCCGAAGGCCGCGCCGCCCCGGTCGTCATCGGCGCCCTCCCCTTCGAGCCGGACGCGCCGGCCGCGCTCGTCATACCGGAGGCCCTGCGCACCGGTCCCGCGCTCGCCTTCGACCCGCTCGTCGCGCTGCCCGCGGCCGAGCCCCCGGCCGTCGCCTGGGAGGTCCGGCCCGAACCCGACCCGGAGGTGTACGCCAAGGGGGTCGCCTCCGCCGTCGACCGCATGTGGAAGGGCGAGTTCAGCAAGGTGGTCCTCGCCCGCACCCTGGAACTGACCGGCCCCGACGAGCCGGACGTCCCCGCGATGCTCCAGCGGCTCGCCCGCCGGGACCCGGCCGGCTACACCTTCGCGCTGCCCACCGGCCCCGGCCGCACACTGCTCGGCGCCAGCCCCGAACTCCTGGTCTCCCGGCGCGGCGACCGGCTGGTGTCCAACCCGCTGGCCGGCTCCACCCCCCGCAGCGACGACCTCGCCGAGGACGTGCGCCGCGCCGCCGCCCTGCTCGAATCCGCCAAGGACCTGCACGAACACGCCGTCGTCATCGACGCCGTGCACCAGGCGATGGCTCCGTACTGCTCCGCCATCGAGGTCCCCGCCCGGCCGTCCCTGATCCGCACAGCCACCATGTGGCACCTCTCCACCACCGTCACCGGCACCCTCGCGCGCCCCGAGGTCTCGGCCCTGGAGATCGCCTCCGCCCTCCACCCCACTCCGGCGGTCTGCGGCACCCCGACCCCCCTCGCGAGACAGGTGATCCGCGAGACCGAGCCCTTCGACCGGGGCTTCTTCACCGGCATCGTGGGCTGGGGCGACGCGGAGGGCAACGGCGAATGGGTCGTCACCATCCGCTGCGCCGAGGCGGAGAACCGCACGCTGCGCCTGTACGCGGGCGCCGGCGTCGTCTCGGCCTCCGTGCCCGAGGACGAGACAGCCGAGACCGCCGCCAAGTTCCGTACGTTCCTGAACGCCGTGGGAGCCGAGCTGTGACCGCACCGACCCTGCCCCCGGCCCCGGACACCACGCCCACGTGGCCCGCCGACGCCGCCGCACGCTACCGCGCGGCCGGCTGGTGGCGGGGAGAGACCTTCGGGGCCGTGCTCCGCGAGCGCGCCGAGGCCCATCCCGACCGTGTGGCCGTCGTCGACCACGCCGGTCCGGGCGGCACCCGCCGTGCCTGGACCTACGGCGAGCTCGACCTCCGTGCCGACCGGCTGGCCGCCGGCCTCTCCGCGCGCGGTATCGGCACCGGCGACAAGGTCGTCGTGCAACTCCCCAACGTCGCCGAGTTCTTCGAGGTGATCTTCGCGCTCTTCCGGCTGGGCGCGCTGCCGGTCTTCGCGCTGCCCGCCCACCGGGAGTCGGAGATCTCCTACTTCTGCTCCTTCACCGAGGCGGTCGCCTATGTGATCCCGGGCGAGGAAGCGGGCTTCGACCACCGCGCCCTCGCGACCACCGTGCTCGCCAAGTCGCCCTCGCTGCGGCACGTGTTCGTCGCCGGTGCGGACGCCGGAGCCTTCGAGGCACTGGCCGACGTTCCGGCCGAGCCGGTGGCCCTCACCGGACCGGCGCCGTCCGACCTGGCGTTCCTCCAGCTTTCCGGCGGCAGTACCGGCGTGCCCAAGCTCATCCCCCGGACACACGACGACTACATCTACTCGCTGCGCGGGTCCAACGAGATCTGCGGGGTCGACGCCGACAGCGTGTACCTCTGCGCGCTGCCCGCCGCCCACAACTTCCCGCTCTCCTCACCGGGTTCGCTCGGCACCCTGTACGCCGGCGGCCGCGTGGTCATGTGCCCCAAGCCGGCGCCGGACGTGGCGTTCCCGCTGATCCAGGACGAGGGCGTCACCATCACCGGCCTCGTCCCCCCGCTCGCGCTCGTCTGGACCGACGCCGCCGCCGCGACCGCGTACGAGCTCTCCAGCCTCGACGTGCTGCTGGTGGGCGGGGCCAAGTTCGGCGAGGAGGCCGCGCGGCGCGTCAAGCCCGCGCTGGGCTGCACGCTCCAGCAGGTCTTCGGGATGGCCGAGGGGCTGGTCAACTACACCCGGCTCGACGACGACACGGAGACCGTCGTCACCACCCAGGGCCGGCCGATCTCCCCCGACGACGAGATCCGGGTCGTGGACGACGAGGACCAGGACGTGCCCGCGGGCACGACGGGCCATCTCCTGACCCGCGGCCCCTACACCATCCGCGGGTACTGGAACGCCCCCGAGCACAACGCCCGCGCCTTCACCCCGGACGGCTTCTACCGCACCGGCGACCTCGTCCGGGTCACCCCGAGCGGGCACCTGGTCGTCGAGGGACGGGCCAAGGACCAGATCAACCGGGGCGGCGAGAAGATCGCGGCCGAGGAGGTGGAGAACCATCTGCTCGCCCACCCGTCCGTGCACGACGCCACCGTGGTGGCCGAGCCCGACCCTTACCTCGGCGAGCGGAGCTGCGCGTACGTCATTCCGCGCGCCGACGCCCCGGCGGTCGGGGCGCTCGCGCTGAAGCGGTTCGTCCGGGACCGCGGTCTCGCCGCCTTCAAGGTCCCCGACCGGATCGTCTTCGTGGAGACCTTCCCCACGACCGGTGTCGGCAAGGTGTCCAAGAAGGACCTGCGCGCCCGGACGTCGCCGGCCGCCTGACCCCGACACCGCGCTCCCTGCCCGGCCCGCCCGGTCACAGCGACAGAACCAGCAACAGCACAGCACCAGCACCCGCCGAAACGGAACCGTCATGACCCTGCCCACCGTCGCGCCCTACCCCATGCCACGCCCCGGCGAACTCCCCGCCAACCGGGTGGACTGGACCGTCGACCCGGACCGCGCCGTGCTCCTCGTGCACGACCTGCAGAACCACTTCCTCACCCCGTTCGACGCCGAGGCGGAGCCGCTCACCGCCCTCCTCGCCAACCTCGGCCGGCTCCGCGCGGAGGCCGCCCGGCTCGGCGTGCCCGTCGTGTACACCGCCCAGCCCGGCGGCCAGAGCCCCGAGGAGCGCGGTCTCCAGCAGGACTTCTGGGGCCCCGGGGTCCCGGCCGACCCGCACGCCGTGGCCATCGCGGACGCCGTCGCCCCCCGTGACGGCGACATCCTGCTGACCAAGTGGAAGTACAGCGCCTTCGTCCGCACCGACCTTCTGGAGCGGCTGCGCGAGCAGGGGCGCGACCAGCTCGTGGTCACCGGTGTGTACGCGCACATCGGTGTCCTGATGACCGCCTGCGACGCCTGGATGCGGGACGTCCAGGCCTTCGTCGTCGCGGACGCCGTGGCCGACTTCTCCGAGCGCGAGCACCGGATGGCGCTGGAGTGGGCGGCCGGCCGGTGCGCCGTGGTCACGACGACCGACCGGGTCTTCTGAGGCGTCCGGTGCGCTACGAGGAACTGCCGGGGCATCCCGGGGTGGTGGCCGCGTCCGTGTATCCGAACAGGGCGTCCGCCCACGCCCTCGCCCCGCTGCTCGACTCCGGGGAGCGGGCGCGGGCCGGGGCGTTCGTGCGCACGCCGGACGCCGACCGGTACGTGGTCGCCCATGTGCTGCTGCGCATCGTCCTGGGCGCGTACGTGGACGAGCGTCCCGACCGGCTGGTGTTCGGCCGGCACCCGTGCGCCGGATGCGAGGGCCCCCACGGAAAGCCCTACCTCGCGGGTCACGACGGTGTGCACTTCTCGCTGTCCCACGCGGGCGACCGGGTGCTGGTGGCGTTCGCCTCCGTGCCGGTGGGGGTGGATGTGGAGACCGTGCCGGCCGACGGTCTCGTGCACGACGTGAGGTCCGCCCTCCACCCGCGGGAGCAGCGGGAGCTGGCGTCCCTTCCGGCGTCCGCGCGGGCGGGCGCCTTCGCCCGGTGCTGGTCCCGGAAGGAGGCCGTGCTCAAGGCGACGGGGGTGGCCCTGACCCGGGGCGCCGCCGAGCCGTATGTCGGCACGGCTCTCCAACCCGCCCAGGTCTCCGGTCTCCGTCTCGACGACGTGCTCCTCACCGACGGGCACGTCGCCGCCGTCGCCGTGGGCGTCGCCCGGCCCGCCGACCGTGCTCAGGTGGCACGGACGCCGGTGTCGGCGACGGCGGCCATCCGGAGGGACTCCACGAGATCGCGGTAGAGCGTGTCCGATACGAGCAGTTCCTCGTGCCGGCCCCTGGCCCGGACGCGCCCCGCCTCCATGACGACGATGGTGTCCGCGTCGACCACCGTCGACAGGCGGTGGGCGATCGTCACCACGGCGCCGGTCCCGGCGCGGGAGCGGACGCACTCCTGGACGGCCGCCTCGGTCAGGCCGTCCAGTTGCGCGGTGGCCTCGTCCAGGAGCAGGACGTCGGGGGCGGCGAGGAGCGCGCGGGCCAGCGCGATGCGCTGGCGCTCGCCGCCCGACACGTTCGCCGTCGCGAGGGGCGTGTCCAGTCCCTCGTCGAGGGAGTCGACCTTCTCGGCGAGCCGTACGTCCCGCAGGACGCCGCGGAGTTCCTCGGTGGTGGCCCCGGGGCGGGCGAGCAGCAGGTTGTCGCGGATCGTCCCGGGGACGACGGCGGTGTCCTGCTCGACATAGGCGAGGCGTGCCCGGATGTCGGCGTGCGCGTGCTCGCGGTACGGCCGGCCGTCGAGGAGCAGCTCTCCGCCGGTGGGTTCCAGGAACCTCAGGACCAGGGAGAGCAGGGTGGTCTTGCCCGCCCCGGAGGGGCCGACGACGGCGGTGTGCCCGCGCCGGGGGATCACGAGGTCGATGTCCCGTACGGCTGCCTCGGTGTCCGGGCCGTAGGCCGCGGTGACGTTCCTCAGCTCCAGGACGGGTACGTCGTCCCCGGCCGGCCCGGTGTGGACGCCCGAGCCGGCGGAGGCCGCCTCGGAGGGCAGGGCGTCGGCCTGGCGGATGCGTTCGGCGGCGGCGATGCCGGACTGCAGGGCGGTCACGTTCTGGCTCAGTTCGGTGATGGGATCCATGAGGGCGAAGGCGTAGAGGAGGAAGGCGATCAGACCGGACACGTCGAGCCTGCCCTCTCCGACGCGCCAGGCTCCGACGGCGAGGATCGCGATGATGGCGAGGTTGACGCCGGACCAGGCGATCGTCCAGGCCAGCGCCTCGCGGCGGACGGACCGGATCCCGTGCTCGGCCGAGGCGCGGGCGTCGGCCATGATCCGCTCGGTCATGCGCTCCTCCGCGCGGTTGACCTTGACGGTACGGATCGCCCGCAGCGTGCCTTCGAGTACGCCGCCGAGCCGTCCCATGTGCTCCTGGGCCTGCTGCTGCGACTGGGCGATCCCGGGCATCAGGAAGGCGAAGGCCAGGCCGACGAGGGCGACGGCGGCCATGGTGGTGGCGAGCAGGACGGGGTCGAGCACTCCCATGAGGACGAGGCTGCCCACCAGCATGACCGCCCCGTTGATCAGGCCGACGAAGGAGGAGGCGGCGGCCTCGCGGAGCAGCACGGTGTCGGAGGTGACGCGGGTGACGAGCTCACCCGTGGGGCTGCGGGTGACGCCGGGCACGGTGGCGTGCAGGAAGCGCCGCACGATCGACTCGCGGGCGTCGAGGACCACCCGCTCCCCCAGTGTCCCGAGCAGGGTCCACTGCCGGTAGGACACCGCGGAGCCGAGGACGAGCAGGACGACGAGCGCGGTCACGGGGCCGGTGAGGGAGGACGCGCTGCCCAGTGCGTCGAGCACCTGCTTGGTGACCATGGGCGTGGCGAGGCCGAGGGCGGAGGCGATCAGGGCGAGGAGCAGGCCGCGCAGGAGGGTGCGCCGGTGCGGGCGGGCGAAGGACCACAGGATGCTCAGACGGGGCACAAGGGAATCGCTCATACCCACAATGGAACATCTCTGTTCCAGAAAGGTCAAAGGGTTTCCCAAACGGCATCAAGGGTTACCGTGTGCGCATGGGGTCCGACGACACTCCCGCGCCAGGCGCGGCCACCCGCGAGAGCGCCACGCGCGCCCGCACCCGGCGCGCGATCCTCGACGCCGCCGTCTCCGTACTCACCGCCGACCACAGCGCATCGCTCGGCGATGTCGCCGAGGCGGCCGGGGTGGGACGGACCACCGTCCACCGCTACTTCCCCGAGCGCTCCGACCTGCTCGCCGCGATCGGCACGGACGTGCGGGACCGGGTCGCCGCCGCGTCCGAGCGGGCACGGCTCGACGAAGGGCCGGCGCCCGAGGCGATGGAGCGGCTCTGCCTGGAGTACTTCGAACTCGGCGACCGGATGCTCCTGTTGTACGACGTGCCGCAGTTCGTGGCCTGGTCCGGCATCGAGGAGGAGTCCGCGGCCGACCTGGCCCTGCTCGCCCTCGTCCGGCGCGGACAGCAGGACGGGACGCTCGACCCCGAGGTGGACGTCAGCTGGCTCCAGGACGTCATGTGGGCACTGCTGTACGCCGCCTGGATACAGGCGCGCGACCAGGGCACCCCCAAGCACACGGCCCTCTCCCTGTGCCTGCGGACCCTGCGGAAGGCCGTCGCGCCGTAGGGGGCGCCGTGTCGATCGCACCGGGACCGAACCCCCTGGTGCTCGAACACGGAAAGGAATAGGTTAGGCTCACCTAACAAGCTTCGAGTTGATCGCTGCCCCGCGGACACACGTCCGTGGGGCGCTCAGTCGGGGCCTCGCACATCCCCCTGCCCGGAGACAAGGATCCACCATGCCTTCTGTGTTCACCCCCCTTCGCCGTCGCGTCCTCGTGGCGGGCGCCGCCGCGGTCTCGCTCGGCCTGATGGTGACCGGGTGCGGCTCGGACGACAAAAAGGACGACGCGGCAGGGTCGGCGAGCAAGGCCCCGGCGGGCGCTTTCCCCGTCACCATCAAGAGCGCCCTCGGCGACGCCGTCATCAAGGACAAGCCGAAGCGCGTGGTGACCCTCGGTCAGGGCTCCGCCGAGACCGCCATCGCCCTCGGCAACGTCCCGGTCGGCATCGAGGAGTACCCCTGGGGCAGCGACAAGTCCGGCTACCTCCCCTGGATCCACGAGGCCGTGACCAAGTCCGGCGCCACGCTTCCCAAGCAGTTCAAGGGCGGTGAGGAGCTCGACATCGAGGCCATCACCGAGCTCGAGCCCGATGTCATCCTCGCCCCGTGGTCCGGTCTCACGCAGAAGCAGTACGACATCCTGAAGGACATCGCCCCGACCGTCGCCTACCCCGAGAAGGCGTGGAGCACGAACTGGGACCAGCAGATCGAGATCGTCGCCAAGGCGCTCGGTCAGCCGGAGAAGGCCAAGGAGCTGGAGTCGAAGATCGACAAGCAGCTCGCCGACGCGGCCGCGTCCCGCCCCCACTACAAGAACGTCACGTTCTCGTACATCTACAACACCGGCCCCGGCACCCTCGGCATCTTCAAGCCCGAGGAGCAGCGCGTGGCCATGGTCTCCAAGCTGGGCCTCAAGGTCGACCCGATCGTGAACACCTTCAAGGAGACCGAGGGCACCGACTCCGCCCTGATCGGCCTGGAGAACGCCAACAAGCTGGCGAAGAGCGACATCGCCTTCACCTTCTACATGGACGAGAAGTCCCGCAAGACCGTCGAGGCCCAGCCGCTGTACGCGGCCATCCCCGCCGTGAAGAAGAACGCGCTCGTCTACAGCCACGACACCCCCTTCGTCACCGCCTCGTCGATGATCAACCCGCTGACGGTGCCGTACAGCATCGAGCGCTACCTCCCGATGATCGACAAGGCCGTCGCCAAGGCCGGGAAGTAACAGCGGTCCCGAGGTGACCACACTCTCCAGCACCGGTCGAGGCCCCGCCGTGGTACGGCGGGGCCCTGCCCGGCATGTCATGGCCGCCGTCCTGTGCCTGGTGCTGCTCGCTCTCGCGCTGCTCGCCAGCGTGATGTTCGGCAGCAGGCCGACCTCCGCCGGTGACGTCCTGCGGGTCGTCACGGGCGGCGGCGACGAGTACACCCGTACCGTCATCGAGAGCCGCTACCCGCGCACCGCCCTCGGTGTGCTCGCCGGTCTCTGCCTCGCCGTCGCCGGCACCCTGATGCAGGGCATCACGCGCAATCCGCTCGCCGAGCCGGGACTTCTCGGCATCAACGCGGGCGCGTCCGCGAGCATCGTCGCCGCCACCGCCTTCCTCGGCGCCTCCGGGCAGCGGGAGACCATCTGGTGGGCCCTGATCGGCGCCCTGGTGACCGGTGTCGTCGTCCATGTCGTCGGCACCGCGGGCGGTGGCGGCGGAACGGTCCGCCTGGTGCTCGCCGGCGCGGTGCTCTCCGCCGTCCTCGCCGCGTTCATCCAGGCCGTCGCGCTGTCGAAGCCACAGGTCTTCGACACGTACCGCTACTGGGTGGTGGGCGCGCTCGGCGGCCGCGGGTTCGACGCCTTCTGGGCGGTCCTGCCCTTCGCCGCCGTGGGCCTCGCGCTCGCCCTGCTGCTCGCCCCGGGGCTCAACGCCATGGCGATGGGCGACGACAAGGCGGCCTCCCTCGGCATCAGCCCCGCCCGCGTCAAGGGCGCGGGGCTGCTCGCCGCGACCCTGCTCGCCGCCGCGGCGACGGCGGCCGTCGGACCCATCGCCTTCGTGGGCCTGGCCGTCCCGCACCTCGTCCGGGCGCTCGTGGGCGCCGACTTCCGGGCCCAGATCCTCCTCACCTCCCTCGCGGGACCCACGCTGCTGCTGTTCGCCGATGTCATCGGCCGGGTCGTGCTGCGCCCGCAGGAGCTGATGGTCGGGGTCGTCACCGCGTTCGTCGGTGCCCCCGCCCTGCTCTTCGCCGTCCGCCGTATGAGGGGAGCGGGATGAAGACCGCCGACCGGACCGACCTCCCGGACAGCGCTCCCGGCGGCACCGCGGAGCCGACGCCGCGCGCGGAACGGCCCGCGGGCCGTGGTGTGCTGAGGATCGGCCCCTGGGTCGCCGTACCCGTGCGCCGCACCTCCGTGATCGCCGCCGCGGTGACCCTGCTGCTGCTCTGCGGGGCGGCGGTGGCCACCCTGTCGATGGGCAGGCTCGGCATCGACCTGCCCGATCTGCCGTCGGCCCTCGCGGGGGACGCCACGGGCAAGAACGCCTTCGTCCTGAACAGGCTGCGCGGGCCGCGGCTCGTGGTGGCGATCGCCACCGGCGCGGCGTTCGGCCTGTCCGGCGCGCTGTTCCAGTCCGTGACCCGCAATCCGCTCGGCAGCCCCGATGTCATCGGGCTCGGCTCCGGCGCGGGTGCGGGAGCGGCGGCCGCCGCCCTGTTCCTGCCCGACGTCATGCCGGTGGCCGTCGGCTCCCTGCTCGGCGCGGTCCTCGCGATGGCGGTCGTCTTCCTCGCCACCGGGACCGGATTCCGCAGCCCGGGACGGCTCGTGGTCGCCGGTATCGGCGTGGCCGCGATGGCGACGGCACTGACCCAGTACGTGGTGTACGCCGTCGAGCGCGACAAGGCCAGCGCCCTGACCGCCTACATCAACGGCAGTCTCTCCGCCCGCTCCTGGGACGACGCGGCGACCATCTGGACCGTGCTGCTCGTCTCGGTGCCCCTCGCGGCGCTGCTGGCGCGCCCGCTGAGCATCGGCGAGATGGGCGACGACCTCTCCACCGGCCTGGGCGCCCGCCCCGGCCGGACCGCGACCTGGGCGATCGCGCTGTCGATCGTCCTGTCCGCGGGAGCCGTGAGCGTGGCCGGACCCATCGCGTTCGTCTCCCTGACGGCGCCGCAGATCGCCAAGCGCGTCACGCGCAGCGGCGGCCCGCACCTGGTCATGTCCACCCTCCTGGGGGCGCTGCTCCTGGTCCTCGCCGACCTCGCCGCCCAGCAGTTGCCGCTCTTCGACAACCTGCCGGTCGGTCTGTACACGATGGCCGTCGGCGGCGCCTATCTGGGCTATCTGCTGCTCCGCGAGTGGGGCGGGCGCCCCGCCTGACCGTGGGTCCCGCCCGGTCGTGGGGCTCCGGCCCGACCGGGCGGGACCTGTCGCCGGACGGGAGCTACGCGGGTCCGAGCGGGCCGCCGACACGCAGGTTCCAGCGCTCTGCGCGCCCGCTGAGGTGGACGGCGGTCAGGGGACGGACGTCCAGCCGCAGCACCGCCTCGTCCGGTGCCCCGAGGGCGTGGACCAGCGCGGCCCGGATCACGTCCGGTTCGGCGACGGCCGTGACGCGTCCGGAGCCGGAGAGCAGGGCGTCCAGCCAGGCTCCGACCCGTACCCGCAGATCGCGCAGGGACTCCCCGCCGTGCGGGGCGGCCGCCGGATCGGACATCCAGACACCGACCGCCGATTCCTCGGCGGCCGCCACCGCCGCGAGGGAACGCCCCTTCCACCGACCCATGGCGCAGCCCGCGAGTTCGGGCTCCGGCCGCGCCATGAGGCCGAGGGCCTCCGCCGTGGCCCGGCAGCGGACCGACGGCGAGGAGTACGCACGGGAGGACGGGTCGACGGCGGACGCCACGGCCCGCGCGCCGGCGATTCCGGCGGGGTCGAGCGGGCTGTCGTCGTCGAACGCGACGTCGTGCAGGGCTCCGCTCGGGGCGGGGGAGATCAGCGTCAGCCGGACGGTCATCGGCTTCCTTCTCGGTGGGCGCCTGGGGCGGCGCCCAGGGTATCCCCGGGCCGCGTCCCACCCGGGGGGCGCGCAAAGGTGATTCAGGCCTCACGCCCTTGGCGGCGGACCCGGTGCGCGGTACCTTCAGGCGACATTTGAACAGCGTGACGACGGCGAGACGGAAGTCCGGTGGAAATCCGGCACGGTCGCGCCACTGTGAGCCGGGCACCGCCCTCCCGATACGGAGCGGTGTCACGGCGAGTCAGACCCGCGGACCGTCGTCCTGCACCACCGTCAGGGACGCGAGTTCCCGCAGGAGGTTCCATCATGGCCGAGGCTGTCGTCTCCGCTGCCGTTTCCGCCCCTTCCGAGGCCGTTCCGGCTCCGCTGCCCGTATCCGCCGTCCTTCCCTGGGCGTTCTTCGTCGGTCTTCTCGCGCTCGTCGCGCTGTACTTCGTGGGCGCCGAGCAGGGCGCCACGTCCCTGATCGCGGGCTCCGACGTGCACGAGTGGGTGCACGACGGTCGCCATCTGCTCGGCTTCCCCTGCCACTGAGAGGCGATACGCACATGCACGCCTCGACTGTGAGATCCCTGCTGGTCCGCGGCATGCTCGCGGGCCTGGTCGCCGGCCTCTTCGCCTTCGCCGTCGCCTATGTGGTGGGTGAGCCCCCCGTGAACGGCTCCATCGCCGTGGAGGAGGCCCAGGCCGCCGCGCAGGAGACGCACGCCGGTCACGGCGCCGCGGCGGGCGCGGAGGCCGCCGAGGAAGAGGAGGAGGCGGTCAGCCGCCCCGTCCAGTCGACCTTCGGCCTGGCCACCGGTGTCCTCGTCTACGGAGTGGCGCTCGGCGGCATCGCCGCGCTCGCGTTCTCCTTCGCGCTCGGCCGCGTCGGCCGGTTCGGCCCCCGGGCGACCGCGGCGCTGACCGCGGCGGCGGCGTTCACCACCGTCTATCTGGTGCCGTTCCTGAAGTATCCGGCGACCCCGCCGGCCGTCGGCAACCCCGACACCATCGGGAAGCGCACCACGCTGTTCTTCCTGATGATCCTGCTCAGCGTGCTCCTCGGGCTCGCGGCCGTCATCATCGGGCGACGCCTGGCACCGCGCCTGGGCAACTGGAACGCGACCCTCGCCGCCGCGGCCGGGTTCCTCGTCGTCACGGCTGTCGCCTTCGTGCTGCTCCCGGCGAACGACGACGCGGTCCAGGCGGGCTTCCCCGCCGCGTTGCTCTGGGAGTTCAGGCTGGCCTCACTGGCCGTCCAGGCGGTCCTCTGGGCGGTGTTCGGCGTGGTCTTCGGCGTCCTCGCCCAGAAGGTCCTGGCCGGCCGGACGGCCGCGGCCGACGCCCGGGCCACGGCCGGGGCGCCGCTCCCCGGCTGATCCACGGGACGCCTCCCGACGCACCGCCCCGTACGCCCCGGCGTACGGGGCGGTGCCGCGTTCCGGGCAACTACGGCCGGTCCGAACACTGTTGGACGATCAAGGACCGCCCGGATCCGTATACTGAGCGCACACGAGTCATCACGTTACGCGTTCGAAGGGTCTCCTCTTGGGTGGTCGTCCTCCGCAGATCGACGGTGTCCGGCAGTCCGGCGACCTCAGGACGGCCGGTGCCCGGTCCGCGTGGCACGAGCGGGCCGGGAGAGCCGTCGTGACGGGCCGGTTCGACGCCGGGATCGTGTCCGAGGCCGAGGGGCTGGCGCGCTCGGGGAAGCTGACGCAGCGGGATCTGCGGATGCTGCTCCTGGTGACCGACGACCACCCGGCATGGCTGACCGCCCGCCGGCTCGCGGCCGAGGCCCTCGAGAACACGCCGGAGGTACCGCAGCAGGTTCTCCTGGCGCACGCGCAGCTCGAGTTCTGGCCACCGCCGACGTACGAGGAATCCTCGGAGCACCTGCCGAACGGCCACGTCCTGCACACGGCGGCGGTACGGATCGGGCCCGGCGACGCACAGGTGACCGGTCCCGCGCGCAGCGCGCCGACGGCGGCCCTGGCCCGCCGGTCCGCCGCCCGGGCGCTGCTGCGCCGGCTCGCCGGGGTCGAGGGGCCGGACGGGGAGCCCGGAGGCGGACGACGGCTGTCCCTGCCCGGCATGGGAACGGAGGCGTTCGCCGCGCTGCTGCACACCCGGGTGACGGCGGCGGGCGAACCGGGAGGGGAGCTCACGGCCGAGGTCGTCCGCCGGGCGGGGGCGGCGCGGCTCCGGCACCGGGACGTCCAACTGCTGCTGTTCGGCGCCCGGGGTCCCGGGTGGCGCGAGCTGCGTCTGTGCGCCCTTCGGCTCACCGCGCGCATGCAGTCGGCGGCGGCCACGCTGCTGCGCTGGCACGCGGACGCACAGGGCGCGGAGCCCCGGCACTCGGTCTTCGCCTCCACCGGGGGGTTCTCCTGCCGCTGGAGCTGGGTGGGCGGCGACGGCCGCACGGTCGACGGCGCCGAACGCACCGGCCACGACCGGCGGCAGGCCGTCCATCTCGGGGCGGTCGCCCTCCTGGCGGAGCTCACCGGTCTCCCCGAGCCCCGCGAGGAACGGGCCGCCGACAGCGGCGGACCGCCCCGGGCGGCGGCGCGGATCCAGCCGGTGCCGCCGGGCCAGGATCCGGTGAAGTACCTGAACAAGTACACCCAGCTGGAGGTCATCTCCAAGCCCGATTCGACGTTCGCGGCGGCCCCGAAGACCGTCTCCTGCTCCTACACCTGCACCCTCGTCCGCACCGGGGCGGAGGTGGGGGTCACCCGCCGGGCGAAGACCCGGGCGGAAGCGCGCCGCGCGGCGGCTTCGGCGCTGATGGAGGAGCTGGTCGCCCGCGACGCGGAGCGCACTCCCCCCACGCGTTCCGGGGATCCCTCCGTCACGCCGGGCACGCCGGCCGTCCCCCGCCCCCGCCCCGCTCCCTCCGCCCCGCCCCTCCCTCCCGACCGTTTCGCCGAGCCCGTCCCGGCGCCCTCGGCCCCCACTCCGCGGACCTCGGTCGCGGACCTCGTCGGAGAGGCCCTCGCCGCCGGGTGCGCCGTCGCCTTCCAACCGTGGGACGCACAGCCGGCCGGGCTGCTGCTCCACCGGGGCGACGGGGCTCCCATGCCGGACACCGGGCTCCCGGCACCGCTGTCCGTGGCGCGCCGGCAGCTGCTCCCGCGCCCGGCGGCCACGGCCGCTCCGGTGGTGGGGTGGCGGGTTCCGCTGGCCGACGCCCTGCCCGTACTGCTGCGGCAGGACCGCGCCGCCGGGTGGCATCCGACGGCGACGGAGTGGGAGCACGCGGCCCGTCTCGGGCTCCGGGCCGTCGCCGCGGGGCTCGTCCGTCCGGCGCTCACCGTGGACGGGGTGGACCGGTGGCGGCTGGGACCGCTGCCGGTCGCCACCGCGCGGGCGTTGGAGGAGCTCGCCGGCCGTCTGCCGCCGCCGGCCCACGCCGTGCCGGACCGGGGACGGCACCTGACCGCGCGGGAGGCCGTTGCCGCGTTCCTTGACGCCCTGGCCGACTCGCTGCTGAGGCCCCCCGCCGCGGTCCTCTTCGGCACCGGCCCGTTCCTCGCGCCGGCCGGCGGCCCGCTCCCCGAGGCGGAGGCCGAGCGGGTACGGCCCTGGCTGGACGCGGTCGAGGACAGGCTGCACACCGGGCCTCCGCCCGGACTCGTCGTCGAGTTCGCCGTACCGACCGAGGAGGAGGCCGAAGCCGGGCGGCTGACCGGCCGTCTGCTGGTGGAGCCGGTGGCGGACGTCGAGCCGTACCACCTGCGTGAGCGGGTGCGCGTCCTGCTGGAGCGCGCGGCCCGCCGGTGCGGGGTGCTGTCGGGGCTGCTCTCCTCGCCCGGGCGGCTGGTCGCGGACGCGGCGGGAATCCGAGGGATCCTCGATGCCGAACCCGCCCTGGCGGCCGCGGGGCTGGTGCTGCGCTGGCCGGCCGGACTGCGCGACCTGCTGTCCGCCCACACCGTGGTCGGCACGGAACCGGGCGGTGCGGCGGACCCCGGCACCGCCGGTGGTGCGCCCCGGTTCGGGCTGCGGGCGCTGCTCGACTTCCGGTGGCAGCTGGCGCTCGGCGAGGACGTGCTGAGCGAGGCCGAGATGGACGCGCTCGCGGAAGCCGCCCGGCCCCTGGTCCGGGTCCGGGGGCGGTGGGTGCTGCTCGATCCGGTCACGGTCGGCCGCGCACGCCGCCGGGAACTCGGCCGGCTCGCCGGCATCGACGCGCTCACCGCCGCCCTCACGGGCACCGTGACCGTCGACGGGCGGACGGTGCCGTGCCGCGCGGCCGGAGGTCTCGCCGAGGTCGTCGACATCCTCCGCCGGGGCGAGCACGCGGCCCCGGTCCCGGCGCCGAGGGAGCTCGACGCGACCCTCCGCGGCTACCAGGAACGGGCTCTCGCCTGGCTCGCGCACACCGGCGGGGTGGGGTTCGGCGCGGTCCTCGCCGACGACATGGGGCTCGGCAAGACCCTCACCGCCGTCGCGTACACCCTGCACCGGTACGAGAGCGGGCACAGCGGTCCGGTCCTCGTGGTCTGCCCCTCGTCGCTCGTGACCAACTGGGAGCGCGAGCTCCGCCGGTTCGCCCCGAAGCTCGACGTGACCGTCTACCACGGCACCCGGCGGAGCCTCGACCTCACCGGGGACCGGACCGTGGTCCTCACGACGTACGGCGTCCTGCGCCGTGACGCCGAACTCGCCTCCCGCACCTGGGACCTGGTCATCGCCGACGAGGCGCAGCACGCCAAGAACCACTCCTCCTCCACCGCCCGGAGCCTGCACGCGCTGACCGCCACGACCCGGCTGGCGCTGACCGGGACCCCCGTGGAGAACAACCTCTCCGAGCTGTGGACCCTGCTCGACTGGGCCAACCCGGGCCTCTTCGGGTCGCTGAAGGTCTTCCGGTCGCGGTACGCGGCCGCCGCCGAGCGCGAGCCGGACGGCCCCGCCGCGCGCGCCCTCGCCCGGCTGATCGCGCCGTTCCTGCTGCGCCGCCGGAAGAGCGACCCCCATGTCGCGCCCGAGCTGCCCGCGAAGGTCGAGAGCCGGCGGATCGTCGAGCTCACCGCCGAGCAGGTCGCCCTCTACGAGGCGGTCGTCCGCGAGACGATGGAGCAGCTCGCGCACTCCCCCTCACTCACGCGATCCGGCCTGGTGTTCAAGCTGATCACCGCCCTGAAGCAGATCACCAACCACCCGGCGCACTACTGGGGCGAGCAGCACCCCGGCGCCGCCCGGGCAGGGGAGTTCACCGCCCGTTCGGCCAAGCTGGAGGCTCTCGCCGAGCTCGTCGAGGCGATCACCGCGCGCGGGGAGGCGGCGCTCGTCTTCACCGGCTATGTGGCGATGGGCCGGCTGCTCACCGAGCATCTGGCGCATCTCGGGCACCGTCCGCTGTTCCTGCACGGAGGTCTCGACACCCGGCAGCGGCAGGAGCTCGTGGACGCCTTCCAGGCGGGCCGCTCGCCGTTGTTCGTGCTCTCCGTCAGGGCCGGCGGCACGGGGCTCACCCTGACCAGGGCCAGCCATGTCGTGCACTTCGACCGGAGCTGGAACGCCGCCGTCGAGGACCAGGCGTCGGACCGTGCCCACCGGATCGGGCAGCGGCGGACCGTCACCGTCCACCGGCTCGTCACGCGGGGCACGATCGAGGACCGGATCGATCAACTCCTCACGCACAAAAGGGCTTTGCAGGACACCGTCCTCGGCGGCGGCGGTACCGGTCTCGCCCGGCTGTCCGACCGTGAACTCGCCGATCTCGTCACCCTGGGAGGCCCGGCGTGAGCTCCTCGCACCCCGGTCCGTCGTCTCGTGGCGGCCCCCACCACGACGCCCCCGGGGCCGTGCCGGTCCTGGACTCCCTCACCGACCCTCCCCCGGCACCGCTCCCCGATCTGGCCACCCTCCGCGCGCTCACCGCCGACGCCGCGGCGCGCGCGGCCGAGCTCCTCGGCCGGCCGGGGGCCCCACCCGCCGGAGGCACTCCCGGCGAAGCCACCTCGAGCGCCGCCGCGGACCTGTCCGAAGCCACGGAACCACCCGAAACGGCAGGTCTCCCGCCCCGGGACCCGGGCCTCTCCGAGGCCGACGGCCCGGACGACACCACCGCCGACATCGTCCGCTTCATCGCCCGGAGCGGAGACACTCATCTGGAGCTCGCGGCAACCCAACTGGACCTCTCTGTAAGGGAGATGAGACTTCTGGCCATCGCGCACCGATTCGGCGGCCGGGCCGCCGTCGCCACCTGCCTCGCGCCGCGGCCCGCCGACCCCGACCTGCTCTCCGCCGCCGAGCACGCCGTCCAGCCGCTCCGCCCCTCCCCCACCGCCCCGGTGGAGCGCCATCACAACCACCTCACCGACGCACCCGCCCGCGTCCAGCTGCGCTACGGCCCGGACCGGCTCTGGCACCCGTACATCGAGCGTCACGGCGGCTGGCAGCCGGCCGCCGCCCCGCACCCGGACCCCGCCGAGGCGTACCGGGCGGCCCGTGCGGCACTGCGCGCTCCGGCGCGGAGGTGACGGTGCGTCGAACGGCGCGGCACCGGCGCGTCCCGGTGCGCCCCGGCGTATCTGCGCAGGTCGAGGCGGAGACACGCCGATCTTCGAACATCCATTGTTTCCTGTCGAGTTGGAGTGTTAGCGTCCCTGGCGACCGACCGAGCTGTGACGTAGGTGTGACGAGCGGGGCCCCGCGGCCCCGTTGATGGGGCCATTGCTGTGGGGGGTGGAGTGGGTCCGCGTACCGTTGCCGAGCTACTGGATTTCGAACGTCGGGTCGTGCCCGCCGTGAACCGTCTCCGCGAGGTGCGGAGCGGCGAGAGGGAGGGTGATCCGCTCGCCGCCCTCGCCGAGGTCCGCGCGACCGTGGAGGGGCTCTCCGGTCTACTGCCGGAGCGTCAGATATCGGCCACTCTTGCCGACTTGGACGACTGGGCGAAGCTGGGGTGCGAAGGCGTTCCCGACTTCGACGCCACCCGGGACACGGTGCCCGCGCCGGCGGACGGCGAGGCCGCCGCGTACATAGGCCCGGTGATCCTCCCCAACAGCGACCGTCACGAGATACACATCGAGGCGTTCTCGGTGGTCCGGCAGGACCCCGACTGCACGCCGTACCTCCAGGACGTCTATCCGCACCCGAAGGCCGTCTTCCAGTCGACCCGGCTGCTGTCCGCCTCGCGGGGGCTGCGGGAGGGCAACTGCGTGGTGTTCTTCCCCGAGAACATCCCGGCGGCGAGCAGGTGCACCCACCAGAACTTCGCCTGGTTCTTCTTCAACAGGCACGTGGACATCTACGCCCAGACCCTCGCGATCACCGAGCGCCTGTGCGGCCCCGGCTCCCCGTTCGCCGGTGACAGCGGCCTCGTCTCCCCCGGGATCGACCCCGAGGACGTGTACCAGGCGCGATGTGTCTGGGGCTATATGCACGACTACTTCCACCACACCGGCCCCCGGCCGCTCGACCAGCACCTGGCGCTGAAGACGAAGTGGCGTCCCGGGCTCCTGGAGGAGCTCAAGGTCGACATGAAGTCGGCCATCGCCTGCTTCGAGGAGGAAGTGCCGTTCGGCCCCGTCGTCTTCGAGTACATCCTGCTCGAACGGCTCTTCCGCTACCCGGCGCAGCCCGAGCCGCTGCGGAACTTCGACTCCGGGACGGGGTTCGCGCTCGGCACGTGGCTGGCCGCGCACGGGCTGTTCACGGACGACGGCCGCGGCCGGCGCGCTCTCGGTTCCAAGGCGGAGATCGTGGAGTGCGTCCGCGAACTCGTCCGGCGCATCGAGGAGATCGAGACGGTCGAGGACGACGACGCCTACCGTACGGGCGCCGTGGACTTCCTCTACGGGACGCTCCTGCGGCGCCCCGAGAGCAAGCCCGACCGGTACGGCGGCCCGCTGGCACCGATCGGTCTGTGGGGTTCCGAGGTCCATGTCTGAGACAGCGCCGCCCGAACGGCCCGCACCGTCCGATCTGGACCGGATCCTGCGGGACCCCGGCTTCTGCCGTCACTCCACCGGCCGTGTCGCCGTCGTGGAGTGGGAGGCCGGGAGCGGCTGGTCCGCGCCGCGGCTGGAGCCGTACGCCACACTGCCGACGGACCCCGCGACCCTGGGGCTCCACTACGGGCAGGCCGTCTTCGAGGGGATGAAGGCCTTCCGGGGCGCGGACGGGTCGGTCTCCCTGTTCCGGGCGGCCGACCACGGGCGTCGCCTCGGCCTCTCGGCCGCGCGGCTCGCGATGGCCGAGATGCCCACCGAGCTGTTCGTCCGGGCCTGCGTCGAGCTGGTCGCCGCGGACGAGCACTGGGTGCCCGGCGGCTACGGGCAGAGTCTGTACATCCGGCCGCTGCTGCTCGCCACGGAGGCCGAGATGGGCCTGCGGCCCTCGCGCAGTTACCGGTGCGTCTTCCTCGCCTACCCCGCCGACCCCTGTTTCGGTTCCGAGTTCCGTCCGCTCGCGGTCACCACCGCCACGGAGACGGTGCGCGCGGTACGGGGCGGCACGGGCGAGGCGAAGTGCGCGGGGAACTACGCGGCGAGCCTGCTGACCCGGACCGAGGCCCAGGCCGCCGGGTACGACGAGGCCCTCTGGCTCGACGGCGTCGAACGCCGCTGGGTCGAGGAGCTCAGCACCATGAACGTGTTCTTCGTGTGGCACGGCGAGGACGGGCCCCGGCTGACCACACCGCCGTGCGACGGGACGATCGTCCGGGGCATCACCCGCGACTCCCTCCTCGCCCTGGCCGAGGGCCTCGGTCTGCCGGCCGCGGAGGAGCCCACCGCGATCGACGCCGTCCGGGACGGGGTCCGCTCGGGCGCCCTGGCCGAGATGTTCGCGTGCGGGACGGCCGGCGCGGTCGTGGCCGTGGGCCGGCTCGGAACCGCGGGCGGCGACCTGGTCGTCGGGGACGGCAAGGAGGGCCCGGTGACCGAACGGCTCCGCGGCGCCCTCCTGGACGTCCAGCACGCACGTACACCTGACACGCACGGCTGGCTGCTGCCGGTCACCGGCGCAGCCGGAGCGGTCGCGATCGAGGGCGAGGGACGACAGGCATGAGCGAGAGCACGGCGCTGAAGACCGACCGTGACGGGGCGCTGTCGGGAGTCACCAGAATCCACACCCTCGGCCCCTCCGGCACCAATCTGGAGAAGGCCGCGCACCACTGGTTCGCCGAGCGCGGGGTCGCCGGCACCGTCCTGCTGCACTCCGAGGTGGAGGACGGGCTCGACGTCATGGGCTTCGACGGCAGCGAGGCCATCCTGGCGTGCGCCGTCTATCCCCGGCTGCACGACCTCGTCTTCGGCAACCTGCACCGTCTCGAAATGGTCGACAGCTTCATCCTGGACACCCACGACATGGTGCTCGCGGGCCGGTCGGACGACACCGTCGTCCGGACGATCGTCTCCCATCCCGCCCCGAGCTGCCTGGTGGCCGACCGGGGGACCCTCACCCTCGCCAGCAGCAACTCGCGGGCCGCCGCCCTCTGCGCGGCCGGGGAGTTCGACGCCTGTGTGACCACGGGCCGCGCGGCGCAGGCCGAGGGGCTGCGGGTCCTGGAGAACTTCGGGCCGGTCCCGATGGTGTTCACCCTGCACGTGGGCAAGCCCGTCGCCGGTTCCACCACCGGGACGGTGTGATGGGCAGGACCGCACGGGAGACGTCGTCACCGGCCGGGCGGGGCAGGCTTCCGGCCGCGTTCCGGGCGCTGATGGTGAGCGAGGCGGTGTCCTCGGCCGGATCCCAGCTGACCCTGGTCGCGCTGCCCGTCCTCGCCGCCGCCGACCTGGGGGCGTCTCCTTCGCAGATCGCCCTGCTGAGCGGCGCGCAGTTCGTACCCGTCCTTCTCGTCACCCCGTTCGCGGGCAGACTGGCGGACCTGCGGGACCGGGCGCCGCTCCTCTACGCGTCCCATTTCGCGCGGGCCGTCGTCCTGCTCCTGGTGGTGGCGCTGGCCGCGGCGGCGTGGCTGAACTACGCGACGCTGTTCGCGGCGGCGGTGCTGCTCGGCGCGTTCACCGCGCTGTTCGACACGGCGCTGCTCGCGTACGTCCCGGACACCGTCGAGACCGAGGACCTGACCCGCGGCAACGGTCAACTGGCGGCGGTCAACGCGGTCTCGGGGACCGCCGGGCCGGCCATCGGCGGTCTGGTCGTCTCCGGCCTCGGGCCGGGGCTCGCGCTCGCCCTGGACTCCGTCTCCTATCTGTTCGGCGGGGCCGCGCTGCGGGCCCGGCCGAAGCCCTCGCGGAACCGGGCCACCCGGGAGAACGCCTCCATCCGCGCCGGGTTCACGGCCGTGGCGGCGTCCGATCCGCTGCGTCGGCTGGTGGCGGCCGGTTCGCTGTTCAATCTGGCCGAACAGGTCGCGCTGAGCGTGCTCTTCATCGCCGTGGTGCAGGAGGCCGACCACTCGGTCGCGTTCCTCGGCTTCGGCTTCAGCGCGGCCGGGATCGGCAGTGTGATCGGTGCCCGGGCCACGGCCCGGTACGGCGCCGGGGACGGCGCCCGGTCCTGGGTGTGGGCCCTGCTCGTCTCCCAGGCCGCGCTGCTCGCGGCGCTCTGGTCGCTGGGCTTCGGCGTCCTGGGTGCGGTGGCCTTCCTGGCGAGCATGCTCGTGTACGGCGCGGCCATGGCCTTCTACAACGTGCACTCCCTGACGCGACGTCAACTGGTCTCGCCCGAGGGGATGCTGGGCCGGGTGAACGCCGTCTACCGGACGTTCGCCTTCGGAACCATTCCGATCGGCGCCGGCGCCGCCGCCCTGCTGCTCCTGTTCACCTCGGCCCCGGTGGCGGCGACGCTCGTCGCGGTGCTGAGCGTCGTCGCCACATGGGTGCTGGCCAGGGGGACGTACACGACCGAGAGGCAGGACGAGGCATGGACGGCACGCTGACACCCTTCGTGGTGGGAGAGCGGTCGCGGCTCGACCCCACCGGCACCGACGCGTCGTCGTGGCTCGACGAGGGCGGGTTCTACTCGTCCCGGCGCTGGACGGTCTCCCAGGAGGGCGACCGGGGCTTCGACACGGCCTATCTGGTCGGCCGGGACGAAGCGAGCGGGGCGACCGGGGGGCTCGTGCCCTTCCACACCGCTTCCGGCGGTGACAGCAATCCGCTCTACAACGAGACCACCCTGCTCGGGTACACCCCGGACGTGCAGGTCCTGGCGGGTTCGCGCACCGGGTACGACAACCGGCTGCTGCTCAGCCCCGGCCTGTCCGGCGCGGACCGCGGCCGGCTCCTCACCGCCCTCTGCGAGCGCCTCCTGGAGCGGGCGGAGGAGCGGGGTGCCGGGCACGTCTCCTGGTGGTACCTGCCGGAGGACGAGGCCGAGGCGCTGGCCGCGCTGCCCGGCTTCGCCACCGTCGCCACCCCCTGTCTGCCGACGGCGGTGGTCCGGCCG
Organism: Streptomyces zaomyceticus; assembly: GCF_014656215.1. Taxonomy (GTDB): domain Bacteria; phylum Actinomycetota; class Actinomycetes; order Streptomycetales; family Streptomycetaceae; genus Streptomyces; species Streptomyces zaomyceticus. The sequence goes on along the minus strand of NZ_BNBZ01000002.1, from coordinate 92,456 downwards.
CGCGGCGCGAGCCTCGACGAGCACGTGGCGGCGCTGCCCTCCTCACGGCGTTCGCTGGTGCGCCGTGATCTGAAGCGGCTCGCCGGCGGCGGCTACCGCTCGCGGAGCGTGGTCGCCGACCCCTCGGACCTGGAGCGGTACGCGCCGCTCGTCGTCCAGGTGCAGGCCCGGCACGGCGAGGAGCTGAGCGAGGAGGGCGCGGTGCGCTATCTGCGCCGCTGTCTGAGCATCGGCGGCGGCGAGGGCGCGGCCGCCGACGACGTGGTGATCACCGAGGTGCTCGACGGGCGGGACCGCCCGGCCGCCTTCGCCCTCGGGATCGTGCACGGCGGCACGCTGCACATGCGGGTCTTCGGCTGCGACTACGCCGGCGGGCACGGTTCCTCCGGCGAGTACTTCGAGGCCACGGTCTACGGTCCGCTCCGGCTCGCCCTGGAGCGGGGTCTGGACACCGTCCACCTCGGTGTCACCTCGTACCGGGCGAAATCGTTGCGTGGCGCCGAACTCCACGCCCGCCGCACCCTGTTCATGTCCCGATCCGACCGGCGTCCGCCCGTTCCCGCTCCCGACTGGGGTTTCCTCGGGGACGACGAACGGTTCCTGGCCGGAGCGTCGTCGGAGGTCCTGCCGTGCTGATCGTCGTCCAACCGCTGTCGGCGGGGGTCCGGCTCGCCGCCCGAGTGGTGGAGTCCGGGGTGCCCTGTCTGATCCCCACCCAGTTCCCCGAGCTGCTGCCGCCGGAGGTCCTGGCGGGCGCGACCGTCGTCGACTGGCATCCCGACCGGGGCGTGCCGGAGCTGCTCCGTCTCGTCGAGGAGTCCGGTGTCCGGCCGACCGGTGTCGTCGCGGGCTTCGAGTACGTGGTGCCGGAGAGCGCGGAGCTCGCCAGGGCGCTCGGTCTTCCGGCGCTCGGCGCGGACGCGGCCGAGGCGGTGCGGCAGAAGGACGTGATGCGCCGGTGGTGTGCCGAGCGGGGTGTCGCCTTTCCCCGCTCGGTGCTCGTGGAGCCGGGGCCCGCGGCTCCGTGTCCGCTGCCGTTCCCGGTCGTGGTGAAGCCCGTCGACTGCGGCGGGAGCCTGATGGTGAGCCTCTGCCGTGACGAGGAGGAGTACGCGCGCGCCTGCGCGACCGTGCACGGCCCCGGCGAGGTGAAGTTCCATCCGAACCCGCGCCGGGCGGCCCTGGTGGAGGAGTACGTGGAGGGGCCGGAGTTCTCCCTGGACGGCTGGGTGGACGTCGACGGCCCCCGTCTCGCGAGCGTCACCACCAAGTTCCTCTCGGCGGAGCCCGACTTCTTCGAGATGGGCCATATCGCCACCGCGCCGGCCGAGTCGCCGCACGGGGTGCTCCTGGAGGAGTTCGCCCGGCGGGTCGTGAAGGCCTTCGAGCTGTCGGTGGGGCCCTTCCACATCGAGACCCGCGTCGACCGGGACCGGGGGCCGGTGCTGATCGAGGTCGGCGCCCGGCTCGCCGGCGACAACATCCCCGAACTCGTGCTCGCCGGGCCCGGAGTGGACCTGTGCGCCGCGGCGGCCGACGCCGCCCGGGGGATGCGGCACGAGCCGGGGCCGCTGTCCCCGGTGAGCGCGGGCCTCGCGTTCGTCACCACCGACCGGCCCGGACCGTTCGCCGGGACGCTGAGCGGTGCCGAGCCGTTCACCGGAGCCGCCGAGTTCCGCGAGTTCGTCCCGGAGGCGGAGCCGGGCACGGTTCTCGACCCGGGCGACATCTTCAGCAACAGGGTCGCCCGTATCCACTTCGAGGGAACCCTCGACCGCGTCGAGCGTCTGGTCGCCTCGGTCATCGCAGACGTAGAGGTCGACATCGAGGATGTCGACCTCGAGGACAAGGAAGGTGTCCGCGCATGAGCAACGAACTGGTGGTCACACCCACCGCCACCCCCCGACCGCGGCCGGAGGCGGACGGGTCGACCGTGCCGGTCCTCACCGATCACGCCTTCTTCATGCGGACGGGCAAGCGCCGTACCTGGCAGGGGCTGACCGTGGCCGACCGGGACACGATCCCGGCGCTGAGGCCCACCGCGGCCGCCGTCCTCGGCGGCCAGACCGTCGTGGACGCGTTCACGGCGTACCGCATGGCGGACGGCACGGTCGGCGTGTTCCGTCCCGACAGCCACATCAAGCGGCTCAACAACGGCGCCCGCCGTATGGCGCTGCCGCAGGTCGACTTCGACCGGGTGTGGACCTCCGTCCGCGCCCTGGTCGAGCTCGACCGGGAGTGGCTCCCCGAGGAGGCCGGTTCCGCGCTGCATCTGCGCGCGGTGCTCGCCGCCGACGGCAGGGGGCTCGCCCCCTCCCCCGCCGACGACTGCCTCTTCTATGTCCTCGCCGCGGTGGCGGACCCGGCCGGGTCCGCCGGGAAGCCGGTCCGCGCGATGACCCTCGACGGCTATGTACGGGCCTGGCCCGGCGGCACCGGCGACATCAACGACGCCGGCTCCCTGGCGGCGGGCGTGGTCCCGGGCGAGGTCGCCGCCAACTACGGCTACGACCACGTGCTGTGGCTCGACGGGCCGCAGGGCCGCTTCGTGCAGCAGATCGGGAATCTCAACGCCTTCTTCGTCGTCGACGGGGTCCTGACCACTCCGGCGCTGGACCGTTCGGTCCTTCCCGGTGTGACCCGTGACTCCGTCGTCAAGCTGGCGCGGGACTCCGGGACGCGGGTCGTGGAGCGGCCGGTGGAGCTGGCGGAGGTCCTCAAGGGCATCGCCGACGGCACCGTCACCGAGTGCTTCGCCACCGGCACCGAGGCGGGCGTGGTGCCGGTGACCGCGCTCGGCCACCAGGGCGAGGAGTACCGGCTCGCCGGCGAGGAGGCCGGTCCCGTGACCGCGCGCTTCCGCGACCTGCTCGACGGCATCCACCGGGGCGAGGCGGTCGACCGCTTCGGCTGGATGCGCCGGCTGACCGAGGTCGCGCCGGTCCACGCGTGAGGGCGTCACACCCCTTGTGACACGAGCCGCGGCGGGCACGTCGCAACCGCCGGGAAAACAGAGCGCGGAGGTACCGAGAACATGGCGTACGTCGTCACCGACGAGTGCATCGGCTGCAAGTACACGGACTGTGTGGACGTCTGTCCCGTGGCCTGTTTCCACGAGGGCCCCGAGATGCTCTACATCAACCCCGAGGAATGCATCGACTGCAACGCGTGCGTCGCCGAGTGCCCGCCCGAGGCCATCTGGGCGGACGTCGACCTGCCGGAGGAGAAGCTCCAGTGGATCGAGATCAATGGAGAGATGAGCGCCAAGTACCCGGTCCTCCACGAGAGCCGGGGTCCCCACGGGGAGCCCTCCAGCCAGTCTTCCTGATCAGAGAGCGGGATCCGAGGCCATGACGACCCAAGTCGAGAACCCCTTCATGCTCGGGCTCGACTCGAACTTCTATCTGAAGGACGAGTTCGAGAGCCCCGAGAAGCGCACCAACGTCACCTGGTTCTACCCCAAGATCTGCGCCTTCCAGGACGCCCTCGACGACGAGGCGCAGAAGGCGGAGTACTTCTCCTTCCTGGACCGGCAGTCGCACCCGGAGCAGACCGACATCCTGCTCTACTTCCACATCCCGTTCTGCGAAGCGTTCTGCAACTTCTGCGCGTGCTTCAAGGAGTCCGCGGCGAAGTACCAGGGCGAGCGGCAGAAGCGGTTCGTGCAGGCGATGGTGAAGGAGATCGAGCGGAACGCGCGCTCGAAGTACTTCCGGGGAACGAAGATCAAGTACGTCCAGTTCGGCGGCGGTACGCCCTCCGCGCTCGAACAGGACTCCATGGCGACCATCCTGGAGGCCGTGCACCGCGAGTTCGACCTCAGCGAGGTCGACGGCATCTCCCTGGAGGGCAGCCCGCTCGGGCTCTCCAAGGACGGCTACATCGAGATGCTGAAGTCGCTCGGCATCACCCGTATCTCCTTCGGCGTGCAGACGCTCGACCCGGAGATCCGCAAGAAGCTCACCATCAAGGCCACCGTCGAGCAGGTCCACCAGACGGCCGAGAACATCCGCAAGGCCGGCATCCGCACCTTCGCGCTCGACCTGATGTACAACCTGCCGGGGCAGGACGACGAGGTCCTCGCCAAGGACCTCCAGGGCATCTGTGCCGAGCTGCGTCCCAGCTTCGTGCAGACCTACCGCTTCAACCAGTGGGAGGGCACCCGGCTCGACCAGCAGATCCGCGCCGGCAAGGTCGCCGACGTCAAGCCGTCGGGCGCCATCGAGCGCGAGCAGTACCGGCAGATCAAGGACGGGCTCGCGGCGTACGGCTACGACAAGCAGCTGCTGATCAACTTCTTCACCCGGCTCGACGACCCGGGCGAGATCGGTCTCAACCACGCCTGCGGCGGCAACGGTTACCGCGCCAGCTACACACTCGGCATCGGTCCGGCCGCCGAGAACTACATGGGCGAGCGCAGCTACCGCAACCACACCGACGTCGAGCGGTGGATGCGCGAGGTCGAGGCCGGGATCATCCCGATCGAGCAGGGCCGCATCTGCAGCGAGGACGAGGTCGAGAACCGCGTCATGGTCTTCTTCCCGGTCTTCGGCACCGTGAAGAAGGCGGACGTGGCCAACCTGGAGAAGTACCGCCGGGAGATCGACTGGCTGGTCGAGGGCGGCTACGCCGTGGAGACCGACGAGGAGGTCACCCTCACCGAGGTCGGCCGGGAGAACGCCGGGAACATCGCCTTCCTCTTCTACTCCGACGAGGAGAAGGCTCGTGCCCGCCGCACCATGTACCTGTCGCTGAAGAACAAGCGCAACCCGTTCCACCAGGACGCGCAGAACATCCCGCGCACCCCGCTCTTCCTGCAGACCCGCCCGAAGACGGCGGAAGAGGTCACGGCCGCGAAGCCGCAGGACGAGGGTGCCGCGGCGCCCGAGAGGAGCTGAACCGAGGGTGAGCGACCGCAAGACCCGGGCGGACATCGAGGACGACCTCCGCAAGGTCATCGCCGAGATCTTCCCGCACCAGCGGGTCGAGCTCTCATCCGGGACCCCGCTGTTCAACGGCGGGCTCTCGCTGAACTCGACCCAGATGATCGAACTGACCCTGGCCTTCGAGACGTTCTACGACATCGAGCTCGAACCCGAGCTGCTGACCGTCGAGAACTTCGCGACCCTGGGTTCGCTGTCCGAGCTGCTCGAGGAGCTCCTGGACGACGAGGTGTCCCCTGTCTGAGATCTCCACGACGGGGCCGGACGCGGGAGCGGGGCCCGTCCGGCCCCGCTCCCGGGCGGACCTGCGGATCGTCCTGATCCACGGGAACGCCGGCGCGAGCGTCGAGGGCATCTGGTTCCCGTACCTCAGACGGGAGTTGGAGGCCCTCGGCCACCGGGTGGTGGCCGAGACCTTTCCGGACCCGATCAAGGGCCGGATGCGGTTCTGGCTGCCCTACCTCACGGATGTCGTCCGGCCCGACGAGAACACGGTGATCGTCGGCCACTCCTCCGGCGCGCTCGCCGCGTTCCGGTACGCGGAGACGGCGCCGCTGCTCGGTACCTTCGCCGTGGCCGGACACCACACCGACTGCGGCTTCGAACTGGAGCGCCGCAGCGGGTTCTTCGACCGGCCGTGGGACTGGGACGCCATCCGGGCCAACCAGCGCTTCATCGCACAGTTCCACTCCAAGGACGACCCCTGGGTCCCCTTCGAGATCGCCGAGGAACTGCACGAACTGACGGGCAGCGACTTCACGGCGATGGACGGCATGGGCCACTTCGGTTCGTACGAGCAGCAGATGGAGACGTTCCCCGAGCTGCTCGACGCGATCCGGCGGCGGCTCGAATCCCCTCTCACCTGGCAGGAGGACGGATGAACGCGTACCCGGAGGGGGGTGTGCCGACGCTCGCCGACCTGATCCTGGAACGCCGCCGCGAGAGCGACGTCACGGCCGTGGTGGCGCTCGACACCGGCGAGGTGGTCTCCTACCGGACCCTCGCCCGCCGGACGCAGGCGCTGGCCGACCTGCTGGCCGGACTCGGCGTCGGCCGGGGCTCCACGGTCGCGATGGTGATGGACAAGTCCGTCGCCTCGGTGACGGTGATGTGGGCGGCGCTGCGGCTCGGAGCCCGGTACGTGCCGGTGGACGAGTCGCTGCCCGCCGCCCGGGTCGCCGTGCTGCTCGGGCTGTGCGGTCCCACCGTCACCGTGGTCGAGCCCGGTCACCGGGGGCTGCTCGACGGCGCGCCGGCCGGCCGCGTGGTCACCGTCGGGGACGCTCCCGGGGACGGCGGGTGGAATCCGGCGGCCGAGAGCGAGGTACGTCCCGCGGACCCGGCGGACCGGAGCCCCGACGACCCCGCGTACGTGGTCTTCACCTCGGGATCGACCGGCTCGCCCAAGGGCGTCGTGATCAGCCACCGTGCCCTGTGCGCCCTGCTCGAAGGGGTGCAGAAGGTGGTCGGCTTCGAGGACGGCATGCGTTTCCTGAACGTGGCGCCGCTCTTCTTCGACGCCTCGGTCGTCGACCTCTGGTCGACCTTCCTGGTCGGCGGCAGCGTCCATCTGCTCCCCCGGCTGCGGATGGCCACCCAGATCACCCGGGCCGTCGAGGAGTGGCGGATCACCGACACACTGCTCATCCCCTCGGTGATCCGTATGCTGGTCGGCCGTTTCAGCGACGCCGGCCGGCGCGACCTGAGCTCCCTGCGGCGCCTCTGGTTCGGCGGCGAGGCGTGCCCGGTGCCGGTGCTGCGGGCCTTCGCCGCCTTCGCTCCGGGACTCACGTACGTCCACGGGTACGGGCCGACCGAGACCACCCACAGCGCGACGCTCTACCTGACCGACGACATCGCCGGGTACACGGAGGAGTTCCTGCCGATCGGCGGCCCGCTGCCGCACGTCGACCTCCTCGTCGTCGACGACGAGCTCCGGCCGGTCGCGAACGGCGCGACCGGGGAGCTGCTGATCGGCGGCCCGCAGGTGATGGTGGGCTACTGCGGCGAACCCGGACTCACCGCCCGGGCGGTGGTGGAGCTGCCGGGGCCCGACGGCGGCCGCTACTACCGTTCCGGCGACTACGTCCGGCGCCGGGACGACGGCGCGCTGGTGTTCCTCGGCCGCCGTGACGACGCCCTCAAGATCAACGGGAATCTGGTCCATCTGTCCGAGGTGGAGGCGGCCACCCTCGCCGTGGCCTGGGTGACGGACTGCTGCGCGGTGCCCGCCGAGCACCCCCTGACGGGCCGGGCCATCACCCTCTTCGTCCTGGGCCGGGGGGACGCTTCCGGTTCCGGTGAGACCGAGCTGCGGCGGGAGCTGGCGCTCCGGCTGCCGGACTACATGCTCCCGGCCCGGATCGACTTCCTGGCCGACGAGGACGTGAACCTGACACCGTCCGGCAAACTCGACCGGCACCGCCTGCGGGCACTCGCGAACAGCTGAAGGGAAGACTCCGCATGGTGGAGGAGGAGTTCGCCCGCTTCGAGCGGCGCGGCGTCGTCACCGTCGTCCCCCGCTCGGCCACCGGGCGACAGCTGGGGGACGAGCCGGCCCAGTTGTCGCGCGTGCCGGTGGAGGAGTTCCTGCCCGCCCCGGGCGTCGTCGACCGCCTGGCCGACGCGTTCACCCGCGAGGGGCTGGACGTCGAGGCGCGGACGGGCGTCGGCCTCACCGTCGCCGGGGACAACGCACGGATCGCGGAGGTCTTCGGCAGCCCCGTGGTCCCGGTGCGCAACAAGTACATCCGGGGATCCGTCCGCCATGAACTCACCGCCCCGCGCGAGCTGCGGTCACGGCTGCACCCCGAACTGATCGCCGAGATACGGGTCCCCCGGTCGGGCTTCGAGCTGACCGTCGACGCCGCCCCGCCGCTGCCCCGTACCGACCGCTGTCTGCGTCTGCCCGAGGACGCCGTGCGGGTCGCGGGCGCGGAGTCGCTCCACGCCGCCGGGATCCGGGGGGACGGGGTGCGGGTGGTCATGGTCGACACCGGACTGTACGCGCATCCGCATCACCGGGCGCACGGGTACACGACCTCCGTGGTACCCGCCGTCACCGGCCTCGACCCGGCCGCCGACGAGCGCGGGCACGGCACCGCGATGTCGGCGTTGCTCCTGGCTGTCGCCCCCCGGGCGGAGCTCACGATGGTCAAGATGGCGAACGAGGCGTTCTCCTTCCCGCTCGCCGCGTTCCAGCGGGCGGTGAGCCTCGAACCGGACGTCGTCTCGTGCAGCTGGGGCACCCTGCGGGAGGAGCCGCAGCTGCACCTGGAGGTCGCCGACGCGGTCCGGCGGGGCATCACCGTCCTGTTCGCCGCCGGCAACGGTTCCACCGATCGGCCCAGTGCCATGTTCCAGTCGGTGGCCACCCCGGGCGCTTTGACGGTCGGCGGCGTCCATGTCGGGCCGGACGGGCGGCGGCGCGCCTCCGACCTGGCGTCGAGCTACCGCTCGGCGGTCTTCCCCGGCCGGAGCGTCCCCGATCTGTCCGGGCCCTGCGGCATGCTGCCGAACGGTGACTACATCGTCTTCCCGACCCAGCCGGGCTGTCTCTTCGACCGGCGGAACAGCGCCTACGACGGGACGGCACCGGACGACGGCTGGCTGGTCTCCAGCGGGACGTCGGGTGCGACCGCGTACGCCGCCGGAGTGGTGGCGCTCGCCGTCCAGCGGGGTGTGGGCAGGGGCCGTGCCCTGCGCGCCGAGGATCTGGCGGACGCCTGCCTCCCGGTCACGGAGGGAGCCACGTCCACCGGCGACGAGTGCGGGGATGTGTGCCCGAACGGGGCGGTGGGTCTCGGCCTGCTGACGGCGGGGCCGCACGGGCCCTGAGGACGGGCCCCGCGGGCGGGCGCTGCGGGCGGGCGCTGCGGGCGGGCGCTGCGGGCGGGCGCTGCGGGCAGTCACCGAAGGCGCGGGCACCGCGGGCGGGCACTGTGGGCGAGGTGCCCGCGGGGCCCTCGGCGCGGGCGGCCCGCTCAGGCCTGCCCCGTCCTCCTGGGCCGCGCACGCTCCTTCGGCGGGCGCGGCCCCCGGTGCTCCGCCGTCGGATCAGACGAGGCGCCGCATCCAGCCGTGGGGGTCCTCCGCCCGGCCGAACTGGATGTCCACCAGGCGGCGGCGCAGGCGCATCGTCACCGAGTCGTCGGCGCCGGTGTCCGGGGCCACGACCTCGCCGTCGGTCCAGACGAGCCGGCCGACGGGCGTCACCACCGCACCGGTGCCGCAGGCGAAGACCTCGCGGATCGCGCCGCTCCGCGCGCCCTCCTGCCACTCGGTGATCTCGACGGCCCGTTCCTCCACGTCGAGCCCCATCTCCTTGGCGAGGGCGAGGATGGACGCGCGCGTGACCCCTTCCAGGATCGTGCCGAGCTCCGGGGTGACGAGACGGCCGTCGTCCGTGACGAAGTAGAGGTTCATGCCGCCGAGTTCCTCGACGTAGCGGCCCTCGGCGGCGTCCAGGAAGCAGACCTGGTCGCAGCCGTGCTCGCCGGCCTCCAGCATCGGCGCCAGGCTGGCCGCGTAGTTGCCGCCGCACTTGGCCGCGCCGGTCCCGCCGCGCCCGGCCCGGGTGTAGTCGGTGGAGAGCCAGATCGAGACCGGCTTCACGCCGCCGGAGAAGTACGGGCCGACCGGCGAGGCGATGACCATGTACGTGACCTCGGCGGCGGGCCGCACACCGAGGAAGGGCTCGGAGGCGAACATGAACGGCCGCAGGTAGAGGCTCTGTTCCCCGCCGGTGGGCACCCACACCCGGTCGGCCCGGACGAGTTCGGTGACCGAGTCGAGGAAGGCCGGCAGCGGGAGCTCGGGAAGGGCAAGCCGCCGGGCGGAGCGCACGAACCGCTCGCCGTTGGACTCCGGACGGAACGTCCAGACCGATCCGTCCGCGTGCCGGTAGGCCTTCATCCCCTCGAAGATCTCCTGCGCGTAGTGCAGGACCGCCGCCGCCGGGTGCATGGGGATCGGTGCGAACGGGACGACGGCGGCATCGCCCCATCCGCCGTCCGCCGTCCACACCGCGCGCGCCATGTGATCGGTGAAGTACTGGCCGAACCCCGGGTCGGCGAGGATCTCGGCGCGCCGCTCGGGGCTCGCGGGAGCGGGGTTGGACTGAAGCGTGAACCGCAGACTCATCGCGGGGACCCTCTCGGTCGGCGCTCGAATACGGCGCGCGCGTGCTCCATCATGGGTGACGGCACGGCACCTTATCGGCCGATCGCTCGACGGAGCAAGAGAGTTGGATCTTGGCATGATGATCGGTTCGGTGGACGGCGGACAGTCCGTCGAAAGGGTTTGCGAGGGATCGGGGGCGGACGACCGGGTCATCGCCGAGGCCGCCGCCTCCGCGGCGCACGGACTGGTCGGCAGACGGGTGCTGCGCGTGGGCACGGACCTGGTGGAGGTGGACGAGATGCGGGCCGTTCTCGATCGTCAACCACGCTTCGCCGCGCGGGTGTTCACCCCGGGAGAGCGTGCCTGGTGCGACATTCCCGCCGACTCCGCCGAGCGGTACGCCGTTCGCTTCGCCGCCAAGGAGGCGGTGCTCAAGGCACTGGGCGTGGGACTCAGCGGCTCGGTCCTCACCGAGATCGAGGTGGTGCGCGCCGCGTCGGGATGCCCGTCCCTCCGGCTGACGGGCCGCGCCGCCGCCCTGGCCGAGGAGGCGGGGGTGCGGTCGTGGCTGATCACCCTCACCCACACCCGGACTCTGGCCCACGCCTTCGTCGCCGCACTCCACGACGACTGACCGCGGATCCCCTGCGGGGTCCTCCGGGTACGTACGATCTCCGGGTACGTACGGACGACCTCCGGGTGCGGACGCGCTGTCGGCACCGCGCCCGGAGGCCGTCCCTCCTCGTCAGGCGCCCTGCCCCCGCTCCCGCTCCCACGCGTCGGCGAACATCTCGTGCAGGGGAGCCGTCGGCTGCAGGCGTACGAACGGGGAACGCACCTGGTTGCCGTACATCGGGCGCACCTGGTGGCTCGCCAGCTTCGCCTTCTCCAGGGGCAGGTGCGGGGACTTCAGTTCGGTCCAGTCGCCGGGCAGGAACAGGGTCCGGCCCGCCCGGGCCCGCTTGGCCTCGACGACCGCGCCGGTGGCGAGGAGCTCCGCCCGGACCTCGGCGTGCCGCTTGGTCGTCCAGCCGTTCCACCTGCGTACGTTCCGGTCGGTGGGCGCGGCGAGCGTCGCGAGCTGGAGGTACAGGGCGGCCGCGTCCGTCCCTGCGCCGAGCTCCGCCGCCGCACGGGCGACCAGTTCGGGGCAGGACCGCCGGGGATCGGCCTCGTACGCGCCGTCCGGTACGGCTCCCGATCCCGCCCGCCGCATCATGCGGTCGAGTCCGCCTCCGACGAGCAGCGGTGCCAGCCGGTCCAGTTCCTCCGCGAGGTCGGTCGTCCCGCGGACCCGGCGCCACACCTCGGGGTCGGCGACCTCGGCCGGCCGCAGGAAGGAGTCGCCGCCGGGCGCGCACACCACGAGGGGGCCGGAGTCGTACGCCGTCATGGCCGGCATCTCGCCCTCCTCCTGACGGCGGTCCAGGGACACCGGCAGGGTCGCGGGCCCGAAGCGCTCGGCGATCCGCGCCGAGGTGTCCCGGACCCGCCCGCCGGGCAGCTCGACGAGGAGCTCCGGACGGGACAGTTCGGCCCGCAGCCGCTCGTACAGCGCCGTCGCGCCGCTCACCGCCGGGTCACCGACGGGCCGGTCGGTGCACGCCCAGACCAGCGCGCTCGCGATCTGCTCGATCGCGAGGCCGACGGGGGTCCCGTAGGGCAGCTCGGGTCCCGCCGGCGGCAGCGCCCGCACCTCCACGCCCAGGCCGTACCGGGGTGCCGCGAGGTCCCAGCCGACCGCCGGGACGGTCGTGTCCTCGGCGGCCCCGTAGCCGCCCGCGAGGCGCCGGGCCCACACCTCGGAGAGGCCGAGGTCGGCCTCCAGGGCGTCGGCCGCCTCGTCGTGCACGGCGGGCAGCCCGCCGATCCGCTCCCGCCACTCGTCCGCCATCCGCTCCACGGCCGCCTCGATCCCGCCGGGCCGCCACAGCTCGGCCGGGTCCCCGGGCAGCGCGGCGGCCAGAACGGCCCTCCGGCCTTCGCCGCCGAGCCGTGCGCCGAGCTCCTCGTACGCCTCGGCCGTCATCGGGCTCGCCCGGTACGGTGCCTTGCGGACGAGGGAGCGCTGCGCCTCCTGGTCGAAACGGCCGACCAGACCGGCGAGCACGAGCCGGGCCACGGGGAGTCGGACGCCCGTCCGTTCGGCGAAGCGCACGGCGGCCGACTCCGGCACCGTGAGGGGGCCGTGCTCGACGATCGCCGCCAGGAGGGCGCGCAGACGGGCCGAGTCGTCCCGCTCGACCTCCACCTGCCGGGCCTCGGGAACGGCCCGCGGGACGGGGTCTCCGTCCCTCTCCCCGGCGGCGGGCGCCACGAACCATCGGGCCCTGCCACCGTCCCACACCGCGGCGGACGCCACGGGCGTACCGCTCTCCCGCAGCCCGTCCAGGATCGCGGGGTCGGAGGTGCGGCCCGTCCACCACCGGCTGCCCGGGCGGGCGAAGGGCTGGTCGGCCCAGGTCTCCAGGAGCGCGAGGAGCGCGGCCCGCTCCGGATCGGGAGTCGGCGCCACCGCGGCCCGCCAGGCGACCGCGTCGATCGCGCCGAGCAGCTGCGACCAGTCGTGCGGCGCGGCGGGCGGGGAGAGCCGCCGCACCTCCTCGACGATCGTGCCCGCCAGGCAGGCGCCGTCGGCGGCGAGCGCGCTCAGCGTCGCGGGCTGGGCGCCGTCCGGGGTGCGGCGCCAGGGGTCGCTCTCCCCGTCCACGACGAGGCCGAACAGGGCGGGCATCAGTTCCGTGTCGGGCACGGCGCGGCTCGGGAGGACCGGCGGCGCCTCGGAGAGCAGGCCGACGCGCCGGTGCAGGGCGCGTCGGCGCTCCTCCACGCGGGCGGCCCGCTCGGTCACCGCCACGACGGCGTCGACGAGCACCCGGTCGGTGACGTCCGGCAGCTCTCGTGCGACAGCGGCGCGCAGCGCCTCCCCGCCGTCGAGGGCGGCGGCCAGGAGCTTGTCCGCCGTGTGCCGTTCCACGGAGCGCAGCGCCTTGGAGCCGGCCGCGTCCCTGGTTCGCAGCAGGTACCAGAAGGCGGGCGGCAGGGCTACGCCCCGGGACACCGTGACCCGCCGTTCCGGCTTCGCCCAGTGGTGCCGGGGCGAGTGGTGCCCGTCCAGCTCCCACAGCAGGACGCCGTCGGCGGCGTAGGCGCGCACGCCGGTCGGGGTCCTGGCCTCGGCGAGGACGACGTCCTCGACGGCGCCCTCGGGCGGCGCCCAGAGGCCCCAGGGCTCCTGCCCCGGCCGGTCGATCTCGAAGCGGGCGGTGCGCCCGTCGATGCTCTCCACGAGGTAGTGGTCGGGAGCGTTGTCGCGGTACCGGGTGCGGAACAGGATCCGGGTCCCGACGAGCCCGTCCCGGCTGCCGAGCGGGGAGTCGGTCGTTCCCGCGGGAAGCGGTGCCAGCTGAAGGGCATCGCGGGCGAGGGTCAGGTCGGCCTCGGCCGGTCGCGCGGACGGATCGGGGCTCGCGGCGCGGCCGGGGAAGTCCGGCAGCGGCGCGGCGCCGGTGCGAACGCCGGTGACCGGGTCCACCTCCTCCCATCCCCGCCCGTAGACGGCGTTGGTCCAGATGCGCGAGCCGTCGCCGAGCTGGAGTTCCTCCCGGTCGATCCCCTCCCTGTCGCCCGGACGCGTCACGCGGAGACCCGCGTGGCGTCCTCCGCCGTCGGCGGTCTCGAACTGGAAGCCGTAGGCCCCGTCCAGACTGCCGCCGAAGGGCACCAGACCGCCGTCGTCCTCCGGGGTGAACACCTCGTCGGGCCGGTCGGCCCAGAAGGCCGTGTCGCAGTGGTACGGGTTCGGCTTGAGGGTCCAGCTCACCAGGAAGGAGCCGCCGACGTAGTGGACGGCGAACATCGTCGCGTCCTGCGGCACCGTGAAGCCGCAGGAGCCGCGCACCCCGTCGGGGGCGACGGCGACGGCCCGGTCGCGCCCGAACACCGTGAGCATTGGCCAGGTGGAGGTCACACCGGCCACTCCGGGGAGCCCGGCCGCACCGACCGACGCGGCCGCTCCGGTCGCCGCCGCGTCCTCGGCCGTCGTGACCGTGTCCTTCCGCGTCTGCCGTGCGGTGCCGTCCGCCGTCGCGCCGTGCCCGGCGGGGGCGTCTGCCGCCGCGCTCACGGCGCCCGTCGCGAACTCCTCGTACACCGCCTCCAGCGCGGGCCAGGCCAGTTCCTCGGGCAGACCGGCCGCCAGCGAGCGCCGCAGCGCGCCTCCGGCGGATGCGTCCGCGAGGGCGTCGCCGATGCCGCCGAGTGCGGTGACCGTGGGCCGGTCGAGGAGGGTCTCCAGCTCGGCGACGGCCTCCTCGGCTCCCGCCATGCCGCCGCCCCCGACGGTGTCGACGAGCTTGCCGACCCGCCCGGCCACCTCCTGGGCGATGCCGTCGTTGCCCGGGAGCAGCGTCACGGCCGAACCCGCCTTCCGTCCGGGCGCGCCGTACCAGTTCGGCATCATCCCGGCGTGCACGGTTCCTTCGAGACGGGGTCCGAACACCGGGTCGGCGGCGAGCGCGGCGAGGTCCCGCCGGGACTTCTCGCCCCAGAAACGCATCCGGATCTCGGGGCCCGGGTCGACCACCGCGACCCCGGCCGCCAGACAGGCGTCGAGGACGTCCGCGTCGAAGCCCTTGTAGTGGTGACGTGTGGTGTGCGCGGTCACGGGCTCGCCCGCCGCCCGCAGCCGCGGTCCCAGTCGGCCCACCAGGTCGAGGAACTCCGGCGGCAGTTGCTGTCGGCCCACTCCGCCGCGGGGCTGTTGCGCGTACTGGTACATGTGCGTGAAGTGACCGACCCAGTGGTGCAGTCCGCCCTCCGGGACGACCCGTCCGGCCTCCATCGCCTCCGTCGCGCCGCAGCCGATCAGCACCCGCAGCCAGGCCCCGCCGTCGGTGACGCTCTCGGGGAAGACCTCGACGAGCCCGGCCGCGATCTCCTCCGTCGGCGGATGGGCCGTCAGGAGCGGTTCGGCGGCGATGAGCAGGGCGTCCGGCACCGACTTCTTCCGGGTGGCCGAGACGACGGCGGCCACCACTCGGGCGATCTCGGCGTCGCCGTGTCCCGCGGCCTTGGCGGAGGCCCGCACCCGGCGCACCAGGTCCGCGGGCAGGTCCGCCTTCGAGCCCGCCCAGGCGGTCAGGAACGCTCCCAGGGCCGCGTACGCCTCGGCCGGTTCGAGGGTGTCGGCGAGCAGGCGCTGATGGGCCCCGAACTCCTTGGCCGGCATGGCCCCGCCCGCGGCGAACAGCAGCCCGTTCGCCCGGCGGTAGGCGGGATCCACCGGCAGCCCGTGCTCGGCCTCGGCCGCCCGCGCCGCCACGTACGCCCGGCCGCCCGGCCGGCTCCCGTAACCGATCAGCCGGTGGCCGACGGTGTCCCAGAACCACGGCAGGTGCGCCGCCGGGAGCTGCCGTGCCCGCCACGCCATCGCGTCGACGAACGCGCCGGGCTTGGTCCAGGACCGGTTGAGTTCGTCCCCCATGGCGTCGGTCAGGTCGCGCGCCGCCGCGGCGGCGTCCGGGTCATGGGCGGCGACCCAGTCCGCGTACGTGGTCGAGACGTGCGTCCGACCGGTGACGGGCAACAGGGCTTCGAGCGAGGCGATCATGTCCAGGATCGTCGCACGCGGCACTGACACCGCCCGAACCGGCGGGAATTCACCGCCGCCCCGCTCCGAACGGAAGCGCGGCCGCTCCGACGGAAGCCCCGGGTACGGCTGTGGCGGAAGTCCCGAGCCGCTCCGGCGGAGCCCGGGACGCTCACGCCGGAGCCCGGGCCGCTCCCGCCGGAGAAGGTCACCGCCGGAGAGGCGTCACCGCCGGCCCGGCGCACAGCCAGTGGTCGCCCGTCGTGGTCCAGCCGGTCAGCCTGCGGGCCCGGCCGGAGTCCGCCGTACCGTCGGCGGCGAAGGACCCCCCGTCGACGACCAGCCGCAGACCCGCGAGGGCGGGCGCCAGCCGCGCGGCCACCTGCGCGGGACGGTCCGCCACCTCGCCGCGCGTCCAGGACAGGACCCCGGCCACCTCCCCCGCTTCGCACAGGGACAGGTGGAACAGCATCTGCCGCCAGGCGTACGCCGCGTCCTTGACCGTGCCGAGCGGGCGCCGCTCGTGCTGCGCCCGCGCGGTCAGTCGGCACACCGTGACGAAGCACCGCCGGGCCAGGTCCGCCCAGCCGCGGTCGGGCGCGATGCCGACGCGGTGGACCAGGGTGGCGAGGTTGTGGGTCGTGAGGATCTGGGCCTGCTCGATCACCGTGCCGTTCTCCGCGACGCCGTAGGAATTGCGCGCACCGGCCCGCTCGTGGCACAGCGCGGCGAACTCGGGGGCGTCCCGGGCGGCCTTCCGTCCGGCCGCCCCGCGCCCGGTCCCGCCGTCGGCCGGGGCGCGGACGGCGGCGTAGTCGATGCCGTAGTACCGCTCGTACAGCGATCCGCCGCCGAGGAGCTCCCCGGCCACCGCCGCGGCGGCCTGGAACTTCGGGCTGAAGGTGCCCATGAAGATGTCCGCGGCCAGCTCCTCGACCAGCGGGGCGTCCAGTTCGGTCCGGCGGGCGAGCACGGCCAGTTCACGGACGAGCGGGTTGGGCAGCAGCGTGCCGGGGAAGCCGTCCACGGCGACCTCGGCGAGCCGGCGCAGCGTCGCGTGGGCGGAGGCACGCACGCGCGTGTCCGAGGCCTTCCGTCCCGACACCGCGCGGACCCACGGCAGTTCCTCGGGCCTGACCTGTCGTTCCAGGTCGAGCATCAGGAGGGAACGGCGGTTGCGGAACGCCCGGTAGTTCGCGGCGGCCAGGGTGCGCAGCGGCGCGTCCGGGTAGGCCTCGGCGGTCTCGGCGGCGACGAGCTGGGGCACCAGTTCGGCCATCACCTCGGCGGAGGGGACCACACCGAGCTCCACCAGCGTGCGGAGGGGCGCGCTCCGCGCCGCCTCGACCACCCGGCCGATCGCGGGGGGCACGACCGTGCCGGCGGGCAGGCCCGACCGCCGCTCCTCCGCCTCGGTCACCGGGGCGACGCAGGCGGCCGGGTCGATCGCGCCGGTCTCCTGCGGCAGGGCGGACAGCCGGTGGGCGACGAGGTGGGCGATGTCCCGGTGGGAGGGCAGGGCGGCCTGCGCCGCCTGGGCGCCGCGCACCGCCGTGTGCCGTGCCGAGCCGGGGAGCCCCCGCTTGCGGACCATGGAGGTGACGGCGTGCCGCAGCATCCCGAGCCGGCGCGCGTCCAGCGGGCGCCCGGCCGCGGTCTCCTCCAGGGCCCCGCGCAGGATCCCGGGATTGCCCTTGGGGTCGCGGTGACGACCGCACAGGGTGTGCTCCCGGGCCAGCAGCCGGTAGCGGGCGAGGAGGGCGGCGCCGCGCTCGTGCCACCCGCTGTCGGGTGCCCGGTCGAGGACCCGGTGGTCGGGGCCCGCCGTCTCCAGCCAGTGCCGGAGCAGTTCGTCCTCGAAGGGCCGCCAGACGGCCAGCGCCTCGCGCTGGGTCTCGACGGCGCCGTTCGGGCCGCGGCCGGCCAGGGTGGCTCCGGCCTCCGCGACCGTACGGCGGTGCACGGCGTCGGTGGCGGGCGCCGGAGAGGCGGTCGGGCGCGGGGTGAACCGCAGTGTCGCCGCGAACGGGGAGATCTCCCGGACGAGTTCCAGGGCCGCCTCGGACTCCCCGGCCCGTACGAGCCAGGCCACCGTGAGCAGCGCGGCCTCCTCGGGGAGGGTCACCTCGTAACAGGTGCTGTCGAGGAGGGCCCACAGCTCCGCCAGGCCCTGCTCGGTGAGGCAGTGGGCGAAGAGGGCTTCCCTGTCCTCCGGCACGCCCGCCTTCCGCGCCGCCTCCGCCTCGTACGGCAGCAGGGGGCCGCCGGCGCGGGCGGCGCCCGTGGCGAAGCCCCCGTGGAGCACTTCGAGGGTCACCCAGGCGGGCAGATCGCGTACCGGTGTGCGCGAGCCGACCTTCAGCGTGCCGGCGGCCATCCCGGTGAGCACGCGCCGCCAGCCGCCGGCCCGTGCCTCGGCACGCGCCCGCGTGGCGGGGTCCGTGTGGGTGAGCGCGGTGACGAAGGCACGGGCCAGCTGCCCCTCGGCGTAGGAGCCCGACACGATCGGTGGCTGCTTGTCAGCGTGTGTGTCCATAAGCCGACGTGGCGGGTTCCGCCCCCGCGCCCTCCGGGTCCCGAGCCCGGCGCTCTGCTGCTGAGCTACACGTCGTAGGGCCCCGACGGTAGTCAGCCAGCCGGAGGTGCGGCAACGGGTTTCCCGACGTCCTCGGCGGCCGGGCGAACGGTGCGAGGCCATTCCGGCTGGGAGCGCTCTCAGAGCATGGGGGCTACAGATATCCTGATCCACACAGGAACGCACACACCGCACACCGCACGCGCCGTGCACCGCTGCACCGCACACCCGACACCGCAGCCCACCCACACAGCCGAGGAGCGCCCGCCTTGCCCGAGCAGTCCACGGGGCCCCGCCCCACGCTGGAAGCCGTCGCCGCTCGCGCCGGCGTGTCCCGCGCCACGGCCTCCCGGGTCGTCAACGGTGGCGCGGGCGTGCGCCCTCCGCTGGTCGAGAAGGTGCGCAAGGCCGTCGACGAGCTCGGATACGTGCCGAACCACGCGGCCCGCACCCTGGTCACCCGGCGCAACGGCGCCGTGGCGGTGATCATCGCCGAGCCCGAGTTCCGGGTGTTCTCGGACCCGTTCTTCGAGCAGCAGGTACGGGGCATCAGCCGGGAGCTCACCGCGCACGACGCCCAGCTGGTGCTGCTGTGGGTCGAGGGGCCGGGCGACCACGACCGGATCGCCCGCTATCTGGGCGGCGGGCACGTCGACGGCGCGCTCGCCTTCTCGCTGCACAACGACGACGCGCTGCCGGCCGTCATCGACCGGACCCGTATCCCCGTGGTCTTCGGCGGCCGCCCCTCTCCCGGTACGAGTCCGGCCGTCCCCTTCGTCGACTGCGACAACCGCGGCGGCGCCCGGGAGGCCGTTCGCCACCTGGTGGACCTCGGCCGCCGGACCATCGCCCACATCTCCGGTCCCCAGGACCAGACGTCCGCGCTCGACCGGATCCACGGCTATCGCGACGTCCTCGTCGACGCCGACCCCGCCCTGCTGTGCCAGGGCGACTTCACAGAGGAGAGCGGCGCCCGCGCCATGGCGGAACTGCTCGACCGGCGTCCGGACGTCGACGGGGTGTTCGTCGCCAACGACCTGATGGCCTCGGGTGCGCTGCTGACCCTGCGGGAGCGTGGTGTGCGGGTGCCGGAGGACGTGGCGGTCGTCGGCTTCGACGACATGGACTCGGTGGTCCGCAGGACGTCCCCGTCCCTGACGACGGTGCACCAGGACATCGAGGGCATGGGCCGGCTGATGGTGAAGCTTCTGATGCGACTGCTCGAAGGGACCGGCCCGGAGATCCCGCCGTCGGTGATCACTCCGACGTCACTGGTGCGCCGCGACTCGGCCTGAGGCCGGAGCCCGGAGCCCGGAGCCCGATGCGGCAGGAGGATCACGAGGAACGGCGGGAGCACGCGGAACGGCGGGCCCGGGTGAGGAGGAACCCGGGCCCGCCGCCGTACCCCGAGGGAGTCCCCGAAGGGATCGGGGTCAGTCGAACGGGATGACGACCACGGACCGGTCCGTGCCGGTCTGGACGCGCGCGTCCCCGTTGCCGATCGCGCTCCAGACCTCCAGGCGTACCGTCCCGCCCGCCAGGTTGCCGAGCGTTCCGGTCGCGGACTTGAGCCCGCGGGACTGGGCGTACTCCTCCCAGCCGGTCACCGGGTCGGTCGCGAAGTAGTGGTAGGTCTCCGTCCGTTCGAAGGTGCCGTCACCGGTGAGGTCGTAGCTGATCCGGGCCTGCTGGCCGAGCCCGACGGCCGTACCGGCGTCGACCTGGAGCCGGAAGGCGGTGGAACCGCCGGACTTGAGCGTGCCGTTGACCCCCTTGACCTCGTAGACGAGCGGCCGGTTCGGGGTGCCGTCGTGGTTGCCGCCCTGCGCCGAGGCGATGGTGTCGCTGCCGGCCGTGGCACCGGTGGCCGTGGTGAGCGCCCCTCCGGTGCGGAGCTGGAAGGTGTTGCCGGTGCCCGGCTCGGGCTCCGGGTCCGGGTCGGTGCCGCCCGTTCCGGTGCCGGACGCGGTGGAACGCGCGGGCACGGAGAGGGACTTGCCGTCGGAGAAGGTGACGGTGCGGGCCGTGGAGCCGTGATTGTGGGCCACGTACGTCCGTGTGCCGTTCTTGGCGAAGACGGCCGAGGTGGGGATGGATCCGGTGACCGTCGTGTCGGGCGCGCCGAGCGTGTCGAGTGCGGTGAGCCAGTGGTAGGTGTGGGCCTTGGACTCGCCGGCCTCGGGGGTGTATCCGGCGTTGCCCGCGTCCCACTTGGCCTTGGCGGCGCCGGGGTCCGCGAAGGACTGGAACTCCCAGAGGATGTCGCGCCACTCGACGGCGGGTCCGCCGTTCTCGCGTTCCATCTCGGCGATGTTGCGCCGGACGGCGTCCTTGTGTCCGCCGAGGTGGAGCGAACCGCCGGTCACCGGGAGGACGTTGATGCCGTGGATCTCCTCGGGGTTGGCGGTCCACCAGGTGGAGTAGGCGGCGCCGCTGCCCCACACCATGCCGACGGTGTCGTGCTGGAAGGAGCCGGGGAAGACCTGCTGGTCGGCGTCGAACCAGTACTGGGCGATGGCCTCGCCCTCGGTGGTGAGCAGGTAGGTGCCGAGGTCGCGGAGCTGGGTGTTGCCGGTGGCGGAGCCCCAGAGGACGAGGGCGGCGCTGAGGTTGGTCGACTCGGAGGAGGACTCCTGGTTGTTGCCCGCGGCGAAGCCCTGGTGGCCGCTGGCCCAGCTGTGTCCGGCGTAGACGTCGAAGCCGCGGAGGAAGGGGAAGGCGGTGTCGGTGCGGCTGGGGTTGGCGGTGTCGCGGACCAGGGTCTTGACCATGGCGCCCCAGGCGGAGTCGGCGGCCCAGGCCGCGTCGTACTGGGCGACGATCGCGGCGGCGTACACGTAGTAGCCGTAGTGGAAGTGGTGGTCGTTGAGCTCGGTGTCGCTGCCGTACGAGGCCGGGTAGCCGGTGAGGGTCTTCCAGGCGTTGTCGTACGAGAACTCGGTGGCGCCGCCCGCCGTGAACCACTCCTGGAGGCGGCCCTTGATCTGGCCGAGGAGCTTGTCGCGGACCGCGGTGTCACCGATCTGGTCGGCGAGCGGTACCAGCTGGGCGAGCTTGCCGAGCGCCTTGCCGGTCCAGTAGGTGTCGACGGCTCCGGAGAAGGGGTCGGAGGAGTTCGCGACCTCGTTCAGGTAGCCGCGCAGCCGGGCGGTGTCCGCGCCGGTGTTGCCGGGCAGGGCGGGCAGGGTGGCGGCGGCCTTCTGGGTGGTGGTGAAGGAGGCCGACTCGCGGACCTTCATGGTGCCCCGGGGGGACACGTAGGTGTAGGGGGTCAGCGGGTCGGTGGTGTGGAGCCACTGGTGCCGGTAGAGGGCCTGGAGGGCGCCGCGCTCGGTTCCCTCCTTCGCCTCGGTGGTGAGGGAGTAGGTGGCGCGGACGGTGCCGGCGTCGTAGCTCCAGTTCACGGTGGAGCCGGTGACGAAGCTGAAGGCGTACTTCCGGTAGGTGGCGAGGGCGTCCGTGGAGGGCAGGACGGCGACGGAGAAGTAGTCCTTGCCGCCGAGGCCCGCGGTGACGGTGGAGCCGGAGATGTTCCAGTCGGTGCCGCTGGGCGAGAAGAGGGCGTAGTGGTGGCCGCCGACGGTGATGCCGAGGACGTTGCCCTGGTCGGCGAAGACGGTGGGCGCGGTGGCGGTGGTGATCCGGGCGTCGCCGCCGGTGCCCTTGGCGTATACGAAGGGCATGCCGTGGCCGATGGTGGTGCGCAGGGTGCGGGCACCGTCGGACCAGTAGGGGGTGACGGTCCAGTCGGACCAGGCGTCGGCCTTGGTGTCGGGCGAGTTGAGCCCGGTGAGGCCGAGGGTGAGGTCGCGCTTGTGGGCGAACTCGTACTGGCGCCCGTCGCCGACGACGGCGGGGCTGGTCGGGTAGCCGACCTCCAGGCCGCCGGCGACGGCCTGGTAGGTCAGCGGGTGACCGTACATCGGGGTGGAGTAGGGGTTGTCCCCGTAGCGCTGGAAGGCGAGGGAGGACCACCAGTCGTTGGTGGGGACGGGCTTGCCCTGGGCAGCGGCGGTGACCTTGGGGGTGACCGGTGCGCCGGTGTTGGTGGTGGGGCCCGAGGTCCCCGCTGGACGGGTGTCGGAGTAGCTTCCGGCGCCCGTGGGGACGGTGGCCGCTGCCGCGGGCGCGGCGGCGGGGCCGAGTCCCAGGGCGGCGAGGGCGGAGACCAGGACCAGCGCTGCGGCGGGCCTGGTGCGGGGGGCTGACATGTGTACGGCACCTCATGTCGTCGCGACGAGTGGGGGCACGGAGGGGATGCGTGGGGAGAGGGGTGGAGAGCCGCAAGAGAGCGCTCTCAAGACGCCGGAAACGTAAAACCGTCGAAACGACTGTGTCAAGAGATTGAACACAGGCGGGACTTGAGAGCTCTTCCCGTCCGTTACGCCTTCGAGCCTTGACGGATGACCTCGATCACGGGCACGCTCCGACCGCACGCTTGAGAGCGCTCTCAGCCGTTCTCTCTCGTTCCGGAGCCAAGGGAGGCTTCCCATGCCCATCACCCGAGCCGCCACCACCGCCGCCACCGCCAGGAGAACCGTCGTCCGCCTGGGAGCGGTCGCGCTCACCGGCGCCCTCCTCGCCGCCTGCGGGGGCACGTCGGCCGACACGTCCTCCGACGGCGCCGGCGGCAAGGTCACGATCACCGTCGACCTCTTCGGCTCCTTCGGGTACAAGGAGGCCGGCCTGTACGCCGAGTACGAGAAGCTCCACCCGGGCGTCACCATCAAGCAGACGGACACCGAGGACGAGGCCGACTACTGGAAGTCCCTCCAGACCCGGCTCGCCGGCGGCGGTGGGCTCGCCAATGTGCAGGGCATCGAGGTGGGCCGGATCGCCTCCGTCACCCAGCAGCAGGCCGAGCGCTTCGAGGACCTGCGGAAGTACGGCGCGGACAGCCTCAAGGAGCAGTTCGCCCCGGCCAAGTGGGCCGCCGCCACCGGCAAGAGCGGCGAGGTCCTCGGCCTCGGCACCGACGTCGGCCCGGAGGCCATGTGCTACCGCACCGACCTCTTCAAGCAGGCCGGTCTGCCGACCGACCGCGAGGAGCTGGCCAAGAAGTGGGCCACCTGGGACGGCTACCTGGCCCTCGGGAAGCAGTACAAGGCGAAGGCCCCCGGCAAGAGCGCCTGGCTCGACAGCGTCGGCAGCCTCTACTCGATCATGATCGGCCAGGAGAAGGAGCGCTACTACGACGCCTCCGGGAAGCTGATCTGGGAGAACAATCCCGCGCTGCGCACCGCCTGGGACCACGCCGTCCAGGCCGCCCAGGGCGGGCTGAGCGCCAAGCTCGACCAGTGGTCCCCGCAGTGGAACCAGGCGTTCGCGGCCGGCTCCTTCGCCACCATCCCCTGCCCCGCCTGGATGCTCGGCTACATCAAGGGCCAGGCCGGTGAGTCCGGCAAGGGCAAGTGGGACGTCGCCGCACTGCCCGGCGGCGCCGGCAACTGGGGCGGTTCCTACCTGGCGGTGCCGAAGGCCGCGAAGAACAAGAAGGAGGCGTACGAGCTGGTGAAGTGGCTCACCGCGCCCGAGCAGCAGACGAAGCTCTTCGAGAAGCAGGGCAACTTCCCCTCCGCCACGGGCGCGATCGCGAAGGTCTCCGGCGCGAAGGACCCGTTCTTCTCCGACGCCCCCATCGGCCAGATCTTCGGTGAGGCGGCCAAGGCGGCCCCGGTCCAGGTGCTCGGTGTGCACGACCAGAACATCGCGCAGCAGATCACCAACGCGCTGAGCGAGGTGGAGCGCAAGGGGACCTCGCCCGAGAAGGCCTGGTCGAACGCCAAGAAGGGCGTCGCGAACACCATCGGCTGACGCCGCGGCTCCGGCAGGCGACCGCGGCTCCGGCCGCGGTTCCTCCTCCTTCTCCCTCTCCCCCTTCATCGCCCCCGTTCCCCTCCGAAGGGCCGCACCGTGACCCTCACCGCATCCGAGACTCCGGCGCCGCCGCGGCCGGTCCCGCCGCCCGCGCGGCGGGGCTCCGCCCGGCGGGCCTGGCAGACGTTCTCGCCGTACGCCTACCTCGCCCCGTTCTTCACCCTGTTCGCCGCCTTCGGTCTCTTCCCGCTGATCTACACGGCCTTCGTCTCGCTGTACCGGGTGGAGCTCCAGACCCCCGGCGACATGGAGTGGCGCGGCCTCGGCAACTACACCGCCCTCTTCGGCGACGAGTACTTCTGGCTCTCGCTGCGCAACACCTTCACCATCGGTGTGCTGTCCACCGTGCCGCAGCTGGTCATGGCCCTCGGGCTCGCACACCTCCTGAACTACCGGATGCGCGGCCGCACCTTCCTGCGGACCGCCGTCCTCCTGCCGTACGCGACCTCCGTGGCCGCCGCCACCCTCGTCTTCGCCCAGCTCTTCGGGCGGGACTTCGGGCTGATCAACTACGCGCTCGGGCTGATCGGCATCGACCCCGTCGACTGGCAGAACGGCACGGTCGCCTCGCAGATCGCCGTGTCCACGGTCGTCATCTGGCGCTGGACCGGCTACAACGCGCTGATCTACCTGGCCGGCATGCAGTCGATCCCCCATGAGCTGTACGAGGCCGCCGCGATGGACGGGGCCTCGCGATGGCGCCAGTTCTTCCACGTCACGCTGCCGGGGCTGCGGCCGACGATCCTCTTCACCGTCATCGTCTCGACGATCGGCGCCACCCAGCTGTTCGGCGAACCGCTGCTGCTCGAAGGCTCCATCTCGGGCGGCATCTCGCACCAGTACCAGACGCTCGGCCTGTACATGTACGAGCAGGGCTGGGGCTTCTTCCATCTGGGCCGCGCCGCCGCCATCGCCTGGGTGATGTTCCTGCTCATCGTGGTGGTGGTCGGGGCCAACGCCCTGATCGCGCGCCGCCGTTCCCGCAAGGAGGCCGGCCGATGACCGCGCCGATCGCCCCCGCGACCACCTCGGCGTCGCCCGCCCCCGCGGACCCGCCGAGCACTCCCCCGGCCCCGGAAGGCGCGCGCGTGCCACGGCGCGGGTCCTCCCGGGCGGGCCGCACCCTGCACGCCGGTCCGCTCGCGTACGGCATCCTGATCGTCGCCGTACTGTTCTCCGCCTTCCCGTTCTACTGGACGATCGTCGCCGCGAGCCGTTCCAACGCCGATCTGGCGAAGGTCCCGCCGACCCTGCTGCCCGGCCCGAACCTGATACGCAACTTCGAGGCGGTCCTCGAAGAGGCGGACATCGGCAAGGCGCTGCTCAACTCCCTGATCGTCTCCGGCTCGATCACCCTCGGCACCGTGCTGTGCTGCACGCTCGCCGGGTTCGCCTTCGCCAAACTCCGCTTCCGCGGCCGGGGCGCGCTCCTCGCGATCACCATCGGCACCATGATGATCCCGCCGCAGCTGGGCGTGATCCCGCTGTTCATGCTCATCGCCGAGCTGGGCTGGGTGAACCAGCTGCAGGCCGTGATCCTGCCCGGCCTGGTGTCGGCGTTCGGGGTGTTCTTCATGCGCCAGTACCTGGTGCAGTCACTGCCGGACGAGCTGATCGAGGCCGCGCGGGTGGACGGCGCGTCCACCGCCCGGATCTTCTGGTCGATCGTGGTGCCGATCGCCCGGCCCGGCATGGCCGTGCTCGGTCTGCTGACCTTCATGGCCGCGTGGAACGACTTCTTCTGGCCGGTCGTCGCGCTGACCTCGTCCGAGCCCACCGTCCAGGTCGCCCTGCGCCAGCTCGGCGGCGGCTACGTCCACGACCAGTCCGTGATCATGGCGGGCACCCTGCTCGGCACGCTGCCCGTGCTGCTGGTCTTCGGTCTCCTCGGCCGGCAGATCGTCGGCGGCATCATGCAGGGCGCGGTCAAGGGCTGACCTGCCTCCGCTCCCCCACACAAGACGTCTCACTCCAGGGAGTTCCCACCCCATGACCGCGCTCGACGCCCGTACCGACACCACGACCGCCCTCCGGTTCCCCGAGGGTTTCCGCTGGGGCACCGCCACGGCCGCCTACCAGATCGAGGGGGCGGCGGCCGAGGGCGGCCGCACCCCCTCCATCTGGGACACCTTCAGCCGTACGCCCGGCAAGGTGCGCAACGGCGACACCGGCGACATCGCCGCCGACCACTACCACCGGGTCGACGAGGACGTCGCGCTGATGCGGCGGCTCGGGGTGACCGACTACCGCTTCTCGATCGCCTGGCCCCGTGTGCAGCCCACCGGGCGCGGTCCCGCCGTGCGCCAGGGTCTGGACTTCTACCGGCGTCTCGTCGACCGCCTCCTCGACGCCGGCATCCGGCCCGTGGCGACCCTCTACCACTGGGACCTGCCGCAGGAGCTGGAGGACGCGGGCGGCTGGCCGCACCGGGAGACGGCGTACCGGTTCGCCGAGTACGCCGGGATCATGGCGGACGCGCTCGGCGACCGGGTGGCGACCTGGACCACGCTCAACGAGCCCTGGTGCTCCGCCTTCCTCGGCTACGGCAACGGCGTCCACGCCCCGGGCCGCACCAGCGCCCTCGCCTCGCTGCGCGCCGCCCACCACCTCAACCTGGCGCACGGGCTCGGGGCCCGCACCCTGCGCGGCGCGCTGCCCGGCTCCGCGGAGGTGTCCCTGACCCTCAACCTCCATGCCGTACGGGCCTTCTCGGAGGCTCCCGAGGACGTGGACGCGGCCCGCCGGATCGACGCGGTCGGCAACCGGATCTTCCTCGACCCGGTGTTCCACGGCCGGCTCCCGGAGGACCTGGTCCGCGACACGGCGTCGATCACCGACTGGTCCTTCGTGGCCGACGGCGACCTGGCGACGGCGGCCGCGCCGATCGACTCCCTCGGCATCAACTACTACGCCCCCTCCGTCGCCGCGGCGGGCACCTCCGAGTCGCCCTCGCCGTGGGCGGGCGCGGAGCGGCACGTCCGCTTCGAGCCGCTTCCCGGGCCGCGGACCGCGATGGACTGGCCGGTGGACGCGGACGGCCTGCACGAGCTCCTGATCCGCCTCCGGGACGAACTGCCGGACACACCGCTGGTGATCACCGAGAACGGCGCCGCGTACGACGACTACGCGGATCCCTCGGGCCAGGTGAAGGACCCGGAGCGGGTGGCGTACCTCCACGCCCATCTGGCGGCGGTGCACCGCGCCCTCGCGGACGGCGCGGACGTCCGGGGGTACTTCCTGTGGTCGCTCCTGGACAACTTCGAGTGGGCGTACGGCTACGGCAAGCGGTTCGGCATCGTGCACGTGGACTTCGCCACGCAGCGCAGGACCCTCAAGGACAGCGCCCGCTGGTACGCGGAGGTCATCGCCCGAGGGGGGCTGCCGGAGGAGGCCTGAGGAACCGTACGGGCGGAGGCCTGGAGGAACCCGTACGGGCGGAGGCCCGAGGAACCCCGTACGGGCGGAGGCCGCCCGCCGGGGACGCCGGAAGGGGGTGCCGCGACACCCCCCTCGGGTACGCGGCACCCCCGGTCGACAACGGTCGGGACCGGTGGGCCTCCGGTCAGCGACCGGCGGGGATCACAGGCGCTGCCAGAGAGCGGGGACGTTCGGCGGCTGCCAGCCGGCCTGGGCCTGGTGGCCCTGGAGGCAGCGGTAGCTCGCGCCGCCGTAGGTGACGACGTCACCGGCCGCGTAGACCTTGCCCGCCGTCCAGCTGCCGCCCGGCTCGGGCTCGCCCGGGCCGGGGCCCGGGTCGACCCCGGTGGTCTTCAGGGTGAGCCCGTAGTTCTGCAGCAGCGGGTTCAGCGGCTGGAAGAAGGTGGTGCCGCCGCTGGAGCAGTTGCCGGAACCGCCGGAGGTCACCCCCTGCGCCTGGCTGCCGGAGATGTACGAGCCTCCGGAGTCGCCGGGTTCGGCGCAGACCGTCGTACGGGTCACCCCGGAGATGGTGCCCTCGGGGTAGGTGACGCTCGTGTTGTGCTGCTGCACGGTGCCGCAGTGCCAGCCGGTGGTCGAGCCGGAGCGGCACACGGAGGAGCCGACGGGCTGCAGGACCGAGCCGGTCACCTGGACGTTCGCTCCGCCGGAGCCCTTGATGTACGGGGTCGAGGTCCAGTTGGTGTTGGCGGCGACCCACGCCATGTCGTTGCCGGGGAAGACCGAGCCCTGGAAGCTGCCCTGGGCCACCTGGTTGAAGCCGCTGGTCGTGGTCCCGGCGCGACCGCAGTGACCGGCGGTGGCGAAGCCCTGGGTGGTGCCCCGCGTCACCGCGAAGCCGACCGAGCAACGGCCACCGCCCCCCATGTAGTACGCGTCGCCGCCCCGGATGTCGTGGAGCGGGCGCGGTGCCTCGCCGCCGCGGACGACCCGTACCAGCTCGCTCGGGACCCCGGTGGCCGTGACCAGCCGCGCCCCCGCGCCGGCCCTGGTCTCCTCGACGACCAGGACGTTGGCGCGTATGTCGACGTAGCGGACGGGTGCGTCGGTGGTGGCCGACCGGTCCAGGGCCGCCTTCGCGCGCTCCAGGGCGGTCAGGCTGTGCGTCACGATCCGGGCCCGCGCGCCCGTGGCCCGTATCGCGGCCGCGTCGTCGGCGCGGGTGGTGGCCACGGTCAGGGTGCCGGCCTCGGCGCCGTCCACCCACGCGCCGGCGAAGGCACCGCCCAGGTTTTGGTGGAGACGGGCGGCGGTGGCACCCGCATCGGCCTCGTTGGCGAGGCGGGTCAGGGCCTGGGAGCGGGTGAGTCCCAGATCGCGCCGCATGGCGTCGAGCAGTTCGGGGCGGGCGGAGTCGGTGCCGAGCGTCTGGGCGGCGGTTCTGACGGTCGGGGTGCGGTGCCCGTCCCGGTCGTCCGGGGCCGCGGCGGCGGAACCGGCCTGGAGCCCGGCCAGCGCCATTCCGGCGGCGGCAAGGGCGGTACACGCCGCGCGGGCGTGTCGTCGGAGCATGGGGGGTCTCCTCGGTCGTCGAGACTGGGTTCTGGGTGGGGATCTGCTGGAACCGTAGGGATCGCGACGAGGAGGCGGCAGCTGTCGGCCGGCCCCTGCCACGGCGTTATGCCGGGCCTTTGCTCCGTCGGGCCGTTGCTGCGTCGGGGCCGTTGTGTCTTTGTGCCGTTGTGCCGTTGTGCCGTTGTGCCGTTGTCAGTCGTGCCGTCAGGCCGGGGGTACCGCCCCCGGCGGGACGAGGGACGTGTCTCCGCGGGCGCCCTCCCCGGGCGTCGGGGCGGGCATCCGGCCCGCGCTGCTCGCCAGCGCCTCGGCGTGCGCGGCCCGGGTGTGGCCGAGGACCGCGCCGGACCGGCCCGCCGCACGGCCCTCGGGATGCCAGCCCAGCAGATGCCGCCACACCAGGGGTGCGCCGGCGAGCGGGCGGGTGACGAGGCCCGGGGTGACGGGGAAGGTGGCCCGGCACAGCCCGACGGCACGGCCGACCTGCACCAGATGCACACAGGAGGCGGTGTCCGTCTCGTACACGCAGGCGGGGGTGAACCCCGCCCGTACGCAGGCGGCCGCGAAACAGTCGCCGAAACAGCCGTCGCCGGGCACGTCGGTCCAGGCCTCCGCCGCCAGTTCCGCCAGGTCGATCTCGGTACGGGGAGCCAGCGGATGGTCGGCCGCCAGCATCACGTACACCGGGTCGCGGGCCACCTCCGTCCACGCGAGGCGACCCGCCTCGGGCGGGCCGCTCTCCCCGCAGACGCCGACGAGGGCGAAGTCGAGCCGTCCGTCGACGACCCCGCCGGCGATCTCACGCTCCGACCACGAGATGCAGGTGGTCACCGGGGACCCGGGGTCACTGCGCGCGATGCGGTCGACCAGGCCCCCGAGCAACGGCCCGTGCGTGCCTCCCAGCCGGTATCCCTCCGCTCCGTCGCGGGCGAACCGCACCGCCTCCTCCTGCAGCTCGCACACGGCGGGCAGCACCACCCGGGCCCGGTCGAGCACCAGGTCCCCGAGCGCCGTGGCCCGTACGCCCTCCCGCCCCCGCTCGAACAGGGCGCCGCCCAGGGCCCGTTCGATCCGTTTGAGCTGAGCACTGAGCGCCGGCTGCGCCAGCCCGAGCGCGGTCGCGGCACGCGTGAGGCTCCCCGCGTCCGCGATGGCCCGGATCGTCTTGAGGTGCCTCAACTCCAAGTCCATACCAAGAGCTTGACGTCCCCGCCCCCAGCGGTCCAGACCACGGGATGTACGGGACTGTCGCGGGCGACCGCGGGTCCCACGCTCCGCTCACCCGGAACGGCCCAGGTCACGAGGACAGCGGTCCCTTGATCCGGGGAACCGCCGCGGTACGCCCGTCGTCCTCAGGGACGAAGGACGCGTGGCCGGACGGACTTCCGGGCACGGGGGACGACGGCACGGGAACGCAGACGAACTGCGAACGGAAGGCAAGGGGTACGGGTGGCGGTCACGCTCGCGGAGGAGATCATGCTGCTGTCGCTGGACGACGAGTCCGGGGCGGCGAAGGAGCGGCAGTCCGCCGCATGGGCCGTCGCGGGCGGCATGCTGCTCGACCTCGTGCTGGCGGGGCGCGTCTCGGTGGACGACGGCCGCATCGGGGTGACGGACGCGACGCCCACCGAGATCCCGCTGCTCGACGAGCGGCTGCGGCGGCTCGACGCCTGGTGCGCCAAGAAGGGCAGGGCGCCGAAGGTCACCGACTGGCTGACCAAGGACCACACCAAGGCCGTGAAGGCCACGATCGGGAGCCTGCGCGAGCGCGGCCTGGTGCGCGAGGAGCAGCACAGGGTGCTGGGGCTCTTCCCCGTCACCCGCTATCCGGAGGCGGACGGCTCCGCCGAGCGCGAGCTGCGGGCCCGGCTGCGGACGGTGCTCCGTGACGGTCCCACCCATCACGCCCGCACCACGGGCCTCCTCGCACTGATCCACGGCGCCAAGCTGCACCGCCTGGCCTTTCCCGGCGTACCGCGCAAGGAACTCGTGCCGCGCCTGGAGGAACTCACGGCCGGCCAGTGGGCGGCGGAGGGCGTGCGCCGGGCGATCCGCGACATGCAGGCCGCGATGATCGCGGTCACGGCGGCGACGATGGTGACCGTCACGAGCTAGCGGTGTCCGGACAACCCCCGGGCGACCCGTCCGTTGCGGGGACCCGGGGCGGGCCCCCACGGCCCGCCCCGGGTCCGGTCTGTGCGGCGGTCGGACCTGCTCGTCCGCCACTTTCCCCGCCGCCGCTCACGTATCGCTCACGTTTCGCTAACGCGGCCCGCGGTCCAAGAGGCGTACGTCGCCCGCTTCTCCGGCATCCCACCCGCCCTCCGGCCCCACGGGGTAGTCTGCCAGGGCTTGTTCGATCTGCTCGTGTCGTTGCCGCGACGGCTCTTCGACGGCGACCTCGACCGGTACGCGACGGAGATCGGGAT
Organism: Streptomyces zaomyceticus; assembly: GCF_014656215.1. Classification (GTDB taxonomy): domain Bacteria; phylum Actinomycetota; class Actinomycetes; order Streptomycetales; family Streptomycetaceae; genus Streptomyces; species Streptomyces zaomyceticus. Next base: position 60,968 of record NZ_BNBZ01000002.1, on the reverse strand, counting down.
CGGCCCGGAGCTCGGGGCACTGCTCCGACGGGGCGGTTCCGGCGTCCCCGCCACGTTCGGCCGCGCCGACGCCTACCACGACGGCACCGCGTACTCCCGGACCGGCCCCGGCGGCAAACTCACTCTGGACGGCACCCCGCTCGACCTCGCGCTGCTCACCGATCCGCGCTGGAGCGGTTCCTTCGACGCCGAGGAGCGGGCGTTGGTGGACCGGGTGCTGCCATGGAGCCGTACGCTCCACGCCGCGGGTGCCTCGGCCGGCGGCGGCTCCCCTGCCCCCGCCGCCTCCGGACTCGCCGATCTCGTGGACCTCTGCCGGGAGCGGAGGGAGCGGCTCATCCTCAAACCGGGCGCCGGGTACGGCGGGCTGGACACGTTCGTCGGCCGGGAGTGCACCGACGCCGAGTGGGACAAGGTGCTGCGCGTCGCCGTCGAGCGCGGCGGCCATGTGGCGCAGGAGCGGGTCGTGCCACGGCCCGAGCCGGTGTACGACCCGGTGACCGGAACGGTCGATCCCTGGATCGCGGCGCTCGGGATCTTCCTCACCGACGAGGGGTACGCGGGCGCGCACCGGCGTGCCAACCGTGCCGACGGGGGCGCGATCGTCGGACTGAGCAGCAACCCGGACACCGGGATGGTGGGCGTCTTCTCCCACCCGTGACGAGGATTCCGGGCGGGCCCTCCCCGGCCGGTGTCGGTCGGCGTCGGCGGGTGTCTGCCGATGTCAGCCTGTGTCTGCCTGTGTCGGCCACAGAGCTCAGGAGTGGCTCAAGTCGCTTGTCCGGCAGTCCTCTCGGACGACAAGGTGGACGTGGCCATCGACCAATGGCCGGAGTTGTCAGGGGGACACACATGAAGATCAGAAGGACCTGCCTCGCCGCGTCCGCCGTCGCCGCGCTGCTCACGGGGGCGGTCGCCTGTACGTCCGACGCCGGCGGGCCGCCCGCGGCGGGCGGGGCGGCCGAGGGAGCCAAGCGTCCGCTCGACACGGTGTGCGCGGGCGGCAGCTACACATGGTTCAACGTCAGCGACCAGGACGTGCTGACGGGTGTCGCCGAGAAGCAGAAGATCGGCAAGGGGGGCGGTCCTCTGACGAACAAGCTGTCGCTGCTCCGCACACCGGTCACCGCCGTCACGTTCGAGAAGGGCCCCCGGGTCGACGCGGGGGCCACGCTCCGCTCGCTGCGCGCCCACGTCGCGGACACGCAGGCGCTCGACCTCGACGGCTTCGGGTTCGCCGACGTCCACAGGCCCGTGCCGAGGCTCGCCTCGAACACCACCACCGTCACCGCCGCCGGAACCTTCGTGGACTACGCCTGGGTTCGACAGGTCACCGCCGACTTCCAGTACACCTGCGGCGGCAAGCGGTCCGTGGGCCGCGCGATCGGCTGGGACATCGACGGCTCGGGTGTCCTGGAATGCTCCACGCCGGTCGGCGACGCGAAGGAGGCCGCGCCCGCCTCGGAGGCGGCGCGCCTGGCCTGCGGCCGCAACAGCCCCGCGGCCCGGGGGAAGAAGCCCTGACGGCCTCGTGCACGGCGGGTGGTGACGCGTGGGTCCGTCCTCACCTGCCGTGCACGACCTACTTCTCCCGAGGAGCGTGGCGGCGGCGCGCCGCCTACGGTCCGGGGACCGGCTGGACCGGTCCCGGTGACCGGGTCGGAGCAGGCGTCGGAGGCGTCTGCGTTCCGTCCGGGTGGAGCGTCGCCGCCGCCACCAGCAGGAGTTCCAGCGCGAAGGGGTAGCCGCTGTCGCGCATGTCCGCGGCGAGCAGCGGGAACGTCGCGGCGATGTGCGGATGGGTGTCGGGCGGAAGTTTGGCGTACACCGCGTGCCAGACCTCCGCGTCTCCCTCCCTCGCGGCCGGTGGCAGGGCGAGCGCGGCGGCGTCCTGGGCCGCGAAGGCGAGGGCCTGGTCGACGAAGGCGTGGTAGATCCGGACCGCGAGGGCGTCCTGGAAGCCCGCGGTCCGCAGCACGCCGAGGATGCGCTCGACGGCCCGGGTCTCGTGCGGGCGCCCCGTGGTGCGATGGGCCGCGAGCAGGGCGGCCTGCGGATGGGCGAGATAGCGGGCGTGGATCCGGAGACCCATCGAGCGGAGGTCGGCGCGCCAGTCACCGGTGGCCGTCCAGCCGTCCTGGGCCCGGCCGATGAGTTCGTCGGCGAGGGCGAGGAGCAGGGCGTCCGTGTTGCGGAAGTAGCGGTAGAGGGCGGTCGGGTCGGCGCCGAGCGCCGCGCCGAGGCGGCGTACCGAGAGTGCTTCCGCGCCGTGCTCCTCGATCAGCCGCAGGGCGGTTTCGACGATCAGGCGTTCCGAGAGGACGGCGCCCTGTTTGGTGGGGCGGCGGCGCCGGCGGCTGCCTTCGGGAATCACGCGTTCGACCATGCCCGGACCCTATGCCGGAACCGTACGTCAACACCATTGACGTGTTGCGGGACGGTACGGATCGCGCGGCGCCCGGCACTCGCACTCGGCGTTCCCGGGTCAGCTCCTCAGTCGTCCGAGGACGGCCCGCATCGCCCGCCGCACGGCCGCGCGGGACTCTTCGGTGGGATCGACCAGTTCGAAACCGTGGCGGCCGTGCGGGACGTCGACGACCTCCACGTCCGCGCCCTTCCTCGCCGCGGCGGTGCGGAACTCCTCGACCGTCGCCGCGAAGGTCGGATGCTCGCGTCCGGCCCGGGTCAGGACGATCGGCGGCCCGTCCGCCGCACCCACCGCGTCCACCGGCCGGAACCGGGACTCCACCGTCCCCCAGCCGGGCAGCGGCGCCAGGGCGGGGTAGGTCATCGCCACGCACCGCAGCCACGGCGGGGGTACGGCGAGCCAGTCGGCCGCGAGCAGCCCGCCCGCGGAGAAGAACCAGAGCGCGATCCGCTCCCCGTCGACACGAGGGTCGGCGCGCACGATGTCGACGGCCTCGGTGAGGTCCTCGGCGGCCAGGGGGAAGTCGGCGAGCCCGTACAGCCGGTGGTCCGGGGTCGCCCCGACCACGCCGAGGCTCGCCGCGTACCGCCCGTATCCGCGGAGGAAGGGGGTGTCCCGTGGGCTGGGCCGCTGATCGGGGGAGACCGGGCCTCCGTGCACGAAGACGACGGCCGGCCGGGGCCCGTCCGCGTCCGGCAGATGCAGGTCGACCCGGCCGTGCCGTGCGCGCGGCACCTCGGGTGTGTCCAGGAGGAAGGGCAGGAGATGGGCCGGCCGCTCCTCGGCGGCTTCGGGGACGGTCACCCGGTCGCCCTCCCCCGCCGCGGCCCGGCGCAGCAGCTCGGCCAGTTCCTCGGGAGCGGAGAGCATCGGCCAGTGCCCGGTGCCGAGGTCGAAGTAGCGCATCCGGTCGTCGGCGAGCGCGCGGAACCGCGGCGGACCCGATTCCACCAGCATCCGCACCACGTCGATGCCGGAGCCGCCGGCGGTGCACAGGATGCCGGTGGTCGGCAGCGTGGCGCCCGCGCCGGTCAGCCGGAGCGGCTGGGTGAGGGTGCCCGCCGGCTGTGGGGTCGCGAGGCGCTCGAGCCGTTCCAGCGCCTCGGCGGGGACGCCTTCGGTGCTGCCCCAGCGGGCCCACTCGCCCAGCCCCGGCGGCGGCACCCGTCCGCCGTCCGCTCCGCCCCCACCGACACGCTCGCCCCCGTCGCGCCCGCCGCTCCCTGCGGCCACGTCCGCGACGCGCGCCCGTACCTCCGGGTCCGGTACGGACCGCACGGCCGCCTCGCCGTCCTCGGGCAGGCTCGTGTCCAGGGAGACGATCCGGGCGACGCGCTCGGGGCGCCGGTCGGCGGCGCCCAGGACGGGGTGGAGCCCGTAGCCGTGTCCGACGAGTACGACCCGGGGCGTGTCGATGTCGTCGATCAGCCGCACCAGGTCGTCGATGTGGGTCTCCAGATCGACGGCGGATCCCGCCCCGTCGACCTGTCGGTCCCCGGTCCGTGACGGGTTCGGGTCTCCCGTGACTGTCGGGGTCCCGGCTCCCGTCCCCATGCCTGTCGGGGTCCCGGCTCCCGTCCCCATGACTGTCGGGGTCCCGGCTCCCATCCCCGTGAGGGTCACGGGGTACGCCTCCGAGCCCGCCGCCCGGAGCGGGGCCACGATCTCCTCCCACAGCCAGCCACCCGTGAAGGGGCCCGACACCAGCACGAACGCGGTCATGATCGTCTCCTTGCGCTTCCCGGGACTGTCGGCCGTCACGCTAGGAACTCCCCCTGCGGGAGGTTCAATGGGGAGACGGACGACCCGAGGAGGCGCACACCGTGATGTCCGACGGGCTGTGGAGCATCGGGGAGCTCGCCGAGCGGGCGGGCACCACGGTGAAGACGGTGCGGTACTACTCCGACCGGGGGCTGCTGCCGGAGGCGGGACGAAGCTCCGGCGGGCATCGCCGGTACGGGCCCGAGGCGCTGGACCGGCTGCGCCTGATCCGCTCCCTGCGCGTGCTCGACCTGCCGGTTCCGGAGGTGGAGCGGGCCCTGGAAGGGGACGATCTCCTGGAGGAGGTCGTCGCGGGGCAGCTGAGGGAGCTGGGATCCCGGCTGACCGCGCTCCGTTGGCGCGAGGCCTCCCTGCGGCTGCTCCAGGACTGTCAGGCCGGGGAGCGGGCCGAGCGGCTGCGGCTGATCGGCGCGATGTCCGTGCCGCCCGACACGACGGCGCTGGCCCGGTTCTGGCGTCGGATCCTGCCGTTACGACTGCCGCGGCGGGTGGTGTCCGCCGTCCTCGACTCGGTGGTGCCACAGCCGCCGGAGGAGCCGAGCCCCGCGCAGGTGCTGGACTTCGCCCGCCTGCACGCGCTGGTGTCCGATCCACGTGTGCACCGCCCGGGGTCGCGTCCGGCGCCGCCGCTGCCGGACGGGGAGTACCGTCCGGCGGTGCTGTACGACGGACTGGCGGAGGCGTACGCGCGGGCCGCGGCGGAGGTGCGGGCCGGACGCGCGCCACAGGACGGCGGGGCCCTGGACTGTTTCGTCGCGGCCTACGCCCACGCGCGAGGGGAGAGGGACTCCCCGGAGTTCCGGCGGCGGCTCGTCCCGCTGCTGGCCCTGGGCGACGGGCCCGTGATCAACCGTTACTGGAAGCTCGCGGGCGGTCTGTTCGCCCCGGACGAGCCGGTCCTCGGCGCCCTCCACCACCACCTCTCCGTCGCCCTCCACGTCCAGGTCGAGGCGGAGGCCGGCTGAGGCGGTGCGCCCCCGCCGGGTCCCCGGCCGCCCGAGTCGATCCGCCCGGTCGGGGCGGGGGCCCGTCGGCCTTCCCGCGCGGGTCGGGGCACAGGTCGACCGGTCCTTCCCGCGCCGGTCGGGGCACAGGTCGACCGGTCCCTCCCTCCCCGGTCGGAGCGCAGGCCGGCCGACCCTTCCCGCATGGTGGGCAACCTTTCGTCCACCAGGTGGGCAGCCGGGTGGCGGATCTCCGTACCCGTCCGACATCTCCGCAGGTCAGAGCAGTGCATTCAGGGCGCCGGGTGGCGCAATACTGCCGCAACACCAACCCGGCCACCCCGCCGCTACGTTCCTTCCCATGCCCGCCGAACCCGCTTCCGCCGCCCGCCCCGTCGCCGCCGCCCGCCGTCTGCGGCTGCGCGCGGACCGGGCACGGCAGCTCGCCGACCTGCTGCGCCACCAGATCCTGGCGGGTGGCTTCCCGGGCGGGATCCTGCCTCTCGAGGACGCCATCGCGGCGGACTACCGGGCCAGCAGGAACACCGTCCGGCAGGCTCTCGACCTGCTGCGCGGTGAGCAGCTCGTCGAACGGCAGCCGGGGGTCGGCACGGTGGTGGTGTGCGAGAAGTACCCGCACGGCCTGGACCGGCTCCAGGGTCTCGCCGAGACCCTGCGCGAGCACGGCCGGGTCACCAACGAGGTCCGGACGGTCGGGCCGGTCGCCGCTTCGGGGCCGGTGGCCCACCGGCTCGGGCTGCCGGAGCATTCCGACGTGCTCTGCGTCGAGCGGCTGCGGCGTCTCAACGGACTGCCGCTCTCCCTCGACCTGTCGTATCTCCCGATGGACATCGGTGGTCGACTCCTCGGCTGCGACCTGGAGAACACGGATGTGTTCCGGCTCCTGGAGCAGCTGACCGGCGGCCCGCTGGGGCACGCCGAGATCACCCTCGAGGCCGTCAACGCCGACGCGCACTCCGCCGCCGTGCTCCAGGCCCCGCGCGGAGCCGCCGTCCTGATGCTGGAGCGGCTGACCTGCCTGCCCGACGGGCGGCCGGTGGACCTGGAGTTCATCCGGTTCCGCGGTGACCGCATCACCATGGGCGGCGTCCTGCACCGCTCCCTCTGACACCCCCACCTCTGACGCCTTCCCTCTCTCCCTCTGCCCCCTCCCCCGCTCTGCTGAGCCCTTTCCTGGAGACAGCCATGCCTCTGGTCCCCCAGCGCGCCGACGTGCCCGTGACCATCGACGAGTCGAAGTGCATCGACGGGTGCACCCTCTGCGTCGACATGTGTCCGCTGGACTCGCTGGCGATCCGCCAGGAGGACGGCAAGGCGTACATGCATGTGGACGAGTGCTGGTACTGCGGCCCGTGCGCCGCCCGCTGTCCCACCGGCGCGGTGACCGTCAACATGCCCTACCTGCTCCGGTGAAAGGCCGAACTCCCATGTTCCGAGGAAGACTTCCGCTGCCCCGCGCGACCGCCCTCCCGATCGCGCTCCCCCTCGCGCTCCTCCTGCCCCTGGCCACCGCCTGCGGTGCCACCGGCGCCGGCGCGTCGTCGGACGGGAAGACGGTCACGGTGACCGTCGGCTACCAGTCGAAGACCATCAACACCGTGACCGCGGGCACCCTGCTCCGCTCCCTCGGCTACTTCGAGGAGGAGCTCGCGGCCCGGGGCCGGAAGGACGGTGCCGACTACCGGGTGGTCTGGCAGGACTACGCGACCGGGGCCCCGATCACCGCCCAGATGACGGCGGGGAAGATCGACATCGGTTCGATGGGCGACTTCCCGCTGCTGATCAACGCGGCGCGCGGCAAACAGCTCAAGGAGCCGACGCGGCTCGTCGCGGTCACCGGCTACAACCTGCGCGGCGGGCTCAACACCGTGGTCACCGAGCCCGGTTCACCTCTTCGGTCGCTCGCCGACCTGAAGGGCCGCAAGGTCTCCACCAGTGTCGGATCGGCCGCCGACGGCACGCTCGTACGGGCGCTGCGGCGGGCCGGGATCGACCCCGCGAAGGACGTCCGCAAGCTCAACCAGCAGCCGAGCGTCGGGGCTTCGGCCCTCGCGGCGGGCAGTGTCGACGCGTTGTCGCAGTTCGTCGCCTGGCCGGGTCTGCTCGCCTTCCAGGGCAGGGCCACGGCCCTGTACGACGGGGCCGAGCTGAACCTGCCGACCTTCCACGGAGTCACCGTCCGGGAGAAGTTCGCGGCGCGGCGGCCCGCCGTCCTCGACGCGTTCCTGCGCGCCCAGCGCCGGGCCACGGACCATCTGCGGACCCGGCCGGTCGCCGCCGCCGAGTCGGTGGCGAAGGAGACCGGGCTGCCCGCCGAGGTCGTCTACCTCTACAACGGCGCCCAGGGCATCGCCACCTTCGACCCGGCGCTCCGCCCGGAGCTGGTGGCCGCGCTCAAGGAGGACGTGCCGGTCCTGAAGGAGGCCGGTCTGGTCACGGACGTCGACGTCGACGCGTTCGTCGACACGGCTCCGCTGGGCCGGGCGGTGCCGGACCTCGCGTACCCGGAGGCGACCTCTCCGAAGTCGGAGCTGTGGCTGAAGGGGCAGGCTTCGACCCGTACCTTCGACAGCCCCGGCGCACTGCTGAAGGCGGTCGAGGGGGCCTCGGTACGGGCCGCCTACGTGCCCGACGCGGGGACGGGGACGCTCTGGTTCGCGGACCGGGCCGTGTGGGTCGCGGACGGCGGCGAGTGGCGGGCCTTCGTGACCCGGTCGGCGGCGGAGCGGTACGTCTCCGGGCACGCCGGTTCCCGGATCGTCGCCTACGCGGACGCCGTGAGGCTCGCGTCATGAGCACCGGCCGGCGTCTGGTCCGGGTGGCCTCGCCGCTCGCGGCCCTCGGTCTGTGGCAGCTGCTGACCTCCCTGGACGTCAATCTGTGGCTGCGGTTCGAGCAGTTCCCGACCGTCGTCGAGGTCGCCTCCGCCCTCGCCGACCGGGTCGGCACCGAGGTGTACTGGCAGGACCTCGGCCACAGTCTGCGCAGGATCTCGGTCGGCTTCCTCCTCGCCGCCGTCCTCGGCGTGGCGGCCGGGACGGCCGTCGCCCGGTCGCGATGGGCCGCCGACACCCTGGGGCCGCTGGTGGAGGTGGTGCGCCCGATCCCCGCCATCGCCCTCGTCCCGGTCGCGATCCTGCTGCTGCCCACCAACGAGCAGGGCATCGTCTTCATCACCTGCGCCGCGGCCCTGTTCCCCGTGCTCGTGTCGACCCGGCACGCGGTGCGGGCGCTGAACCCGGTGTGGGAGGAGGCCGTGCTCACGCTGGGCGGCGGGCGGGCCCGGGTGCTGTTCTCGGTGGTGCTGCCGGGCGCCCTGCCGGGGATCTTCGGCGGTCTCTCGGTGGGGATCGGCGTCTCGTGGATCTGTGTGATCTCGGCGGAGATGATCTCCGGCGAGTACGGGGTGGGGTACCGCACCTGGCAGGACTACACGATCGTCGACTACCCGGGGGTCTTCGTCGGCATGGCCACCATCGGGGCGCTCGGATGGCTCACGTCCACCGCGGTGGAATCGCTCGGCCGTCGCGTCACCGCCTGGCTGCCGCGCCCGACGGCCGGGGTCCCGGTCGGCGGGACCGTCCGCGCGGTCCGTGCCGCCGTGCCCCTCGCCCCGTCCGTCACCCCCTCCGGCACCTCCCGTGCCACCTCGTCCGACGCCTCCGCTGTCCTCCGACCCGAGAAGGAGCCGGTTCCATGAGCACCGTGAGCCCGTCCACCGTGTCCGCCGAGTCCGCCGAAAGCGCCGCCTCCGCGGGGTCCGCCGGGTCCGCGCCGGCGACGGCCGGGCCGGCATCGGCCGGCGCGGAACTCGCCCTGCACGGTGTGCGCCTCGGCCACCCCGACGGGGTCGCCGTACCGCGCCCCGTCGACCTGCGGATCGCGTCCGGCGAACTGCTGACCGTGGTCGGCCCCTCCGGCTGCGGCAAGACCACCCTGCTCCGCACACTCGCGGGGCTGCTGCCCCCGCTGGAAGGCCGGGTCACGCAGGACGGGGAGCCGGTCCGCCGGCCCGGCGCCGACCGGGCCCTGGTCTTCCAGCACGACGCCCTGCTGCCCTGGCGGTCGGTCCGGGCCAATGTGGAACTGCCCCTCGCGATCCGCCGCACGCCCCGGGCCGAGCGTCGCCGCTCCGCCGAGGACTGGCTGGAACGGGTCGGGCTCGGCGGCCACGCCGGGAAACTGCCGCACCAGCTGTCCGGCGGGCAGCGGCAGCGCGTCCAGCTGGCCCGCGCTCTCGCCGGGCGGCCCCGCGCCGTCCTGATGGACGAGCCCTTCGGCGCGCTCGACGCCCACACCCGCGCCGGGATGCAGGACCTTCTGGTGGAGATCCTGCGGGGCACGGGAGCGACCGTCGTCTTCGTGACCCACGACGTGGACGAGGCGCTCCATCTCGGCGACCGGGTCGCCCTGTTCGCCTCCGGGGAGGTCCTGGACGTGCCGCACCCGCGCTCCCGCGACGCCCGGCAGGCGCCGGAGACGGCCGCGCTGCGCCGACGGGTCCTCGACTCCCTCTGAGTGCCCGCCGAACCCCCCGCCGGCTCCCCACGCTTCCGAAAGGCGCGCCCCATGGACAGCCCCAGCCCCGACACCCCTCTGACCGTGCCCGATCCCGCCGACGCGACCGAGCTCTCCTGCGACGTGCTGGTCATCGGCGGCGGCACCGCCGGCACGATGGCCGCGCTGACCGCCGCCGAGCGCGGGGCGAACGTCCTGCTCCTGGAGAAGGCGCACGTCCGGCACTCCGGCGCCCTCGCCATGGGCATGGACGGCGTCAACAACGCGGTCGTACCGGGCCGCGCCGAGCCCGACGACTACGTCGCCGAGATCACGCGGGCCAACGACGGTCTCGTGGACCAGTCGACGGTCCGGCAGACGGCGACCCGGGGCTTCGCCATGGTCCGGCGTCTGGAGTCGTACGGCGTGAAGTTCGAGAAGGACGAGCACGGCGAGTACGCCGTCCGGCAGGTGCACCGGTCCGGCTCGTACGTGCTGCCCATGCCGGAGGGCAAGGACGTGAAGAAGGTGCTCTACCGGCAGCTGCGCCGCAGGGAGATGCGCGAGCGGATCCGTATCGAGAACCGGGTCATGCCGGTCCGGGTCCTCACCCACCCGGACGACGGGCGGGCCGTCGGCGCGGCCGGGTTCAACACGCGTACGGGCGAGTTCGTGGTGGTGCGTGCCGGGGCCGTGATCCTGGCCACCGGTCCGTGCGGACGGCTCGGGCTGCCCGCTTCCGGCTATCTGTACGGCACGTACGAGAACCCGACGAACGCGGGCGACGGCTACGCCATGGCGTACCACGCGGGCGCGGCGCTCACCGGGATCGAGTGCTTCCAGATCAACCCGCTGATCAAGGACTACAACGGCCCGGCCTGCGCCTATGTCGCCAATCCCTTCGGCGGCTACCAGGTGAACCGGCACGGCGAGCGGTTCGTGGAGTCGGACTACTGGTCGGGGCAGATGATGGCCGAGTTCGCGGCCGAGCTCGCCTCGGACCGGGCCCCGGTCTACCTCAAGCTGAGCCATCTTCCCGAGGAGACCGTCGGGGCGGTCGAGTCGATCCTGCACACCACGGAACGGCCGACCCGCGGCACCTTCCACGAGAACCGCGGGCACGACTACCGGACCCACGACATCGAGATGCACATCTCGGAGATCGGTCTGTGCGGTGGGCACTCGGCCTCGGGGGTGCGGGTGGACGCGCACGCCCGGACGACCGTGCCCCGGCTCTACGCGGCCGGCGACCTGGCCTCCGTACCGCACAACTACATGATCGGCGCGTTCGTCTTCGGCGACCTCGCCGGCGAGGACGCCTCGCAGTACACGGCGTACGAGGGCGAGTTGGAGCAGGAGCAGATCGCTGCCGCCCATGAACTCGTCTACCGTCCGCTGCGGCATCCCGAGGGCCCGCCGCAGCCCCAGGTCGAGTACAAGCTGCGGCGGTTCGTCAACGACTACGTGGCACCGCCGAAGACCGGGGCGAAACTCTCCCTGGCCGTCGAGGCGTTCGACCGGATGGCGGTGGAGATCGCCGGGATGGGGGCTCGGACGGCGCACGAGCTGATGCGGTGCGCCGAGGTGTCGTTCATCCGGGACTGCGCCGAGATGGCGGCGCGGGCCTCGCTCGCCCGGACGGAGTCGCGCTGGGGTCTCTACCATCAGCGGCTCGACCACCCGGAGCAGGACGACGCGGGGTGGCTGCACCACCTGGATCTGCGCAAGTCCCCTTCCGGGGCGATGGAGTTCACGGCCCGGCCGGTCGAACCGTATCTGGTTCCGGTACCGGAGTTCGCACCGCCGGGCGGTCCCGAACGGCACCTCGGCGAAGTGGAGCTGGTGCCGGTCGCCACAGCCGGTCCCCGGGACTCGGTGCCGGCCGCGCGTCCGCGGACGGACGCGCCGGTGACGGTCGAGGACCCGGTGGTCGCGACTCCCCACCCGCGCCTGCTCCAGCTGCTTTCGCTGGTCGAGGACTCCCCCGGTCTCGACGCCCTGGGCCCCTATCTGGACGACGCCGATCCCGCCGTCCGGGCCGCCGCCGTCACGGCCCTGGGCGAGACCGCGCCCGCCGGTACGGGTCCGGTGCTCGCCGCCCGCCTGCGGGACGACGCTCCTCCCGTACGGGCCGCGGCAGCGGCCGCACTGCGCGAGCTGGTCGAGGTGCTGCCCGCCGAGCCGGCGCTCGGGGACGGTCTGCGGGCGGCACTCGCCGTGCCCGACACGGCCGTGCGGTCCGCGGCGCTCGATGCCCTGCGGGCGCTGCGCCTCGGTGACGCCGCCCTGTACGCGGGTGCGCTCGCCGACGCCGCCGTGGAGGTCCGTGTCCAGGCGGTTCGCGCCCTGGTCTCGGTGGACGCGGTCGCTGAGCTGGCGGCGGCCGCCGCCGACCCGTCCCGCGAGGTGCGGGTCGCGGTGGCCCGCGGTCTCGCCGCGGTGCGGAATCCGGCACCGGAACCGCTCGGCCCGCTGCTCGACGATCCCGACCCGCTGGTGCGGGGCGCGGCCCTCGCCGCCCTGGCCGGAACCGGCTGCCCGGCCGGCTGGGCCGCACGCGCCGAGGCCGCCCTCGTCGATCCGGCCTGGCAGGTCCGCTCGGGCGCCGCGACCGCTCTGCGGGCCGCTCCGGCCGACCCGGCCGTCCCCGTGCTCGCGAAGGCGCTGGCCGACGCGAACGCGGACGTCCGGAAGGCCGCCGTCCTCTCGCTCCTCGTCCACCGGGCCGCCCCCGGGGCGCGGACGGCACTCGCCGGGGCGTCGGACGACCCCGACGCGGACGTGCGCGCCTACGCGGCCCGCGCGGCGCGCTGAGCCCGGGGCGGGGTCCGGGGGACGGGCGCTGTGTGGAGGTGCTGGGGGCGCGGCCGGGCGGGCGGGGCGGCGGGAAGGGTTCCGGTGAGGACGAAGCCGCAGGCGAGGGCGGTCCGGCACGATCCCTCGTTGCCGACGGCGTGCACGAGTTCCGGGGTGCGTCCGGCGAAGGGGCCGTCCTCGTCCGTGATCCAGCGGGCGACGCGGGTCAGCGCCCGGGAGGCGATCCCGCGCCCGCGTGCCCGCGGCGCGGTCCAGTAGCCGACGCGTACGGCCGCCGTTCCCCCGCCGGTGACGGCGATGTGACCGAGCGGGGCCGTACCGCCCGCCGCGGTGTCCTCGACGATCGCGAAGGCCGCCCGGGTCCCGGCGGCCCAGCCCGCGTTCTGGGCGTCCACCCACGCGCGTGCCTGCCGGAGGGTGTCCAGGTGGGTGGCGAGCCAGGCGCGCAGTTCCGGGTCCCGGTGATGGCGTACGAGCGGCTCGGCGTCCTCGTACGTCCAGGGCCGCAGCAGGAGCGGCGGGACGGACGGGGCGGTTCCGTTCCTGGGGGTGTCACGGAGCGGGGGCTGCGGGCTGCTCATGCCCGGACGGTATCCCCCGCGGTCGGCGGCCTCCACACCCGGGCGTGTGGTGTTCGGCGGCACTCGGGTGAGTGCGCGCATGCGGGGCGGCGGACCGGGGAAAGGGCGCACGACGCACGCAGCGAGCAGGACGGAACAGGAGGTGGTGCCGGTGTCGGGGCCGACGACCGGAGAGGTGGCGGGAGCGCCGTGCTGGCTGAGCCTGACCACGCGGGATCTCGACGCGGCGGAGGGCTTCTACGGTGCCGTGCTGGGCTGGACGTTCCGGCGTGACGACGGCGGGGACCGGGAGTACGCGGTGGGCCGGCTCGACGAGCAGCCCGTGGCCGTGATCGCCGCGGTGGCGGCCGAGCTGTCGGTGCGGTCGGCCTGGACGGCGTTCTTCACGGTGGACGACGTGGACCAGGCGGTGGCGCGGATCCGGGAGCGCGGCGGCACGGTCGGGGTGGGGCCGGTCGGCTACCCGCCGCACGGCCGGGCGGCGCTCGCCACCGATCGCGAGGGTGCGGGGTTCGGTGTCTGGGAGGGGCGGACGGAGAACCGTCTGCACCTCGGGATGCGCACGGCGCCCGCCTGGCTGGAGCTGCACACCCGGGACGCCTTCGAGGCGGCCGTGTTCTACGGGGAGGTTCTCCGCTGGGCGGACGGCGGTCCGGCCGGCTTCGAGGTGTCGTACGAGCAGGACAAGGTGGTGCTGCGGCGGGACGGGGAGGCGGTCGCCCGGCTGAACAGCGGTCCGGTCGAGGCCACCTCGCCCCAGCCGCAGCTGCGTCCGCGCTGGCTGGTGCGTTTTCGGGTGCCCGATCCGGAGGTGGCCGCCGCGGCGGTCGTGGCGCACGGCGGTTCGATCGTGCCGGGCGGGGACTGGGGCGGGGTGGGCGGCCCCGAGGAGACCGGGGGGCGCCGGGCGGTGGTGGCCCGGGACCCGGAGGGCGCGCTCTTCACCCTGGAGGCCGCCGAGGGCGTGTAGGGGTGCCCGGTCGCCGCGGGTTCCGGCCTCCGGCGCCCGGGCACCGTCGGATCCCGGCCTGCGGAGGCGACCGGGCACCGCGGATCCCGGCCTCCGGCGACCAGGCGCCGCAGGTCCCGGCCTCCGGCGACCGGGCACCCCGGGTCCCGGCCCCCGGCGCCTTGTCGCCGAGGGCCCCCGGGCTGATCGCCGGGACTCGCCCCGGCCCGACGGCCGAGCGGTTCGGGCCCGGGTCTCCTCCCGTGCTCGCTCCGCTCGGCGGTCGCAGAGCCGACGTCTGTCAGGCGGCGGCGCCGGACGCCTCGCGCGGTGCGGCCCCGGGCGCCGTGCCCGCCGCGTCGCCGGTGGGCACGGCGGCGGCCCGGCCGGGGATGAGGGCGGCGACCACGGCGGCGACCAGGCCGACCCCGCAGCCGATGACCATGGCGACGCGGAAGCCGCCCTCGGACGGCAGCGCGTGGCCGCCCAGGGTCGTGGTCATCTGGGCGAGGACGACTCCGATCACGGCGGCCGAGACGGAGGTGCCGATGGACCGCATCAGGGTGTTGAAGCTGTTGGCCGAGGCGGTCTCCTCCTGCGGTACCGCGCCCATGATGAGGGCCGGCATGGCGCCGTAGGCGAGTCCGACACCGGTGTTGCAGATGAGGGTCACGACGAGCAGGCCCCAGGTGGAGCCCATGAGGGCGAGCGAGGAGCCGTACCCGAGGGCGATGACCAGGGCGCCGACGGAGAGCGTGACCTTGGGACCGCGGGCGGCCGAGAGCTTGGCGCCGAGGGGGGCCAGGACCATCATCATCAGGCCCGCGGGGGCCATCCAGAGGCCCATGGCCATCATGGACTGGCCGAGTCCGTAGCCGGTGGCCTCGGGCAGCTGGAACAGCTGGGGGACCACCAGGGACTGCGCGTACATGGCGAATCCGACCAGGACCGACGCCAGGTTGGTCATCAGGACGACCGGGCGGGCGGTGACCCGCAGGTCGACGAGCGGGTCGTGGGTCCGCAGCTCCCACCGGCCCCAGGCGAGCAGGACGACGAGCGCGACGGCGAGGAGGCCGAGGGTGGTGGCGCTGCCCCAGCCCCAGGTGGCGCCCTTGGAGACGGCCAGCAGCAGGGCGACGAGCCCGGTGCCGAGGCCGAGTGCTCCCGGCAGGTCGAAGCGGCCGGGGGCGGCGGCGCGGTGCCCCGCGGGGGCGACCCGCCAGATCAGGAAGCCCACCACGAGGCTGAGTCCGGCGGCGACCCAGAAGAGGACGCGCCAGCTGGCGTTCTCGGCGACGGCGGCGGAGAAGGGCAGGCCGAGGGCGCCTCCGACGCCCATGGAGGCGCTCATCAGCGCGATGGAGCCGCCCAGCTTCTCGGGCGGGAGGATGTCGCGCAGCAGGCTGATGCCGAGGGGCACGACGCCCATGCCGAGGCCCTGGAGGCCGCGTCCGACGATCATCGGGACGACGGAGGAGGCGAGCGCGCAGACCACCGAGCCGGCGACGAGCGGGATCACGGAGACGAGGAGGACCCGTCGCTTGCCGAGGGTGTCGCCGAGCCGGCCGGCGACGGGGGTGGCGACGGCGCCCGCGAGCAGGGTGGCGGTGATCACCCAGGAGGCGTTGGACGCGGTGGTGTCGAGCAGCTTCGGGAGGTCGCCGATGAGCGGCACCACCAGGGTCTGCATGAGTGCGGCCACGATGCCCGCGAGCGCGAGGACGCCGACGACGCCTCCGGGTCGGGCGTCGGCCTTGGAGCCGTCCACGTGTTCTCCCTAGATCGTCCGTGGTGTCGTCCACCACGGGTCAATATGCATCATGCACACGAGTGGCCTCATACACAAACTATGCATGCTGCATATCCATCGGGAACGAGGGACAATGGCTCCATGGACAAGCCCGAGGACAAACCCCTCCACCTGGTCGAATTCGAGACCATGCTGCTCGGCCGGCACGCCCATCTGTACGCCCCCCGCTCCCGGGCCGCCGGCGGTCACCTCGACCGCAGCGCGTACGTCCTGCTGAGCCGCATCCGGATGCACGGGCCGATGTCCATCGGGCAGCTCAGCGAGGCCTTCGGGCTCGACGCCTCCACCCTCAACCGGCAGACCGCGGCGATGCTGCGCGCCGGGGTCGTGGAACGCATCTCCGACCCCGATGGCGGGATCGCCCGGAAGTTCCGCATCACCGAGGAGGGCGAGCGGCGCCTCGATGCCGACCGGACCTCGAACATCGAGGGCCTCGACCGGGTCATGGAGCACTGGTCACCCGAGGACGTGGCCCGCTTCGCGAGCTTCCTCGAACGCTTCAACCGGGACATCGAGCGCCTGGAGGGGCGCCCCTGGCCCCGCCCCTGAGGGGGCGTCACCCACGATTTCGGGCCGCCTCGCGAGCCCGCCGGTCCACCGTCGCCAGGGCGGTGTTGAACACGGCCACGACGGCGAGGACGACCGCCCCGCCGTGCCGCCCCAGCCCGTACAGCGCGACCGCCGCGGCACCGAACACCAGCGCCTTCACGGCCAGAACACCCACCAGGGGTAGGCGCACCCGGGCCTTCGGGGCGGCGAAGAGCCCCCACAGGACGATGGCCGACGCAGGTGCGGCGACGGCCAGGAGGAGGCGCGGAGCCCAGTCTTCCGCGCTCTCCCAGCCCCACCACCCGAGCAGGCCGAACGCCGCCAACTCCAGGATGAACGCCAGGCCTTCGTTGAGGACGTACAGAGGGGTGGGGAGCTTCATCCGATGTCTTCCTTCGCCGCCGGCGCGATCAACAGGGACGCTCACTTTTCCACACATGCGTACGTCCGCACTTCTGTCGAACCTCTTTACGCGGCAGTCCCGCGGCGATACGTTCCGGCCACGCAAGATGTTTCTGCAAGTTTCCGAGAGCGTTTCCAGAGGCTTCGATTCCCGTCCGGGGCAGAGGTCTGCCCGGTGACGCCTGGATCTGCCTGGAGATACGGATGACACGCACCCGCGGACTGACGCCCACTCAGAGACGGCTACCCCTGCGCCCGTTGGCCGCCCTGACGGTCGCCGCCGGCGTCCTCGGCCTGGTGACGGCCCCGTCCGGCGAGCCCGCCGCACCGCGCACCGCCCCGGTCGCGGCCGCCGCCGAGAACACGACGACGGTCTTCTACTGGACGAAGACGAAGAACTGGGCGCAGTACAAGCTCCATTGGGCGCCGGACGGCGGCGCCTGGACCGGCGTACCCGGCGTCACCATGGAGGCCGCCTGCACGGACTGGGTGAAGAAGACCGTCACCCTCGGCGCGGCCACGGGACTTCAGGCCACGTTCAACAACGGCAGCGGCACCTGGGACAACAACGGCGGCAAGAACTACGCCCTGGGGACCGGCGCCGTCACCGTCAAGGACGGGGTGATCGCCCACTCCGACCCCTGCGCCGGAACCGGACCCGAGCCGACCCCTGCACCGGGCGCCAAGGCCACCGTCTACTACTCGACCGAGGCCCTCGGCTGGTCGACGGCCAACATCCACTACCAGCCCGCGGGTGGCGCCTGGACCACGGTCCCCGGCGTCGGCATGCAGGCCGCCTGCGCCGGCTGGTGGAAGCGGGAGATCGACCTCGGAACGGCCGGCTCCCTCAAGGCCGCCTTCAACAACGGCAACGGCACCTGGGACAACAACGGCGGCGCCGACTACACCGTCGGCACCGGTGTCAGCACCGTACGGAACAACGCGGTGACGGCGAACGCGGCCGACCCCTGCGCCGCCGAGGTGCCCGACACCGAGGCCCCGACCGCCCCCACGAAGGTCAGCGCCGCCGCCGACGGCGTCTCCGTGCTGCTCACCTGGGACCCCGCCACCGACAACAAGGGCGTGACGAAGTACCAGGTCACCCGGGTCGGCAGCAGCGCCGGGACGGTCGTGACCGATGTCGGTTCCACCGTGTTCTCCGACACGGGTCTCGCCGAGCGGACCGCGTACACCTACACGGTCAGGGCCGTCGACGCCGCGGGCAACGTCTCCCCCGCCTCGGCGTCCGCGACCGCCACCACCGGGGACAGGCCGGCGAACCCCGGCACCGGGAAGCCGCTCGGCACCGACCCGCGCAAGGACCCGATCTACTTCGTCCTCACCGCCCGCTTCTACGACGGTGACGCGTCGAACAACCGCGGTGGCAGCCAGCACACCAAGTCCGGCAACGCGGCCAACGACGACCCCATGTTCCGGGGCGACTTCAAGGGCCTCGTCCAGAAGCTGGACTACGTCAAGGGCCTCGGGTTCTCGGCGATATGGGTGACCCCGGTGGTCCTCAACCGGTCCGACTACGACTACCACGGGTACCACGGCTACGACTTCTACAAGGTCGACCCCCGCCTGGAGTCGGCCGGCGCCTCCTACCAGGACCTGATCGACGCCGCCCACGCCAAGGGCATGAAGATCTACCAGGACGTCGTCTACAACCACTCCTCGCGCTGGGGCGCCAAGGGCCTGTTCACCCCCACCGTGTACGGGGTGCGGGACAGCCAGTGGAGCTGGTACTACGACGAGAAGCAGCCCGGTTTCGAGTACGACGGCCTGACGATCGACGCGAAGACCGGCAAGTCGTACTACAACGGCGACCTGTGGACGACGGCCGAGCCGACCGGCAACACCTGTCTCAACTGGGGCAAGCCCACCGGCGGCAAGAGCGCCGAGGGCTACACCGTCTACAACTGCCAGTGGCCGAGCCCGACGTCCGGGATGTTCCCGAAGGCGCTCTTCCACCAGTGCTGGATCGGCAACTGGGAGGGCGAGGACTCCCGTTCGTGCTGGCTGCACGAGGACCTCGCCGACTTCAACACCGAGAACCCGACCGTCCAGAACTATCTGATCGGCGCCTACAACAAGTACATCGACATGGGCGTCGACGGCTTCCGCGTCGACACCGCCGTGCACATCCCGCGCACCACCTGGAACCGCCGCTTCCTGCCCGCCATCCAGGAACGGGTGACGCAGAGCCACGGCGTCGAGGCCGCGAAGAACTTCTTCGTCTTCGGCGAGGTCGCCGCCTTCGTGAACGACAAGTGGAACCGCGGCTCGGTGAACCACTCGGCGCAGTTCTTCACGTGGAAGGAGCGCAAGGAGTACGACGCCGACGACGCCAGGGCCGCTCTGGAGATGTACGACTACGAGCAGCAGCAGGGCACCGGCAGTCAGCCCACCTCCACCAACGCCTTCCTGTCCGGGAACAGCTACCACACCCCCGACCACAGCCGCTTCTCGGGCATGAACGTCATCGACATGCGCATGCACATGAACTTCGGTGACGCGTCGAACGCCTTCCACAACGGCAAGGACTCGGACGACAGTTACAACGACGCCACGTACAACGTCGTCTACGTCGACAGCCACGACTACGGCCCCAACAAGTCGAGCGAGCGGTACGCGGGCGGCACCGACGCCTGGGCGGAGAACATGTCCCTGATGTGGACCTTCCGCGGCATCCCGACGCTGTACTACGGCTCCGAGATCGAGTTCCGGAAGGGGCAGAAGATCGACTGCGGTCCCTCCTGCCCGCTGGCCACGACCGGCCGCGCGTACTTCGGCGACCATGTCGCCGGCTCCGTCACGGCCTCCGACTTCTCCCAGGTCTCCGCGGCCTCGGGAGCGGTCGCCACCACGCTCGCCCAGCCCCTGGTGAAGCACGTCCAGCGGCTCAACCAGATCCGCCGGGCGATCCCCGCGCTCCAGATGGGGCAGTACTCCACGGAGGGCATCTCCGGCGACATGGCGTTCAAGCGCCGCTACACCAGCGGCGGGACGGACAGCTTCGCGCTCGTCACGGTCTCGGGCGGCGCGACCTACACGGGCATCCCCAACGGCACGTACACCGACGCCGTCACCGGTGACGTGAGGGCCGTCACCAACGGCACGCTCACGGTCGGCGCCCCCGGCAAGGGCAACCTGCGGGTGTACGTCCTGAACGGCCCCGGCAGGATCGGCGCGGCGGGCCCGTACCTGAAGTAGCCGACGCGCGCGCCACCGGAAGGGGGCGGGAGGCCCACCCTCCCGCCCCCTTTCCCGGGCGCCGGGGTCCGATCACTTCAGCGGCGTGCGGTGCAGGGTGACGAGGAGGCGCCAGATCTGGTGGGCGATCCGGTCGGAGTCGCCCTCCACGAGGCCGTGCAGCCAGTCGGCGAGCACCCCGGCGAAGGTCGCGGCCACGGCCGAGGCGATCAGTTCCGGTTCGGGGGCGCCGGCCAGGCTGCGTTCGTGGAAGCTGCGGGCCCGCAGGTCCTCGTGGAGGACCAGGCCGAGCGGTCCGCCGCCGCCCGGGCGCAGCAGCGCGCGGTAGAGGCCCGCGTGCGGGGCGAGTTCGGCGAGGAATTCGAGGAGCGCGGGCGGCGGGGACGCCGGGTCGGGGATGCCGCGCCAGGCGTGCAGGGCGTCCACCGCGTCGCGGACGACGTCGGCGCAGGCGTCGACGGCGAGCGCCTCCAGGTCGCCGTAGTGGACGTAGAAGGTGGCCCGGCCGACGCCGGCCCGTCGTACGAGCGTGGCGATGGTGACATCGGCCAGCGGACGTTCGGCGCACTCGTCGAAGAGGGCCCGGCGCAGCTTGGCCCGGGTCCTGGCCGCCCGGGGGTCTCCCGGTTCCGGGGTCACGGCCGGGTCACCGGCTCAGCAGGACGGCGCCGAGGGCGAGCGCTCCCGGGAGTGCCTGGGCGACGAGGATGCGACGGTTGGCGGTGAAGCCGCCGTAGAGACCGGCGATGACGACGCAGCCGAGGAAGAAGACCTGGACCCGGAAGCCGGTCGGGTCGTCGGCGATCAGGCCCCAGACGAGTCCGGCGGCGAGGAAGCCGTTGTAGAGGCCCTGGTTCGCGGCGAGCGGGGCGGTGGCGCGAGCCATGTCGGCGTCGAAGCCGGACAGTCCGCGCCCCGGCTTCTTCTGCCACAGGAACATCTCCAGAACCAGGATGTACACGTGCAGGGCGGCCACCAGGCCCACCAGCACGTTCGCCGTCGTCTCCACCGTCGTCTCCTCCGCGTTCGGTCGCATCCAGATTTCCTGGACAGGTGTCCAATATACATGGACGACCGTCCAGGAAGTCGGCACAATCGGTCAACAGTGCGTAACGCGAACGGGCTTCTCGGACAGAATGCTTCCTTCCGCCTCACGAGTCTGGGATCTTGCGTCCACCCCACACATCACAGGGCCCGGCGGGCGCCACCCGCGCCACCGGGTCATCGGAGGACGCATTGTTTTCCCTCATATCCAGCCGGTTGAGAACGTCGGCCATAGCCGTCGCGGCGCTCGGAACGACCGTGGCGCTCGCCGCTCCCGCGGGATTCGCCCAAGCAGCACCGACCGACACGGAGCCCGTCGCGGCCCGTTCGGCGGGGGCGACCCAGACCACCACCTCCACGAAGGCGGCGGCCGCTCCGGCCGCCTGGGCCGCGGGCACCCGCGCGTACCTGGTGATCACGGCTCCCGGCGGCACCTCCGCGGTCAGCGGCGCCGTGGCGAGCAGCGGCGGTTCGGCCTTCGCGACCTACGACGCGATCGGCGTGATCGTGGCGCACTCGACGTCCTCGTCGTTCGCCACCTCGATGCGCGCGGTCGGCGGCGTCCAGCAGGTCGGGGCGACCCGTACCTCGGACGTTCCCGCCGACGCGTACAACCCGGCGCTCCCGGCCAACCCCGCGCAGTCGACGACCACGCTCACGGAGTCGAACCGCTGGGACATGACGCAGATCAAGGCCGAGCAGGCCTGGGCGGTCACCACCGGTTCGGCGACGGTGAAGGTCGGTGTCCTCGACACCGGCGTCGACGACCAGCACCAGGACATCGCGCCCAACTTCAACGCCGCCGACTCGGCCTCCTGCGCCTACGGCAAGGTGGACACGCGCGCGGGTGCCTGGCGTGACGTCGGCACCCACGGCACGCATGTCGCGGGCACGATCGCGGCCGCCAAGAACGGCAAGGGCGTCATCGGCGTCGCGCCGGGCGTGAAGATCTCCTCCGTCCGCATCGCGGAGCCGACGAGCAGCCTGTTCTTCGCGGAGAACACGATCTGCGGCTTCATGTGGGCCGGCGACCACGGCTTCAAGGTCACCAACAACAGCTACTACACGGATCCGTGGCAGTTCAACTGCCCCGACAACGTGGACCAGGCCGCCATCATCGAGGGTGTCCGCCGGGCTCAGGTGTACGCCGAGGGCAAGGGTTCCCTCCAGGTGGCCGCCGCCGGCAACTCCAACTACGACCTGGCGAACAAGACGACCGACTCCGAGAGCCCGAACGACTCGACGCCGGTCACCCGCACGATCACCAACGCGTGCATCGACATCCCGACCGAGCTGCCGGGCGTCGTGACCGTCGCCGCGCAGGGCAACGGCGGCGCGAAGGCCTCGTACTCGAACTTCGGCAACGGGGTCGTCGACATCGCGGCCCCGGGCGGCGACGGCGCCTCGGGTGTCTACTCGACGCTCCCGGGCGGCAAGTACGGCAACATGAACGGCACCTCGATGGCCTCCCCGCACGTGGCGGGCGTCGCGGCGCTGATCGCGAGCGTGAACCCGACGTTCACCCCGGCGCAGATCCGTGACCAGCTGGGCGTCCAGGCGACCGACCGCGCGTGCCCCTCGGACACCCGCTGCAAGGGCACCACGACGAAGAACGGCTTCTTCGGCGAGGGTGCGGTCGACGCGCTCAAGGCGGTCGGCGGCAGCACCCCGCCGCCCGGCGCGTACTTCGAGAACCTCGCCGATGTCACCATCGCCGACAACGCCACGGTCGAGAGCTCGATCACGGTCGGCGGCGTGACGGGCAACGCGCCGGCCACGCTCAAGGTGGGCGTGGACATCAAGCACACCTACATCGGCGACCTGAAGGTCGATCTGGTGGCCCCGGACGGCACCGTGTACACGGTGCACAACCGGACCGGCAGCGGTACGGACAACATCGTCCAGACCTTCACGGTCAACGCCTCCTCGGAGGTCGCGAACGGTGTCTGGAAGCTTCGCGTGAACGACAACGCGAGCCAGGACACGGGCAAGATCGACGCCTGGAACCTGACCTTCTGACGCCACCGGCACGCCGGCGCGCGACCCCTTGACGGGGCCGGAACCCACCCGGGTTCCGGCCCCGTTCGCGTTCCCGCGGGAAAAAGTCCGTACCGGGGGGTAGGCCTGCCGGGAGCCCTTGCTATACGTTCCGTCTAACAAGCTTGCTAGACGCGAAGTCTAATAAGTGTCCGAACCGCCGATCGCGCGATCCAAGGAGCCGCACCATGGCAAGCAGCACCGTTCGCCCGGAGCCCGATGAGCAGGACGTCGCCGAACGGCTGCTCCGGTCGGCCGCGAAGCTGTCGTACGACCCCGCCGCCGACGTCGACTGGGACACCCCCCTCGACAAGGACTTCCACGGGCAGAGCCCCGAGTGGAACTCCCTCTACGGCACGGCGTACTGGCGCGAGATGACGGAGGAACAGCAGAAGGAGCTGACCCGTCAGGAGACCGCCTCGGTGGCCAGCACCGGCATCTGGTTCGAGATGATCCTCCAGCAGATGGTCCTCCGCGACATCTACCGCATGGACCACACCGACCCCCGGTTCCAGTGGGCCCTCACCGAGATCGCCGACGAGTGCCGGCACTCGATCATGTTCGCCCGCGGCTCCCAGAAGCTCGGCGCGCCCTCGTACCGCCCCAAGCGCGCCGTGCTGGAGCTCGGACGCTTCATGAAGACCGTGGGCTTCGGCGAAGCCGCGTACGCCGGCATCCTCGTCGCCGAGGAGGTCCTCGACGTCATGCAGCGCGACTGGATGCGCGACGAGCGCGTGGTGCCCTTCGTCCGCACCATCAGCAACATCCATGTCGTCGAGGAATCCCGGCACATGAAGTTCGCCCGGGACGAGACGCGCCGTCACCTCGCGCGCGCGGGCCGGACCCGCCGCCACTTCCAGGCCCTGGTGGTCGCCATCGCCGCGTACTACATCATCACCAGCCTGGTGAACCCGGAGGTGTACGTGCGGGCCGGACTCGACCCCGAGCGGGCCCGCCGCGAGGCGGCCGCCAACGAGCACTACAAGGCGCAGCTGCGCGCCAGTTGCTCCGGGCTCATGGAGTTCCTGGCCGACGTCGGGATGCTGACCCGGCCCGCGCTCTTCTTCTACCAGCGCGCCCACCTCGTCTGACCCCTCCGAGCCGAGCAGAGCAGAGCCGACGCCATGACCTACGCGATCACCCAGACCTGCTGCAGCGACGCGACCTGTGTCGCCGTCTGTCCCGTCAACTGCATCCATCCGACGCCCGAGGAGCCCGACTTCGGCAGCACGGACATGCTGTACGTCGATCCCCGGGCCTGCATCGACTGCGGTGCCTGCGCCGACGCCTGCCCCGTCGACGCGATCTTCCCCGTGGACCGGCTCACCGCGGGGCTGCGGGAGTACGAGGCGATCAACGCGGAGTACTACGCGGACCGCGCCCCCGCCCCGGCCGTCGCCTCACCCAACTTCCACACCTGGGGCGCGCCCGTCTTCGCCCGCTCGCTGCCCTCCGACTTCGCCCCGCTGCGGATCGCGGTCGTCGGCACCGGCCCCGCGGGCATGTACGCCGCCGAGGACCTGCTCCTGCACACCAACGCCGAGGTCACCCTCGTCGACCGGCTGCCGGTGGCCGGCGGGCTCCTGCGGTACGGAGTGGCGCCCGACCACCCGTCGACCAAGGGCGTCGGGGAGACCTTCGCCCGCTTCCACAGCCACCCCCGGGTCCGGATGCGGCTGGGCGTGAGCGTCGGCGAGGACGTCACCGTCGAGGAACTCGCGGCCCACCACGACGCGGTGATCTACGCGGTCGGCGCGCCCGCCGACCGGCGGCTCGGCATCCCCGGCGAGGACCTGCCGGGCAGCGTCTCGGCCACCTCCGTCGTCTCCTGGTACAACGCGCATCCGGAGACCGGGGCGGACGCCGTCCGGCTCGCCGCGGAACGGGTCGTCGTCGTCGGCAACGGCAACGTCGCGCTCGACGTCGCCCGAGTCCTCGTGATGGACCCCGACGACCTCGCCGGTACGGACATCGCCGACCACGCCCTCGCGGTCCTACGCGGACGCCGGGTGCGCGAAGTGGTGCTGCTCGGCCGTCGCGGACCCGAGCACGCGGCGTACACGAGTTCCGAACTGCTGGCCCTCAAGCACCTGCCGGGCGTCGACCTGGTCGTCGACGACCGGGACCCGCGGACCGGCGCGGCCGTCGACGCGGCGGGAGCGGGCGAGAAGGCGGCGCTGCTGCGGGACGTGGCCCGGGAGACGGTGGACTGGACGCGGGCACCCGCGCCGGACCGGCGCCGGATCGTGCTGCGCTTCCACTCGGCCCCGGTCGAGGCGCTCGGCACCGACGCCGTACGGGCGGTCCGGGTGACGGAGGACGGGGCGCCGTCCGGTGCCGAGATCGGGGCGGGGCTCCTGGTCCGGGCGATCGGCTACCGGGGGGTCCCGCTGGCGGGGCTGCCGTTCGACGAGACCACCGGCACCGTGCCGCACGAGGCGGGGCGGGTGACGGGGCTGCGGGGCGGCTATGTCGTGGGCTGGATCAAGCGCGGGCCCTCGGGTGGCATCGGGGCCAACCGGGCCTGCGCGGAGGAGACCGTCGGGACGCTGCTGGCGGACGCGGTCGCCGGGACGCTGCCGACGCCGACGGGCACGGCCCTGGACTTCCGGCGGCTGGCGCGGAGCCGCAGCGGGCATCTCGTCGACGCGCGCGGTCTCGCGGCCATCGACCGGACGGAACGGGCCAGGGGGCAGGCCGCGGGGCGTCCCCGGGTCAAGCTGGCGACGGTGCCGGAGCTCGTGGCGGCGGCGCGCGCCGGACGGCGGCGCCCGAAGCTCTGAGGGGAGGCACGGAGTCAGGGTTCCGGCCCGGGACGGCGGGCCGGCGGACTCGTACGACGGGGGACGTCAGGCCGCGAGACCCAGGGCCTGGCGGACCACGATCGCGTTGAGCCGCACCGCGAACGGCACCACGTCCGTCAGCTCCAGCGCGACGGTCTCCGCCTTCGGGAGCTCGACCGTCACGTCGACACAGAAGGCCAGGGCGTACATGTGCTCCCCGGTCTCCTCGTCCTGGAGGGCGAAGAAGAGGTCCCGGTAGAACCGGGTCCGCTCCCCGGTCTCCTCGTAGAAGGAGAGACCGGGCTGTCCCTCCTGCCCGGCGAGCCCGGTGAAGGCCCGGACGAGCTCCCGCTCCACGGTGGCCCAGAAACCGGCCTCCGAGCACTCCGGCGGGAGCGCCTGCCGGACGGCCTCCTTGAGGGAGAGCACCATGACCAGGACGGGGGCGTACTCCTGGAGCCCCCAGCCCCGCACCATCTTCACCACGGTGCTGTCCGGAACGGCCGCCGCGGCCTCCCGAATCGCCTCGAAGTCGAAGTTGACGGTCGCCGGGGCGATCGCCTCCTGGAACATCCGGTCGATGGACCGGGCCTGCGCGAGATGGTCGGGTCCCACCTCGACGACGGTCCTGAAACTGGCGGCCAAAGCTCCTCCTGCGTGATCTCGATGATCAGGAGGGGTCAGTAT
This sequence comes from Streptomyces zaomyceticus, assembly GCF_014656215.1. Lineage (GTDB taxonomy): Bacteria > Actinomycetota > Actinomycetes > Streptomycetales > Streptomycetaceae > Streptomyces > Streptomyces zaomyceticus. Next base: position 34,421 of record NZ_BNBZ01000002.1, on the reverse strand, counting down.
GCCGAGCGCCCGCCCACCGGAGTGAGCGGCGTCCGCCGTACGGACGGGTGCGGGTACGCGCCGGAGGACGGGGCCGCTGCGTGCCGGCGGACGAGAGCCGGTGCGTGCCGGCGGACGGGGCCCGGGTACGCCCCGGAGGCGTGGAGCCCGGTGGGTGCCGGCGGCCGGGAGCCGCTCAGCTCCTCTTGCGGGGCTTTCCGCCCGTGCGGCCCCGGCCGGAGCCCCCGGCGCCGCCGGTCTTGCGGGCCGTGGGCTTGCCCGTCGTGCGGGAGCCGGCGGCCGGCTTCCCCGACCTGGCGGGCTTGGCGGGCTTCCGCTCCTTCTGGTCCCTCGGCTGCTTCTGACCCTTCTGGGCCTCGGCGCGACGGCCCCGGGTGCTGTTCACCGTACGGCCCCGCACGATCCCGATGAACTCCTCCACCAGGTCCGGCGCCTCGTCGGCCGCCTGCCACGACAGGGCCACCCGCGACTGCGGAACCCCGGTCAGCGTCCGGTAGGTGAGGTCCTTGCGGTGGTGGAGCCGGGCGAGGGACTGGGGGACGGCGAGCAGACCGACGCCCGCCGCGACCAGCTCGATCGCGTCGGCGGTCGTCGCGGGCCGCTCGTTCGCCGGTCGCCCCGGCGGCCGCTCCTCCCAGCCGAGGGTGTCGTCGAGGGGATGCAGGACGAGCTCCTCGGCGAGGTCCTCGGCCGACACCTCCTCGGCCGCGGCCAGCAGGTGGTCCTTGGGAATGACGACGACGGTCGTCTCCGTGTAGAGCGGAATGGCGCTGAGGTCGTCCCGGTCCACGGGCAGCCGGACCAGACCGGCGTCGGCCGTGCCCTCCCTGAGAGCGCCGAAGGCCTCGGCGGGGGTCACCGCGAGAAGGCTGAGGGGCACGTCGGGCAGACGTTCGTTCCAGACCCGCACCCACTTCGAGGGCGTCACTCCGGGGACGTACGCGAGCCGGAACGAAGGGGAGGAATGCGAGGGGGAAGTGTCCGAGCCTGTCACCCCGCCAGGTTACCGGTAGCTGCCGTGGTCGGAACTCGCCCGCACGCTCGATACCCTTGACACCATGACGTCGCACCAGAACACCCAGACGATGAAGCCCGCCACCGCGGCGAAGAAGCTGGGTGTGTACCTCGAGGCCACCCCCGCAGACTTCCAGGAGGGTGTCGTCTCGCGCGCCGAGCTGAACGAGCTCCAGGCCAACCCGCCGGCCTGGCTCCAGGAGCTCCGCAAGAACGGTCCGCACCCCCGCCCGGTGGTCGCGCAGCGCCTCGGCATCTCCATCGCCGGCCTCGCGCGCGGTGGCATCACCGACCCGCTCACCACCGAGCAGATCGAGGAGCTCCGGCAGGAGCTCCCTGAGTGGCTGCAGAAGGAGCGCGCCACCCAGGCCGAGGTCCGCAAGGAGACGGTCCGCATCAAGGAGCGCGACGCGGAGCGCGCCCGTCGCGACCAGAACGCCTGATCGCTTCCCCACCGGTCCCCCGATCAGTTCCCTGGTCGGGGGACCGGTCGTTTCCCACCGGACCGGTCCCGGCGGCTTCCCGGCGGACCGGTCCGGTGTCGTCTCCCCGCGGCCCGGCGCCGTCCGGTGTGGCGCGGGACCCGACGCGGGAGTGATTCCCCCATGAGTGACACGAGCACCGCGCCCGAGCCGCCGGTCGTCGTCGGCGTGGACGGATCCGAGAACAGTCTGCGGGCCCTGGAATGGGCGCTCGGCGCCGCCGAGCGCCTGGGATCGCCGCTGGTCGTGGCCCATGTGCGCTCCGACGCCCTCCAGCTCGGCGCCGCCCGGATCGCCTCCCTGGGCCCGTCCCCGGAGCTCCCCGACACGGTCGTGGAGGGCGTACGGAACGTGGTCGAGAGGGGCGGGCACCGGATTCCGGTGCGGTACGAGTCGCTGGACGGCTCCGTGACCGACGCGCTGCCCGCGGCGGCCCGCGGGGCACGGATCCTGGTGACCGGCTCCCGTGGGCACGGCGGCTACGCGAGTCTGCTGCTCGGCTCGACCAGCCGCACGCTCGCCGGGACCGCGCCCTGCCCCCTGGTCGTCGTCCCGCACGAGGCGCGCGCGGTCGTCCTGGAGGGCGGGGCGGAGGCGGGCCGGGTACTGCTCGGCCTGCACACGGAGGAGACTCCGGACGAGGTGGTGGACTTCGCCTTCGAGGCGGCGCACCACCGGGGCGTCGCACTGGAGGCCGTGACGGCGTTCCGGCTGCCTCCCCAGCCGAGTGCCGTGGCCGTCGCCCCGGCCCCGGCGCTCCAGGTGCCTCCGCCGCTGCCCCTCGCGAACGAGGCGGAGGATCTCGTACGGGAGGTGAGGCGGCGGCAGGAGGAGCGGCTGCGGCCGTTCGCCGCGCGCCGGCCGGGGGTCCGGCTCGTTCCGACGGTGGTGCCGTCGGACGCCGCGGGGCTGCTGGTCGAGGGGTCGAGGGACGCCGGTCTGCTGGTCGTCGGCCGTCACCACCGGCATCGCCTCGGATCGCTGCTCGTCGGCTCGGTCGCCCACGCGGTCCTGCACCACGCGCACTGTCCCGTCGCCGTGGTGCCCCCCGTGCCCCGGCCGTGAGCGGGCCCGGACCCGGTGGTCCCCCGGCCGTGAGCGGGCCCGATCCTCGACGGACCCGGCGGTCCCCCGGTGGTCCCCCGGCCGTCCCCGCGGGATCGGCGCCGGTACGCGGGCCGTGGCACCGTCCTCAGCCCGGGAGGGTGCGGGCGAGGCGGAAGCCCACGTCGTCGATGCGGAGGGTGGGGTGGCTGCGGCGGCGGACCGAGGCGCGGCAGCTCCAGTGCTCGTCGAACCAGCCTCCGCCGCGCAGCACCCGGTAGCTGCCGTAGACCTCGGCGTCGTACACGTCCCAGCACCACTCCCAGACGTTGCCCAGCATGTCGTGGAGTCCCCAGTCGTTGGGTCGCCGGCCGGCGACCTCGTGGAGGCGTTCGCCGGAGTTGCCGCGGTGCCAGGCGATCTCGTCGAGCGGGCCGTAGCGCGCCTCCGTGGTGCCGGCGCGGCAGGCGTGCTCCCACTCGGCCTCGGTGGGAAGCCGGTATCCGTCGGCCGTCCTGTCCCACTCGGGCCCGTCGGACTCGTCCGCCGGGACGCGGTAGGCGGGGCGGAGCCCTTCGCGGGCCGAGAGGGCGTTGCAGAACCGGACCGCTTCGTCCCAGGACACCCCCTCCACCGGGAGCCGGTCACCGTGTGCGGTGCCCGGTCGCCCGCCGGTGACCGACTCGTACAGGTCCTGGGTCACGGGAACCGCGCCCATGGCACAGGGGCCGACCTCGACCGTCCAGCTTCGCTCCGTGCGCCGGTCCGACAGCGTGACCGTCCCGGCGGAGATCTCGATCATCGTGGTGCCCCCCTGTGTCCTCATGGCCTCGATGTTCTCAGCATTCGGGTCCCGTCACGCCGCGTCACCGAGCGGGCGGGCACGAGCGTGACTAGCGTGGCCCACAGGAACACGTCGTCGAATCGGAAGTGGGAGTCATCGTCATGGCTGCATCACCTGAAGGCACGCCTGTCTGGGCCGACGCGATGTTCAGCGACTTCGAGGGCGCCAAGACGTTCTACGGTGACGTCCTGGGCTGGACCTTCGGAGAGTCCTCCACGGAGTTCGGCAACTACACCCAGGCGTACAAGAACGGGAAGGCCGTCGCGGCCATCGTCCCGCCCATGCCCGGGCAGGACGCCGACCCGAAGTCGACCTGGTGTCTGTACTTCTCCTCGCCCGACGTCGCCGCCACGGCCGAGAAGATCCGCGACGCGGGCGGCACCGTGGTGATGGAGCCGATGCAGGTCGGCGACTTCGGGTCGATGTGCATCGCACAGGACCCGACGGGCGCCACGTTCGGCATCTGGCAGCCGGGACAGCACAAGGGCTTCGAGCTGGAGGGTGAGAGCGGCTCGTACGTCTGGGCCGAGGTCTTCACCCGGGAGCCGGCGAAGGCCGACCCGTTCTACACCACCGTCTTCGGCTACAACTCGAAGAAGATGCAGGACGAGGACATGGACTACCGGGTCTTCGACCTCGGCGCCGACCCGGTGCTCGGACGCATGGTGATGACGGCGGAGGACTTCCCGCCGGAGATTCCCTCCTACATCCAGCTGTACTTCGCCGTCGACAACTGCGACAAGGCCGTCGAGGCGGCCGAACGCCTCGACGGCCGGAAGGTGTTCGGGCCGATGGACAGCCCGTTCGGCCGCTTCGCGGTGATCCTGGACCCGCAGGGTGCCGCGTTCGCCGTGATCGACGTCCGCACCACCGTCGGGGAGATTCCCGAGATGGTCTGACCGGTCGGAGACACCGCGAGCCGCCCCGGGACCTCGGTCCCGGGGCGGCCGTGTGCGGGTCAGGCGCCGTCGCGGACGGCGACGATGCCGTTGAAGACTCCGATGTACGCGGTGCCGTCGGGGCCGAGGGTGATCGGGGCCCAGTTGTTGTCGTACGCCAGGCCGGTGCCGGTGAAGCGGCTGAAGACGCGCCGGCCGGTCCTGAAGTCGACGGCCGTCAGGTACCAGGCGTCGACGCCCCAGGAGTTGGGGCGCTTCTCGTAGAAGTAGAGGAGCCCGTTGGCGGTGGAGAGCTTCGGGACGGTCGAGGGCGAACGGACGTCGCTCTCCCAGACGATGTCGCAGCCGCTGCCGTCGGCCCGGACGTCGACGCGGGTCGCGCCGCCGACGACGCTGCGGCCGAGGGTGAGCGTACTCGGGTTCTCGTACCCGTAGTTGTTCTCGACGACAAGGCTGTTGCCCCAGCTGATCAGGGAGTTGTCGGTGGTGGACGCCCCGGATCCGAAGACCGGCACCTTGCAGACGAGCCGCTCGGAGGCCGGGACGTCGGCGCCCCTGCGGTAGACGAGGACGTTCATCCGGTCGTCGGCGTTGTCGGTGATCGCGACGTACTCGTCATGGAGACCGAAGAGGTCCGGGGTGGTGCCCGAACCCTGGTTCACGGATCCCGGCTTGGTGCCGGTCCCCCGGTCGTACGTCTCGCGCCAGATCACCCGCGGGACGCCGTCGGCATCGGCCCGGAAGCTGTACAGGGCGTGGTCGGTGACGAGGGAGACGCCGTCCTCGGCGACGGAGAAGGAGTTCTGGATCTCCTCGCCGTCGAGCCGGATCGCGCGGAGGGCGCCCGTCTCGGGGTCGACGGTGCCGACCCGGCCGAGGCGGGTGACCCACCAGATGCGCCCCTCCCAGTCCGGCATGACCGAGGTGACGGGGTCGCAGACACCGCTGGGGAAGAGGTTGGTCCAGGTGACGCAGTCGTGCGGGACGAGGGAGGTGAGGTCCCAGTCGTTCTCGACGACGAACTCCCAGGCCCCGTCCGGCTTCTGGCGGTGCGCGATGCGCTGGATGTGCTGCCGGGAGTCGGCGAGGACCACCCGGTCCCGGTCGTCGAGGAAGAAGTAGGCGCCGCCGGACGTGTCCTTGAAGATCTTCTCGAAGTCGAGACGGGTGATGGCCTCGACGGTGGAGGAGCGCTGCGGCAGCTTGTACTCGGCGAGGGTGTCGAGGGTGCGCGGGTCGAGCAGTTTCAGCAGGAAGCCGCTGAAGGTGCCGCACACGGTGACGAGCCGGCCTCCGGAGTCGAAGGTGACGGTGGCGCATTCACCGCCGACGGGCGCGATCTTCTCGCTGTCCACGCGCGGGTCGCGGCCGAGCGGCCCGGGGTAGGGGTGGGTGCCGCTGCCGGCCCCGTCGGCGTGCATCCCGCTGCGCCCGTTGGGGGCGAGGTACGGGTGCTGGGCCGTGCCCCTGCCGGGGACGGGGCGGGCGGTACCGGGGGCGCCCTCGTAGTGGTCGACGAGCCGGTGGCCGATGGCCAGGGGTATCTCGTCCGCCTGCGCGACGGGGGCGGCGCCCGCGAGGAGGGTCGCGCTCAGCGCGGCGATCAGCACCAGTGCGCGTGCTCGTCTTCGTGGCGGGTGGGTGGTCACTGCGGCTCCTCGGGTTGCCGGCTTCTGTCGCGCCGACGGCCGACGCTAGGCCCGAGTCCGTGAGATGTACATGCAACTGCCCTGTGTTTCACAGGCAGTTCACGATCACGCAATGGTCAGGGATTGAGGCTGGAGACCACGTTGGCGGTGGCGGCGACACCGTTGTGAATGGTCGGCGCCATGCTGGTGCCGGCGAGGAAGAAGCCGAGCAGGGCGCAGACCAGCGCGTGGGTGAGTTTGAGCCCGCCGCTGCGCAGGAAGATCACGGCCAGCACCAGCAGCAGCACCACGACAGAAATGGAAACGGCCATCGCGTTCACGTCCCTCCGTCGCCGCACCGGAATTGCGGCGTTCGGCCGACAGTGTGGCGGAATGGGCGGTCCGTCCGGGCGAATGGCGGGGCGGCCATACGGGTGAGATTCCGCCGCGATCAGTCGCCGAGGGTCTCGGCGATACCCGGTCGGCGGACGGCGTCGAGCTCCGGGTCGGCGAGCAGCCCCTCGATCAGAGCGGTGCTCCCGAAGACCTCGGTCGCGCTCAGGTCCACGTCGCTGAGGACGAGCCAACTCCCGTCGGCCGCCCACCAGGTGGCGGGGAACCGGAACTCGGGCATGGCGTCGTGATGGGCGAGCGCGTCACCGAGCCGGCCCCGCCGGGCAGCCGGCTCCTCACCCGGACGGTTCATCACGGGAGCCTGGGCGGCACCGCACGGAGTGTCGTGCCCCGACGGCCCGCTCTTGGCCAGATGCCCGACGAGCCGGGCGAGGGTGGCCCGATCCAGCTCCGCCGGATCCGGCCCCTCCAGCTCGTCCGCGCCCGTCACGCCCTCGAAGACCAGGTACGACAGGGTGCCCGGCCAGTCGGCGAGCCTCCGGCCCTCCCGGGCCAGGACCTGGTCCCAGCGGAGCCGTACACCCTCGTCGTACACGGGGTGGAGAATCCAGCAGTGGTCCTGGTGACCCGACCGCGGCTCGTAGCCGCAGGGGGCGGCGGCGAGGGCGGCACGCAGACCGTCCAGGGGGTCGTCGGCGGCGGCCGGCGTCCACGGGGACTCCACGGTCACGGGCCCTCCTCGGCGGGCAGGCAGTTCTTCCACTCCACCGTACGGTCGCACCAGCGGCTCAGCAGGACGCGGTCGTGGCCGACGGCGAGGAGGCCGGCTCCGGTGTCGGCGCGGTAGGCCTCGACGGCGGCGACGAGGGCGGCCGTGGTGGAGGCGTCGAGCATCGCGGTCATCTCGTCGCAGATCAGCCAGCGCGGGCGCAGGGCCAGGGCCCGGCCCAGACAGGCTCGTTGGAGCTGTCCGTCGCTGACCTCGTGCGGTCGGCGGCCGAGCAGGTCGGGGGTGAGGCCGACGGCCGGGGCGAGTTCGGCGAGCCGGGCGGGAGCCTCCGCGCGCCGGCCGGTGGCGCGGAGGGGCTCGACGAGGAGGTCGGCCAGGGTGAGCCGGGGGTCGGCGGCCATGCGGGGCTGCTGGAAGACGACGCCGACGGCGGTGCGGAGTTCGCGCGGGGCGCGGTGGCGCCAGGCCCGGACTTCGGTGCCGTCGAGCACGAACCGGCCCGCGTCGGGGCGGTGGAGGAGTGCCGCGACGCGGGCGAGGGTGGACTTTCCACAGCCGCTGGGGCCGAGGAGTCCGACGGACTCGCCGGGGGCGACGGTGAGCGAGGCGCCCCGGAAGACAGGGGCGCGGCGGTCGTATCCGGCGGTGACGCCGTCGAGTTCAAGCACGGGGGCGCTCCGGGTGGTGGCAGGCCAGGCCGGCGGTGAACTCCGGCCGGGTGGTGCAGAGTTCGCCGGCCAGCGGGCAGCGCGGGGCGAAGGCGCAGCCCTCGGGCAGCGCGGAGAGCTCCGGGGGCATGCCGGGGATCGGGGTGAACGCCCGGTCCGGCAGGGCGTCGAGGAGCCCGCGGGCGTACGGGTGGCGGGGTCCCGCAGCCCCGAAGAACCTCTGGGCGGGGGCGATTTCGACGATGCGGCCCGCGTACATCACGGCGACCCGGTCGGCGATGCGCGCGGCGGCGGCCAGGTCGTGGGTGATGAGGAGCAGGGCGCGGCCGTCGTCGGCGTGGCGCCGCAGTTCGTCCACGGTGCGGTCGACGAGGTCGCGGTCGAGTCCGGTGGTCGGCTCGTCGGCGAGCAGCAGCCCGGCGTCGCCGATGAGGGCGAGGGCGGTGGCGGCGCGCTGGGCGAGGCCTCCGGAGAGTTCGTGCGGGTAGCGGTCGAGGTGGCCGGCGGGGAAGGCGGCCCGGTCGGCGGCGTCCTCGGCCGCCTTCCGGCGGGCGCGGCGGGTGGTTCCGGCGAGGGCCCGTACGGTCTCCTCCAGCTGGGACCGTACGGTGCGGACGGGCGTGAGGTGCGCGGCGGGGCTCTGCGGTACGAGGCCGACGCGGCGGCCCCGTACGGTGCGGGCCAGGGTCTTCTCGTCGGCGGCGAGCAGGTCGGTGCCGTCCTGGCCCCCGGCCCCCGCGAGCAGGGCCGTACCCGAGGTCTCGGCGTTCGCGGGGAGCAGGCCGAGGAGGGCGGAGGCGAGGACCGACTTGCCGCAGCCGCTCTCGCCGACGAGGGCGAGGCACTCCCCCGCGCCGAGGTCGAAGTCGGCGTCGCTGACGGCGGCGACGGTCCGGCCGCCGCGCAGCCGGAAGCGGACGGTCAGACCGCGGACGCTGAGGACGGCGTCCTCCGCCCGCCCGGCGGAGACGGCGTCGAGGGCACGGAGCACGTTCTCGGCGGTCACAGCATCAGCTCCGATCGGCGGCGCGGGTTGAGCCGGTCGCGCCAGACACCGGCGAGGCCGGCGATGGCGAGGGTCGGCACGATGAGCAGCAGGCCGGGGAAGAGAGTGGGCCAGCCGTAGCCGGCGAGGAGCGAGGAGCGGGCGTTCTGCACGAGGTTGCCGAGGCTGGCCTGGTGGCTGGGGAGGCCGAGGCCGAGGAAGGACAGCGCGGACTCGTGCCACATGGCGTGCGGGACCATCAGGACGGCGGCGAGGCCTGCCTGCGGCAGGACGGCGGGGAGCAGATGCCGGACGGCGACGCGCCACCGGGTGGCGCCGCCGGACACGGCGGCGTCGACGAAGGGGCGGGTACGCAGGGAGAGGACCTCGGAGCGCACGATCCGGGCGGTGGAGAGCCAGTGGGTGACGGCCACGGAGGCGATCACCGGCCATACTCCGGGCCGGAACAGGGCGACCACGAAGATGCCGAGCAGCAGGTGCGGTACGGAGGAGAAGGCGTCGACGAGCCGCATGAGGGTGCGGTCGGTCCATCCCCCGAGCGCGCCGGCGGCCGCTCCGACGGCGGTGCCGACGACGGTCGCGACGAGCGCGGCCACCAGCCCGACGAGCAGCGAGATCCGCAGGCCGTAGACGCAGCGCAGCAGCAGGTCGCGGCCGAGGTCGTCGGTGCCGAAGGGGTGCTCCCAGGACGGCGGGAGGAGCTTTCGCGAGAGGTCGACCGCCTGCTCGTCGAGCTGGACGAGCGGCGGCACGAGCAGGACCGCGAGCAGGACGACGCCGACGACGAGGGCGGAGGTCCAGAGTCGCAGGCGGTGGGTGCGACGGTCAGCCATCGAAGCCCACCCTCGGGTCGGCGAGTCCGTACAGGAGGTCGGAGAGCAGATTGCCGAGGAGGACGGCCGCCGTGGCGAGGACCGTGAGCGCTGCCAGCAGCGGGAAGTCCACGGAGGTGGCGGCCTGGACGGTGGCGGCGGCGATGCCGGGCCAGCTGAAGACGGTCTCCACGAGCAGGGCTCCGGTGATCAGCTCGGGCACGCGTGAGCCGATGAGGGTGAGCATGGGCAGCATTCCCGAGCGGAGGGCGTGGCCGGTGAGGACGGTGCGTTCGCCCAGGCCGCGGGCGCGGGCGCCGCGCACGGGGTCCTCGTCGAGGGCGTCGCCGACGCCCTGGCGGACGTACAGGAAGAACCAGGGCAGCTGCGAGACGCCGAGGACGAGCGCGGGAAGCACCAGGTGACGGGCGACCTGGTCGAAGGTGACGGTGTCGCTCGCGGTGTCGGTGAGCCCGCCGGCGGGCAGCGCGCCGAGCCTCAGCGCGAAGAACCAGATGGCGAGGAGGCCGAGCCAGAAGGCCGGCGCGGCTTCCAGGGTGTAGGCGACGGAGCTGACGACGCGGTCGATCGCGCCGCCGCGGCGGCGCCCGGCGAGGACGCCGAGGAGGGTGCCGAGGGCGATGGCGACGAGGAAGGCGGTGACGGCGAGGAGGACGGACCAGCCGAGGCGTTCGCCGATGACCTCGGCGACGGGGCGGCGCATGACGGCGGAGTCGCCGAGGTCGCCGGTGAGTGCCGAGGTGAGCCACTCCCACCAGCGGGTGAGGAGGGGCCGGTCGACGCCGAGGTTGGCGCGGAGCTGGTCGAGGTTCTCCTGCGAGGCGGTGAGTCCGGCGGTGCCGGCGTAGGCCTTGACGGGGTCGAAGGGGGAGGCTTCGGCGACGGCGAACACCGCGAAGGTGACGGCGAGGAGGACGGGGACGGCGGCCAGGGCGCGCCGTCCCGTCATCCGCGCCATGGGCCCCCAGGGGAGGCTGCGCTTCACTTCTTCGTCGCTCCGGCGGGCTTCGGCTTCCAGCTCTCGACGTTCCACCAGGGGCCGGAGGCGAGACCGTGGTCGTGCGGCTCGGTCTGGGTGCTCGGACCGTCCCAGGCGTCGTCGACGACGTAGAGGTGGTCGATGTGGGTGAGGAAGGTGTAGCCGGGGTTCTTCACCAGTTCGCGCTGGACGGTGTCGTACGCGGCGCGGCGCTTGGTGAGGTCGTTGGTGCGGCGGCCCTCGTCGAGGGCGCGGTCGACGGTCTTGTTGTCGTACCGGGCCATGTTGTTGAAGCCGTCGCCGCCGAGGGTGGACTTCAGGAGCAGGTACTGGTCGAAGTCGGGGTCGCCGGGCGAGCCGCCGCCCGCGAGGACGGCGTCGGTCTTCATCCGGGGCTCGATGACCTCCCAGGTGCCGGCCTGGGCGGTGATGTCGATGCCGGCCTTCTTGGCGTCGGAGACGTAGGCCAGGGCGTGGTCCTGGCGGAGCTTGTCTCCGGACAGGTACCAGATCGGGAAGGCGGCGCGGACGCCGTTCCTGACGCGGACGCCGTCGGGGCCGGGCTTCCAGCCGGCCTCGTCGAGGATCTTCTGCGCGCCGGCGAGGTCGTGGCGGCGTTCGGTGCCCTTCGCGAACCAGGGGCTGTCGGTGGGGACGGGCCCGTAGGCGGGCTTCCCGGCGCCTTCGAGGATCTTGTCGACCATGGTCTGCCGGTCGACGGCGAGGTCGAGGGCGCGGCGGACGGCGGTGTCGCCGGTGACCTCGTGGTGGGTGGGGAGGGTGACCGTGCGGTAGTCGTAGGTCTTCGCCGTCCAGGTCTTCCTGGCCTTGTCGTCCTTGAATCCGGCGGCGAGGTTGGGCGGCAGGACGGCGCCGTCGAGGTCGCCGGCGCGGAGCCGGGTGGCGCGGACGTCGTCGTCCTTGATGATCGCCATGGTGAACTTCTTCACCGCGGGCGCGCCGTTCCAGTAGGTCGGGTTGGCCTTGAAGCTGAGCTTCTCGCCCTTGGACCAGCCGGTGAGCACGTAGGGACCGGTGCCGATCGGCCTGGTGGTGAAGGCGCCGGTGTTGACGTCCTGCTTCGCCGCGATGTGCTCGGGGGCGATGGCGTGGACGGTGCGCTCGGCGAAGGGCGCGTAGGGGTACTTCAGCCGGAAGACGACGGTGTCGTCGCCGATCGCCTCGACGCTCTCGAGGGCGTCGAGCTCGGTGCGGGAGGCGTTGTTCGTCCTCGGGTCGAGGATCGTCCGGTAGGTGAAGACGACGTCCTTCGCCGTGAAGGGGACGCCGTCGCTGAAGGTGACCCCGTCACGGAGGGTGTACGTGTACGTGAGCCCGCCGTCGGCGATGCGCGGGAGCGCGGTGGCGAGCGCCGGCTTCAGCTTCATGTCGGCGTCGAAGGCGAGCAGCCCGTCGAAGATCTTGGAGTTGCCGTCCTTGCCGTAGCCGAGGAGGGGGCTGAGGGTCTCGGGCTCGTAGGCGATGCCGACGACCGCGGAATCCTTGGGTCCGGCGGCGCCTCCGGCGGTGGAGCCGGGGTTCGTGCAGGCCGCCGCGGTGAGGGCCAGGGCCCCCGCGAGCGTCGCGGCGGCCGTGCCGCGGAGGAATCGGGCGGTCATCGTGTCCACACCCCTTTTGGAGATCAACTGTTATTGCGAACAGCATGCAATTAAACAGTATGTAAAGGGGTGTGGACGCGGCGGCCCCTTACAAGGGGCCGCCGGGCCTGCTACGAGGGCCCGCCGGGCCGGGCGCAGGGGGCCGCCGGGCCTGCTACGAGGGAGGCTCCAGGCCCACCAGGGCGGCGATCGTGTCCTGGTGCCGGCCCGCCGATCCCAGGGCGATCTGGTCGGACTTGGCACGCTTGAGAGCCAGATGGGCCGGGTGCTCCCAGGTCATTCCGATTCCGCCGTGCAGCTGGACGCACTCCTCGGCGGCCCGGACGGCGACCTTGGAGCAGTACGCCTGCGCCACGGCCACGATCAGCGGGGCGTCCGCGCTGCCGGTGGCGAGGGCGTCGGCGGCGGCACGGGCCGCCGCCCTGGCTCCGACGAGATCCAGCCAGAGCTGGGCCATACGGTGCTTCAGCGCCTGGAAGGAGCCGACCGGCCGGTTGAACTGGTGCCGCTCGCGGGTGTACCGGACGGTCTCCTCCAGGCACCACTCGGCGAGACCGAGCTGCTCGGAGGCGAGGAGACCGGCACCCGCGAGCAGTCCGCGCCGGACCGCCGCGCGAGCCGCGTCGGGGCCGGCGAGCCGGGTGCCGCTCCCGGCGCCGGTGGTGACCACGGCCAGCGGACGCGTGAGGTCGAGCGGGACCTGCCGCTCGACGGTCGCCTCGTCGGCGGGTACGGCGTACAGACCGTCGGCCCGCAGGACGAGGAACACATCGGCGGCCGTGGCGTCGGCGACCGCCGCGACCGGCTCGGCGAGCGGGAGCTCCGCGTCGGGCGCCGTCGACAGGGGCACGGCGAGGACCGCGACCGTGCGGCCGCCCGCGAGCTCCGCGAGCAGCGCCGCCGCCGCGTCGCTCTCGGCCGCCGGGGCGAGCAGGGTCTCGGTCGCCACCACCGCGCTCGTGAGGTACGGCAGCGGGGTCACCGCGCGGCCCAGTTCCTCCAGGACGACGGCGGCCTCGCGGTGGCTCGCCCCCTGGCCGCCGAGCTTCTCGGGGACGAGGAGGCCGGCGGCGCCGATGTCGGCGGCGAGGGACTTCCACAGACCGGGGACGTACGGGCTGTCCGTCTCGATCCGCCCGAGGACGGCCTGGGGGCCGGCCCGGTCGGTGAGCAGGGCGCGGACGGCCGCCCGCAGGTCGTCCTCGGTCTCGGAGTAGAGGAGGTCCAGCGGCTGTTCCGCCGGCGCGGTCGTCTCTGTCATCGGGCCAGGTCCTTCCAGGCGACGTCCTTGTCGTTGCGGGGCTCGGGCGGCAGGCCGAGGACCCGCTCGGCGACGATGTTGAGCAGCACCTCGCTGGTGCCGCCCTCGATCGAGTTGCCCTTGGACCGCAGATAGCGGTAGCCGGCGTCGCGGCCGGTGAAGTCGACGAGTTCGGGGCGGCGCATCTCCCATTCCCCGTACAGCAGGCCCTCGTCGCCGAGGAGTTCGACCTCGAGGCCGCTGATGGCCTGGTTGAGACCGGCGAAGGCGAGCTTCATCGCGCTGCCCTCGGGGCCGGGCCTGCCCGCGACGAGCTGCTGACGGAGCCGTTCCCCGGAGAGCCTGGCCACCTCGGCGTCGACCCACAGGTCGAGGAGGCGGCGGTGCAGGGCGTGGGTGCGGAGCCCGGGGCGCTCGCGCCAGGTCGTGGCGGCCTTCCCGATCATGCCGCCCTCACGGGGGATGCGGGCGCCTCCGATGGAGACCCGCTCGTTCATCAGGGTGGTCTGGGCGACCCGCCAGCCGTCGCCGACCTCGCCGAGGCGGTGGGCGTCGGGGATGCGGACGCCGGTGAGGAAGACCTCGTTGAACTCGGCCTCGCCGGTGATCTGGCGCAGCGGCCGGACCTCGACGCCGGGGTCGGTCATGTCGCAGACGAAGTAGGTGATGCCCCGGTGCTTGGGCGCGTCCGGGTCGGTGCGGGCGATGAGGATGGCCCAGCGGGCCGTGTGCGCGCTGGAGGTCCACACCTTCTGCCCGTCCACCACCCAGTCGTCGCCGTCCCGGACGGCCCTGGTGGCGAGCGCCGCGAGGTCGGATCCGGCCCCGGGCTCGCTGAACAGCTGGCACCAGACCTCCTCGCCGACCCACAGCGGACGGAGGAAACGCTCCTTGACCTCGTCGGAGCCGTGGGCGAGGACGGTGGGGGCGGCCATGCCGAGGCCGATGCCGATCTTGCGCGGGTCGTTGTCGGGGGCACCGGCGGCGGCGAGTTCGGCGTCGACGACGGTCTGGAGCGCCCGGGGCGCGTCGAGACCGCCGAGCCCGACCGGGTAGTGCACCCAGGCGAGTCCGGCGTCGAAGCGGGCGCGCAGGAAGTCGGTGCGGTCGGTGGTGGCGGGCGGGTGCTCGTCCAGCAGTTTCCGGGTGCGTACGCGGAGTTCCGCGGCGTCGGTCATGCGTGGGCTCCTTCCGGGAGGACGACCAGACGGCCGGTGGTGGTGCCGTCGGCGACCCGCTGGACGGCGTCCGCCGCTCCGGCGAAGGGCACGCGCTCGCCGATGAGGGGCTTGATGAGGCCCTTGGCCGCGTAGCTGGTGAGGGTCTCGTGGCAGCGGCCGATCGAGGCCGGGTCCTTCGCCGCGTACAGACCCCAGTGGAGGCCGAGGACCGAGTAGTTCTTCACCAGGGCGTGATTGAGGGCGGGCGCGGGGACCGTGCCGCTCGCGAAGCCGACGACCACGATCCGGCCCTCGAAGGCGACGCACTTCGCGGACTGCTGGTAGGCCTCGCCGCCGACCGGGTCGTAGATCACGTCGGCGCCGCGGCCGCCGGTCGCGGCCTTGACGGCGGCGACGACGTCCTCGGAGCGCCGGTCGATCACCACGTCGCAGCCGAGCGCGCGGGCGACGGCGGCCTTCTCCGGTCCGCCGACGACCCCGATGACGGTGGCGCCCGCGGCCTTGCCGAGCTGGACGGCGGCGCTGCCGACGCCGCCGGCCGCCGCGTGGACCAGGAGGGTCTCGCCCTCCTGGAGGGCGGCGCGGCGGTGCAGGCCGAACCACCCGGTCTGGTAGCCGATGTGGAGGGCGGCGGCCTCGGCGTCGTCGAGCGACTCGGGGGCCGGGAGCAGTCCGGCGGCGTCGGCGAGCACGTAGTCGGCGAAGCCGCCGTGCGGGAGGGCCGCGGTGGTGACCACCCTGCGGCCGTCCTCGGTCTCGGCGCAGACCTCCACGCCGGGGGTGAAGGGCAGTGGGGGGCGGATCTGGTAGTGGCCGCGGCAGAGCAGCGCGTCGGGGAAGTTGACGTTCGCGGCGCGGACCTTGAGCAGGACCTGTCCGTCGCCGGGCGTGGGCGGTTCCACCTCCTCGCGGCGCATCACCGCGCCCGGTTCCCCGTTCTCGTACACACGCCATGCCTGCATCCGGAAGCCTCCTCCGTACCGAGCGGTCGGTCGCATACTAAGCGGTCGCTTGCATCGGAGGGAACCGCCCGGCCCGACTTCTTCGGGCGGTCCGACCGGACGGCCGGGGCCCTCCGGCGGCGCCACGGCCCGTCGGACCTCTTCGGCCGGCGCGACCGGTCAGCCCGACTTCTTCGGCCGGGCCCGTACATGCATCCGCTCGCCCTGCGGGCCGAAGAGGCTCAGGAACTCCACCGGCCCGTCGCCCGCCGAACCGAACCAGTGCGGAACGCGCGTGTCGAACTCGGCCGCCTCGCCCGCGGCCAGGACGACATCGTGCTCGCCGAGGACCAGCCGGAGCCTCCCGGAGAGTACGTACAGCCACTCGTACCCCTCGTGGACGCGCGGATCCGGCTCCTCCCCCTGGGACTTCTCCTGGATCACCTTGTACGCCTGGAGGCCGCCGGGCTGCCGGGTCAGCGGGAACATCGTGCGGCCGTGACGCACGATCGGCTTCGCCCTGACCCGGGGGTCGCCCGTCGCGGGGGCGCCGACCAGCTCGTCGAGGGGGACCTGATGGGCGCGGGCGAGCGGCAGGAGCAGTTCGAGGCTGGGCTTGCGCTGCCCCGACTCCAGCCGGGAGAGGGTGCTCACGGATATGCCGGTGGCGGTGGAGAGCTCGGCCAGGGTCGCCCCCCGGTCGCGACGGATCCGGCGGAGCCGGGGGCCCACCTCGTTCAGTACGGCGTCGGTGCGGTCGTCTTCGGTCATCTGTCCAGTGTTGCAGAAACGGCAAGACAGCTTGCCGTTCCCAACGGGCCGGAGGCACGCTCGCCCCATGAACGCACAGCTGCGCAACACACCGGACAACACCTACGAGGCAGTGGTGGTCGGCGGGGGTGCCGCCGGGCTCAGCGCCGCCCTGATCCTGGGCCGCTCACTGCGCCGGACCCTGGTCGTCGACGCGGGCGAGCCGCGCAACGCCCCCGCCGCCCACATGCAGGGCGTCCTGTCCCGGGACGGCATGAGCCCGGCGGACTTCCTGGCCGCCGGACGGGCCGAGATCGCCGGGTACGGCGTCGAGCTGCGGGCCGGCGAGGTGACGGGCGCGGCGCCGGACGGACGGGGCGGCTTCACCCTCACCCTCGCGGACGGGGACACCGTCGGAGCGCGTCGGCTCGTCGTCACCACCGGGCTCGTCGACGAGCTCCCCTCGATCGACGGGCTCGCCGAGCGGTGGGGGCGGGACGTGCTGCACTGCCCGTACTGCCACGGCTGGGAGGTCCGCGACCAGGCCTTCGGGGTCGTCGCCCACCCGGCGATGCCCGCGCACCAGGCGCTGATGGTCGCGCACTGGTCGAAGGACGTGACCCTCTTCCTGCACACCGCCGGCGAGCTGTCGGAGCACGACGCGGCCCTCCTCGACGCGGCGGGCGTCCGCGTCGAGCGGGGCGAGGTGACGGGGCTGGCGGTGGAGGACGACCGGCTGACCGGTGTGCGGCTCGCCGACGGGCGGACCGTGCCCCGCTCGGTGCTCTTCGCCGCGGCCGCCCGTCTCGCGCCCCGGGACGGGGTGCTGCGGCAGCTCGGCGCGGAACTGCGCGCGACCCCGTTCGGCGAGTTCGTGGTCGTGGACGAGACGGGACGGACCACCGTGCCCGGCGTGTGGGCGGCCGGGAACGTGACGGGTCCGCAGGAGCAGGTGGTCAACGCGGTGAGCCGGGGGTACCGGGCCGGCGCCGCCCTCAACAACGAGCTGCTGTTCGCCGCCCTCGAGGAGAAGGCGGCCGGTCGGCCGGTCGGATGAACCGCGGCGGCCGGGGCTGCGCCGCGCGAACCGAGGGGTGAGGATCGGTCATGGTGGCCGGAAACGGCATACGACGACGAGAGGACGGGACACCTCCCATGCTCGGTACGCAGTACACCAAGGGCTCACCCTGCTGGATCGACCTCGGCAGCCCGGACACCGAGGCGGCGGCCGCGTTCTACGGCGCCGTCCTCGGCTGGGAGTGGCGCTCGGCGGGACCGGAGACCGGCGGCTACGGCTTCTTCCAGCAGGACGGCCTCACGGTCGCCGCGCTCGGGCCCCTCACCGAGGAGGGCGCGCACAGCGCCTGGACCGTGTACTTCCAGACCCCGGACGCGGAAGCGACACAGAAGGCCGCCGAGGCGGCGGGCGGAACCGTGCGCGTCGCGGCCCTCGACGTCATGGACGCGGGCCGCATGGCCGCCCTCACCGACCCGGGAAACGCCGAGTTCGCCGTCTGGCAGCCCGGCACCAACAAGGGCCTGGAGCGCACCTCGTCGGCGAACACCCTCGTCTGGGCGGAGCTCCATGTCACCGACCCGGAGGCCGTACTCCCCTTCTACCGGGCCCTGTTCGACTGGCGATGGGCGGAGATGGAGGCGCCCGGCATGATGTACCGGGTGATCTCCACCGCGGAGGGGGACCAGGAGGACGCCTCCTTCGGCGGCGCCGCCGAACTCCAGGACATGAGCGGGACGGCCCGCTGGATCCCCTACTTCGCGGTCGAGGACGCGGACGCGATCGCCGTCTCGACCCAGGGCAACGGTGGCTCGGTCCTGATGCCCGCGGCGGACGTCCCGGACGTCGGCCGCATCGCGTGGCTGGCCGACCCCTTCGGCGCGACCTTCGCCGTACTGAAGCCGGCACCGATGGGCTGAACACCCGCTCGCACACCGCCCGACCACCCGCCCCCGTGCGCGGATCGCCCCCTCGCCCCCCGTTTTCACGTCGGCGAAAGTGGTTTGCCGGGGCCGTGGCCGATGGGTAGCGTCCCCGCTCATGATCCCCGTGCTGCGCACCGAACGGCTCCTGCTCGAGCCCTACGTCCCCGAGGACGAGGAGGCCTTCACGGCGCTCTTCCAGGATCCCCGGGTGTCGCGGTGGATGGGCGACGGCCCGGTTCCCGAGGAGGACGACCGGGCCCTGTTCGGCCGGATCTTCACCAAGGTCTACGCCCGGGGCCTGTTCCCCGTCTGGGCGGTTCGCCGGGACGGCCTGCTGGTCGGGCACGCCGAGATCAAGCCGACCGAGCAGGTCGGGGGCCACGAGATCGTCTACGCGCTCGCCCCGGCGGCCTGGGGCGCCGGTCTGGGGACCGAGGTGGCCGAGACCCTCGTGGCCTACGGCTTCGACACGCTCGGACTGCCCGAGGTCCACGCCACCGTGGCCGAGGAGAACACCGCGTCGCTGGTCCTGCTGGGCAGGATCGGCTTCGAGCACGTGCGGGACATCACCGAGGAGGACGGCGGCATCACGCGGGTGCTGACCCGCCGCCCCTGACGACCGGGCCCCTGCTCCGGGGAGTACGCCCCGGAGCAGGCCACGGGTCCGTGCGCGGGTCCGTCACCGGCTCCGGTCCGCCGGCGGGGCCGCCACCGGGGCCGGCCCCAGGACCGGCCCCGGATCCGTCAGCGAGCGAAGAGTTCGAAGGTCACCGCCGGACGGTCGCCGAAGCGCTCGGCGGAGCGGCCGGTCGCCGCCGTGAGGAAGGAGCGGACGTACTGCTCCGGATCCTCGTCCGTCAGGGCCTCGATGTAGGCACGGTGACAGAGGAGCGAGCGGATCGCCCGCTCCAGGCCCGGGGCGGCGTCGACCGCGTGGGTCGGGGTGCTGGAGGCCGCGACCGCCACCCAGCGCACCCCGTCCCAGGGCTCCAGCCCCTCGTCGGCGAGCTCGGTGAAGATCCAGCGGTTTCCGGCGTCGGCCGCGGCGTCGAGCGTGGCCCGGCCGACGGCGAGATGGTCCGGGGTGTTCCAGGGGGCGCCGGGGCCCCCGCCCCAGGTGTCACGGTGGTTGAGGGTGATGACGAGCTCCGGCCGGTGCCGGCGGATCGCGGCCGCGATGTCACGCCGCAGCCCCAGCCCGTACTCGATCACCCCGTCGCGGTGGTCGAGGAAATCGACCGTGTCCACGCCGACGACGGCCGCGCTGTCCCGCTGCTCCTGCTCGCGCAGCGGACCGCAGACGTCCGGGGCGAGGCCGTCGATGCCCGCCTCACCGCGGGTGGCGAGGACGTAGACGACCTCCTTCCCGGCGTCCGTCCAGTCGGCGACGGCCGCGGCGCAGCCGTACTCCAGGTCGTCGGGGTGGGCGACGACGGCGAGGGCTCGCTGCCAGTCACCGGGCATCTCCGCGAGGTCCGTGACATCGGTTCCGTTCATGATCGCAGGATACGGGCCGCCTCCGAGGCGGTCGGGCGGAACCCTCCGGAGAGGATCACCGAGCGGGACACGTTCCGGGGCCGGTCGGGGTTGAGTCCGCGCCGGTCGGCGAGGGCGACCGCGAGCCGCTGGGCGCGGACGAGCGCGGCGACCGGGTCGATCGCGTCGGCGGCGAACAGCGCGCCCGTGGACTCCACTTCGTCCCTCAGGCCGGAGGGCGCGGGGCCGAGACACCAGACCAGGCTGGACCGGTCGCTGATGCTGATCGGGCCGTGGCGGTACTCCATCGCCGCGTACGACTCCGTCCAGGCGCGCGCCACCTCGCGCAGCTTGAGGGCCGCCTCGTCGGCGAGCCCGACGGTCCAGCCGGTGCCCAGGAAGGTGAACTGGCCGCGCCGCTCCCAGGCGGCGGGCAGCCGCTCGTACAGGACGAGTTCGGCGTCGGCGATCGCGGGACCGAGGTCCACCCCCAGTCCCGCGCGCAGGAGTTGGAGGGCGGTGGTCGCGAACCGGGTCTGCACGACGGAGCGTTCGTCGGCGAAGCCGAGGTCGACGACCCGGTCGGCGAGCTGCCCGGCGGGGCTGTCGGGCACGCCGGTGAGGACGAGCGCCGGGATCCTCCCGGCCGCGGCGGCGAGCAGCTGCACCACCTCCGTGGTGGTGCCGGAGCGGGTGAGGGCCACGATCCGGTCGTACCCGCGGCCGAGCGGCGTGGAGTCGGAGGCGGGGAAGGCGTCGGTCTCGCCCCCGCCGAGGGACTCGCGCAGTGCGGCGTAGGCACGTGCCACGAAGTACGAGGTGCCACAGCCGACCACCGCCACGCGCTCGCCGGGGGCGGGCAGCCGGCCGGCGTCGCGGTCGGCGATCTCGGCGGCCCGTCGCCAGCAGTCGGGCTGGCCGGCGATCTCCGCGCTGACGTGGGTGCTCATGTCCGGGTCCTCTCCTCGCAGGGGTCCCCGCGCGGGGTCCGGACCGAGTTCTACCGGCAGGTGCCGAGAGCACTCCATGAGCAATGGGAACTCACTCCTTGGACTTTTGGGCGCCGCCCGTGTCATGGCCTCCTGCCCCGGCGCCGCCCGCGCGGCCCCGTCCGCCGCCGCAGGAGGCGCGGACGACGAGCCGGGGCCGCAGCTGCACCTGGTGCAGCGGGGCGGCCTCGCCCTCGGCCAGGCGCCGGAGCAGGATCTGCGCGGCGAGCCGGCCGAGCTGGTACTTGGGCGGGGACACGGCGGTCAGCGGGGTCTCCGCGACATCGGCGAACTCGTTGTCGTAGCTGATCAGGGCGAGGTCGTCCGGGACGCCCACCCCGGCACGGCGCGCGGCCCCGAGGATCAGCGCGGCCTCCCGGTCGCCGAAGCAGAGCGCGGCGGTGACACCGGCGGCGCGCAGCGCGGCGAGCGCCCGGTCGGCGCGGTCCGGGTCCCAGCGGGCCATCACGTCCCGTTCGTACGGCGGGTCCCCGGGCAGTCCGAAGTCGTCGAGGGCGCGGGCGAAGCCCGACTCGATGGGGGCGGTGGTGGGTGCGTCGGTACGCGCGACGAGACCGATCCGCTCGTGGCCGAGGGCGCGCAGATGACGGACCGCGTCGTAGGCGCCGCCCTCGTGGTCGGTGCAGACGTGCTCGGTGGGGTCGCCGGGGCCGTGGGCGGCGAGGCGTCGCTCGACGAGTACGGCCGGGACGGGCAGGGCGAGGAGCTCCTCGGCCCGTCGGCCGGGGTCGGTGGCGGTGTGGAGGCTGGGGACGAGGAGGAGGCCGTGGACCCCGGCGGAGAGGAGACGTTCGACGGCGGCGTCCTCCTCGTCGGGGTCGTAGTGGGAGCAGGCGAGGACGAGGCGGGCCCCGGCCGCCGCGAGTTCCTTCTCGATGCCCTGGAGGACCCTCGGGTAGTAGAACGTGGTGTCGGGGACGAGGACGCCGACGATCCGCCGGCCGGTGTCGCCGCGTTCGGGCCGGTGGGCGGCGAACGTGCCCGCGCCCTGCCGGCGTTCGACGAGCCCGAGGGCGACGAGGTCCTCGTAGGCGCGGCGGACGGTCGTCACGGAGAGACCCGTCTCGGTGGCGAGGGCGCGTTCGGTGGGGAGCTTGCTGCCGGGCGGCCACGTGCCGTCGAGGATGCCGCGCCGCAGCTCGGCCATGAGGGCCCGGAACTTCAGCTCCCGGCCGGAGGCCGGTGTCTCGCGTCCCGTCATCCGGACCCCCTCGTGCGATGCGGCGCGCCGGCTCGTCCGACGGCGCGCCGCATCCTATGCCGTGATGATCAGATCTCGTCCCGGGAGAGTGCGAGCAGCCGGTCGAGGACCCGCGGTCCCCCGGCCCGTACGCCGTCGTGCTCGAACTCGTCCGTCACCCAGGTGCGCAGGCCGCGGATCGTGCGGGCGGTGTCGAGGGAATGGGCGGTGTCCACGTACATGTCGTCGTGGTAGACGGCGGCGGCGACCGGGACCGTGTTGGCGGCGAGCCGCTCGGGGTCGTAGAGCGGGGTCCAGTCGGTGCGGGCCGCCAGGAGTTCCGCGGTCTCGCGGAGCGGGCGCAGGGCGGGGTCGGTGGTGAAGTGCCAGGGGTGGACGGTCTCCCCGGTGAGGAGGAGGGGCCGGCCCTCGGCGAGCGCGGTGCGGGCGTCGAACTCGGGGTACTCGGCGCGGACCCGCTCGGCGGCCCAGTCGGTGGGGCCCCGGCCCTGGGCGTAGATGGCCTCGTGGAGCACGGCGTACAGCGGGTGTCCGGCGTACGACAGGTGGGCCTGGACCTGCTCCAGGAAGGCGTCGGAGAGCGCGGGTCCGCCCGGGTGGGGACGAAGGCGCCCTCCAGGAGCAGATGGAGCTGGTGGGTGCCGTCGCCGGAGCCGAGGAGGATGCCGAGGGACTGGAAGGCCTCGGGGGTGAGCCGGCCGCCGCCGGGGAGGGTGGTCTCGCGGTCGACGAGGTGGGCGACGACGGCGCGGGCCCGTTCGGCGTCCTGCGGGTAGCGGGCGAAGTGGGCCTCGTTCTTGCGCCGGATCCGGGGGTACGCGGCCCGGTAGACCTCGTCGGCGGTGGCGTCCAGCGAGGGCAGTCCGCCGGTGATCAGGACGCGCTCCAGGCCCTGGGGCGCGGTCGAGAGGTAGTGGGTGGCGCAGAAGCCGCCGAAGCTCTGGCCGAGGACGGTCCAGGGGGCGCCGCCGGTGAGCCGGCGGCGGATCGTCTCGCAGTCCTTGACGATGGAGTCGGCGCGGAAGTGGGCGAGGTAGTCGGCCTGCTCGGCCGGGGTGCCGCGGAGCGGCAGGGTCTGGCGGTTGGCGGGGGTGGAACGGCCGGTGCCCCGCTGGTCCAGGAGAAGGACGCGGAACTCCTTGACGGCCCGGCCCAGCCAGGCCTGCGGGCCGATGAAGCGGCGGGCACCGAAGCCCGGGCCGCCCTCCAGGTAGACCAGCCAGGGGAGCCGCTCCCGGTCGGCTCCGGCGTTGCCGCTCGCGACGACCTCACGGCCGAAGACCTCGATCCGCTCGCCGTCGGGGCGGGAGTGGTCGAGGGGGACGGGGAAGCGGTGGTCGGTGAGGACGAGTCCGGGGTGCCGGTAGGTGGTCACGCTGTTCCTGCTCCTGTTCGGTACGCCCCCGCGAGGACAGTGGATCACACGGCGGGGGCGTACCGGGGGCAGGGTCGTCAGGAGGTCGGGAAGTCGTCCGCGGTCCGGATGCGGTCCCGGATCCAGACACCGGCCGGCTTCAGGGAGCTCGTGCCGGTCCAGGTTCCGCCGGCGTTGCACGTGCCGGTCTTGAAGACGGCGCCGCTGCGCTCGTCGTCCGAGAAGTTCCAGTTGACCCAGCTGATCTTCTTCGCGGCCATGAGGTCGAGGAAGCGCTGCGACATCGCGAAGTCGTTGTCGCCCTCACCGGCGTAGTTCTGGGTGCCGAACTCGGTGACGAAGACGGGGAGCTTGTCGGCGGCGCGGGACAGGGTGTTCAGGTACTCGTCCCGGTGGGAGTACGCGTAGAAGTGGAAGGTGTACATGATGTTGGTGGCGTTCACCGGGCTGGACACGACCTCGGACTCGTTCGCGCCGTCGGAGACGCCGAGGGAGGACCACGCCCGGGTGCCGACGAGGATCGGGGTCTCGGCGTCCTTGGCGCGGACGACCGGGATGAGCTGTTCGGCGTAGCTCTTGATACGGGACCAGGCGACGCCGTTCGGCTCGTTGGCGATCTCGTACAGCAGGTTGGTCTTGGCGCCGTGGCGCTGGGCGATCTCGGTGAAGAAGGTCTTGGCGCGGGCGAGGTTGTAGTGCGGGTCGCCCGGGTCGAGCATGTGCCAGTCGACGATCACGTACATGCCGCGCGCGGTGGCCTGCTCGATGAGGGAGTGGGCGAGGTCGGTGTACTTGCGCGGGTCGGTCTCGTAGCCCTCCTCCTGGACGTAGGTGGAGACGCGCAGGACGTCGGCCTTCCAGTCCTTGGCGAGGGCGTCGAGCGAGCCGCCGGTCAGACACTGGCTGTACCACTGGGTGCCGTGGCTGGACATGCCGCGCAGCTGGATCGGCTTGTTGTACTGGTTGCAGAGCTTGGTGCCGCAGACCTTGAGCTGCCCGTTGATCGCGGCGGGGGTGCTGCCGGTGGTGGGCGGCGTGGTGGCGTTGTCGACGGTGAGGTGGTCGACGTTGGGGCCGCCGTTGGCGGTGGTGGCGGTGGCGCGGACGGTGTTGGCGCCGGCCTTGAGGGTGGTGGTGACGGTGGTGGTGGCCCAGTTCGTCCAGGCTCCGGTGCCGGCGAAGGCCTTTCCGGAGGCGGCGACGGCGCCGTTGACGGCGATGTCCATGGGGCGGTCGGTGGTGGTGCCGTTGGCGTAGCGCAGGGTGAGGGTGGCGGGGCCGGCCTGGGCGGCGTTGACGTTCCACTGGACGTAACTTCCGGTGGTGTTGTCGTAGTTGACGAATCCGTTGCCGGTGAATCCGGTGTGGTTGGACTCGACGAGACCCTGGGAGACGGTGGCCGTCTCGGCCTCGTGGGTGACGGGTGCGGCGCTCGCGGTGGGGGTCGTGGTGGCGAGGCCGAGGAGCAGGGCGCCGAGGGCGGTTCCCGCGACACCGAGGCGTCGGAGGCCGGGTCCTGCGGATCGTGCGGATCGTGCCGAAGTCATGGGGGTCTCCACGGAACGACGAACGAGGTCTGGGGACAGTGCGGTTGGTGCGGAGGGAAGGTCCTGACTGGAAGGAAACTTTCCTAACGGATGAATAGCAGGGCCGCGAACTCCCTCGCAAGGGTCAGGACAAGAGACGCTGTTCAGCGGGCTGACAGTCCGGCCCCGATGACGGCCGTGCCGGCGGCCGTCATGTCCTCAGCGCGGAATGAGCCCCTTGGCGACGAGATAGTTCCGCGCCACGTCCTCGGGAAGGCGCCGCCAACTGTCCACCTGCTCGTTGAGTCGGGCCAGATCGGCCGTGGTCAGGACCGTGTTGAGGCGGGAGAGGGCCCGGGTGACACCCGCGCTCCCGGACCTGGCCCGGTTGACGACGGGGACGATGTGATCGGCGTTCTGCAGGTGTTTGTCGTCGGCGAGCAGGACCAGCCCGAACTCGTCGAGCGTGGCGTCGGTGGTCGTGGTGAGCACCAGCTGGTCCTGCCCGCTCTGTACGGCCTGCTTGGCCGGGGTGGTACCGACGCCCTTGGGGTCGACGGCCGTCACGTCGATGCCGTAGACCTCCCGCAGACCGGGGGCGCAGTACGGCCGCCGGACGCACTCGTCACCCGCCGCGAGCCTGACGGGCAGGCCGCTGGCACCGAGGTCGCTGAGGGTCTTCAGCCGGTGCTCGGCGGCGAAGACGGTGGTCACGGCGAAGGCGTTCTGGTCGACGGCGCGGCCCGGGTCGAGGACGACGAGCCCGCGCGGGGCCGCGAGCGCCCGGAGCGCCGTCATGGTCTCGGCGAGGTCGGGCGAGCCGACGGTGGGTGCGTCGGGCCCGTTGGCCTTGGCGTTCAGCCAGTCGGCGAAGGTCGCCGCGTACTCGGCCACGACATCGATCTGGCCCCGCTCCAGGGCGGGTTCGTAGAGCTCGCGGTTGGTGACGGAGAGGATCCTCGTCCCGTAACCGGCCTCTTCGAGCAGCAGGGCGTACATCTGGGCGAGCAGGTCGCTCTCGGTGAACCCGGCCGATCCGACGGTCAGATGACGGCTGTCGCCCGGCGGAGCGGTGACCGCCCCCTGGGCCTCCAGGGACGGGCCGGTGGCACAGCCGCCGAGAACGCCGCAGCCCACGAGGACGAGAACGAGGGCGGCGGCGCGGCAGGACCCGCGGGGCGGTCTCCTCACGCGCCGCTCCCCCGCCCCCCGGTGTTCGCCAGGCGCTGGACGCCCTCGAAGGCCCCCTCCACGAGGAGCGCGAGCACGGCGACGAGACAGGCCCCCGCGACGACCTGCGGGGTGGAGGCGAGGTTGAACCCGGCGGTGATGATCCGGCCGAGCCCGCCGCCGCCGGCGAGCGCGGCCACGGTCGCGGTGGCGACCAGCTGGACCGCGGCGATCCTTACACCGGTGAGGATCAGTGGCATCGCGAGGGGCAGTTCGACCCGGGCGAGGGTCTGCCGGCCCGTCATACCCATGCCGCGGGCGGCCCGTACGACATCGGCGTCGACGCCCCGCACCCCCACGTACGCGTTGGTCAGCAGGGGCGGCACGGCGAACAGGACCAGGGCGACGATCGTCGGCCAGTCGCCGTACGAACCGATCGGGCTGAGCAGGAGCAGCACGAGCACCGCGAAGGTGGGGACGGCCCGGCCGGCGTTGGAGAGGTTCACGGCGAGCGCGCCGCCCTTGCCGAGGTGCCCGAGGACGAGGGCGACCGGCAGGGCGATCGCACAGCTGATGGCCAGGGAGACGACGGTGAGGAAGAGGTGCTCGCCGAGGCGGTTCCAGACACCGTCCTCGCCGGACCAGTGTGCGGCGGTGGTGAGCCAGGACCAGGCGTCGGCGAGGACGTTCACGCGGCCCGCCCCCGGGTCCAGGGGGTGAGCAGGTGCTGGGCGCCGAGCAGGAGCAGGTCGGCGGCGGCGGCGATCAGGACGCACAGCACGGAGGCGGTGAGGACCTGCGCCTTGAAGTACGTGTTCATCCCGGAGTAGATGAGGTTCCCCAGACCGCCGTGGCCGACGATCGCGCCGATCGTGACGAGGGAGACCGCGGAGACCGTGGCGATCCGCAGCCCGGCCATGGCGGCGGGCAGGGCGAGGGGCAGCTCGACCGCGAGGAGGAGCCGGAGCGGACCGTAGCCGAGGCCGCGCGCCGCCTGCCGGGTCTCCTCCGGGACGGCACGGAGCCCGGCGAGGATGTTCCGGACGAGGAGGGTCAGCGAGTACAGGACGAGGCCGGCCACAACCAGGGCGGCGGAGAGCCCGTACACCGGCAGGAGCAGCGAGAACATCGCGAGGGACGGGATCGTGTACAGCAGCGTGGTGACCCCCAGGACCGGCCCCGCCGCCCAGCGCCTGCGGCGGGCGAGCACCGCGAGGGGCAGCGCGAGCACCAGGCCGAGGGCGACGGAGACGAAGGTCAGCTGGAGGTGCTGGACGACGGCGTCGGTGAGGATCTCGCTCCGGGTGGAGAGATAGGCGCCGCAGATCCACTCGTTGCGGGCGAGGCAGTCGTCGGGCGGCGCGATCACCCTCCCATTCGAGGCGGTAGGGCGCTGCCGCGCACGTGGGCCGGTCCGTTCGGGGCGCACGGCGTGCGGGGGCGGCGGGCCGGACCGTACGGGAACGGGAGGCCCCGTACGGGAACGGGAGGCCGGTCAGCCGGACCGTACAGGGGCGGTGGGCGCCCCGGCGGGAGCGAGCGGGCCGGGATCGTGGTGGCTCAAGGCTCCTGAAGCACCGACAGGACGTTGCCCGCCGGGTCCGTGAACCAGGCGATGGCCGGTCCGCCCTCGACCCGCACGATTCCCTTGTCGTCGGCCTCGAAGCCCTCGTACCGCTCCAGGGTCACTCCGCGCCCCGTCAGCTCGTCCACGGCGCGGTCGATGTCGTCGACCGCGAAATTGAGGATCGTGAAGGTGGCGGGGGCGTGGTCGTCCTTGGGATAGACGAAGACCCTCGTCCCGCCCGCCAGGGTGAGGAAGAGCATCCGCATGTCGTCCTGACCCTCCTCGTCCACCTTCAGGCCGAGGGTCTCCCCGTAGAAGCGCCGGGCGGCGTCGAGGTCGTCGACCGAGAAGCCGCTGAATGCCGAGGTTTCGCCGAACATGACGTGCTCCTATCCGGGGGCCCGTCCTGGGCACCCCTTCCAGGATCCGCCGACTGTCCGCCGCCCGCCGCTCCGGCCGGGCCGGCGGGCGGGTGCGGGTGGGCGGGTGCGGCGGGCGGTGCGGCGTCGCTCAGGGCGCGATCGGCAGCTGACGCTTGTGCTCGGTGAGCTCGTACCGGCGCACGATCGAGGCGAAAGCGGCCTCGTCGACGGGCTTCCCCTCCAGGAAGTCGTCGATGTCGTCGTACGTGACGCCGAGGGCGTCCTCGTCGGGCTTGCCCGGGTCCAGGGTCTCCAGGTCGGCCGTCGGGGTCTTCCACACCAGCTCGGCCGGGGCGCCGAGCTCGGCGGCGACCGCGCGGACGCGCCGCTTGGTGAGGCCGGTGAGCGGCACGACGTCGGCGGCTCCGTCGCCGAACTTGGTGAAGAAGCCGGAGACGGCCTCGGCGGCGTGGTCGGTGCCGACGACGAGCCCGTCGTGGGCTCCGGCGACCGCGTACTGGGCGACCATCCGCTGCCGGGCCTTGATGTTGCCCTGCACGAAGTCCTGGTGGTGGGCGTCGCGGAAGGCCGTGCCACCGGCGAGGGCGGCGGCCAGGGCCGCGTCGCTCGCGGCCTTGACGTCCACGGTGAGGACGGAGTCGGCGCGGATGAAGGCGAGGGCCGTCTGCGCGTCCTTCTCGTCGGCCTGGACACCGTACGGCAGGCGCATCGCGTAGAAGGTGGCGTCGTGACCGGCGGCGCGGGCGCGCTCCACGGCGAGCTGGCAGAGCCGTCCGGCGGTGGTGGAGTCGACGCCGCCGCTGATGCCGAGGACGAGGGAGCGCAGACCGGTGGAGGTGAGCCGCTCGGTGAGGAAGGCCACGCGGCGCTCGATCTCGGCCCGCGGGTCGAAGGTCTCGGCCACCTGGAGGTCCCGGGCGATCTGCTGCTGGAGGGCGGTGGACGCCGGGTCGGTCACGGGGGTCTCCTCGTCAGGTCAGGGGCTACGGCAGTCGACTCTACGCACCCGGACCGGCGCGCGTCGCCCTGCCCCGTACCTCCTGACCTGCCGCTCGGCGGTGCGGCGACCCCAGCGGCCCCGCCGTCGGGCCCGCGGGGGGGTGTCGACTACGCCGCCCCACGCGCAGCGGTCGCGTCGGGGGTGCAGAGGACCTCGACCCGCTGGACGAGGTTGTTCGCGAAGCCGCCCCGGTTCCAGGCTTCGGCCAGGGGCTGGACGTTGCCCTCCGCGTCGGTGGCCCGCACCGTCAGATGGCGCAGCCCCGGGGTCGCCGTCCAGGTGGTGTGCCAGGCGGTCCAGGCCCAGGGGTGACCGGGGTCCGGGACGAGTTCGGCCCCGGTCCAGGCCGCCCCGCCGTCCTCGCTGACCTCGACGCGGGTGACCGGCCCGTGGCCCGACCAGGCGCGGCCGGAGAGCGGCACCGGACCGGGGCGGACGACGCGGGTGCGGGACAGGAAGTCGGGGAATCCCGGCGGCACCATCAGGGCACGGGGCGCGATGAGGGTGACCGGCTCCCCCGGGTCCTCGGCCGACTGCCGTACGCGGTAGGCCACGCTCTGCTGGAAGCCGGTGTACGGGGTGGCGGTGAGGGTGATGTCGTGGAGCCACTTCACGTGCGCCATGCCGTACCAACCGGGGACGACGAGCCGGAGCGGGCTGCCGTGCTGCGGGGGCAGGGGCGCCCCGTTCATCCCGTACGCGACGAGGACGTCCCGGGCCGGGTCGGCCGCCGTCGAGAGGGGGAGGCTGCGCCGGTAGTCCTGCTCGACGCCCCGCTCCACACCGTGGTCGGCGCCCGTGAACACCGCCTCGACGGCGTCCTCCGCGATCCCCGCCTCCGCGAGCAGCAGCGAGAGGGGGACACCCGTCCAGTCGGCGGTGCCGACGGCCTCGACCAGCCAGGGCTGGCTCACCGGGCGGGGATTCAGCCGGGCCCGGCCGTTCCCCGCGCACTCCAGGGTCACCCGGCGGGTGACGGCGGGCAGCGCGCGCAGCGCCTCCAGGTCGAGGGCGAAGGCCCTGAGCACCCGGCCGCCGACGGTGAGCCGCCAGCCGTCCGCGTCCGTCGCGGGGATGTCGTAGTGCACGAGGACGTAGTGGAGTCCGGGCGGGGTGACGTCGTACCGCAGCGCCTCCAGGGGAAGTCCGTGGTTGCGGGCGGCGAGGGCCAGCTCCTGCGTCGTGATGCCCTCGTCGGGGCCGGCCACGCGTCCCGGTGCGCTGATGTCGCCCAGCCCGCCCAGGGATCCGTCCATTCCCTCATGGTGCGCCGCCCCCGGGGACGGGGCACGTCGGCGCGGGAGGGGCGCTCAGGACTGCCGGGGGCCCCGCAGCGCCCGGTCCAGGCCGTCCTGGGGAAGCCCGGTCAGGGCGCGGACGAAGATCTCCTCGTAGGCGGGCTCGCCGATGCTCGCGCGGACGGTGTCCGTGTACTTCTCGTGCAGGGCCCGCAGGCCCGGCAGTCCGCGCCGGGGCTGTCCGGTGGAGCGCCAGTACGCCTCCCCGGTGCCGGAGACGTCGGCCGCGCGCTCGCCGTCACCGGCCGCCGCGAGGGCGGTGGCGAGGACGTCGAGCCCGAGGGCGACGCCGAGGCTCGCGCCGAGTCCGCGGGTGCCTTCGAGCATGGCCCGGGCGTGACCGGCGGCGGCCGACGGATCGCCCTCCAGGAGGCCGGTCAGGGCGAGCTGGTACTCCAGGGCGGTGCGGGTCCAGTGTTCGTCGAGCTCCTCGCAGAGGGCGCGCAGGGTGAGCGCCCGGTCCCGGGCCTCGGCGAGCCGGCCGAGGCCGGTGAGGGCGAAGACCCTCACGAGGTGGCAGCGGAGTCGGGCGGCGGAGTCGGCGGGGCCGCCGCGGGCGGCGTCGAGGACATGTCCCACCACGACGTACGCGGCCATCGGCCGGCCGGTGGTGAGGGCGAGGAGCCCGGCGAGGGCCGCGGCGTCGAGGGTCAGGTCCCCGGGGCGGTCCCGGTCGCCGGGATGTCCCGGGCCGTCGGCCGGATGCCGGTCCTCGCCGTACTCGGTGCCGTCCGGGCCCGGCGCGTGATCGGTGTCGGCCGCGCGCTCGTTGTACTCCGTGTACCGGGCCTCCCGGGCGCAGCGCTCGCTGACCTCCTGGGCGGGACCGAACTCGCCCTGGAGGACGAGGGTGACGCCGAGCGCCCACAGGGCACGGGCGCGGGTGCGACCGCGGGCGCCGCTGAGCAGCAGGGCCTGTTCGAGGCCGTCGCGGGCCTCGCGGAGCCGGCCCCGGCAGGACCAGGCGAAGGCGACGGAGCCGATGAGGTCGAGGGCGCCGTCGGGGTCGGTCCGCAGCAGCCGGTCGAGGGCGGTGCGCAGGTCGGTGTGGTGGGCGTCGACGGTCCGGTACCAGCGCAGCTGCCGGGCACCGTGCCACTCGGTCTCCGCCCGCCGCGCCAGGCCCCGGAAGTGGGCGGCGTGCCGGTCGGCGACGGTGCCGGTCTCGCCGGTGCGGTCCAGCCAGGTCGCTCCGTACGCGCGGATCGTGTCGAGCATCCGGAGCCGGCCGACCGCGTCCGGCGGGCGGACCACGGAGGCGCGGACGAGCCCGTCGAGGGCGTCGGGCAGCGTGGCCCGGTTCAGCGGTCCGCCGATGCAGACGGCGGTCGCCGACGCCAGGTCGAAGGGGCCACGGAAGACGGAGAGCCGGGCCCAGAGGAGGCGTTCGAGCGGGGCGCTCAGCTCGTGGCTCCAGCCGATGGCGGCGCGCAGGGTCTGGTGGCGGCTCGGCCACACCCGCTCGGTGTGGGCGAGCAGCTCGAAACGGGCGGAGGGCGGGGCGTCGAACCGGGTGCCGAGCTGGTCCCGGACGGCTTCGGCGCCCTGGAGGCGGATCTGTGCGGCGGCCAGTTCCAGGGCGAGCGGGATGCCTTCGAGACGGACGCAGATCTCCCCGGCGGGCCCGGCGGCGGGGAACCGTTCCCCGGCGGCCCTGCGGAGCAGCTCCAGGGCGTCCCGGCCGGCCGGCGGCAGCGGGTCGAGGGCGACGACCCGCTCCCCCTCGACACCGAGGGGGCTGCGGCTGGTGGCGAGGACGGTGAGCCCGGGGGCGGCGGCGAGGAGTTCGGCGACGAGCCGGGCACAGGGTTCGGCGAGGTGCTCGCAGGAGTCGAGGACGAGCAGCAGCCGGTCGTCGGCGAGCCGGCGGCAGAGCCCGGTGGCCGCCATGCCGGGGGTGTGGTCGGCGAGGTCGACGGAGTCGGCGACGAGCGCGACGAGGAGCCGCTCGCCGTCGAGCTGGCCGAGGTCGGTCCACCAGGCTCCGTCGGGGTACAGACCGGCGGCGCGGTGCGCGGCACGCAGTGCGAGCCGGGTCTTCCCGACTCCCCCGACGCCGGTCACGGTGACGAGGCGGTGCTCCGCCAACGCGGCGGAAACGCGCTTCAGTTCCGTGCGGCGCCCCACGAAACCGGGGTTCTCGTCCGGCAGATGTCCACGCACGGGAGCAGTCTCCCTCATGAGAGCGGTGAACGGGCGGGCGGCACCGGTTCGTTACGAGCCCGGACCGATCCGGCGATGCCTTTCCGACGGTCACGATGCCGCACGGACGACGCCACGGCTAGCCCCTGTTCGAACACCACGGTCACATGGCTCCCTCCTTCGCAGGTCAGGGCCGCTCGGCGCCCCTCCTTCGCCGGTCACGGCCATGCGGCCACCCCCTCGCTCGTCACGACCACTCCCCTACTCCCCTTCGACCGTCACGACGACCGAGTGCCATCCCTGCGCCCCGTCCGGCATGGTGCCGGTGCGCTCCTCCGGCTGGGTGGCGCCGGTGCCGTCGGTGGCGCGGACCGTGAGGGTGTGCCGGCCGGGGGTCGCCGGCCACGGGTACAGCCACTGCCTCCAGGTGTCGCTGCTGTCCTCGGCGCCGAGCTCGGCCCGCTGCCAGGGACCGTCGTCGACGCGTACCTCGACCCGTCGGATCCCCCGGTGCTGGGCCCAGGCGACCCCGGCGATCATCACGGTGCCGGCGGACGGGCGGGCGAAGGAACGGGGGGTGTCGATGCGGGACTGGGTCTTCACGGGCGCCTGGGCGGCCCAGCCGCGCGGGACCCAGTAGGCGTCGTAGGCGGCGAAGGTGGTGAGCTCGATCGAGGTGATCCACTTGCAGGCGGACACGTACCCGTACAGGCCGGGGACGACCATGCGGACCGGGAAACCGTGGGCGAAGGGCAGGGGTTCGCCGTTCATGCCGAAGGCGAGGAGGGCGTCACGGCCGTCCATGACCTGTTCGACGGGGGTGCCGATGGTCATGCCGTCCACGGACCGGGCGACCAGCTGATCGGCGGGGCCGCCCTCGGAGGGCGGGCGTACTCCGGCCTCGCGGAGGAGGTCGGCGAGGGATACGCCGAGCCAGCGGGCGTTGCCGACGTACGGGCCGCCGACCTCGTTCGAGACGCAGGCGAGCGTGATGTCCCGCTCCACGGTCCGCCGGGCCATGAGGTCCCGCAGGGTGAGGGTGAGCTCCTCGCGCACCCCGCTGCCGTGCAGGCGCAGCCGCCAGCGGCCGGCGTCGACCCGGGGCACGACCAGCGCCGTGTCGACCCGGTAGAAGTCGCGGTTGGGGGTGACGAAGGGGCCGATGCCGGGGACACGGAGCTGGGCTCCCGCGGGTACGGCCGGTGCGGGGGACGCGGGCCGGGGCAGCCGCAGGGCCGCCCGGGAGGCGACGGCGTTCTCCTCGACGGGGCTGCCGACCGCCCTGGCGACGGCGGCCGCGCCGGTCGCGGCCAGGCCGGCGGACGCGGCCACGACCAGGAAGTTGCGGCGGTCGGCGCGTGCGCCCCCCGAACCGGCCCGGGACCTCCGGGCGAAGAGGAGGCCGATCAGCCCGTAGAGCAGGACCGCGCCCACGACGGCACCCACCAGCGAGGGCACGGCGTCGAGGGCGGAGTCCGAGTCGGGGCGGGTGACGGCGGCCAGGGCCCCGAGGAGGCCGAAGGCACCGACCGCCGCCGAGCCGAGCAGGCGGTGTCGCAGGGCGAGCAGTCCGATGCCGACGGCGAGCAGTCCGAGGAGGACCAGGATGCCGAGCTGGAGGACGGCCTTGTCGCTCTCGCCGAACGTGCGGATCGCCCACTCCTTGACAGCGGCCGGTGTCCGGTCGACGACGGCTCCGCCGACGGCGGGCACGGGGCCGGCCTCGGGCCGCACCCAGAAGGCGGCGAGGTCGGCGACGGCCAGCGAGACGTATCCGGCGAGCAGACCGCCGACGGCGGCCAGGAGCCGGTCCGTGCGGGTCGCCTCGCGGGATGGGTCGGAGAGGGTCATGCTCCTCATTCGGCATCGACGGCGCTCCGGATGGGCGGATTCACCTGGAAGGTGGACAGGAACGGAACCCCGGGTGGGGCCACCTGGAGCCGGGGGGCGGGGGTCGGGCGTCGGGAGTCGGGCCACCGAGCGTCGGAGGTCGGACCCGCCGAGCTGCCGGGCCGCCGGGCTGCCGGACACCGGGTGTCGGACCCGCCGTGCGCCGCGCGGCGGGCGGCGGGGGGCGGGCGGCCGGGCGGTGGGCGGCC
>NZ_BNBZ01000001.1 GCF_014656215.1 Streptomyces zaomyceticus | reverse complement strand
GCCGGATGTGGAAGCCCAGTAATGGGTGGAGCTGACCGGTACTAATAGGCCGAGGGCTTGTCCTCAGTTGCTCGCGTCCACTGTGTTAGTTCTGAAGTAACGACCGTGCCGATATCCGGTTGGTTAACTTCATAGAGTTTCGGTGGTCATAGCGTTAGGGAAACGCCCGGTTACATTCCGAACCCGGAAGCTAAGCCTTTCAGCGCCGATGGTACTGCAGGGGGGACCCTGTGGGAGAGTAGGACGCCGCCGAACAATTTTTAGCCTCACCCCCCGGACTCTGTCCGGGGGGTGAGGCATTTTCGCGTTGAGCTACTTTCAGCCAATGATTGATGTGCCCATGACATTTCAAGAGGGCTGTGACACGCTCCGTGGCGCACTCCGAACCCGGGCACGGCCCGGGTTCCCCCACCCACAAGCTGTGGCAAGGAGAGCGACATGAAGTACACCCCCACTCTGACCGGCTTGGCCGCGCTGGTGATGGCTGTCGGAATCGGTGTTCCCGCTTCGGCCCATGCGAGCGGCGCGGTCGCCGGCGCTGAGGTCGACGGCGTGATGGTCGTGTCCGGGAACACCTGCACATGGACCGGTGCCGACGCCAGTGCGACTCCGCCGAGCGCGCTCACCGTCGACCGGACCACGATCAACAAGCCCGGCGGGAACCTGACCTGCGGGGGAGGCATCACCGCCTCGCTCAACAACAACCCGGCCTTCACCTTCGACGACGCCGCCGGAACGGCGACGACCGACGTCATCGACCTCACGGGCAAGCAGTCGTTCGTCTCCTGTCGCTACAAGGTCACGAACATCGTCTGGAATCGCGAGGGCGCCACCAGGAAGTACGTGAACACCCCCTTCACGGCGACCAAGGTGTCGGGCTCGTTCCTGTGCCCGGGTTCCTTCAGTGCCGTGGCCGGAGAGGCCTCCGTCGTGTTCCGCTGAGACGGTGCGCAGGGTCTGATCGATGGTCGGTGCGGCGCTGCTTGCCGTGCCGGCCATCGGTGCGTGGAGTCCTACAGGCGGCCGGCTGCCTTCAGCGCCAGGTAGGCGTCGGCCAGAGCGGGCGCGAGGGTGTCGGGGGAGGCGTCGACGACCGTGACGCCGTGGCGGTGGAGCTGCTCTGCGGTGCGGGAGCGCTGCACTCGGGTCTGAGTGGCTGCGGCGGCTTCGTAGACTCCCTCGATCGCTCCGCGTTTCGCCGCCATGTCGGCGATGTGGGGATCGGCGACCGAGGCCACCAGGACCGTGTGGCGCTGGGCGAGCTGCGGCAGGACTGGGAGGAGACCCTCCTCGATCGGGGCTTCGTCGAGGCTCGTCAGGAGGACGATCAGCGAGCGGCGGGGAGCGCGGGCGAGGGCCGTTGCCGCCAGGCCGCGGGCGTCGGTCTCCACCAGCTCGGGTTCGAGCGGGGCGAGGGCGTCGACCACGGTGGGCAGGACGTCGCGGGCGGAGCGGCCCTGGACCTGGGCTCGGAGACGGCGGTCGTAGGCCAGGAGATCCACGCGGTCACCGGCACGGGAGGCGAGCGCGGTGAGCAGGAGAGCCGCGTCCATGGAGGCGTCCAGGCGGGGGACGTCGCCGACGCGGCCGGCCGAGGTGCGGCCGGTGTCCAGGACGATGAGGATGTGGCGGTCCCGTTCGGGGCGCCAGGTGCGGACGGCGACCGTGGTCTGGCGGGCGGTCGCCCGCCAGTCGATCGAGCGGGTGTCGTCGCCGGGGACGTACTCGCGGAGGCTGTCGAACTCGGTGCCCTCGCCGCGGGTCAGCACGCTGGTGCGGCCGTCGAGCTCGCGGAGCCGTGCCAGACGGGACGGCAGGTGCTTGCGGCTGGTGAACGGCGGCAGGACACGGACCGTCCAGGGAACCTCGTGGTTGCCCTGGCGGGCCGCGAGGCCGAGGGGGCCGTATGAGCGGACCGTGATCCGTTCGGCGTGGCGGTCGCCGCGGCGGGTCGGGCGCAGGCTCGTCGTGAGACGGCGGCGTTCGCCGGCCGGGACGGTCAGGCGGTGGCGCGAGGAGGTCTGTTCGGTGCCGGGGAGCCAGCTGCTGGGCGGCCAGGCGTCGCGGAGTTGGGCGCGGAGGGTGCGGCGGGACGGGTTGGTGACCGTGAGCTGCACGTCTGCCGCGTCACCGAGTCGAACGGATGTGTCACCGCTTCGGGTGAATTGGAGCGTTCGTACTGGCGCGGCCAGGGCGTAGTCGCACAGAATTGCGAGGGAGAGGGGCGCGTTCACCGCGAGCATCCCCGCCCAGCTGGGGGCGAGGACGCCGACGGGGAGCGATCCGAGGGCGGCGATCAGCGCGGTTCGTCCGGTGAGGGCCATGGGGCGCCGTTCTCAGCGGGGGACGGGGACGTGGGCGAGGATCGAGTTGATGACGGAGTCGGGGGTGACTCCCTCCATCTCGGCCTCGGGCCGCAGGTGGATGCGATGACGCAGGGTGGGGAGAGCGAGGGCCTTCACATCGTCCGGGGTGACGTAGTCCCGGCCGGTGAGCCAGGCCCAGGCGCGGGCGGTGGAGAGCAGAGCGGTGGCGCCTCGGGGGGAGACCCCGAGGCTGAGTGAGGGGGATTCACGCGTGGCACGACAGATATCGACGACATAGCCGGCGATCTCGGCGGAGACCGAGACCTTGGCGACCGCGGTCCGAGCCGCTTCGAGTTCGGCGGGGCCGGCGACGGGGCGGACACCGGCGGCCTTGAGGTCGCGGGGGTCGAAGCCCTCGGCGTGACGGGTGAGCACCTGGATCTCGTCCGCGCGTGAGGGCAGAGGGACCGTCAGCTTGAGCAGGAAACGGTCCAGTTGGGCTTCGGGGAGAGGGTAGGTGCCCTCGTACTCGACGGGGTTCTGCGTCGCGGCGACCAGGAAGGGTTCCGGCAGGAGACGCGGGGTGCCGTCGACCGTGACCTGACGCTCCTCCATCGCTTCCAGGAGGGACGACTGGGTCTTCGGGGGCGTGCGGTTGATCTCGTCGGCGAGCAGCAGGTTGGTGAAGACCGGGCCCTGCTGGAAGGAGAACTCGGAGGTCCGGGTGTCGTAGACCAGGGAGCCGGTGACATCGCTGGGCATCAGGTCGGGGGTGAACTGGACGCGCTTGGTGTCGAGTTCGAGTGCGGCCGCGAGCGAGCGGACCAGCAGGGTCTTCGCGACGCCGGGAACACCTTCGAGGAGGACGTGTCCTCGGCAGAGCAGGGCGACGACGAGACCGGTGACGGCGGGGTCCTGGCCGACCACGGCCTTCCCGATCTCGGTGCGCAGGGCCTCCAGGGAGGCGCGGGCGCTGTCCGAGGTCGTATCGGTCTCGGGGGTCGGGGCGCTCATGAGGTGCGTACCTCTCTTTCGAGGGCGTCGAGTTGGTCCGCCAGGCGGATGAGTGCGGCGTCGTCGGCGGGAGCCGGGCCGAAGAGGAGGTTCCTGGGGTCCGCGGTGGTCTCGGGGAGACGGGCGGAGAGTGCGGGGAGGAGGCGCTCGGAGGAGTGGGCGTCCTGGACGGGGACGCCGAGGAGCGGGGCGATCCGGGTGCGGGTCGCGGTGCGCAGGACGGAGGCGGCGCGGTCGCGGGCGTTCGCCTTGCGGTAGAGGCGGGCGCGGCCTTCGGTGGCCTCCGAGGCGCGGAGGGCGACCGGGAGGCGCTCGGTCACCAGGGGGCCGAGGCGGCGGCCGCGCCAGATGGCGGCGAGCAGGGCCGCGATCGCGAGCTGGAGTGTGCCCCACAGCCAGCCGGAGGGGATGAGGGCGAGGAAGTTGCCCGTCGTGTCGTCGCCGGGTGTGTCGGCGGTGGCGGAGGCATCGGTCAGGGAGGGGAGGTACCAGACGAGATGGGGCCGGGAGCCGAGGAGTTGAAGGGCGAGCGAGGCGTTGCCCTGCTGGTCGAGACGGTCGTTGTGGAGGATGTCGGGCGAACCGAGGAGGACGGTGTCGGTGGTGTCGGGGCCGGGGAGGCGGACCAGGGACGGCAGACCGTCGGCGGGGTAGCAGGAGTCGGCGGTGCTGCCGGGGGCGGTTCGGTAGCGCTCGCCTCCGAGGTCGACGCTGCCGGCGCGGGTGGCGGCTGCCAGGTCGCAGGAGGGGGCACGGTTCTCCACCGGGACGCTGGTGGCGCTGGTGACTCCCGGGGCCAGGACGGAGAGGGAGGGGTGGCCGGCGCCGACGAGGACGGTGCGGCCGACGGAGCCCGTGACGGCCCTGCGGAGCGCGGACTGCTGAGGCTCCGTCAGCAGGTCCGGAGTGGTGACCAGGAGCGTCGCGTCGCTGTCGGCCGCGGTCGTGGCCTCGTCGAGGGTGGTGACGAGGGTGATCGTCACGCCACGGGCCTCGAGGAGTTCGGCGACGGCTCGGCTGCCGTTCGGGTCGGCGGAGCGCGGGTCGAGGGCTCCGTGGGAGTCGGAGGAGCGCATGGTCGCGAGGACGAGGCCGCCGATGAGGACCAGAGCGAGGACGAGGGCCGCGCCGCGGGCCCGGGTCCAGAGCCGGCGGGCGGAGGCGGCGGTCGACGTGGCGCTGGTGGCCGGGCGGCTCATACGGACGTCCCCGGGGAGGCGGTGTCCAGGGTGGGACGGGTGCGCTCCAGGGCGGTGTCCAGTTCCTCGACGCGGCGGTACGCGGGCTCGTCGGCGGTACGGCCGCCGTATGTGACGTCGTCGAAGGCGCGGACCGCGAGGCGGAGGTCGTCCGCGTGGGCGGGCAGGGAGCGGCCGGCCTCGGCGGCGGCCTCGTCGGCGGTGCGGCCGGGGCGGGGGTCGAGCAGGGCGCGTTCCTCCAGGGCGCGGACGATGGCCCGGGTGCGTTCCTGGACGGCCTGGTTCCAGCGGCCGGCGGCGGCGTGGCGGTCGGCGTCCGCGCGGTGGTCGCGGGCGGTGCGGGGACCGTCGGCGAAGAGGGAGTCGCCGGTGGCGCCCGGGGCCCGTTGCGGAGTGCCGAGGCGCCACCAGAGGGCGGCGAGGACGGCGACCACGAGCAGGATCACCACGACGAGGCCGAGGACGCCGCCCGGGGTGGCCCCCGAGGCGGCGCCGAAGAGGTCGTCGATCCACTCCCAGAAGCGGTCGAGGCCGCGCTGGAGGAGGTTCGGGTCGTTCTCGTGGTACTTCGGGTCGGACAGCTCCCGCTCCGCCGCCTCGCGGGCGGGGACGCGGGAGATGTCCACCGGGACGTCGCTGTCGGCGCGCAGTCGCGCCGGTGCCGTGGCCGTTCCCCCCGTGACCTTCACGGCATCAGCCGCCGACGGTCTGGGTGCCCGGTGTGGGGCCGTAGCCGGGGAGACCCGCGGCCCGTGCCAGTTCGAGGTCCAGGGCTTCGCGGCGGATGCGCTGGTCCACGTAGAGGAGGACCGTCACGCCCGCCGAGATCGGGTAGGTGATCGCGCTGGTGATCACGCCGCCGATGCCCGTGACGATCAGGAACGGCCAGCCGAAGGTGGTGGACGTGCCGGAGAGGAGGCCGGAGAAGCCGTCGCCGTCGATCGCGATGCCGATGATGGTGAACGGGATCGCGACGATCATGGCGAAGACGAAGATCAGCAGCTGGGTGAGCAGGGTGATCCCGAAGATCCGCCACCACGTGCCCTGAACCAGCTTGGCCGAGCGCTTCAGGGAGGGGATGACGCCTTGACGCTCCAGCATCAGGGCGGGGGAGGCGAGGCTGAAGCGGATCATCAGCCAGACGGCCGCAGCCAGGGCGCCGAAACCGCCGAGGATGGCCAGGGCCACGCCCGCGGAGCCGCCGATCAGGAGACCGGGCAGCAGGCCGACCATCACGATGGCGGCGCTCAGCGCGGCGAGCAGCAGGGTGAGGCCCACGAGCTGGAGGAGCCGCGGTCGGGCCTCCTG
This sequence comes from Streptomyces zaomyceticus, assembly GCF_014656215.1. Classification (GTDB taxonomy): domain Bacteria; phylum Actinomycetota; class Actinomycetes; order Streptomycetales; family Streptomycetaceae; genus Streptomyces; species Streptomyces zaomyceticus. Next base: position 693,386 of record NZ_BNBZ01000001.1, on the reverse strand, counting down.
CCAGGCGGAGCCCAGCGAGACCGGCTTGCCGAGGATGGCGCGGCTGATGACGACGGTCAGCAGGGCCGCGCTGACCAGGGACGCCATCAGCGTCACCAGGAGGGCGGGAGCCAGGCCGATGAGGGACGACTGTGCCGCGTCGAGGGACGACTGAAGGGCCTCGGCGGGGGTGGCGTCGGGGCCGGCGGCGGGGGCCTCGGGGACGAGATACCGCTGGGCGAGGATGTCGGCGATCTGGGAGATCACCGCGACCGTGACCGTGATCGCCAGGACCGTGCGCCAGTAGCTGCGGAGGGTCTTCACCGCACCGTCGAGGATCTCGCCCATGGCCAGCGGGCGCAGCGGGATCACACCGGGCTTGGCGGCCGGGGGCCTGCCCCAGTGGGCGTTCGGCGGCGGGGCGCCCCAGCCCGGTCCCCGGCTCGGTGCCGGGGGAGGGGTCTGGCCGGTCGGCGGGGACCACTGTCCGGCGGGCGGCTGGTCCTTGGACCACTGGGGGGCGGAGCCGTTCGCGTCGGCCGGAGCGGAGGGCCGGGGGACCCCGGAGCCGTTCTGGTCGTCGGAGGGGGCGGATCCGGGCGAGGTCCAGCCCGGAGTGTCGTTCACGGTCGTCCACCTCGGAGGAATGGTCGCGGTGCCGGATCGGCGAACCGGCTCGGTCACGGCGGCCGACACCCTGACACGGCGGCGGGCCGGGTGCCATCGTGCCACGCGGGGCCCGCCCGTGGGCGGGACCGGCCTTGTCGTTCGTACCTTTGTCCGGGCCTTCGTGGTGCCGGGCCGTGTCCGGGCGGGTCGGGCGGGGGCGCGGACCGGTCGGTCGTACGTGTGACGGCTCCGCTTCGGGGCCGGGGTGCCCAGCGGCTTCTCGACGGTTCGGCCGTCGTCGTCCCCGGCCGTGGGGGCGTGACGTACGGCGATCACGCCGGCAGGCCGACCGTCCCGCCTGGCGTCGAGACGCCCTCGCTCCCGGCGGAGGGTGCGGTGCGACCGGCGAGGGGGTGGCAGCGAGGGCGGCGGTGATCGTGAGGGGGTGGCGGGGCATGGCGGCACGGACGCATCCTGTTGCTTCCCGCCCTGACTGTGGCCGGGTGGACGGGGTGGAAAGAACGGGTGACTCACCCCATGGGCCGCACCGGGGGGCACACGGTACGGTTCATGGCGACCATGGGGGAGCCACGGGGGTGACATCCATGTCTGACATCAACACCCACGGACACCGGCAGTCGACGGTGGGCGATCACGGACGTCACCGCAGGTCAGTGAGGTATCTCACGAGCCGCCTTGAGACTGATACGGAAATGGGATGATGTCGATATGAAGGGACGCGTTCTTGTCGTCGACGACGACACCGCACTGGCCGAGATGCTCGGCATCGTGTTGCGGGGCGAAGGGTTCGAGCCGTCGTTCGTCGCGGACGGCGACAAGGCGCTTGCCGCATTCCGGGAGGCCAAGCCTGACCTGGTGCTGCTCGACCTGATGCTGCCCGGGAGGGACGGCATCGAGGTGTGCCGGCTCATCAGGGCCGAATCGGGTGTGCCGATCGTCATGCTCACGGCCAAGAGCGACACGGTCGACGTGGTCGTGGGCCTGGAGTCCGGGGCGGACGACTACATCGTCAAGCCGTTCAAGCCGAAGGAGCTCGTCGCCCGTATCCGGGCGCGGCTGCGGAGGTCCGAGGAGCCGGCTCCGGAGCAGCTCACCATCGGTGACCTGGTCATCGACGTGGCCGGGCACTCCGTGAAGCGGGACGGGCAGTCCATCGCCCTCACCCCCCTGGAGTTCGACCTGCTGGTCGCGCTGGCGCGCAAGCCGTGGCAGGTCTTCACCCGTGAGGTCCTGCTGGAGCAGGTCTGGGGATACCGGCACGCGGCCGACACCCGGCTGGTGAACGTGCACGTCCAGAGGTTGCGCTCGAAGGTCGAGAAGGACCCGGAGCGCCCGGAGATCGTAGTGACCGTCCGTGGTGTCGGTTACAAGGCGGGACCGAGCTGACATGACTACAGGCAGTACTGCTCCGAAGCCCGGGGATCCGGGAGTCCGTACGGGGCGGGCTGCCGGACCGGGACGGGGGGGCTCGCGTACCGGCCGCCTGCCGCGAGGCGGACGACTCTTCCGGGACGGAACACCGGGCGGACCGGTCCTCCGGCTCTTCGCGCGCTGGGTGCGCCGGCCGTTGCTGCCCGCTGTGCGGCTGTGGCGACGGAACATCCAGCTGAGGATCGTCGCGGGCACCCTGTTGATGTCCCTCGGAGTGGTCCTGCTGCTCGGCCTGGTCGTCATCGGCCAGGTCCGCAACGGTCTGCTCGACGCCAAGGAGAAGGCCGCCCAGAGCCAGGCCGCCGGAGGGTTCTCCGCCGCCCAGGACAGGGCGGCGACCACCCCGTCGGCACCCGGGCAGCAGGACGGCGGCAGGGCCGGCTCCTCCGTGAACTGGCGCTCCACGCTGGTCGAGCAGCTCGCCAGCGGTGGCCAGAGCGCCTACAACGTGGTCGCGCTCTCCCTCGACACCGGTGACACCGCGAGCCGGGGCGTCCGCGCCTCCGGCGAGGTCGACCCGATCACGAGCATCCCCGCCGAACTGCGGCACTCCGTCGCCCAGGGCGCCGGGACCTTCCAGAAGTTCACCAGCATCCACTACACCAGCGGCAAGGCCTCCGAGGCCGGTCTGGTGATCGGCAAACGGCTCAACGAGGCCGACGGCACCCAGTACGAGCTGTACTACCTCTTCCCGCTGACCCAGGAGGAGGACTCCCTCACCCTGGTCAAGGGCACCCTCGCGACCGCCGGTCTCTTCGTCGTGGTGCTGCTCGGCGCCATCGCCTGGCTCATGGTGCGCCAGGTCGTCACACCCGTACGGATGGCCGCCGGGATCGCCGAACGACTCTCGGCCGGACGTCTTCAGGAACGGATGAAGGTCACCGGCGAGGACGACATCGCCCGGCTCGGCGAGGCCTTCAACAAGATGGCCCAGAACCTCCAGCTCAAGATCCAGCAGCTGGAGGAGCTGTCGCGGATGCAGCGGCGGTTCGTCTCGGACGTCTCGCACGAGCTGCGCACCCCGCTGACCACGGTCCGGATGGCCGCCGACGTCATCCACGAGGCCCGTGTCGACTTCGACCCGATCACCGCCCGCTCCGCCGAACTCCTCGGCGACCAGCTCGACCGCTTCGAATCGCTGCTCTCCGACCTGCTGGAGATCAGCCGCTTCGACGCGGGAGCGGCGGCCCTGGACGCCGAGCCGATCGATCTGCGCCAGGTCGTGCGCCGGGTCATCGGCGGCGCCGAACCCCTCGCCGAACGCAAGGGCACCCGGATCGTCGTCGTCGGCGACAAGCAGCCCGTGGTGGCCGAGGCGGACGCCCGCAGGGTCGAGCGCGTCCTGCGCAACCTCGTCGTCAACGCCGTCGAGCACGGCGAGGGCCGGGACGTCGTGGTGAAGCTGGCCGCCGCCGGTGGGGCCGTCGCCGTCGCGGTACGCGACTACGGCGTCGGGCTCAAGCCGGGCGAGGCGACCCGGGTCTTCAACCGCTTCTGGCGGGCCGACCCCGCCCGCGCGCGCACCACCGGCGGTACGGGCCTCGGCCTGTCGATCGCCGTCGAGGACGCCAGGCTGCACGGCGGCTGGCTCCAGGCCTGGGGCGAGCCCGGTGGCGGATCGCAGTTCCGGCTCACCCTGCCGCGGACGGCGGACGAGCCGCTGCGGGGCTCCCCGATACCCCTGGAGCCCGAGGACTCGCGGCGCAACCGCGAGCAGGCGGCCGCCGGACGCAGCCAGGAGAGCGCCCGCCTCGCGGCCGTGCCGACCCAGGCCGCGGGCGACCGGGCGCAGCTCTCCGTACCGACGAGGCTGCCCTCGCCGCAGCGGGCGACCGTCGACCCGACGGCCCTGCCCGGCAGCGGAGCCAGGGTCGTGCCGCGCGCGGCGACGGACAACGACGGCGGGGCGGGCCGGGCGAGGACCGGCGGAAACGGGAACGTGGAGCGGGAGGACGGGACACGTGGGCGCTGACTCCCGAGAGGGGCACGCGGGGCGGGGCACGCGGAAAGGCCGGAGCCGGCGCGTGGTGGTGCTCGCCGCGTGCGGCGGACTCCTGGTGACCGGGTGCGCGACGATGCCCGACAGCGGGGACGTCCAGGAGGTCAGGGGGGCCAACCAGGGCGACTCGCAGGTACGGGTCTACGCCGTGGCGCCCCGGGAAAACGCGGACCCGAACGAGATCGTCGACGGCTTCCTGGAGGCGATGACCAGTGACGACCCCGGCTTCGCCACCGCGCGCAAGTACCTGACGAAGCAGGCCGCGCGGAGCTGGAAGCCGGAGCAGAGCATCACCGTGCTCACCACCGGGCCCGACCGCGACCAGGCCGACCGGAACGCCGACCCCGACAACCAGGGCCGCGCCTACCCGCTCTCCGGCCGCAAGATCGCGACCGTGGACGCCCGGCACGCGTACCAGCCGATCAGCCCGGCCGCGTACCTGGAGTCGATCCATGTCGTGCAGCAGCCCACGGGCAACGGCAAGGGCAAGGAATGGCGCATCGACAGCCTTCCGCCCGGCCTGGTGCTGGGCGAGGCCGATTTCCTGCGCAACTACCGGTCGGTCAACAAGTACTACTTCGCCTCCGGGGAGGACTGGGTCGTCGCCGATCCGGTCTACATCCGGCAGCGCCAGGACCCCGTCACCCGGATGGACCCGGTGACGCAGACGGTCAGGGCGCTCCTCGAAGGTCCCACGAACTGGCTGAAGCCGGCCGTCGACTCGAGCTTCCCCTCCGGTACGGAGCTGAAGAAGGGCGTCACCACCCTCACGACCGACGACCAGTCCACCCTCAAGGTGCCGCTGAACGCCAAGGCGGACCTGGTGGGCGGCCAGCCGTGCCGGCGGATGGCGGCGCAGCTGCTGTTCACGCTGCGCGACCTGACCTCCGTACGCGTCGAGCAGGTGGAGCTCCAGGGCTCGACCGGGCAGTCGCTGTGCCGGCTCGGGAAGGGGCAGGCGGCCGAGTTCGCCGCGGTCCGGGACACGGAGCGGGACGAGAGCCCGTACTTCGTCGACGAGCACCACAAGCTGATGATGCTGGACGTCGGGGGCAAGGAGGCGAACGCGCCGACCGAGGTGCCCGGACCGCTGGGCAAGGGCACGACGCCGCTCCGGTCCGTCGCCGTCGACCGGGGCGAGACCCGCGCCGCCGGAGTCGGGGAGAACGGCCGCGATCTGTTCGTCTCCTCCATCACCACGGAACAGGAAGCCTCGCCGGCGATCCTGAGCAGCAAGGCGGCCAAGCCCACCGACCGGCTGTCCGCACCCAGCTGGGGCGGCCGCGGCGACCTGTGGATCGCCGACCGCGACCCCGCCGCACCCCAGCTGTGGATGGTGCCCGACGGCAGCGGTGAGCCCGTGAAGGTACGGACGCCGTGGCTGGAGGACGACGCCAGGATCGAGTCCCTCCGGGTCTCCGCCGACGGGGTGCGAATCGCTCTGGTGGTCACCCGGGGCGGGGACACGACCCTGCAGATCGGCCGGGTCCAGCGGCAGAACACGGGGGAGGAGCCGGTGGTCTCCGTGCTCGACCTCCAGCCGGCCGCGCCCCGGATGGAGTCGGTCACGGCCGTCTCCTGGGCCGGGCCGAGCCGGCTCGTGGTGGTCGGCAAGGAGGCGGGCGGCGTCCAGCAGATCCGCTACCTCCAGACGGACGGGTCGACTTCGGCGACCTCGGTGCTGCCCGGTCTGAGCGGGGTGGCCTCGGTGGCCGCGCCGCACAAGGACTCCGTGCCGGTGGTCGCCGACTCCGGCGACGACGGCATCGTGCGGCTCGCGCCGGGGACGAACTGGCAGCCGGTGGTCAAGACCGGGACCTCGCCCGTCTATCCGGGATAGCGGCTCCGGTCCCCGTCGCCGGCCGTGTGACGGTCCGGCCGGTGCGCACCTGACGTTCACGGTGCGCACCTGACGTACTTCGGTGGCTCCCGCGGGTTTTCCACAGGGGTGGCCGGGGTGCCGGGGAAGGCGCACAGTGGAGCCATGCGGGGGTGGTGGCGCGAGATCGCCGGGCTGGTGCTGCCGGTCGCCTGCGGAGGCTGCGGCCGGCCGCGTACGGAGCTGTGCCCGTCCTGCGCGGCCGTGCTGAGCGGGGCGGGGGAGGGTCCGCGCAGGGTCCGTCCTGCGCCCGAGCCCGCCGGGCTGCCCGTCGTCCATGCCGTCGCGCCCTACACCGACGCCGTACGGGAACTCCTCATCGCCCACAAGGAACGTGGTGCGCTCACTCTCGCCCGGCCCCTGGGCGAAGCCCTGGCCGTCGCCGTGGAGGCCGCTGCCGGGCCCGTCGAGGGCCTCGCGACCCGACCGCTTCTCCTTGTGCCGGTGCCGTCCTCGCGGCGCTCCGTGCGGGCGCGTGGCCACGATCCGACGCGGCGCGTCGCGCTGGCCGCGGCGGCCCGGCTGCGGAGTGCCGGGCGGCGGGCGCGGGTCGTGCCCGTGCTGCGGCAGCGGCGGTACGTGGCGGACCAGGCGGGTCTCGGGGCGCGTGGACGTCTCGCGAACCTCTCCGGCGCGCTGGAGGTCGTGCCCGGCGGCGGGCGGCTGCTCGGGCCGGGAAGGGTGGTCCTGGTGGACGACCTGATGACCACCGGCGCCTCGCTGGCGGAGGCGGCGCGCGCTCTCGGAGCCGTACGACTTCCGTTCATTCCTGGAATACCGCACGGTTTACCGGCCGGTTCGGCGCAGCACGGATTCGAACAGCGGGTGGCGGCTGTGATCGCATCCTCTCCCGCTTCGTTCGAAATAAACCGGAACTCTCCAAGATCTTGGATCGTTGCAGGTGGTGAGAGGTGAAAGCGCCCGAACGGAGGTATGTCGCGGTAGCGGGTGCCGACACCCGTCCGGAGGGGCTATGTTCGGTTGTGAGGAATGGTGAAAGCCATCGCCTCACCGAATACATGGTTGCGCCTACAGGACGGGAGTTCAGGGCGAATTAACCTCTTGTCGATGGGGTGGGGATCATGTCGACTGGGGAGGAGGAGGTGAAAGTCGCCAAGTCCGAGCTCCGGTAATCCACCGGAGTCTGGTGCAAAGGGAGATGCCCGGCGGCCAAGGAGCCGATCCGGGCGATCCGGGAACGGAGTTCTGCGTGGACATCGTCGTCAAGGGCCGCAAGACCGAGGTGCCCGAGCGGTTCCGCAAGCATGTGGCCGAGAAGCTGAAGCTGGAGAAGATCCAGAAGCTCGACGGCAAGGTGATCAGCCTCGACGTCGAGGTGTCCAAGGAGCCCAACCCGCGGCAGGCCGACAGGTCCGACCGCGTGGAGATCACCCTCCACTCCCGAGGCCCGGTGATCCGGGCGGAGGCTGCGGCAGGCGACCCGTACGCAGCGCTCGACCTCGCCAGCGACAAGCTCGAGGCACGACTGCGCAAGCAGCACGACAAGCGGTACACCCGCCGTGGAAACGGCAGGCTTTCGGCGGCGGAGGTCGGGGACGTGGTGCCCGGCGCCGCCCAGCTCAACGGAGACGGCCAGCTCGTCGCCGACGAGTCCGACAAGGTGCCCACCACGATGATGGGTTCGATCGAAGTCCAGGGCGAAGGCCCGCTGGTGGTCCGTGAGAAGACCCACCGGGCCGCACCGATGACGCTCGACCAGGCGCTCTACGAGATGGAGCTGGTCGGGCACGACTTCTACCTCTTCGTCGACTCCGACACGAAGCAGCCGAGCGTCGTCTACCGCCGTCACGCGTACGACTACGGCGTCATCCATCTGGAGAGCGACCCGCTCGCCGAGGGTGGCGGCGCCGGTGGTGCGCTCGGCGGCTGACGCCACTCGGCGCCCCCCACACCTCAGTTGCCCCTCACGGTGCCCCTGGAGCGACCTTCGCGCCCCCAGGGGCACCCTTGTGCGTCCACGGATCACACCGACGGCGCCGGGGCATGAAATCATGACGTGCACGCCAACCGGTGCTCATCGAGTGCCGGTTGGAGGACCGGAAACGAATTCAGGCCACGGCCTTCAGGGGGAGGAACGATGGCGGACAGCTTCGGGCCGGTGCTCAGCGGGCGCGAGCACGGTAGTGCGGTCCCGGAGGGATCGGATTCGGACAGCGGTGGATTCCGGAAGGAGCCCATCCGGGTCCTCGTCGTGGACGACCACGCCCTCTTCCGCCGCGGACTCGAGATCGTCCTCGCGCAGGAGGAGGACATCCAGGTCGTCGGTGAGGCCGGGGACGGCGCCGAGGCCGTCGACAAGGCGGCCGATCTGCTGCCCGACATCGTCCTGATGGACGTACGGATGCCCCGGCGCGGCGGTATCGAGGCCTGCACCTCCATCAAGGAGGTGGCCCCCAGCGCGAAGATCATCATGCTGACGATCAGCGACGAGGAGGCCGACCTCTACGAAGCCATCAAGGCGGGGGCCACCGGCTACCTCCTCAAGGAGATCTCCACCGACGAGGTCGCGACGGCCATCCGCGCGGTCGCGGACGGACAGTCGCAGATCAGCCCCTCGATGGCCTCCAAGCTCCTCACCGAGTTCAAGTCGATGATCCAGCGCACCGACGAGCGCAGGCTCGTGCCCGCGCCCCGGCTGACCGACCGTGAGCTGGAGGTCCTCAAGCTCGTCGCGACCGGGATGAACAACCGGGACATCGCCAAGGAGTTGTTCATCTCGGAGAACACCGTGAAGAACCACGTCCGGAACATCCTGGAGAAGCTCCAGCTGCACTCCCGGATGGAGGCCGTGGTCTACGCGATGCGGGAGAAGATCCTCGAGATCCGGTAGCCGGCCCCCGTGGGCTCGGCCGGCCCCGCGGGCCTCCGGCCGCCCGGGCGGTCAGCCCAGGGCGCGCACCAGCTCCGGTACGAGCTCCGGGTGGTTCACCCGGTCCGGCACCACCGACACCGCCTCACAGCCGACCCATTCGGCCGCCTCGCGCAGTGCCCGCGCCACCGCCGGCACGGCCTTCGGGCCGTCGAGCGTCACCTGGCGGGCGACGAGCGTCCTGCCCTCCCGCGCCGGGTCCACCCGGCCGACCAGCCGGCCCCCGGCGAGGACCGGCATCGCGAAGTAGCCGTGCACCCGCTTCTGCTTCGGTACGTACGCCTCCAGGCGGTGCGTGAAGCCGAAGATCCGCTCCGTCCGGGCCCGCTCCCAGATCAGCGAGTCGAACGGCGAGAGCAGGGTCGTACGGTGCCGGCCGCGCGGCTCCGAGGCCAGCGCCGCCGGATCCGCCCAGGCGGGCTTCCCCCAGCCGGCGACCGTGACCGGCACCAGACCCGCCGCCTCGACCACCGCGTCGAACTGCTCGCCCTTGAGCCGGTGGTAGTCGGCGATGTCCGCGCGCGTACCCACTCCCAGCGCCTCGCCGGCCTGCCGGACGAGCCGCCGCACGCACTCCGTGTCGTCCAGCTCGTCGTGGAGCAGGTCCTGCGGGATCGCCCGCTCCGCCAGGTCGTACACCCGCTTCCAGCCGCGCCGTTCGACCACGACCACCTCGCCGTGCATCAGCGCCCGCTCGACGGCGATCTTGGAGTCGGACCAGTCCCACCACTCGCCCTTGTTCTTGGCGCCGCCCAGCTCGGTCGCCGTCCGAGGGCCTTCGGCCCGCAGCTGGTCGATCACCTTGTCGTACGCGCCCGGCGACAGCTCGTGGCCCCAGTGGGGGCGGTTGCGGTAGGCGCGGCGGCGGAAGGCGAAGTGCGGCCACTCCTCGACCGGCAGCACGCAGGCCGCGTGCGACCAGTACTCGAAGGCGTGGGACCCGGTCCAGTAGGCGTCCTCGACCGTCGTACGGCCGACGGCGCCCAGGCGCGCGTACGGAATGAGCTCGTGCGAGCGGGCGAGGACGGAGATCGTGTCGAGCTGCACCTGGCCGAGCGCGCGCAGCACCCCGCGCACCCCGGCGCGCCGGTCGGGCGCGCCCAGGAATCCCTGCGCGCGCAGCGCGATCCGGCGTGCTTCGTCGGCGGACAGTTCGGCGGCGGGGCGCGGCGCAGTCGTCATGAACGGCACCCTAGGCCCCGGCACTGACAGTCGGCCGGGCGGTGAACCGGAGCCGTGGGGGCGGGGGAGGGAGGGGGGAGGGGGACCGGTCGGGCCGGGGCGGGCGCGGCGGGCCGGGGCCGGGGGCCGGTGGCGGGCCGGGAGTCGGGACGCGAAGGCGGGGCCCGAGCGGCAGGGGAGGGCCGGGGGCGTCGCGGGCGGTGGGCCGGGGAGTCAGGGGCGGGACGGCAGATCGCGGGCCGGGAGGTAGGGAAGGGGGCCGGTGAGGCCGAAGTCGGAGGGGAGCAGCGCACCGATCCAGCAGTCCCGGAGCGTTCCCTTGTTGGTCAGGGCGGCGCGCTGGTCGCCCTCCATGACGAAGCCGACCCGCTCGGCCACCGCGCGCGAGCCGACGTTGCCGATCTCGGCGCGCCACACCAGACGCGTGCAGCCGAGCCCGGTGAAGGCCCAGTGGGCGACGGCCCGGACGGTCTCCGTCATATAGCCGCTGCCGCGGTGCTCGGCGCGCAGCCAGAAGCCGACCTCCCACACTCCCGTGTCGCGACCGGTCAGGGCGACGGCGGCGAGCAGCGGGCCGCCGGCCAGCGGTTCGACGGCGAAGGCGTACGAGCTGTCGTCGCGCCAGCCGTCGGGCACGAGCCGGTGCACGAAGAAGTCGGCGTCCTGTCGCGTGTAGGGGTCGGGGACGACGGTCCAGCGGCGGATGTCCGGGTCCTGGCAGCTGGCGTACACCGCTTCGAGGTCCTCGGGAACGAAGTTCCGCAGACGCAGTCGGTCGGTGGTGAGGGTGATCGGCTCCATGCGTGGATTGTGGTGAGACGGGGGACGGGAAGCGAACACTTTTCGGGTGGGGCGGCACCTTCCGCCCACCTCGTGCGTTCTCTTTCCGGGCGGGCGTACGGCTCCGGCACTGTGGGCCTCCCTTCGCGAGGGCGGTCTCGCTTACGATGGCCGTTGCGGTGGGGACCACCTGCCGTGCCCGCGCTCGCGTCCATGACAAGACCCAGTGCCAGGCCCGACCGGCAAGGAGACCAGCCTCAGTGTCCGTCTTCAACAAGCTCATGCGTGCAGGCGAAGGAAAGATCCTGCGCAAACTGCACCGCATCGCGGACCAGGTCAACTCCATCGAAGAGGACTTCACCAACCTCTCCGACGCCGAGTTGCGGGCGCTCACCGATGAGTACAAGCAGCGGTACGCCGACGGCGAGAGCCTCGACGACCTGATGCCCGAGGCCTTCGCGACGGTGCGCGAGGCCGCCAAGCGTGTTCTCGGTCAGCGCCACTACGACGTCCAGCTGATGGGTGGCGCAGCCCTCCACCTCGGCTATGTCGCCGAGATGAAGACCGGTGAGGGCAAGACCCTCGTCGGTACCCTCCCGGCGTACCTCAACGCGCTCTCCGGCAAGGGCGTGCACCTGATCACGGTCAACGACTACCTGGCCGAGCGCGACTCCGAGCTCATGGGCCGGGTGCACCGCTTCCTCGGTCTGACCATCGGCTGCATCCTCGCCAACATGACTCCGGCGCAGCGCCGTGAGCAGTACAGCTGCGACATCACCTACGGCACGAACAACGAGTTCGGCTTCGACTACCTGCGCGACAACATGGCGTGGTCCAAGGACGAGCTCGTCCAGCGCGGCCACAACTTCGCCTGTGTCGACGAGGTCGACTCCATCCTCGTCGACGAGGCCCGTACGCCGCTGATCATCTCCGGCCCGGCCGACCAGGCGACCAAGTGGTACGGCGACTTCGCGAAGCTCGTCACCCGTCTCTCCAAGGGCGAGCCCGGAAACCAGCTCAAGGGCATCGAGGAGACCGGCGACTACGAGGTCGACGAGAAGAAGCGCACCGTCGCCATCCACGAGGCCGGTGTCGCCAAGGTCGAGGACTGGCTCGGCATCGACAACCTCTACGAGTCGGTGAACACCCCGCTCGTGGGCTACTTGAACAACGCCATCAAGGCGAAGGAACTGTTCAAGAAGGACAAGGACTACGTCGTCATGGACGGCGAAGTCATGATCGTCGACGAGCACACCGGCCGTATCCTCGCCGGTCGCCGCTACAACGAGGGCATGCACCAGGCGATCGAGGCGAAGGAAGGGGTGGCGATCAAGGACGAGAACCAGACCCTCGCCACGATCACCCTGCAGAACTTCTTCCTCCTGTACTCGAAGCTCTCCGGCATGACCGGTACGGCCATGACCGAGGCCGCCGAGTTCCACCAGATCTACAAGCTGGGCGTCGTCCCGATCCCCACGAACAGGCCGATGATCCGCAAGGACCAGTCCGACCTGATCTACCGGACCGAGGTCGCCAAGTTCGCCGCCGTCGTCGACGACATCGCGGAGAAGCACGAGAAGGGTCAGCCGATCCTCGTCGGCACGACCTCCGTCGAGAAGTCCGAGTACCTCTCGCAGCAGCTCTCCAAGCGCGGTGTGCAGCACGAGGTCCTCAACGCCAAGCACCACGACCGCGAGGCCAGCATCGTCGCGCAGGCCGGCCGCCGCGGCGCCGTCACCGTCGCCACGAACATGGCCGGTCGCGGTACGGACATCAAGCTCGGCGGCAACCCGGACGACCTCGCCGAGGCCGAGCTGCGCCAGGCCGGTCTGGACCCGGTCGACCACGTCGAGGAGTGGGCCGCGGCCCTCCCCGCCGCCCTGGAGCGCGCCGCGAAGGCCGTCAAGGCGGAGTTCGAGGAGGTCAAGGACCTCGGCGGGCTGTACGTGCTGGGCACCGAGCGCCACGAGTCCCGTCGTATCGACAACCAGCTGCGCGGTCGTTCCGGCCGTCAGGGCGACCCGGGCGAGTCCCGCTTCTACCTCTCGCTCGGCGACGACCTGATGCGTCTGTTCAAGGCGCAGATGGTCGAGCGCGTGATGGCCATGGCCAACGTGCCGGACGACGTGCCGATCGAGAACAAGATGGTCACCCGGGCGATCGCCTCCGCGCAGTCGCAGGTCGAGACCCAGAACTTCGAGACCCGCAAGAACGTCCTGAAGTACGACGACGTCCTCAACCGGCAGCGCCAGGTCATCTACGGCGAGCGCCGTCGCGTCCTGGAGGGCGAGGACCTGCACGAGCAGATCCAGCACTTCATGGACGACACGATCGACGACTACATCCGCCAGGAGACCGCCGAGGGCTTCGCGGAGGAGTGGGACCTCGACCGGCTGTGGAACGCCTTCAAGCAGCTCTACCCGGTGAAGGTCACCGTGGAGGAGCTGGAGGACGAGGCCGGGGACCGCGCGGGCATCACCGCCGAGTTCATCGCCGCGTCCATCAAGGGCGACATCCACGAGCAGTACGAGTCGCGGGAGAAGCAGCTCGGCTCGGACATCATGCGTGAGCTGGAGCGGCGCGTGGTCCTGTCGGTCCTCGACCGCAAGTGGCGCGAGCACCTCTACGAGATGGACTATCTCCAGGAGGGCATCGGCCTGCGCGCGATGGCGCAGAAGGACCCGCTGGTCGAGTACCAGCGCGAGGGCTTCGACATGTTCACCGCCATGATGGAGGGCATCAAGGAGGAGTCCGTCGGCTACCTGTTCAACCTGGAGGTCCAGGTCGAACAGCAGGTCGAGGAGGTCCCGGTGCAGGCGAGCGCTCCCTCGCTGGACAAGCAGGACGCGGTGCCGGCCGGGCGTCCGGAGATCCGCGCCAAGGGGCTCGACGCCCCGCAGCGGCCGGACCGGCTGCACTTCTCGGCGCCGACCGTGGACGGCGACGGCGGTGTCGTCGAGGGCGACTTCGCCTCCGACGACGTGGACGCCGGCGACGGGATGACCCGCGCGGAGCGTCGCAAGGCGCAGAAGAACGCGGGCGGCGGCGGGCGTCGTCGCAAGAAGTGACACACGTCGTCTGAAGGAGTGCCGCCGAGGCGGTGAGTTCTTCGCGTAGGGGTCGGTCGCCCGGTGGGCGGCCGGCCCCTTCGTCATGTCCGGCGAGCCGTCGCACCGAGGCCGTCGAGCTCCACGGCGGCGCAGCGCCAGCGGTGGTCGGCGCCGCGCTCGAGCCGGAAGGCCATCGCCCGGACGCGGGGGCCCGTGGCGATCGTCGCGAAGGCCTCCACGACCGTCCGCCCCTCGTGCACCTGGACCGAGCAGCGGCGCAGGACCGGGCGGGGCCCGAGGGACCGCAGGGGCGTCTCCGGGGCGATCCGTACGAGCTGCTCGTACGCCTCGCCGACCGTGTGGCCCAGCATCCAGTGGACCGGGCGCTCCCCGCTGAACACGGCGAGGAGGCGTTCGGCGAAGACGGTGTGCGGGGGGAGGGCGCGGGGCGGGGCGGTCGTGCGGGGGTGGGTGCCGGCGGGGCCGCGGGGGCGGGTGCCGGCGGGGCCTCCGGGGGCGGTGCGCGGGCGGGGGGTGCGGGGCCGGGTGGTCGCCGTGGCCGGGTGCGGCGGGGTGGCGGTGGGCGTGGGCGTCGTCGTGGCGAGCGTGGTGGTCATGGCGGGCCCCTGTCGTTGCGTAACCGAGTGATACCAGTCGGTAACTTTCCGTTGGGGATCTTGTACGGGTGGGCCCGGAGGGGCCGCAAGGACTCCGTATCCGCGGGGCGCGTCGAAAATGGAATCACCTATCCGGGTGACACCGGGGAAAATCGGCTCCCGGGGGTACCGGTGAGGGCTTCCGGGAGTGGACGTACGACGACTCCGGGCGGCAAGCCCGAAGGGGGACTCCCCACGTATCCTGAGGGCCTCTCCGTCTACGAAAGCGGCCAGCCGATGCGCGTGTACGTCCCCCTGACCCTTCCCGGTCTCGCACAGGCGCACAAGGCGGGCGAGCTGGGATCCGGCCCGCTGACCGCCTACGCCGTCACCCCCGCCCTGCGGGAGTGGTACGTCTCCGACGACATCGAGGAGCTGGAGTACGCGGCGCTCAACCGTGCCGCGGCCGCCTCCCTGCGCCTCCTGGCCGGCGACCCCGAGGCGCCCCGGCGCCGGATCGTCGTGGCCGTCGACGTCGCGGACAAGGACGCGGTCGCGGACCCCGACGGGGGGCTCACCGTCGCCTCCATCGGCGAGGTGCGGATCACCGGACCCGTCGTGCTCGCCAAGGCGGCGGCCGTGCACGCCGACGCGTGCGACGCGGTGGCGGACGTGACGGCGGCGGCGGACGCGCTGGGCGCGGCGGACAAGGGCGACGACGACGCGCAGTTCGTCGTCGACGGAGCCGAGGACCACGAGCTGCTGTGGTTCGGGGTGCAGGAGATTCCGGCGCTGCTGGGCTGAGCGGCACGGTCCCCGCGGCCTCTCCGGCCTCTCCCGGCCTCTCCGGCATCCTGGCCCGTCGGCGCCTTCGGCTCGCGCGGCCGTTCGACTCGACCGGCCGGCTTTCGCCGATTCCGTGCCCGAATCTTGAGTGTCCGAGTGGCCGGGTACCGTCTTTCCATGGGGAAGCGCGACGGCTTGCGGGGCAAGCACCTGGTCTGGGACTGGAACGGCACACTGCTCGACGACATCGGCGCGGTCATCGGGGCGACCAATGCCGCCTTCGCCGAGCTCGGGCTCGCATCGATCACTCTGGAGCGGTACCGCGACCTGTACACGGTGCCGGTGCCCAAGTTCTACGAGCGGCTCATGGGGCGGCTGCCCACCGACGCCGAGTGGGCCGTCATGGACGGCGCCTTCCACCGGCACTACTGGGAGCGGGCCGAGGCCTGCGGACTCACCTCCGGTGCCGCGGAGCTGCTCGCGACGCGGCAGGAGTCGGGCTTCACGCAGTCATTGCTGTCCCTGGCGCCCCACGCGGAGTTGATCCCGCTGGTGCGACGGCACGGGATCGCCGAGCGGTTCGTGCGGATGGACGGGCGGGTCGACACGTCCACGGACGGGAAGTCCGGGCACATGGTGCGGCACCTGGCCGCGCTCGGCGGGGTTCCGGCGGAGCGGGTCGTCGTCATCGGTGACGCCGCGGACGACGCTCTGGCGGCGCAGCACGTCGGGGCCAAGGCGGTGCTCTTCACCGGCGGATCGCACAGTCGGGCTTCCCTGGAGCGGGTGGGTGTGCCCGTAGTGGATTCGCTGGCCGAGGCCGTGGCCGTCGCGGAGGAGCTGGTCTGACGGGCTCGGCCCGCCGGTGCCGACGGCCTGGCCGGCGATGAACGGGATCGCGGGCGGTGGGATGCCGCCCGCGACCGCTCTGCCGTGTCAGCCCTTCGCGCGGAGGACCTTCAGGAACTCGCGCATCCAGGTGGGGTGGTCCGGCCAGGCCCGGGAGGAGACCAGGAGGCCGTCGACCACCGCAGCGCTGTCCTGGAACGTCGCCCCGGCCGCCTGCATGTCGAGCTCCAGGGCCGGGTAGGCCGTGACCCTGCGGCCCTCCAGCCCGCCGATCGCCGCCGTCAGGAGCGGGCCGTGACAGATCTGGGCCACCGGCTTGTCGGCGTCGAAGAAGGACTTGAGGATCTTGCGGAGCTCGGGGTCGTTGCGCAGGTACTCCGGCGCCCGGCCGCCCGGGATGACCACCGCCACGTACGCGCCCGGGTCCACCTCGGAGAAGGCCAGATCGGCGGGCCAGGTGTAGCCGGGCTTCTCCGTGTACGTGTCGAAGCCGGGCTCGAAATCGTGGACGACGAAGCGGAGCTGTTTGCGGGCGGGGGCCGCGATGTCGACCTCGTAGCCCTCCTCGAGCAGCCGCTGGTAGGGGTACATCACCTCCAGCGACTCCGCCGCGTCCCCGGTCACGATCAGGATCTTCGCCATGGCTCTCCCAGATCACAGATGGTCGGTCTGCCGTGCAGTGCCCATGCTCGCGTACACGCTGCCCGCGGCGGGGCGCTTTGCCAAGAGGACATGTGTCGCTGTCCATAACGTCAAACTTCCACCCCCTCTTTTGTACACATACGGCTCATGACGGTTCGGGGGTCGGGGGCGATAGGCTTTTGCCGTGATCAGCGCGATACGCCGAGGGGGCAGTGAAGCCCCCGGCTGCCGCCCGACCCGCGACAGCGGCCGGGCCGACCGTGCGTTCGCCGATCCCTTCCGTCCGGGCACGCCGCGTTCTGTGGCTGATAACGACCTGGGCATCTCTCATCCGGGCATAACGTCGACTTCGACCGGAATCACCGCGTCGAGGCGTTGTGTCCTTTCTTCCACCGACGTCACGCAACGGCGCGCGACAGGAGTCAGAGGACATGCAGACCAAGCTGGACGAAGCCAAGGCCGAGCTGCTCGAAAGGGCCGCTCGGGTAGCTGAGCACAGCCCGGTCGGGGGGCGACTTCCGACGGGCCCGGAGGGTGCCGGGAAGCGCCCCGACCGGGACACCGTGCTCGAGTACCTCCAGCGCTACTACCTGCACACCGCGCCGGAGGACCTCGGCGACCGGGACCCGGTCGACGTGTTCGGTGCCGCGCTCTCGCACTTCCGCCTGGCGGAGAACCGCCCGCAGGGCACCGCGAACGTGCGTGTCCACACTCCGACGGTCGAGGAGAACGGCTGGACAAGCAGCCACTCCGTCGTCGAGGTCGTCACCGACGACATGCCCTTCCTCGTCGACTCGGTCACCAACGAGCTCTCGCGCCAGGGCCGCGGCATCCATGTCGTGATCCACCCGCAGGTCCTCGTCCGCCGCGACCTCACGGGCAAGCTCATCGAGGTCCTGTCGGCACAGATCCAGGGCGAGCTGCCGCACGACGCGCTCACCGAGTCCTGGATCCACGTCGAGATCGACCGGGAGACCGACCGCGCCGACCTCAAGCAGATCACCGCCGATCTGCTGCGTGTCCTGTCCGACGTCCGCGAGACGGTCGAGGACTGGGACAAGATGCGCGACGCCGCGCTGCGGATCGCCGAGGGCCTCCCGGCCGAGCCCACCGCCTCCGACCTGCGTCCCACCGAGGTGGAGGAGGCCCGCGAGCTGCTGCGCTGGCTCGCCGACGACCACTTCACCTTCCTCGGCTACCGCGAGTACCAGCTGGTCAACGGGGACGCCCTGGCCGCCGTGCCCGGCACCGGTCTCGGCATCCTGCGCTCCGACCCGCAGCACACGGGCGACGACCAGGGCCACCACGCCCACCCCGTCTCGCCCTCCTTCAGCCGACTGCCCGAGGACGTCCGCGCCAAGGCGCGCGAGCACAAGCTGCTGATCCTGACCAAGGCCAACAGCCGATCGACCGTGCACCGCCCCTCGTACCTCGACTACGTCGGTGTGAAGAAGTTCGACGCCGACGGCAACGTCATCGGCGAGCGCCGTTTCCTCGGCCTGTTCTCCTCGGCCGCGTACACCGAGTCCGTCCGCCGGGTGCCGGTCGTCAAGCGCAAGGTCCAGGAGGTCCTGGCGGGCGCGGGCTTCTCGCCCAACAGCCACGACGGCCGCGACCTGCTCCAGATCCTGGAGACGTACCCGCGCGACGAGCTGTTCCAGACCCCGGCCGACCAGCTCCAGTCCATCGTCACCAGCGTCCTGTACCTCCAGGAGCGGCGCAGGCTGCGGCTCTACCTGCGCCAGGACGAGTACGGCCGCTACTACTCGGCCCTCGTCTACCTGCCGCGCGACCGCTACACGACCCGCGTCCGGCTGCGGATCATCGAGATCCTGAAGGAGGAGCTCGACGGCACCAGCGTCGACTTCACCGCCTGGAACACCGAGTCGATCCTGTCCCGGCTGCACTTCGTCGTCCGCGTCCAGCCCGGCACCGAGCTGGCGAAGCTCACCGACGCCGACGTCGACCGCATCGAGACCCGGCTCGTCGAGGCCGCCCGCTCCTGGTCCGACGGCTTCGGCGAGGCGCTCAACGCCGAGCTGGGCGAGGAGCGTGCCGCCGAGCTGCTGCGCCGCTACGGCAACGCCTTCCCCGAGGGCTACAAGGCCGACCACTCGCCGCGCGCGGCCGTCGCCGACCTGGTCCACCTGGAGGCCCTCGCCCGTACCAGCGGCAAGGACTTCGCGCTCTCCCTGTACGAGCCGGTCGTCGCGGGCCCCGGCGAGCGCCGTTTCAAGATCTACAAGACGGGTGATCCGATCTCCCTCTCCGCCGTGCTCCCGGTGCTCAACCGGCTCGGCGTCGAGGTGACCGACGAACGCCCCTACGAGCTGCGCTGCGCCGACCGCACGCACGCGTGGATCTACGACTTCGGTCTGCGGATGCCCGTCTCGACCGGCAACGGCGGCGACTACCTCGGCGACGACGCGCGCGAGCGCTTCCAGGAGGCCTTCTCCGCCACCTGGACCGGCGAGGCGGAGAACGACAACTTCAACTCGCTCGTCCTCTCCGCCGGGCTCACCTGGCGCGAGGCGATGGTGCTGCGCGCCTACGCGAAGTACCTGCGCCAGGCCGGTGCGACGTTCAGCCAGGACTACATGGAGGACACCCTCCGCAACAACGTCCACACCACCCGGCTGCTGGTCAACCTCTTCGAGGCCCGGATGGCGCCGGAGCGCCAGCGCGCCGGCACCGAGCTGATCGACGCCCTCCTCGAGGAGCTGGACGCCGCCCTCGACCAGGTCGCGAGCCTGGACGAGGACCGCATCCTGCGCTCCTTCCTCACCGTCATCAAGGCCACCCTGCGGACCAACTTCTTCCAGAAGACGGCCGACGGCACCCCGCACTCCTACGTGTCGATGAAGTTCGACCCGCAGGCCATCCCGGACCTCCCCGCGCCCCGCCCGGCGTTCGAGATCTGGGTGTACTCCCCGCGCGTCGAGGGCGTCCACCTGCGCTTCGGCAAGGTCGCCCGAGGCGGTCTGCGCTGGTCCGACCGCCGTGAGGACTTCCGTACGGAGATCCTCGGCCTGGTCAAGGCGCAGATGGTGAAGAACACCGTCATCGTGCCCGTCGGCGCCAAGGGCGGCTTCGTTGCCAAGCAGCTCCCGGACCCGTCCGTGGACCGTGACGCCTGGCTGGCCGAGGGCGTCGCCTCGTACAAGACCTTCATCTCGGCGCTGCTCGACATCACCGACAACCTGGTCGCGGGCGAGGTCGTGCCGCCGGTCGACGTGGTCCGCCACGACGAGGACGACACCTACCTGGTGGTCGCCGCGGACAAGGGCACCGCGACCTTCTCCGACATCGCCAACGGGGTCGCCGAGTCGTACGGCTTCTGGCTCGGTGACGCCTTCGCCTCCGGCGGTTCCGCCGGTTACGACCACAAGGGCATGGGCATCACCGCCCGGGGCGCCTGGGAGTCCGTCAAGCGCCACTTCCGCGAGCTGGGCCACGACACCCAGACCGAGGACTTCACGGTCGTCGGCGTCGGTGACATGTCCGGCGACGTCTTCGGCAACGGCATGCTGCTCTCCGAGCACATCCGTCTGGTCGCGGCCTTCGACCACCGCCACATCTTCATCGACCCGAACCCGGACGCGGCCGTCTCGTACGCCGAGCGCCGCCGGCTCTTCGACCTGCCCCGCTCGTCCTGGGCCGACTACGACCCGTCGCTGCTCTCCGCGGGCGGTGGCATCCACCCCCGTACCGCCAAGTCGATCCCGGTGAACGCGCAGGTCAGGGCCGCACTCGGCATCGAGGACGGCATCACCAAGATGACCCCGGCCGAGCTGATGAAGGCCGTGCTCCACGCGCCCGTCGACCTGCTGTGGAACGGCGGCATCGGTACGTACGTCAAGTCCTCGGCCGAGGCCAACACCGACGTCGGCGACAAGGCCAACGACGCCATCCGGGTCGACGGCCAGGACGTGCGCGCCAAGGTCGTCGGCGAGGGCGGAAACCTCGGCGCGACCCAGCTGGGCCGCATCGAGTTCGCCCGCACCGGCGGTCCCGAGGGCCAGGGCGGCAAGATCAACACCGACGCCATCGACAACAGCGCCGGCGTCGACACCTCCGACCACGAGGTCAACATCAAGATCCTGCTCAACGGGCTCGTCGCGGAGGGCGACATGACCGTCAAGCAGCGCAACAAGATCCTCGCGGAGATGACCGACGAGGTCGGCAGGCTCGTGCTGCGCAACAACTACGCGCAGAACACGGCCCTCGCCAACGCCGTCGCCCAGTCGCCGTCCCTCCTCCACGCCCACCAGCGGTTCATGCGCCGCCTGGGCCGAGACGGAGCCCTCGACCGCTCCCTGGAGTTCCTGCCCAACGACCGGCAGATCCGCGAGCTGCTCAACAACGGCCGCGGTCTGAGCCAGCCGGAGCTCGCCGTCCTCCTCGCGTACACCAAGATCACGGTGGCCGACGAGCTCATCGGCACGGAGCTGCCGGACGACCCGTACCTGCGCGGGCTGCTCCACGCGTACTTCCCGACGCTGCTGCGCGAGCA
This sequence comes from Streptomyces zaomyceticus, assembly GCF_014656215.1. Taxonomy (GTDB): domain Bacteria; phylum Actinomycetota; class Actinomycetes; order Streptomycetales; family Streptomycetaceae; genus Streptomyces; species Streptomyces zaomyceticus. The sequence continues at coordinate 672,180 of NZ_BNBZ01000001.1, read as the reverse complement.
GTTCACCGAGGCCGTCGACAACCACGCGCTGCGCCGCGAGATCATCACCACCGTTCTGGTCAACGACACCGTCAACGCCGGTGGCTCGACCTTCCTGCACCGCCTCCGCGAGGAGACGGGCGCGTCGATCGAGGAGATCGTCCGCGCGCAGACCGCGGCCCGGTTCGTCTTCCGCCTGGGCCAGGTCTGGGACGCCGTCGAGGCCCTCGACAACCAGGTGCCGGCCGATGTCCAGACCCGGATGCGGCTGCACTCCCGCCGGCTCGTCGAGCGCGGCACGCGCTGGCTGCTCAACAACCGGCCGCAGCCGCTCCAGCTCACCGAGACCATCGAGTTCTTCGCCGAGCGCGTCGAGCAGGTCTGGGCGCAGCTGCCGAACCTGCTGCGCGGCGCGGACCTGGAGTGGTACCAGTCGATCGTGGAGGAGCTGACCGAGGTCGGCGTGCCGGAGGAGCTCGCGCTGCGGGTGGCCGGCTTCTCCTCCGCCTTCCCGATCCTCGACATCGTGGGGATCGCGGACCGGACGGAGAAGGACCCGCTGGCCGTGGCCGAGGTCTACTACGACCTGGCCGACCGGCTGCGGATCACCGACCTGATGGACCGGATCATCGAGCTGCCGCGCGACGACCGGTGGCAGTCGATGGCCCGTGCGTCGATCCGCGAGGACCTGTTCGCGGCGCACGCGGCACTGACCGCGGACGTGCTGGCGGCCGGGGACGGCGCTTCGAGCCCCGAGCAGCGGTTCAAGGACTGGGAGGAGAAGAACGCGGCGATCCTGGGCCGTGCGAAGTCCACCCTGGAGGAGATCCAGGGCTCGGACACCTTCGACCTGGCGAACCTGTCGGTGGCGATGCGGACGATGCGCACGCTGCTCCGTACGCACAGCTAGGGGAGTGAGAGGGAAGGGCCCCGCCGGTTCTCCGGCGGGGCCCTTCCCTTTCGCGCGCCCGTGTCCGGGCAAGGCCCTTCCCCCGGGCGCCCGGTCCGCTAGGCGGTCTCCTCCGGGGGGCCCGTCACCGTCGACGTCCACAGGCGGCGGGCGGCGAGCAGGGTCGCGGCGAGCAGCAGACCGTTGCGGAGGACCATGACGGTCAGTCCCTGGGGTGTGCCGGCGACGACCTGGTCGTACAGGACGGGGTACGCGAGTGAGCTCAGCGCGGCGGCCGGGAGCAGCAGGAGCGCCACCGGGCGCATCACCGTCGTGCGGGAGGTCAGGCAGACGGCGGCCAGGCCGAGCAGCCAGATCATGTACTGGGGGCTGATCACCCTGCTGGTGGTGGTGAACAGCAGGACGGCGGTGAGGGCCGCGTCGAACGGGGTGGCGGCGGTCCAGCGGTGGGCCCTGACGCGCCACAGGAGCAGCCAGCCGAGGGCGACGACGGTGAGCAGCAGGGCGAGGTGGCCGAGGGTGGAGACGTACGGGCCGACGTACTCGAAGGCCCCGTAGCGGAAATCGACCTTGCCCGGCCAGACGCCGGTGGCGTGCGCGAGTCCGAGGGCCGTACCGCCGAGGGACTCGATCTGGATGCCTCGGCTGCCCTGTTGCCGGAGGAAGCCGAGGGGCTCGGAGAAGAAGAGCGCGAGCGTGGCGAGGAGGGCGAGCGCGGCGACGGCCGCGGCGGTCCAGGCGTCGCGGCTGGTTCGGCCGCGGGGGGTGCCGATCAGGGCGAGCACCGGCCAGACCTTGACCATCGCGCCGATGCCCGCGAGCGCCCCGCCGAGCCGGTGGGAGGCGGTGGAGCGGGCGTTGAGGGCGAGCAGGGCGAGGACGGCGAGGGCCGTGGTCTGGACGTCGTAGCGGGCGAGCGGCAGGTGCAGCAGGAGCGGCAGGCCGCAGACCCAGACCCAGGCGCCGTGGGTGAGGCGGGCGCTGTCGGCGCGGGCGAGGGCGGCGGTGACGGCCGCGTCGGCGAGGAGGGTGAGGACGACGAACGCCTGGAAGTACGTCAGCCAGGGGAGGAGGCCCGGCGACATGATCACGAGCCCGGCGCCGGGCGGGTACTGCCAGGTGGCGTCGCCGGGCGGGAAGGTGCCCTGCGCGAACTGGGAGTACCAGTACCGGTAGAGGTCCACCTCGCGGCCCACCCCGCCGATGCCGAGGTTGTCGCGGAGGAGCAGCAGGACCATGCCGACCCGGGTGAGGAGCCAGACGGAGGCGAGGGCGAGGTAGGGGCCGCGGCCGACGGTGACGAAGGTGGCGGAGGTGAAGGTGTCCGAGTCGAAGGGGGACCCGGTGAGGGAGGGGGGCTCGGTCCCGGTCCGGTGCGGCTGCTGCGGGTGATCGTTCGTCATCCTTCCGCACTGTAGCCCGCAATGCGTTATTTGCCCGGTTTCCCGGGCCCTGTTCCGGTGCCTGTCGCGGTGAACTCCTCGTACGCCGCCACCACCTCCTTCGCCGGGCCGTCCATCCGCAGCGTGCCCGCCTCCAGCCACAGCGCCCGTTCGCAGGTCTCCGTGATGGTGGGGTTCGAGTGGCTGACCAGGAAGACCGTGCCCGCCTCCGCCCGCAGCTCGTCGATCCGCCGTTGGCTGCGGCGGCGGAAGCGCGCGTCGCCGGTGGACAGGGCCTCGTCGATGAGCAGCACGTCGTGGCTCTTCGCCGCGGCGATGGAGAAGCGCAGCCGCGCGCCCATCCCGGAGGAGTACGTCCGCATCGGGCGGGAGATGGCGTCGTCCTTCTCGTTGATGCCGGAGAAGTCCACGATCTCGGCGTACCGCTCCCGGACCTCCGCGCGGCTCATGCCCATGGCGAGGCCGCCCAGGACGACGTTCCGCTCGCCGGTGAGATCGTTCATCAGGGCCGCGTTGACGCCGAGGAGCGAGGGCTGCCCATGGGTGTAGACCTGGCCCCGTTCGACGGGCTGGAGGCCCGCGATGGCCTTCAGGAGGGTGGATTTCCCAGATCCGTTCGAACCGATCAGGCCAATTGCCTCGCCTCTCCGTGCGACGAAGCTGACCCCCTTCACGGCATGGACCCGGCGGGCGGCGGGCGCGGACCCGCCGCGCCGGAGCATCCGGCTCAGCGCGGCCGTCGCGGCGCCCCGGCCGCCGGAACGGCCGCCGTGGACGGTGTAGGTGATGTGGACGCCGTCGACCACCACGGTGGGGGTGCTCTCCGCCTCAGCCACGTCCGTACGCCTCCTCCGCCTTCCAGAACCAGATGAAACCGCCCCCGAAGGCCAGCAGGGCCCAGCCGGCGGCGAGCGCCCAGACGTGTGGCGGCAGCTGGGTGGAGGTGTGGCTCTCGATCAGCGCGAAGCGCATGAGGTCGATGTAGACCGCCGCCGGGTTGCACTGGAGGGCCAGCACGACGCCGTCGGGGAAGCGCCCGCCGCTCGCCAGGTTCTGGATCGACCACATCGCGCCCGAGGCGTACATCCAGGTGCGGAGCACGAACGGCATCAGCTGCGAGATGTCGGGAGTGCGGGCCGCGAGCCGGGCCAGGACGAGCGCCACGCCCGTGTTGAACAGTGCCTGGCAGAGGAGCGCGGGGACGGCGAGCAGCCAGCTCCAGGTGGGGAACTCGCCGAAGCAGAACAGGATCACGACGAGCGCGGTCAGCGAGAGCAGCAGCTGCTGGAGCTGCTGGAGCGCCAGTGAGATCGGCAGGCTCGCACGGGGGAAGTGCAGGGCGCGGACCAGACCCAGATTGCCGCTGATCGCCCGGGTGCCGGCCATGACCGTGTCCGAGGTGAACGTCCACACGAAGACGCCGGTGATGAGGAAGGGCACGTAGTCGGGGACACCCTGCTTGGCGTCCATGAGGACGCCGAAGATCGCGTAGTAGACGGCCGCGTTGAGCAGCGGGGTCATCACCTGCCAGACCTGGCCGAGCCGCGCCTGGCTGTACTGGGCGGTCAGGCGGGCCGTCGCGAAGGCGGTGATGAAGTCCCGGCGGGACCAGAGCTGTCGGACGTAGGCGGGGAGCGAGGGGCGGGCGCCGCTGACGGTGAGGCCGTGGCGCAGGGCGAGGGCGCGCAGGTCCTCCGCGGGGGCGTGCGGGTCCTCCGTGAGGGTGCGCGAGGTGGGGGTCTGCCGCGCCCGGTGCGTGGGTGCCTGGTGTGCGGGCGCCTGCTGTGCGGGCGGAGCCAGGATCTTGGTCACGGGCGGGCGCTTTCGACGAGGGGATGTGCGGCACGTACGTCGTCTGCGACGGAACGGGTCCGTATCGTCGCTACGGGGACAGTAGGACGCTTCCACGTCGGAACGCAACCGTATCGTCGTGACGGTTCCGGGGTGTCGCCGTTGGTTAGGATGCCGTTCATGACCGAACCGACCCCCCGCCGCGCCCCCGCCGGAGCCGCCGTACTCCGCGAGGACGTGACCGAGGCCATCCGGGCCGCCGTCTTCGAGGAACTCGCGGCCGTCGGCTTCGCCCGGATGTCCATCGAGGGCATCGCGCGCCGCGCGGGAGTCGGCAAGACCGCCGTCTACCGGCGCTGGAAGTCCAAGCTCTCGCTCGTCCTCGACCTCGTCGGCGCCTTCGCCGCGCAGGGCCTGCCGGCGCCTGCCACCGGCTCCCTGTACGGGGACGTCCGCGCGCTCCTCGAGGTCGCCTCGCACGCCCTGCGCCACCCGGTCGCCTCACAGGTCATCCCCGACCTGCTCGTCGAGGCGGCACGGAACCCCGAGATCGCCGAGGCCGTCACCGCCGCGCTCCTCGACGGTCAGCAGGGAGTCGTGACACAGATCGTCCGCGAGGCCGCCGAGCGCGGTGAACTCCCGGAGGACACCGACCCGGGCCGCGCCCTCGACCTGGTCGTCGGGCCGCTCTACTGGCGCCTCGTCGTCGTCCGTACGCCACTGCCCCCGGGGTACGTGGACGACCTGGCGCGGTCGGCGGTGGCGGCGCTCAAGGCCTGAGCGCGAGCGCGATCACCGTGCCGCCCGCCGCCGTGCGCGCGGCTGCTGCACGTCACCGCCCGCCACTGCTTCACCGCGCCGCCCGCCGTCGTGCGCCCGGCTACTTCACCGCGCCCGCCATCACCCCGGACGTGAACTGCCGCTGGAACGCGAAGAACACCACCAGTGGCACCACCATCGACACGAACGCCCCCGGCGCCAGCACGTCGACGTTGTTGCCGAACTGCCGTACCTGCTGCTGGAGCGCCACCGTGATCGGCGGCGACTGCGAGTCCGCGAAGATCAGCGCGATCAGCATGTCGTTCCAGACCCAGAGGAACTGGAAGATCCCCAGCGAGGCGATCGCCGGACCGCCGAGCGGCAGCACCACCCGGGTGAAGAGCCGTAGCTCGCTCGCCCCGTCGAGCCGCGCCGCCTCCAGGAGCTCGCGCGGGATCTCCGCGAAGAAGTTCCGCAGCAGGAAGATCGCGAAGGGCAGCCCGAAGGCCGTGTGGAAGAGGACCACCCCGAGGGTCGTCTCGAAGAGCCCCACCGCCCCGAAGAGCTTCGACACCGGGACCAGGGCGACCTGCACGGGGACCACGAGCAGGGCCACCACGCCCAGGAACCACCAGTCCCGGCCAGGGAACTCCAGCCACGCGAACGCGTACCCGGCGAACGAGCCGATGACGAGGACGAGCAGGGTGGCCGGGACGGTGATCATGACCGTGGAGAGCAGGGAGCCGGTGATCGTCTCGTTCGCGAGGAGATGGGTGTAGTTCTCGGTGGTCAGCCGGGCCGGGGCCGTGAACACCTGCCACCAGCCGCTCGCCGCGATGTCGGAGGGCGAGCGGAGCGAGGAGAGCAGCAGTCCGACCGTCGGCAGCAGCCAGAACAGACCCGCCAGGACGAGGAAGACCCGGACCGCGCCCCCGGCGGCCCGGGCGGCGGCCCGCGCCGCGAACGTCCGGGTGGCCGGGGAGCCCGCGGGCGGGGTGGTGACGTCGGTCCGCGCGCGCGTGCGGGTGGCGGAGGAACTCATCGGCGGGCCTCCCGGCGCAGGCGGCGGATGTTGAGGACCATCACCGGGACCACCAGGAGCAGCAGCAGGACGGCGATGGCCGAGCCGACCCCGAGATCGGCGTCCGTACCGAAGGACGAGCGGTACAGCTGGAGCGCGAGCACGTTCGCGTCGTCCTGGGCGGAGCCCGGCGCGATGACGAAGACCAGGTCGAAGATCTTGAGCACATTGATCATCAGGGTGACGAGGACGACCGCGAGGACCGGCGCCAGGAGCGGCACCGTGATCCGGCGGAACACCTGCCACTCGTTCGCCCCGTCCACCCGTGCCGCTTCGAGGAGTTCACGCGGTACCGCGGCCAGCCCGGCGCCGATCAGCACCATCGCGAACCCGGCCCACATCCACACGTAGGCACCGATCACGGCCGGGGTGACGAGCGTGGGGCCCAGCCACTCCACACCGTTGTACTGCTCCCGGAAGTTGCTCGCCGGGAGCCGGAGCACGGCTCCGTCCGCCCGGTCGGCGGGCAGTGTGAAGGTGCCGTCGGCGGCGGCCGTGGTCTCGGCGACGACTCTTCCGTCCTTGACGGCTTCGATCCGCAGCCCCGCGAGGCCGAGTTCCGCCGGGTCGACCGTGTTCGGCCGTCCGCCGCCGCCCCGGGTGAAGTCCAGCCAGGCCGTGCCGGTGATCGTGTCCGGCGTCTCCGGTGCCGCGTCCGGGGCCCGCGCCGGGCGGGCCTCCTTCGGCATGTTCCCCGGCGCCACCCCGATCAGGGGCAGCGGTACGGGTTCCCCGGCGCGGACCGGTTCCTCGGTGACGAACGCGCCGCCGTCGGCCGCCTTCAGCGGGTGGACGGGCAGCGGCCGGGCCCGGGGGAACCCGGAGGACTCGGCGAAGGTGTCGTGGACGCCGACCCAGACGGCGTTGGCGACCCCGCGGTCCGGGTCCTGCTCGTAGACCAGCCGGAAGATGATCCCGGAGGCCAGCATCGAGATCGCCATCGGCATGAAGACGACCAGCTTGAACGCCGTGCCCCAGCGCACGCGTTCGGTGAGCACGGCGAAGACCAGGCCGAGGGCGGTCGCCACCGCCGGGGCGAGGACCAGCCAGATCACGTTGTTGCGGACGGCGGTGCGGAGGGAGTCGTCGGTGACGAGCGCGAGGTAGTTGTCCAGGCCGACGAAGGAGGAGCCGGAGCGGTCGAAGAACGAGCGCTGGACGGAGTACCCGATCGGGTAGACGACGAGCGCGCCGAGCAGGAGCAGGGCGGGGAGCAGGAACCCCGCCGCCAGCGTCCTGCTCCGGTGGCCGCTGCGGAGGAACGCGGCCTTCTTGCCGGTGACGGTGACGGTGGCGGTGCGGGTGCCGGTGCCGGCACCCGCACCCGCACCGGAGTCCGTGCTGTCGCTGTCGCTGCCGTCGGCGCCTTCGCCGGTGGGGCGGATGCGGTCGGTCCTCGGCATGCCGGGGCCTCAGCCCTTCGCCGCGGCCCGGTACGCCTTCTCCGCGTCCGCCTCCAGACGTGCCTGGGCTCCCGCGATGTCCTTCGGGTTCTTCAGGAAGTCCTGGAGCGCCTTCCACTCGCCCTTGCCCGGCGTGCCGCCGAAGGACTGCGGCATCTGGTCCGACATGTCGAAGCGGAAGTCGTCACCGGCGCCGATGAGCGCCTTGGCGATCTCGCGCTGGACGTCGTTCGGGTACGCCGACGGGTCCAGGTTCTTGTTGGGGGAGAGGAACCCGCCCTCGGCCGCCCAGATCTTCGCCGCGTCCGGGGAGGCCAGGAAGGCGAGCAGTGCCTGTGCGCCCTTGGTGTCCTTGAGGGCCACGGCCGCGTCGCCGGCCGTCACCACGGGGGTGGTGCCGGTGCCGACGGCGGGGAACGGGAAGACCTTGGCGTCCGTGCCGATCTTCGCCTCGGTCTGGGCGATGTTGACGGCGGCGAAGTCGCCCTCGAAGACCATCGCCCCCTTCGGCCGGTCTCCACCCGTGAAGGTCTGGGTGACCGAGGCCGGGTACTCCGTCTGCAGTGCGCCGCTCGTACCGCCCGCGAGCAGGGCCGGTTTGCCGAACAGCTCGGCGAGCGTGGTCAGGGCCGCGGTGACCGAGGGATCGGTCCACTTGATCGTGTGCTTGGCCAGCTGGTCGTACTTGGCCGGCCCCGCCTGGGACAGGTAGACGTTCTCGAACCAGTCGGTGAGGGTCCAGCCGTCCGCGCCGCCCACCGACACGGGGGTGACGCCGGAGGCCGAGATCGTCTCGGCGGTGGTGAGGAACTCCTTCCAGGTCTTCGGCTCGGCGGCGCCCGCGTTCTCGAAGACGGCGGTGTTGTACCAGACCAGGGACTTGTTGGCGGCCTTGAAATAGACCCCGTACTGGGTGCCGTCGACCGCGCCGAGCTCCTGCCAGCCGCGCGAGTAGTTGGCGGTCAGTTGGGCCTTCGCCTCCGGGCCGACCGGCTTGAGCCACTTCTGCGCGGCGGCCTGCTGGATCGCGCCGACCTGCGGGAGCATCGCGACGTCGGGCGGCGAACCGCCCGCGATCTTCGTACCGAGGAAGTTCACGATCGGGTCCTGGGCGGGCACGAAGGTGACGGTGGCGCCGGTGCGCTTCTCGAACTCCTTCAGGACCTTGGTGAAGTTCTCCTGCTCGGGGCCCGTCCAGACGGCCGCGACCTCGATCTTCTCGCCCTTGAGGGGGAGGGCGCCGCCGCTGGGCCCGGATTCCCCCGGGTCCTTCCCGGACCCGCCGTCACCGCAGGCCGCGAGGGCGAGTGCGGTGAGTGCCGTGAACGCCGTGATGGTCACCGCGGCCCTGCGTGGACGAAGAGTTGTACGCATCGCTGCCCCGTCTCTCCCGTGCGCTTCGCTGTCCCGTGCCGACAGGTCTACGCCGGGTGGCGGGGCCCCGCAATACCGCCTTCCGTGTCAAGTGGGCGATCGTGACGCCCTCGTGACGTCGGGTCAGCTGTGGGCCGCGGGGGTCAGCGGGGCCACGGGAGTCGCCTCGACCGAGCGCGCGGCGCGGTCGAGCGCGCTCGCGAGGAGCGCCAGGTCCGTCGGTCCGTTGCCCAGCTCGCGGACCGGGCGGCGGGTGGGCGGATCGCCCATCCGCTCCCACTCCAGGGGGACGACCGTGGGGCGGAGCGTCGCCGTCCGGGGGATCCGTCCGGTGACCCGGCCCGCCTGGAAGGGGGTCACCCGGCCGTCCGGATGCCCGAGGCGTCCGCGTCCGGCCGCCGGCACGTCCGGCCCCGTGGTCACCGGGGGCGCGTCGAGCACGATCCGCAGCCGGGCACCGTGGGCCAGCTCCGTGTCGGCGGTCCGGTCCGGGCGCGAGGAGGTCGCGACGAGGTGCACCCCGAGCCGCTCGCCGTGCCGCGCGACGGCCTCCAGCGCGCGCACCACGGACCCGGCGGCGGGCCGCCCGGAGGCGCCGAGCGCCGGAGCGACGAGGGCGTCGAAGTCGTCGACGAGGACGACCAGCCGGGGGAGATGGGCGGGGCCGGCGGCTCGCGCGGGGGAGTGCTCGCCGGTGGCGGGCCGGGGGATCCGGCCGCTCGCCTCGTCACCCGCGGGCCGGGCGACGCGGTCGCCGTCCGCGGTGCGGAGGGTGCGGCCGCTCGGGCGGTCGTCCAGGGGGGCGCCGTCCCGTCGCGGCAGCCGCCCGCTGGGCGTGTCCGCCAGGAAGGCGTCGCCGCCGGGCCGGGTCCGGGTACTGGGCCGCTCGTCGAGCGAGCCGTCCCCGGTGCGGGACGCGCGTCCGCCGGGGGACCCGCCGAGGCCGTCCGTGCCCGTGCGGGGCGTGCGTCCGCTCGCGTACCCGGTCAGGTCCTCCGCGCCGGTGCGCGCCGTACGGCCGCTCGGGTGGTCCGTGCCGAGGCCGTCGTCGCCCGTGCGCAGCGTGCGGCTGCTGGGGCGTGAGCCGAGGTCCTCCGACCCGGAGTACGTGATCCTCCCGCTCGGACGGCCCCCGAGGTCCTCGCCACCGGGGTACGGGGTGCGCCCGCTCGCCCTGCTGTCGAGGTCGCCGGAGTACGTGATCCGGCCGCTGGGGCGTCCGCCGAGGTCGTCGCCGCCGGGGTACGGGCCGCCCGTGCGTCCGCTCCTCGTGCTCGGGAGGGCGCCGATCGTGCCGTCGCCCGTGCGGAGCGTGCGTCCGATCGGTCGCTCCGCGAGGTCGCCGGTGTCCTGGAGGCGGACGGTCGCCCGGGCGCCCTGGGGCACCGACTCCGCCGCGCTCGGGGAACGCTGGCCGATCAGCCGGTCGCCGGCGGACGTCGCACGCGCGCCCCGGCGGTCGGCGAAGTGGCCGTCGCCCAGGATCTCCGCCCGGCGCTTCAGCTCCGCGCCGAGCGCCTGCGCGAACTCCCGCATCCGTACCGGATCCGAGGCGACCAGGTGCTCGGTGACGTGCGGCAGCTCCGTACAGGCCGCGAGACCTTCGCCGCGCTCTCCGCCCGCCCCGTCCACCAGGAGCAGGCCGAGCCGGTCGGGGCGGCCGCCGGCCGCGAGCGAGGCGGCGATCGAACGGAGCAGCTCCGTCCGCCCGCTCCCCGCGGGGCCCTCGATCAGCAGGTGCGGGCCCTCCTTGGTGAGGTCCACGGCCAGCGGCCCGCGCGGCCCCGCGCCCAGGACGGCCGTGCCGTCCCCGGCGGAGGCCCAGCGGGCCATCAGTGAGGCGGGGGTGGCCCGGGCGAGCCCGAGCTCGTCGAGCAGGCGTGCCGACGGGGGCAGCGCGGCGGCGCGGGCGCCCGGCGCGGCCGCGGCGTCCGTGCGCAGCGGGGCCAGCGCGCGGCCGAACCGCTCGGCCCAGGCGACGGAGACCGCGTCGACCACGCCGACGGTGCCGTGGCCCGCGACGCGCCCGCCGGAGGTTCTGAGCAGCCGCAGCGCCGTCGCCACATCGCCGCTGAGGAGCACGGCGGCCCCGCACTCGCGGAAGGCCAGGGAGGCGGCGCAGGCCGTCTCGTAGGTGGCGGCCACCGGGGAGACCGGGGAGGCCGAGGGCGCCTCCGCGAGGCACACGAGATGGATGCCGGCCGCCGCTCCGGCGCCGGCCAGCCGTGCCACCGTCTCGCGCAGAGCCGCCGAACCGGGGTCGCCGTCCACGACCACCACCGTCGTCGGCCCCTCGTGGCGGGCGGCGGCCTCGGCGACGGAGGCGCGGTCGGCGCTGGGCCAGCCGGGTCCGAGGGGGCCGTCGTCGAGCCGTCGGGTCAGCTCCGCCGTACGGGCCTGGGCCTGCTCGCGGTCGTACGCCAGGAGCAGCCGGCAGTCCTGGCCGTGGGCCGGGCGGACGTGCGGGAGCCAGCCGAGCCAGCCCCAGGCCCGGCGCCGCTCGTCGAGCGAGCGGTTCCGGTCGGCGCTGATGAGCACGATCTCCAGGTCGGAGGGGGAGTGCAGGGCGGCGAGCTGGGCGACCACGGAGCGGGCGAGCCCGGCGAGCCGGTCGGCGGGGCCGGCGAGGCCGAGGGACCCGGCCTCGCGCAGGCCCACGGTGACCGGTACGCCGGAGAGCTCGGCGCGGTCCGTCGTGCCCAGCCGGACCGCGAGGGACTCGGGGTGGTGCGGTCCGCGCTCCCAGAGCCGGGGGCCGGGGCCGAGGGCGGTGAGCAGGACGGTGGCCGGGTCGGGCCAGGTGTCGGCCACCGGCAGGGGGGTGGCGGCGCCGCCCGGCGCGCCGGTGCCGGGCCGGGTGCCGACGTGGGTGTCCGGTGCGGTGCGGGGATCGGAGGGGGCGGCCGGAAGTTCCTCCCGGCCGCCGGCCAGCCGCCGGGCCCACGCGCCGAGTCCGCGCTTGCCGCCCGGGCGGGTCGAGCCGGTCGGCGCCGTGTCGCCGCCCGCCGGGCGGGTCCTGCCGTGGGCCTCGCCGCCGCCGGGCCCGCCGACCGCGTCCTGGTGCTCCTCGGCACGGGTGTGGCCGGGGGCGTCGGCGCCGTACCGCTCGTCGTACCGCTCCGCGTACGGATCCTCGGGCGCGGCGTCGAACAGGACTCCGCGCGCCCCGCCGTGGGTGGTGTCGTCGGACGGTCCGCCGGGAGCCGTGCGGGGCCCGCCCGCCGGTCCGGGCCGGTCGGTACGGTCCGCCGGGTCCTGCCCGTCGCCCGCGCGGGCGACCCGCAGATGACCCTCGCCGTCCGGGGCCGTCGCCCTCGTCCCCGTACCGCCGAGGTCGTCGTCGGGGCCGGCCAGTCGGAGGGCGGACTCGCCGAGGCGGAGCACCGCGCCGGGGACGAAGCGGACCGGGCGGTCGCCGACCGGTGCGCCGTCGAGGGTCGTGCCATTGGTCGAGCCCCGGTCGGCGACGGTGATCCGACCGTCCTCGCCGACGGTCACCGTGCAGTGCGCGCGGGAGACGTCCGGGTCGTCGAGCGGCACGTCGGCGTCCACGGAACGGCCGATTCTGATCGGTCCCCCGTGCAGCAGGTGCACCCCGCCCGCGTCCGGTCCCGCGACCACGTGGAGCCGGGCGGTGGCCGTCTCGTCGGCGCGCTCGTCGGGGCCGGGGACCTGGAGGGAGAGGACCGCGCCGTCGACCAGCGGGGGCTCGCCGAGCACGCAGCGGCGGCCGTCGAGGCGCTCCGCGCCCGCGTAGAGCACGGTGGTGCCCGAGGCGGAGGTGTCGGGGCCGGTGACGGCGGCGGCGAGATTCGAGGCCACGGCGGCGAGAGCCGTCCCGGCGGGGGCCGTGACGAGCACGTCGCACGCACGTCCGGCGCCGTGGCCGGCGTACGGCGCGAGGACGGTCAGCCGGATCTGCATCGCCGTCAGCGGTCCCTTCTGCGCGACATGCCCGGCAGGGGAACCGCCCTGTGACTCCCCCCACCCGGCACGGACGCGTCGCCCGGTACAGGTCGGCACGCCGCGGGGCTCCCGACCCCTCGACACGACGTGCTGTAGGCATCCTCGCACCTGCCACCGACAACCCGCCCCCGGGTCGGCCGGAAGTGATCTTGAATGGTCGGCTGTGGACGCAAAAGTGCCTGGTTGAGCATGCCTTCGGAACATGCCCGGCAACCGTCGGACGCCCACGAGCGTCTTCATCCGGACAGAAGCCGCGTCCGGCACCGGACGCCCCCGGTCCGTGGCGGACCCCGGCCCGCCCCGTACCGGATGGCGGACGGAACCCCACCGGTCCCGTCCGCCGGCATCGGAATCGGCCTGTGGACGACCGACCTCTACCTCGTTCGGCGGCACTAAAGTGGGTCGGACACCCGGACGGGTCACAAACAGAGGACAGGGCCCGGGAACATCACCGGAAGACCCCAGGACCACGATCAGCAGGGAGCGCGTGACGTGCGGCCTATCGGCAGCAAGTACCTGCTCGAGGAGCCGCTCGGCCGCGGCGCCACGGGCACCGTCTGGCGAGCCCGCCAGCGGGAGACGGCCGGCGCCGAGGCGGCCGTGCCCGGCCAGCCCGGCGAGACCGTGGCGATCAAGGTCCTCAAGGAGGAGCTGGCCAACGACGCGGACATCGTGATGCGCTTCCTGCGCGAGCGGTCCGTGCTGCTCCGGCTCACCCACCCGAACATCGTGCGCACCCGCGACCTGGTGGTCGAGGGGGATGTCCTCGCCCTCGTCATGGACCTCGTCGAGGGCCCCGACCTGCACCGGTACATCCGGGACAGCGGCCCGCTCACCCCGGTAGCCGCCTCCCTCCTGACCGCCCAGATCGCCGACGCGCTCGCCGCCAGCCACGCGGACGGCGTCGTCCACCGCGACCTGAAGCCGGCCAACGTGCTGCTCGCCGAGCAGGGCGGCCAGATGCACCCGATGCTCACCGACTTCGGCATCGCTCGCCTCGCCGACTCCCCGGGCCTGACGCGCACCCACGAGTTCGTGGGCACACCCGCGTACGTGGCCCCGGAGTCCGCCGAGGGCCGCCCGCAGACCTCCGCCGTCGACATCTACGGCGCGGGCATCCTGCTCTACGAGCTGGTCACCGGCCGGCCCCCGTTCGCCGGCGGCACCGCCCTCGAGGTCCTCCACCGACACCTCAGCGAGGAGCCGCGCCGTCCCTCGACCGTGCCCGGGCCGCTGTGGACGGTGATAGAGCGCTGCCTCAGCAAGGACCCGGACCGGCGGCCGAGCGCGGTGAACCTCGCGCGCGGTCTGCGCGCGGTCGCCGCCGGTATCGGCGTGCACTCCACGCCCGCCCAGATCGAGGCCGCGGACGGCGTCGGGGCGCTCCTGGCCCCGGACCCGGCGCCCGCGCCCGTCCCGGGGACCCCGGAGGGACAGAACCCGGGAGCCGCCGACCCCACGCAGGTGCTGCCCAGCGGCGCCGGGCGTCCGCAGTACGACCCCGCCGGCGCGACCAGCGTCATGCCGACCTCCGGCCAGGCGGGTGCCGCCGATCCGACGGCCGTCATGCCCCCCGTGCCGCCGGGGCCGCCGCAGGGCGCGCAGTCCGAGGAGCCGCACCCCTGGCAGAACCAGCTGCGCGCCGCCCGCGACCGCAACGAGCAGACGCAGGTGCAGTACCTGGACCCGAGCCAGGACCCGCTGCGCCGCCGCCCGCAGCGGCAGCAGCCGCAGCAGCACCAGCAGCCGCCGCAGCAGCACCAGCAGCAGCCGGGCCAGTACGGGCAGCAGTCGCCGCAGCAGTACCAGCAGCAGCGTCCCGCCCCGCAGCGGCCGCCCCAGCCGTACCCGCAGCAGCAGCACCAGCCGCAGCAGTACGCGCCGCCGCCGCCCCCGCAGCAGTACGCGCCGCCCCAGCAGCAGTACACCCCGCCGCAGCCGCCGCCCCAGGCCCCGGCGCCGCGCGAGCCGCGTCCGCCGCGTCAGCGCAGCGCCAACCCGGTGCGGATCCCCGGCCTCGGCTGCCTCAAGGGCTGCCTGGTCATGATCGTGCTGTTCGTGGTCGCGGGCTGGCTGGTCTGGGAGCTGACCCCGCTCCAGGACTGGATCGCCGAGGGCAAGAGCTACTGGCAGGCCATCGGCGACGGCATCTCGTCGGTGACCGACTGGATCTCCTCGATCGGCGAGAGCACCGGCTCCGGGGGTGCTACCGGCGGTACGGGACAGTAATACTGCCGATTTATCGACTTCCGAGGGGTGATTTCCCCTCGGAAGTGACGTCCGGCGGCCGTGGACGCGTAACTTTGCACGCGAACCGCAGCCGCTGAGGGAGCAGTCTTGGCACGGAACATCGGCAGCCGCTACACCACCCACCAGATCCTCGGGCGGGGCAGTGCCGGAACGGTGTGGCTCGGCGAGGGGCCCGAGGGCCCCGTCGCCGTCAAACTGCTGCGCGAGGACCTGGCCTCCGACCAGGAGCTCGTCGGCCGCTTCGTCCAGGAGCGGACCGCCCTGCTCGGCCTCGACCACCCCCGGGTGGTCAAGGTCCGCGACCTCGTCGTCGACGGCAACGACCTGGCCCTCGTCATGGACCTCGTCCGCGGCACCGACCTGCGCACCCGCCTCGACCGGGAACGCCGCCTCGCCCCCGAGGCCGCCGTCGCGATCATCGCCGACGTCGCCGACGCCCTCGCCGCCGCGCACGCGGCCGGGGTCGTCCACCGGGACGTCAAGCCCGAGAACATCCTGCTCGACATGGAGGGACCGCTCGGGCCCGGCGGCGCCCACCCCGCCCTCCTCACCGACTTCGGCGTCGCCAAGCTGATCGACACCCCCGGCCGCACCAAGGCCACCCGGATCATCGGCACCCCCGACTACCTCGCCCCCGAGATCGTCGAGGGCCTCCCGCCGCGCGCCGCCGTCGACATCTACGCCCTCGCGACCGTCCTGTACGAGCTGCTGGCCGGCTTCACCCCCTTCGGCGGCGGCCACCCCGGCGCGGTCCTGCGCCGCCATGTCACCGAGACCGTCGTCCCGCTCCCCGGCATCCCCGAGGAGCTGTGGCAGCTGATCGTGCAATGCCTGGCGAAGGCCCCGGCCTCCCGGCTGCGCGCCTCCGAGCTCGCCGCCCGCCTCAAGGACGTCCTGCCCCTGCTCAAGGGCATCCCGCCGCTCGACGTGGACGAGCCGGACGCGGAGCCGGCCCCGGAGCCGTACGAGGAGGACACGTACCCGACCGGTACGGGCGCGGGTGAGCCCGGCCCGCGCCGGGCCGCCGTCCCGCTCGTCCCCGGCGCCTCGGCCGACTCCAACCGCGACACCCACACCTCCATGCGGGTCCCGGCGCCCGACGAGCTCTCGGGCGGCCCCCTGGGCACCGCCCGCGCTCCGCGCCCGGCGGGCGCCCGCAGACCCGGCTCGGCCCGACACAAGGCCGAGGCGGTCCGCAAGCGCCGGATCACCCTCACGGTCGCGGCGGTCGTCGTCGCGGGGGCGCTCGGTGCCGGCGGCTACCTCGCGGCCTCCGGGGACGGGGACGCCCCGCCGCAGGACTCGAAGCAGTCCTCGCAGCCGTAGGACCGCCCTCCCCGCGGGCGCCGGCGGCCAAAGGTTCGGCTCCTCGCCCGGAGCCGTTACGCTGGACGCGTGGCAGTCGTCGATGTATCCGAAGAGCTGAAGTCCCTCTCCTCGACCATGGGGTCGATCGAGGCCGTCCTGGACCTCGAGAAGCTGAGGGCCGACATCGCCGTGCTCGAAGAGCAGGCCGCGGCCCCGTCCCTGTGGGACGACCCGGAGGCGGCGCAGAAGATCACGAGCAAGCTTTCGCACCTCCAGGCCGAGGTCCGCAAGGCCGAGACCCTGCGTGGCCGCATCGACGACCTCGCGGTGCTCTTCGAGCTCGCCGAGGAGATGGACGACCCGGACACCCTCGCCGAGGCCGAGACGGAGCTCGTCTCCGTCCGCAAGGCCCTCGACGAGATGGAGGTCCGTACCCTCCTCTCCGGCGAGTACGACGAGCGCGAGGCGCTGGTCAACATCCGCGCCGAGGCCGGTGGCGTCGACGCCTCCGACTTCGCCGAGCGGCTCCAGCGCATGTACCTGCGCTGGGCGGAGCGCCACGGCTACTCCACCGAGATCTACGAGACCTCGTACGCGGAAGAGGCCGGCATCAAGTCGACCACCTTCGTGGTGAAGGCGCCGTACGCCTACGGCACGCTCTCCGTCGAGCAGGGCACCCACCGGCTGGTCCGCATCTCGCCCTTCGACAACCAGGGCCGTCGTCAGACCTCCTTCGCCGGTGTCGAGATCCTGCCGGTCGTCGAGTCCTCCGACCACGTCGAGATCGACGAGTCCGAGCTGCGCATCGACGTCTACCGCGCCTCGGGCCCGGGTGGTCAGGGTGTCAACACGACCGACTCGGCCGTGCGCATCACGCACCTCCCGACCGGCATCGTCGTCTCCTGCCAGAACGAGCGCTCGCAGATCCAGAACAAGGCGAGCGCCATGAACGTCCTCCAGGCCAAGCTGCTGGAGCGTCAGCGCCAGGAGGAGCGGGCCAAGATGGACGCCCTCAAGGACAGCGGCAGCTCCTGGGGCAACCAGATGCGCTCGTACGTCCTGCACCCGTACCAGATGGTCAAGGACCTCCGTACGGAGTTCGAGGTCGGCAACCCGCAGTCCGTCCTGGACGGCGAGATCGACGGCTTCCTGGAGGCGGGCATCCGCTGGCGCAAGCAGCAGGAGAAGTAGCCCCACGGCAGCATGTGTTCGGGCCCCGCACCTCTCGGTGCGGGGCCCTTCGCCGTCCCGTCCCGCCGCGTCCGTCCGGTCCGCGGATTCGCTGGCGCAAGCGGAATGAGGGCCGCTGGGACGCTTTGTCGACAAGGGAACTGGAGCCGCAGAGCCCGGAGTTCTGGGTTTACGTCACAGTTGCATCGTTGTATGTGGGACAGCTCGTGATCTTTCGGGCATTGCGCGCGCAACGACCTTGACGCTTCATCGGAAAATCGGAAGGGTGGCGAACTGGCATGCGCATTTCTGGGGCGCGTGCGACGGGGGCCGGCCCAGTAGTGAGCCGCTCCTGTCGCGGCCCCCGAGCGCTGCCCCATGACGAGATGAGCTACTGGGGGTAGCAGCCAGATGACCAAGCAGATGCGAGTCCGTATCGCGCGCATCGCCGCCGGTGCGGTGATCGCCGCCGGCGCGTCGCTCACCGCGGCGGGTGCGGCGCAGGCCGTGGGTGCCTTCAGCGAAGAGGGCCCGACCCCGAGCCCGACGACGACGTGCCTTCCCGGGGACGTCGGTTGCGAGGAGCCCACGGACCCGCCCACCACCGCGCCTCCGACCACGGAGCCGCCCACCACCGCGCCTCCCACGACGGAGCCGCCCACCACCGCGCCTCCGACCACGGAGCCGCCCACCACCAACCCGCCCACCACCGACCCGGGCACCACCGAGCCGCCGGTCACCACGCCGCCGACCACCGCCCCCGAGCCGGGCGACACGGACGCCCCCGGTGGGACCGACGCGCCGACCACCCCGGGTGACGACAACGGGTCGAGCGACCCCGGCACCTGCACCGTCGACCTCGACGGCGCCGAGTGCGTCGACACCGGCAACAACAACACCGACACCAACAACGCCGGCTCGCAGCCCGTGCAGCAGGGTCAGGCGAAGGAGGAGCTCGCCGAGACCGGTGCGGCCGAGACCTCGTTCCTGATCATCGGCGCCGCGACGATGATCGCCGGTGGCATCGGCTTCCGTATGCTGCCGCGCCTCGTCACCGGTGGCCGTGCCGCCGTCTGATCGATTCGATCGATCCGCGTACCCGCTCGCGGGACGCGCGGTGCCGGACCCGCGGCGCACGCCGTATGACGTGTGCTGCACCAGGTACAGCGCATGACGAAGGGCCGGGGAGCTTCTCCCCGGCCCTTTCTCGTGCTCTCCGGCCCGTGTGGGCGTCGCGCGGTCCGGCTAGACCGTCCGGACCGCCGCGAGCAGGGCGATCGCGGCCAGCAGGGCGATCGCCAGCGTCAGCAGCATCGCGGGCGAGAGACCCGGCGGGGTCAGTCGCTCCCGGTTCGCGCGGCAGACGGGGCAGCGGCCCTCGGCGACCGGGGCCGCGCAGTTGGCGCACACCAGTCGGTCGTAGGTCATGCGCTCTCCTCCTCCCGCACTGGGTACACACCAGGACAACGTCCGGTGGGGTCCGGACGTTCCCGCTACCACTGTGCCAGCTCGGCGGCGTTTCGGCGCGCCCCACCGGATTGCCCGGGTTCCGCCCCGAGGGGCGAAAAGGATAAACGGTGCAAGCCAGGACCGCGACTGCGCGGGCCTTCCCCGTTCGCGTAAGGTCACGCACACCTACTCCCGGCCGACCGTGGTGCATCCGTGATCCGATTCGACAACGTCTCCAAGTCCTATCCGAAGCAGAACCGCCCCGCGCTCCGGGATGTCTCCCTGGAGATCGAGAAGGGGGAGTTCGTCTTCCTCGTCGGTTCGTCCGGCTCCGGAAAGTCGACTTTCCTGCGGCTGCTCCTGCGTGAGGAGCGCGCCAGTCAGGGCCAGGTGCACGTCCTGGGCAAGGACCTGGCCCGACTGTCCAACTGGAAGGTGCCGCACATGCGGCGTCAGCTCGGCACCGTCTTCCAGGACTTCCGCCTCCTTCCCAACAAGACCGTGGCCGAGAACGTGGCCTTCGCCCAGGAGGTCATCGGCAAGCCGCGCGGCGAGATCCGCAAGGCCGTTCCGCAGGTGCTCGACCTGGTCGGGCTCGGCGGCAAGGAGGACCGGATGCCGGGCGAGCTCTCCGGTGGTGAGCAGCAGCGCGTCGCCATCGCCCGGGCCTTCGTCAACCGCCCGATGCTGCTGATCGCCGACGAGCCGACCGGCAACCTCGACCCGCAGACCTCGGTCGGCATCATGAAGCTGCTCGACCGCATCAACAGGACAGGGACCACCGTCGTCATGGCGACCCACGACCAGAACATCGTCGACCAGATGCGCAAGCGCGTCATCGAGCTGGAGAAGGGCCGTCTCGTCCGCGACCAGGCCCGCGGCGTCTACGGTTACCAGCACTGAGCAGCTAGGGGACAGAACACACCATGCGCGCTCAGTTCGTGCTCTCCGAGATCGTCGTCGGTCTCCGGCGCAATCTCACGATGACCTTCGCCGTCATCGTCTCCGTGGCCCTCTCGCTCGCCCTGTTCGGCGGCGCGCTGCTCATGCGCGAGCAGGTCAGCACGATGAAGGACTACTGGTACGACAAGGTCAACGTCTCCATCTTCCTCTGCAACAAGGCCGACGCGGCCACGGCGGCCAAGTGCGCCAAGGGCGCGGTCACCGCGCAGCAGAAGGAGCAGATCGAGTCCGACCTGCGGAAGATGGACATCGTCGAGACCGTCCAGCACGAGTCGGCCGACCAGGCGTTCAAGCACTACAAGGAGCAGTACGGCGACACCGCCATCGCCTCCGTGGTGACGCCCGACCAGATGCAGGAGTCGTTCCGGGTCAAGCTCAAGGACCCGGAGAAGTACAAGGTGGTGGCCACGGCCTTCGCCGGCCGTGACGGGGTCGAATCGGTCCAGGACCAGCGGAACATCCTGCAGAACCTCTTCGACCTGATGAACGGCATGAACATCGCCGCTCTCGGCGTCATGGGTCTGATGCTGGTCATCGCGCTGATGCTGATCGTCAACACCGTCCGTGTCTCGGCCTTCAGCCGGCGCCGCGAGACCGGGATCATGCGGCTCGTCGGCGCGTCCAGCTTCTACATCCAGATGCCGTTCATCATGGAGGCCGCCTTCGCCGGACTCCTGGGCGGCGCGGTCGCCTGTGTGCTGCTGCTCGTCGGCCGGTACTTCCTGATCGACCACGGCATCGCCCTCGCGGAGAAGATGCAGCTCGTCAACTTCATCGGCTGGGACGCCGTCCTCGCCAAGCTGCCGCTCGTGATCGCCATCGGGCTGCTGATGCCCGCCGTGGCCGCTTTCATCGCGCTGCGCAAGTACCTGAAGGTGTGACAAGACACCCCTGCCGGCACATGGCGTCGTATGGGCAAAGCCCGTGCGGCGCCATCGCCTTGTCCTAGAGTGGGCGCCATGCCGGCCGGCACCCGACACTTCTGTATCCGGCCCCGCGGAGTACTCCGTGGGGCCGTTCTGACGTTGGTCTTCACCGGGGTCCTCGCCACCGCCGCCGCCACCGGCTCCCTGCCCCGACAAGATTCCGCGGGTCCCGCGGGGGCGTCCACGCGTGCGGGGGAGCGGCCCTCCGGCGGCGCGGGCCGTGACACCGTCGACAGCGCCGCGCTGCGCCGGGCCGCCGCCGCGGCCATGGCCGACGGGAAGTCGGGCAAGCAGGCAGCCGAGGAGTTCGTCAGCCGCAGCGGGGACCGCTGGGGCGCGGTGTACGACAAGAGGGAGTACGCCGAGTTCGAGCAGTCCCTCGACGGCGCCTACACCGGTGTGGGGCTCTCCGCCGGACGGGCCGCCGAAGGCCGTGTCCGGGTCACCCGGGTACAGGCCGGCGGCCCCGCCGAGAAGGCCGGACTCCGCTCCGGCGACCGGCTCGTCTCCGTCGACGGACGCCCGGTCGACGGGCTCTCGGTCTCCGAGGTCGTCGCCCTCCTGCGCGGCGACGGGATCCCCGGCACCGCCGTCGCCCTCCGGGTCGAGCGCGGCCGCGCCGCCTGGACGCAGACCCTGCGGCGGGCCCGGCTCGCCACGGACCCGGTCACCGTCCGCCGCCTCGACGACGGGACCCTGATGATCCGGGTCGCCGCCTTCACCAAGGGCGCGGGCACCCGGGTCAGGGACGCGGTACGGGCCGCTCCGGCGGGTGCCGGTGTCCTCCTGGACCTGCGGGGCAACGCGGGCGGCCTGGTCGCGGAGGCCGCCGTGGCCGCCTCCGCCTTCCTGGACGGCGGCCTCGTCGCCACGTACGACGTGGAGGGCGAGCAGCGGGCCGTGTACGCCGAGGGCGGCGGCGACACCGTCCGGCCCCTGGTGGCACTGATCGACGGGGGCACCATGAGCGCGGCCGAGCTGCTCACCGGCGCCCTCCAGGACCGGGGCCGGGCGGTCACGGTCGGTTCGCGCACCTTCGGCAAGGGCTCGGTCCAGATGCCGAGCGCCCTGCCGGACGGCTCCGTCGCCGAGCTGACCGTCGGCCACTACCGCACACCGGCCGGTCACGCCGTGGACGGACGCGGTATCACCCCGGACCTGTCGGCCGGGGAACGGGCGGAGGAACGGGCGAGGACAGTATTGAGTGGCCTCGGAGGGGGCTCGTAGTGCGAAAATGACCGCACTATGGCAAAGGGACTCGTGAACGTGCAGGGCAAGCCTGCGAAGAAGAACCAGGACAAGGCGCCCGAGCGCAAGATCATCGCGCAGAACAAGAAGGCGCGCCACGACTATCACATCGTCGACACCTACGAGTGCGGCGTCGTCCTCATGGGCACCGAGGTGAAGTCGCTGCGGATGGGCCGCGCCTCGCTGGTCGACGGCTTCGTGCAGATCGACAACCACGAGGCGTGGCTGCACAACATCCATGTGCCCGAGTACATGCAGGGCAGCTGGACCAACCACTCGGCGAAGCGGAAGCGCAAGCTGCTGCTGCACCGCGAGGAGATCGACAAGCTGGAGTCGAAGTCGCAGGAGACGGGTCACACGATCGTGCCCCTCGCGCTGTACTTCCTCAACGGCCGGGTCAAGGTCGAGATCGCGCTCGCCAAGGGCAAGAAGGAGTTCGACAAGCGGCAGACCCTGCGTGAGAAGCAGGACACCCGCGAGACCAACCGGGCCATCGCGGCGGCCAAGCGCAAGCAGCGGGCGGCCCAGGCCGGCTAGCGGCGCGGCCGCGGGTAATACGCTGGCGACAGCGCCCGTCGGTCACGTACGATGGGTCACGCACCTCACAGCGGGTGCGACCTTTGAAAAAACAACATGGGGATGATCGGTTTCGACAGCGGATACCGATGCAGGGGAAGCGTGTCGAGGAAGCGGCAATGATCTCGTTAACCATATGTCGCAACCAATAATCGCCAACTCCAAGAGCGATAACTCCCGCTTCGCCCTCGCTGCCTAATTTTAGGTAACGACAAGAAGCCTCTGTGAGGAGCGTCAGCCCGGGGGTGGTCCCGACCCGGATCCTGGCGTCATTTAGGGATCTAAACCTCTAGCCCCGGTCACGGGGGTTGGAGGGAAATCAAACAGTGACTGAGCCCGTCGGAGACTTGTCCGTGTGATCTCCGGGGCTGAGAAACTCGTAGCGGACTGCGCACGGAGAAGCCCTGTTTCCGTACCGTTGGACGCGGGTTCGATTCCCGCCATCTCCACCGAGCGTCCGAGGGGGCATGCCCCCTCAGGACATCTCATCCCATGTGGGCGGAGGCCCGGCAGTCGTCAGACTGCCGGGCCTTCGTCATGCCCGGACCTGATGCCCGGGCGCGCGGCCGACTCCGGTCGCCGCGCAGAGGGCGAACGCCAGGGCCGCCGCGCCTGCCGGTATCAGGAAGCCGAAGGCGGCGAAGGGCGCGTGGTCGGCGGCCCAGCCGCCGGTGGCGGAGCCGGCCGCGATGCCGCCGAGGAGCGCGGTCACGGCCAGTGTCATGCCCTCGTTGAGCTGGGACGGCGGCGTCAGGCGCTGGACCAGCCCCATCCCCGTCACCAGCGTCGGTGCCGTCGCCATGCCCGCCGTCAGGAGTCCGGCGGCGAGCGCCGGGAGCGAGCCGGTCGAGGCGGCGAGCAGCGGCATCGTCATCAGGAGCGCCATCGCGGCCAGGCAGGTGCGCAGCGACGCGGTGCGGTGGGCGCGGCCGTAGAGGAGGCCCGCCGCGCAGGAGCCGGCGGCCTGCAGGGCGAGGACCGGGCCGGCGACCGGGCCGTCCACGTACGCCAGGGTCACCACCTCCATCGAGCCGAAGACCGACCCGGTGGCGAGGAAGACCGCCAGGAGCGGGGCCATGCCGGGGAGCCGCAGCGGGGAGCCCGCGGCGGTGCGGGGTGCGACCGGCGGTTCGGTGGAGCGCTGGGCGGCGAAGATCAGCACCCCGACGAGGAAGAGGGTGGCGCCGGCGAGGGTGCCCGCCTCGGGGAAGACGGTCGAGCAGAGCACCGCGGCGACGATCGGGCCGAGCATGAAGCAGAGTTCGTCGGTGGCCTGCTCGAAGGCGTTGGCGGTGTGCAGGGCGTCGGGCCGGCCGCGCAGCAGATGGGCCCAGCGGGCCCGGGACATGCCGCCGGTGTTGGGGGCGGTGGCGGTGAGCGCGGTGGTGGCGAACAGGGCCCAGACGGGCGCCCGGCCGTGGACGCACAGCACCAGGACGAGATGGCCGAGGACCGCGTAGGCGGTGGCGGGGACCGCGATCCGCGCCTGGCCGTACCGGTCGACGAGCCGGGCGATCCAGGGGGCGGTGAGGGCGCCGGCGGCCATGCCGGTGGCGGTGACGCCGCCCGCGAGCGCGTACGAGTCGTACGCCCCCGCGATCATGATCACGGCGCTGACGCCGAACATGCCCATGGGCAGCCGGGCGATCAGATTGCCGGCCGTGAAGGCGCGGGTGCCCGGGACGGTGAAGAGGCGGAGATAGGGATTGCGGGGGTGGGGGCTGATGCGGTCGGCGGTCGGTCGTTCGCGGTAGCGAGGGGCGAGGGCCGGGCCCGCCGGGGTGAGGGTGAGGTCCGGTTGCGGCATGGATCAAGGTTCGGGGGAGCGGGCCCGGCGGGTCCAACACCTGTTCAGTGGCCATTCACGCACCCGTGTTGTTAAATGCGGCGGTGGTCTCCGCCGACTCCTCCCCCGGTCCTTCCCCATCCCCCTCGCCTTCCCCTTCCCCTTCGCCTCCTTCTTCGTCCGTCGCGCACGACGTCGACCCCCGGCTGCTGCGGGCCTTCACCTCCGTCGCCGAGGAACTGCACTTCACCCGTGCCGCCGCCCGCCTCTACATCGCCCAGCAGGCCCTCAGCCGGGACATCCGGCGTCTGGAGCGGGAGTTGGGGGCCGAGCTGTTCGTGCGGACCACCCGGCAGGTCGCCCTCACTCCCGACGGCGAGCGACTTCTCCCGTACGCGCGAAGGGTGTTGGCCGCCCACGACGAGCTGACCGAGGCCTTCCGTGCCGCGCCCCGCCCCCTCCTCGTCGACCTCAACAGCCCCGGCCTCGCCCCCGAGGCGGTCCTGCGCCGGGCCCGCGAACTCGCCCCCGACCAGGAGCTGATGGCCCGCTACGAGAGCGGACTCACCGGAGCCGTGCGGGAGATCCTCGCCGGGCGGATCGACACCTCCTTCGGCCGGTACGGAGGGCTCGACGCGGCGCTGCGGGCACGGCTCGACGCCCAGTTCGTGCGGTACGAGCGGATGGCCGTGATCCTGCCCGAGGACCACCCGCTCGCCGGCCTGACCGAGGTGCCGCTCGCCACGCTCGCCGGGGAACGGATCTACGCGGGCGCGGGGAACGACCGCACACCCGAGTGGACCGACCTCGCCGCCCGGCTCTTCGCCGGACGCGGCATCGACGTCGCCCCGCCCGCGCCGCTCGCCGTCGGCAAGGAGGAGTTCCGCCGCATCATGGCCAAGCACCGCACCCCGGTGCTCGCCGTCGTCGACTTCCCGCCCATGCCGGACTGTGTGCTGAGGCCGCTCGTCGACCCCGTACCCCTGTCACCGGTGAGCCTGGTGTGGCGCAAGGGGCTGCGCCATCCCGGTCTGGACGCCCTGCGGGCCGCCGCCGCCGAGATCGGCGCGCGGGAGGGCTGGCACACCCGCCCGGCCGGTTCCTGGCTGCCGGAGGGCGAGCCGGGGCTGCCCGGGGGCTGAGCGAGGGCCGAGCGGGCCCGGAGAGGGCCTCGGGCGGGACGAGGGGCCCTCGGGGGCTGAGCGGGCCAGGAGAAGGCCCGGGCGGGGGCAGAGGGCCCCCGGGGGGCGGCGAGGGGGGCCGGGGGGCCGGAGAGGGGCCGGCGCCGGGCCCGAGCGGGTTCCGGGGCGTGGCGCCACCGCTTCGGGGCGGCACCCGGCGGCTCCCGGCGGGCCCGGGGCGAGCGGGGGCGCTCACACGACCTCCGCGCTCCGGGTGAGAGCAAGGTTCCGTTCCCGTCACCTCGCGGCACCGGGCTGAAACGCGGCCTCCCTAGCGTCAGGGGCAGGTGGACCGGGGCTGTGGACGCCCCAGGACCCGACACCCGCGGAGGTACGACATGGGCGGCGGCCGGTGGATCGAACAGTGGGAGCCGGAGGACGAGACCTTCTGGCGCGAGACGGGGGAGAAGATCGCACGGCGGAACCTGCTCTTCTCCGTGATCTCCGAGCACATCGGCTTCTCCATCTGGAGCCTGTGGTCGGTCATGGTCCTCTTCATGGGGCCGCAGTACGGCATCGACCCCGCCGGCAAGTTCTTCCTGATCGGAACCGCGACCTTCGTCGGCGCGCTGATCCGGATCCCGTACACCTTCGCCGTCGCCCGCTTCGGCGGCCGTAACTGGACCGTCTTCAGCGCCCTGCTGCTCCTGCTGCCCACCGGCTTCGCCTTCACGGTGATGGAGCCCGGCACCTCGTACACCACCTTCGTCCTGGTGGCCGCGCTCACCGGCGTCGGCGGCGGCAACTTCGCCTCCTCCATGACCAACATCAACGCCTTCTTCCCGCTGCGGAAGAAGGGCTGGGCACTCGGCCTCAACGCGGGCGGCGGCAACATCGGCGTCCCCGTCGTCCAGCTCGTCGGCCTCCTCGTCATCGGCACCGCAGGCGCAATGCACCCCAGGATCGTGCTCGGCGTCTACCTCCCCCTGATCGTGATCGCCGCCGTGTGCGCCGCGCTCTTCATGGACAACCTCGCCCCCGTCAAGAACGACACCGGGGCCGCGAAGGAGGCCGTGCGGGCCCGCCACACCTGGATCATGGCCTTCCTCTACATCGGCACCTTCGGCTCCTTCATCGGCTACAGCTTCGCCTTCGGACTCGTCCTCCAGACCCAGTTCGGACGCACCCCGCTCCAGGCCGCCTCGCTCACCTTCATCGGCCCGCTGCTCGGCTCGCTCATCCGGCCCGTCGGCGGCTCCCTCGCCGACCGGCACGGCGGCGCCCGCATCACCCTGGGGACCTTCGCCGCGATGGCCGCCGCGACCGGTGTGGTGATCTACGCCTCCGTGATCGAGTCCCTCACCGTCTTCCTCGTCGGCTTCATCGGGCTCTTCGTCCTCAGCGGCCTCGGCAACGGCTCCACCTTCAAGATGATCCCGGCGATCTTCCTCGCCCAGGGGCACCGCAAGGGCCTCGCCGGCGAGGCCGCCGAAGCCTACGGACGACGGCTCTCCGGTGCCGCCATGGGCCTCATCGGAGCGGTCGGAGCGGTCGGCGGCCTCGGCATCAACCTCGCCTTCCGCCAGTCCTTCCAGACCTCGGGCACCGGCACCGCCGCCTTCGTGGCCTTCCTGGCCTTCTACGCGGCCTGCATGGTCGTCACCTGGGCGGTATACCTTCGGCGCCCCACCGCGGTCCCCGAGAACGCCGAGGCCGTCACCGGGTCGGCGCCCCGGCCCGGCTACGCGAAGGTGTGATCCCCGGTGCCCGGCGCGGACCGTAACGATCAGGAAATACGGGCGAACCGAGACTGTCACGCGTCCCCGTCAGGCTCGGGCACCATGGACGAGCAAGAACACGGCCCCCTCGCCGGCTTCACCGTCGGCGTCACCGCGGCGCGGCGCGCGGACGAACTCATCGCGCTGCTGCGCCGACGCGGCTCGGCCGTCGTCCACGGCCCCGCACTGCGGATCGTGCCCCTCGCGGACGACACCGAACTCCTCGCCGCCACCAAGGAACTCATCGGCCACGCCCCGGACGTCGTCATCGCCACCACGGCGATCGGCTTCCGGGGCTGGGTCGAGGCCGCCGACGGCTGGGGATACGGCGAGGAACTCCTCGGCGTCCTCCGGGGAGTCGAACTCCTCGCCCGGGGACCCAAGGTCAAGGGAGCCGTCCGGGCCGCCGGACTCACCGAGTCCTGGTCGCCCAGCTCGGAATCCATGGCCGAGGTCCTCGACAGGCTCCTCGCCGAAGGAGTGGCCGGCCGGCGGATCGCCCTCCAGCTGCACGGGGAGCCGCTGCCCGGTTTCGTCGAGGCACTCACCGCCGGCGGCGCCGAGGTCGTCGGCGTCCCCGTCTACCGCTGGATGCCCCCGGAGGACATCGGCCCGCTCGACCGGCTCCTCGACGCGGTCCTCTCCGGCGGCCTGGACGCCATCACCTTCACCAGCGCCCCCGCCGCGGCCTCGCTGTTCTCCCGGGCCGAGGCCAAGGGCGTACGGGACCAACTCGTCGCCGCGCTGCGCCACGACGTCCTCGCGGTGTGCGTGGGCCCCGTGACGGCGCTCCCGCTCCAGGCCGAGGGCATCGACACGTACCAGCCGGAGCGCTTCCGGCTCGGGCCGCTCGTCCAACTGCTCTGCAGGGAATTGCCCGCCCGCGCCCGGGTCCTGCCCGTGGCGGGACACCGGGTGGAGGTCCGCGGCCACGCCGTCCTCGTCGACGAGGTCCTGCGGCCCGTCCCGCCCGCCGGAATGGCCCTCCTGGGGCTCCTCGCCCGCCGCCCCGGCTGGGTGGTCTCCCGGGCCGACCTGCTGAAGGCACTGCCCGGCGCGGGGCGGGACGAACACGCGGTGGAGACGGCGATGGCCCGCCTCAGGGCCGCGCTCGGCACGCCCAAGCTGATCCAGACGGTGGTGAAGCGGGGGTACCGGCTGGCACTGGACCCGGCGGCGGACGCGAAGTACGACGGCTAGGCCGACTCTTCCGGATCCTGCCCGGCCGGCGCCGGTCGGCACCGCACCTCGCCGCGCTGTCGGGACACCCGAGGTGCCCGGGCGCCCCTCCGCCTTGCGGTGCGTCCCCTCGGCCCTGGCGGGCCTGGGGAGACCCCAGGCACCGGACGGCGCGGGCCTGACCGGCAGGATCCGGAAGAGAGCGGCGCGCTCTCGCGGGACGGCGCCCTCTCGCGACGTCCGCCTCCGCGCGCGACCGCCGCGCGGGCACACGGGCTGCGCCCTCTCGCGGGACGTCCGTCCGTGCGTGCGCCCCACCCCACCGCCGCGTGGGCGCACGGGACGGCACGCTCTCGCGGCGCGCCTGCCCTGAGTGCGACCGACGGCCCCCCCCCCCGCACGCCGTGTGGGCAATCGTCCCGCTGGGGCGGGACGGGTGGGCACACGGGACGGCGCCCTTTGGCGGCGCGTCCGCCCCCTGCGCCTGGACCTGCACCAACAGTGCGGCGCCCTTGGGTGGCGCGTCCGCCCACTGGGCCTGGACCCGCACCCATGGTTCGGCGCGCAAGGGGTGCGGGTCCAGGCGCGGAAGCCTGACCGCCCGGCAAGGGCGACGTCCGTTGTGCCCACCCGTTCCGCCCCAGCGGAACGAATGCCCACAACGGGGGGCGGAGGCCGTCACGCCCCACCCGTTCCGCCCTGGAGGTCCCCTCGGACGGAGTCCGGGGGAGGAACGGACGCTCATGGCGATGACCGGTTGTTCGGTGGGCGTTCCGGCTGCCGAACCCCCGTACGGTGATCTCGCCTGACACGGCGCCTTCCGGTGGCGTACGCTCGACGGCTGCCCAGTGCACGTCAGAAGGGGGCCTTAGGTGGCCGCGCAGGAAGCCGTGGACACGGTCAGAGACCGTGAGATCGGTGTCGAGCAGGAACATCTGGATCACGTCTACCGCCGACTGGAGGAGAAGATCCACGAGGCGGAGTTCCTGATGAACGACGCCGCCCAGCGGGGGCAGGTCGGCACGCCCGGCGCCCTCGCCGAGCGCGACGCCCAGGTCTTCCGGGCCGGCATCCACCTCAACAGGCTCAACAACGAGTTCGAGGACTTCCTCTTCGGCCGGATCGACCTCCTTCAAGGGAAGGACGGGAAGAAGGGGCCGGACGGGGCCTACACCTCGATCGAGCCCGCCGAGGACGCCGTACGTCCCGACAACACGGCCGAGATCGGCGAGACCCTCCACATCGGCCGGATCGGCGTCCTCGACTCCGACTACGCGCCGCTGGTGATCGACTGGCGCGCGCCCGCCGCCGCGCCCTTCTACCGGTCGACGCCGGTCGACCCGGGCCGGGTCGTGCGCCGGCGCGTCATCCGCTCCAAGGGCCGCCAGGTCCTCGGCGTCGAGGACGACCTGATGCGCCCCGAGCTGCGGGCCACCCTCGACGGGCGCGAACTGCCCGTCATCGGCGACGGCGCGCTGATGGCCGCCCTCGGCCAGGCCCGCAGCCACACCATGCGGGACATCGTCTCCTCCATCCAGGCGGAGCAGGACCTCGTCATCCGCGCTCCCGCCGCCTCCGTCACCTATGTGGAGGGCGGTCCCGGCACCGGCAAGACCGCCGTGGCCCTGCACCGGGCCGCGTACCTGCTCTACCAGGACCGGCGGCGGTACGCGGGCGGCATCCTGATCGTCTCCCCGACCCCGCTCCTCGTCTCGTACACCGAGGGCGTCCTGCCCTCCCTCGGCGAGGAGGGGCAGGTCGCGATCCGCGCGGTCGGTTCGCTGGTCGACGGCGCCGAGGCCACCGCGTACGACGACCCGGCCGTCGCCCGGATCAAGGGCTCCTCCCGCATGCTCCACGTGCTCCGCAAGGCGGCCCGCGGCGCTCTGGAGACCCCTCCGCCCAGGGCCCAGGCCCAGCTCGCCCTCGGCGAGGAGGACGAGGCCCCGGCGCCCACCGGCACCCCCACCCGGCTGCGGGTGGTCGCCTTCGGCCGCAGGCTCGAGCTGGAGGCCGACGACCTGCGGCGCATCCGGCACAACGTCCTCGGCGGCACGGCCCCCGTCAACCTGCTCCGCCCGCGCGCCCGCCGGCTGCTCCTGGACGCGCTGTACTCCAGGTCGGGCGCGTCCGGACGGCACAGCGACCCCGAGCTCGCGGCCGAACTGCGCTCCTCCTTCGACGAGGACGTCTCCACCGAGGACTCCTTCCTCACCTTCCTCGACGCCTGGTGGCCCGAGCTCACCCCGCGCGGGGTCCTCGACGCGATGGCCGACGAGCGGCGGCTCGGCCGCTGGGCCCGCCGCATCCTCAACCCGGGCGAGGTGCGGCGGCTCGCCCGCTCGCTGCGCCGCAAGGAGCTCTCCGTCCACGACGTGGCGCTCCTGGACGAGCTGCAGACGCTGCTCGGCGCCCCGGCGCGGCCGAGGAAGCGCCGGGAGTACGACCCGCTCGACCAGCTCACGGGCCTGGAGGAGCTCATGCCCGTACGCGAGGAGACGCAGCGCGAGCGGGCCGAGCGGCTCGCCGCCGAGCGCACCGAGTACGCGCACGTGATCGTCGACGAGGCGCAGGACCTCACGCCCATGCAGTGGCGGATGGTCGGGCGGCGGGGCCGGCACGCCACCTGGACGATCGTCGGCGACCCGGCGCAGTCCTCCTGGTCGGACCCGGACGAGGCCGCGGCGGCCCGTGACGAGGCCCTCGGCTCCCGGCCGCGGCGCCGCTTCGAACTGACCGTGAACTACCGGAACCCGGCCGAGATCGCCGAGCTCGCCGCCAAGGTGCTGGCCCTCGCCATGCCGGGCAAGGAGTCGCCGCGCGCCGTCCGGTCGACGGGCGTCGAGCCCCGTTTCGTACCGGTGGGGGAGACGGCCGGGAAGCCCGACCTGGCCGAAACCGTACGGTCCGAGGCGCGATTGCTTCTGCAGCGGGTCGAGGGCACGGTCGGTGTCGTCGTCGCCATGAACCGGCGTGCCGAGGCGGCCCGCTGGCTCGCCGAGCTGGGCGACCGGGTGGTGGCGCTGGGCTCCCTGGAGGCGAAGGGCCTGGAGTACGACGCCACGGTGGTCGTCTCGCCCGCGGAGATCGCGGACGAGTCCCCGGCCGGTCTGCGGGTGCTGTACGTGGCCCTGACCCGGGCGACGCAGCAGCTCACGGTGGTCGCGGCGGCGGCGGACATGCCGGACGAGGCAGGGGTCCCCGACCTGCTGAGGGACTGATCAGGGGGCCGCGGGAGGGGCCGAGGGGGTGATTTCACGCCAACCTGTGGCGCTGGAATCGCCACGCGGGGTCGTTTGTTAGCCTTGTCGTGGCACCGGCTCGATCCAAGCCCCCGGGCCCAACCTTCGTCCCTTTGAGGGACCACTTGCCGCGAGGCGAGCATGGCGGGTCGGTGCCACCTAGTGCATAGCTACGAAGTTGAGGTCCCTGTCACCCCTGGTGACAGGGACCTCTTCTGTTTCTCCGGCACTTCTCGTATGGTGGAAACTACTTTCCGAAAACAAAATGACCGCATTACCTGCTACCGGCAGGTAGGTGCGACCATCGGAGGGCGCCGCCAGGCAACCAGCCGGGGCGGCGTAGCAACGAAGCTCAGGGAAAGCAGAGGAACTCGGCCATGGCAACGGCGCCCAGCGTCTCGTATTCGATGACGGTCCGGCTGGAGGTTCCCGCGAGCGGAACCGCGGTCTCCCAGCTCACCACGGCGGTGGAGTCCCACGGCGGATCCGTCACCGGCCTCGACGTGACCGCCTCCGGCCACGAGAAGCTCCGAATCGACGTCACCATCGCCGCGACCTCCACCGCGCACGCCGACGAGATCGTCGAGCAGCTGCGCACCATCGAGGGTGTCGTCCTCGGCAAGGTCTCGGACCGTACGTTCCTGATGCACCTCGGCGGCAAGATCGAGATGGCGTCCAAGCACCCCATCCGCAACCGTGACGACCTCTCCATGATCTACACCCCGGGCGTCGCCCGGGTGTGCATGGCGATCGCCGAGAACCCCGAGGACGCCCGCCGCCTCACCATCAAGCGCAACTCCGTCGCGGTCGTCACCGACGGCTCCGCCGTCCTCGGCCTCGGCAACATCGGCCCGATGGCCTCCCTGCCCGTCATGGAGGGCAAGGCGGCCCTCTTCAAGCGCTTCGCCGGCATCGACGCCTGGCCGATCTGCCTCGACACGCAGGACACCGACGAGATCGTCGCGATCGTCAAGGCCATCGCCCCCGGCTTCGCGGGCATCAACCTGGAGGACATCTCGGCGCCCCGCTGCTTCGAGATCGAGGCCCGGCTGCGCGAGGCCCTCGACATCCCCGTCTTCCACGACGACCAGCACGGCACCGCCATCGTCGTCCTCGCCGCCCTCACCAACGCCCTGCGCGTGGTCAACAAGGGCGTCGGCGACGTACGGGTCGTCATGTCCGGTGCCGGCGCGGCCGGTACGGCCATCCTGAAGCTGCTGCTCGCGGCGGGTGTGAAGCACGCCGTCGTCGCCGACATCCACGGTGTCGTGCACGCGGGCCGCGAGGACCTCGTGGAGGCCCCGGCGGACTCGCCGCTGCGCTGGATCGCCGACAACACCAACCCCGAGGGCGTCACCGGCACCCTCAAGCAGGCCGTCGTCGGCGCGGACGTCTTCATCGGCGTCTCCGCCCCGAACCTGCTCGGCGCGGAGGACGTCGCCGCCATGGCGGAGGGGGCGATCGTGTTCGCGCTCGCGAACCCCGACCCGGAGGTCGACCCGGCCGCCGCCCGTCAGACGGCCGCCGTCGTCGCCACCGGCCGCTCCGACTTCCCGAACCAGATCAACAACGTGCTGGTCTTCCCGGGTGTCTTCCGCGGTCTCCTCGACGCCCAGTCCCGTACGGTCAACACGGAGATGATGCTGGCGGCCGCCTCGGCCCTCGCCGACGTCGTCTCCGAGGACGAGCTGAACCCGAACTACATCATCCCGTCGGTCTTCAACGACAAGGTCGCGGGTGCGGTCGCCGGAGCCGTGCGCAACGCGGCGAAGGCGGCGGGCGGCGGCTCGGCGGCGTCCGGGCGCTGACGGCGCGTCGCGATTCGCGGAGCCGTAAACCCGCCTTTAGGGTGGCTTTTCGGCTCCGCATGGTTTTCGCGGAGTCGACAGAACGTCACCACCACGGGGCTCTGGCGCTTTTCGTGTGACCCCAGGGGGTGCCGGATTGGCGTTCCCGCCGCTGGTGGGGGCAGGATGCGTGTTTGGGCGCGAGGGTCTGTCATTAGACCCGGGTCCGGGGACTGTCCGAAGGCCCTGGCAGCATCGGCTTCGCTGTACCCAATCACGCGGCTTCCGCCGCGTGGCACGCCTCACAGGCAAGAAGAACACGGGAGTAACAACATGAACCGCAGTGAGCTGGTGGCCGCCCTGGCCGACCGCGCCGAGGTGACCCGCAAGGACGCCGACGCCGTGCTGGCCGCTCTCGCCGAGACCGTCGGTGAGGTCGTCGCCAAGGGCGACGAGAAGGTCACCATCCCCGGCTTCCTGACCTTCGAGCGCACCCACCGTGCCGCTCGCACCGCTCGTAACCCGCAGACCGGCGACCCGATCAACATCCCGGCCGGCTACAGCGTGAAGGTCTCCGCGGGCTCGAAGCTCAAGGAAGCCGCCAAGGGCAAGTAAGGCCACCAAGGCCGCGTAAGGCAGCCTGGAGGCGCAGAAAGGGCGGCCACCCTGTCAGGGGGTGGCCGCCCTTTCGTATGCCCGTCAGAGGCCGGTCAGAGCCTGTCAGGGCCCGTAGGAGCCCTTCGGGGACCGGCAGAGGCCTCGCGGTGCCGCCGTCGGGGGCGTCACGTGTGCGGAGAGGGGTACGCGCGCGTGGAGCGGCTCCACGCGCGCGTACGGCCCGCTCAGACCAGCGCGCTGCCCGGGAGCTCGACCTTGGCGCCGAGCTCGACGAGCTTCTCCATGAAGTTCTCGTAGCCGCGGTTGATCAGCTCGATGCCGTGCACCCGCGAGGTGCCCTGGGCGGCGAGCGCCGCGATCAGGTACGAGAAGCCGCCGCGCAGGTCGGGGATGACCAGATCGGCGCCCTGGAGCTTCGTCGGTCCGGAGACGACCGCCGAGTGCAGGAAGTTGCGCTGGCCGAAGCGGCAGTCGGAGCCGCCGAGGCACTCGCGGTACAGCTGGATGTGCGCGCCCATCTGGTTGAGCGCGGAGGTGAAGCCGAGCCGCGACTCGTACACCGTCTCGTGGACGATGGAGAGCCCGGAGGCCTGCGTCAGGGCCACGACCAGCGGCTGCTGCCAGTCCGTCTGGAAGCCGGGGTGCACGTCCGTCTCCAGGTGGATCGCGTTGAGCGAGCCGCCCGGGTGCCAGAAGCGGATGCCCTCGTCGTCGATCTCGAAGGCGCCGCCGACCTTCCGGTACGTGTTGAGGAAGGTCATCATCGAGCGCTGCTGGGCGCCGCGCACGTAGATGTTGCCCTCGGTGGCGAGCGCCGCGGACGCCCAGGAGGCCGCCTCCAGGCGGTCCGGGAGGGCGCGGTGGGTGTAGCCGTCGAGGCGGTCGACACCGGTGATCCGGATGGTCCGGTCGGTGTCCATGGAGATGATCGCGCCCATTTTCTGCAGGACGCAGATCAGGTCCTCGATCTCCGGCTCCACCGCGGCGTTCGACAGCTCGGTGACGCCCTCGGCGAGCACCGCCGTGAGCAGCACCTGCTCGGTCGAGCCGACGGAGGGGTACGGCAGCCGGATCTTGCAGCCGCGAAGGCGCTGCGGGGCCTCCAGGTACTGCCCGCCCTCGCGCTTCTCGATGGTCGCACCGAACTGGCGCAGCACGTCGAAGTGGAAGTCGATGGGCCGGCCGCCGATGTCGCAGCCGCCCAGGCCCGGGATGAAGGCGTGGCCGAGGCGGTGCAGCAGCGGGCCGCAGAAGAGGATCGGGATACGGGACGAACCGGCGTGGGCATCGATGTCGGCAACGTTCGCCGACTCGACGTGCGTCGGGTCGAGGACGAGCTCGCCGGGCTCCTCGCCCGGGCGGACCGTCACTCCGTGCAGCTGGAGCAGTCCGCGGACCACGCGGACGTCACGGATGTCGGGCACATTGCGCAGGCGGCTCGGGCCGCTGCCGAGCAGGGCGGCGACCATCGCCTTGGGCACGAGGTTCTTCGCGCCGCGGACGCGGATCTCGCCCTCCAGCGGGGTTCCGCCGTGGACAAGCAGGACATCGTCTGTGCCGGTCATGAATCTCGCGTTCCGGAGTGGGGTCGGTCGGGTGGCCAGTGAAAAGGGTAAGGGGCCATGAGACCTCTCTTGGGTGCCTCGTGGGGCCTGTCAGATGTAATGAATTCGGCACAACACCCTCTGTTCCCGAGATCTTGCGGAGCGTCACCGTCCGCTTCCCCCGCCGGGACGGCCCTTGGCCCCCTCCTCGCCACCGCGGTCACCGATCTGATCTGCGATGGTCGGCGACTTCCCGCCATCGAACCCGCCCGTCCCCCCGACGACCCCCGCGAACGCCGAAGATGCGGGATCATGTGTCGCATGACCGAGGTGTCCTCGCTCACAGGACGGCTGCTCGTCGCCACCCCCGCGCTGGCGGACCCGAATTTCGACCGCGCGGTGGTGCTGCTGCTCGACCACGACGACGAGGGCTCCCTCGGCGTGGTCCTCAACCGGCCGACCCCCGTGACCGTCGGCGACATCCTCGCCCCCTGGGCCGGCCTCGCCGGCGAACCCGGCGTCGTCTTCCAGGGCGGACCCGTCTCGCTCGACGCGGCCCTCGGCGTCGCCGTGATCCCCGGCGACGAGGGTCCCCTCGGCTGGCGGCGGGTGTACGGGGCGATCGGCCTCGTCGACCTGGAGACCCCGCCCGAGCTGCTCGGACCGGCCCTCGGTTCGCTGCGGATCTTCGCCGGATACGCGGGCTGGGGCCCCGGCCAGTTGGAGGCCGAGCTCGGCGACGGGGCCTGGTACGTGGTCGAGTCGGAGCCCGGTGACGTCTCCTCGCCGCAGCCCGAGACGCTCTGGCGGCAGGTGCTCCGGCGACAGCGCGGCGACCTCGCGATGATCGCCACCTACCCCGACGACCCGTCCCTCAACTGAGGGCCCCGGCTTTCAGTACCCTTGGCGGTTATGAGCACTCTCGAGCCCGAGCGCGGGGCAGGTACGGGAACCCTCGTCGAGCCGACGCCGCAGGTGTCCCACGGTGACGGCGACCACGAGCGCTACGCCCATTACGTCCAGAAGGACAAGATCATGGCGAGCGCTCTCGACGGCACGCCCGTCGTGGCGCTCTGCGGAAAGGTCTGGGTACCGGGGCGCGACCCCAAGAAGTACCCGGTCTGTCCGATGTGCAAGGAGATCTACGACTCCATGGGCGCCGGCGGTGGCGACAAGGACAAGGGCGGCAAGGACAAGTAGGGGCGGGCGTCCTGACGCCGGGGACCGTCCCGGCCCAGGGGGAATGACGGCGACGGCCCCCGTCGCGCGTGCTTCGGCATGTGCGGCGGGGGCCGTTTCGCGTGCCCGGGGTCTCTCGGCCGTCCCTTCCGGGTCCTGCCCGGCCCGCGAGGGACGGCCTCGGCGTTGCGCAGGGTGCTTTCGCCGGTCACGGAGTGGTTGAGGTGGTCGAGACCTCTTGTCGGGTCGCCGGGAGCGCGCCTAACCTCACGCGTGTTGTGCAGAACGAAACGCTCATTGCACATGGTGCAACGCATGCACCTGGAGGGGATCCGTCATGAAGCTTCCTGCCCGCGTCACGGCCCGCGTCACCGCCCCGGCCGCCGCCCTACTGCTGGCCGGCCTGACCGCCACCGCCTGCGCGCCCCAGACCTCCGACGGCAAGGCCACGACGGACGAGAAGACCGGCACCCTGCGCGTCTGGCTCTTCCAGGAGGTGAGCAACAAGCCCAAGGAGCAGGTCGTCGAGCAGGCCGTCGCCGCCTTCGAGAAGAAGCACCAGGGCGCGAAGGTCGAGATCGAGTACATCCCCGTCGAGACCCGCGCCCAGCGCGTCAAGGCCGCCTTCAACGACCCCAAGTC
The DNA here is from genome assembly GCF_014656215.1 of Streptomyces zaomyceticus. Lineage (GTDB taxonomy): Bacteria > Actinomycetota > Actinomycetes > Streptomycetales > Streptomycetaceae > Streptomyces > Streptomyces zaomyceticus. The sequence continues at coordinate 634,748 of NZ_BNBZ01000001.1, read as the reverse complement.
GGCGCCCGACCTCATCGAATACGGCAACACCGACACCGCCGGATACGTGAAGGACGGCGGACTCGCCGACATCAGCGCCGAGTTCGGGGCCTGGGACGAGGCCAAGGACACCGACCCCACCGCGAAGCAGTCCGTCACCGTCGGCGGCAAGATCTACGGCGCCCCGCTCTTCGTCGGCCTCCGCGCCCTCTACTACCGCACCGACGTGTTCGAGGAACTCGGCCTCACCGCCCCCAAGAGCCAGGCCGAACTCGTCTCCACCGCGAAGAAGATCCGCAAGGCCAAGCCCGAGCTCTACGGCCTCGCCGTCGGCGGCGCCTACACCTACGGCGCCATGCCCTTCGTATGGGCGGCGGGCGGCGAACTCGCCACCGCGAACGGCGACTCGTACACGTCGGCCATCAACAGCGAGGCCGCCCTCAAGGGCATCAGCACCTACACCTCCCTCTTCGGCGACGACAACTGCCCCGCCGCCAAGTGCGCCCAGATGGGCGGCAACGCGACCGTCACCGCCTTCGCCTCCGGAAAGGCCGGCATGGCCATCGGCGGCGACTTCAGCCACGCCGCCGTCGAGGCCGGCACCGTGAAGGGCAAGTACGCCGTCGTCCCGCTGCCCGGCATCACCCCCGGCTCCATCGCCCCCGCCTTCGCCGGCGGCAACAACATCGGCGTCCTCAAGAGCACCTCGCACCGCACCCTCGCCGTCGACCTCCTCAAGTCCCTGACCGGCAAGGAGACCCAGGGCCGGCTCTTCGACGCGCTGGGCTTCCTGCCCACGTACACCGACGTCCGGGCCGCGGCGGCGCAGCGGCAGCCCTTCGTGAAGCCCTTCATCGACACCCTCGGCGCGGGCACCAAGTTCGTCCCGGCGTCCCCCGGCTGGGGCCAGATCGACGCCTCCCTCGTCCTGCCCACGATGTTCCAGGAGGTCGTCAGCGGCCGTAAGGACGTCAAGGCGGCGGCCGACGACGCCGCGAAGAAGATGGACGCGGCCTTCGCGCCGGCGGGCTGAGACGCATGACGACCCAGCTCATCGAGAAGCGGCCGGACGCGACCGCGCCCCCGGCTCCCCGGCCGCCGCGCCGCGGCGGCCCCAGGGGCCACCGCCCCTGGACCCCCTGGCTCTACCTCCTGCCCGCCCTCGTCGTCCTCGGCGGACTCCTCGTCTACCCCGTCTACCAGCTGGGCCTGATCTCCTTCCTGGAGTACACCCAGGCCCAGGTCAGCGGCGGTGAACCGACCTCCTTCAAGGGCTTCGGCAACTACACGACCCTCTTCGCCGACCCCCAGTTCTGGCAGGTCCTCCTCGCCACCGTCCTCTTCGCCGCCGCCTGCGTCGTCACCACGCTCGCCGTCGGCTGCGCCCTCGCCGTGCTCCTCACCCGGGTCCGGGCACTGCCCCGGTTCGCCCTGATGGTGGCCGCGCTCGGCGCCTGGGCCACCCCCGCGATCACCGGCTCCACGGTCTGGGTCTTCCTCTTCGACGCCGACTTCGGCCCCGTCAACAAGCTGCTCGGACTCGGCGACTTCTCCTGGACGTACGGCAAGTACAGCGCCTTCGCCCTGGTCCTCTTCGAAGTCGTCTGGTGCTCCTTCCCGTTCGTGATGGTCACCGTCTACGCCGGCATCAAGGCCATCCCGTCCGAGGTCCTGGAGGCCGCCGCCCTCGACGGCGCCTCGCAGTGGCGGATCTGGCGCTCGGTCATGGCGCCGATGCTCCGGCCGATCCTGGTCGTCGTCACCATCCAGTCGATCATCTGGGACTTCAAGCTCTTCACCCAGATCTACGTGATGACGAACGGCGGCGGCATCGCCGGCCAGAACCTCGTCCTCAACGTGTACGCCTACCAGAAGGCCTTCGCCTCGTCCCAGTACAGCCTGGGCTCGGCGATCGGCGTCGTCATGCTGCTGATCCTGCTGGCCGTGACGCTGATCTACCTGCGCCTGCTGCGACGCCAGGGAGAAGAACTGTGACCCCACTCCGGATACGCCGGCCCGGGCGGCTCGCCGCCGAGGCCGTCACCCTGCTCGTCGCGGCGGCCGTCGCCTTCCCGCTGTACTGGATGGTCCTCTCCGCCTTCAAGCCGGCGGGCGAGATCCAGTCCACCGACCCCCGGCCGTGGACCCTCTCCCCGTCCCTCGACTCCTTCCGGCGCGTCTTCGAGCAGCAGGAGTTCGGCCGCTACTTCCTCAACTCGCTGATCGTGGCGGGCACGGTCGTCCTCGCCTCCGCGCTCATCGCCTTCCTGGCGGCGACGGCCGTCACCCGGTTCCGCTTCAAGTTCCGGACGACGCTCCTCATCATGTTCCTGGTCGCCCAGATGGTGCCGGTGGAGGCCCTGACCATCCCGCTGTTCTTCCTCATGAGGGACGCCGGACAGCTCAACACCCTCGGCTCGCTGATCCTGCCGCACATCGCCTTCTCGCTGCCCTTCGCGATCTGGATGCTGCGCGGCTTCGTCAAGGCGGTCCCCGAGGCCCTGGAGGAACAGGCCCAGGTCGACGGGGCGAGCCGCACGCGCTTCCTGTGGCAGATCCTCTTCCCGCTGGTCTTCCCCGGCCTCGTCGCCACCAGCGTCTTCTCGTTCATCTCCACCTGGAACGACTTCCTCTTCGCGAAGTCGTTCATCATCAGCGACACCTCGCAGTCCACCCTCCCCATGGCACTGCTCGTCTTCTTCAAGCCCGACGAGAACGACTGGGGCGGCATCATGGCCGGCTCCACGGTGATGACCGTCCCGGTGCTCGTCTTCTTCGTACTCGTACAGCGCCGCCTGGTCTCGGGACTGGGCGGGGCGGTGAAGGACTGACGCGATGACCCCCGACCCTTATCCCGACACGGCCCTGATCCCGGCCCCCGCGCGCGTGGAGGGGCCGTACCGCTGCGGCTTCGTCCTGGACGGGCGGACCACCCTCGGCGCCGCCACCGGCACCGAGACCACCGCGCGCTGGCTGCGGGACACGCTCGGCGCGGCCTTCGGACTGCCCCTGCGCGAGACGGCCGACGAGAACGCCACCCACACGATCAGGCTGCGCCTCGACGACAGCCTCGCCCCCGAGGCGTACCGGCTCCACGTCCTGATCAACGACGTCGTCGAGATCATCGGCGGCGGACCGGCCGGCGTCTTCTGGGGAGCACAGACCCTCCGCCAGCTCCTCGGCCCGGAGGCCTTCCGCGCGGCGCCCGTCGGCACGAGGGCGGTCGCGGCACTGGCGGCGCAGACGATCGAGGACGCCCCCCGCTTCGGCTGGCGCGGCCTCATGCTCGACGTCTCCCGGCACTTCATGCCCAAGGACGACGTCCTGCGGTACCTCGACCTCCTCGCCGCCCACAAGCTCAACGTCTTCCACTTCCACCTCACCGACGACCAGGGCTGGCGCATCGAGATCAAGCGCCACCCCCGGCTCACCGAGGTCGGCTCCTGGCGGGCCCGCAGCAAGTGGGGCCACCGCGCCTCGCCCCTCTGGGACGAGACCCCGCACGGCGGGTTCTACACCCAGGACGACATCCGCGAGATCGTCGCCTACGCCGCCGACCGGCACATCACCGTCGTCCCCGAGATCGACCTCCCCGGCCACTCGCAGGCCGCCATCGCCGCGTACCCCGAACTCGGCAACACCGACGTCGTCGACACCGCCGCCCTCACCGTCTGGGACAGCTGGGGCGTCAACCCGAACGTCCTCGCCCCCACCGAAGCGGTCCTTCGCTTCTACGAGGGGGTCTTCGAGGAGGTCCTCGACCTCTTCCCGGCGGCCACGTCACCCTTCGTCCACGTTGGCGGCGACGAGTGCCCCAAGGACCAGTGGAAGGCCTCCCCGGCCGCCCAGGCCCGTATCGCGGAACTCGGACTCGCCGACGAGGACGAGCTCCAGTCCTGGTTCATCCGCCACTTCGACCGCTGGCTCGCCGCCCGCGGACGGCGGCTCATCGGCTGGGACGAGATCCTGGAGGGCGGCCTCGCCGACGGCGCGGCCGTGTCGTCCTGGCGGGGGTACGGGGGCGGGATCGCGGCCGCCGAGGCCGGCCACGACGTCGTCATGTGCCCCGAGCAACAGGTGTACCTGGACCACCGTCAGGCGCCCGGCGAGGACGAACCGATGCCCATCGGATACGTCCGCACCCTGGAGGACGTCTACCGCTTCGAGCCCGTCCCGCCGGGCCTCTCGCCCGAGGCCGCCGCCCACATCCTGGGAACCCAGGCCAACGTCTGGACCGAGGTCATGCAGAACCGGTCCCGCGTCGACTACCAGGTCTTCCCGCGCCTCGCCGCCTTCGCCGAGGTGGCCTGGTCCGCGCTGCCCGCGCCCGAGGCGCGCGACTACCCGGCCTTCGAGCGCCGGATGGACACCCACTACCGCCGCCTCGACGCCCTCGGCGTCGACTACCGGCCGCCCGCCGGACCCCACCCCCGGCAGCAGCGCCCCGGGGTCCTCGGGCGCCCCCTGGAGGGCAGGCCCCCGATCGTGTGAGGGACCCGACGTCCCCCCTTCACCCAAGAGCGGCGAAACGGAAGTTACCGTCGCTCCATGGGGCGTCCCGGACGGAACAGTCCTTCGCGGACCCTCGCGCCGGACCGCTCGGAAGATGTGCCAGAGTTGCCACGTCCGGCCTGTGAGCACGTACGGTACGCCCACACGCAGGCGCGACCGCCGGGCACAGTCGGGGACCACCGGGACACCGGGAAGGGGCAGCGGGTTGACCACGCACGCACCACAGACGGCGCAGTCCGTGACGCTGCCCGCCTCGCTCGACGAGGCCGTGGCGGCGCTCACGGCCATGCCGGCCGCCGTGCCCGTCGCCGGCGGCACGGACCTGATGGCCGCCGTCAACAAAGGTCAGCTCCGACCCGCCGGACTCGTCGGCCTGAGCCGCATCAACGAGATCCGCGGCTGGCAGTACCAGGACGGACACGCCCTCCTCGGCGCGGGCCTCACCCACGCCCGGATGGGCCGCCCCGACTTCGCCGCCCTCATCCCGGCCCTCGCCGCCGCCTCCCGCGCCGCGGGACCGCCCCAGATCCGCAACGCGGGCACCCTCGGCGGCAACGTCGTCACCGCCGCGCCCACCGGCGACTCGCTGCCCGTCCTCGCCGCCCTGGAGGCCGACCTGGTCGTCCTCGGGCCGCTCGGCAGCCGCGAGATCCCCGTCTCCCACCTGCTGGCAGGACGCGACCTGCTGGCCCCCGGCGAGCTCGTCGCCTTCGTCCGCGTCCCGCTGCTCCACGCCCCCCAGGTCTTCCTCAAGGCGACCGGCCGCACCGGCCCGGCCCGTGCCACCGCCTCCGTCGCCGTCGTCCTCGACCCGGCCCGGCGCGGGGTCCGCTGCGCGGTCGGCGCCGTCGCCCCGATGCCGCTGCGCCCGCTGGAGGCGGAGCGCTGGATCGCCTCGCTGGTGGACTGGGACAACGACCGCGGGCTCGCCCCGGAGGCGCTCACGGCGTTCGGCGAGTACGTCGCCGCCGCCTGCATCCCGGACCCGCCGGGCGACGGAGTATTGCCCCCGGCCGTACAGCACCTGCGGCGCACGGTCGCCGCACTCGCCCGACGGGCACTGGGGAGGGCACTGTCGTGAGCAGCAACGAACAGCACGGGAACCAGGGCGTGAGCCCCGGCGGCTGGGAGCCGATCCCGCAGAGCGAGGGCTACGACGGGGACGCGACCGCGTTCGTCCAGCTGCCGCCCGACTTCATGCTGGACGGAGTGCCCCTGGAGGCGCCCGGCCACGGCTACGTACCGCCGATGATCACGCCGCTCCAGCCGCTCACGCCGACGGCGGCGACCGACCCGGCGGCGACGGGTGCGTGGAACGTCCACCTGCCGACGCAGGCGGAGCACACGCAGTACTTCGACGGCACGGAGTACGCGGAGCAGGGCGGGCGGCCCGGGCAGGGCGAGTACGTCGACCAGCCCGGCTACTACGGGCACATCGGGCACGCCGATCACGCCGAACAGCTCGGGCACGCCGAACACCCGGGCCACCCCGAAGAGCTCGGGCACGCCGAGCACTTCGACCAGGACCCGCACGCGACGGCCGAGTGGCGCTTCACCGAGGCGCCGCCGGCCGCCGCCGACCCCGGCACCACGGGCCAGTGGACGATTCCGGCCGTACCGGACATGGCCGAGCACGTCGAAGCGGGGGAGGAGCCGGGCGGGTTCGCCGCACCGGACCCCAGGCCGTACGCCGAGGCCCCGGCGACCCTGCCGGGCGGCGCCCCGGCGCCATGGGCGCTCCCGGAGGAGCCGGCCGCGGAGGCCGCCGCGTTCTCCGGCGAGCCGGACGAAGAGCAGGGCGTGAACCCGGAGGCCGAGCCGGTGACCGCCCCGGTGGGCGAGCCCGTGGACTCCGCGGACGCCGCCGTCGTGGCAGCCGCTCCGGACGCCGACGCGACCGCCGGGGAGGTGTCCGACGAGCCGGGCGCGTCCGACCCGGCGGGCGAGCCCGACCCGGCGGGCGAGCCCGACCCGGCCACCGGACCCGACCTCGGCCCCGACGCCGGTTCCGACCCCGTGCCCGGCGCGAGCCTCTACGCCTCCACCGACAGCGACGAGCACCCCCACACCTCGTACACCCTCCGCGTCAACGGCGCCGACCGGCCCGTCACCGGCTCCTGGATCGGTGAATCGCTGCTCTACGTCCTGCGCGAGCGCCTCGGCCTCGCCGGGGCCAAGGACGGCTGCTCGCAGGGCGAGTGCGGCGCGTGCAACGTGCAGGTCGACGGCCGGCTCGTCGCCTCCTGCCTGGTCCCCGCGGCCACCGCCGCCGGGAGCGAGGTGCGGACGGTCGAGGGCCTCGCGGTCGACGGGGAGCCCTCCGACGTGCAGCGGGCCATGGCCAAGTGCGGCACCGTCCAGTGCGGCTTCTGCATCCCCGGCATGTGTATGACCGTGCACGACCTCCTGGAGGGCAACCACGCCCCCACCGAGCTGGAGGCCCGCCAGGCGCTCGCAGGCAACCTGTGCCGCTGCTCCGGCTACCGCGGTGTGCTCGAAGCCGTACAGGACGTCGTCGCCGAGCGCGAGGCGAGCGCCGCGGCCGCCGCGGCCGACACCGCCGACGAGCCCCGTGTCCCGCACCAGATTCCCCACCCGCACGACGGAGGCATGGCGTGAGCAGCGACGCGACCACCGCCGTTCCCACGGCCCCGGTCCTGGACAACCCCGGCCCGCCCCCGGGCCAGGAGCAGCCCGCGCACGGCCTCGGCGCCTCCCTCCCGCAGGCCGAGTCGCGGGCGAAGACCGAGGGCACCTTCCCCTACGCCTCCGACCTGTGGGCCGAGGGTCTGCTCTGGGCCGCGATCCTGCGCTCCCCGCACCCGCACGCCCGCATCGTCTCCGTCGACACCGGCGCCGCGACCGCCATGCCGGGCGTACGGGCCGTGGTGACGGCCGCCGACGTGCCCGGCGCGGCGACCTACGGCCGGCGGGTCGCCGACCGGCCGGTCTTCGCCGCCGACCTGGTCCGGCACCACGGCGAGGCGATCGCCGCCGTCGCCGCCGACCACCCCGACACGGCCCGGCTCGCCGCCGCCGCGATCAGCGTCGAGTACGAGCTCCTCGACCCGGTCACCGACCCGGAGAAGGCGTTCGAGGCCGAGGCGCTGCACCCCGACGGCAACCTGATCCGGCACATTCCGCTCCGCTTCGGCGACCCGGACGCCACCGGCGAGGTCGTCGTCGAGGGGCTGTACCGGATCGGACGCCAGGACCCGGCACCCATCGGCGCCGAGGCCGGCCTCGCCGTGCCCCGGCCCGACGGCGGCGTCGAGCTGTACACGGCCTCCACCGACCCGCACACCGACCGCGACCTGGCCGCCGCCTGCTTCGGACTGCCGCCCGAGCAGGTCAAGCTGGTCGTCACCGGTGTCCCCGGCGCCACCGGCGACCGCGAGGACCCGGGCTTCCAGATCCCGCTGGGCCTCCTCGCGCTGCGCACCGGCTGCCCGGTCAAGCTCACCGCTACGCGCGAGGAATCCTTCCTCGGCCACGCCCACCGACACCCCACCCTGCTGCGCTACCGGCACCACGCGGACGCCGAAGGGCACCTGGTGAAGGTGGAGGCGCAGATCCTCCTCGACGCGGGCGCCTACGCCGACTCCTCGTCCGAGTCCCTCGCGGCCGCCGTGGCCTTCGCCTGCGGCCCGTACGTCGTCCCGCACGCCTTCGTCGAGGGCTGGGCGGTCCGCACGAACAACCCGCCGTCCGGCCATGTGCGGGGCGAGGGCGCGATGCAGGTGTGCGCGGCCTACGAGGCGCAGATGGACAAACTGGCGGCGAAGCTCGGCGTCGACCCGGCCGAGCTGCGCATGCGGAACGTCATGGCGACGGGCGACATCCTGCCCACCGGCCAGACGGTCACCTGCCCGGCCCCGGTGGCCGAACTCCTCGCTGCTGTACGGGACTTCCCGCTCCCCCCGCTGCCCAAGGACACCCCCGAGGGCGAGTGGCTGCTGCCCGGCGGCCCCGAGGGCGCGGGCGAACCCGGCGCGGTGCGCAGGGGCGTGGGCTACGCGCTCGGCATGGTGCACATGCTCGGCGCCGAGGGCACCGACGAGGTCTCCACGGCCACCGTCCGGGTCCAGGACGGGATCGCCACGGTCATCTGCTCGGCCGTGGACACCGGTTCGGGCTTCTCGACGCTCGCCCGGCAGATCGTGCAGGACACCCTCGGCATCGACGAGGTCCACGTGGCTCCGGTCGACACCGACCAGCCGCCGGCGGGTCCCGCGGCCCACGGCCGCCACACCTGGGTGTCCGGCGGAGCGGTGGAACGGGCCGCGAAGATGGTCCGCACCCAGCTCCTCCAGCCGCTGGCCCACCAGTTCGGCATGTCGACGGAGCTCCTCCAGATCACCGACGGCAAGATCACCTCGTACGACGGTGTCCTCTCGACGACGGTCACCGAGGCGATGGACGGCAAGGAACTCTGGGCCACCGCCCAGTGCCGCCCCCACCCCACCGAGCCGCTCGACGAGGCGGGCCAGGGCGACGCGTTCGTCGGCCTCGCGTTCTGCGCGATCCGCGCGGTGGTCGACGTGGACATCGAACTCGGTGCCGTACGCGTCGTGGAGATGGCCGTCGCCCAGGACGTCGGCCGCATCCTCAACCCCGCCCAGCTCGCCACCCGCATCGAGGCGGGCGTCACCCAGGGCGTCGGCGCGGCCCTCACGGAGAACCTCCGCACCGCCCGCGGCCTGGTCCGGCACCCCGACTTCACCGGCTACGCACTCCCGACATCCCTGGATGCCCCGGACATTCGCATCGTGAAACTGGTCGAGGAGCGCGACGTCGTCGCACCCTTCGGCGCCAAGGCCGCCAGCGCGATCCCGGTCGTCACCTCACCCGCCGCAGTGGCCTCAGCGGTGCGCGCGGCGACCGGACGGCCGGTCAACCGCCTCCCGATCCGCCCCCAGGCGGCCGTCGCCGTGCCCAATTCGTAACCATGTGATGTCCGTTGCTTGTGCAACCCGGAGGTGCGCACTGTCGTCGTTCCTGGCTACAGTGAACTTCTAGACTCGGTAGTAGACGTCATGGACGCGGACGTCACAGCAGGTGGTTCACGGGGGAGGGGTACGGGTATGGCGATCGTGGGCATGGGCATGTCGGCGCAGGCCCTGCGGTACAGCGCGGATTCCATGGAGACGTTCCGCAAGGACGTCCAGGGCCTGATCGATCAGCTGAGCGGCTCCGAGGCGAGCGCCGACAAGATCAAGACGGAAACGGTCACGCGCGACAAGTTCGGCGGCGGCGGCGCCGCCTGGGCCGAGGCCCAGGGCGTGTACACCGCCTACGACGCGGTCCTCGGCCGCCTCGTGGACCTCTCCGTCCTCCTCAGCGACTGCCTGGAGGGCCTCGGCATCGCGATCGTCGCCTCCAAGAACGGCATCGAGGAGATGGACGACGACGTCAAGCGCAGGATGATCGAGATCCACCAGCGGACGAAGGACGCGAAGCGCCAGGCGGAGATCGAGGCCGGCAAGGGCGCACCTGCCAGCGAAGGCAGCGAGGGCACCGAAGGCGACGGCTCCTTCAAGTAGGCAGCCGCCGACGGAATTTCAGGGACACGGGGAAGAGGCGACAGATGAGGCCTGCAGAGGGCGGCGGAGGCGGCGGAACCGACTTCAGCGGCATGTCCCACCAGCAGATGCTGGCGTGGCTGGACGAGGCGAGCAGCTTCTACGTCGGGGACGCGGCACAGCGGTTGAAGACCATCGGGATGCAGATGGAGAAGATCGCCGAGGATCTGCGCGTCCGCATGAAGGGCATGGACTGGGAGGGCGAGGCCGAGAAGGCCTTCGTCGAATGGGCCACCAACGTGGCCAACTCGACGTCGGCGCTCGCCACTTACAGCAAGAAGGGCGCGGTGCCGATGGAGGACAACTCCAACGCCATCGCCTCGGCGCAGAGCGCCATGCCCCGGTACACCTCGCACGAGCAGGCCAAGGAGAACCTGGCCGCCGCGCGGAAGTACCACAACGACCCGGACTCGCAGACGATCGCGGGCAAGGCCAAGAGCTCCATGGCCGACTCCGAGGACGCCGCGGCCATCCAGGCCAAGGAAGAGGCGAACCGGCAGGCGGCGGCAGCGGAGATGCGCCGCCTCTCGTCGACGTACCAGTGGTCGAGCCACCGGATGAACAACGAGGTGCCGCCCACGTTCCCGCCGCCGCCGGGGGCGTTCGTTCCCTCGGACGGAGGCAACATCGGTAGCGGGGAGCGCTACATCGGATCCACGCCGCAGGGCGACCGCTCCACGGGTACCGACACCGGAACGCCGCAGACGAACACCACGCGTCCGCAGCCGCAGGACACCCGGACCACGCCGGACACGAACATCGTCCAGCCCCCGAACGACCCGAGCCGCCCGACGAATCCGGTCCGTCCCGAGGTCCGGCCCGACGTCCCCGTGGACCTCGGCATCGACAGCGTGGACACGCTGCCGCCGACCACCACCACGCCCGGACCGACGACGCCGACCCCCGGGGGTCCGCCGCCGATCAACAAGCCGGACGGTGTCACGCCCCCGTTCGTGACCACGACCGGCATGCCTCCGCTTCCCGGCAAGACCGGCCCGGGATCGCTGCCTCCCACCGGCCCCGTCACCGGTGGCACACGGAACCCGATGACCACCGGCCCGCGCGGCCTTCCGACGGGCCCGGGCCCGCTGGGCGGCACCCGCGAGGGCATCAGCGGCGGCAAGGCGGTACCCAACGCGGGACGCCCCCAGACCGGTCTCCCGCGCAGCACCGTCATCGGCACGGAGCAGGGCGGCCGCAATGCCACGGGCATGGGCCGCGGCATGGGCGGCGGCATGGGCGGCGGCATGGGCGGCCCGATGGGCGGCGGCATGGGCGCCGGCCAGAACGGCATCAGCGGCGGGCGCCGTCTCGCCGGTGAGGCCGGCGGAGTCGTCGGCGGCAAGGCGCAGCGCGCCGGGACCACCGGTACCGGTGCACGCCCCTTCACGCCCGGTGGCTCCGGCCTCGTGCGCGGAGGCTCCACGCAGGCCGGCGACCGGCGCGAGGAGACGAACGGAGAGCGTCCCGACTACCTTGTCGAGGACGAGGAGACCTGGCAGCAGGGGCGCCGCGTGGCGCCGCCCGTCATCGACTGATCAGCGCGAGGAAGCAGATGCGTACCAGCAGTATTCGTCGGAGCCGTGCCCGAGTCACCGCCTCGGCCGCCTTGGGGATGCTGCTGGTGGGCATCGCTTCCGCACCCGCCCACGCGGAGGGTATCCGCGCCCGGCAGTGGCACCTGGATGCCATGGGCGCCGAGGAGATCTGGCAGCTCAGCACGGGCAAGGGTGTCACTGTCGCTGTTCTCGACACCGGTGTGGAGAGAGACAATCCCGATCTGCGAGGCCAGGTTCTCGCGGGCAAGGACTTCGCTCCGGACAAGCCGGGTGACCAGTTCACCGACTACTCCGGGCACGGCACGGGTATGGCCGGGCTCATCGCCGGCACCGGGGCCCGCGACGGTGGCAACGGCGCCTTCGGGCTGGCTCCCGGAGCCAAGATCCTTCCGGTCCGTGTGCCGGGCGGGACCGGGGGCGACAAGAGTCAGGCGGCGGCCGACGAAGAGTTCAACAAGGTCATGCCCCAGGCGATTCGCTACGCCGCCGACTCCGGGGCGAAGGTGATCAACATTTCGCAGGCGTCGCCGACCGGCTCGCAGCAGCTCACGGAAGCGGTGAAGTACGCCCTGGACAAGGGCGCACTGGTCTTCGCCGGTGTCGGCAACGACGCCGAGAAGGGCAACGACCTGATGTACCCGGGGGCGACCCCCGGCGTCGTCGGCGTCGGTGCCGTCGACAAGAGCATGAAGCGCATCCCCATGTCCCAGCACGGCGACCAGGTCGACATCGTCGCACCCGGCAAGGACACGGTCTCCGCCTGCGGCGGCGGTACCGGGATCTGCGAGTCCACCGGTACCAGTGACGCCACCGCCCTCGCCTCCGCCGCCGCCGCGCTCCTCTGGTCGAAGCATCCCGACTGGACCAACAACCAGGTCCTCAAGGTCATGCTCAACACCGTCGCCGCCCCGACCGGGGGCGAGAAGCGCAGTGACTTCGTCGGTTACGGCGCCATCCGGCCGCTCCGTACGCTGAAGACGCCCGGCGACCCGGGCCCGGCCGACGTCCGGCCCATCGACGACCTGAAGGCCCCGGAGACCAAGGCCCCCGAGGCCGGGGCCACCGGCAACGCGACCGCCGACCCGGCCCCCGTGGAGTCCCCCGCGGCCTCCGCCCCGGCCGTCGCGGCCGCGGAGGAGGGCGGCAACACCGGCCTCTGGATCGGGATCGGCATCGGCGCGGCGGTGCTGATCGCCGGGGCCGTCGCCGTCCCCGTACTCCGTTCGCGACGGGGCTGAGGGCGACGATTCCGGTGACCATCCGTGACGCGCGCGGCGTACGCATCGGTGCCGCTGTGGCGGTGGCCGCTCTCCTCGCGGGCTGCTCCGGCGGCACCGCCGACGGGGAAGGCACGAAGGGCCCGGAGGGCCTGACGGCCGCCGAGGCCTGCGGGGGCTTCGCCTCGGCCGCGCCCGTCGCCGCCGCGCTCGAAGCCGTCGTGGGTACCGAGCACTTCGAGGACGACCTGTCGAAGCCGGACAAGGCCATCGAGCGGTTGCGTGACGACGCGGCCGCGCCCTGGGCCGATTCCTACCGGCCGCAGCCGGTGCGCTACTGCGGCCTCCGGGCCGTCGAGCTCGGCCGGAAGGACCTCAGGATCGAGGTGCGCGCGGCGGGAAAGGGGCCTTACCTGGGCCCGGCGCTCGCCAAGTCGGTGACCTCCTACGCCTCGGGGCTCGAGGCCTTCGCCTCCTCCGGGATCGGTCGTCTCTACTTCTCCTGCCGTCTCGACGCCCCCGCCCGCTCCCTCGTCGTCGAAGCGGTGGTCCGGGGCCCGGCGGACGTCCCGGAGACGGACCTGCGGCACCGGACCCGGCTGATCACCCTCGCCAACGCGGCGGCCCGGCAGGTCTCCGCGAAGCTGGGCTGCGAAGGCGACGGGCTGGCGACCGGGGTGCCGAAGACCGTCCCGGCCCCCGCATCCGTCCAGTCCGCCCAGTAGGCCCCTTCCTCCGCCCAGTCCCCCAGGAGGCCCCGTCCTCCCTGACGGGGCCGTGCACCGGGTGACCGGCCGGGCTCTACCTCTCGAACACCGGCATCGCCGCGATGCGGCCGCCCCGGGCGATGAAGACCCGGTTGCCGCCGCTCGCCAGCTGGTAGGAGCCCGTGCGCTGAAACTTCGCCTGGAAGAGGCGGGTGCCGGTGGTCTTGTGGACGACCTGGACGTAGCTGTTGTCCGGGGCGTGGAACCAGACCGTCGCGCCCTGCACGACAGGGGGGTTGACGTTGCCGGGGCCGGTGTCGTCCAGGACCTCGTACCAGTCCGAGATCGAGGAGTTCATGCCCGGCTGCGTGCTGTACCGGTAGGCGTTGTACGCGTTGGACGCGAAGACGAGGTCGCCGCTCGCCACAGGGGTTCCCCAACCGTGCGGGGACGCCTCGCTCTTCGCCCGCTCCGTCCAGATGAAGTCACCGCGGTCGAGGCGGCGGGCCGTCAGCTGGGAGCCGCCGAAGTAGGCGGTGTTGTTGTCGCCGAGCGTCGGGGCCTGGCCGTCGGTGCCCTGGTCCTTGATCTCCCAGTCCGTCTCGCCCGTCTCGGTGTAGAGCGCGGCGCAGTGGCCGTCCCGGCCGTGGATCACGAGCCGCTTCCTGCCCACCGCGGCCTTCGCGGGGCCGTTCTGCGAACGGGGTGACGTCATCGGGCGGGCCCATGTCGTGGCGAGGGTCCAGGCGTTGACGGCGCGGAGCTCGTTGTCCTTCGTCACCAGGTAGACATGGGTGTCGTCGGCGGCGAGGACGTCGTCGACGTCGCTGCCCGTCTGCCAGACGGGGGCGCCGGTGGAGGCCACGAACGCGCGCAGCCCGCCCTCCTTGTCGACGCCGACGACGAGCCGGTCGGCGACGGAGACGAAACCGGCGTCGGCGTCGATGTCCTTGGCCCTCCATCGCTCCTTCCCGTCCTTGACGGCGAGGGCGAGCAGCCCGCCCGTCTTCGCCTGCACGATCACCACATCCCGTACCGGCAGGGGGAGTTCACCCTCCGGGGCCGTCACGTCGAGCGGGCCCCACAGGGTGTCGGGGGCCTCGTCCTGCCGGATGTCGATGCTCGAGACGAAGGCCGCCTCCGGGGTCGCCACGGCGGGCGGCACGTCGAACGACGGGGTCTTCGCGCCCCGGTTCAGCCACCACGCGCCCACCCCGCCGCCAGTACCCAGGACCGCCACGCCGACGGCTGCTCCGGTGAGGAAGCGCCGCCGGGACGGCGAGGAGGGTACGGCGGTGTCCGCGGGCGCGGTCAGCCGCTTCGTCGCGGTCTCGCGTCGCTTGATGTCCTCGGCGAGCGGGCCCTTGCGCCAGGCGCGGTCCGCTCCCTTCGGCGGGGCGAAGGCCGCCGCGACCTGCGGGGGCGTCGGACGGAACGCCGGGTCCTTCGCCAGGCACGGCCCGATCAGCTCCTGGAGCTGCGGCGGCACCAGGCTCATGTCGGCCGTCCCGTGCACGACCTCGTACTGGACGGCCGGCACGTGCGCTCCGTCGAAGGCCCGGCGGCCGCCCGCCGCGAAGACGAGGACCGCACCGAGGGAGAAGACGTCCGACGCGGGGCCGACGCGCTGCCCCAGGACCTGTTCCGGGGCCCCGTAGCCCGGGGTGACCGGAATCTGGCCCGTCGTCGTGAGGGTGAGGCCGTGCTCGGGACGCGCGATGCCGAAGTCGATGATCCGCGGGCCGGTCGAGGTGAGCACGATGTTCGCGGGCTTGAGGTCGCGGTGGACCAGGCCGGCCGCGTGGATGTCGTGGAGGGTGCGGGCGAGCTGGTGGGCGAGGGCGCGGACGGCGGCCTCGTCCATCGGCCCGTACGCCTTGACGGCCTCGTCGAGCGTCGGTCCCGCGAGGAACTCGGCGGCGATCCACGGCCGTCCGCCCTCGGTCTGCGCTCCGAGGACCCGGGCCACGCCCCTGCTGGTGACGGCCCGCGCCATGTCGGCCTCGCGGACGAACCGCTGGGCGAGGTGCTGGTCGTGGGCGAGTTCGGGGCGGAGGACCTTGACGGCGGCGGGGGCTCCGGTGGCGTCCCTGCCGACGTACACCTTGCCCATGCCGCCCTCGCCGAGGACGCCGAGCAGGCGGTACGGGCCGAGCCGGAGCGGATCGCCGGTGGCGAGGGGCTGCGTGGTCACGGAAATGCCTTCTGCTGGAATCGGAAGAGGAGAGAAGTGAAGTGAACTGAAGCGCTGAGACGTCGGGGAGAAGCCGGGGCGGGGGCAGGTCAGGCGTAGGGGATGGCCATGACGCTCGACTTCCCGGCCCCGATGATCCGCTTCCGGTCCTTGTCGACGACGAACCGTGTCGCGTCCGTCGGGAACACCCAGTCCGAGACGTGCGTCGTGCGGTCGACCGCGCTCAGGCCGCCCTGGACGGGTGCGTACACGTACTTCTCGCCGACCACGGGCTTGTCGAAGAGGGACGGCGTCAGGCTGCGGCCCGAGTAGACCTCTTCCCAGCGCTTGAGGCCCTTGTCCGCGCTGACGGCCACGATCCCCACGCCGTTCTTGTTCACGTGGACGAGCCCGTCGGCGAGCACCGGCACGCCGTACTCGGTGCTTCTGGTGCCCGAGCCGAACTCCCAGGCGATCCTGCCGTCGGTGACGCGCAGGGCCCGCAGCCGGTCGCCGCCCACGTAGACGTGCCGGTCGTCGGTGGTGAGCTGGCCGGGGATGTACCAGGACGAGTCCTCCAGGGGCAGTCTGCGCTGCCACAGCTGACGGCCGGTGCGCAGGTCCCTCGCCTGGACGAGGAAGGAATCCAGGTCGCCGCTGTTCTTGCCGAGGATCAGCCGGTCGCCCACGATGCTGGAGAGCCACGGGCGGACGCCGTCCCAGTCGTACGCGAAGCGCCACACGAACTTTCCCGTGCGCAGGTCGACGGCGAACATGTGCCAGTCGACGTCGTTCTTCTCCAGCGGGTCGTCGAAGGAGCCGCGGCGGGCGGTCGCGTAGAGGATTCCGCCGGAGACCGTGAACACCTCCATGTTCCTGCCGGCGCCGTCGAAGCCCTTGAGGGTGACCG
The DNA here is from genome assembly GCF_014656215.1 of Streptomyces zaomyceticus. Classification (GTDB taxonomy): domain Bacteria; phylum Actinomycetota; class Actinomycetes; order Streptomycetales; family Streptomycetaceae; genus Streptomyces; species Streptomyces zaomyceticus. Next base: position 618,109 of record NZ_BNBZ01000001.1, on the reverse strand, counting down.
TCCGGGCCGTCTCCTCGCCGGTGAGGGGGGCGAGCGTACGGATGTGGAGTCGGCCCGGACCGTCGACGGGCCCGTCCGCGGCGTAGAAGGACGTGCCGTCGGTGGTGATCTGCAGGGGCTCCGAGACCTTGTTGTCGGTCCAGAGTTCGGCGTTGTCCTTCGGGGACACGGCCCGGAAGGAGACCGTCTCGGCGAAGCCGACGACGCCACCGGCGAGCAGGGGGAAGGCCTTCTGCTCGCGGTCGAGCACCTCGCCCTGCCACAGGGCCGTGGGGGCGCCGTCGGAGGCCGTCTTCGCGGGGATGGCGGTGGGGCCCGTCGCGGTCACCGAGCCCGTCGTGGTCCCGGTCCCGCCCTCGTCGTCCCGGGAGCGCAGCCACGCCCAGGCCCCGCCACCGGCGCCCGCCACCCCGAGCAGGGCGGCACCGCCGGCGGAGAGCAGACGGCGGCGGGAGACTGGGGTGCCCGGGGTGGTCTCGGCCACCGCGGACTCAGCGGGGGCCGGCAGCCGGTGCGGCGCGTGCAGCCAGACATCGGTCGCGCGGCGGGCGATGTCGGTGAGGAGTAGCGGCGGCAGATGGTCGGCGAACTCGCCGTGGCCGTCGTGGAGACGGTCGATCAGGTCACCGGTGGTGGGGCGGGCCTCCGGGTCCTTGGAGAGGCAGGCCGTCAGGAGCGGCAGCAGTGCCTCGGGTACGCCGGAGAGGTCGGGATCGGCGTAGCGGACGCGGTAGAGGAGGTCGGCGGCGGAGCCCGTACCGAACGGGCCGTGGCCGGTGGCGGCGAAGACGAGGACACCGGCGAGAGCGAACACATCGCCCGCGGGCGGGTGTTCCTGGCCGCTCGCCTGCTCCGGCGACATGAAGGCGGGCGTGCCGGCCGCCGCTCCCGTCCGTGTGAGGTGCTCGTCGCCGGCCGCGCGGGCGATGCCGAAGTCGATGATCTTCGGGCCGTACGCGGTGACGAGGACGTTCGAGGGCTTCAGGTCGCGGTGGACCACGTCCGAGGAGTGCAGCTGGGCGAGGGCCCCGGCGAGCGCCGCGCCCAGGGCGCGGACGGTCGGTTCGGGGAGGGGGCCGCCGAGCGCGACGGCGTCGTCGAGCGGCGGGCCGAGGACGTACTCGGTGGCCAGCCAGGGTGTCTCGGCCAGGGGATCGGCGTCGACGACGGCCGCGCCGTGGCGGGCGCCGATGATCCGCGCCGCGTCCGTCTCCAGCCGGAAACGGGCACGGAAGGCGGGGTCGGTGGCGAGCCGCGCGTGCACGGTCTTGAGCGCGACGGTACGGCCGCCGGGGGTGCGCGCCAGATACACCGTGCCCATGCCGCCGGAGCCGAGGCGGGCGAGGAGACGGTGGGCGGCGACGTCGGCCGGGTCGTCGTGGGTCAGGGGCGACAGCATGGATGAGGTCCGTCAGGTCCGGGGAAGGGAGGGCGGGCAGGTACGCGGGCGGGCAGCCGGGGCGGGGGTGTTCAGACCCGGGCCGGCTCGGGGAGTTCGGCGGCGAGGAGCTCGGAGGACTGGCGGGCCAGCGCGGCGACCACCCGGCCCGGAAGCCAGCCGGGGGAGAGCAGGGAGCCGCCCGAGTTCAGCACCGTCTCGTGCGTGGACGGCGGGGCGAGCGCCGTCATGAGGGCGGCGGCCGTGGGCCGGTCGGCCGGGTCGCGGGCCAGGCACGAGGCGATCACCGGGCGCAGGGCGGGCGGGATTTCGTCCCGCTCGGGCACCGTGTGACCGGTGGCGGCGTACGCGAGGACGGCGCCGAGCGCGAAGACGTCGCCCGGCGGACGCGGCCGGCCGCCCGAGGCCTGCTCGGGGGCGAGCGCCCCCGGGTCGAGGCCCGGCAGGCCGGTGCGCGGCTCGCCGTCGGCCGAGGCGGCCCGTACCGCGCCGAAGCAGGTCAGCCGGGGGCCGTCGGCGGTGAGCAGCACGGCGGCGGGGGAGACCCCGGCGTGTGTGAGGCCCTGGCCGTGCGCGGTGGCCAGCGCCTCGGCGAGGGTGGCGCCGACGGCCCGGACGGTGGCCTCGGGCAGTGGGCCGCCGTGGACGGCGAGCGCCACGGGGAGCGGGAGCGCCGGAAGGTACGGGCTCGCGGACCAGGGCGCCTCGCCGGGGCCGGCCACTCCGGTCACCGGGGCGATCCAGGGACCGAGGAGGAAGCGGGCGGCTTCGGCCTCCGCGGCGAACCGGGCGGGATCGGTGCCGGGCAGCGGGGTGTTGAGCAGCACGGTGTGCTCGCCGTCCTCGGTGCGGGCCACGAACCGGCGGCAGGGCAGGACGGAATGGGGCGGGTCGAGGCGGGTGATCAGCCGGAACGGACCGATCCGCCGCGCGGATTCCTGCTGTGTGCGCGACTGTTCCACCGCTCGTGCCCCCCGTCGTTCGTGCACCCCGTGGTGACGGGGGCGGGTCGAGCCTACCGAGGCGGGGGCGGGAGGCCGTGCGCGGGAGGTGTGCGGGAAGGGGAGAGGGAGCGGGGACCGGCGGTGGGGTGGTCCGGGAAGTCCGGGGTGTCCCGGTTGCGAAGGTGAAGCGGGCATGCGGACACCGTGAAGATGTCGGGGTCGGCGGTGATTCCCGGTCGGCCGGGCTCGAACAGGCACCGGGGGGACTACGATCACCGTGTTTCCGTGGGCACGGAACTTGCTGAGGCGAAGCCGGAACGATCACCGTCACGGGGGAGAGCATGTCGTTCGAACAGGAGTGGGCGTCGGTACGGTCCGCGTCCACGGCCGGTGTGAGCATGAGGCTCAACCAGGTCGCCCCCGAGCCCGGTGGCGGTGGCGGCGGGAACGCCGACCTCAGCGTCGACCAGGACAAGCTCGGAGCCATCGGCGGCGCCGCGTACGCGCTGCACGGCCGGCTGGCCAAGGACGGCAACCACGCGCGGACGAACACCACGGACGCGGCGACGAGTCTGTCCAGCCACGGCTTCGCCACCGGGTCGGCGATGTCGACCGTGCAGGAGACGTGGAGCTCGCAGCTGAACACGCTGCTCGACGCCTGCGCCAACATCTCCAACCACCTCGACTACAGCGCGGCCTCGCACGCCAAGGAAGAGGCGGACATCCAGGCGGCCCTCGCGGCATCCAAGATCAACGAGTACTTCAAGTAGGCGGGGGACCTGCTGTGCTGACCTTTGACAACGTGTACCAGGCGCCGCTCGACAAGATGAAGTCCGCGGCCGACGACTGGTCCGCGATGAAGGGCAAGCTGGACAAGCTCGCCGACGACGCCCGTACGACGATGGCCGCGAAGGCCAAGGACGACTACTGGCGCGGAGTGAACGCCGAGGTCACGAAGCCGTTCGTGGACAAGACCGCGAAGGAGTTCGAGGACGCGGCCAAGGCCGCCGACGGCATCCACAAGGTCCTGGAGGATGGCTACAACGCCTTCAAGAAGGCGAAGGACGACCTCAAGAAGATCGTGGAGACCGAGGCGCCGGCCCAGCGCTTCCGGGTCGACTCCAGCGGCAAGGTCGAGGCCGTCGAGCCGCTGTCCCAGACCAAGGACCAGGGGATGCGGCACGACCCCGACTTCCAGGACATGGTCCGCAAGGAGAACGCCGACATCAGGGCGATGCAGCAGCGGATCGACGCGATCGTCGAGACCTGCGACGACGCGGACGTCGCCTGCTCCAACGCCCTCAAGGCCAACATCACAGGCGAGAAGCACAACTTCAGCGCCCCGAAGTACGGCAGCCTCGACGCCGAGGAGGCGCAGCGCGCCGTCGACCTGGCCAAGAAGGGCCGGGACATCTCCCACGAGGAGCTGATGCGCCTCAACGAGCTGCTCAAGGACAACAGCGGCTCGAAGGAGTTCTCCCGGACCTTCTACGACGGCATGGGTCCGAAGGGCGCGCTGGAGTTCTTCGGCCAGCTGTCCACGGACACGTACGACTACTCGAAGGTCGACAAGCAGCGCCTCGCCGACGTCCAGGAACTCCAGAAGAACCTGGGCATGAACCTGGCGACGGCGACGCAGGGCGGCGACGCGTGGACCGACAAGTGGTCCACGGACATGCGCAAGCTCGGCACGGAACGCATCCCGCTGGTCAAGTACGACAACAACCCGGCCTTCGGCTACCAGTTGCTCGGCGGCATCATGCGCTACGGCAACTACGACCCCAAGTTCCTGGTCCCGATCGCCGAACACGTCACCCAGCTCCACGCGAAGGACCCGTACCTCTTCGCCAACAGCAAGCCGATGGGCGGAGGCTGGCTGCAGAACCAGTACAACCCGTCGGGTGTCAACGGCTCCGGCTTCGACCCGATGGTCTCCATGCTGGAAGCCCTCGGGCACAGCCCGGAAGCGTCGAAGGAGTACTTCTCCAAGGAGCCGACGTCCTACAACAAGGACGGCAGCCTCGGCGGAACGGTCGATCTGGACCCGAAGAAGGACGGGAACCAGAAGGGCTACCTGGACTACTTCCAGAACAAGGAGTACGAGTTCTTCCCGGACATCGAGGGCCACAACCCGGACGACTGGAAGAAGACCGCCGAGTACATGCCGGACGCCCTCGGCCACGCCCTGGAGGCGGCGACCACGGGCCACGGATGGGACGACCCCAACCCACAGCTGCACCGCGACGAGAAGTCCGCCGAGATCATGAAGCAGGTGATCGACTCGTACGGTTCGAGCACCGAGCTGCGCGAGCAGCACAAGCCGCTGATGGACAGCCTGGGCAACATGGGCGCCGCCTACATCGACGACCTGAACTACTCGATGATGAACTTCGGCGGCACGGGAGACGCGTACAACCGCGACGAGCTCTTCGGGAACAGCAGCGACGGCAGCAAGCGGACGGACTTCGGGTTCAACTCGTCGCTGGAGTTCATGAAGGCCGTCGCGGGCGACGAAGGCGCGTACAAGAGCATGTCCGCGGCCCAGCAGGTCTTCGAGGCGAGCGGCATCAAGGCGCTGGAGGGGGACCGGGACGACGCCATGGCTTTCGCCAAGAACGGTTCACTCGTCCACGGTGTCCTCGACGAGTCGCGCGTCACCCAGATCGCCGAGGACTTCAAGGACGACGAGGACAAGAAGAACCTGGCCCTGGAGCAGCAGGCCGAGTGGCGCAAGTCCGCGGTCAGCGGCGGTGTCACCGCGGTCGTCGGCGTCGGCTCGGCCATCGTGCTCGGTCCGGCGGCGGGCGTCGTGGCGGCCACGGTCGTGCCGATCATCATGGAGAGCGTCGGCTCGACCGTCAGCACGTCGTACGCCTCCGGCACCCTCGAGTACCTCAAGGACAACGAGTACAAGAACGACGACGAGGCACGGACGTCGATCGGCTCCACGAGGGAGACCGGGCGTGGCAGCGCGATGAACCCGCTGATGAACTACGCGGACGCCACCGGCATGACGGAGGCCGAGCGGCGTGCGTTCCTCGACGACGCGCGGGGCGCCTACCTGGACGGCGAGCAGCTCGTCAGCGGTACCGAGCAGAAGGTCAGGTGAGCATGCCGGTCATCAGCAGGTGGGTGGGCAGGAGCGCCGCCGCGCTCGCCGTCGTCGTCTCGGCGACGGCCTGCGGCGGCGCGGACACCCCGAAGCCGAGCGGAACGGGGACCGTGTCGCCGACCGCGCTCAAGACCTGCCAGGAGGTCTTCGGCAGGGCGAACGTCGACGCAGTGAGCGCCGACCTCGGCAGCGCGTTCCGCCCGTTCGACCGGTCGCTCACGGACATGCGGGACCGCCTGCTCACGGAGGCGCGCGGCTGGGCCGCCGGCAAGGACGATCTCCAGCGCACCACGTTCCACCCGTGCGAGATGGAGGGCGGGGGCGACGGAACGTCGGCGCGGGTCACCGGCACCGTCGGATGGTCGACGTACGACATCGACTTCCTGGCCTCCGGAGAGGGAAGGCTCCGCTGGCGGGCCGTCGCGGACGGGCTGTACGTGGCCTCCCGCGCCGACAACTGGGGCACCCCGCTCGTCATGACCTGCACGGTTCCGGGTACCGCCGCCGGCCAGGGCCGGGAGCTGCCGCTCCAGGTCTCGGTGAACGACGAGGGCCGCAAGGGCGACGCGACCGTGTCGACGGAACAGCTGCTGAAGTCCCTCGCCGAGAGCACGCGCGTGCTCCTCGGCTGCGCGGAGAAGCTCCCCGTCCCCGGCGACCTGCTGCCCTGAGGGCCCGCGCGGCCCGCTCCCTCAGTCCTCGGCCGTCTCGACGGCCGGGGACAGCTGGGACAGCAGCAGGACCGTCGCGCGGGTGATCAGCGCCGCGAGGAGGATCGTGGCCAGGCCCTCGACCCGCAGTTCCGAGATCTTCGGTCCCAGCCAGGACAGCAGCCACCAGATGAGGGCGTCCTGGACGAAGCCGGCGAGGCCGAAGACGGTCAGGGCGGGGACGGGGACGCGGCCCGAGGGGCCGATGTGCACGAGCTGGGTGAGGACGACCGTCACCAGGGTCGCGGCGAGGACGGAGATGATGACGTCGAGCGGCTCCGCGCCCAGCGTCACACCCGGCAGGAGACCGCCGGCGAGGGCCACGCCCGCGAGGACGCCCAGTTTGCGTCTGCCTTGATCACTCATGGGCGGACTCTGGCACAGCCCCGCGAGGTTGTGAAGATCCGATAGAGACCGTGATCGGAATTGAACCGACGTAACTCGCTTTGCAGGCGAGCCCCTCAACCACTCGGGCACACGGTCGTGTTGTGCACGAGTACGACCGTAGGGCGGGGGTGGGGAGGGGCTCAAGGGGTTCGGGTGCCGTGCAACACGACTGCCATACCGCTGCCACACCCCGTTCACGGTCGTACGTCGAAGGGCTGAGCAGCACCGGGACTCCTGACAGGGGTCATTCCCCGCTTCACCTCTTACCCTGGGGGAATGAGCGCCCTCGAACCCCGCGACGCCGACGTCGCCCCACGCCCCGGAGCCCGTGCCGTCGCGCACGTCGCGCACGACGACGACACCAAGGGGTCCGTCCTCGATCCGGCCCACCGGGCGCTCAGCATCGGCATCGTCTCCGTCGTCCTGCTCATCGCCTTCGAGGCGACCGCCGTCGGCACGGCCATGCCCGTCGCCGCCCGCGAGCTGAACGGCGTGTCCGTGTACGCCTTCGCCTTCTCCGCGTACTTCACCACCAGCCTCTTCGCCATGGTCCTGGCCGGACAGTGGTCCGACCGGAGCGGTCCGCTCGCGCCCCTCACCGCGGGCATCAGCGCCTTCGCCGCCGGTCTGCTGCTCTCCGGGACCGCCGGCGCCATGTGGCTCTTCATCCTCGGCCGGGCCGTCCAGGGCCTCGGCGGCGGGCTCGTGATCGTCGCGCTGTACGTGATCGTCGGCCGGGCCTACGCGGAGCACCTCAGGCCCGCGATCATGGCCGCGTTCGCCGCGTCCTGGGTCGTTCCCTCCGTCGTCGGACCGCTGGCCGCCGGAACGGTCACCGAGCACCTCGGCTGGCGCTGGGTCTTCGTCGGTATCCCCGCCCTCGTCGTCTTCCCGCTGGCGCTCGCCCTCCCCGCGATACGCCGCACCGCCTCCGGACCCGCCGACCCGACCGCGCCGGTCGCCCCCTGGGACCGGCGGCGGATCCGCCTCGCGCTCGGCATCTCGGCGGGGGCGGCGCTCCTGCAGTACGGGGGCCAGGAGCTGCGCTGGCTCTCCCTGCTCCCGGCCGCGGTGGGCGTCGCGCTGCTCGTGCCCGCCGTCCGCGGGCTGCTGCCGCACGGCACCTGGCGGGCGGCCCGCGGTCTGCCGTCCGTCGTCCTGCTGCGGGGCATCGCCGCCGGCGCCTTCATCGCGGCCGAGTCCTTCGTGCCGCTGATGCTGGTCACCCAGCGGGGGCTGAGCCCCACGCTCGCCGGGTTCTCGCTGGCCGCGGGCGGTCTCACCTGGGCCCTCGGCTCCTGGATCCAGGCCCGGCCCTGGACGGAGCCGTACCGGGAGCGGCTGGTCGTCCTCGGCATGGTGCTGGTCGCGCTCTCCATCGCGGCGGCGCCGAGCGTGCTGATCACGGCCGTGCCGGTGTGGGTGCTCGCGGCGGTCTGGGGTCTCGGCTGCCTGGGCATGGGGGCGGTGATCGCCTCGACGAGCGTGCTGCTCATGAAGCTCTCCGCGCCCGAGGAGGTCGGCGCGAACTCGGCCGCCCTGCAGATCTCGGACGGCCTGTCGAACGTCCTGCTCCTGGCGGCGGGCGGCGCGGCCTTCGCGGCGCTGGGCGGCGGCGCGGTCGGCCACGCGGTCACGTCCTCCGCGGCCACGGGCTCGCACCCGGCGGCTTTCGCGGCGGTCTTCCTGCCGATGGCGGGGGTGGCGGCGGTGGGGGCGTGGGTGGCGACCAGGCTGCACGGTACCGAGGCCCGGGCCTGAGTAATTCGGTACCAGTCTGACCCCACCCGGTGGTACCGTTTTGGTATGGCCATGAACCTGCGTCTCCGCGACGACCAGACCGAGGCACTCAAGCTGCGCGCCGAGCAGGAGGGCACGAGCATGCACGCCCTGCTCCTCCAGGCGGTCGACGACTACCTCGCCCGGACCGCGCAGCAGGCGATCGTGCGGAAGACCGCCATGGAGCAGGCCGCCAAGTGGCACGAGCTGATGGAGCGGCTGAAGTGAGCTGCGTCTACCTCTCGGCCGAGGACGTCCTGGTCATCGCCGAGCACGCGGTGGACGACCAGCACATCGTCGTACGGGACGCGGGACTGCTCGAATCGGCGGTGCACCGGCCGTCCGCCGCCATGTTCGGCGAGGAGGCCTACCCCGACCTCGTCGACAAGGCCGCCGCGCTGCTCCAGTCGCTCGCGATCAACCATCCCTTCCTCGACGGCAACAAGCGCACCGCCTGGCTGTCCTGCGTCACCTTCCTCGCCATGAACGGCGTCCAGCTCCGACCCGACATCGACGCGGCGGAGCGCCTGGTCATCGCCGTGGCGACCGCCGCGATCGACGAGGTGAAGGCCATCTCCCACGGGCTGCGCGAGCTGATCGCCCCCGACGTGAGCTGAATCGCAACCGGGCCCCACCGGCCCGGTTTCATACGACGTTCCGGCCGGGCCGCCGGTAAGGTGGCCCGGTTGTCATATCTGGACGAGCGTCGAACCCGGAGATCGTGACTACTACCACCACCTCCTCACACCACCTCTCTCCCGCCTTCCCCGGCCGGGCCCCGTGGGGTACCGCCGGCAAGCTGCGCGCCTGGCAGCAGGGCGCCATGGACAGGTACCTCCAGGAGCAGCCCCGTGACTTCCTCGCCGTCGCCACCCCCGGCGCCGGCAAGACGACCTTCGCCCTGACCCTCGCGTCCTGGCTCATGCACCACCACGTCGTGCAGCAGATCACCGTCGTCGCACCCACCGAGCACCTGAAGAAGCAGTGGGCCGCCGCGGCCGCGCGGATAGGCATCAAGCTGGACCCGGACTACAGCGCCGGGCCGCTCAGCAAGGAGTACGACGGCGTCGCCATCACCTACGCGGGTGTCGGCGTCCGGCCCATGCTCCACCGCAACCGCTGCGAACAGCGCAAGACCCTCGTCATCCTCGACGAGATCCACCACGCCGGAGACTCCAAGTCCTGGGGCGAGGCCTGCCTGGAGGCGTTCGAGCCCGCGACGCGGCGCCTCGCGCTGACCGGTACGCCCTTCCGGTCCGACACCAACCCCATCCCCTTCGTCACGTACGAGGAGGGGAACGACGGCATCCGCAGGTCCTCCGCGGACTACACGTACGGCTACGGCAACGCCCTCGGCGACGGCGTCGTCCGGCCGGTCATCTTCCTCTCCTACAGCGGCAACATGCGCTGGCGCACCAAGGCCGGCGACGAGATCGCCGCCCGCCTCGGCGAGCCGATGACCAAGGACGCCGTCTCGCAGGCCTGGCGCACCGCGCTCGACGCCAAGGGCGACTGGATGCCCAACGTGCTGCGCGCCGCCGACCAGCGGCTCACCGAGGTCCGCAAGTCGATCCCCGACGCGGGCGGCCTGGTCATCGCCTCCGACCAGGACTCGGCCCGCTCGTACGCCAAGCTGATCCGCGAGATCACCGGCACCAAGGCCACCGTCGTGCTCTCCGACGACACCGGCGCCTCGAACCGCATCGACGAGTTCAGCGAGAACAACGAACGCTGGATGGTCGCCGTCCGCATGGTGTCCGAGGGCGTCGACGTGCCACGTCTCTCCGTCGGCGTGTACGCGACGACGATCTCGACCCCGCTCTTCTTCGCCCAGGCCGTCGGCCGTTTCGTGCGATCACGCAGGCGCGGCGAGACCGCCTCCGTGTTCCTTCCGACGATCCCCAGCCTCCTCGGCTTCGCCAACGAGATGGAGGTCGAGCGCGACCACGTGCTCGACAAGCCGAAGAAGGCGGGCGAGGACGAGGACCCGTACGCCGAGTCCGAGAAGGAGATGGCGGAGGCCGAGCGCCAGCAGGACGAGGACACCGGCGAACAGGACATGCTGCCCTTCGAGGCGCTGGAGTCCGACGCCGTCTTCGACCGCGTCCTCTACAACAGCGCCGAGTTCGGCATGCAGGCCCACCCCGGCAGCGCCGAGGAGCAGGACTACCTCGGCATCCCCGGCCTCCTCGAACCCGACCAGGTCCAGCTGCTGCTGCAGAAGCGGCAGGCCCGGCAGATCGCGCACAGCCGCAAGAAGCCGGACGACGAGGCGGACCTCCTGGAGCTTCCGGCGGAGCGGCGACCCGTCGTTTCCCACAAGGAGCTCCTCGAACTGCGCAAACAGCTCAACACGATGGTCGGCGCGTACGTCCACCAGACCGGCAAGCCCCACGGAGTGATCCACACGGAGCTGCGCCGGGTGTGCGGCGGGCCGCCGAGCGCGGAGGCCACCGCCGGCCAGATCCGGGAACGGATCAAGAAGGTGCAGGAGTGGGCCACCCGGATGCGGTGACCGTTTCCGCACCCGGCAGGTGCGACAGACGTGGCTGAGGCCCGTACGACGGCGGTCGTACGGGCCTCACTCGTCCCGCGCGGCGGTGGATCCGGCGGGGATGACCGACGGCGGGCCGGCCTCGGAGACCGGCCCCCACGGTCGGCCTCCGGGCCCTTCCACGCTACCGGCACGACAAAGCCGATCTTGTCCGCCAAAGTCCCGCATGCGACCGACGAAGGTCCCGAACCGTCTCTATTCGCTCGTCGACGCCCGGATTCTGGACGAGGTCTTCCGCTGAGCGGAGCGGGTCGCTACTGTCCCGGCTCAAAAGCAATCGCCCCGTGGCAGCGCCGCCGCGGAGCGCAGCCGGTGTACCCCTTCCTGCCGGCGGCCTCTGACGTGCGTCGCCGACGGGACCGGCGACGCAACCCCGTGAGAGCACCGCCGCCACTCACTCCGAAGGAGAGGGCGTCGTGACCGCGGAAACCTCCCAGACGCTCGACCGGGGACTCAGAGTCCTCAAACTGCTCGCCGACACCGACCACGGCCTGACCGTCACCGAGTTGTCCAACAAACTCGGTGTCAACCGGACCGTGGTCTACCGTCTGCTCGCCACACTCGAGCAGCACGCCCTCGTCCGACGCGACCTCGGTGGACGCGCCCGCGTCGGCCTCGGCGTGCTCCGGCTCGGCCGCCAGGTCCACCCCCTGGTCCGGGAGGCCGCGCTGCCCGCGCTGCGCTCGCTGGCCGAGGACATCGGTGCGACGGCCCATCTGACCCTGGTCGACGGGGCGGAGGCGCTCGCCGTCGCCGTCGTCGAACCGACCTGGACCGACTACCACGTCGCCTACCGGGCCGGCTTCCGCCACCCGCTCGACCGGGGCGCTGCCGGCCGCGCCATCCTCGCCGCCCGCCAGGGCGGGCTGATAGAACCCGGCTTCACCCTCACCCACGGCGAGCTCGAGGCCGGGGCGAGCGGTGCGGCCGCACCGCTGGTCGGCGTGACCGGCGTGGAAGGCAGCGTCGGTGTCGTGATGCTCGCGGACGCGGTGCCCGAGCGCGTGGGACCGCGGGTGGTGGACGCGGCACGCGAGGTCGCCGACGCGTTGCGCTAGGCCGCGGGCGCGCGGCGCCGGGTCGTAGACGGGCTGCGCCGGGTCGTGGGCGCCGGGGACGCGAGGCGCCAGGCCGCGAGGCGCTCGGGCGCGTGGCGGTCCGGGTGCGCCTGCCGAGGGTCGGGGACGTCGGGCACCGGGCGTCGGCACCGTCCTACGGCGTCGTGCCGACGACGAGCGTCCCCAAGGGGGTCTGCTCGTGGTGGACGGATCTGCCCGTTCTCGTCGTGGTGATCAGGCCCGCCGCCCTCAGGGCTGCCGCGTGGGCGGAGGCCGTCGCGTTGCCGATGCCCGTGCGCCGGGCGAGGTCGGTCGTCGTACGGGGTTCCGCGAGGGCCCGGAGCACGGCGGCCCTCGTGCGGCCCAGGGCCGCCGCCAGGCCGCCGTCCTCGCTCCGCGCTCCCCGGGGCTCCGGCGCGGGCGGAAGGCCCCCACCCGCCGGGTAGGCCAGCACCACCGGGCGGTCCGGCAGGTCCTGCACCAGCGGGCCTCCCCTCCAGTGGAAGGTCGGCAGCAGGACCAGGCCCCGGCCGTCGAGGCGGACCTCACGGGCTCTCCCGGCTTCCCCGGCTTCCGGGGCTGTCCCGGCTCCCCGGGCTTCCGGGACTTCCGGGGCTTCGAGCACCGACGGGGCCGACGGGGCCGACGGCCACTCCCAGACGCCGTCCCGCAGCCGTGAGCCCGGGGCGACCGCCGCCAGCGCGGCGGCCAGGCCCTGCTCCGCCGCCGTCAGGGCGTAGCGGGTGAACTCCGCCCGGTGCAGGTCCTCGACCAGCGGCCACACCGGCGCGAGAACCGTCTCGTGGGCCGCCCGCTGGGCCCGGTCGAGCGTGCCCCAGGCCGCCGCGTCCCCGCGGTGCAGCGCCCTGACCCAGAGCGGGACGGGGCCCTGTCCCGCGTACACCCGTGCCAGCTCGGACCGTACGAACTCCGGTCGCGCCGAACGGATCAGCCCGAAGCCCTCCTCCCGCGTGCCGCCGAGGACGTCGAGGAAGCGGGGGGCCGCCCCGCCCGGCACCAGCTCCCCGAGCGGTTCGGCCGCGCCCGGCAGGGTCCGCAGCAGCCTGCCCCGCCAGCGGCCGAAGAGCAGCCCCTCGTGCGGGGCGCCCAGCATCAGCAGAGCCGCGTGCAGCTCGGGCACGGGGGAGGGGCGGGGCGCGAACCGCACCCGGCTCATGTCCTCCGCCGTGAAACGGATGTGAAGCACCGCACCGACCCCCGTTCTCCGCCAGCCTTTCGGGTAGGGCCGTAACCTTCGCTCCGGCGTCCCGTCCGCTCCCAGGATGACGCTCATGACCATGACACCCGATCACACGCCCGGCAGCCACACGCCCGCCCGCCGTACCGTCGCCGCCGGGGCCCTCGCCGGGGCCGCCGCCCTGCTGCTCGGCACCGGCACCGCCTCGGCCGCCGCCTCCCGTCCCCTCGTCCTCCGGCTGCCCGCACCCACCGGCCCGCACGCCGTCGGAGCCACCGTCCGGCATCTCGTCGACCCCTCCCGCAACGATCCGTGGGCGCCCGCCGTCGGTGTGCGGGAGCTGATGGTCACCGTGTTCCGGCCGGCCGCCTCCGGCCGGGGCCTCCCGCGCATGCCGCAGCTCACCCCCGGTGCCGCCGACGCGTTCACCTTCCTCGCACCGCTGGTCCGCCCCGGCCTGCCGGGGGCCGGGGTCGACTGGGCGGCCACCCTCACCCACGCCCGCACCGGCGCCCCGCCGCTGCCCGCCCGGCGGCCGGTGCTGGTGTACAGCCCCGGCGGCGGGGACTCCCGGGCGATGGGCAGCTCCCTCGCGATCGACCTCGCCTCGCACGGCTGGACCGTCGTCACCGTCGACCACCCCGGCGACGCCTCCGAGGTGGAGTTCCCCGTCGAGCGGCCGGGGCGCGAACGGGTCCGGACCACCGTCCTCCGTCCCGACCTCGACGCCGGGACCTTCCGCACCATGATCGACACGAGGGTTGCCGACCTCCGCTTCGTCCTGGACGCCCTCGGCCTCGACCGGGTCGGGCTCTACGGGCACTCCGCGGGCGGCACCGCCGTCGCGCAGGCGCTCCACGAGGACCCCAGGGTCGCCGCCGCCGTGAACCTGGAGGGCTACCTGGACCAGATGGACGGCGCACTCCTGCCCGTCGCCCGCGAGGGGACGGACCGGCCGCTGCTCCTCGCCGGCACCGACGGCTTCCGCGACGCGCGCCTCGACCGCTCCTGGTCGGCGCTGCTCGGCCGCGGCGGACCCGTCGCCCGACGGCAGCTCGCCGACAGCCACCACTGGGTCTTCACCGACTACGCGGCCCTGGTCCCGCAGCTGCGGGCCGCCGGTCTGACGACCGCCGCCGGGCGGGCCGGGATGGTCGGCACCGTCGACCCCCGTGCCTCGGTGCCCGCCGTGCGGAAGCTCGTACGGTCCTTCTTCGCCCGGCACCTGCCGGTGCCCGGCTCCGGGGCCGTGCCCCGGGCCGTGCGCGCGCCCGGCTCCGCGCCCCCGGCCCGGTGGGGGCGGTCGCCCCAGTAGATTGGGGGCGTGCTCTCCAGTCTCTCCCGTCCCAAGGCGCTCGCTCTCTGCGCTCTGCCCGTCGCCGCGCTCTTCGCCGTCGTCGGGCTCGCGCCGCTGCCGTACGCGATCGCGCAGCCCGGCAGCACCGCCGACGTGCTCGGCAAGGACAAGGGGCAGGAGGTCATCACGATCACCGGCGCCCCCGTCCGTGACACCGAGGGCCAGCTGCGGATGACGACGATCGTCGCCACCGGGCCGTCCACGGACGTGGACCTCGCGGACGTGGCCGACGCCTGGTTCCGCACCGACCGGGCCGTCCTTCCGCGCGACTCCGTCTACCCCTCGGGGAAGTCCGACGCCGAGGTCGAGAAGCACAACCTCGGCCAGATGAAGGAGTCGCAGGACGCGGCCACCCTCGCCGCCCTCGACCACCTCGACCTGGACCCGGAGAAGGTGAAGGTGAGCCTGCACCTCGCCGACATCGGCGGTCCCAGTGCCGGGCTGCTCTTCTCCCTCGGCATCGTCGACAAGCTCGACGGCGACGGTGACGGCGGTGACCTCACCGGCGGCGGCATCGTCGCCGGTACGGGCACGATCGAGGCGGACGGCACGGTCGGCGCCGTCGGCGGGGTCTCCCTCAAGACCCAGGCCGCCTCCCGTGACGGGGCCACCGTCTTCCTCGTGCCGAAGGCCGAGTGCTCGGACGCCCAGGCCGAGCTGCCGAAGGGGATGCGGCTCATCCCCGTCACCGCGCTCAGCGACGCGGTGGCGTCCCTCCGGGCGTTGGAGCAGGGGCAGGAGTCGAAGGTTCCGTCCTGCTGAACCGTTCCGCGCCGCCGCCGGGTATCGGCTCCGGCCGTTCGGCGTCCATGGCCCGCCAGGCCGGGAAGACCAGCGGCGACAGGGTGGCCAGGAGGTAGAGCCCTCCGATCCCGAGCAGCGTCGTCGTCAGACCGACCCGCTCGACCAGCAGGCCCGCCGCCACGCCGCCCAGCGGGGTGGTCAGCAGGACGCCCGCAGTGGTCGCCCCCATGACCCGGCTGCGCAGGGCGTCGGGGACCTGCTCGTACATGACCGTGGTCAGGATCGGGTTGAGCACGCCGACGCCGAAGCCGGCCGCCGCGAGGGTCACGAGCAGGGGTGCGGTGGTGTCGGTGAGCGCGGCCACCACGTACTGCGGGGTGCCGCCGATCAGGAAGCCCGCGGTGAAGACCGCCCGGCGCGGGAAGCGCTCCCCGATCGCCCCGTAGAGCAGGGCCCCGGCCAGAGCGCAGCCGCCGAAGACCGACACGAGCAGGCCCTGCGCGGCCGGGCCGCCCAGCTCCTCCCGTGCGTGGACCGGAAGCAGCACCGCGCTCCAGCTCTGGTTCAGCCCGTTGGTGACCATCACCATGACCGTGATGCCGAGCAGCAGCCGGGCGCGGAACACGAAGGCGTACCCCTCGCGCAGATCGGCCCGGTAGCGGGCGGGGGAGAGCCGGGGGCCGTCCCGCAGCGGCTCCGCCGAGGGCACCCCGCGCAGACCTCCGGCGACGAGCAGGGCGGAGACGGCGAAGGTGGCCGCGTCGAGGACCAGGACCGTGTCGGAGCCCATGAACGCGACCAGCAGACCGGCGATCGCCGCGCCCGTCATCCGGGCCCCGCGCGACACGGCGTCGTAGAGGCTGGCGGCCCGGGGGAGCGAGGTCCCGGCGCGCCCGGCGAGGTCGGGGAGCAGTACACCCCGGGCCATCTCCCCGGGGGCGTGGAACAGGCCGTTGACCGCCATCAGCGCGCACAGCATCCAGAACTCCAGGACGCCGGTGTGGTGCAGGAGGGGGATCGTGGCGAGCGCGAGGGCGCAGACCAGGTCGGAGGCGATGCTGACCCGGCGTCGCCCGAGGCGGTCGACGACCGGGCCGCCGGCGATCGCGGAGACGAGGACGGGCAGGGCCGCGCAGAAGGCGACGAGACCGGCCTTGCCGGGGCTTCCCGTGGTGTCGAGCGCGAACCACGGGACGCCGATGAGTGTGAGTGAGTTCCCGGTGATCGATACGGCGTTGGCGGCCAGGACGGTGGCGAGCGGAACCCGGTCCCCCTTCGCCGCCCCCTCCTTCCCGGTGGCCTTCCCCGCCGTGTCCGCGTCGTGTCCCCCCGGCGCGGTCATGCGGCCAGGGTGACCGGGCGGCGGTGTGCGGGCGTGGCCAGGCGCAGGCCCCATTCGACGAGTCGCCATCCGAGTTGGACACGGAGGGCGGGGCGGCGGACGCGCGGGGCGGTGGTGGCGGCCGCTCGGTGGAGTTCGGCGGCGTGCAGCTGGTGGAGCTGATGGTGAATGTCGGCGTGCATGACTCCGTGGTTCCTTCCGTCAGTTCTCGCGCTGCGGGAAAGCGTGCAGATGGATCCGTACGCGCTCGGCGTCCGGCGCGTCGGCCTCCTCGACGCCCCGGTACGACTCGATGAGGGCGTGCATCCTCTGGTCGAGCTCGCGGAGCTTCTCGGGGGGCAGACGCAGAGTGAAGTCGCTCATGTCGGACACGCCGATCCAGGCGTCACCCCAGTCGTGCCGGGTGCCGAGGTAGGTGCTCAGCTCCTGGGTGTGGATGGTCGCGATCTCGTGGACGTAGAGGTCGAGGGCGCCGCGGACCTCCGGGTCCGGGTTCCGGGAGAGCGTCTCGTCGACGGTGACGCCCTGCTGGCCGGCCTTCCACCACCGCTCCCGTCCCTTGCCCCGCGTCGGGTCGTCCTCGACGAAGCCGTGGGCCGCGAGCTGGCGCAGGTGGTAGCTGGTCGCCCCGCTGGACTCGCCCAGCCGCTCCGCGAGTTGGGAGGCGGTGGCGGGGCCGTGGGTGCGCAGGGCGCGCAGCAGCTGGATGCGGAGGGGGTGGGCGAGCCCGCGCAGGGTGCGCGGGTCCAGGGAGCGGGTCGGGAATCCTTCGGGCTCGGGCATGGTCCGAGCGTAGAGTTACAAAGGACCAGTTGCAAGCAGTTCTTTGCAAGTGGTCCTTTGCATTCGTCCTCCGGTGTCCGGGGCCCTACTCCTGGGCCGCCTGCTCCACCAGCGGGATGATCCGCAGGGGGACCGGGTTCTCCATGACGATCGCCGTCGACGCCCGCACGATGCCCTCGAAGGCCACCACCTTGTCGATCACCCGCTGGAGGTCCGCGTTCGAACGGGCGACGAGACGGCAGAGCATGTCTCCGTGGCCCGTCGTCGTGTGGAGCTCCAGGACCTCCGGCACCGTCGCCAGGTGCTCCCGTACGTCCGCGCCCTGCCCCTGCTTGATCTCCAGGGTCGCGAACGCCGTCACCGGGTAGCCCAGTGCCGCCGGGTCCACCTCGGGCCCGAAGCCCCTGATCACCCCGCTCGCCTGGAGCCGGTCGAGCCGGGCCTGCACCGTGCCGCGTGCCACCCCGAGCCGGCGGGAGGCCTCCAGAACCCCGATGCGCGGCTCGCGGGCGAGGAGCCCGATCAGCCGGCCGTCCAAATGATCGATCGCCACAGCGGTCTCCCCGTGGTCAGGATGTACAAGTCGCACGACGATACTCGCCCGTCACTGTGCAACATGACCAGCAGATCAACGAACTCTTGCGCACCTTGCAGAACGGCGGGACATTGCTGCCATGACTGAGACCATCGATCACACCCCCTCCACCGCGCGTAAGGCCGATCCCTTCCCGGTCAAGGGAATGGACGCGGTCGTCTTCGCCGTCGGCAACGCCAAGCAGGCCGCGCACTACTACTCCACGGCCTTCGGCATGAAGCTCGTCGCCTACTCCGGACCGGAGAACGGCAGCCGCGAGACCGCCAGCTACGTCCTCACCAACGGCGCCGCCCGTTTCGTGTTCACCTCCGTCATCAAGGTCTCCACCGACCGGGGGCGGTTCCTCGCCGAGCACGTCGCCGAGCACGGTGACGGCGTCGTCGACCTGGCGATCGAGGTGCCGGACGCGCGTGCCGCGTACGCGTACGCCGTCGAGCACGGCGCCACCGGACTCACCGAGCCGCACGAGGTGAAGGACGAGAACGGCACCGTCGTCCTCGCCGCCATCGCCACGTACGGCAAGACCCGCCACACCCTCGTCGAGCGCTCCGGATACGACGGCCCCTACCTGCCGGGCTTCGTCTCCGCCAAGCCGATCGTCGAGCCCCCGGCCAAGCGCACCTTCCAGGCCATCGACCACTGCGTCGGCAACGTCGAGCTCGGCCGGATGAACGACTGGGTCGGCTTCTACAACAAGGTCATGGGCTTCACGAACATGAAGGAGTTCGTGGGCGACGACATCGCCACCGAGTACTCCGCCCTCATGTCGAAGGTCGTCGCGGACGGCACCCTCAAGGTGAAGTTCCCGATCAACGAGCCGGCGATCGCGAAGAAGAAGTCGCAGATCGACGAGTACCTCGAGTTCTACGGCGGCGCCGGTGTCCAGCACATCGCCCTCGCCACCAACGACATCGTCGCCACCGTGCGCGCGATGCGGGCCGCCGGTGTCTCCTTCCTCGACACCCCCGACTCGTACTACGACACCCTCGGCGAGTGGGCCGGCGAGACCCGGGTGCCCGTCGAGACCCTGCGCGAGCTGAAGATCCTCGTCGACCGCGACGAGGACGGCTACCTGCTGCAGATCTTCACCAAGCCGGTCCAGGACCGCCCGACCGTCTTCTTCGAGATGATCGAGCGTCACGGCTCCATGGGCTTCGGCAAGGGCAACTTCAAGGCCCTGTTCGAGGCCATCGAGCGCGAGCAGGAGAAGCGCGGCAACCTCTGACGCGCACCGCACGGTGAGGGGCCCGGGGCCACGCCCCCGGGCCCCTCACCGTGCGCCACAGACCGCGTCGACCCGGGCGCCCGCGGCGGACGCCGGGCGGCCCCGGTCACCCGGCGGCGTCCCGGCGGGACACGGGGCCTGTCCGGGACGCCGCACCTCCCCGCCGTCGCCGCCGGCGACGGGCCCTACTCCGTCACGGGGCTCCCGGACCCGGCGGGTTTCGCCTCCGGAGCCTCCGGAGCCCCCAAAGCCGCAGCCTCCTCCGGGTTCGCCGAGTCCCCCGGGTTCGCCGCGTCCGACGCCTGCGACGGGTCCGTCGAGCCCGCCGCCGCGACCTGCTTCCGCGGTGACTGCCGCTGCTGCGGAGTCCCCGGGGCTTGCGGTGCTGCGGGCTCCGGGCGGAGCTCCGGCGGAAGTTCGTCCGAGGGCTCGCCCAGCACCGCCAGCGACTCCTTCGCCCGCGGCGCGAGCAGCGGCGAGAACCACGGGTTGATCCGCAGCGCCTCCGCCAGATGACGGCGGGCCGGGCCCGCGGCGGTGAGCGCACGCTCGATCTCGCCCCGGTGGTACGTGAACAGGGCGCTCCGGGGCCCTTCCTCCGTGGCCCGCTTCGCGTAATCCAGCGCCTCCTTGCTCGCGCCCGACCGGTGCAGCGCCCACCCCAGCGCGTCCGCGACCCGCACCGAGCGGTGCCCGCGCGCCCACTCCGCCCGCATCCGGGTGACCGCCGCCGCCGGGTTGCCGTGGTCCGCGTCGAGCAGCGCGAGGGACACCGCCCCCCGCGCCCACGGGCCCGTCCGCAGCCGCTCGTACAGGGCCTCCGCGTCCGCGTCCCGGCCCAGCGACTCGTAGAGCTCACCGGCCTCCAGGACGTACTCGGGCAGCGGCAGCCGGGCCAGCGCCGCCCGCCAGTCCCGCACCGCCTCGTCGATCCGGCCGAGCGCCGCGAGCGCCCGCGCACGGCCCGCGAGCGAGGGCCCGTGATCCCGTACGAGGCCCAGCGCCGCCCCGTACCGCACCAGCGCCTCGTCCGGCTCGCCCCGGTCCCACGCCAGGTCCCCGAGCCGCGCGAGCGAGGCCGCCTTCTCCGCGCCCGTCTCCGCGAGCGCCACCGCGTCCAGGGCCGCCGCGTCGGCGTCCTCGCGCCACCCGCGGTCCCGGTAGCTCTGCGACGCCCTGCTCCGCACCACCGCGCCCTTGCGGAGCCCCTCCAGGCTCCGCATCGCCTGCTGGGCCGCCTTGTACTCCCCGAGACCGTTGTACGCGTCCATCAGGACCGGGTACACGGGCCAGCGCCGAGGATCGGCCTTCCGGACCTTCTCGGCCCACTCCTTCGCGGACTTCCAGTCGCCGCGCGCCCCCGCGAGCGCCCCCAGCCCCAGCTGCGCGTCGAGGTTGCCCTCCGCGGCGGGCTTCTCGGCGAGGGAGCGCCGCAGCGCCTCCTCGGCCCGCGGATAGTCCCGTACGTCGCCCAGGCGCGTCCCGCGCTCCGTGTAAGCCGCCCCGAGCTCCGCCCAGGACGCCTCGTCGTCCGGGTGGTCCCGGAGCCACTCCTCCCGGTCGGTGATCAGCGCCGCCAGGTCGAGCAGCGCGGCCTGCGCGCCCGCGTGGGCCGCGATCGTCGCCCGTTCCGCCGGACCGGGCGGGGACGGCCGCCCCTGGCCGAGGAGCTCGGGGACGTAAAGGAGTGCCGTCGCCGCGAGCACCGCGCCCACTCCGGCCGCCAGGACCGTCCTCGACACGTTCTGCGTCTTCATGGCGCTCACTGTGCGCCCGCCCGCACCTGTACGAAGAGCACACGAAGCGCCTGCCCCGGCGGGTTCACACCGATGGCCCCGGGTGCCAGGCTGGAGGCATGGACGATCTTCTGACGCGGCTGCGCGCCGGGCTCCCCGCCGAGGCGCTGCTCACCGACCCGGACGTGACCGCCTCCTACGCGCGTGACATGGCGAGCTTCTGCGAGGCCGGCGCCCCCGCGGTCGTCGTGCTCCCGCGCACCGTCGAACAGGTGCAGCACGTCATGCGCACCGCGACCGAGCTCCGTGTCCCCGTCGTCCCCCAGGGCGCCCGTACGGGCCTCTCCGGCGGTGCCAACGCCTCCGAGGGCTGCATCGTGCTCTCCCTGGTCAAGATGGACCGCGTCCTGGAGATCAGCCCGGTCGACCGGATCGCCGTCGTCGAACCGGGCGTGATCAACGCCGTGCTCTCACGGGCCGTCGCCGAACACGGCCTGTACTACCCGCCGGACCCGTCCAGCTGGGAGATGTGCACCATCGGCGGGAACATCGGCACGGCCTCCGGAGGCCTGTGCTGTGTGAAGTACGGCGTGACCGCCGAGTACGTCCTGGGCCTCGACGTCGTCCTCGCCGACGGCCGCCTCCTCACCACCGGCCGCCGCACCGCCAAGGGTGTCGCCGGATATGACCTGACCAGGCTCTTCGTCGGTTCGGAGGGAAGTCTGGGCATCGTCGTCAAGGCCGTGCTCGCCCTCAAGCCGCAGCCTCCGGCGCAGCTCGCGCTCGCCGCCGAGTTCCCCTCCGCGGCAGCCGCCTGCGCGGCCGTCTGCGCGATCATGGAGCGCGGCCATACTCCGTCGCTGCTCGAACTGATGGACCGCACCACCGTTCAGGCCGTCAACAAGCTGGCGCGCATGGGTCTGCCCAACACCACCGAGGCGCTGCTCCTGTGTGCCTTCGACACCCCGGATCCGGCGGCCGATCTGGCCGCCGTGGGCGAGCTGTGCGTGGCGGCGGGTGCCACCGAGGTCGTCCCGGCCGCGGACACCGCCGAGTCCGAACTGCTGCTCCAGGCGCGCAGGCTCTCCCTCACGGCCCTGGAGACCATCAAGTCCGCGACGATGATCGACGACGTGTGCGTCCCGCGGACACGGCTCGCCGAGATGCTCGACGGCACCGCGGCCGTCGCGGAGAAGTACGGGCTGACCATCGGCGTCTGCGCGCACGCCGGCGACGGCAACACCCATCCCGTCGTCTGCTTCGACCACACCGACGAGGACGAGTCGCGGCGCGCGCGGGAGTCCTTCGACGAGATCATGGCGCTCGGGCTCGCGCTCGGCGGCACGATCACCGGCGAGCACGGCGTGGGCGTCCTCAAGAAGGAGTGGCTGGCACGGGAGCTGGGGCCGGTCGGTCTGGAACTCCAGCGCGGGATCAAGGCCACGTTCGACCCGCTGGGCCTCCTCAACCCCGGCAAGCTGTTCTGACGGCGGGGCCGCACCGGGCCCGGGGGGTACGGGGATCACAGCTCGCCGTCCTGCGACTCGTCCGACGGCCACGGGTCGCGCAGCCACAGCTCGTCGGCGATCACGGTGGCCGCCAGGAGTTCGGCGAGTCCGTCGTCCATGCCGAGCCGCTCGGACTCGGTGCCCGGCGGCACGGCGCGCAGGGTGCGCTCCAGCCAGGCGGACACCTGCGCGGACGGGGCTTCGAGGAGGGCGTCGCCGTCGGGGGAGGAGAGCGCCATCAGGACGACGCCGCGGCCGTCGACCTTGGTGGGCCAGATCCGCACGTCACCGTGGCCGCACGCCCGGAACACGCCCTCGACCAGGAGTTCGCGTGCGAACGTCCAGTTGACCGGGTGGTCCGTGCCGATGTGGAAGGTGACATGGACGGCGTACGGGTCGTCGCTGCGGTAGGCGAGCCGGGCGGGGACGGGGACGGACCGCTCGGGCGAGAGCACCAGCTTCAGCTCCAGCTCGCGCTCGACGGTGGTGTTGTCGGTGTTCTGCATGGTCGTACTCCCTCTCGCGGACCGGCCCCGGGCGGGCCTTCACAGGGAGAGAGCGGGGTGGCCGCGTCTCATTACGCGACTTCGGGAAGTTTTTTCGGGAAGTTCTCTCCGGGCCCCACCACGGGCGTATGCACCGCCCCGAACATCACCGGGAGTGATCGATTCCGGTATGTGTCTCCCCGAAGGCCTGCTTTCTCGCGGGCTCTTTGTTCCCTCGGGGACGTTCTTCGTTACTGTCCTCCTTGGGCGCGGCACGCCCGGCACGCGGCCGCGCGGATCAAGGGCGTTGTGACTGAACGGAGTCGGGGCAGTGGCTACTCCTCCTGGAGGCGGCGAAGAGGTACCGCAGGCGGGGTACTACCCGGACCCGTCCATTCCCGGGTACATCCGGTACTGGAACGGGGGCGCCTGGGTTCCCGGTACGAGCCGGCCCGCCCCCGGGGACGGCGAGGTCCCTCCCCACCCGCCCGCCTCGGCGATCCCGGCCGGCCCGATCCTGGCCTCCGGCCCGGCGCCCGCGCCGGTATCCGTCCAGGCCGTACGCCCCGAGCCCGTACGCGCCGAGCCCGTACGCCCGGAACCCGTACGCCATGAACCCGTACGCCCCGAGCCCGTACAGGCCGGGTCCGTACAGCCCGAGCCCTGGCAGCAGCAGCAGCAGCCGCAGCAGCCCCAGCGGTCGCAGCCCGCTCCGCGGCCCGAGCCCGTGGGGCCCGCCGCCTCCGTGCCCCCTCAGGCCCAGGCGTCCGCCCAGCTCCCCGCCCAGGTCCACGCGCAGGCCCCCGTCCCCGTACCCGCGGTGGAGGAGACCGGGCCCGTCTTCTTCGACGAGGAGCCGGTCGCCACGGAGCCCGCCTCCGCCTGGCAGGCGGACACCTCCCGCCAGACCGGCTTCGGCGGCGACCGCGACCAGAAGGTCTCCTGGGGCGCGCCCCGGACCCCCGACCCCCGCACCCCGGCGGACTGGCCGGTCGCCGGCGCGAGCGAGCCCGCCGAGGCGCCGTCCGCCTCCCCGGCGCCGACGGCGGACCCCCGCGCGACCGGGACGGCCGGACGGCTCGGCGGGATGCCCGTCACACGGATCCCCACGCCCGCTCCGGCGCCGCAGCAGCCCCAGCCGGACCCCCGGCCCCGGCCGACTCCGCAGCCGGCCCCCGAGGCCCCGGCTGCGGCTGCGGCACCCGCGCCCGCCCCCGTGCGGCGGACGCCCGCCCCGGCCCCCGCACCCGCGGCACCCGCCTGGGCGCAGCAGCAGCCCCAGGCGCAACAGCCGCAGGCACAGGCACAGGCACCGCAGTCCCCGGACCAGCCGCAGCCGCCCGTCGTCCCCTGGAAGCCGCCCGTCGACGACCTGTTCGTCCAGGCTGCCCGTGCGCAGGCCTCCGCCCGCCCCGCCGGGCTCGGCAGGCGCCTGTTCGCCCGGATCATCGACACCGTCGTCCTCGGGGCGCTCGTCGGCGCCGCCTCCTTCCCCTTCGTGACCGCCGCGCTCGACCACATCGACGGCAAGATCGAGGCGGCCAAGCAGTCCGGCGTCACCGTCCAGGTCTGGCTGCTGGACGGCACGACCGCGGTCCAGTTCGGCATCGCGCTGGCCGCGCTGTTCGTCATCGGCGTCCTGTACGAGGCCCTGCCCACCGCGAAGTGGGGCCGCACGCTCGGCAAGAAGCTCTGCGGGATCGAGGTGCGGGACATCGAGGCGCACCAGCCGCCGAGGTTCGGCGCCTCCCTGCGCCGCTGGCTCGTCTACAGCGTCCTGGGGCTCCTGGTCCTCGGCGTCCTCAACGTCCTGTGGTGCCTCTTCGACCGGCCCTGGCGCCAGTGCTGGCACGACAAGGCCGCCCGTACCTTCGTGGCGCGCTGAGTCCGCGCCGGGCGCCGCGGCACCCGGCGGCGGCACCGGCCGGGTCCCCCGGCGGGTGAGCGTCCCCCCGATGGCCGGGGGTCCCCCGAACGGGCGGTGATTCCTTGCGGGGGTGCCGCGCCCGGGATGCACTGCCCCCATGAGCACCGATCAGCCGCCGTCCGGCCAGCCGCCCGAGGAGGACCCCTTCCTCAAGAGGCCGCAGGAGCCTCCGCCGCCCTCCGCCGGCCAGCCGCCGCCCGCGGGGCCGCCCCCGTCCGAGCCCCCGCCGGGCGGTCCGCCACCGGGAGGCCCCCCGCCGGGAGGTCCGCCTCCCGGGGGTCCGCCTCCGGGCAACCCGTACGGCCCTACGGGCGGTTCGCCGTACGGCCCCTCGGGCGGCTCCCCGTACGGCAACGACATGCCGCCGCCCCCGCCTCCGTACGGCGGCTACGGTGCCGGGTACGGCGGGACCGATCCGCTCTCGGGGATGCCGCCGCTCGCCGAGTCCGGCAAGCGCATCATCGCCCGGATCATCGACTGGCTGATCATCGCGATCCCCCTGGCGATCATCGGCATCCCGTTCAAGATCTACTCGCGGGCGACCGAGGACGGGAACGACTTCGGCGACACGGTCAACAGCCTCAACGGCGGCAGCCAGCTGGTCTTCCAGCTGATCACGATCGTCGCGTTCGTCGCCTACGACACGGTGATGGTGGCCAAGAACGGCCAGACCCTCGGCAAGAAGTGGATGAAGCTGCGGGTCGCGATGCTCAACGACGGCTCGACGCCCCCGATGAGCCAGTCGCTGCTGCGCGCCGTCGTCCTGTGGCTGCCCGCGCTGATCTGCTGCGCCTGTCTGTGGCCGCTGCTCCTGCTGATCCTGATCCTGGTCGACAAGCCCTACAAGCAGGGTCTGCACGACAAGGCGGCGAAGACGGTGGTGGTGTCCGTCCCGCAGTGAACGGACCTCTTCACGAACCGATCCGGGTATCGGCTCCCGCGCCCACGCGCTGGGTCGGCACCCGGATCTCTTCGTCGGCCGGGGGAGCCTGGTCCGTCGCCGGGGAAGTCTGAACCGTCTCCCGGACCTTGACGGCGGGCGTCCGCACCGGCATCGTCACCGCAACGAGCAGTCCGAGCAGCAGGCCGGCGAGGCTGATCACCGTGATGCCGAGGGTCGTCGTCGCACCCGAGAGCAACAGCAGGGCGACGGTCGCGAGGACGACGGTGGCACCACCGTAGGCGAGTTGCGCGGTATTCGGACGCTGCATGACAAATACCGCCCTCTCAGGACAACGGTCGGCTCTGTGCCCGGTTCTATGACAGTGGATGCCCGGGCGGACCAAACGTAAGCGTGACCTAACCCACGGTGCCGGGTGCACGGGGGGCGCACGGAGTCACTCGGACGGGCAAGTGCCGCCGTCAATGCGCCTGTTGGGGTCCCAGGGACGCTCGGGGCGGGACGGAAAAGTGTCCGAATATCGGAATCTCGCTCCCGCATAGTGCACTTGGTATGTGCAAGTCAAGATCTGTCTTTTCTTGTCTCCCTCCGGTCGAATGTCGTCACTTGTGACGCGCGACCCGCCGGACGGACACCCCACCTTCGGTCCGAGAGCGCGGGCGCCGGGGAGGACATATCAAGTGACCAACAGACGACGGGCGATCAGAGCGTCCGCAGTCGTCGTGGCGCTCGCGGCCACCGCCGCCACCGCCTCGACCTTCACCACCGCCTGGGCCGACAATCACGGCAGCGTGACGCCGGCCGACGTCCGTCACGACCCGGCGCCCGGCGCCGGTGTCGACAAGGCGGCGGTCGACCACGACCTCGAGGGCCCGTACAGCAAGCAGCAGGAGCAGCAGCGCAAGGCTGCCCTGGAGCAGGTGCTGAGCGGCGAGTCCAAGGTGGAGCGCCGCGGTGGCTCCCAGGTCGTCAAGCTCGACAGCAAGAAGTACGTCGAGCTGGGCCGCGAGAAGACCGACAAGATCTTCACGATCCTCGTCGAGTTCGGCGACAAGGTGGACAACACCACCCTCGTCGACCGCGCCGACGACGACACGACCGAGCCGAAGCCGAAGTTCGGCGGCACGCCCGGTCCCCTGCACAACCAGATAGCCAAGCCCGACCGCGCGACGGACAACTCCACGGCGTGGCAGGCGGACTACAACCAGAAGCACTTCCAGGACCTGTACTTCGGCACCGGCAAGGACGCCAAGGGACAGCCCAAGGAGTCGCTGAAGACCTACTACGAGAAGACCTCGTCCGGCCGTTACTCGGTCGCCGGTGGCGTCTCCGACTGGGTCAAGGTCGAGTACAACGAGGCCCGTTACGGCTCGAACTACTGCGGCAACAGCAACTGCGCCAACGTCTGGGACGCGGTCCGCGACGGCGTCACCGCCTTCGTCGCCGACCAGAAGGCCAAGGGCCGGACGGACGCGCAGATCAAGGCCGACATGGCCCAGTACGACCAGTGGGACCGCTACGACTTCGACGGCGACGGCAACTTCAACGAGGCCGACGGCTACATCGACCACTTCCAGATCGTCCACGCGGGCGAGGACGAGTCGGCGGGCGGCGGCGTCCAGGGCAGCGACGCCCTGTGGGCCCACCGCTGGTACGCGTACGGCACCAACGCGGGCAAGACCGGCCCCTCGAACAACAAGGCCGGCGGCACGCAGATCGGTGACACCGGCATCTGGGTCGGCGACTACACGATGCAGCCGGAGAACGGCGGCCTCGGCGTCTTCGCGCACGAGTACGGCCACGACCTCGGTCTGCCGGACCTGTACGACACCTCCGGCAAGGCCGGCGCCGAGAACTCGACCGGCTTCTGGTCGCTCATGTCCTCCGGCTCGTGGCTCGGCCGCGGCAAGGACTCCATCGGCGACCTCCCCGGCGACATGAACGCCTGGGACAAGCTGCAGCTCGGCTGGCTGAACTACACCAAGGTCGCCAACGAGGCCCGGAAGTGGAACTCCACCCACAAGCTGGGTGTGGCCGAGTACAACACGAAGAACCCGCAGGCGCTCGTCGTCGAGCTGCCGAAGAAGGCCGTCACCACCGATGTCGTCGCGCCCGCCGAGGGTGCCACGCAGTGGTGGAGCAACATGGGTGACGACCTCAAGAACACCCTGACCCGCTCCGTCGACCTGACGGGCAAGACGTCCGCCTCCCTGAACCTCAAGGGCTGGTACGACATCGAGCTCGACTACGACTACCTCTACACCGAGGTGTCGACCGACGGCGGCGCCAACTGGACGGCCCTGGACGGCACCGCCGACGGCAAGCCGCTCCCGCGCGACGCCAGCGGCGCCCCGGCGCTGACCGACGTCTCCGGCGCCCACAAGGAGCTCGTCTACGGCCTCGACGCCTACGCGGGCAAGAAGTTCGACCTCCGCTTCCGCTACCAGACGGACGGCGGCGCGGGCGGCAAGGGCTTCACGGCCGACGCCATCACCCTGACCGCCGACGGTGCCACCGTCTTCTCGGACAACGCCGAGAACGGTGACAACGGCTGGGCCGCCAAGGGCTTCTCGCGGGTCGGCAAGGGCTTCACGAAGGAGTACGACCAGTACTACATCGCGGAGAACCGCCAGTACGTCTCGTACGACGCGACCCTCAAGGTCGGCCCGTACAACTTCGGTTTCGCGGGTGACAGGTCGGGCTGGGTCGAGCACTACCCGTACCAGAACGGTCTGCTCATCTGGAAGTGGGACCTCTCCCAGAAGGACAACAACACCGCGGTCCACCCGGGCCAGGGTCTGATCCTTCCGGTCGACGCCCACCCGTCCCCGCTGAAGTGGAAGGACGGCACCCTGATGCGCAACCGCGTCCAGGCGTACGACTCCACCTTCGGCACCTACCGGACCGACGGCC
The DNA here is from genome assembly GCF_014656215.1 of Streptomyces zaomyceticus. Taxonomy (GTDB): domain Bacteria; phylum Actinomycetota; class Actinomycetes; order Streptomycetales; family Streptomycetaceae; genus Streptomyces; species Streptomyces zaomyceticus. Next base: position 589,452 of record NZ_BNBZ01000001.1, on the reverse strand, counting down.
TCCAGCTCCACAAGGCCGATGTCGCGACCTTCGTACCGTCCCTGAAGGGCAACCCGGTCTTCGACGACCGCAAGGGCACCTACTGGTACAAGGAGACCGAGCGCGCCGGTGTTCAGGTAACTGACACCAACACCAAGATCCAGGTCGTCAAGGAGCCGAAGAGCGGCGAGACGATCACGGTCCGCGTGGGTCCGTCCACGAAGTAATCGGTAAAACAGCAGGTCAAGCCATGATCGGCCGTCGCCCTCTAGCGGGCGGCGGCCGATCGTGTTTAGGTGCGTCTGGCAGTACAGACCGATGTTCTTATTGACAGTCGATCCACGGGGGAGTGGTTCCGCATGCCCAACGGAGGGTTCTGCAAGTTGCCGGGAGGCAGTGTCGTCGTCGCGATAGGGCTGCCCAGCCCGGCCCGCGACGGCGCCAGCGTCCGCTTCCTGGTCCACGCCGCGAACCGTGCCCGCGCCCTGACCAGGCTGCGGAATCTGGGACTGCGGGCGGTCTATCTCCGCGGCAACAGCGAGCCGCCCACGCCGGACGAGATCACGGCCGTCCTGCACCACCCGGACGGGCTGCTGTGGAGATCCACCCCGGGCGCGGCCCAGGAGCTCTGGCACCCCGTACGGTCCCTCCCCAGGGAACCGGCGGCCTGACCCCGAAGGGGCCCGACCCGGGCAGGATCCCGGGCGGCGCTCCGGGACGAGACCCCGGCCCGGGGCTCCGGGCCGGCGGGCTCAGGCCACCACGGGCTTGCCGGTCAGCTCCACGCCCGCCGTCCGCAGCTCCTCCAGGGCCCGGTCCGTCGTCGCCTTCGCGACGCCGGCCGTCAGATCGAGCAGCACATGGGTGCGGAAGCCCTCGCGGGCCGCGTCCAGGGCGGTCGCCCGGACGCAGTGGTCGGTGGCGATGCCGACCACGTCGACCTCGGTGACCTCCCGCTCGCGGAGCCACTCCGCGAGCGTCCGCCCGTTCTCGTCGTGCCCCTCGAAGCCGCTGTACGCCGCGTCGTACGCGCCCTTGTCGAAGACGGCGTCGATCGCCCCGCTGGCGACGGCGGGCGCGAAGTTCGGGTGGAAGCCCACCCCCTCCGTACCGGCCACGCAGTGCACCGGCCAGGAGGAGACGTAGTCCGGCTCCTCGCCGGCCGGGGCGAAGTGCGCGCCCGGGTCGACGTGGTGGTCACGGGTGGCGACCACGTGCCGGTAGGAGGTGCCCGCCGTCTGGCCGACCAGGTCGGTGATGGCGGCGGCGACGTCCGCGCCGCCGGTCACCGCGAGGCTGCCGCCCTCGCAGAAGTCGTTCTGAACGTCCACAACGATCAATGCGCGGTGCATGGCGGGTGTCCTTAGCGCGTCGGGGAGGGGTGGGTTCGAGCCTAGAGACTTCCCCCTCCCACCGGGAGGGGGCGGGTCCGGGTCCTGGCCGGAGACCCCTACATGTACTCCGTCGGGAGCACCGGCTCGCCGCGGGAGAGCTGGATCGCCGACATCGGCAGCCCGGCGCGGGCCGCGATGTGCCGGGACCTGGCGGCCTCCAGGGGCTCCCGGGCCACCACGTCGCCGCCCTTGACCAGCTCGACCAGGAGCTGGTGGTCGGCGAGCTCCGGCGGAACCGGCCCGGTGCCCACGACCTCGGCCTCGGCGTCCCCGTAGGCGTCGGGGCGGCGGGCCGCCCACTTGCGCCCGCCGACCGAGGCCTTGCCGCCCAGGGACTTCTTGGCGACCGGGGTGAGGGGCGCCTTGGGGTCGGCCGAGGCGGCCCGCGCGACCAGCTTGTAGACCATGGAGCAGGTCGGGTGGCCGCTGCCGGTGACCAGCTGGGTGCCCACCCCGTACGCGTCGACCGGCGCCGCCGCCAGCGAGGCGATGGCGTACTCGTCGAGGTCCGAGGTGACGACGATCTTCGTGTCCCGCGCGCCCAGCTCGTCGAGCTGCGCCCGGACCCGGTGGGCGACGAGCAGCAGGTCGCCCGAGTCGATGCGGACGGCTCCGAGCTCGGGCCCGGCCACCTCCACGGCGGTGCGGACGGCCTCGGCCACGTCGTAGGTGTCGACGAGCAGGGTCGTCCCGCGTCCGAGGCTGTCGACCTGGGCGCGGAAGGCGTCCCGCTCGCTGTCGTGGAGGAGGGTGAAGGCGTGGGCGGAGGTGCCGACGGTCGGGATGCCGTAGCGGAAGCCGGCCGCGAGGTCCGAGGTGGAGTCGAAGCCGCCGACGTAGGCGGCGCGGGAGGCGGCGACGGCCGCCAGTTCGTGGGTGCGCCGGGCGCCCATCTCGATGAGGCGGCGTCCGGCGGCCGCGGCCGACATGCGGGAGGCGGCGGCGGCGATGGCCGAGTCGTGGTTGAGGATGGAGAGGATCACCGTCTCCAGGAGCACGCACTCGGCGAAGGAGCCCTCGACGCGCAGGAGGGGGGAGCCGGGGAAGTACACCTCGCCCTCGGGGTAGCCCCAGATGTCGCCGGAGAAGCGGTAGCGGCCCAGCCATTCGAGGGTCGGCTCGTCGACGATGCCGTGCTCGCGGAGGAAGCCGAGGACGGCGGGGTCGAAGCGGAAGTTCTCGACGGCGTCCAGGACCCGCCCGACGCCCGCGAGGACGCCGTAGCGCCGGCCCTCGGGCAGCCTTCGGGTGAAGACCTCGAAGACGGAGCGCCGGTCGGCGGTGCCGGCCCGGAGGGCGGCCTGGAGCATGGTCAGCTCGTACTGATCGGTGAAGAGCGCGGTCGACGGCACGTCCACCGGCAGCCCAAGGTCCGCAGCGTTCATGTCAGCGATGCTAGCGCAGAAATCGTCAGAGTGACGATTTCTAGGCCGTCTGTGTGCGGGAGGCCCTACCCGTTTGTGCGACGGGCCCCTTGGGGTGGCAGCATGGGGTGAGTGAGCGTCGCGCCTATTGAGATCGAACGTACGGAATCGGCCGAGGAGGTCTCCGCGGTCGTCGAACCGGACGTGCCCTGGGTGACCCTCGTGCACAACGACCCGGTCAACCTGATGAGCTACGTGACGTACGTCTTCCAGTCGTACTTCGGCTATTCCAAGGACAAGGCGCACAAGCTGATGCTCGACGTGCACAACAAGGGGCGCGCGGTGGTCTCCAGCGGCACCCGCGAGGAGATGGAACGCGACGTGCAGGCGATGCACGGCTACGGACTGTGGGCGACCCTCTCCCAGGACCGCTTCTGATGGCCGGGCGCTTCGACACCCTGCCCGGCGGTGGCGCCGCCGTCGCCCTCGACGACGTCGAGATCTCCATCCTCCGTTCCCTCGCCGTCCAGCTCATGGAGCTGATCGGACCGGGCGACGAGCCCGCCGAGGACGCGGACCCGCTGGCGGCGCTCTTCGCCGAGGGCCCGAGCAAGCCGCCCTCCGACCCCGCGCTCAAGCGCCTCTTCCCCGACGCGTACGGGGACGACAGCGAGGAGCTGCGCGCGGCCGCCTCCGACTTCCGCCGCTACACCGAGAACGACCTGCGGGCCCGCAAGCGCGAGGACGCCCTCGTCGTGGTGCGCGCCCTCGACGCGCTCTCCGCCGAGGCGGCGGGCGAGGGCGGCGCGGTCCTGAAGCTGACCGCGGACGAGTCCCGGGCCTGGCTCGGCGCGCTCAACGACCTCCGGCTGACCATCGGCACCCGGCTGGAGGTCACGGACGAGGAGGGCGAGCAGCTGTACCGGCTGCCGGACTCCGACCCGCGCAAGCCGATGGTGATGGCATACCTCTGGCTGGGGGCGCTCCAGGAGTCCCTCATCGAAGCCCTGATGTCCTGACCCCTCTCCCCGGAACACCTCCCCGTCACGGGGTGTTCGCTCAGCGGACGCTCAAATCCGGATAACGAATGCGTTATCAGAGCGTCCGCTTCGCCGTCTTGTGCACCTTTTTCCCGGCGTTTTCTGTGGCCTGCGCCACACGGAACTCCCTCGATCGAGCCCCGCAGCGTGATAAATCTTCACGACCGCTCGGGGACGCCACCCCTGTTCCCGAGGGCGCTTTGGCCGGCTGACCGCCGGTAGCACTCCATCCACATCCGGGGGGATCAGGAACTGATCCGCGGCAGACGCACTCGCAGTCGCGCGGATCGGTATGGAGAAAGGCGCACCACCATGACCTCTGTGCAGGTCGACAAGCAGCACGACGGCACCGACGGGGCCGTGGACGGCGGCGAGGGCTACCAGCGTGGCCTCGGCGCCCGGCAGATCCAGATGATCGCGATCGGCGGCGCCATCGGCACCGGCCTCTTCCTCGGCGCGGGCAAGGCCATCGCCAAGGCGGGCCCCAGCCTGATCCTCGCGTACGCCATCGCGGGCCTGGTCATCTTCTTCATCATGCGCGCCCTCGGCGAGCTCCTCATGTACCGGCCCGTGTCCGGCTCCTTCGCGGAGTACGCACGCGAGTTCGTCGGCCCGTTCTGGGGCTTCGTGACCGGCTGGACGTACTGGCTCTTCTGGGTCGTCACCGGCATCACCGAGGTCACCGCCGCGGCCACCTATATGACGTACTGGTGGGACATCCCGCAGTGGATCTCCGCGCTGGTCTTCACGGTCATCCTCTACGGCGCGAACCTGATCTCCGTGAAGCTCTTCGGTGAGCTGGAGTTCTGGTTCTCCATGGTCAAGGTCACCGCGATCATCGGCATGATCCTGATCTGCGCCGGCATCCTCACCATCGGCTTCTCCGACGCCGGCGACACCGCCTCCGTGACCCACCTGTGGGACCAGGGCGGCTTCTTCCCCACCGGCATCGGCAACACGCTGATGACCCTGCAGATCGTCATGTTCGCCTTCCTCGCCGTCGAGCTGGTCGGCGTCACCGCCGGCGAGTCCAAGGACCCGAAGACGGTCCTGCCCAAGGCCATCAACACCGTGCCGTGGCGCATCGCCGTCTTCTACGTCGGCGCGCTGATCATGATCCTGTCGGTCGTCCCGTGGACCGAGTTCCAGCCGGGCGTCTCCCCGTTCGTCGCCGCCTTCCAGAAGATGGGCCTCGGCGTCGGCGCCGCCATCGTCAACTTCGTGGTGCTGACCGCGGCCCTGTCCTCCTGCAACTCGGGCATGTACTCCACCGGCCGCATGCTGCGCGACCTCGCGCTCAACGGCCAGGGCCCGAAGGTCTTCACCAAGCTCACCAAGAACGGCACCCCGCTGCTCGGCCTGACCTTCTCGGCCTCGCTGATGCTCGTCGGCGTCTGGATCAACTACGTCGCCCCCGGCAAGGCCTTCGAGTACGTCGTCTCCTTCGCCACCATCTCCGGCATGTGGGCCTGGATCATGATCCTGGTCTGCCAGATCCGCTACCGGGCCAAGGCGAACCGCGGCGAGCTCCCCGAGTCCACCTTCAAGGCCCCGGGAGCCCCGTACACCAGCTGGTTCGCGCTCCTCTTCATCGGCATGGTCATCGTGATGATGGGCATCGACGAGGGCGCCCGCGTCTCCCTGTACGCCGCCCCGGTCTGGGGTCTCGTCCTCGGCGTCTCCTACCTGGTCCTGAAGGCCCGCAACCCCGAGGGCGCCGCCTTCGCCAAGCGGTCCTGACCGGTCCCCCCAGAGCGGTCGCGCGGTCGTCCCCCCAACGGCCCCGAACGATCGTCTCGGCATGCGGGCCGTCCCGTACCACTCCTCGGTACGGGGCGGCCCGTCCGCTTATCCTGTCGGCATGCTGACCATCACCCGGGCCCTGTACGACCAGATCGTGGAACACTCCCGCGCGGACCACCCCGACGAGGCCTGCGGCGTGGTCGCGGGCCCGGTCGGCACCGGGCGCCCCGAGCGGTTCATCCCGATGCTGAACGCCGCCCGTTCGCCCACCTTCTACGAGTTCGACTCCGCGGACCTGCTCAAGCTCTACCGAGAGATGGACGACCGGGACGAGGAGCCCGTCATCGTCTACCACTCGCACACCGCGACCGAGGCCTACCCGTCCCGCACGGACATCTCGTACGCGAACGAGCCCCAGGCCCACTACGTCCTCGTCTCCACCGCCGACAGCGACGGCGCGGGCCCCTTCCAGTTCCGCTCCTTCGGCATCGTCGAGGGCGTCGTCACCGAAGAGGACGTCAAGGTCGTCGAGGCGTACGACGCCTGAGAGACTGACCGGGACCAACGGGCGGCAGGACCCAGGAAGCCGGTGTGAATCCGGCACGGTCCCGCCACTGTGACCGGCGCCCTCGGGCGCCGGGAGCCAGGAACTGACCTGCCGCCTCCCACCACCGATCGGGGACGTGGAAATCCCCGGAGGAGGCACTCCGTCATGACCGGGTCCCGTCGCGCCCTGCTGCCCGCCGCCGTCCTGCTCCCGCTGCTCGCCGCCTGCTCGGCCACCCCCTCGGCGCCCGCCGCGAAGGCCGCACCGGGGTTCCCCTACACCGTCACCAACTGCGGTGTGAAGACGACGTACCAGGCCCCGCCGCAGCGCGCGGTCACCATGAACCAGCACGTCACCGAGGTCATGCTCGCCCTCGGCCTGGAGAAATCGCTCGTCGGCACGGCCTACCTCGACGACGCCGTCCTCCCCGCGTACAAGAAGGCGTACGACAGCGTCCCCGTGCTCGCGAAGGAGTACCCCTCCAAGGAGGCCCTGCTCGCCGCGAACCCCGACTTCGTGTACGGCGGTTACTCCTCCGCCTTCGCGGCCAAGGACGGCCGCGGCCGCGACGACCTGAAGCGCGCGGGCATCGACACCCGCCTCAACACCGAGTACTGCCCGACCGGTTCGCCCTCCGTCGACGACCTCTACCGCGAAGTCCGCGAGACCGGACGGACCTTCGGCGTCCCCGACCGGGCCGAGACCTGGATCAAGGAGGCGCGGGCCACCGTCGCCGCCACCGGGAAGCGCCTCAAGGACGTCGAGCCGGTCTCCGTCTTCGTCTACGACAGCGGCGACAAGACCGCCTTCACCGCAGGCGGCAAGGGCATCGGCAACGAGCTCATCACCCGGGCCGGCGGCGTCAACGTCTTCGCCGACCTCGACAAGCCCTTCGGCGACGCCACCTGGGAACAGGTCGTCGCCCGCAAGCCCGAGGTCGTCGTCATCTACGACTACGGCTCCACCACCGTCGAACAGAAGAAGAAGCGGCTCCTCGACGACCCGGCGCTGAAGGACGTCCCCGCGATCAAGAACCGCCGGTTCGCCGTCATGCCGCTCTCCGACACCGTCCTCGGCGTCCGCGTCCCGGCCGCCGTCGACAAGCTGGCCGCCCAGCTCCACCCGGCCCGATGAGCCCGACGGCCCGCACCGCGGGCCCGGCGGGGGAGCCCACCGGCGCGCCGGGCGCCCCGGAAGACCCGCAGGCCCCGCCCCGCCAGGACACACCGGCCACCGGTGCGGCCGGTGCGGCCGGTGCAGGCCGGCCCGCAGGGCCCGAACGGCCCGGTCGGCCCGGTGCGGGGAGCCCGGGGGCACCCGTCCGGAAGGCCGGCCCACCACCGCGGACCGGTGGCGGGCCCCTGCGGTACACGGTCGTCGTCACCGGGCTTCTCCTCGCCCTGGCCGCCGCCGCGACCGCCTCCCTGGCCCTCGGCTCCGTCCGCATCCCGCCCGGCCAGGTGCTCGACGCCCTCACCGGGCGCTCCGGCCCCTCCCCGTTCCGGACCATCGTCCTCGACGTACGGCTGCCCCGGGTCCTGCTCGGGGCGGTCGTCGGCGCCGGACTCGCCGTCGTCGGCGCCGTCCTCCAGGCCCTCGTCCGCAACCGGCTCGCCGACCCCTTCCTCCTCGGGATCTCCTCCGGCGCCTCCGCCGGAGCCGTCCTCGTCCTGGTCCTCGGCGGGGGAGTCGGCCTCGTCGGAGGCGTGACCACCACCCTCGCCCTGCCCGCCGGCGCCTTCGTGGGCGCCCTGCTCTCCCTCGTCCTCGTCTACGGGCTCGCCCGCACGGGCGGCACGCTGACCAGCACCCGGCTCGTCCTCGCCGGAGTCGCCGTCTCCTACATCCTCTCCGCCCTCGCCACCCTGCTCCTGGTCGTCGCCGGACGTCCCGAACAGTTCCAGGAGGCCATGTACTGGTCCCTCGGCGGCCTCGGCAGCGCCCGCTGGGACACCCTGGCCCTGCCCGCCGTCGTCCTCGCCGTCGGCGTCGGCGCCCTCCTCACCCTCGCCCGCCCGCTCGACCTCCTCCTCGTCGGCGAGGAGGAGGCCACCGTCCTCGGCCTCGACACCGCCCGCTTCCGCGCCGCCGTCTTCGTCCTCGCCTCCCTCGTCACCGCCGTCATGGTCTCCGCGAGCGGAGCCGTCGGCTTCGTCGGACTGATGGCCCCGCACGCCGCCCGGCTCGCCGTCGGCGCCCCGCACCGCAGGCTCCTCCCGGTCGCCGCGCTCGGCGGGGCGCTCGCCCTCGTCCTCGCCGACCTCGCGGCCCGGACCGTCGCCGCACCCCAGGACATCCCCGTCGGCGTCCTCACCGCACTCACCGGCGGCCCGTTCTTCCTCTGGCTGATGCGCCGCCGCCCCGGCCCCGAAGGAGCGGCCCTGTGACCGAACTGCGCCTGCACGGCCTCTCGTACGGGGAACGGCTCCGTGCCGTCGACCTCACCGTCCGCCCCGGCGAGACCGTCGGACTCATCGGCCCCAACGGCAGCGGCAAGACCACCCTCCTGCGCTGCGTCTACGGCACCCTCGTCCCCACCGCGGGCCACGCCCTCCTCGACGGCGACGACCTCCACGCCCTCGGGCCCAAGGCCCGCGCCCGCCGCGTCGCCACCGTCCCCCAGGACAGCGCCACCGAGTTCGAACTCACCGTCCGTGAACTCGTCGCCCTCGGCCGCTCCCCGCACAAACGGTTCTGGGAGGGGGACACCGGCGCCGACCGGGAGCGCGCCGGGGCCGCCCTCGCCCGCGTCGGCCTCGCGGACCTCGCCGACCGCCCGTACCCCACCCTCTCCGGAGGTGAACGCCAGCGGGCCCTCGTCGCCCGCGCCCTCGTCCAGGACCCGGCCCTCCTCGTCCTCGACGAGCCCACCAACCACCTGGACATCCGGCACCAGCTCGACGTCCTCGCCCTCGTCCGGACGCTGGGCACCACCAACCTGCTCGCCCTCCACGACCTCAACCTGGCGGGGGCGTACTGCGACCGGATCTACGTCCTGGAGCGCGGCCGGGTCGTCACCGGCGGCACTCCGGCCGAGGTCCTCACCCCGGCCCTCCTGGAGGCCGTCTACGGTGTGGACACCGAGGTCATCCCGCATCCGAGGACCGGCAGCCCGACCGTCCTCTACATGCACCGTCCGGCAGTCGGTCAGGATCCATCCACCATGTGAGATCACATTCCGGAACCCGGACCGGGAATCGATACGATGTGCCCATGGTTTCCCACGACGTGAGCGAAGAGACTCCGGGCACACCTCTGCTCGTTGCGCGCCTGCACGTCGACCTGTGCCGCCTCGCCGGCGCGATCTGTCCGATCCGCGCTGCGCTCTGAGCGACCGGCCGAGCGCACTTTCGTACGACCCCCCTCCGCGCGGGGCCCCAGCAGCGCGCCCACCACGCCACTTCCGACAGGAGCCCACGCCATGGCCATCGAGGTCCGCATCCCGACCATCCTCCGCACCTACACCGACGGCGAGAAGGCCGTCGAGGGCAGCGGCGCCACCCTCGCCGAGCTCTTCGCCGACCTGGAGACCCGCCACAACGGGATCGAGGCCCGCATCGTCGACGGCGGCAAGCTCCGCCGCTTCGTCAACGTCTACCTGAACGACGAGGACGTCCGCTTCCTCGACGGCATCGACACCAAGCTCACCGACGGCGACAGCGTCACGATCCTGCCGGCCGTCGCCGGTGGCATGGTCTGATCCACATGCGCTACGACTCCTCGCTGGCGGCGGTCGGCAACACACCGCTCGTCCGCCTCCCCCGGCTCTCGCCCTCGGACGACGTCCGCATCTGGGCGAAGCTGGAGGACCGCAACCCGACCGGCTCGGTCAAGGACCGCCCCGCGCTCCACATGGTCGAGCAGGCGGAGAAGGACGGCCGCCTCACCCCCGGCTGCACCATCCTGGAGCCGACCAGCGGCAACACCGGCATCTCCCTCGCCATGGCCGCCAAGCTCAAGGGCTACCGCATCGTCTGCGTCATGCCCGAGAACACCAGCGAGGAGCGGCGCCAGCTGCTCGCCATGTGGGGCGCGGAGATCATCTCGTCCCCCGCGGCGGGCGGCTCGAACACGGCCGTACGCGTCGCCAAGGAGCTCGCCGCCGAGAACCCGTCCTGGGTGATGCTCTACCAGTACGGCAACCCGGACAACGCGGGCGCGCACTACGCCACCACCGGCCCCGAGATCCTCGCCGACCTGCCCTCCATCACCCACTTCGTCGCCGGCCTCGGCACGACGGGCACCCTGATGGGAGTCGGCCGCTACCTGCGCGAGCAGAAGCCCGACGTCAAGATCGTCGCGGCCGAGCCCCGCTACGACGACCTCGTCTACGGCCTCCGGAACCTCGACGAGGGCTTCGTACCGGAGCTGTACGACGCCTCCGTCCTCACCACCCGCTTCTCCGTCGGCTCCGCCGACGCCGTCACCCGCACCCGCGAACTCCTCCAGCAGGAGGGCATCTTCGCGGGCGTCTCCACGGGCGCGGCACTGCACGCGGCCATCGGCGTCGGCAACAAGGCGGTGAAGGCGGGCGAGAGCGCGGACATCGCCTTCGTCGTCGCCGACGGCGGCTGGAAGTACCTGTCGACCGGCCTCTACACGGCGGCGACCACGGAAGAGGCGATCGCGACGGTCCAGGGCCAGCTCTGGGCGTAGGCCGCCCCTCGCGGATCCCGCCCGGCGCACCGCCGGCACCCGCTCCACCGGCCCGCACCGCCCGGCACCCGCTCCACCGGCCCGCTAGCGCGCCAGATGGCGGACCCGGTCCCAGAGGACCGGGTCCGCCATCCCCGCTTTCCGCCGGAAGTCCGACACCGGCACCTCGCGCAGCTCGTCCGTCTCCAGGAAGCTGGGCCGCCCCTGCGCGTCACCCACCGCACCCGGCGGCAGCGCGATCACGCCCGGCCGCTCGTCGTGGTACTTGCTGGTGATCTTGGCGACGAGCGCGTTGTCCCCCCGTACGGACAGCACCAGACAGGGCCGGTCCTTCGAACCCGGCCCGTCCTCGAAGGGCACGTCCGCCCACCAGATCTCGGCCGCGTGCGGCAGACGCGACGGAGCCTTCCGCGGCCCGGTGGGCCGACCGGGCGGCCGGGTCGGCGGCCGGGTCCGTCCCGACGGGCGGCGCGACGACCGCCTCCATCCGTCGGCGAGCGCCACGACCAGCCCGATCACCACGACCGCGACCAGCGCGGGCCACCACGACGTGTCCATACCTCAAGACGGTACCGGCGCGCCTCCCACTCCGCCGCAACGGCCCGCCATCCATCCGAACCGGTGACAGAGCCCGTGAGTTCGCCCACAACGGGCCACCGCAAAGGAGCGACAGGCCCCCGTGCGCCTTACGCTCGACAGACCGCACAGCCTCCCCCTTCCTCAGCGCGCTTTCCGTATCCGTCCACGGAGGTTCCCGCTCCATGAAGCTCACCGTCGTCGGCTGCTCCGGGTCGTTCCCGTCCGCGGATTCGGCCTGTTCGAGCTACCTCGTCGAGGCCGACGGCTTCCGGCTGCTCCTCGACATGGGCAACGGCGCCCTGGGCGAGCTGCAGCGACACATCGGTCTGTACGACCTCGACGCGATCTTCCTCAGCCATCTCCACGCGGACCACTGCATCGACATGTGCGGGTACTTCGTCGCCCGCTACTACCGGCACGAGGGCGGGCGCTGCGACGCGATCCCGGTCTACGCCCCGGAGGGTGCCGAGCAGCGGCTGACCACGGCGTACGCGGACACCCCGTCCCCCACGGCGATGAGCGAGGTCTTCGACTTCCACACCCTGAAGTCGGAGGCGTTCGAGATCGGCCCGTTCTCCGTCCGTACGGAGAAGGTGTGCCATCCGGTCGAGGCGTACGGCATCCGCGTCGAGCACGGCGGCCGCGCGCTCACCTACTCCGGGGACACCGGGGTCTGCGAGTCGCTGCACAAGCTCGCCGAGGGCAGCGACCTCTTCCTCTGCGAGGCCTCCTTCACCCACGGCAAGGAGGACATCCCGGCCCTCCATCTCAACGGCCGGGAGGCGGGGGCGGAGGCGACCCGCTCCTCGGTGGGCCGGCTCGTCCTCACCCACATCCCGCCGTGGACCGACGGCGAACAGAACCTGGCGGACGCGCGCCAGGTGTACAAGGGCCCGTCGGAGCTGGCGCGGCCGGGCGCGGTCTACGAGGTCTGAGGCCGTCCCCGGCAACGGGGTGGTCGGCAACGGGAAGGGCCCCGGAACCGTACGGTTCCGGGGCCCTTCCGTGCTGCGGGTGGGACTCACGCCTTGGTGAGGTCCTCGATCTCCTCGTCGGACTCGCGGCCCGGCGTCGGAAGGTTGAACTTGGTGATCGCGAAGCGGAAGACCACGTAGTAGATCGCCGCGAAGACGAGACCGATCGGGATGATCAGCCACGGCTTGGTCGCGAGGTTCCAGTTCAGCAGGTAGTCGATGCCACCGGCCGAGAAGGTGAAGCCCGCGTGGACACCGAAGGCCCAGGTGACGGCCATGGACACGGCGGTCAGGACGGCGTGGATCGCGTACAGGACCGGCGCGATGAACATGAAGGTGAACTCGATCGGCTCCGTGATACCGGTGACGAAGGAGGTCAGCGCGAGCGAGACCATCATGCCCATCACGGCCTTGCGGCGCTCGGGGCGAGCGGCGTGGGCGATGGCGATGGCGGCGGCCGGGAGGCCGAACATCATGATCGGGAAGAAGCCCGACATGAAGATTCCGGCGCTCGGGTCACCGGCGAAGAAGCGGTTGAGGTCACCGTGGACGACCTCGCCGGCCGCGTTGGTGAAGTCACCGATCTGGAACCACGAGACGGTGTTGACGAACTGGTGCATGCCGACGGGGATCAGCGCGCGGTTGATGAGACCGAAGAGGCCGGCGCCACCGGCGCCGAGGCCGGTCATCCACTCGCCGAAGTTGGAGATGCCCTCACCGATGGGCTCCCAGACCAGACCGAACACGACACCGACGAGGGTGCCGACGAAGGCCATGATGATCGGGACGAGACGGCGGCCGTTGAAGAAGCCGAGCCAGTCGACGAGCTTGGTCCGGTGGAACTTCTGCCACAGGACGGCCGCGATGAGACCCATCAGGATGCCGCCGAGGACACCCGGGTTGTTGAACTTCGCGGCGACGTCGACGCCCTTGTTGGCGGTCGTGTTGATGACGGCGTCGGCGACGGGGAAGGCCTTCAGCACGTTGCTGTAGACCAGGAAGCCGACGAGCGCGGCCAGGGCGGTGGAGCCGTCCGCCTTCTTGGCGAAGCCGATGGCGACACCGATACAGAAGAGCAGGGGCAGATTGTCGAAGACCGCGCCGCCGGCGGTGGCGAAGACAGAGGCGACCTTGTCCCAGCCGAGGCCGTCGGCACCGAACACGTCGGGCTGGCCGAGACGGAGCAAGATACCCGCGGCCGGCAGAACGGCGATCGGCAGCTGCAGGCTGCGACCGACCTTCTGCAGGCCCTGGAACAGGCCGGATCCGCGCTTCGCGGGAGCGGCGGCCTGGGCGGTGGCCGTACTCATCAACTTCCTCCAGTAAGGCAAGGCGCCGCCAGAGGATGGAAAGGGGGGACGGCGACGTCTCGTGGAAACGCGGTGGTCTGGACCGCGTGGTCTACACCAATGAGTGGTGTAGACCAGTTGTAGCACGTGAGACTTAGATAAGGAACCTGCGAATTTTGTGTGCTCAGCCATAGCTGGAAATGCACGACATAAGGCCCCCGGACCGTCAGGTCCAGGGGCCTTTCTCGGGTCTTACGGGAGGGATGAAAGCCCCGTAACGGTCAGGGCTCCGCGGGGTGACCGAAGGGCTACCTGACGTTGTCGAGCCGTCTCACTTGACGTTCTCGCGCTCCATCTCGTCCCCCACCTCGTCCGGCTCGCGGCCCGGCGTCTGGAGGTCGAACTTGGTGATCGCGAACCGGAAGATCGCGTAGTACACGACCGCGAACCCGAGACCGATCGGAATGATCAGCCAGGGCTTCGTCGCCAGGTTCCAGTTGATCACGTAGTCGATCAGACCCGCCGAGAAGCTGAAACCGTCCTTCACCCCGAGCGCCCACGTCACCGCCATCGAGACACCCGTCAGCACCGCGTGGACCGCGTACAGCAGCGGCGCGATGAAGAGGAACGAGTACTCCAGCGGCTCCGTGATGCCCGTGACGAACGAGGTCAGCGCCACCGACAGCATCAGACCGCCCACCTCCTTGCGCCGGTGCGGCTTCGCGCAGTGGGTCATCGCCAGCGCCGCCGCCGGCAGCGCGAACATCATGATCGGGAAGAAGCCCGTCAGGAACTGACCGGCGTTCGGGTCGCCCGCCAGGAACATCGGGATGTCACCGTGGACCACCGTGCCGTCCGGCTTCTCGTACGTGCCGAACTGGAACCAGATGGGCACGTTCAGGAACTGGTGCAGGCCGATCACGAGCAGCGCCCGGTTCGCCACGCCGAAGATGCCCGCACCCCATTCGTCGAGCCCGACCAGCCAGTCGCTGAAGTTCTCCAGGGCGTCACCGATCGGCGGCCAGATCCACAGGCAGATCGAGGCGAACGCGATCGCCACGAACGTCATGATGATCGGGACGAGGCGGCGGCCGTTGAAGAAGCCCAGCCAGTCGACCAGCTTCGTCCGGTGGTAGCGCTGCCACAGATACGCGGTGAGCAGACCCATCACGATGCCGCCGAAGACACCGGGGTTCTGGTACGTGTAGCCCGCGAAGGAGTCGTCGGCGCCGAGGCAGCCGCCGCCGACGTCCGCCGTGCCCGTCGGGCAGTCCTTCGGGAACTGGCGCAGCACGTTGAAGTAGACGAGAAAGCCGACGACCGCCGCGAGCGCGGTCGAGCCGTCCGACTTCTTCGCCATGCCGATCGCGACACCGATGCAGAACAGCAGCGGCAGACCGAGGTTGCCGTCGAGGAGGGCGCCGCCCGCGCCCGCCATCACCTTCGCGACGTTGTCCCAGCCGAGACCGTCCGCGCCGAAGACGTCCGGCTGCCCGAGCCGGTTGATGATGCCCGCGGCCGGCAGCACGGCGATGGGGAGCTGAAGGCTGCGCCCCATCTTCTGCAGCCCCTGGAAGAGTCCGCCCCACAGGGACTTCTGCGGCCGCGCGGCGGCGCTGTCCGTACTCATCGGCGTCCTCCCTGCCCGGGAACGACCCGGGTCCGCATCTCGTTGCACACTGGTGTAGACCAGTTGCGATAGGCTCCCGGGAGCCCGCTGAGGACAGGCCGCCGGTGATCGTCATCATTCGGCAGAACGGCGGCACTCGCTCGCGAAGTTGGGCCAACCGTGGGTTACCGTGACAAAGCGGACCGCAGGTGCGCCGAGATTCGCGCTCGCGCGAACGGAACGGACAGGGAGAAACACATGGCCACCAAGGCTGAGAAGATCGTCGCCGGACTCGGCGGCATCGGGAACATCGAAGAGGTCGAAGGCTGCATCACCCGCCTGCGCACCGAGGTCGTGGACCCCGCCCTCGTCGACGAGGCCGCCCTCAAGGCCGCCGGCGCCCACGGCGTCGTGAAGATGGGCACCGCGATCCAGGTCGTCATCGGCACCGACGCCGACCCGATCGCCGCCGACATCGAAGACATGATGTGAGCGACTGACACACGTCGGCCGACCCGCATCGGCGAAGGGCCCGTTCCGGCAGGGGAACGGGCCCTTCGTCATGAACGGCCCGGGAGCGAAGGCCGTGCGACCGGAGGGCGAAGACCCCCGGTACCGGGGAGCGAAGTCCCCCGCGACCGGGGAGCGAAGTCCCCCGCGACCGGAGAGCGAAGACCCCTCCCCATGTCCCGCTACGCTCGTCCCATGTCTCGTATCGACGGCCGTACCCCCGAACAGCTCCGCCCCGTCACCATCGACCGCGGATGGAGCAAGCACGCCGAGGGCTCCGTCCTCATCTCCTTCGGCGACACCAAGGTCTTCTGCACCGCCTCCGTCACCGAAGGCGTCCCGCGCTGGCGCAAGGGCAGCGGCGAAGGCTGGGTCACCGGCGAGTACTCCATGCTTCCCCGCGCGACCAACACCCGCGGCGACCGTGAATCCGTCCGCGGCAAGATCGGCGGCCGCACCCACGAGATCTCCCGCCTCATCGGCCGCTCCCTGCGCGCCGTCATCGACTACAAGGCGCTCGGCGAGAACACCATCGTCCTCGACTGCGACGTCCTCCAGGCCGACGGCGGCACCCGCACCGCCGCCATCACCGGCGCCTACGTCGCCCTCGCCGACGCCGTCGCCTGGGCCCAGGGCAAGAAGCTCGTCAAGGCCGGCCGCAAGCCCCTCACCGGCACCGTCGCCGCCGTCTCCGTCGGCATCGTCGACGGCGTCCCCCTCCTCGACCTCTGCTACGAGGAGGACGTCCGCGCCGACACCGACATGAACGTCGTCTGCACCGGCGACGGCCGCTTCGTCGAGGTCCAGGGCACCGCCGAGGCCGAGCCCTTCGACCGCAAGGAGCTCAACGCCCTCCTCGACCTCGCGTCCGGCGGCTGCGCCGAACTCGCCGAGATCCAGCGCAAGGCCCTCGAAGGAACTCTCTGACGCTCCGGCGCGTCACAACGGGCAACGGGCGCACGGATACGATCCGTGCGCCCGCATCAATGTCATGCACAGGGGGAGGACCCGCCTTGAAGCGCCGTCTCGCACTCGCCGTGGCCACGGCCGCCGCACTCACCACCGTCCTGAGCGGCTGTGGAGCCCTCGACAAGGCCATGGACTGCGTCAAGACCGCCGACGCGATAGCCACCTCGGTCACCAAGCTCCAGGACGCCGTCGCCAACGCCTCCAACGACGTCACGCAGATCGAGGAGTCCCTCAACTCGATCTCCACCGAGCTCGGCAACCTCAAGAACACCACCGACAACGCCGACCTCGCCAAGGCCGTCGACGACCTCACCAAGGGGGTCGACTCCGTCCGCACCGCCGTCAAGAACGGCGACACCACCCCGGACATCACCCCCATCACCGACGGGGCCACCGAGATCGGCAAGGTCTGCACCCCGGGATAATCGATGGCATGACCCGTCTGATCCTCGCCACCCGCAACCCGGGAAAGATCACCGAACTCCACGCGATCCTCGCCGACGCAGGTCTCGACCTCGAACTCGTCGGCGCGGACGCGTACCCGGAGATCCCCGACGTCAAGGAAACCGGCGTCACCTTCGCCGAGAACGCCCTCCTCAAGGCCCACGCCCTGGCCAGGGCCACCGGCCTGCCGGCCGTCGCCGACGACTCCGGCCTCTGCGTCGACGTCCTGAACGGCGCCCCCGGCATCTTCTCCGCCCGCTGGTCCGGCACCCATGGCGACGACCGCGCGAACCTGGACCTCCTGCTGGCCCAGCTCTCCGACATCGCCGACGAACACCGGGCCGCCCACTTCGCCTGCGCGGCGGCCCTCGCCCTCCCGGACGGCACGGAGAGGGTGGTGGAAGGCCGCATGCCGGGCACCCTCCGCCACGCCCCGGTGGGCACGAACGGCTTCGGCTACGACCCGATCATCCAGCCGGACGGCCACGAGGTCACCTGCGCGGAGCTGTCGCCGGAGGAGAAGAACGCGATCAGCCACCGAGGGAAGGCGTTCAGGGCGCTGGTACCGGTGGTGAGGGAACTGCTGGGCTGAGTGCCACAGCGAAGGCCTCACCCGTAACAACTTCGGGTGAGGCCTTCGATTTGATGGTCTGTGCGGCCTGAGGGATTCGAACCCTCACGGGATTGCTCCCATCGCGACCTAAACGCGAGGCGTCTGCCGTTCCGCCAAGGCCGCTGGTCGCCCACCATGGTAGCGGGCCTGCGCCTGCCGGAGTATGGATGCCGTTACGTCGACTGGCGGCGCCCGCCACCTCGACACCACGTAGCAGTCTTCGAGTGGCAGTTGGGGCAAAGGTAGCGGAGGTTCTCCTGGCGATTGTCGAGCCAGTCTCCGTTGATGTGGTCGATCTGCAGGGTAATGAGTCCGCCTCTCCACGAACCTTCATTGCCGCACTCGACGCAGCGATACGGGACGCCTACCTCGGTGAGCGCGCGGTGGAGCCGATCGCGGCTTTCGCGCGACGACCCTTCGGGGCGGACCCGGAATACCGTGTGCGCGATGGCTTTCGGCGCCGCGACTCGCACGGTGCCCCACGTGCGTCGTTTGAAGTGCGACGTGTCGAGACCCAGCTCGGCTACTCGGCGTCGTACCCGGCGGTGATTCTGGTCGCTCACCTGGAGACCGAGCGCGCGCATCACGTCGGCGAAGCTGGCGGCAGCAGTCACCGCTGCTCGTAGGCCGTCCTCCGGAACTCCGACGCGCCTGTGAGTGAAGTGGGCGATGTCAATTCCGCGCTTGTGGAGCATGTGCCTGAGCGCGGCCCGGGATCTGCCGTCATCGCCTACGCCCAGCAGGCGCGCCATTGCCCTGATGCTCTGCGTGGCCGCTGCGGCTGTCTTGAGCTCTTCCGTGGTGAACGGAAGGTCCGTGGTCGATCGATTCAGGCCGGGGAACTGCGTCACGTCGATTCCGGCTGCTGCGATCCGTCTGCTGATGTGGGAGAGCGTTCCGGTGGCCGGGGGCACGCCGAGCTTCTGCGCGACCTCGCGGAGCGTCGTAGAAGTGGCGACCGCCTCGGCAATGGCGCTGTCTGTGTACTTGCGCCAGGGGCTTTGCTGCTTGAAATGGCTGGTGTCGATGCCGTACTCGGCCACCTTCGTCTGCAGTGTGCGGCGTCGGCCCCCGCTCTCACCGACGCCGAGGCGGCGCATCAGATCCGCCCACCCGCTCGCCTCCTCCACAACGGCAGTGAGCCGTTCCCTCGTGTACGTGCTCGTCCCCATCGCGTCCCTCCCCAGTTCGGATCCCGTACGGATCAACGACCCGAATATCGGACGGTCACGTCATATCGCGTACGAAAAGCGGAGCGGCCCGCACCGGGGTGTCCGGTGGGGGCCGCTCCGGTGGGAACGCGGGGTCAGAACCTCGGTTCCGGGGCCTGGGACATCACCATTTCCGCCGCTTCCTCCGGGGTCTCCACCGACGGTGGGGAGCCCTCCAGGGGCTGTCGGGCCGTCTCCTTCATGCAGGCCACCGCGATCACTCCGACGAGCGCCGCGCCCATCGCGTAGTACGCCGGCATCAGGCTGCTGCCCGTCGCGCCGATCAGGGCGGTGATCACCAGCGGGGTCGTACCGCCGAACAGCGAGGCCGACAGGTTGTAGCCCACCGAGAGGGAGCCGTAGCGGACGTCCGTCGGGAAGAGCGCAGGGAGCGCCGCCGACATCGTGCCGAGCATGCAGACCAGTGACAGGCCGAGCATCAGCATGCCCGCCGTGATCGCCGGCACGCCGCCCCGGCCGATCAGCAGGAACGCGGGCAGCGACAGCAGGAGGAAGCCCAGCATGCCCGCCATCAGGACCGGCTTGCGCCCGAAGTGGTCGCTCAGGCGACCGACCTGAGTGATGATCAGCATGAGGAGGACCATCACCGCGAGCAGGATCAGCAGCCCGTGGGTCTCGCTGTAGCCGAGCTCGTCGGAGAGGTACGTCGGCATGTACGACAGCAGCATGTAGTCGGTGATGTTGTACGCGCCGACGAGCGCGATGCAGAGGATCAGCGTCGGCCACTGTTCCCGGAATATCCTCGCCAGGTCACCCTTGGTCGTGGTCTCCACGGTGTCGGCCGCCTCCGAGGCGCGCGCCGACTCGCTCTCCAGCTTCTGGAAGGCGGGCGTCTCGTCGAGCCGCAGCCGCAGGTAGAGGCCGACCAGGCCCAGCGGGCCGGCCACCAGGAACGGCACGCGCCAGCCCCACGCCTCCATCGTGTCGGAGCCGAGCCAGGTGGTGAGGGCCGTGACGAGGCCGGCCGCGGCGACGTATCCGGCGAGGGTGCCGAACTCCAGGAAGCTGCCGAAGTAGCCGCGGCGGCGGTCGGGCGCGTACTCGGCGATGAAGGTCGAGGCGCCGCCGTACTCGCCGCCGGTGGAGAAGCCCTGGAGCATCCGGAAGAGGACCAGGAGCGCGGGTGCCCAGAAGCCGATCGAGGCGTACGAGGGGATCAGGCCGATCGCGAAGGTGCCGACGGCCATGAGGATCATGGTCAGTGCGAGGACCTTCTTGCGGCCGAGCCGGTCACCCATCGGGCCGAACACCATGCCGCCGAGCGGGCGGACCAGGAAGGCGACCGCGAAGGTCGCGAACGACGACAGCAGCTGGACCGTGTCGTTGCCGGACGGGAAGAAGACGTGGCCGAGGGTGACGGCGAGGTAGGCGTAGATGCCGAAGTCGAACCATTCCATGGCGTTGCCGAGCGAGGCCGCCTTCACGGCCCGCTTGACCGCCGCCTCGTCGGTCACCGTGATGTCGGTCCGGCGCAGCCGGGGCTTCCGGCGCCGGGTGACGGCCCGGAACAGGTACGGATGGCGCCGCTGGGCCTCGGGATCGGCGGCGGGATCGTCGCGGTCTGTGGCCGGCATGGCCGTACGTCCTCTCTCCGGGAAAACTCCAGAGGACCTTCTGCGCGGTCGTGCCGTTCGCAAACGGAAACCGCCCGGGAATGGGACGTGGGTCACGTCCCGTTCCCGGGCGGTGTGTCACGTCGCCCGGCTCCGGGCGTCGTCACGTCGCCCCGTCCGGGGCGTCCGGTCAGGCTTCGATCGAGAGGTCCCTGAGGATCTTGGCGACGTGGCCGGTGGCCTTCACGTTGTAGAAGGCGTGCTCCACCTTGCCGTCCTCGTCCACGACGATCGTCGAGCGGATCACGCCCGTCACCGTCTTGCCGTAGAGCTTCTTCTCGCCGAAGGCGCCGTACGCCTCCAGGGTCTCCTTCTCCGGGTCGCCGACCAGCGTGACCTTGAGGTTCTCCTTCTCGCGGAACTTCGCCAGCTTCTCCGGCTTGTCCGGGGAGACGCCGATGACGTCGTAGCCCGCGGCCGCGAGGAGGTCCAGGTTGTCCGTGAAGTCGCAGGCCTGCTTCGTGCAGCCGGGGGTGAGGGCGGCCGGGTAGAAGTAGACGATGACCTTGCGGCCCTTGTGGTCCGCGAGGGAGACCTCGTTGCCGTCCGCGTCGGGCAGGGTGAAGGCGGGGGCGGTGTCGCCGGGCTGCAGTCGCTCGCTCATGGCTCTCCTCGGGATGGTTCGCGTACGCGTTCAGAGCCTAATGGGGGTCTGGGACGACCCGAAGGCGACAGAGCTGACAGACTGTCCACAAGGACCGATCAACGACCGGATCACGACCCCACCGGATCACGACTACGGAGGCAGCGCGGTGTCGGATGCCAGGACCCCTGCGCAGATCGAGGCGGACATCGTCCGCCGGCGCGAGCAGCTCGCCGTCACTCTCGACGAGATCGGCATTCGGATGCACCCGAAGACGATCATCGGGGACGCGAAGGCCAAGGTCGCCTCGACGGTCGACCAGACCGCCGGGCGCGCCTTCGTCGCCGTCAACCGGGTCGTCTCGGATGTGAAGGCACGTTTCACCCATGAGGACGGCGCGCCCCGCCTGGAGCGTGTGGTGCCGGCGGCCCTGGTCGCCGTGGCGGTGATCGGGCTGCTCGCCGCGTCCTCCCGCAAGGGCAGGGGATGACCCCTCCCCGCCAGGGGCAGGGGATGACTCCTCCCCGCCACGGGTGGGGGACGACCCCTCCCCGCGGTGGGTGTCACGGCCGGGCAGGTAGGTTCACCCCGTGAGCGAGAACACGCACGACAAGCTGCCCATCCGGATGCTTCACGACCGGGTCCTGGTCCGCACCGACTCCCCGGAGGGGGAGCGGCGTTCCGGCGGCGGCATCCTGATTCCGGCGACCGCCGCCGTCGGCCGCCGGCTTTCCTGGGCCGAGGTGGTGGCGGTCGGTCAGAACGTCCGTACCGTCGAGATCGGCGACCGGGTGCTCTACGACCCGGAGGACCGTGCCGAGGTCGAGGTGCGGGGTGTCGCGTACGTCCTGATGCGGGAGCGGGATCTGCACGCGGTGGCCGCGGACCGGTTCCAGGGCACGACGGACTCGACCGGGCTCTATCTGTAGCCGTGGATCCGCAGCCGTGCGGCTGTGGCGGTGATTTTTCCGGAAGGCCCTGGTGACCACTGTCACCAGGGCCTTCCGTCGTTCTTTGCTAGCCTGGGGACACCCGACGAGACGCGCCGTACCGGGATTCCGACAAGACGACGCACCCCTGTTGTTCCGTCTCGCGGAGGTGTTGTCGTCATGGCCTGGGTTCTTCTTGTCGTCGCGGGTCTGCTGGAAGTCGGCTGGTCGATCGGGATGAAGTACACCGACGGCTTCACGCGGCTCTGGCCCAGTGTGTTCACCGGCGCGGGGATCGTCGCCTCCATGGTGCTTCTCTCGCATGCCGCCAAGACCCTGCCCATCGGTACCGCGTACGGCGTGTGGGTCGGGATCGGCGCGGCCGGTGCGGCGGTGCTCGGCATGGTGGTGCTCGGGGAGCCGGCGACCGCCGCCCGGATCTTCTTCGTCTGTCTGCTCCTGGTCGCCGTGGTGGGGCTCAAGGCGACCTCGGGTCACTGACCGGGGCCGGATCGGGGCGGGGCGGGTCTGCGGGGGGTCGCTCCCGGGCCCGCCTGGCCCGTCTCGCCCGCCTCTCCCGTTCCTCCCGTCGCTCCGGTACCGAAGCCCTCCTCGGCCGTGCCGGGCGTGTCGGCGGTGTCGGGCCGGTGGGGCCTGTCGGGGGTGCCGGCCGTGTCGGGCCGGTCCGTTCCCCGGGGGTCGTCGGGTCGCCCGGTCTTGTTGGCCCTGACGGCCTCCTCGACCCTGTCGGTGCCGTCCCTGCCGTCCCTGCCGTCCCTGCCGTCGACTCCGTCGGTTCCGGTGGCCGCGTCGGTGCCCTCCGGGCCGTCCGGGAACGGTGGTACCGGGGGCATCTCCGTCGCCCCCGGCATCAGCCGGAGGTCGAAGTCCCGCGGCGCGGTCCCCGCCAGGGCCTCGCGGGTGAACTCCCCCCAGATCTCGGCAGGGGGCCCGCCGCCGTTGATCCGGGTCTGTCCGAGGGCTCCGTACAGGGACTCCTGCCGGCCCGTCTCCGGGTCCTGGCTCATCAGGGCGACGACCGTCGCGAGTTCCGGGGTGTAGCCGGCGAACCAGGCGGCCTTGTCGTCCTCGGCCGTGCCCGTCTTGCCCGCGGCGGGCCGGCCGGCGGCCTGCGCGGCCGTTCCGCTGCCCACCTCGACGACGCTCCGCAGGATGGCCGTGGTCGTGTCGGCGGCCTCGCGGCTCACCGCCTGCCGGGTCTCGCCGGCCGGTGCCGTCAGCTCCTGGTCGTCCCTGGTGATCCGTTCGACCAGGGTGTACGTGCCGTGCCTGCCGTGCGCGGCGAGGGTGGCGTAGGCCGTGGCCATGTCGAGGACGCTGGCGGTGGCGGGGCCGAGCGCGATGGAGGGTGAGGCGGTGAGGTCGGGGGTGGAGCCGGGGAGCCCGAGGGCGATCGCGGTCCGCCGTACGTGTCCGGGGCCGACGTCGACGGCCATCTGGGCGTACACGGCGTTCACGGAGAGGTCGGTGGCGGTGCCGACGGGGATCTGTCCGTAGTTCTCGTCGTCCTCGTTGGCGGGGTCGTACGGTCCCCCGTTCCAGCCTTCGACCGGGCGCCGGTTGCTCCCGTCGTAGAGGGTGTGCGGGGTGATGGTTTCGCCGTGCTGGGTCTGGGAGCCGCTCTGTACGGCGGCCGTGAAGACGAAGGGCTTGAAGGTGGAGCCGACCTGGTAGTCGCGGCGGGTGGCGTTGTTGACGTATTGCCGGGTGTAGTCGACGCCGCCGTACATGGCGAGGACCTTGCCGTTCGCGGGGTCGACGGCCGCCGCCCCGACCCGTACGTACCGGTCGGCGGGGACGCGCGTGGGGTCGAGGCGGGTCATGACCCGTTCCTCGACGGCCTGGACGAGTGCGTCCTGTTTGGCGGGTTCGAGGGTGGTGGTGATGCGGAAGCCGCCGCCGGCGAGGGTCTTCTCGTCGACGATGCCGTGGTCGGTGAGGTACTCCTCGACGGCCTGGACCAGGTAGCCGCGCTGTCCGGAGAGGCCGGTCGCGGGGCGGGCGGTCTGGGGAGCGGGGAAGCGGACGCCGGCGCGGTCGGCGCGGGTGAGCCAGCCCTCGGTGACCATGCCGTCGAGGACGTAGTTCCAGCGGGCGACGGCCTTGGCGCGGTTCTCGGGGTGGGTGGTGACGTCGTAGGCGTTGGGGGCCTTGAGGAGGGAGGCGAGGTAGGCGCCCTCGGCGGTGTCGAGGCGTTCGACGTCCTTGCCGTAGTAGGCGCGGGCGGCGGCCTGGACGCCGTACGCGTTCCGTCCGAAGTAGCTGGTGTTCAGATAGCCCTGGAGGATCTCCTCCTTGCTCTTCTCGCGGCCCAGCTTGATCGCGATGAAGAACTCCTTCGCCTTGCGGGTGAGGGTCTGCTCCTGGCCCAGGTAGTAGTTCTTGACGTACTGCTGGGTGATGGTGGAGCCGGACTGGCGGCCCTTGCCGGTGACGGTGTTCCAGGCGGCGCGGACCATCGCCTTGGGGTCGACGGCGCGCGAGGTGTGGAAGTCGCGGTCCTCGGCGGCGAGGACGGCCTGCCGGACGGTGAGCGGGACGCGGTCGAGCCGTACGTTCTCGCGGTTGACCTCGCCGTCCCGGGCGAGGGGGCTGCCGTCGCGGTAGAGGTAGACGTTGGACTGGGCGACGGCGGTGGCGTTGGCGGGCGGGATCTCCACCAGGAGGTAGCCGGCGGCGAAGGCGCCGGCGAGCAGCAGGGTGCCGAGGAGGAGGAGCCCGGAGAGGGTGCGCAGGAGGCGGCGGGGACGGCGCTTCGGTGCGGGGGGTGGCTTCGGTGCGGAGAGGGTGGGGTCCCTCGGCTCCCAGCTCGTCGGGCGGGCTGGCCGGGGGGCGTCGGAGTCGCTCGTGCCGGAGGAAAGGGGCATGGCATCTCATATTGCCCCCAAGGTGACGAAACTCCTGAATGCGACCCGAAGGTGACGGAAAATCCGGTCGCGGTGTCGCCGTGGGCCCCGCTAGGGTCGTGCGCTTCGGCGTTTTTCCGCCTTTGACGGACTTGATGTCCCACGCACCGGAAGGGGGAGCGGCATGCTGCGGCTGTACGCGACGGTGGCCGCGGGCGGCTTCCGGCGTCATGCCACCTATCGGGTGGCGACGGCGGCGGGTGTCTTCACCAACACCGTCTTCGGCTTCATCCTGTCGTACACGTACATCGCCCTCTGGGACGAACGCCCGCAGCTCGGCGGGTACTCCATGGACGACGCCCTCGCCTATGTGTGGATCGGGCAGGCGCTGATCACGGTCTGCGGGATGATGGGCGGCGGCTTCGAGGACGAGCTGATCGAGCGGATCAGGACCGGTGACATCGCGGTCGACCTCTACCGTCCCGCCGACCTCCAGCTCTGGTGGTTCTCGGCCAATCTGGGCCGGTCCGCCTTCCAGCTGCTCGGCCGGGGCGTCGTCCCGATGGCGGTCGGCTGGCTGGCCTTCCGCTTCACGCTGCCGTCGGGGCCGGGGTCCTGGCTCGCGTTCCTGGTGGCCGTGGCGCTGGGCTCCACGGTCAGTTTCGCGATCTGGTACCTGGTGGCGATGAGCGCATTCTGGCTGATGGACGGTCAGGGGGCGGTGCAGATGGCCTGGCTGGGCGGCCTGTTCTTCTCGGGGATGCTGCTTCCGCTGAACGTCTTCCCGGGGGCGCTGGGCGAGATCGCCCGGGTGCTGCCGTGGGCGTCGCTGCTCCAGGTGCCGGCCGATGTGTACCTGGGGAAGTACGAGGGCCTGGGGCTCGTGGGGGCGTACGCCTTCCAGGGCTGCTGGGCGCTGGTCCTGTTCGGCGCGGGTCGGGCGGCGCAGGCGGCGGCGACCAGGAAGGTGGTGGTCCAGGGTGGCTGAGGTCGCGGGCGCGGACCGGCCGGACCGGGCGGACGGCTCGCCCCAGGGAGGCGGGGCGGGCGGGGCGGACCGCTCGTCCCAGGAGGGCGGGGGCCCCGGAGGGCGTACGTACGGACTCCTCGCCGACTCCTGGCGTACGTACCGCATGGTCGCCGGCATGTGGATCCGCTCCACGATGACGTACCGCTCGTCCTTCGTGCTCACGCTCCTCACCAGCTTTTGCGCGACCTTCTTCGACTTCGTCGTCATCCTCCTGATGTTCGGCCAGGTGGAGGGCCTCGGAGGCTTCGCGTTCGCGGAGGTGGCGCTGCTGTACGGGACGGCGGGCACGGCGTTCGGGATCGCCGACCTGACGATGGGCTCGCTGCAGCGGATGGGCAGGCGGGTGCGGGACGGCTCGCTCGACACGTTCCTGCTGCGCCCGGCGCCGCTGCTCGCGCAGGTCGCGGGGGACAAGTTCGCGCTGCGGCGGTTCGGCCGGGTCCTCCAGGGGCTGTTCGTCCTGGTGTGGGCCCTGGTCCTGCTGGACGTGGAGTGGACGCCGCTGAAGGTGGCCCTGCTGCCGGTGACGGTGGTCTGCGGGGCGGTGATCTTCTCGGCGGTGATGGTGCTGGGCGCGTCGGCGCTCTTCTGGATGCAGGACGCGGCGGAGGTGACGAGCTCGTTCACGTACGGCGGGAACAACCTCCTCGCGTACCCGCCGACGATCTTCGCCCAGGACCTGGTGCGGGGTGTCGTGTACGTCGTGCCGCTGGCGTTCGTGAACTGGCTTCCCGCGCTGTACATCCTCGGCCGGCCCGCCCCGGCGGGGGTGCCGGAGTGGGCGGCGTTCGTCTCGCCGCTGGTGGCGGCGGCCTGCTGCGGGGTGGCGGCGCTGGCGTGGCGGGCCGGAGTCCGTTCGTACCGATCGACAGGAAGCTGAGGCGGGCCGTGCCCTTCATCGAACTGGAATCACTGGAGAAGACCTTCACGGTCCGCCGGAAGGCAGGCCTGTTCCGGCGTGAGAGGAGAGAGGTCCGGGCGGTCGACGGCATCAGCTTCGGCGTCGAGCGGGGCGAGATGGTCGGCTACATCGGCCCGAACGGCGCCGGGAAGTCGACCACGATCAAGATGCTCACCGGCATCCTCACCCCCACCGGCGGCCGGCCGTCGGGTCGCCGGCATCGACCCCTCGCGCGAGCGGACCCGGCTGGCGCAGCGGATAGGGGTGGTCTTCGGGCAGCGGACGACGCTGTGGTGGGACCTGCCGCTGAAGGACTCGTACCGGCTGATGCACCGCATGTACCGCATCCCCGACGCCCGCTACCGGGAGAACCTCGACCGCTGTGTGGAGCTCCTGGAGCTGGGGGAACTGCTCGACGTACCGGTACGGCAGCTCTCCCTCGGCCAGCGGATGCGCGGCGACATCGCGGCCGCCCTCCTCCACGACCCCGAGGTGCTGTACCTGGACGAGCCGACCATCGGCCTGGACGTCGTCTCGAAGGCGAGGGTGCGGGAGTTCCTCCGCACCCTCAACACCACACAGGGCACCACCGTCCTCCTCACCACCCACGACCTCACGGACATCGAGCAGCTCTGCTCGCGGGTCATGGTCATCGACCACGGGCGGCTGATGTACGACGGGGAGCTCGCCGGCCTGCACGCCGTGGGGGAGAGCGAACGCCTCCTCGTCGTGGACCTGGAGCGGGAACTGCCCCCGATCGACGTGCCCGGGGCCCGCTTCGTACGGTCGGAGGGCCCCCGCCAGTGGCTCGCCTTCCCGGCCACGTCCTCCGCGGCCCCGCTGGTGGCGGAGGTGGCGGCGAACCATCCCCTCCTCGACCTCTCGGTGCGGGAGCCGGACATCGAGACGGTGATCGCGAAGATGTACGGGGGAACTCGGGACGAGCGCCGGGAGTCCCTGATGTAGGAGGTCGGGCCCATGGTGAGTTTTTCGTACACGGCGGCGGACGAGGAGAAGAGCAGAGGCGTCCGCCGGATGAAGACGCTGGCGACGTCGCTGCTGCTCGCCGTGGCGGTGATCTACGCCCTGGCGACGTGGGCGGAGAACGCGGGCTGGGGGGCCTGGACGGGCTATGTCGCGGCGGCGGCGGAGGCCGGCATGGTCGGCGCGCTCGCGGACTGGTTCGCGGTGACGGCGCTGTTCCGGCACCCGCTGGGCCTGCCGATCCCGCACACGGCGATCATCCCGACGAAGAAGGACCAGCTGGGCGCGTCACTGGGCCAGTTCGTGGGCGAGAACTTCCTGTCGGCCGATGTCGTACGCGGCCGGCTGGCGGCCCTGGGCATCGGCGCCCGCCTGGGTGGATGGCTGGCGGACCCGGCCCACGCGGACCGGGTGACGGCGGAGGCGTCCACGGCCCTGCGGGGCGCACTCACGGTCCTCCGGGACGCCGACGTCCAGGCGGTCGTCGGCGAGGCGATCACCCGGCGGGCGGAGGCGGCGGAGATCGCACCGGGCCTCGGCAAGACCCTGGAGAAGATCGTCTCCGACGGGGCGCACCGCCGGGCGGTGGATCTCGTGTGCACCAGGGCGCACGACTGGCTGGTGACCCACGGCGAGTCGGTGATGGACGCGGTCCAGGGCGGGGCGCCGGGCTGGACGCCGCGCTTCGTGGACAAGCGCATCGGCGAACGCGTCTACAAGGAGCTCCTCCGCTTCGTGACGGAGATGCGGGACATGCCGGGCCACCCGGCGCGCGGCGCGATCGACCGCTTCCTCACCGACTTCGCCGCCGACCTCCAGGCGGACACGGACACCCGGGCGCGCGTGGAACGCCTGAAGTCGGAGCTGCTGGCCCGCCCCGAGGTCCAGGACATCATCGCCTCCGCCTGGTCCTCGATCCGCAACCTGATCATCGCGGCGGCCGAGGACGACCGCAGCCAGCTCCGCCTCCGCGCCCGCGCCTCCCTGATCTCCCTCGGCAAGCGCCTGTCGACGGACGCCCGCCTCCAGTCGAAGGTCGAAGGCTGGGCGGAGGACGCGGCGGCGTACGTGGTGACGACGTACCGGGGCGAGATCACGTCCCTGATCACGGACACGGTCGCGGGCTGGGACGCCACCCAGACCTCGAAGAAGATCGAGGCGAACATCGGCCGAGACCTCCAGTTCATCCGCATCAACGGCACGGTGGTGGGCGCCCTGGCGGGGCTGCTGATCTACACGGTGAGCCATGGGGTGGGGGGCTGAGGGGCAGTGCGGCGGCGGTCCGGGGGGCGGGGCCCCGGCCCGGGGGGCCTACTTCCCGCGGGTGACGGCCCAGGAGGCGGCGGCCATGCCCCCGGCGACGGAGAACACGGCGGGCCAGGCGCCGATCTTCTTCGCGAGGGGATGGGACCCGGCGAAGGCGGCGACGTAGGCGGTGCCGAGCCCGGCGGCGACCTTGGCCCCACCGACCTGCTGCCACTCCCGGGCGGCGACCCCACCGGCCAGGGCGAGCACCGCACCCCCGAGGGGCCGCTTCCTGGTCCACCGGGCAACGGCGTAACCGCCCACGAGTCCGGCGGCGGCGATGGCGGGGGAGGGGATGCGGGGCATGACGGGGCCTTTCGGTTCGACGGGTCGTCCTACGAGCCTACGAGGGGGTGTGAACGCGATCCGTGTCGGGCACGGACGTCGCCTCGGGCGGAGTGGCAGGGGCACTGGAGGGGGCGGTGGCAGGGGCGGGGGCGCATTCGGCGCAGAGGGTCTCGTCGGCGAGGGGCCGGAACAGCATGGGCTGGGTGTGAGGGCCGGAGCACTCGCGTGTGCCTTCGAGGCGGACGGAGAGCCGGATCCGGGCGGGGGTGGGCGGGGGCAGGGTCGGCAGGGTACGGGGCGGGACGTCTCGGAGGAGATAGCGAACGAGACCGCCGGGCCGGTGCACGGGCGTCCCGGTGCCGGGCAGGCCGCGCAGGACGTGCTCGTGGACGTCGGCGGACGAGTGCCCGGCGTCGAGCCAGCGGGCGGCGAGGCGGGCGAGCTCGTCGCGCATGCCGGGCGGGATGTGCCGCAGGGCGGGGGAGAGGAGGGGCAGCGCCCCGACGAGGGCGCGGGCGTCCTCGAGGTGGGGGCCGGCGGTCCGGCCGTCGGCGGGCAGGGAGGCGGGGGCAGGCTCATCGACGGCCTCGACGGCCTCGACGGCCTCGACGGCCTCGACGGCCTCGACCGACTCAGCCGACTCGGCCGCCTCGGCCGGAAGGTGGGAGGTGTCTTCCCTCAGGTATTCATCTGGATAACCGTCGGTCACCGGGGTGGTCGGCTGACCGGCGGCCGGTTTCCGGGGACTCGGTACGACCTGCGGGGATACGCGGTTCGTGCAGGTGGGGAGCGGTGACCGGGCGAGGAGGCCGGCGGCCTCGTCGGAGGTCAACGGGGTGCTGGAGACGAGCTGTTGAGTGACCCAGCGCCCGCCGGGCCCCTGAATCCGCCGCTCATGTACGAACCCCTCCTCCTTGAGCTGACGCTTGGCGCGGGTGAAGGCGCATCCCCCGATCCGGGCACGTTGGGCGGTCGTGGAGAACGACTCACGCGCGTGAGTGGGGAGGGAGAGCTGCCAGGTCAGAAGCCGAACGGCGTCGGAGGTGAGCCGAGGATGCCGAATGATCTCGTGCGAGAACTGACTGAAGGCGCGGGAGGGCGCGTTAAAGTGCCGGTAGATCACAGTGGAGTCCAGTTCCATGAGTGGTTCAGGCCCTCGCCGATGGCTGCGAACCGTCGGTGGGGGCCGTTTTGCGTGAACGTACCGCACGGGTTGTGTCCAGTTCGACACGGTGAGTGAAGATCGCCCGTGTGGGTGACTGAGGTGCGGCAGGGGGCTCGTGGGTGAGGGGCGTGGCGATGAGGACGATCGGGCTGATCGGCGGAATGAGCTGGGAGTCGACGGCGGAGTACTACCGCTTGTTGAACGAGCTCACGCGTGAGCGCCTCGGTGGGCTCCACTCGGCGCGGTGCATGCTGTACTCGGTGGACTTCGCGGAGATCGAGCGGTTGCAGGTCCAGAACCGCTGGACGGAGGCGGGCGAGATCCTGGCCGCGGCCGCTCGGGCTCTGGAGGCGGCGGGCGCGGACATGGTGCTGATCTGCACCAACACCATGCACAAGGTCGCCGACCAGGTGGAGGCGGCGGTGTCCGTCCCTCTGCTGCACCTGGCGGACGTCACCGCAGAGGCGGTGCGGGCGTCGGGCCTGCGCCGAGTCGGCCTGCTGGGCACGGCGTTCACGATGGAGCAGGACTTCTACCGAGGCGCCTGGAGGCCGGGGGACTGGATGTACGCACCCCGGAGGCCGAAGGGCGCGAGATCGTCCACCGCGTGATCTACGAGGAACTCTGCCTGGGCATCGTGCGGGAGGAGTCACGGGCCGCGTACCGGAAGGTCATCGCGGACCTGGTCGCCGACGGTGCCGAAGGCATCATCCTGGGCTGCACGGAGATCGAGCTTCTCATCGGCTCCGAGGACAGCCCGGTCCCGCTCTTCCCCACCACACGACTCCACGCGGCAGCCGCCGTGGGCGCGGCCCTTTCAGCCGAATAGCCCGGGCCACCGCGGGTCAACCGGCAACGGGAGTGCGGGCGCGGGGGGCGAGGCCCTGCGGAGCGCCGGTTGCGGCCGGGGCGCCGGGGGCGGCTGCCGGTCGGTGGGTGGGGGCGAGGCCGGGCATCGGTTGCGCGTCGGTGCGGCGCGGTCGGCGAGCGGTGGGGCTTGGCCAGTGGCGGGGACCGGTGGACGAAGTCCCATGGGTCGGGGGTGCGCGGCAGTTCGATGGGGCGGCCCGGGACCGGATGGGCGGTGAAGAGGTTGTACTGACCCTGTTCTTTGTCAGGTCTGTGCCGGCGTATGCGCAAGCGCGGCCCGGAGGATCGCTCCGGCATCGTCTGCCAAGCCCAGGGCGTGCAGCTCAACTGCGATGCGCATGACGTCCTCTTCGGCGCGGCTTCGGCCGTTGATGGCAATGACTGTGTCTGCGAGGTCATCCTGCCCGTCACGCAGCAGTGCGATGGCCGCTGCACTCTCCAGAGGGGACAGTGATGCCGCAGTGTCCTGGATGAGGGCGACCGCGTGACCGATCTGTCCGCTTCCGTGGAGAGTGGAAGCGCTGGTAGCGAGCTGCTGCGCCGCAGCCACATCACGCGCTCTCCGCTGCCGGTCCCCCGTCCCGCGGGGGACCGGCAGCGGAGTACGGTGCGTGAGAGAGGCCGGATTGCTTCCCTCCGCAGTAGCGGGTCGCGGCGAACTTATGGAGACCTGACGTGCAAGAAGCCGGCTGTTCTCGCCACGAAGCCGCTGGTTTTCGCTGAGTACCGGACCACAGTTCTGGCAGAACGTTGTCTCGGCTGACGCATGGAGCCTGCGCAGCTCCGCCGGAGAAAACATCACCGTGCCAAGTACTGCCCGTTCGGCAGCGAGTCTGTGGAGCACGAGGACCAGTTCTATGGGGGGCTTCCGGCGCCCGCTGCGGTAGCGGGAGAGTTCGCTCGGGTCCTTCTGCCACCCCTCTGACGCCAGGAGTGCCGCAGCCTCGGCCAGCGTTCTGACTGCCAGGTGCTCGTAGAGAGCAGCTATCGCCCCAGCGAGCGCCTTCCGCCCTGGTGGCAGGTCCGGCATTGCCATGGCCGTGCCCGCTGAGCTTTTTCCCGCCATGTCCATTCCTCCCGAAGGCGCGCAGTTCATTGTGCAGCAGAGGGATTTGACTACCTTGCGCGCAAAGCCAGCTGGAGGTAGACGGCGCCTCTGGCTGCCGTGCTGAATGGTTGAGTCAGCCGGAAGTCCGGCAGCGCAGGCGCTCTCAGACCTGCCCTGTCTGTTGAACGGCTCTTCAGGGTGTTCGTTGAGCGGAGGATGCAAGTGGCAGTTCCGTCGTGGCTCGACAAGTCGTTCGGCAGCAAGGTCCGTGCTGGCCTGTGGTTGGTGTCGGAGGTCGGGGAAGGCAACATCTTCACTAAGGGGCAGCTCCGGGCAGCGTTCCCGGAGGTGGCACAGATCGACCGCCGGGTGCGTGATCTGCGGGATCACGACTGGCAGATCGACACCAGGCGCGAGGACGAGTCGCTCCACCTCGACGAGCAGCGTTTTGTGAAGAAGGGGGCTGACATCTGGCTTCCCGGGCAGTCGAAGTCCCCGAAGGAGAAGTCCGGGCTGACCGCAGCTCAGCGGACCAAGGTGTTCGTGGCTGACAGCTTCCTGTGCCGGTCCTGCGGCATCGGTGCGGGCGAGTCGTTTGGCGACGGAGGCCAGGACGCGCAGCTGGACGTGGCACGGCGTCAGGTGCGGATGCCGGACGGAACAAGCGAGATCCAGCTTGTCACCGAGTGCAACAGGTGCCGGGTGGGTGGCCGCCAGCGTCAGGCGGACCTGGCCGGTGTACTGGGCAGCATCGAGCGCCTTACCCCGCTGGAGCGGAGTGTGTTCCTCGGCTGGCTGAACGCCGATCACCGCGACCCGAGCCCGCTGGAGCGGCTCTGGGGCGCATACCGCACCCTGCCCGAGCTGGCACGTGAAGCGGTACGGGACGCTGTCCACGGCACGGCCAAGTAACGAATGAGGGGAAGCAGATGAAGCAGGAATTTCCGTTGCCGCCGCGCGCTGCCGAGTTCAGCGAGCTGGTCAGGAAGCGGCTTGAGGACGTTAAGAGCGCCGGCGGAACCCGCGAAACGGTCACGGTGGACTGGAACGGCCAGGCGCTTCACTGCGAGGTGATCGACTGCCCCATCAGCTCTGTCTTTTACAACCCCGGAACTCACCGCATCTGGGCGCAGCGCAGTCACGACCCCGTCAAGGACGCGGCTCTGACCGCAGACCCCTGGACGGGAGGAAGCCAGGAGTACCTGCGGTTCCTCCTCCAGGCCGACCCGGCCGATCCCAACCGCAGGGACCCGGACTTCGACAAGCTGAAGGAGAGCCTTGAGCAGTTCGGACAGAATGATCCCGGTCTGATCACCTACAGCGGAATCCTCGTCAACGGCAACACGCGCACGGCAGCACTCCGTGAGCTGGGCCGGCAGACGATGCGGGTCGGCGTTCTGCCGGAGTCGTTCAACTGGGACGACATCAGTACCGTCGAACTGGCCCTCCAGCTGCGCCGGGACCACCGGCGGGACTACTCGTACATCAACCGTCTCCTCGCTATGGAGGAGCAGGCTGGCCTCGGCCGGACGCCCGATGCCATCGCGAAGGACTTCCGTATCCGGCCGTCCACCTACCACCAGGAGCGCTGGATCCTCGGCACGATCCGTGAGCAGATCTCGCGCAGTGCGAACGGCGGTGCGGCCGGGCTGCGACTCGTGGATTTCGAGGACCACCAGGAGAAGCTCAAGGAACTCCACCGCGCTTACGAGAAGCTTGCTTTGGTCGACCCTGACCGTGCGGACGTCCTGAAGGAACTTCGTATGGCAGCCATTGTCATGGGCTTCGCCAAGACGGACGTGCGGCATATCGATGAGGGCTTCCGTGACCGGTACCTGTCCCGGACGATGTCCCCCGACTTCAGCGGGCCGGCGGGTGAGCAGGCGGCCGTAACTGTGCCCGGCCTGGGCGGCGTGACGCTTCCTGGAGCTTCCTCCGCGGTGTCGGTGGCCCGGGCGCTGAATGACAAGGTGCTCCGTGCGAAGGCGATGGCCAGTGCCTCCAGCGATGTGGCTTCTGATCAGGACAGGAAGCAGGCTCAGGACGTCTTCCAGGAAGCGCGCGAAGCTTTCGACCAGGCGATTGACGCTGCCGGTCGTGACGCGAGGCTGAAGAAGAGGAAGCAGATGGCACCCGCCCGTATCGCGGATGCCTGCGCCGATATTGACCAGAGCGTAGTGGAACTCGTGCAGGCACGGGCCTCGCGCAGCCTTGACGAGGAAGCTTTCGACGAAGCCGTAATCAAGTTGCGCGAGAGCCTGCGCAAGCTCGCTCAGCAGGCGGGGCGGGGCACCGCGACCCCTGGTGACGGTGTGGCCTGGCTCATCGAGGCTGTTTCTCTGGAGACCTCCGGATGAGTGAGGTCACCGCGGGTATGTCGCTGCGTCTCGATTTCGATGAGACGCGCACGAAGGTCGTTCTCCGGACGACGGAAGAGCACCGGGGCGAACTCGTTCAGCTGGCCGCCCGTTTCAGGTCGGGCGGCCAGCTCGGCCCGGTAGCGGCCGTCGTCGAGCTCAATGATCTGCTGGGGGGCCTGAGTGCCCTTTCCTCCTGGCCGGACGCTTCCGGTGTCGAGTGGGCTCCGGAACTTCAGGAGCTGGTCGTTGGCGTCCTCCAGGACGCCCAGGCGGTCAAGGAACGCCTGGATGCGCCGGACCATACGGGAGAGATCCATCCGGACGAGGTTCCCTTTCTGCTGGGAGAGGAGTGGAAGGCTGATCTGAGCGATTTCCAGCGGCGTGATGTAGCCAAACTGCTCTCGCTTCAGCACGGCGCCAACTTCAGTGTTCCCGGTGCCGGCAAGACGCGCGTGGGCCTGGCCGTGTATGCCAGCCAGAAGGCACAGGGGAAGGCCAGCCGGCTACTCATCGTCTGCCCCAAGTCCGCTTACGAGTCGTGGCAGTACGAGAGCGCGGTCTGTTTCCGGCATCCGCTGCGCACGGACATCCTCGCCAAGTCGTACGACCAGTGGGCGGAGGTGCTGATCGTCAACTACGAGCGGCTGGACCGGTCGCTCACGACGCTGGCTGCATGGCTGAAGGCTGCCCCCTCTGTGATCATCCTTGACGAGGCGCACCGCATGAAGCTCGGCGCGCGGGGTACGTACGGCGCTGCCTGCATGGCCCTCGGGCCGCTCGCCAGGCGCAGGCTGATCCTTACCGGCACGCCGGCCCCCAACGGGGCCAAGGACCTGGAGAACCTGCTCGGATTTGTCTGGCCAGGGCATGGACAGCGCACGGTCACACAGGCGGTCGCCGGCGGTGACCTGGCGTACGCGAGCACCGTCCTGCGTCCCTTGTTTACCCGCACGACCAAGCAGGAGCTCGGGCTCCCGCCGATGTCGCTCCAGATGCGTTATGTGGACATGCCGCCACTGCATGAGGAGATCTACACATCACTGGTAGGAGGAGAGGCGAGCGGTGCGGCGCGCGAAGATCTCAGCGCGCTCGGGAAGACCGCGCTGCGGCTGCTGATGGCCGCAGTGTGTCCGGCGCTCCTGACCGAGGGGGCGAACCGGTACGACCCGCTTGCTTACCAGCTGCCCCCACTGGAGGTGCCGCAGGGAAGTTCGCTCTACTCCCTCATGCAGAACCTTCCGGACCACGAGATGTCGCCCAAGTACCAGGAAGCGGCGCTTATCGTGGCGGAGAATGCAGAAAAGGGACGCAAGACGCTTGTCTGGACAACTTTTGTCAGAAGTCTCGCCACGCTTGAGAAGCTCCTGGGAAAGTTTGGCCCCGCGGTGGTGTACGGAGGGACTCCCGACAGGGAAGAGCAGCTGCGCCGCTTCCGTGAAGACCCGGACTGCATGGTGCTGATCTCCAACCCGGCCACCTTGGGTGAGGGAATCAGCTTGCATCAGGTTTGCCATGACGCCGTTTATGTGGACCGGGACTTCATGGCTGGACGGTTCCTGCAGAGTATGGATCGCATCCACCGCCTCGGCCTGGCGCCTGATACGGACACGAACGCCACGGTCCTGGTGGCCCGTAACACCATCGACGAGGTGGTCATGACCCGGCTGGAACAGAAGCTGGATTTCATGGGGAAGATCCTCGATGACCCGTCCGTCCAGCAGCTTGCTGACCTGGAGGAGGAGCCGGCGGTCGCGGCGGGGCTGGCCCCGAGTGACATGGAGGCCTTGCTGAGTCACATGGGCGTGCCTCAGAGGCGCTGAGTACTCGGAGAGGTGGCGCAATCTCCGGCGGCAGTGTCACTTGGCGCTGCTTGCCGGGGCGAGTGGCGGGTGTACGAGAGATGGTCACATGTGCCGCCGCGGCGGAGCAGTACGCGGACGAGCCTGGTACCCATGCGCGGCTCACGCTCGGGCATGTGAATCCACACAAGGCCGGCGGCGGTGCGAATGCTGAAGACCTGATCACTGAATGTGCCCGGTGTGACGAGACCGTGAAGCATCTCACCGGTGTACAGATGACCAAGGGGCAGGTCTGGGACCGGGTGAAGGAGCTCCCGGTTCAGGGCAAGCGCCACGTGCTGGCCTGGATGAAGGCCGATCTCCGCCCTCTCAGCCCAGCGGAGAAGGTGTGGGGCATGTACCGGCAGCTCCCCGCAGCAGTGCGTGAAGAGTTGGAAGGCGACCTTGTATCGGTCTTGAAAAGCTGACCGCAGGAAGTGGTCGCAGGTCGGTCTCGTGCTTCCTGTCAGCGGGAGATGCGACACTTGCATGTCTGCAAGCACCGCACCTGGAGGGGTCCATGGGAACCACCGACCGCAAGCTGACCTCGATTGAGATCTGTGCGGGTGCCGGTGGCCAAGCGGTGGGGCTTCACCAGGCTGGCTTCCGGCATCTCGCGCTGGTCGAGATCGACAAGCATGCCGCTGAGACACTGCGGCACAACATCGAGAACCGGCCTGAGTGGCGCTGGGAGAAGGAGCACTGCCTGGTCCGCCAGGTAGACGTCAAGAGCTTCCGCCCCTTGGAGGAGGTTCCGGCCCCTGAATCGGATGGGGGCGAGTCTTTCCCCGAGGGCGGGGCAGGACTGCTCAGGCCGCGCCAGCTCGATCTCCTTGCTGGCGGGGTTCCCTGCCCGCCGTTCTCTGCTGCGGGCAAGCAGCTCGGCCGTGAGGACGAGCGTGATCTGTTTCCCACCATGCTCGACCTTGTTGATCAGCTCCAGCCCCGCGCGGTAATGATTGAGAATGTTCGCGGCCTGCTGGAGCCCGAGCGTAAATTCCGCTACTACCGCAACCACATCAAGAACCGGCTCCGGAAGGCCGGGTATGTGATTTGCGGCTGGCGGGTTCTGCATGCCCAGGACTTCGGGGTGCCGCAGCTCCGCCCTCGCGCAATCCTGGTTGCCATCAGGGAAGACGAGTACCGGGGCTTTTCCTGGCCGGAGCCGGAAAAGAAGATCAGGACGGTTGCTCAAGCACTGGGCCCGTCTATGGAGCGACGGCTTGGCGGTAAGGACTCTCCTCGCTACGTGGAGTGGTTGAAGAACGCGAGCCTGGGCACGGTCGCCCCCACGCTGGTGGGTGGTTCCAAGAAGCACGGCGGCGCGGACCTTGGCCCCACGAGGGCGAAGAAGGCATGGGCCGCTCTCGGCGTAGATGCCATGGGTGTAGCCAATGACGAGGACAAGATGGTCGACCCCGACCGTGACCTTGGCACTCTGGAACGAGGGCCCAAGCTCACGGTTGCGCAGGCAGCCCTGATCCAGGGCTTTCCCGAGACGTGGGAATTCAAGGGGGGCGGGAAGACTGCTCGCTACCGGCAGGTCGGGAACGCATTCCCTGCTCCGGTCGCCGCGGCGGTCGGCGAGAGCATCAGAGAAGCACTGTTGCGCACCGGCCCCCTTCATGAAGATCCCACTCCGGAGTTCGAGGCCGAAGACGACCCTTCACTCGTTGCGCCGGAGCTTCCTCTCTAGAAGCTGATTCCGGCGTTCGAGGACCGCGTGGAAAACAGCATCCGCACATTCTTCGGGGGCTTGGTGTTCCCAGAAGCGCAGAACCGTCCAGTCGGCATCAGTAAGACGACGGTCGGTGTCCCGGTCGCGGGCTATATTGCCCGCGACTTTTTCTGACCAGTATCCGGGATTTGTTTTGGGCGGGACGTAGTGCTCAGGGCAGCCGTGCCAATAGCACCCGTCGACGAAGACCGCCACCTTCGCTGGACGGAAGACGATGTCAGCCGTGCGCCGCAGATCAGGAAGGGGCCTGGCTGCTACCCGGTAGCGGAGCCCTTGGGCGTGCAGGAGCCTTCGCAGAAGCCGCTCCGGCCTGGTGTCTCGGCTCCGGATCGCCTGCATGTTGCGGCGTCTTCCTGCGGACGACGCCCAGGAACCTTCCGGAGGGACCCAGGGCCCGGCCTCGTGCATCTGCCAGTTCCTTTCGGGAGCGGCTGCTAGTTCTGTGCGCCCCCGTGGCACTCCCCGTACGTCCTCTCCGAACCGCACCAGCAGTCCTCGCTGCGCCCCGGTGGCCAAGCCGCCGCCTTGCCCCGGGCCGCCAGGGTTGTCGCGTACTGGGGGAGCAGGTCCGCGTTCGAGGGGTGGGTGGATTCCGAGGCCGCGAAGGCTTCGTATGAGGGGACCGTCGCCCGGACGATGCCCAGGTTCGGGGTGCCCGCCTGGGCGAGTTCTCGGAGTGAGGCCTCGATGTCGGTCAGGTGGGCTCTGTACGTGGGGTACTCCGCCTCCAGTTCCGGGT
Source organism: Streptomyces zaomyceticus (assembly GCF_014656215.1). Lineage (GTDB taxonomy): Bacteria > Actinomycetota > Actinomycetes > Streptomycetales > Streptomycetaceae > Streptomyces > Streptomyces zaomyceticus. The sequence goes on along the minus strand of NZ_BNBZ01000001.1, from coordinate 550,252 downwards.
AGGCCGCCAGCAGCTCGTCCAGTTCCGGTTCCGGCCAGTGGAGGACCGCCACCGGGAACGGGCGGGAGAGGGCCGTGCGGTACGTGCCCAGTTCCGAGCGGAGTCTCGTGATCTCCGCCTGGAGTTCCGCCGGGTCCTCCGAGCCCAGTGACCACAGGCGCTTCGGGTCGTGGAGTTCGTCGAGGGGGACCGCCGCCGTGTGCAGGCGGTCCGCCAGGTCGTCCCCCTCGTCGTGCGGCAGGGCCAGCATCCTGCGGACGCGGTGGCGCGTCGCCAGGAGCGACTGGGTGGCGTGGGGGAGTTCCTCGGAGGTGACCAGGAGGTCCGCCGCCTCCGTCAGCGTGGACTCGGCCGCCTCCAGTTCGTCGTGGGCCTCCAGCGTCTCCGCCGCGATCTCCCACGGTGCCGCGTCCTCGGGCTTCTCCCGCCGGATGCCCTCGATGATCGCCCGGGCCTCGGCCTCGTGGCCGTACTCCCACAGGTTCGCCGCCTTCAGCGCCCTGATCAGGAGCGGGTTCCCGGGGGAGGGGGAGGAGGCGAGCAGGGTGTCGTAGAGGGCCGTCGCGGCCGGGCGGTCGCCCGCCAGTTCCAGGTGTGCCGCGGCCTGGAGGTAGAGGGGTTCCCGGTCTCCCGGGTACTGCCCGGCCGTGCGCAGCAGGCGCTCGGCTTCGGTGGCGTGGGCGGCAGGCGTGTCGGGGCGCATGCCCTCCACCGTACTGCTGTACGGGCCTGGAGAGTTGGCGCCTCAGCGCTTATCGTGCCCGCGTGCGGGCCAGGGTGGGGCAGCGGGTGCCGGTCGTCGTCCAGTCGCGAGGGCGGCGCCGTACGGGTGCCCGTGTGCTGTGGGTGTGTGCCGAGACCGTCGTCACCTGCGGGGTCGTCGTTCTTCTTCTCGTGGTCCATCAGCTCTGGTGGACCAATCAGCAGGCCCGCGCCGAGGCCGGCCGGCAGGTGCGGGTCCTGGAGCGGGAGTGGGACATCTCTCGCCCCGTCGATTCCCCCGCCGATCTCCCCGCCGGGTCCCCCACCGATTCCTCCGGCGGTGCCCCGGCGGATGTTCCGCGGGCCGAGGAGCCGTCCTCCGATTCCTCCGCCGGCGACCCGGCCGACTCCGGGACGCCCGCCCCGACTCGTACCGGGGCCCCCGCCCCGTCCTCCTCCGCCGCCTTCGCCGTTCTCCGTATCCCGCGTCTCGGTCTCACCGTTCCCGTCGCCCACGGAGTGTCCAAGCGGTCCGTGCTCGACAAGGGGTACGCCGGGCACTATCCCGGTACGGCCGCCCCCGGCCGGACCGGGAACTTCGCGCTCGCCGGGCACCGCAACACCCACGGTGAGCCCTTCCGGTACATCAACCGGCTCGTGAAGGGGGACGAGATCTCCGTGCGGACCCGGGACGCCACGTACACCTATCGGGTCGACCGGATCCTGCCGCGGACCGCTCCGCGGGACGTGGGGGTGGTGCGGGCCGTGCCCCGGTCGATCGTCAGACCCTCCTACGGGTACGACGCCCCCGGCGCCTATCTCACCCTCACCACCTGCACCCCCGAGTTCAGCAGTGCCCATCGGCTCGTCGTCTGGGCGAAGCTGGTCCCGTAGTGAGGCTCGTCCGGGTGATCGGACGCCGGCCCCACCTGCTGTGGCTTCCCCTCCCCTACCCGGAGGAGTTCACGGACGCGGCCGTCGTCCGAGAGCCAGCGTGATCCCGGCGCCGGTCAGGGCGAGCGCCGCCGAGACCAGCACGGCGATGTCCGGGCCCGTCGCCGCGAGCGCCAGCATCAGGGCCACACCCGCCGAGGAGCCGATGTAGCGCGCGGTGTTGTTCGCCCCCGAACCCATCGCCGCCCGCTCCGGCGGTACGGAGTCGACCGCGAGCCGGGGCAGCGCCGCGTTCAGGAGGCCGCTGCCCGCGCCGGCCACCACCAGACCCGGGAGCAGGCGCGGCCAGGAGCCGGCCGGACCGTCCAGGGAGCCCAGCAGGGCCAGGACTCCGGCCGCCGACAGGACGAACCCGAGCGTCAGCTGGTACGGGGCGGAGAGCCGTCCCGCGAGTCGGCGCGACTGGAGGGCCACCAGGAACGCCGTGCCCGACCAGAGCACGAACAGCCACGCCGCACCGAGCGGCGACATCCCCGGCCCGGCCCCCGTCCCCGCCTGGAGCAGCGCGGGCACCACGCTGAACAGGCCGATCACCGCCAACCCCGTGAACAACGCCCCCAGCGTCGACGCCAGGAAGGCGGGCCGCCGCAGCAGCGCCGGCTCCACCATGGGGGTACGGCTCCGATGCTCGACGGCCACGAACAGCGCCACCAGCACCAGGGACGCGAGGAGCAGCAGGGCCACGGGGAGCCGCAGCCAGCCGTCCCGGCCCAGGGTGAGGGCGGTGAGCAGCGCCGTTAGGGCCAGACCGAGGACGGTCGCGCCCGCGAGGTCCAGCCGGGGGCCCGCCGCGGCGGGTTCCGCTGTCGCGCGGTCGGGGTGGGGGTCAGTCGGGGCCGGTCCTCCTGCTGCCCGGTCCGGGTGGGAGCCCGCTCCGAGCGGGCGTTCCGCCGCTCGGTCGTCCGGCAGCGTGCGCGCGCCCACGGCCGCGATCACGAGCGCCGCGACGCCCAGCGCCTCGTACGCGAGCCGCCAGTCCACCAGGCTCAGCGTGCCCGCGAGCAGCGGGCCGAGCGCGATGCCGCCGCTGACCGACGCTCCCCATATGCCGGTGGCCCTGATCCGGTCCCGGCCCGCCGGGTACGCGTGGGCGAGCAGCCCGAGGCTGCCCGCCAGGACCGCCGCGCTTGCCGCGCCCTGGGCGATCCGGGCGGCGGTGAAGGTGAGGGTGGAGCCCGCGAGGCCGCCGAGGGCGGTCGTGAGGCCGAGGGCGAGGGTGCCGAGGAGGAAGATCCGGCGGCGCCCGTGCGCGTCGGCGAGGCTGCCGGCCACCAGGAGGAGGACGGCGAGGCCGAGGGGGGTGCCGTTGAGCAGCCAGGCCCGGGCGGAGTCCGGCGTCCCGAAGGCGGCGGCCATGTCGGGGAGGGTGAGCATCGGGGCCGTGTAGTTCATCAGCGCGACGGCGGTGGCCGCGGCGGTGACGGCGAGGGCGGCCCCGGGGCGGGTGCGGGTGGGGACGCCCCGGGGCGGGGCGGGGGTGTGGGCGGTGGGCGCGGGCTGGGGCATGGGAGACCTTTCCACCCGTCGGTTCGGTGAACGAACTCGGTGCAGACGGTCAAGGTACCAGCATGGTTCATTCATTGAACCTTGATTGGGTACGCTGCATTCCATGGCCCTCGGCAAGGACTACGCCCAGCAGCAGTGCTCCATCGCCCGCGCCCTCGAAGTCGTCGGCGAGCGCTGGACCCTGCTCGTCGTCCGCGACGCCTTCTACGGCGTACGCCGCTACAACGACTTCCTCGTCCACCTCGGCGCCCCCCGCGCCGTCCTCGCCGCCCGGCTCCAGGCCCTCGTCGAGGCCGGCGTCCTCGACCGGCGGCGCTACCGGGAATCACCGCCGCGCGACGAGTACGTGCTGACCGGACGCGGCCTCGCCCTCTGGCCCGTCCTGCGCTCGCTCGGCGCCTGGGGCCGGGCCGAGCTCCCCGGAGCCGTAGCGGTACGCCACTTCCACCACGCCGACTGCGGCACCGAACTCGGCGCGTACGGCGAATGCCCGGCCTGCCGCGTCCCCGTCCCTCCCGCCGACGTCGAGATGCGGCCCGGCGCCGGGCTCGACCGGGACCCTGCGGACCCCGTCAGCCGTGCCCTCCTGGCGCCTCGCCGGCTCCTCACCCCGCTGCAGCCGGGGCAGGAGCCTTCGTAGCGGGGCCGCGAGCCCGCATCCGGCCAGGACCCGCATCCGGCCAGGACCCGCACCAGGCCAGGAGTCCGCATCCGGCCGCGAGCCCCCGCGGCTGGGCGACGCGGGAGATGAGAAGTGCCGATTTCCTCCCGGTCGCGGGAACTTCCGGATCGTTCCGCACGTCCTCTCGGTGAGACACCGCGCGGCGGTCGAGAGGGGGTGCGGAGATGACGACCAGAAGCCTGGTCCTGCGCGTCCTCGCGCCGCTCTTCTTCCTCCTCGCCCTCGCCGATCTCCTCCTCTCCGACGGCGCCGGCGTCTCCGCCGCCGTCGCCCTCGCCGCGACCACCGTCGTCTGCGCCCTGTTCGGAGCCCGTACGGCCCCGGCCGTACCGCCCACCGCCGTCCGCACCGCCATCCGCGACCGCGAGCGGCGCACCGCCTTCCTGCCCCAGCGCGATCCCGACGCCGCGGGGCGTCGCAGACCCCGCGCTCCCGGCCGTCCCCTCCCGACGGCCGCGTAGGGAGCCTTTCGCGCACCGCACAGGCGCGCACCCCGTGAGACGCGCACCCGAGAGGTGCGCACCCTCCCGGGTGCGACGCTCAGGGGCGCACCCCGCACCGGACACCCTTCACGCGGATCCGTCATGCCGAGAAACACCATCTCCCCGGCACGACGAGACCCCATGGAGGGCTCCCCTTGTCCGTCATCCTTTCCGCCTTCGGCTCCCTGGTCGAGCGGCTCGCCGACCTGCTCCAGCCGCTCTTCGCGACCACCGCCACGGCCGCCGCGATCGTCCTCTTCACGATGCTCGTGCGCCTCGCGATCCACCCGCTGTCCCGGGCCTCGGCCCGCGGTCAGAAGGCGCGCACCCGGATCGCGCCGGAGCTCGCCGCGCTCCGCAAGAAGCACGCCAAGAACCCCGAGCGGCTGCGGAAGGCGACGATGGAGCTGCACGCTCGGGAGAAGGTGTCGCCGTTCGCCGGCATCCTGCCCAGCCTGCTCCAGGCGCCCGCGTTCCTGCTCATGTACCACCTGTTCTCCGGCGACCGCATGACCGGGCACACCCTGCTCGCCGCTCCGCTCGGCGACCACTGGGCCGACGCCCTCGCCCACGGCGGTGTCCTCGGTCCGGCCGGGCGGGTCTACCTCGTCCTCTTCGCGCTCGTCGCGGCCGTGGCCACGTTCACGTACCGGCGCACCAAGGCCCAGCTCGCCGCCCAGCCCCTCGACCTCGGGCAGCCCACGCCGGGCGCGGGAGCCATCGCCAAGGTGATGCCGCTGCTCTCCTTCGCGACCCTGATCACGGTCGCCGTCGTCCCCCTCGCCGCCGCCCTCTACGTCGTGACCAGCACCACCTGGACCGCCGTCGAGCGGGCCTTCCTCTTCCGGGACCAGGGCCGGAAGGAGGGCACCGCACCGCTTGCTACTCGCGCGTAAGGGTCCAGTGGCTGAACGGGGTCTTGCAGAGTGACCCGTTGTCTTGGAGGATCGACCAATCCTCCGATGGCCGCACTCCATCGGCCGGGGTACCTCAGGGCCCTTCCCGGGCCCGCCTCGACCACAGGGAGAAGTCCATGAAGCTGCTGCGTGTCGGCCCGCCCGGAGCCGAGCGTCCCGCCCTGCTCGACCAGGAGGGGACGCTTCGCGACCTGTCCGCGCTGGTCGACGACATCGACGGCAGTCTGCTCGCCGACGGCTCCGCCCTGGACCGGGTGCGAGCCGCCGCCGGCGCGGGAGTGCTGCCCGCGCTCGACGTCACCGGGCTGCGCGTCGGCCCGCCCGTCGGGCGGATCGGCAAGGTCGTGTGCATCGGGCTGAACTATCACGGGCACGCCGCCGAGACCGGCCAGGCCACCCCCGCCGAGCCCGTCGTCTTCCTCAAGGCCGCCGACACCGTCGTCGGCCCGGACGACACGGTGCTCGTACCGCGCGGCTCGGTGAAGACCGACTGGGAGGTGGAGCTCGCCATCGTCATCGGCCGCACCGCCCGCTACCTGGAGACCGACGAGGAGGCGCTCGCGCACGTCGCCGGGTACGCCGTGGCCCACGACGTGTCCGAGCGCGAGTTCCAGATCGAGCGCGGCGGCACCTGGGACAAGGGCAAGAACTGCGAGACCTTCAACCCGCTCGGCCCCTGGCTGGTCACCGCCGACGAGGTGCCCGACCCGCAGGCGCTCGGCCTGCGGCTCTGGGTCAACGGCGAGCTCAAGCAGGACGGTCACACCTCGGACCAGATCTTCCCGGTCGCGGAGGTCGTCCGGTACGTCAGCCGGTTCATGACCCTCCACCCCGGCGACATCATCAACACCGGCACGCCCGCGGGTGTCGCGATGGGGCAGCCGGAGCCCAAGCCGTACCTGCGCCCGGGTGACGTCGTCGAGCTGGAGGTCGACGGGCTCGGCCGGCAGCGGCAGGAGCTCAAGGGCGCCTGATCCCGCCCGGCACACCCTTCCTCGCACCCTTCCTCGGGAGAACGGCGGCGCCCCGCGCGGGGCGCCGCCGCTCTCCGTCGTCAGCCCGCGGCGGAGGCGGGCGAGCCGCCGATCAAGCGCTCCAGCGCCTCGACGACCATGGCGTGGTCCTCGGCCTGCGGAAGCCCCGAGACCGTGACCGAGCCGATCACGCCCGCACCCTCGACCGCGAGGGGGAACGCGCCGCCGTGCGCCGCGTACCGGTCGGGGTCGAGGCGCGAGGACTCCTCGAACGTCGTCCCCTTGGCGCGGAACCGGGCCCCGACCAGGAACGAGCTCACGCCGTACCGCTCGACGACCCGTCGCTTGCGGTCGATCCAGGCGTCGTTGTCCGCACTGGAACCGGGCAGCGCGCAGTGGAACAGCTGCTGGGGCCCGCGCCGGATGTCGATCGCCACCGGCGCCTCCCGCTCGCGCGCCATGCCGACGAGCAGGGTGCCGAGCGTCCAGGCGTCCTCGTACGTGAACCGGGGGAGGACCAGCCGGGCTTCCTGGGCCTCCAGCTCGCTCACCTCCCGGTCGTTCACAGCGCCACCGTGATTCCCTCGCGGGCGGACCGCTTCGCCGCCTCCAGGACATCGAGCGCGGCCGCGGCCTCGTGCGCCGTGACCGGGTTCTCGCCGGTGCCGCGCAGGGCGTCGGCGACGGCCGCGTAGTACGCCGGGTAGTCGCCCGGCAGGGACTCGACCGGGGTGCCGCCACCGGTCAGCGGGGACTCGCCGGAGCCGAGCCGGCCCGACAGCTCCTTCGGCTCCACGCCCCACACCGCGCCCGGCACGGGCCGCAGGCCCTCGCGCAGGGCGGCCTCCTGGGGGTCGAGCCCGTACTTCACGAAGCCCGCGCGCTGCCCGAGCACCCGGAAGCGGGGGCCGAGCTGGGCGGTGGTGGCGCTGACGTACAGGTGGGAGCGGACACCGTTCGCGTGGGTGAGCGCGAGGAAGGTGTCGTCGTCGGCCTCGGCTCCCGGCCGGCGCACGTCCGACTCGGCGTACACCGAGACCACCGGGCCGAAGAGGACGAGGGCCTGGTCGACGACATGGCTGCCGAGGTCGTAGAGCAGCCCGCCGATCTCCGCGGGCGCGCCGGACTCGCGCCAGCCGCCCTTGGGGAGCGGACGCCAGCGCTCGAAGCGGGACTCGAAGCGCTGGACCTCGCCGAGCGCGCCCTCGTCGACGAGCCGGCGCAGGGTGAGGAAGTCGTTGTCCCAGCGGCGGTTCTGGAAGACGGAGAGCAGCAGGCCCCGCTCCTCGGCGAGGGCGGCGAGGGCCCGGGCCTCGACGGCGGTCCCGGCCAGCGGCTTGTCGACGACGACCGGGAGACCGGCTTCCAGGGCGGCCGTGGCGATCTCGACGTGCGTCTTGTTGGGGGAGGCGACGACGATGAGATCGAGTGCGTCGGCCGCTCCGTCCTCCCACAGCTCCTCGGGGGTGGCGACGACCCGGACGCCGGGGTGGGCGGCGCGGGCCTCGGCGGCCCGCTCGGGGTTGCCGGTGGTGACGGCGGCGAGGGTGAGGTCCTCGGAGGCGGCGATCAGCGGGGCGTGGAAGACGGAGCCCGCGAGGCCGTAGCCGACGAGTCCGACGCGGAGGGGGGTGCGGGGGGAGGTGCCCGTCGTGGCGGGGCCGGTGGGGCCCGCGCCGGTCATGTCGGTGCCAGTCATGCCCCTCACTTAAGCAACGGTGTTGCCAAAGTGCAAGCGACAGCGACAATGGGCGGGTGAAGACGGACCTGGGTGGAGTGAACGTGCCGGCACTGCGCAGCCACAACGCGGCGCTCGTGCTCGACCTGTTGCGTGTGGCGGGCGAGACCGGGATCAGCCGTCTGGAGCTGGCCGAGCGGACCGGGCTCACCCCGCAGGCCGTCAGCAAGATCACCGCACGGCTGCGGACCGAGGGCCTCGCCACGGAGGCCGGACACCGCGCCTCGACCGGCGGCAAGCCGCGCACGGTCCTGCGGCTCGTCCCCTCCGCCGGGTACGCCGTCGGCGTCCACCTCGACCGCGACGAGCTGACGACCCTCCTCACCGACCTCGCCGGCACGGTCGTCGCCCTCCGCCGACGCGCCCTGGACCTGGGGGAGGGCGCCGGCCCGGTCCTGGACGCGGTGACGGAGGAGGTGCGGGAGCTCCTGGCCGAAGCGGCCCCGCCCGGCGCCGTCCTCGGGGCCGGGGTCGCCATGCCGGGCCCGCTGGACCACCGGGCGGGGGTGCCGGGCCGGGTGACCGGCTTCCCCGCATGGGAGGGCCACCCCGTCCGCGAGGAGCTGGCCGGGCGCCTCGGGCTGCCCGTCGTCCTCGACAAGGACACCAACGCCGCCGCTCTCGGCCTCGCCCTGCGCCCCGCCGCCCCCGACTCCTTCGCCTATGTCCACCTCGGTACGGGGCTCGGCGCGGGACTCGTCCTCGGCGGGGCGCCGCTGCGGGGCGACAGGACGGGGGCGGGCGAACTCGGCCACCAGACCGTGCAGCTCGACGGACCCCCGTGCGACTGCGGCGGGCGCGGCTGCCTGGAGGTCCTGTGTCTGGCGGCCGTCGCGCGCGGCGACACGGCCGGGGCCGCGCGCATCCTCGGCGCGGGCGCGGCCAACCTCGTACGGCTGCTCGACATCGACCAGGTGCTGCTGGGCGGCCGGGTGGTCCTCGCGGCGCCGGAGGGGTACGCGGCCGGGGTGCGGGAGGTCCTGGCCGGACTGGGCCTGACGGCGCCGGTGGAGGTGGCGGGGGAGCGGGACGCGGTGGCGGTGGGGGCGGCCTGGCTGGTCCTCGCGCCGGTCTTCGGCGCCTAGATCTCTTCCGGATCCTGCCGGTCGGGCCCGCGTCGTCCGGTGCCGGAGTCTCCCCAGGCCGTCAGGCGAAGGGTCTCCCCAGGCCGTCAGGCGAGCAGGCGAGCAAGCAAGCAGACAGGCGGGTCGGCGGACACGCGGGAACGCAAGCACGCGGGAACGCAAGCACGCGGCGAAGTACGACAGTAGGAAAGTAGGCCGATCGGGCGGATCGGCCAGGCCGTTCGGGGGGTGCGCCCGGCGTCGCTCCCCGGCCCGCCCGCCCCCGCGTGGCAGCGTCGCGGCCGACCCGTACGCCCGCGAGCAGCAAAGGCCCTCCGCCCATGGCAACCACCCCCCCGCGACCGCGCGGCACCCGCGCCGCCCTGACGACGGCGGCCGCCCTGGCCGCCGCCGCGACGGCCCATCTGGCGGGCGCCGCACCGGCCCTGTCGGTACCGGCCCTGTCGTCCCCGGCCTCGCCGGCCGGCCCGTGGGCACCCGCGCCCCCGGCCCCCCACGCCCCCGCGCCCGATCCCCCCGCCCCCACCTGCGGCACCCCCACCGGCTCCGCCTTCCCCCTCGACACCCGGATCCACGGCGGCCCCGCCGACTACCCGGCCGGCGGGTCCTTCCAGGAGTGGAAGCTCGACCTCACCAACACCACCGACGCGCCCTGCTCCGGAGTCCACCCCGTGCTCGTCCTCGCGGACCGGGGGCGGGTGCTGCGGCCGGAGCAGATCCGCTTCGAGTTCTACGACGAGGTGGGCGCGCGCTGGCGGCCGGTGACCTTCGAGGCGACCGATGAGGCGGAGAACGTGGGCGTGTTCACCGGCCCCGACGGCCCCGACGGCTCCGCAGACCCCGACGGCCCCGACGGCCCCGACGGCTCCGCGGACCCGGGCGGCTCCGGCAGGTCCGACGGCTCCGACCTCCTCGGCGGCTTCGGCGGCTTCGCCGTCCCCGCGGGCCGGACCCTCACCGTGCCCGTACGGCTCGCCTTCCGCGCGGAGGCCGCTCCCGGCGACGTCGTCGTGAACGCCGCCGTCGTGCAGCGCCGGGGCATCGACGGCGACTGGGTCGGCGAGTCCGGCGACTACCGCCTCACCATCGGTCCCGCCCGGCCCGCGGACCCGGGAGACCCCGTACCTGACACATCCGGCGCGCCCGACCCCTCCGGGTCTCCCGCGCCCGCGTCCCGGCCGCCGGGCTCCCCCCGGGACCAGGAAGCCCCCGTGGCCGCCGACCTCGGCAACGAACTCGCGCGCACGGGACGGCAGTCGAAGGAGTACGCCCTGCTCCTCGCCCCGGTCGCCGTCGCGCTCGTGCTCCTCGGCGTCGTCCTCGTCCGCGCCCACCGCCGCCCGCGGCACCGCTGAGCCATGCCACGTACACCTTCCCGTTCATCCCCGTCTGCGACCATCCCCCGGTGACCTACCAGAACACCCCCGGCGCCCCCGTCAACTCCGGCGTCCCGGAGCACGGCCGCGTGCCCAAGTACTACGCCGTCAAGGCGAAACTCGCCCTGATGGTCGACGAGTTGGGGGAGGGCGGGCTACTGCCCACCGAGCGCGACCTCGCCGTCCGGTACGAGGTGTCCCGCGAGACCGTCCGGCAGGCGCTGCGCGAACTCCTCCTGGAGGGGCGGCTGCGCCGCCGGGGCCGGGGCACGGTCGTCGCGGGCCCGAAGCTCGAACAGCCCCTCTCGCTCGCCAGCTACACGGAGGGCGTGCGCCGGCAGGGCCGCCGCCCCGGCCGCAGCCTCATCTCGCTCGACCGTTTCCCCTGCCCGGAGGCGCTCGCCCCCGAGGTCGGCGCCGAACGCGGCGAGCCCGTCTGGCACATGGAGCGCGTCCTGCTCGCCGACGACGAGCGGGTCGGTCTGGAGAGCACGTACGTCTCCGAGGCCCGTGCCCCGCGACTGGACACCGAGTTCGACCCGGACTCCTCCTTCTACGCCTACCTCCACGACCACCTCGGCATCTCGTTCGGCGACGCCGACGAGCGCATCGAGACGGTGCTCGCCACCCCCCGTGAGGCCCTGCTGATCGGCACCCCGCCGGCGCTTCCGATGCTGCTGCTCCACCGTGTGTCCCGGGACACCTCGGGGCGGCCCCTGGAGCGGGTCCGCACCCTCTACCGGGGGGACAGGTTCAGCTTCACCGCGCATCTGGGGGAGCAGGGCTGAGTCCCCCCGTACGGGGCGGTCTCTGCGGTGTCGGGGCGGGCCGGACCGGCACGGACCCGGAGGCTCGGATCACGAGAAGGTAACGGGTCTGGTCCAAGCTTGTCGGTCCGTTCACCGTCCCGTCGTCCACCCGCCCCGTCCGGGACACCCGCCGCCACGACCGTCGACGTCATGAAGGTGATCGTCGTAGGAGCCGGCGTGGTGGGAACCATGCACGCCTGGCAGGCAGTGGAACGCGGCCACGAGGTCGTACACATCGAGCGCGAGACCGAAGCGCGCGGGGCGTCCCTCCGCAACTTCGGGCAGATCTGGGTGAGCGGACGGGCGGGCGGAGAGGAACTGGACACCGCCCTGCGCGCCCGCGAACTCTGGGAGGGCATCGGGGCCCGGGTCCCCGGGATCGGCTTCCGGGCCAACGGCTCCCTCACCCCCGTACGGAACGAGCTGGAGCTCGCCGTCGCCGAGGCCGCCCTGGCCCGCCCCGACGCCGCCGCCCGCGGCTACGAGCTGCTCACGCCCGCCGAGGCCCTCGCGGTCAACCCGGCCCTGCGCGGCGCGTTCGCCAAGGGCGGGGCCCAGGCCGCGCTCCGGTGCGAGCGGGACGCGGCCGTCGAACCACGCCTCGCGCAACTCGCCCTCCGCGAGGCCCTCCTGGCCACCGGGAAGTACACCTTCCTGCCGAACCGCGAGGTCCGGGACGTCGTCGGAGAGAACGCCGTCCGCGACGACCGCGGCGAGGTCCACACCGGCGACGCCGTCGTCCTGTGCACCGGCGCCTGGCTCTCCGGACTCGTCCGCGAGATCGCCGGCGAGATACCCGTCCGCCGGGTCAGGCTCCAGATGATGCAGACCGAACCCCTCGGCGAGCCCCTCACCACCTCCGTCGCCGACGCGGACTCCTTCCGCTACTACCCGGCCTACGCCTCCGAGGCCCTCGACGCCCTCAAGGCCGGACAGCCGCAGGACCCGACCGCCGCCGCCCACGGGATGCAGCTGCTCATGGTGCAGCGCCTCGACGGCGGACTGACCATCGGCGACACCCACGAGTACGAGCACCCCTTCGCCTTCGACACCCTCGAAGACCCCTACGAGCACCTCACCCGCGTCGTCGAGTCCTTCCTCGGCCGCCCGCTGCCGAAGATCAGACGCCGCTGGGCCGGGGTGTACGCGCAGTGCGTCGACACCGGCCGGGTCGTGCACCGCCAGCGGGTCCGCGACGGCGTGTGGCTGGTGACCGGGCCCGGCGGCCGCGGCATGACCTGCTCGCCCGCCATCGCCGAGACGACCGCGAACGAACTGGGCTGGTGAACACCGTGAACGATCTCGACCTCGTCGTCCTGGACATGGCCGGCACCACCGTCGCCGACGGCGGCCTCGTCGAGCGGGCCTTCACCGCCGCCGCCGAACGCCTCGGCGAAGACCCCGCCACGATGATCGACTACGTCCGCGCCACCATGGGCGAGTCCAAGATCTCCGTCTTCCGCCACCTCCTCGGCGGCGACGAGACCCGCGCCCGGCAGGCCAACACCGCCTTCGAGGAGGCCTACGGAGAACTCGTCACCGGCGGCCTGATCGCCCCCGTCCCCGGCGCGGCCGAGGCGATCGCCGAGCTGAAGGAGGACGGCAGGACCGTCGTCCTCACCACCGGCTTCGCCCGGGTCACCCAGGACGCCATCCTCGACGCCCTCGGCTGGCGCGACCTCGTCGGCCTCACCCTCTGCCCGGCCGACGCCGGCGGCCGGGGCCGCCCGTACCCCGACATGGTCCTCGCGGCCCTCCTCCGCACCGGAGCCGTCGACGACGTCCGGCGGATCGCCGTCGCGGGCGACACCTCGTACGACATGCTCAGCGGCGTCCGCTCCGGCGCCGGGACCGTCGCGGGCGTCCTGACGGGCGCGCACGACGAGGCGGCGCTCAGGGCGCACGGCGCGACGCACGTCCTGGCCTCGGTCGCCGAACTCCCCGCGCTGATCAGGGAGTCCGACGCATGACCAGCGGCATCCGCTTCGACGCCGTGTCCGTCGCGTACGGCGGCACCACCGTCCTCGACCGCCTCGACCTGACCGTCGAGCCCGGCGAGGTGATGGCCCTCCTCGGGCCCTCGGGCTCCGGCAAGACCACCGCGCTGCGGGCCGTCGCGGGCTTCGTGCGGCCGGCCGCCGGGCGGGTGTTCATCGGCGACCGTGACGTCACCGGCCTCCCGCCGTACAAGCGGGGGATCGGGATGGTCGTCCAGCAGTACGCCCTCTTCCCGCACCTGCGGGTCGAGGCCAACGTCGCCTTCGGCCTGAAGGCGCGGAAGACGCCGAAGGGAGAGATCCCCGGCCGGGTCGCCGAGGCCCTGGAGATGACCGGCATGGCCGCCTACGCCCACCGGTACCCCCGGGAGCTCTCCGGCGGCCAGCAGCAGCGCGTCGCCATCGCGCGGGCGCTCGCCATCCGGCCCGAGGTCCTCCTCCTCGACGAGCCGCTGTCCGCGCTCGACGCCCGGCTGCGCTCCGGAATGCTGGCCGAACTCGCCCGGCTGCACCGCGAGTTGCCCGAGGTGTCGATCCTGTACGTCACCCACGACCAGGTCGAGGCGCTGACCCTCGCGGACCGCATCGCCGTCATGGACAGGGCCCGGCTCCAGGACTGCGGCACCCCGCAGGACCTGTACCGCAGACCGCGTACGGAGTTCACCGCCTCGTTCGTCGGCAACGCCAACCTGCTGCCGGTGACCGTCGGCACGGGCGGGGTCGCCTTCGGGGAGACCGAGCTGAAGGTCGCCACCGACGGCGTGACCCCCGGCGCGGGCGCCACCCTCTGCGTACGGCCCCACCTGGTCGGACTCGGCGACGGCCCGAACGCGCTGCGGGGCCGGATCGCCGAGGTCCAGTGGCGGGGCTCCACCCACCGGCTGTACGTGGAGGTGGACGGACACCGGGTGAAGGCCGACGTACGGGAGCTGCGGGAGACGCCACCGCTCGGGGCCGAGGTCACGCTGCACTTCGCGCCCGACGACGCGGTGCTGCTCGCAGCGGGGGTGTCGGATGGCTAGCGCCGTGGGCGCCGCCGCCCCGGCCGGACGGGCGCCCACGAGGAGGCGCACCACCCCCGTCTGGGTCTGGGCCCTTCCCCCCGTCGCCGTCCTCGCGCTCGTCTTCCTCTATCCGCTGGCCCTCGTCGTCCAGGAGTCCCTGGCCCCCGGCGCCTACACCGACGTCCTCGCCTCCGCGTCCTTCCGCGAGGCCCTCGGCACCACGGTGTGGCTCGCCGTCGCCTCCACCGCGGGCTGTCTGGTCCTCGGCTTCGTGCTCGCGGTCGTGATCGCGTTCGTGCCGTTCCCCGGCGGGAAGGCGGTGGCGAAGTTCATCGACGTCTTCCTCTCCTTCCCGTCCTTCCTGATCACCCTCGCCCTGCTCTTCCTCTACGGCACGGTCGGGATGGCCAACGGCCTCTGGACCGACGTCACCGGCGACCCCGCGGGGCCGTTCCGGTTCCTGACCACCCCGTGGGGCGTGCTGCTCGCCGAGATCACGTACTTCACCCCGTTCGTGGTGCGGCCGCTGCTCGCCGCCTTCTCGCAGATGGAGACGGCCCAGCTGGAGGTCGCCTCCTCGCTCGGCGCCCGGCCCCTGCGGATCGTCCGGCAGGTGATCCTGCCGGAGGCGCTGCCCGCGCTCGCCGCCGGCGGCAGCCTCGTCCTCGTCCTGTGCCTCAACGAGTTCGGGATCGTCCTCTTCACCGGAGCCAAGGGTGTGACGACCCTCCCGATGCTCGTCTACGGCAAGGCGATCCTCGAATCGGACTACGCCGCCGCGTGTGTCGTCGCCGTCGTCAACGTCGCCCTCTCCGTGGGCCTCTACGCCCTCTACCGGGGGGTGAGCCGCCGTGCTGGTGCATAGCCGTACGGGCAGGTGGACGGCCTGGATCGTGTTCGCCGTCCTCTTCGTCCCGCTCTTCGCCCTCCCGCTCCTCGTCATCGTCGCCGCCTCGTTCTCCACGAACTGGTCCGGCGCCCTCCCCTCGGGACCGACCACCGCGCACTACGCGGCGGCCGTCCGCGGCGAGTCCCTCCAAGCCCTCACCACCAGCCTGGTCACCGCCGTCACCGCGAGCCTGATCGCGCTGACCGTCGGCACCTGGGCCGCGCTCGCCGGGGCCGCGCTCGGCAGGAAGGGCAAGAGGGTCCTCGACGCCCTGTTCATGCTGCCGGTCGCCGTACCGTCCGTGGTCGTCGGCCTCGCCGTCCTCGTCGCCTACTCGCAGCCGCCGGTCCTCCTCAACGGCACCCGCTGGATCGTGATCCTCGCGCACACCGTCCTCGTCACGGCCTTCGCCCACCAGTCGGTCTCGGCCGCGATCGAGCGGCTCGACCCGATGTACGAGCAGGCGGCGGCCGGCCTCGGCGCCCGCCCCTCGTACGTCCTGCTCCGGGTGCGGCTCCCGCTCCTGCTGCCGTCCCTGAACGCGGCCGCCGGACTCTGCTTCGCCCTCTCCATGGGAGAGCTGAGCGCCACGATGATGCTCTATCCGCCGGACTGGATGCCGCTCCCGGTGCTCGTCTTCACCGCCACCGACCGTGGCTCCCTGTTCACCGGCTCGGCGCTCGCCGTGGTCCTCATGACCGCCACCCTGCTCGTCCTGCTCGCCGTCTCCCGTATCCGCAACCGAGCTTCCTTCCGCTAGGGGATGTCCGGACAGGACACCCCCCGCAACCTCCAGGAGAGAACGACGCCATGCGCATGTACGCCAAGCCGATCGCCGCCGTCACCGGCTCCCTCGTCCTCGCCGTGGGCCTCACCGCCTGCGGCGGTTCCTCCGCCGCCTCCGACGAGAAGACCGTCACCGTCTACAGCGCCGACGGCCTCAAGGGCGAGGCGGGCGACGGCTGGTACGACAAGGTCTTCGCCGACTTCGAGAAGAAGACCGGAATCAAGGTCGAGTACGTCGAGGGCGGCTCCGGGGAGATGGTGCAGCGCGCCCTCCGCGAGAAGAGCAACACCCAGGCCGACGTCATCGTGACCCTGCCGCCCTTCATCCAGCAGGCCGGCTCGAAGGGGCTGCTGCAGAAGTACACCCCGCAGGGCGCCGACCAGGTCGGCGGCGGCGACAAGGCGAGCGACGGCACCTGGACCTCCGTCGTCAACAACTACTTCGGCTTCGTCCACAACAGGAAGGAGCTGCCGGCCGCCCCGAAGAGCTGGGAGGAACTGCTCGACGCGAAGTTCGAGAACAGGATCCAGTACTCCACCCCGGGAGTCGCGGGCGACGGCACCGCCGTCCTCATCAAGGCGATGCACGACTTCGGCGGCCGGGAGCCGGCCATGGAGTACCTGAAGAAGCTCCAGGCCAACAACGTCGGCCCGTCCTCCTCCACCTCCAAGCTCGCCCCCAAGGTGGACAAGGGCGAACTCCTCGTCGCCAACGGCGATGTGCAGATGAACTTCGCCCAGTCCAAGTCCATGCCGAACCTGGGGATCTGGTTCCCGGCCAGGGGCACGGGCAGGCCCACCACCTTCGCCCTGCCGTACGCGGCCGGCCTGGTGAACAAGGCCCCGCACGGCGAGAACGGCAAGAAGCTCCTCGACTTCATGCTCAGCGAGGGCGCCCAGCGCGAGGTCAGCGCGATCGGCGGCGGCTTCCCGGCCCGCAAGGACGTCAGGCCCACCGACGCCAACGCCATCGAACTCGCCAAGCTCCTGGAGGGCGTCGAGGTCTTCGAGCCGGACTGGGCGGACATCGACAAGAACCTCACGACGTACGTCGACGCGTGGAAGTCCGCGACCGGAAGCTGACCGGAAGCCAAGAGTTCACCGTACGACTCTGGAAAGCCCCGGAACATCGCGGAAAGATAACGGGTACGAACCAACGCCCCTGAGAGATCAGGGGCGTTGGCGTGCGTCCCCGCCCCCTTCCCCCTCTGACGGAGGACTCCGACATGCCGAACACCGGCATCTCCCGCCGCACCGTGCTCGCCGCCGCCGGTGCCACCGCGGCCGTCGCCGCCACCGGTATCGCCACCGCCCCCGCGGCGACGGCCGCCGCCGCGCCCACACTCCCCAACGGCACCAGCAAGGACAAGGTCCTCGTCGTCGGCATGGACGGCCTGCGGTACGACCGGATCGACGCCGCCAAGGCCCCGCACCTCAAGTCCCTCATGACGAACGGCACGTACGGCCGCTCCCTGCTCTACGCCAACCCCATGGCCGCCACCTCCTCCGGCCCCGGCTGGTCCACGATCTCCACCGGCGTCTGGCCCGACAAGCACGGCGTGAAGGACAACACCTTCGCCGGCAAGAACTACGGCCGGTACCCCGGCTTCCTCGCCCGCCTGCACCAGGTCCGCCCCGAGCTCTCGCTCTTCGCCGCCGTCGACTGGCCCGAGCTGGACACCCACGGCACGGTCACCCCCGGCGCCGACGCCAAGCTCGTCTACAACAACGACTACGTCGTCAACGACCTCGTGATCACCGACATCACCGAGGACATCCTGCGCAACCAGAACCCCGACGTCCTCTTCGTCTACTTCGGCGAGACCGACGAGATCGGCCACAACAACGGCGCCGCCAGCCCCAGGTACCTCGACGCGATCGACGTCCAGGACGGCTACCTCGGCCGGCTGCTGACCGCGATCAAGGCCCGCCCGGCCTACGCCACGGAGCGCTGGACGGTCGTCGTCACCACCGACCACGGCCACACCGACGGCGGCGGCCACGGCGGATCCTCCATCGAGGAGCGGCGCACCTTCGTCCTCGCCCAGGGCCCCGGCATCGTCGCCGGCGCCCGCCCCATCGACACCCGCCTCGTCGATGTCGCCGCGACCGTCTTCCACCAGCTCGGCATCACGCCCGACCCGTCCTGGGGCCTCGACGGCAAGCCGATCCAGCAGCGCTCCACCGACCCGTTCGACAGCCTCTACGGCTCGCTGACCGGCCGCGTCGACGAGACCGGCATCCCCGCCGGAGTCCTCGGCTTCACCCGCACCCCGCCCAGCGGCTGGTCGGTCGTCAACAACGCCATGGGCACCGGCGGAGTGACCGAGTGGCGCGGCTGGTCCTTCGCCACCGACGAGTTCTGGTCCCGCTCGCAGCGCGACCAGTCCCGTGAGCTCAATGTGCGCGCCCGGGGCGTGTTCGCCGTCGCCGACTCCGACGAGTGGGCCGACAAGACCTTCTCCGGTCCGTACGACTCGACCCTGGTCACCCCGGCGTACGGGGTCTCCGGCGCCTCCTCGGTCACCCTCGACTTCACCACCTTCTACCGCCAGGAGGGCGCCCAGACCGCCCAGGTCCTGGCGAGCTTCAACGGCGGTACCCCGACCCCGGTCAAGAGCTACACGGCCGACGCCGTCTCCCAGCCCCAGTCGCTCACGGTCGCCGTCCCCGCCGGCGCCTCCAGCGTGAGCTTCCGCTTCCGCTACACCGGTGCCAACAACTGGTACTGGACGATCGACGGGGTCAAGGTCACGGCTTCCTGATTAGGCTGGGGGCGTCGCCACAGCGCTGTCGCGGCGTCCCCAGCACACCGCACGTTTGTACGGCAGGAGTCCCGCACCCATGGCAGAGCGCAAGCCGATCGAATCCTGGCTGACCGACATGGACGGCGTCCTCATCCATGAGGGCGTGCCGATCCCCGGCGCCGACGCGTTCATCAAGAAGCTGCGGGAGACCGGGAAGCCCTTCCTGGTCCTGACCAACAACTCGATGTACACGGCCCGCGACCTGCACGCCCGGCTCGCCCGGATGGGTCTCGAAGTGCCCGTCGAGAACATCTGGACCTCGGCCCTCGCCACCGCCAAGTTCCTCGACGACCAGCGCCCCGGCGGCACCGCGTACGTCATCGGCGAGGCGGGTCTCACCACCGCGCTGCACGACATCGGCTACGTCCTCACCGACCACGACCCCGACTACGTGGTGCTCGGCGAGACCCGTACGTACTCCTTCGAGGCGATGACGAAGGCCGTCCGCCTGATCAACGCCGGCGCCCGCTTCATCTGCACCAACCCCGACGAGACCGGCCCGTCCCTCGAAGGCCCGCTGCCGGCCACCGGCTCCGTCGCCGCGCTGATCACGAAGGCCACCGGCAAGGACCCGTACTTCGCCGGCAAGCCGAACCCGCTCATGATGCGCACCGGCCTCAACGCCATCGGCGCCCACTCCGAGTCCAGCGCCATGATCGGCGACCGGATGGACACCGACATCCTGGCCGGACTGGAGGCGGGCATGCAGACCTTCCTGGTGCTGACCGGGCTGACGTCCCAGGCGGAGATCGACCGCTTCCCGTTCCGCCCGTCCAAGATCGTCGACTCGATCGCGGACATCGTCGACCGCGTGTAGCGGCCACCGGAGCGCCCCGCGCGGTGCCCCGCGCGCGCTCCGTGCCCGCCTCCGTGCCGCCCCTGCGGATGCGAAAAGCCCCGATCCGGGTGACCCTGCCAGTACCAGGAGGTCACGATGCGTTCAGGTCCCATTGCTCTTCGTGCCGCAGGGGCGGCCTTCGTACTCGTACTGGCACCCACGGCCGGTAGCGCGTACGCCCACGACGGGGTGAAGGTCACCGTCACCCCGTCCACCGCCTCGCCCGGTGCCGACGTCGACGTCCGCGTCCAGGGCTGCAAAGGCACGACCGGTGCCGCGAAGTCCCAGGCGTTCGTCGCCGACGCGGAACTCACCGGCAGGGACGGTGGGGGCGCCCCGCTGTTCGGCGACACCACGGTCAGGTCGGGCCTCGAGAACGGCACGTACAAGGTCAGCGTGACCTGCGACGGCCACGACCACCCGGATGTCGGCACGGTGCGCGTCGAGCACCGGAAGCCCACCCACGAGCCGACGCGCAAGCCCACCCACGAGCCGACGCGCAAGCCGACGCACAAGCCCACCCACGAGCCGACCCACGAGCCGACCCACCACGCGAGCCCGGTCGCCCCGGTCCGCGCCGGTGGCGGCGGCGCCGCCGCCTTCGCCGCCCCGGCCGCCCCCGGAGTCGCCCAGACCACCAGCGAGAGTGGCCTCGGCACCCCGTACACCCTGCTCGGCCTCGGCCTCGCGGCCGTCGCCGCCGTGGCGGTCGCCTTCCGCAGCTCCCGCCGCCGCGCCCCCGGCTCCGGAACGGGTACGGGCACGGGCACGACATCGGGTACGGGTACGGAATGACGGCGTCGTCCGGACCCCGCCCGGCGGGCAACGGGCGACTCGTCACCGGCGTGGCCTGGGCGCTGCTGCTGTCCGGGCTCTGGCTCTGGGGCCGCGAGGCCACCGAGGGCCCCGGCGGCAGCTCCGCGCCGACCACCGGCGACATCGCCGCGGTCGGCCGCCCGCTCGGCGCGGCGCTGCCCCCGGCCAGGGACCCGCTCGCGCCCCTCGAACCCCGGCGGGTGGAGATCCCCTCCCTCGGCATCGCCGCGCCCGTCGTGGCACGCGGCCTGGACAGCACGGGCGCGATCGACCCGCCGCCCTACGAGATGCCGCACACGGTCGGCTGGTTCGGCTCGGGCACCCGGCCGGGCGCCGTCGGCCCGGCCCTGCTCGTCGGCCATGTCGACACCGAGACGCGGCCGGCCGTCTTCTACGGCCTGAGCGCGGCCCGGCCCGGCGCGAAGGTCCGGGTCACCCGGACGGACGGATCGGTCGCCGAGTTCACGGTCGACGACGTCCAGGTCTACCCCCGGGAACACTTCGACGCCCGCAAGGTCTACGGCGCGAGGGATCCCCACCGTGCGGAACTCCGCCTGATCACGTGCGGCGGCACCTTCGACCGCACGTCGAACACGTACACGGCGAACGTGGTGGTCTCGGCCTACCTGACCGCCGCCAAAACCTGATCCCCCACCACTGAGAGCCTCCGTTCCTCCCTCCCCAGAACGAAACGCGCACGACCCGACGCCCTTCGCCCCCCGTTGTGGGCATTCGTTCCGCTGGGGCGGAACGGGTGGGCACAACGGACGTCGCCCTTGCCGGGCGCTCAGGCTTCAATGCCGTAACCCGCACCCGTTGCGCGGCGCACTGGTGGTGCGGGTCCAGGCGCAGGGGGCGGAAGCGCTGCCAAGGGCGCCGTCCCGTGTGCCCACCCGTCCCGCCCCGCGGGACGATTGCCCACACGGCGGGTGGGTGGGGGCGCGGCCCCGGCCAAGGGCCACACGGGCCGGTGGCGGACCAGGTGCCGCCGGGCCGGCGGACCGGTGCCCGTACAGGGCCGACGGGCCTGCCCGTGCAGGCGTGGCGGGTCTGGCGGGCGTGGCCGGGTCCCGGCCGGCGGCTTCGCGTCCCGCAGCCGCCGCCGACCGGGCCGGTCCTCGACCGCAGGGCTCACGGGCGCGGGAGGGGCCCGGTGCCACCGCGGGAGGTCGGGGTTCCGGACACTGTAGAGGCCCCGCCCCGCCCGGCCCAGAGTGCTGTCGTGTCACGAGGGTCACGCCGGTCCGGACGTGACCGAAGGGCGGGGGAGCGGCGCGACCCGTACGCACCGCAACTGGCCCGCAACGCACGGTGGTTCGAAGGCGGCGGCCGAAAGAAGGCCGGAATACGACCAAGACCCCCTCACCATCGGTGAGGGGGTCTTGACTTTGCGTGCGCCGCCAGGGACTCGAACCCCGGACCCGCTGATTAAGAGTCAGCTGCTCTAACCAACTGAGCTAGCGGCGCCTGCTGACAGAGAGAACTCTACCTGACGTGTGGGGGTGCTCCTGACCAATACCGGTCACCTCCGGCCTGTCGGATGGTCGTATCAGGCCGTCGATCCGTCAAAATGCGATTTGTCCAGACAGTTGAGACACTGACGCCCAAAACCAAGGGTCAAAAGATCTTGACGAGTGTGGAGGGGAATCCATGAGCGTGCCGGTCTTCGAGGAGTTCGAACCCGCGGCCGACTGCGGCTGCCCGGGCTGCGCCCGGCAGCGGCGTGACCTCGTGCTTGGCCTGCCCGTCCGGGAGGGCGGCCACCCCGCCGCGCACGGCGCCCGTCGCGCCCTGGTCCTGGTGACGGCGGCGGGGGTGGTCCTCGGCGGCGGCGGGGCCGCGGTGGCGACGGCCCTCCCGCCGCCGGCCCGACCGTTCACCCCGGCGGAGCCGACGGACCCGGTCGGCCCCACGGACCCGGTCGGCCCCACGGACCTGTCGGACCCCGTGGACGCGCCCGACACCCCGCAGGGCGGTCGGGGGCCGCTGCACGGAGCGCCGGGCCCCGGCCCCGACCCCTCTCCGGCCTCGACGCCGACGAGCAGTCAGGTCTCGACCGCCTCGCTGCGGCAGACGACCCGCGCCGAGATCATCAACCGCGCCAAGCTGTGGGTGACCGCCCAGGTCCCGTACTCCATGGAGAAGTACTGGACGGACGGCTACCGCCAGGACTGCTCCGGCTACATCTCGATGGCCTGGAACCTGCGCAGCAACGAGTGGACCGGCAGTCTCGACCGCTTTGCCGAGCGGGTCGACCGCACCGAGCTCCAGCCCGGCGACATCCTGCTCTTCCACAACCCGGACAACCCGACGCGCGGCTCGCACGTCACGCTCTTCGGCGGCTGGACCGACTACACCCACACCTCCTACGTCGCGTACGAGCAGACCAAGCCGCGCACGCGGAAGCAGGCGACGCCGATGGCGTACTGGGAGAACTCCAACCGGTACGTGGGATACCGCTACAGGGCCCTGGTGAGCGGCGGGGGCGGCACCGGCACCACCGGCGGCGGGGCGACGCCCACGGCGACGCCGTACCCCGGCGTGGCGATGTTCGGCCCCGGCGCGAACAACGCGTACATCACCCAGCTCGGGCGGCTCCTCGTCGACCGCGGCGGCAAGAAGTACTACAGCAAGGGGCCCGGCCCGAAGTGGGGCGAGGCGGACCGGCGCGCGACCCAGGCGTTCCAGCTGGCCCAGGGCTGGAAGGGCAAGGAGGCGGACGGTCTCCCCGGCCCCGAGACGTGGCGGCTGCTCGTCACCGGCAAGGGCAGGAACATCGGCGGTTCGAGTGGTTCGAGCGGGTCGAGTTCGAATGCGACGGGGTTTCCCGGGCGTGGCTCCTTCCGTCCGGGCCAATCCAACGCATATGTGGAGAAGCTGGGCAAACAACTGGTGAAGCGGGGCTTCGGCAAGCACTACCTGTCGGGACCCGGTCCGCGCTGGACGGAGGCGGACCGCCGCAACGTCGAGGCGTTCCAGCGGGCACAGGGCTGGCGCGGCGCAGCGGCCGACGGCTACCCGGGCCCGGAGACCTGGCGGCGTTTGTTCCGATGACCCCGAGAGCATGAGGTGGACCCGAATGACGGCATCGACCCCGAGCCCCGCCGACTCCGGCGCGGCGGCCTCACGTGACGCGGCCCGCACGGCGAGACGTCTGACGGACGGCACCCTCCCGCGCACCTCCCCTCCCCAGGGAGCACCCCCGGGCACCCCGCCGCCGACCCGGCAGGACACACCGGCGGAGCCGGAGCGGAACGGCGCGTCGGGGGAGACGGCCGCCGCGCCGACACCGAACGAGGACGGCGCACCACACTCCGTGCCGCATTCCGCACCGCTGTCCGGGGCGGACTCCGCACCGCACTCCGCGCCGCCTTCCCGGGCGGACTCCGCGGTGGACGGCGTGGCCGGCCCTACGTCGGGCGGCGCGCCTGCCCCCGCCCCGGCCGGCGGGCCGGACTCCGCCCCGGCCGCCGCGCCTGCCCCGACCGCCGGAGCGCCTGCCTCTGCGGCCGCGACGTCAGCCGCCGCACCCACGACGTCCGCCCCCGCACCCACAACGTCCGCACCCACGACGTCCGCCCCCGCCCCCGGTGATCCGGCGGCGCCGCACGGGGACGGGGAGTCGGAGCCGCCGCGCGGCAGGGTCCCGGTCTGGCCGGAGCCGGGCGCGCGCGGCGGTGGTGGCGCGGCCCCGGCGGACACGGGCTCCTCCTCCACGGGTACGTGGCCGGCCGCCGACCCGTCCGGGCGCCCCGGTACGTCACCGGGCCACGGTCCGGGGTCTGTCGGTGCGTCAGCAGACCACGGTCCGGGACCTGCCGGTGCGCAGCCGGTCCACCTGTCGGGATCGTCCGGCACGCGGCCGGGGGAGTCCGCCGCGTACGCCGGCGGCGCGACGACGGGCCCGTCCGCCGGCTCCGGGTCCGGGTCCGCCCCGGCGTCCCCGGCTCCCGTGGCGCGCACGGGCCCGCCGGAGCCGGGGTCGTCGGGCACCCGGCACGTCTCCCCGGAGGGGGCCGCCGGTACGGCGTCGGCCCGGCCGGGCGGGTCGCCCTCCGGTCCCACGGGTACGCGGCCGGGCGATCCGGCGAGTTCGGCCGGCCCGTTGCCGGTCCGCCCCGTCGGGTCCGTCTCCGGTACGGCGTCCGGCGCGTCGGCCGTCCCCGGCGCCGCGCCGAAGGGCCCGGCCGCGACCGGTCGCCCCGAGCCGTCCGGGGGCACGACGATCCCCCGTGTCCAACCCGTCGCGCCGGCCTACCCGGGGACGCGGCAGGCCGCCCCGACGGGATCCTCCGGTGCCCCGGCCGCCCCCGGCACCGCGCCCTCGGGTACGGGCAAGCACGCCCGCCCGGCCGCCACCCCCGCCCCCGCGGCCTCCGGTTCGCCCTCCGCGCCGAAGGCCTCCACTCCTGCCGTCACCGTGCGCTCCGGGGGCCCGGCCCCCGTACCCGTCGCGGTCGCCCCGCCGGCCGCCGCGCCCGGCGCCACGCCCGACCGTCCCGCCCGGCGTGGCGACACGCCCGACTTCGGGCGGATCGCCGGCGCCGGTGTCGGCTCCGTCGCCGTGCCCGTCGCCGCCGTCGTGCGGGTCGCGCGGCGGAAGAACGTGATCGGCTCCGAGACCACCGGCTCCATCCCCGTCCATCTGCTCTTCCGCGACGAGCCGGGAACCGCGCGGCGCCCCGCGGCGGGCGAGGACGACGGGGGGCCCGACACCGTCGCCATGGCCGCGCCCGCCATCCCGGCCCCGTCGAAGGTCCAGGCCGTGCCCGGCGCCGAGTCCCCGACCAACGGCACGCCGAAGTCCACGTCCGGGCCCGCGCACGCCAAGGGGACGGTCAAGGCTCCCGCCAAGACGCCCGTGAAGACGCTCGACAACGGGACCGGCAAGGCATCGGCCAAGGCGTCGGCCGGGGCGTCCGCCAGGGCGGCCGCCGCGGTTTCCGCGTCCCGGCCCGCTCCCACCGCCGACCCCGCGCTCGTCGAGCGGCCCGCTCCTGTGCTGCCCGGATGGGTCGGCGTCGCCGGTGGGGCCCTGGCGCTCGCCGCGTGCGCGGCGGTCGTGTGGTGGGCCGGGGCCGTGCCCCAGGAGGCGTCCCGGATGCTGCGGCTGCCGGAACGCCCGTACAACGGCATCCATCTCGGCCAGTGGGCGATGCTCGCGCTCGGCGTGGTGCTCGCCCTGTTCGCGCTCGGTGGTCTCGGCCGGGGCCGGGTCGGGTACGCCTGGGTGCTGACCCTGTTCGGGGACTACCGCGGCACGGTCCGCCGTACCGGTCTGGTCTGGGTCAGCCCGCTGCTGCTGCGGCGCAGGGTCGACGTACGGCTCCGTCACTGGCGCAGTGAGCCGCTGCCGGCGGTGGACGCCAAGGGGACCGCGCTCGACGTCGTCGTCCTCGTGGTGTGGCGGGTGCGGGACACGGTCCGGGCGGCGCTCGGGGTCGACGGGCACGAGGACTATCTGCGGGAGCAGGTGGAGGCGGCGATGGCCCGGGTGCTGTCGCAGCTTCCGGCGGACGCCTTCCACGAGGACGCCCCGACGCTCCGGGACGCGGAGGCCGTTGGCGAGGCCCTGACGCGGATGCTGTCGGCGGAGTGCGCCCCGGTCGGTGTGGACGTGTTCTCGGCGCAGCCGACGCGGATCGAGTACGCCCCGGAGGTGGCGGCGGCGATGACGCGCCGCCGGATCGCGGCGATCGACGCGAAGCACCGGGACAGTGTTCTCACCTCGGTGGTGGACGCGGTGGACGACGTGGTCCACCGGCTGACCAGTCGTGGTCTGGTGGAGCTCGACGACTACGAGCGCAAGGCGCTGGTCAAGGACCTGACGGTGGCGTTCTACACGGGGAGGACGGGTCCGGTAGAGGGGGCCTGAGGGGATGGACATGTTCAACTTCCGTCCATACCTTGGTACTTGGTCCAGACCAAAATCGGTACGACGTAAGACCGCACGCGTGCGCGCACGGCCCAACGGAACTCCCCCACGTTTTCCTGGAGCGACAGCATGCGCAAAAAGTCAGTCGGGTCGGCGGTGGTGGCGCTCGGCGTCGCCGGCGCCACCCTCTTCGCCACCGGTAGTGCCGGCAGTCACGGCTACACCGACTCGCCGATCAGCCGCCAGAAGCTCTGCGCCAACGGCACCGTGACCAACTGCGGCAACATCCAGTGGGAGCCGCAGTCGGTCGAGGGCCTCAAGGGCTTCCCCTCCGCCGGTCCCGCCGACGGGAAGATCTGTTCCGCCGGGCTCTCGCAGTTCGCCCAGCTGGACGACCCCAGGGGCGGCGCCTGGCCGGCGACCCAGCTCAGCGCCGGGCAGAGCTACGGCTTCCGCTGGCAGTTCACGGCCCGGCACCGCACCACCGACTTCAAGTACTACATCACCAAGAACGGCTGGGACCCGAGTCAGAAGCTGACCCGGGCCGCGCTCGACCCCCAGCCGTTCCTGACCGTCCCCTACAACAACCAGCAGCCGCCGGCGACCCTCTCGCACTCCGGGACGATCCCGGCGGGCAAGACGGGCCGTCACCTGATCCTGGCGGTGTGGACGATCGCGGACACCGCGAACGCCTTCTACGCCTGCTCGGACGTCAAGTTCTGACGGACGGGCGGTCCCGTGGCCGTTCCTGACGGTTCATTTCTGATGAACCGTCAGTTACAGTCCGGCCCATGAGGGGTGCGGACACCGTCGCGGAACTCGTAGGGCGCCAATGGGACGACCACCGGATCGGGCTGAGGGACGAGCACCACACCCTCACCCACCACCAGGTCGCCGCCGGCGCCGCCGCGCGGGCCGCACTGCTCGTGGACCTGATGCCACCCCTGCCGGGGGGCGAGCCGCACCTCGGCATCCTGCTCGACAACACGCCGGAGTACCCGCTCTGGCTCAGCGCGGCGGCCCTCGCGGGGGCCGCCGTCGCCGGGATCAACCCCACCCGGCGCGGCGCCGAACTCGCCCGGGACATCCGGCACACCGAGTGCCGGGTCCTGGTCACCCAGCGCGCCCATCTGCCGCTCCTCGACGGCCTCCCACTGCCCGGACTGCGCATCCTCGTCACCGACACCGAGGCGTACCGGGAACTCCTCGCCCCCTACGGGAGCGCCCGCCCCGGCGACGCCCGCCTCGGCCCCGTACGCCCCGACAGCCGCTTCCTGCTCTCCTTCACCTCCGGTTCCACGGGCGCGCCCAAGGCCGCCCTGTGCAGTCAGGGGCGGCTCGCGGCGGCCGGCGCCTCCCTCGTCCGGCACTTCGGGGTCGGCCCGGACGACGTCCACTACGTCTGCATGCCGATGTTCCACGGCAACGCGGTGATCGCCGACTGGGCGCCCGCGCTCGCCGCCGGTGCCGGAGTCGCCCTGCGGGCCCGCTTCTCCGCCTCCCGCTTCCTCCCCGACGTACGCCGGTTCGGCGCCACCTACTTCACCTATGTCGGCCGGGCCGTGCAGTACCTCCTCGCCACCCCGCCGGAACCCGACGACCGCAGACACCCGCTGCGGCTCGGCTTCGGCACCGAGGCGGGGGCGGTGGACGCGGCCCGCTTCCGGGAGCGCTTCGGGGTCCCGCTCGTCGAGGGGTACGGCTCCTCCGAGGGCGGCGCGGCGATCCAGCGCACCCCGGACACCCCCACGGGAGCGATCGGACGGGCCGCGCAGGGCGACGACCTGGCGGTGGTGGACGCCGGGACGGGCCTCGAATGCGCACCGGCCCGCTTCTCGCCCACCGGCCGGCTCCTCAACGCCTCCGAAGCGGTCGGCGAGCTCGTCAACCGCGGCCGCAGCCCGTTCGAGGGCTACTGGCGCAACCCCGAGGCGGAGGCGGCCCGGCTGCGCGACGGCTGGTACTGGACGGGCGACCTCTTCTACCGGGACGCGGACGGCTACCTCTACTTCGCGGGCCGCACGGACGACCGGCTGCGGGTCGACAGCGAGAACCTGGCGGCCGCGATGATCGAGCACATCCTGGCCCGCTGGGACCGGGCCGCGGGCGTCGCGGTCTACGCGATACCGGACCCGGTCGCGGGGGACCAGGTCATGGCGGCGCTCGCCCTGCGCGCGGCCGAGGTCTTCGACCCGGAGGAGTTCGCGGCGTTCCTGGCCGCGCAGGAGGACCTGGGGACGAAGATGCCGCCACGGTTCGTCCGGGTGATGACGGAACTCCCGCTGACGGCGACGAACAAGATCCACCGGGTGGCCCTGCGCCGGGACTCCTTCCTCTGCCCGGACCCGGTCTGGTGGCGCCCGGCGCCGGGTGTGCCGTACGAACCCCTGACCCCGAAGGCGGTCGCCGCCCTCCGCGCCGCCTACGCCCACCACGACCGCGCCCCGTCCCCGCACCACCCCGACCGGCCCGGCCCCTCCGGATCCCGCCCGGCCCGCGGATCCGAAAGGGACGACCCGGCGCGCGGCTGACCGAGGCGGGCGCGGTAGGCCCAGCCCCACCCCCGTCGCACCCCCCAGCCCCATGGCCCCGCCCCGAGCGCGAGCCCTACGGTGGGGCCGCATGGAACCCCGTACCCCCTGGCAGGCACTCACCCGCCCCCGTTTCCTCCTCGGACCCTGGCCGTGGCGGGCCGTCGCGTACCTGGTCACCGGGGCCCTCCTCGGCGCCGCCGTCTGCGCCGTGTTCCTGCTGCTCGGGCTGTTCTCCCTCTTCCTCGTCGGGCTGCCGCCGCTGCTGCTCTCCGGGCTCGCCCTCGGCGGCATCGAGCGCCGGCGCCTCCGGCTCGTCGACCTCGACCCGGCCCCCGATCCTCACCGGGTCCCCACCGCCCCCGGCCCGGCCGCCTGGCTCCGGCTGCGGGCGGGGGAGCAGGCGACCTGGCGGGAGTTGGCGTACGCCCTGCTCCTCGCCACCGTCCTGTGGCCGCTCGACCTCCTCGCCGTCGCCGTCGGGGTCGGCCTGCCCGTCACCCTTCTCGGCGCGCCCGTCCAGCTGGCCGTGGACGGCCACGAGGCCAAGGTCGTCAAGGCGTATCTGGTGACCTCCTATCCGGAGGCCTTCGCCGCCGCCCTCCTCGGCGCGCTGCTCCTCGTGGCCCTCGCGTATCCGCTCGCCGCCGTCGCCGGTGCCAGGGCCGCCCTCGCCCGGGCCCTGCTCGCCCCGCGCGAGACGGGCGAGCGCGGCGGCAGGATCGGCGAGGTCATCGCCTCCCGGGCCCGGCTCGTCGACGCCTTCGAGGCCGAGCGGCGCCGGATCGAGCGCGATCTGCACGACGGGGCCCAGCAACGCCTGGTCGCCCTCACCATGACCCTCGGCCTCGCCCGGCTGGACGCCCCGCCGGGGCCGCTCGCCGAGCAGCTGGCGAAGGCGCACACGGAGGCCGGGCGGGTCCTGACCGAGCTGCGCGAGCTCATCCACGGCATCCATCCGCAGGTCCTCGCCGACTACGGGCTCGGTCCGGCCCTCGCCGACGCCGCCGACCGGTCCGCCGTCCCGGTCACCGTCGACGTCGAGCTGCCCCGGCTGCCGGTGTCCGTCGAGAGCGCGGGCTATTTCGCCGGCTGCGAGGCGCTCGCCAACATCGGCAAGCACAGCGGGGCGAGCCGGGCGGGCATCCGGGCGCGGCACGCGGGCGGTGTGCTGCGGATCGACATCGAGGACGACGGACGGGGAGCGGCCGATCCGGCCGGGGGCACCGGGCTCACCGGACTCGCCGACCGGATCGCCGTCCTCGATGGCACACTGGCGATCATGAGCCCGCCGGGCGGGCCGACCCTCCTCCGAGTGGAGATCCCGTGTCCCGCACTGACCGACAGCCCGGCCCCGACCGACAGCCCGGCGCCGGCCGGAAGCTCCGTGTCGTCCTCGCCGAGGACAGCGTCCTCCTCAGGGAAGGACTGATCGGGCTCCTGGCCCGGTTCGGCCACGAGGTCGTCGCCGCCGTCGGCGACGCCGACGGCCTGCGGGAGGCGGTCGGCGCCCACGACCCGGACATCGTGGTGACCGACGTCCGGATGCCGCCCGGTTTCCAGGACGAGGGGCTGCGGGCGGCGGTCGCGCTCCGCGCCGAGCGGCCCGCGCTGCCGGTGCTCGTCCTCAGCCAGTACGTGCAGCGCAGCTACGCAGCCGACCTGCTCGACGCGGGGGACGGGACCGGCGTCGGCTACCTCCTCAAGGACCGGGTCGGGCAGGTGGAGGAGTTCCTGGACGCGCTCGCCCGGGTCGCGGACGGCGGGACGGTCGTCGACCCCGAGGTCGTACGGCAGCTGCTGCGGCGGCACCGGGATCCGCTGGAGGCGCTGACCCCGCGCGAGCGCGAGGTCCTCGGGCTCGTCGCCGAGGGCCATTCGAACGGGGCGATCGCCCGGCGGCTGGTCGTGACCGAGGCCGCCGTGGGCAAGCACATCGGCAACATCCTGGCGAAGCTGGACCTGCCTCCGGCCGAGGACACCCACCGTCGGGTCCTGGCCGTCCTCACCTACCTCAGGGCCTGAGAGCGGCTCGGCCCCGGTCGGGGGCGGTCCGCTCCCTACCGGGCACGTCCGCTCCCGAGGGAAGCGGGCACGAAGAAGCCCCCCGCTTCCGCGAGGGGCTTCTTCCGTCTGTGCGCCGCCAGGGACTCGAACCCCGGACCCGCTGATTAAGAGTCAGCTGCTCTAACCAACTGAGCTAGCGGCGCTTGCTGACAGAGAAAATACTACCCGGTCCCGCGGGGTGCTCATGACCACCCCGCGCGACCGGGCCGTCAGGCCCCTCGAATGCCTCAGATCGCCAGCGCCATGACCACCGGAGCGGCCCTGCGGTTCAGCGTGTCGGCGGCCGAGCGCAGCCGGTGGGCGTGCTCGATCGGCAGGGAGAGTGCCAGGCAGCCCACGGCGGAGCCGGCCGTCAGCGGAACGGCGGCGCAGACCGTGCCCACCGCGTACTCCTGGAGGTCGAGCACCGGGACCGTCGGCGGCTGGCTGTCCAGCTTGGAGAAGAGGATCCGCTCGCTGGTGATCGTCCGGGAGGTGAGCCGGGCGATCTTGTGGCGGGAGAGGTGGTCCCGCCGTCCGTTCTGGTCGAGCTGGGTGAGCAGGCACTTGCCGACCGCGCTGGCGTGCGCCGCGGAGCGGAAGTCCACCCACTCGTTGACCTTGGGCGTGCGCGGGCCGTCGGCGAACTGGGTGATCTTCACCTCGCCGTCGATGTACCGGCTGATGTAGACCGCGGCGCCGACGGAGTCGCGCAGCTCGGTCAGGGTCTCCTGGAGTTTCGCCTCCAGGGCCTCGCGGCGGGTCATGCCGGAGCCGAGGAGGACGAGGGAGTCCCCGATCACGTACGCGCCGTCGGCGACCTGCTCGACGTACCCCTCGCGCCGGAGCATGAGGAGCAGCGAGGAGAGGTGGGCGACGGGCAGGCCGGTTTCGCGCGCGATCTGGACGTCCGTCACTCCGCCACCGTGCCGTGAGATCGTCTCGAGGACGCGCAGGGCGTATTGCACCGAGTGGAACGGCGCGGTGGGCTCGGGCTTCAGCGCCACGGTTTCCCCCTACCAGGTTGTGACCGCAAGCTTTCGTACCACGATAGCCGCCAAGCACCGTTTACGGGGCGGGTGTTGGCGAGAATGATGCGGAGCATCCGGGCCCCTACGCTGGGGCGCACCACCCTGGCATATGCCACGGTCATGAGTGCTTCGCAGAGTCTCAGGTCAGGGCCGTGCGCCGGGATGCTCGCACAGGTGTTCGGCCCCCGGGGGACGGGAGATTTTTTATGCGGAAGCGGACGCGGAGGGGTCCCGGCCGATGGCCGAGAACCGCCGGAATAAACGGAGACCCCCTCCTGTTTTCCCCGTGATGTAGCCGATCGACGTGTCCGGGTGGTGCGTCGGCGAAGTGTCCGAGAGTGCCGAGGAGGGTCCCGAAGGTGACCGACGCTATTCGAGGAGAGGCGCGGGGGACCGCGCCCGTACCGCTGTCCGTACTGGACCTGGTGACCGTCGGCAGCGGCAGGACCGCGACCGAGGCACTGGCCACCAGCGTCGAGCTGAGCAGGCTCGCCGAGCGGCGCGGCTTCCACCGGCACTGGGTGGCCGAACACCACTCCATGCCCGGCGTCGCCTCCTCGTCCCCGGCGGTGATCCTCGCCCATCTCGCCGCCCACACCCGGCGCATCCGCCTCGGCTCGGGCGGCGTCATGCTGCCCAACCACGCCCCGCTCGTCGTCGCCGAGCAGTTCGGCACCCTGGAGGCCTTCGCCCCGGGCCGGATCGACCTCGGCCTCGGCCGCGCGCCCGGCACCGACGGGGGAACGGCCGCCGCCCTCCGGCGCACCACCACCCTGAACGAGGGCGCGGACGACTTCCCCGAGCAACTCGCCGAGCTGACCCGGTTCCTGGACGACGACTTCCCGGACGGCCACCGGTACGCCCGGATCCACGCCGTGCCCGGCCCGGTGCAGGGCCCCACGGGCCGGCCGCCGATCTGGCTGCTCGGCTCCTCCGGCTTCAGCGCCCGGCTCGCCGGTCTGCTCGGGCTGCCCTTCGCCTTCGCCCATCACTTCTCGGCCAGGAACACGATCCCGGCGCTCGACCTCTACCGGGAGTCCTTCCGGCCCTCGGCGCTCCTCGACACCCCGTACGCGATGATCGGCGTCTCGGCGTTCGCCGCCGACGAGGCGGCGCAGGCCCGCCGTCAGGTCCTCGCCGGGGCCCTGGCGATGCTGCGGCTCCGCACCGGCAGGCCGGGTCTCGTGCCGACGCCGGAGGAGGCGGAGGCGTACGGGTTCAGCCGCGCCGAGCGGGAGTTCGTCGACGACTGGCTGGCGAACATCGTGTACGGCACCCCGGACGAGGTCCGCACGGGCCTGGACGACCTCCGGAAGCGGACGGGTGCGGACGAGCTGATGATCACCGCCAACGGACACGGCGGGGAGGCGCGGGTGCGGAGCTACGAGCTCATCGCGGACGCGTACGAACTCCCGGAGCTGCCGGAGGCGTAGAGGCGCGGCGGGTGTTCCGGGCCGGGGGCGCCCGGGTAAAAACCCTGATCTCCGCGACCGGTTGGTTCCTGCACGGATCCCGCCCGCGCCAACCGTAAGTGAACCTTAAACCGCTCGTCACCGATGGTGGCGGGCGGTTCCGTTTTGTGCTGCGGGTCTCTGACGAGGACTTTCTTCGGGTAATTGGTCTAGTCCTCAATCTGGTTCAGACCATTGACGCACTGTTCACGTGCCGGTTATCAATCTTCCACCCCTGTACGGCACCACCCCCGCACTCCCCCCATGGAGGCCGCACGTGCACCCCCGTAAGCCATTGATCGCCGCGCTCCTGAGCTCGGCCCTCGCCGCCGGCGCGCTCGCCGCGACCGTCGGCATCGGCTCCGCCCAGGCGGCCGACACGACGACCACTGCCTCTGCGGGCAATGTGCGCATCGCGTACTACGACCAGTGGAGCGTCTACGGCAACGCGTTCTACCCCAAGCACCTCGACACCCGGGGCATCGCGGGCCAGCTGGACGTCATCAACTACTCCTTCGGCAACATCCACCCCACCAACCTCACCTGTTTTATGGCCAACAAGGCCGCGGGTGACGACAACAACCCCAACGCGGGTGACGGTGCGGGCGACTCGTACGCCGACTACCAGAAGTCCTTCGGCGCGGCGGACAGCGTCGACGGCG
Organism: Streptomyces zaomyceticus; assembly: GCF_014656215.1. GTDB lineage: Bacteria > Actinomycetota > Actinomycetes > Streptomycetales > Streptomycetaceae > Streptomyces > Streptomyces zaomyceticus. The sequence continues at coordinate 516,294 of NZ_BNBZ01000001.1, read as the reverse complement.
TCGCCGACAAGTGGGACCAGCCGATCGTGGGCGTCTTCAACCAGTTCAAGGAACTGAAGGCGAAGTACCCCAACCTGAAGATCAACATCTCGCTCGGCGGCTGGACCTACTCCAAGTACTTCAGCGACGCGGCGAAGACGGACGCGAGCCGCAAGAAGCTCGTCTCCTCCTGCATCGACCAGTACATCAAGGGCAACCTGCCCGTCGAGGGCGGCTTCGGCGGCGCGGGCACGGCGGCCGGCATCTTCGACGGCATCGACATCGACTGGGAGTACCCCGGCTCCTCCGGCGGTCACCTGGGCAACCACTACGCCCCCGAGGACAAGCAGAACTTCACGCTGCTCCTCGCCGAGTTCCGCAAGCAGCTCGACGAGTACGGCGCCGCCAACGGCGGCAAGAAGTACATGCTGACCGCCGCCATGCCGGCCGGCCAGGACAAGATCAAGTACATCGAGACCGACAAGATCGGCCAGTACTTGGACTACGCCAACATCATGACGTACGACATGCACGGCGCCTGGGACGGTGACGGGCCGACGTACCACCAGTCGCCGCTGTACTCCGGTGCGAACGACCCGACCGACGTGATCGCGCCGGGCACCGAGAAGTACTCGATCGACAACGCGATCGACTCCTGGATCGACGGCAAGCCCGCCTACGGCATCGCGGGCGGCTTCCCCGCCAACAAGCTGACCCTGGGCTACGAGTTCTACTACCGCGGCTGGAAGGGCGTCCCGGCCGGGTCCGCCAACGGCCTCGCGGGCACCGCGACCGGCGGCTCCAACGTCCGCCCGCTCAGCCAGCAGGCCGGCATCGCGCACTACAAGGAGCTCGGCGGCATCGTCGACAACGCGTCGACGACCTTCTGGGACGACCAGGCGAAGGCCTCGTACTTCTACAAGGACGGCGAGTTCTTCACCGGCCTCAACCAGAAGTCCATCCAGGCCCGGGTGGACTACGCCAAGCAGCGCGGCCTGGGCGGCGCGATGATGTACTCGCTCCTCGGTCTGGACGAGAACGCCACCCTGCTGAAGCAGATCAACACCGCGCTCGGCGGCACCACCACTCCGCCCACCACGCCGCCGACGACCACCCCGCCGACGACGCCCCCGACCACCCCGCCCACCACGCCTCCGACGACGCCGCCCACGGGCTGCGGCTCGCTCCCGGCGTACGTGGCCGGCACGATCTACAACGCGGGCAACGAGGTCTCCCACAACGGCCGCAAGTACAAGGCCCAGTGGTGGACCCAGAACGAGACGCCGGGCACGACCGGCGAGTGGGGTGTCTGGAAGGACCTCGGCGCCTGCTGAGCGACTGACCTTCGGTACCCCTCATGAAACGCTGCCCCCGCCCGGAATGTCCCTCCGGCCGGGGGCAGTCCCATGCCCTCGCGCGCCGGTGCGCCCGGGCCGGCCCGGGCGGCGCGGCCGGGGCCCCGAGGCTTCTCCGGACCCCGGGAGGCGGGTCCCCGCACCCGGAGGCGCGCCCGGTCCTCAGACGCTCAGCGGTTCCGAGCCGATCAGCTCGGCGATACGGTCCGGGGCCACCGCCCGCGAGTACAGCCAGCCCTGTCCCGTGTCGCAGCCGATGCTGCGCAGCCGGCTCGCCTGCCCCGAGGTCTCCACGCACTCCGCGGTGACCGTGAGCCCCAGCCGGTGCGCGAGCTGCACCAGCGCCTCGACGATCAGCTCGTCCGCGGGGTTGGCGTGCTCCTCGTCCTGGAAGCCCCGGACGAACGACCCGTCCAGCTTGAGCACCGAGACCGGCAGCCGGCTCAGATAGGCCAGGTTCGAGTAACCGGTGCCGAAGTCGTCGATCGCGATCCGCACGCCCATGTCGCTCAGCGCCTGGAGGGCCTGGAGCGGCCGTCCGGCCGAGCCCATCACGGCGGACTCCGTCAGCTCCAGCTGGAGCAGATGCGGGGCGAGCCCGGTCTCCGCGAGGATGCCGGCCACGTCCGCGACCAGGTCGGAGTCCCAGACCTGACGCACCGCCACGTTCACGCTGACGAAGAGCGGGCGCTCGCGCGGATGGTCCTTCTGCCACTGCCGGGCCTGACGGCAGGCGGTGCGCAGCACCCACCGGCCCAGCTCCACGATGGAGCCGTCCTCCTCGGCGATCGCGATGAACCGATTCGGCGCGAGCGAGCCGAACTGCGGGTGGTTCCAGCGCACCAGCGCCTCCACCCCGCGCACCGCTCCGTCCGCCAGATCCACCAGGGGCTGGTACTCCAGGGCGAACTCCCCGCGCTCCACGGCCGGACGCAGGGTGGAGGAGAGGGCCTGCCGGGTCATCCGGTGCGCGTTGCGCTCCGGGTCGAACAGGGTCCAGCGGGCCTTGCCGTCCGCCTTCGCCCAGTACAGCGTGGTGTCGGCGGCCTGCATCAGGGCGGTCGCCGTCGTTCCGTGCCCGGAGCGCTCGACCACCCCGATCGAGGCGGAGACCGAGAGCCGCTGGCCGCCCAGGTCGAAGGGCTGCTGGAGCGCGCACAGCACCGAGCGCGCCAGGTCGGCCAGTTGCTCCGTGCCGGTGGAGTCCTCGACCAGGACCGCGAACTCGTCGCCGCCGAGCCGTGCCACGAGATGGCCGCCGCTGCGGGTGTAGCCGTCGCTGTCCGCGCACTCCGTCAGGCGCGCGGCGACGGCGGCGAGGAGACGGTCGCCCACGCGGTGGCCGAGGGTGTCGTTGACGGCCTTGAAGCCGTCGAGATCGAGGTAGCAGAGACCGATCCGCCCTGTTCTGCCATACCCGTAGGACTCGTACGAAGAGCTGATCGCCCCGCCCGTTCCCGGGTCGCCGGTGATGCCGGAGTCGGCGGCGTCCTGGGCGGAGGCCTCCAGGGCCGCCGAGAGGCGCTCGAAGAACAGGGCGCGGTTGGGCAGTCGGGTCACCGGGTCGTGCATCTGGAGATGGCGGAGCCGTGCCTGGAGTTCGCGCCGGTCGCTGATGTCCGTGATCGACAGCAGGACGCGCCTGCTGTCGGGCACGGGCGCGACGGTGACCTCGGCCCACAGCGAGCGCCCGTCGGCGTGCTTGAGGCGGCGGGTGCAGCGGAAGCGGGAGCGGCGGCCGCGCAGTACCTCGCGGTACGCGTGCCAGGTGCGCCCGTCGGACGCGAGGTCGACGAGATCGGCGGCCGCCTGGTCCCGAAGGGCTCGGGGCTCGGTGCCGAGGAGGGCGCCGAAGGACTCGTTCGCGGTGACGACCACGCCGTCCTGGTCGACGACGGCCATGGCGAGCCGGGCGGCCCGGAAGGCGGCACGGTAGTCACGGAGTTCGGCGGCCCGGCGGTCCACGTCCCGCGAGGGGAATCGCTCGGCGTACTGCTCGGCGTACCGCCCGCCGTGCTGTCCGGTGTGACGCTCCGTGAGTGCGGGCTCCGCCGCGTGCGTCTCCGGCGGCTCTGGGTGCACCGGTCCTTCGGGGGTTCCGCTCACCGCTGGCTCCCGTAGTGCAGTCGGGCCGGTCGCATGTGGTCGGGACGGTCGGCCGGGGAAGAGTGTGCCGATCATAGAGCCCGCGCGGGGGAGCCTTCCAGCTTCGTGCCGCCCAGGGGGAGCGTCCGACGCTGTGAATCTGCCCACCGTCGCACCCCGCCCGATCGTTTCTGCGCGGGTCTGACACGGGTCGATGAGGACGTGACCGAATGTGACTTTCCGTGAACTGAAGTGCGCTCGTGTCGCGTCGACCCTGCGGCGCGCCTTCACCCGACCGGGGCAGCGGAAACGTGCGAAACGCCGCAAATCGTCACAAGGTGGTTGAGGAGTCCCGCATTCCCGAATCGGAGGTCCACGTGAGGGGTCAGCAGCCACTCGGGGGAGTGGAACGCGCACGGCTGCGCGCGGGGGCGGCGGCCTTCACCTCGCTCGCCGCCCTGGCCGCCACCGGCCTCGTCGCCGGCCCCGCCGTCGGCGCGACCTCGGCGAGTCCCTGCGCCCTGCCCCGCACGGCGGCCCATCACTCGCTCGGCCTCGACACCTGGAACAGGTCGTATCCGCGCCCCGACCGCGCGCTCGACGCGGTCATGATCTTCCTGTCCTTCCCGGACGCCGAGCCGCTCACCGATCCGGCCGAGCTCACCGCCGACCACTTCCCCGCCACCAGCGAGTACTTCGCCCGCGCCTCCTACGGCCGTTTCGTCCTGCGCCCGCACCCCCAGCGCGTCTGGACCCCGATGCCGAAGGAGTCGAGCGCTTACGACATACAGCGCGACTGGGACGCCGGGCAGCGCGCCGCGTACCTCCGGGACGCGATCGCCGCGGCCGACACGAGCGTCGACTTCTCCCGGTACGACATCGTCTATCTCGTCGCCGACCCGGACGCGCCCGGTGTGGACTCCGACGCCACCAAGGTCGTCAACCTCGAACACCCCATGAAGGTCGACGGGACCGAGATCAAGCGGGTCGTCACCGTCTTCGAGCGGCATCCGCCCGACCGGAACGTCCTCGCCCACGAGACCGGACACGTCTTCGACCTGCCCGACCTCTACCACCGCCCGGAGGACGGCAAGGGCGACTGGGACACCCATGTGGGTGACTGGGACGTCATGGGCAGCCAGTTCGGGCTCTCCCCGGACCTCTTCGGCTGGCACAAGTGGAAGCTCGGCTGGCTCGCCGGCGACCAGGTGACCTGCGTCCAGGGCGCGACGCCCCGGATGGTCACCCTGGAGGCGACCGACACCCAGCCGAGGCCCGGCGCGACCCTCGGCACCCGGCTCGCCGTCGTCCGCACGGGACCCGACAGCGTCCTCGCGGTCGAGGCCCGCAGCGACGCCGGGAACAACTCCGAGACCTGCACCGAGGGCGTGCTCGTCTACCGGGTCAGGGGCGGCGCGGCCTCCGGCGACGGCCCCGTCGAGGTCGTCGACGCGCACCCGGCCACCGAGGCCTGCGGGGACCGCTCGGTCTACCCGCCGCTCGCGGACGCCCCCCTGGGGGAGGGCGAGACCCTCACCGTGCCCGGCGCCGGCGTCCGGGTCGAGGTCACGGACCGCACGCGGGCCGGCGGCTGGACGGTCAGGATCACGCCGCCCGCCGTCGAATGAGGGGACGGACCCGGGAGCCGTACCCCAAAACGAAGAAGCCCCTCGCTTCCGCGAGGGGCTTCTTCTGTCTGTGCGCCGCCAGGGACTCGAACCCCGGACCCGCTGATTAAGAGTCAGCTGCTCTAACCAACTGAGCTAGCGGCGCCTGCTGACGTCGTAGACATTAGCATCAGGATCGGCGGGAGGAAAAATCGATACCCGCACGTCGGCGGCGGAGGCCGCCCGGACGGCCCGCACACAGGCCCAGAGCATCACCTCGGGACCGGGCAGCCAGGGGTTCCGGGTGTCGGGCGCCACCAGCCAGCGCGGCCCGGAGGCGCCGGAGGGCACGAGCGGGGGCACGGTCACCGCGTCACCGGCCCCGTGACAGAGCGGCCGGGGGACCGCCTCGCCCCACTCCTCCCAGTCGAGGAGGGCCGGCAGCCGCTGGGCCGTCCCGGGCGCGGCGAACAGCATCATCCGCCCCCGGTGCACGGCGACGGGCCCCGAGCCCGGGCCCTCCTCCCACAGCCGGTCCAGCATCCGGCGGCCGAAGACCGGGTCCACGTTGACGACGTCGAAGACCGTGCCGCAGGGCAGCGCCGCCGGTGAGTCCGGCCTGGCCTCCCAGCGGGTGAGCGCGGCCGCGCCGCCCCCGGCGGCCGAGGCGAGCCAGGCGGCCCCGTCGGCGGTCACCCGAGCGGTCTGGTGCCGTCCCTCGTCACCCTCCCGGAGGAACCGGAAGATGTCGTGCGGGGTCTCTTCGCGCAGCCACGTCGTCATGACTCCAGATCTACCGGGAGTCACATGCCGGTCGCCGAGAGTTCACGAAACCCCGGACAGGTGGAGCGGGAGGGGAGTATCGTGCACCCCCGGCATATGCCAGGGGTGCTTTTTCGGCCACCGCCGGACGGCGGCACACCCGCTCGCGGGCGGCTGTCCGTCCCCGCTCAGTCCTCCGAGGGCTGCCCGTTCGCCCGGATCAGATCATGGCCGAACTCGATCATCTTCCGCGCGTAGTCCTCGGTCCACTGTGCCCGCTCGGCGACGTCCGCCGCCGTCAGCCGGTCGAACCGGCGCGGATCCGCCAGCTGCGCCGCGGCGATCGCCTGGAACTCGGTCGCCCGGTCCGTCGCCGCGCGGAACGCCAGGGTGAGCTCCGTCGCCCGGGACAGCAGCTCCCGCGGATCGTCTATCGACTCCAGGTCGAAGAAGTGCTCCGGGTCGGCGGTCGCCTCGGCAGGCTCGAAGACCAGCGGAGCAGGCCTGAGCCGCCGCTGTCCGCTTCGCTCCGCGGGTTCCGCCATCGCTGTTCTCCTCTTCGCGTTTCACCCACCGGCGCTCGGCGCACCGGCTCTTCGCATGCGGGCGGCCCGGAACCCCGGGCCTTCTTCCAATGTCCCGCGCTCCGCAAGAGGGCGTCGGGGCCCGGCTCCGGTCAGTCGTCGAGACCGCGCAGGAGCAGCCGCAGGCCGCCGAAGAACTCCTGGTCGGGGTCGACCTCGCCGGCCGCCCGCGCGGTCCGCGTCAGATGCGGGAAGCGGTCCTCCGGCAGCGCCGCGATGGCCGTCGTGCCCGGTCCGGCCAGCGGTCCGAGATGTTCGAGCTGGATCGCCCCGGTGACGTATCCGTGGAGCGCGCGCAGGGCGACGACCCGCCGTGCGCCGTCGACGCCCGCCTCGGTCAGGATGCCGAGCACGGTCTCCGACCAGAGCAGCCCGCCGGGTGCGCGGTGCCGGTGGGCGAGGGTCAGCGGGACGGCTTCCGGGTGGCGGGCCACGGCGTCGCGCAGCCGCCGGACCATGGTCTCGATCCGGTCGCTCCAGGGCGCGTCCGCGGCGGGCGGGGTGGTGTCGACGTCGTTCAGGACGCGGTCCACCACGAGCCCCTCCAGCTCCTCGCGGTCGGCGACGTAGCGGTAGAGCCCCATGGGGCTCATGCCGAGTTCCTTGGCGACGGTGCGCATGGAGAGGGCGGGGAGTCCGTCGCGGTCGATGACGGCGAGGGCGGCGGCGGCCAGCCGGTCCGGGGTGAGTGAGCGGGGTCGTGGCATGACGGTTGACAGCGTACGCCCTACGCCTAACCTGTTGAGAGTACGCCGTACGCCTACGAGGATGGTGTCCCATGCGCATGTCCCCGAACCCGACCCGCACCCGCCCGGCACCCGGCGACCGGGTGCCGACCCGCACCCTCACGCCCGTCCTCGGCCCCGCGCTGACCCTCCCGGACCCCGGACGGACCGTCCACGTCCAGTTCCGGCGCTTCGCGGGCTGCCCCGTCTGCAACCTCCATCTGCGGTCGGTGGTCCGGCGCCACGAGGAGATCGAACGGGCCGGGATCCGGGAGGTGGTGTTCTTCCACTCGCCCGCCGAGGAGCTGCGCGAGCACGTGGCCCACCTGCCGTTCGCCGTCGTCGCCGACCCCGACAAGCTGCTGTACGCCGAGTTCGGCGTGGAGTCGCACCGCCGGGCCCTGCTCGACCCGCGCGGCTGGCACGCGATCGTCGGGGGCGTGCTCCGTGACGCCTGGAGGCTGCTCCGCGGCAGGGGCAGGCTGCCGGCCACCTCGCAGCCGGCCGGCCGCCTCGGTCTCCCGGCCGACTTCCTGATCACCCCCGAGGGCCGTGTCGCCGCGGCGAAGTACGGCGAGCACGTCTACGACCAGTGGTCGGTCGACGAACTCCTCGCCCTGGCGGCGGAACTCGGGGACGGGAAGGTCAGGGCGTCCAGCTGACCCGGTGCTCCTCCAGGTGCGAGAGGACCGCGTGGTTCGCCTCCCAGCCGTCCGGGAACGAGACGGCGACGCCCAGCTGGACCGGTTCCGTCGACGGGTGGGCGTCGAGCAGGTCCGCCACCCCCGCCCGGCAGACCACCACACACGCGTGCCGGTGCCGGGAGGCGAGCACACACAGCCGGCCCGTCTCCAGATGGAAGGCCGTCGCGTCGGGCCGCCCGGACAGCGGGTGGAGGACGACCGTCACGTCGTACTCACGCCCCTGGAGCCGGTTCGCGGTGTCCACGGTCACGCCCGTCACACCGAGCTCCGCGAGCGCCGCCCGGACCGCGGCCGCCTGGTCGCGGTGGGCGGTGCCGACCGCGACCCGGTCGGGCGTCAGGGGCACGGGGGTCTCCGAGCGCTCCGAGACCGCGGCCCCGCCCCGGTCCAGGAGCCGGCGCACCACCAGGGCGACCGCGCCGACCGCCTCGGGATCGGTGCGCGGGGTGTGCCGGGCCGGAAGTTCGAGCAGACCCCAGCCCGACTCCGCCGCCTCGTCGAGGACCCGGTCGGGACCCGAACCGTCCGACGCCACCCCGAAGGAGAGCTTCCGGTCCCCGTCCCCGGTGCCGCTGCGGAACGGAGTGAACGGATAGAAGGCGTCCGAGACCAGCGGCGCCGCCGAGGCGGGCAGCCGCCAGGACACCGGCAGCCGGTGCTGCGGCAGCTCCGGGTTGTGCGCGAGCAGGGTGGAGACCGCGCTCGCCGACGGGTCGTACGAGAGGCCCGCCCACTGCTCCGCGCCCACCACCGAGAACGGGTCCAGCTGCCCGGGGTCGCCCACGAACAGCGCCCGCTCGAAGAGCCCCGCCACGGCCAGCAGCGCGTCCGAGCGCATCTGGTACGCCTCGTCGACGATCGCGTGCGCCCAGGGCTCGACGTTCTTCACATGCGCCCACTTGGCCGCCGTGGACAGGACGACCGGCAGACCGGCGAGGTCACCGGCCTTCGCCGACTTCCGTACGTTCTCCAGGTCCTCGAGCGCCTTGTCGTACGGGTCGCTGTCGTTCGAGTGCAGCCGGCCCACCTCCAGGTCCGGCTCCTTCTCGGCGAGCCGCAGCACCAGATCGTCCACCTGCGCGTTCGTCTGGGCCACCACCATCAGACGGCGACCGGCGGCGGCCAGTTCGAGCGCGGCCCGCACCACGAGCGTCGACTTCCCGGCGCCGGGCGGGGAGTCCACGACGACACCGCGCGCGGTGCCGTGCAGGGTGGCGGCCAGGATGTCCGCCGTCGCCCTCCCGGCCGCCGCCGACGGGTCGAAGGCCCCGGCGGTCCCCGGCGCAAGGTCGAACACGGTCACAGCACATCCTCCGGAGTCACGGCGTCGGGCAGTTCCACGGCGTCCGCGCGGGGCGGACCGCCGTGCGTCCAGGGCGTCTCCTCCGCCTCCGGCAACTGCGGCCCCACCCGCTGGTCGTGCTCGAACAGCGTCCAGGCGATCCGCTCGCCCTTCTCCGGCACCGAACCCTCCGCGGGCTCCTTCGACCGGCCCATCCTGTCGAGGATCCGCAGCAGCAGCGCCCCGTCCTCCTCGTACCGCACGAACTCCGCCGACTGCGGTTTCCCGTCGAGCGAGCGGAACACCTTCACCTTCTCGCCCAGGTGCGGCCGGTCCTCGGTGCGGACCGTGAGCAGCGGGCGCGGTGCGGGCCGCTTCGACTCCGTCCAGGCCATCGTCACCTCGACCACCTCGGCCGTGAACGCCTCGCCCGACAGCCTCCGCCCGGCCAGGACCAGGGGATCGTCGAGGGCCTCCTGCGCCTCCAGCTGACCCTGCGCCTGCTCCCGCGCGGCGAGCTTCCGGGCCGCCGTCACGGCGTCGTCCCGGCGCGGCTGCGGCGGCTCACCGGCGGTGACCCGGTCCCGGTGGGCGGTGAAGGACCAGCGGTCGCGGGTCCAGCGGTCCTCGACCCTGGCCCCCTCCGGCAGCTCCCGGAGCAGACCGATCGCCCGCCAGACCGCCTCCCACGTCGGCTTCATCCGGGAGGCGACCAGCCGGCGCACCTCCCTTTCTGCCCGGTGCAGTTCGCCGAGCCCGCGCTCGGCGGCCTCGCCGTCCTCGGCGGCGCCGACGGCCTGCCGGGCCCGGTCGTACCGCTCGATCGCGGGTGCGAGGAGCCGGTTGTCGAAGGCGGGGTCGGTGGCGGGTCCGGCCGGTGGGCACAGCAACTGCCCCTCGGAGTCCCGCCCGACCTCGGCCCGCAGCGCCGCCTCGGAGCCCGGCTCACCGTCGTGGGGATCGATCCACGCGAGCAGCGCCCCCAGGTGCTGGTCCTCCAGGGAGGACTGCCCGGTCGCCCAGTGCCGGTTGAGGAGATCGGTCGCCGACAGCAGCAGCGAGGAGCCGGGCACCCGGGCCCGGTCCCCGAAGTGCGTCAGCCAGCGCCCGAGCAGCGGGACGCGCGGCGGCGCCGGGAACGGCGTCTCCGGGTCCTGCTCGGCCGTCCGCCGGAACCGCGTCGACCGCCCGAGCAGCCGTAGGTACTCGACGCCCGCCCGGCTCGGCACGATCAGCTGCGGCGCGTCCGCGCACAGCTCGACCTCGACCTTCACCTTCTTGCCGGTCTCGGGATCGACCTCGCTCCGCTCCGCCGCCTCGACGACGTCCGCGAAGGAGTCGATGTACGGCAGGACCTCCTCGGCCAGCTCGGCGAGGAACGCGAACCGCAGGTCACGGTCCCGGGGCTGGGCCACCACCAGAAGCCGCGGCTCCTCCGGGTCGGTGCCGACGAGCGCGCCCAGCGGGGCGCCCGCCTCACCGGCCGTCGTCAGCGGGACGAGGACGAGGGGCCGCCCGGAGAGCCGCCGGTGCCGGACGGTGGCGAGCGGCTGCGCCCGGCCCGACTCGACGGCCTCCATCCGGGCCAGGGTGGAGATCAACGACATGCGGGGGCCTCCCGGGGCACGGCGCGGGCGAGGGTTGTCAGCAGGGGCATTCGACGTGCTCCCGGGGAGTGCGTGCGGCCGCCGACTCCAGCGCCTCCTGGCGCAGTGCGCGCGCCCGGCGCAGCGCCGCCACCGCCGGGTCCTCCGGATCGCCTTCCTCGCCGCGCGCCGCCGCGAGGACCGCGCCGACCGTCGTCAGACCGCCCAGCTCCCCCCGTACCGAACGGCCCAGGGTCTCCACGGCGCCCGCCTCCCGGGCCCGCGACCGGCAGTGGAAGGCCAGCTCGCAGGCGGCCAGGCACTCCGGCGCGTACTGATGGGGCACGCACTCCACGGCGGCTGTCAGCTCCTCCGGCGAGCGCTCCGCCACATCGAAGCTGACGCCCTCCGGCAGGGCTGCCGCGATCTCGTCGATCCGGGTCAGCCGGGCGAGCTGACGCCGGGTGACCGACCGCTGCTTGCGGACGTCGACGACCGAGGCCGTCGGCACGTTCGAGAAGTCCTTCGGGCAGACGAGGAGCACCGACTGGGCGACCCGCGCGCCCTCCGTCAGCGCCGCCACCCGTTCGAGGGCCAGCACGTACACCGCGGCCTGGCGGGCCGCCGCGCCCACCTTCGACGCGTCCGCCGCGCCGTCGACCATCGGGAAGGACTTGATCTCCACGACCGTCCACCCGCCGTCGGGACGGACCACCACCGCGTCCGGCTCCAGATACACGGGTGAGCCCGCCACTTCGAGGGCGAGCAGCGGATGGTCGAGCAGCGTCCACCCGTCGGCCCCGGTCGCCTCCCGCAGCGCCAGCGCCGTGCGCGCCACCCGTCCCTGGGGGCCGGCCGCGGCCAGATCGGGCACGGACACCGTGCCCGGCTCCTCGACCCCGATCAGACGCAGCAGCTCACGGCCGCCGTCCGCCTTGACCTTCGCCTCGAAGGAGTTGCCCCGCACGATCGCGAACTGCGACTGTCCGAACGGGGCCGGCGAGCCGAGCTTCGCGGCCAGCGCGGACTTGTCGACCCCGGCGCCGTCGAGCAGGGCGCGTCGCCTGCACCCGGGGTTCGCGGCCAGCGCCGCGAGGGCCCGCGCGTCCAGCGGACGCGGCGGGACGGTCGGTCCGCGCAGCTCAGCGAGAATACGTGTCGTCTGCGGGGGTCGTGACAGACCGCTGTCCTGGGATGCGCTCACCCGCGGAAGTCTCGCATCCGGCACTGACAACCGGGGGCGCTTCGGCGACCCGGGGTGTTTCGGCGGCCCGGGACACGGCCGCAGTCCCGCGCACCCGGCCGGCCAGACGCAGCGCGTAGGGGGTCAGCAGCAGACCCGCGCCCATCACGGCCGCGCCGGCCACCGCGTCGAGCAGATAGTGGTTCGCGGTCCCCATCACGACAACCGTCGTGAGCAGCGGATACGCCACCCCGAGGGCCTTCGCGGCGGGCGTCCGCCCGTACCGCCACAGCATCACCCCGCACCACAGCGCCCAGCCCACATGGAGGCTGGGCATCGCCGCGTACTGGTTCGTCATGCCGCCGAGCCCGCGCGGCGCGCTGGCCTCGCCGCCCCACCAGCCGTACGCGCTGAAATGCGCCATCGTGTCGGTGAAGCCGTACGCCGGGTCGAGCAGCCGGGGCGGGCAGGTCGGCAGCAGCGTGAAGCCGACGAGACCGAGCAGCGTGGAGACCATCAGCCAGGTGCGGGCGGCCCGGTACCGCGCGGGACGGCGCCGGAAGAGCCAGACCAGGATCGCCGGGGTGACGAGATAGTGCAGTGAGGCATAGGCGAAGTCCGCGGGTATCCCGAGCGCGGGCACGCCGGTGAACAGCCGGTTCAGCGGATGCTCGGCGTCGATCCCGAGCAGCTCCTCGAAGCGCAGGATCGCCAGCCCGTGCTCGACGGCCGAGGCCTCGTCGCCCCGTACGAGCAGCCGCCCGCCGGTGTAGGCCGCGTACACGACCGCGAGCAGCGACAACTCGGCCCACCAGCGTGGCTTGCGCATCGAAAGGTCCCCCCAGACGGTGATCGCCCCGGGGGAGGGGACGCGGGGAGTCGCCCGGGGGTTGCCCGGACGTCACCCCGAATGCATCTGGGCGATGATGGGAGAGGCACGTCCGCACCGTGAAACCCCTGGAGATCCTTCCCATGGCACCGCGCATCCTGCTCGCCCGGCACGGCCAGACCGAGTGGTCACTTCTCGGCCGGCACACCGGCAGGACCGACATCCCGCTGCTCGACGAGGGGCGGCGCGGCGCGAAGCTGCTCGGTGAGCGCCTGCACCGCGGCCCCTGGCAGGGACTGCCCGGCATGGAGGTGCGCACCAGCCCGCTGGTCCGCGCCAGTGAGACCTGCGAACTCGCCGGCTTCGGCGAGCGGGCCGAGCCCTGGGACGCGCTGATGGAGTGGGACTACGGGGCGTACGAGGGGCTGACCCCGCCCCAGATCCAGGACATTCGGCCGGGCTGGTTCATCTGGCGCGACGGAGTCCCCGAGGGCGAGACGATGGCGCAGCTCTCGGACCGTGCCGACGAGGTCGTGAACTGGGCCCGGTCCGCCGACCGTGACGTCCTGGTCTTCGCGCACGGGCACATCCTGCGCTCGATCGGCGCCCGCTGGCTCGGCGAGGACGTCTCCTTCGCCTCCCGCATCCGCCTCGACCCGACGAGCCTGTCCGTCCTCGGCTGGGCGTACGGCGCCCCGGCGGTCGAGCGCTGGAACGACACCGGGCACCTGGAGTAGAAGACCTCCCCGGCGGGCCGGACCGGACCGTCGGAAGGGCCCCGTCGGGAACTCGTCGGCGAACCCGCCCGTGAGGCACGCCCGGGAGTTCCGTCCGGGACCTCAGTACGAGGCCAGGACCCGACGGGTCTCCGAGAGCATTCCGCGGATCCGCGCCGAGGCGATGCCCTCCAGGGACTCCGTCACCCGCTTCGCCTCCGCCGCGGCCTCGTCCGGGCGGCCGGCGTGCGCCAGGTCCTTGGCGAGATGCGCGCGGTAGAGCGCCAGGTTCCGCGCGAAGTGCGGGTTCTGCAGGACCGTGGCCCGGTGGGCGTGCCGGGCCGCCCGCCCCCAGTCGCCCAGCGCCGACCAGCACTGGGCCTCCAGGGCCTCCCGCTCCGGCTCCCCGAAGAACGACATCCACTCGGGGTCGCCGTCGGCCGGGCCCCGGTCGAAGAAGCCGTGGGCGCGGCCGAGGGCCTGCTCACAGGCCGAGCGGTCGCCGATCCCCGCCCACGCGGCGGCCTCCCGCAGCGACAGCAGGGAGAGGAGCCGGGCCGAGCCCAACGGCTGCGCGGCCCGCAGACCCGCCTGCGCCGCCCGTACCGCCTCGCGGTACCGGCCGGTGTCCCGGGCCAGGAACGAGGTGTTGCAGAAGGCGTGCGCCTCCAGGGCCGGGTTGCCCGACACCCGCGCGGTGGCCAGGGCCTCGGCGTAGTGGGAGCGCGCGTCGTCGTGGCGGCCCGAGTCGTGGGCCAGCCACCCGACGGAGAGGGAGAGCTCACCCGCGCCCGCGTGCAGCCGGTCCTCGGTGGAGCGGCGGGTCATGGTCCCCGTGTCGAGCAGCGTGTACGCGGCACGCAGCGGCTGGGCGGCGACCTTGTAGAGCCCGTCGGCGCCGTGCCGGTCGTCGAGCAGCCGGATCCGGCGTACGGCGTCCTCGACGGCGAGCACCTCGGCCTCGCCGATCCGGTGGGTGCCACGGGGGGCGGGGATCGCGACGGCGGGGCCGCCGAGTCCCAGCGAGGCGGCCGCCAGGGTGGCGGAGCCGCTCGTCATGAATGCGCGACGCAGCACGTCGCTCTCCTCATCGTTCCGGGGCGGGATGGCGGCGGGAGTCGGAGCCCCGGCCGCGACCGGCTGCCGCCGGCCGCGCACCGTCTCCCGCGCGGAGAAGCCCAGGTCGGAGAGGCCAAGACCGGGGAACATATGCAGGAAGACCCGTTCGTACGCGTAGTTGGGGCAGCGGATCTCGCCCGCTTCCACGCGCCCGATGTAGCGGGCGTCGCACGCGACCTGTTCGCCGATCTCCCGCGCCGCCCGACGAACCGTCGCGGCGAACTCCGCCGGCGAGTGCTGTCCGCGGAGCCGTCGGAAGGCGAGATTGGGAACTGCCCGTGACATCGCCATGGCCGAGCCCTCTCCTGTGCTGCCGGGTGTTCCGGCAGCACAGGAACGTACCTGCTGTGACCGGACGCGTACGCAGAGTTTGGCTACAAATCGGATATCTCGCCTGTGATCTGCCATGAACTGCCATCCTTTGCGGCGGCATGGCGCCGTAGCCGTTGACGCGCACGGGCGTTGAACCGTAAGGGAGAGACGGAACGTGTCTCCTCAGGAGCGAGGAGGGGTCCCCATGTCGGAGATCGGTTCGCAGTCGGCCACGTGGCACGCGCCCGCCCCGGAGGCCGACGGGCCCCAGTCCGCCGCCGAGCCCTGGGACCTGGTGACCGTGCCGGTCCGGCAGGGCCTCGAGGCCGTGGACATCCTGCGTCGCGGTGCCGCCCCGGCCGTCGGCCCCGTCGTCCACGACGGCACCTGCGACACCCTCGGCTTCCTGGTCCCGCCCGGCACGGCCGCCGCCTGGGACATGCCCGGCAGCGCGTGTACGCGGACCTCGGGGCGGGGCCTTCGCCTCCCGGAGCTGCCCGAGCTCCCCGAACCGGCCGGGGACGCCCCCCGCCCCGCCGGCTGGCTGCTGCCCCCGGGCGACACGGACCCGGTCACCGACCCCGTCGTGCTGCGCCGGGCGCTCGGAGAGGCGGCCCGGCTCATCGAGGCGGCCGACGGCTGTCACTGACCGACCCGACCCGACCCAGCCTGAGCTGACCTGACCTGACCTGACCTGAGTTGACCCGACCCGACCCGACCCGACCCGGTTCGGCGAGGCTGCCGACTGCCGTCACCGAGGCCGCCCAACCCGGTGGATCTCCCGCCCCCGGCCGTCGGGCGCCGCCCTCGCGCCAGGACCGATAATGGGCCCGTGGCCAGGAACAAGCAGCGCGACCGGGCGGCGGCCGCCGCCTCCGTCGTCGAGACCGTGGACGGCGGGCTCGCCGAACTCATACCCGACCGGGAGCGCCCGCGCGCCTGGACGCTCCTCATCGACGGCGCCCCGCAGTCCCACGTGGACCTCGACGACCCGGCCCACCTCTCCTTCGAGTACCAGCGGCGCCTCGGCCACATCGCCGACCTCGTCGCCCCGCCGAACAAGCCGCTCCAGGTCGTCCACCTCGGCGGCGGAGCCTTCACCCTCGCCCGGTACGTCGCCGCGACCCGGCCGCGCTCCACCCAGCAGATCGTGGAACTCGACGGGGCCCTCGTCCAGCTCGTCCGCCGGGAGCTGCCGCTCGACACCGGGGCCCGTATCCGGGTCCGCTCCGCCGACGCCCGCGCCGGGCTCGCCAAGGTCCAGGACGGCTGGGCCGACCTGGTCGTCGCCGATGTGTTCAGCGGGGCCCGCACCCCGGCCCATCTGACCAGCACCGAGTTCCTCGCCGAGGTGCGGCGGGTGCTGCGGCCCGGCGGCTTCTACGCGGCGAACCTCGCCGACGGTCCGCCCCTGACCCATCTGCGCGGCCAGATCGCCACCGCCGCCTCCGTCTTCCCCGAGCTGGCGCTGACCGCCGATCCGACGGTGCTGCGCGGCCGCCGCTTCGGCAACGCCGTGCTGCTCGCCTCCGACCGGGAACTGCCGGTGGCCGAGCTGACCCGCCGGGTCGCCACCGACCCGCACCCGGGTCGGGTCGAACACGGGCGGGCGCTCGCCGACTTCGCCGGGGGAGCGGCGCCGGTCACCGACGTGAGTGCCAAGCCCTCACCCGTACCGCCCGCGTCCGTCTTCCGCTGACCACGCAGGGGCGCGCCGCCGCGGCCCGGACGCCACGGCCCGGACGGGCGGCTCAGACGGCGCGGTCCTCGATCTCCACGCGGGGCGCCGTGTCGTGCCACACGCAGAAGACGGACAGCTCGCGGCCGTTCGCGGTGAACGTGACCCGGATCCAGCTCGGCTGCTTCCACACCTGCATCTGCCAGCCGGAGGCCGGGATCGCCGAGACCAGCTCGGCCGAGGTCTCGCCCAGGTCGAAGGTGACCCGGCCGCCGTCCACCGTGTAGCTCTTCACGTTCGAACCGGAGTCGGCCGGGGGCGTGGTGGGGGCATCGGTCGTCGGCTTCGGCCGCCGGGACGGGGAAGTGGACGGGGTGGCCGGGGTCGAACGGTCGGCGCTCGGCGTGGGCTTCGTCGTGGCGGGCGCGGAGGGCTCGGTGGTGCCGGGCCGCCGGGTCGAGGAGGTCACCGGATCGCTGCCTGCCGTGACCGGCTCGTCGGCGCTGCCGGCCGGGAGGGGCAGTGCGCGCGGGGGGTCGTACACAGTGCCGGACAGCACCGTGTGCACTCCCCACCAGGACAGAGTGACCGCCGCGCCGGTGGCGAGCGACCAGGCCAGGGCGTGAACGAGTCCTCTTCGCATCGGGGCCATATTGCACCACGTCCCCGGAACCCCCGCCGGAGGGTGGCCTCTCCTTCACATTCCCCCGAATGGCGTACGGTGCGGCCCATGGCAAGTGTGCTCGTGGTCGAGGACGACCAGTTCGTGCGCTCCGCCCTCATTCGTCAGCTGTCCGAGGCGTCCCACACGGTACGGAGCGTCGGTACGGCTCTTGAGGCGTTGCGCGAGGTCGCCCATTTCCGTTTCGACGTGGTCATCCTGGACCTCGGACTGCCCGACCTGGACGGGTCCGAGGCGCTCAAGATGCTGCGCGGAATCACCGACGTACCGGTGATCATCGCGACCGCCCGGGACGACGAGGCGGAGATCGTACGGCTCCTGCACGCCGGGGCCGACGACTATCTCGTGAAGCCCTTCTCGGTCGACCACCTCTCGGCCCGGATGGCCGCCGTCCTGCGGCGGGCCCGGTCCGGCGGGGGCGAGGCGCCGCCGTCCCAGGTGATCCGGGTCGGGGGGCTCACCGTCGACCCGTTGCGCCGTCAGGCGGAGCTCGACGGGGCGCCGCTGGACCTGACCCGGCGCGAGTTCGACCTGCTGGCCTTCCTCGCCGGGCGGCCCGGTGTCGTCGTCCCGCGCAAGGAACTGCTGGCCGAGGTGTGGCAGCAGTCGTACGGGGACGACCAGACCATCGACGTCCATTTGTCATGGCTGCGGCGGAAATTGGGTGAAACGGCCGCCCGGCCCCGCTATCTGCACACCCTGCGCGGGGTCGGTGTGAAGCTGGAGCCGCCCCGGGAGCCGCAGCCGTGAGATGGGCCCTCGTCAAGGTGTCCCTGGCCGTCACCGCCATGGTCGTCTTCGCCTTCGCCGTACCCCTCGGGCTCGTCGTCAAGGAGATGGCCCGCGACCGGGCGTTCTCCAACGCCGAACGGCGGGCCGCCGGCCTCGCCCCGGTGCTCGCCATCACCACCGACCGCGAGGAGCTCGACAAGGCCGTCGCCACCACCGAGGACGGGTCCGCCGGACGGCTCGCCATCCACGTGCCCGTCGGCGAATCCGGCGACACGCCCCTGGAGATCGGCACCCGGCGGGCGGGCGACGAGGAACTCGCCGCCACCCGCCGGCTCGGCCGGGCCTCCATCGCCGAGGTCCCCGGCGGTTTCGTGCTGCTCCAGCCCACCGCCCTCAGTAGCGGCAAGGTCGCCGTCGTCGAACTCTTCGTCCCCGAGGGCGAGGTGTCCAACGGCGTCGCCACCGCCTGGCTGGTCCTCGCCGGGGTCGGCATCGCCCTGATCGTCGGCTCCGTCGCGGTCGCCGACCGGCTCGGCGTCCGGATGGTGCAGCCCGCCCAGCGGCTCGCGGGCGCCGCCCACGACCTCGGCGAGGGCAAGCTCGGCGCACGCGTCCCCGAGGAGGGGCCGCCCGAACTCAAGTCGGCCGCCGTCGCGTTCAACTCGATGGCCGACCAGGTCGTCCAACTGCTCGCCAACGAGCGGGAACTGGCCGCCGACCTCTCCCACCGGCTCCGTACCCCGCTCACCGTGCTCCGGCTCAACGCCGCCTCGCTGGGCTCGGGACCGGCCGCCGAGCAGACCCGCGCGGCCGTCGAGCAGCTGGAGCGCGAGGTCGACACCATCATCCGCACGGCCCGCGACGCGAAGCCGCAGACCCAGGCCACCGGGCCCGGCGCGGGCTGCGACGCCGCCGAAGTGGTGCGCGAGCGGATGGAGTTCTGGTCGGCGCTGGCCGAGGACGAGGGCCGCCGGGTCCGGGTCGCGGGCGTCGACCGCCCGGTCCGCATCCCGGTCGCCCGCCCCGAACTCGTCGCCGCGCTCGACGCCCTGCTCGGCAACGTCTTCCGCCACACCCCCGAGGGCACGGCCTTCTCGATCGACGTGCACAACGGCGACGACGCCGTCATCGTCCTGGTCTCCGACGCGGGTCCCGGCATCGCCGACCCCGCGGCCGCGCTCGCCCGGGGCAACAGCGGTGCCCGGGACGGCTCCACGGGCCTCGGCCTCGACATCGTGCGCCGGATGGCCGAGACCACCGGCGGTGACGTGCGCATCGGGCACTCGGTGCTCGGCGGCACCGAGGTCCGGATCTGGATCGGGCTCGACGGGCGCCGCACGGGTGCCACCGGCCGCCGTGGACACCGCCCGGCCCGCCGTCGGCGCGGGGGCACGGGCACCCGCCGGGCCGTCGACGGCTGACCGTCCGGCCCTTTCCCCCTCTTCCCCCGGCGCGGAACCTTTCGTGGTTCCGATGCCTTCCTTAAGCGGACCCTAAGGATCCCGACGGGTGTCCCCGGACGCCCGTTTGTCCGTTCTCCGGTCGCTAGCGTGCTGCCGCACCCCTTCCCCACCCCCCAGCACCCAGAGGCAGGCACGCGATGGGCACCAGTTCGCACCGGCGCACGACGAGCACCAGGACCAAGGTCGTCGGGGCGATCGTCGCCGCGGCGGTCGTCGGCGGCGCCGCGTTCGCGCTCACCGGTACGGCCCAGGCCGCCGCGGTCGGCGCCGCGTACACCAGGACCAGCTCCTGGACCGGTGGCTACACCGGCCAGTACGTCGTCACCAACGAGACCTCCGCCGCCCAGTCCGACTGGACCCTGGAGTTCGACCTCCCCGCCGGCACGACCATCAGCTCCCTCTGGAACGGCGAGCACACCGTCTCCGGCAGCCATGTCA
This sequence comes from Streptomyces zaomyceticus, assembly GCF_014656215.1. Taxonomy (GTDB): domain Bacteria; phylum Actinomycetota; class Actinomycetes; order Streptomycetales; family Streptomycetaceae; genus Streptomyces; species Streptomyces zaomyceticus. The sequence continues at coordinate 496,473 of NZ_BNBZ01000001.1, read as the reverse complement.
CCGTGAAGCCCGCGAGCTGGAACAAGCAGCTCGCACCCGGCCGGTCCGTCACCGTCGGCTTCGTCACCTCGGCCGCCGGACAGGCCGGCGACCCCGCCAACTGCCTCATCAACAAGGCCGCCTGCTCCGCCGGAGGCACCGCCCCCACCCCCAGCGGCCGCCCCACCGGACAGCCCACCGTGACGGCCTCCCCTTCGGCCACCACGACCCCGAAGCCGACCGCCACGGCCACCACGAGCCCGAAGCCGACGGCCACCGCGACCACCGCGCCGACCCCCACCCCGACGCCCACCGCGACCGCGACCGGTGCCCCCGCCGCCGCTGCGAGGTACGCCCCGTACGTCGACACCTCGCTCTATCCCGCGTACGACCTGCTCGCGACCGCCGACGCCACCGGGGTGAAGGAGTTCAACCTCGCCTTCATCACCTCCGGCGGCTCCTGCGCCCCGCTGTGGGGCGGGGTCACCGACCTGGCGAACGACAAGGTCGCCGCCCAGATAGGCGCCCTGCGCGCCAAGGGCGGTGACGTCCGGGTCTCCTTCGGCGGCGCCGCCGGTCACGAACTGGCCCTGAACTGCTCGTCCGCCTCGGCGCTGGCCGCCGCGTACGGCAAGGTCGTCGACCAGTACAAGCTGACCAAGGTCGACTTCGACGTCGAGGGCGCGGCCCTGCCGAACACCGCCGCCAACACCCGCCGCTCGCAGGCGATCGCCCAGCTCCAGAAGTCCCACCCCGGCCTGAACGTCTCCTTCACCCTGCCGGTCATGCCCGAGGGCCTGACCCAGCCGGGCGTGGACCTGCTCGCCGACGCCCGGCGCAACGGGGTCCGCGTCGACGCCGTCAACATCATGGCGATGGACTACGGCCCGGCGTACAGCGCCGACATGGGGACGTACGCGATCCAGGCCGCGACCGCCACCCAGGCCCAGATCAAGGGCGTCCTCGGGCTCTCCGACGCGGCCGCCTGGAAGGCCGTCGCCGTCACCCCGATGATCGGCGTCAACGACGTCACCACCGAGATCTTCAAGGTCGACGACGCCACCCAGCTCGTCGACTTCGCGAAGTCCAAGGGGATCGGCTGGCTCTCGATGTGGTCCTCGACCCGTGACAAGCAGTGCCCGGACGGCGCCGTGAACCGCGCCGACGCCACCTGCTCCTCGATCCTCCAGCAGCCGCTGGCCTTCACGAAGGCCTTCGCCGCCTACAAGTAGGCCCCACGGCACCACCCCAGGAACCATCTCGCCCCCCCCACCGCGCGCCCCGGCCGGAGACACCCCACCTCCCGGCCGGGGCGCGCACCCCTTTTCCCGGGCCCCTCCCGTGCCCGCCTTCCCGCGCCGCCGTCGAACGTCTTCGACGATTCCCGGACCTTGACCGTGTTCTGACAGCACCTCAATAGTGGGAGCGCTCCCATCCAATCTTCGACGGGATACCCATGCGCACCACACGCCATCTGCTCGCGGGGCTCGCCCTCACCGCGGGCCTCCTCACGGGGGCGGTACCGGCCACCGCCGCCCCCACCCCCGCCGCACCCCCGGGCACGGCCGTGCCGGCCGCCGCGGCGTCGTCCTACACCTGGAAGAACGTGCGCGTCGACGGCGGCGGCTTCGTCCCCGGCATCGTCTTCAACCGGACCGAGAAGAACCTCGTCTACGCCCGCACCGACATCGGCGGCGCCTACCGCTGGAACCAGGCCGCCTCCACCTGGACCCCGCTGCTCGACTCCGTCGACTGGGACCACTGGGGCCACACCGGAGTCGTCGGTCTCGCCTCCGACGGCGTCGACCCCGACAAGGTGTACGCGGCGGTCGGCACGTACACCAACGACTGGGACCCCGGAAACGGCGCCGTCCTGCGCTCCGCCGACCGCGGCGCCACCTGGCAGCGCACCGACCTCCCCTTCAAGCTCGGCGGCAACATGCCCGGCCGCGGCATGGGCGAGCGCCTCGCCGTCGACCCGCACCGGAACAGCGTCCTCTACCTCGGCACCCCCAGCGGCAACGGCCTCTGGCGCTCCACCGACTCCGGCGTCACCTGGTCGAAGGTCACCTCCTTCACCAACCCCGGCGGCCATCAGCAGGACCCCACCGACACCAGCGGCTACAACTCCGACCAGCAGGGCATCGTCTGGGTCACCTTCGACGAGTCCACCGGGACCGCCGGCAGCGCCACGAGCACCCTCTACGTCGGCGTCGGCGACAAGCAGAACGCCGTCTACCGGTCCACCGACGCCGGCGCCACCTGGACCCGGCTCCCCGGCCAGCCCACCGGGTACCTCGCCCACAAGGGCGTCCTCGACGCGGAGAACGGCTACCTCTACCTCGCGTACAGCGACACGGCCGGCCCGTACGACGGCGCCAAGGGGCAGGTCTGGCGGTACGCCACCGCCACCGGCACCTGGACGGACATCAGCCCCGTCGCCGAGGCCGACACCTACTACGGCTTCAGCGGCCTGACCGTCGACCGCCGGCGCCCCGGCACCGTCATGGTCTCCGGCTACAGCTCCTGGTTCCCCGACACCCAGATCTTCCGCTCCACCGACAGCGGCGCCGGCTGGACCAGGGCCTGGGACTACACCTCGTACCCGAACCGGTCCAACCGCTACACCATGGACGTCTCCTCCGTGCCCTGGCTGACCTGGGGCGCCGACCCCGCCCCGCCCGAGCAGACCCCGAAGCTCGGCTGGATGACCGAGGCCCTGGAGATCGACCCCTTCGACTCGAACCGCATGATGTACGGCACCGGCGCCACCGTGTACGGCACGCAGGACCTCGGCAAGTGGGACACGGGCACGCCCTTCACCATCCGGCCCATGGTCCAGGGCCTGGAGGAGACCGCCGTCCTCGACCTGGCCTCCCCGCCCTCCGGGGCCCCGCTGATCAGCGCCCTCGGCGACATCGGCGGCTTCCGGCACACGGACCTCACCAAGGTCCCCTCGATGATGTTCACCGGCCCCCACTTCACCTCCACCACCAGCGTCGACTTCGCCGAGACCAAGCCCGGCACCGTCGTACGCGCCGGGAACCTCGACGGCGGTCCTCGCGTCGCCTTCTCCACCGACAACGGCGCCGACTGGAGTGCCGGACAGGAACCCCCGGGCGTCACCGGCGGCGGCACGGTCGCCGCCGCGGCCGACGGCACCCGGTTCGTCTGGAGCCCGGACGGCACGGGCGTCCACACCGGCACCGGCGGCGCCTGGACGGCCTCCACCGGTGTCCCGGCCGGGGCGACCGTCGAGTCCGACCGCGTCGACCCGCTCACCTTCTACGCCTTCGCCTCCGGCACCTTCTACGCCAGTACGGACGGCGGAGCGAGCTTCACCGCCCGCGCCACCGGCCTTCCCGCCAAGGGCAACGTCCGCTTCAAGGCCGTCCCCGGCCGGAAGGGCGACATCTGGCTCTCCGGCGGCGCCCCCGACGCCACCTACGGGCTCTGGCACTCGACCGACGGCGGAGCCACCTTCACCCGGGTCTCCGGCGTCGAGCAGGCCGACACCGTCGGCTTCGGCAAGGCCGCCCCGGGAGCCGCGTACCCCGCCCTCTACACGAGCGCGAAGATCGGCGGAGTCCGCGGCGTCTTCCGCTCCACCGACGCGGGCACGAGCTGGGTCCGGGTCAACGACGACGCCCACCAGTGGGGCTGGACCGGCGGCGCGATCACCGGCGATCCCCGGGTCTACGGCCGGGTGTACGTCTCCACCAACGGCCGCGGCATCATCTACGGCGACACGAGCGAGACCGGGGGCGGTGACGGCGGCGGTACCACCGAGCCGCCCGCGCCCACCGGTGCCTGCAAGGTCGCGTACAAGGTGACCAACCAGTGGCAGGGCGGCTTCCAGGCCGACGTCACCCTCACCAACACCTCCACCACCGCCTGGACCGGCTGGAGCCTCGGCTGGGACTATCCGGCCGGCCAGCGCGTCGACCGGATGTGGAACGCGACCCCCGCCCGGACGGGCACCGCCGTCACCGCCCGGAACGCCGACTGGAACGGCGCCGTCGCCGCCGGGGCCTCCGCCTCCTTCGGCTTCACCGGCACCTGGACGGGCACCAACCCCGTACCGGCCGCCTTCACCCTCGGAGGTGCGACATGCTCCGCCGCCTGATCACCGCCGCCGCCCTCCTCGCCGCGGTCCTCACCTCCGCCACCACCCCCGCCTCCGCGGCCGACACCCCGCTGCGGGACCTCGCGGCGGCCCGGGGGATCTACCTCGGCACCGCCGTCACCGGGGGGAAACTCACCGGGGGGTACGGGGACCTCGCCGGGGCCCAGTTCGGCTCCCTCACCCCCGGCAACGAGATGAAGTGGGACGCCGTGGAGCCCGCCCGGGGCACCCACGACTGGACCGGCGCCGACCGGGTCGTCGCCTTCGCCGAGGCCCACGGCCAGCGGGTGCGCGGCCACACCCTCGTCTGGCACAGCCAGCTCCCCGGCTGGCTCACCGGCGGCAGCTGGACCGCCGCCGAGCTGCGCACCCTCATGACCGACCACATCACCGCGGAGGCCGGCCGTTACAAGGGCCGCATCGACCACTGGGACGTCGTCAACGAACCCCTGAACGAGGACGGGACCCTGCGCCCCTCCCTCTGGGGCGCGGCCCTCGGCGAGTCGTACATCGCGGACGCCTTCCGCGCGGCACGCGCCGCCGACCCGGCCGCGAAGCTCTACCTGAACGACTACTCGACCGACGCCGTCGGCGCGAAGAGCGACGGCATGTACGCCCTGGTGAAGCGGCTCCTCGCGCAGGGGGTCCCGGTCGACGGGGTCGGCTTCCAGGCCCATCTCGTCCTCGGCCAGGTCCCCGCCTCCCTGGAGGCCAACCTGCGCCGCTTCGCCGAACTCGGTGTGGACGTGGCGATCACCGAGCTGGACATCCGGATGACCCTGCCCGCGACCGACGCCAAGCTCGCGCAGCAGAGGGCGGACTACGCCGCCGTCCTGCGCGCCTGCCTCGCCGTCACCCGCTGCGCGGGCGTCACCGTCTGGGGCTTCACCGACTCCGACTCGTGGATCCCGGACTTCTTCCCGGGCCAGGGCGCGGCGACTCCGTACGACGAGAACCTCGCGCCCAAGCCCGCCCACGCCGGAATCGCCGAGACGCTCGCCCCGGTGACCCCACCGGCCCCGGGTGTGTGCTCCGTCACATATGCGGTCAGCAGCCAGTGGACGGGCGGTTTCACGGCCCAGGTCACCCTCCGGAACACCGGCGCGGCCGCGCTGAACGGCTGGACCGTGCGCTGGACCCAGCCGGCCGGCCAGCGGGTCACCCAGGCGTGGAACGCGGCGGTCACCCAGACCGGGGCGGAGGTGACGGCCTCGCACCTCCCGTACAACGCCACCGTCCCGCCGGGCGGCACGGTCGCCTTCGGCTTCAACGGCGCCTGGTCGGGCACCAACCCGCCCCCGGCGGCCCTCACCTGCGCCACCGGCATTTAGCCCGGAACTCCGCCCCGCACTCGGTCCGGTGCGGGGGACCGGCGCGTGGGTCCGAGCGCGGAAACGACTCAGGCCCCGGTTCTTTCGAACCGGGGCCTGAGCCATTGGGGTGAGTAACGGGACTTGAACCCGCGACATCCTGGACCACAACCAGGTGCTCTGCCAGCTGAGCTATACCCACCATGCCCGGCGGTTTTCCCGAAGGTTTCCCCGACCGGCCGAGAAGAAGTCTACAGGGTTCTGGAGGGTGCTCGCGCCCCCATTGATCGGGGGCGCGAGCAGGCCCTACGCGAAGGGGTTCATTCGGCCGGTACGACGTGCCGGGCCGCGATCCGCTTCGCGGTCTCCGAGTCCGGGCCGGGCTGCGGGACGAAGACCGCCTCGCGGTAGTAGCGCAGCTCCGCGATGGATTCACGGATGTCGGCGAGCGCCCGGTGGTTGCCGTTCTTCTCCGGACTGTTGAAGTACGCCCTCGGGTACCAGCGGCGGGCCAGCTCCTTGACCGAGGAGACATCGACGATCCGGTAGTGCAGGTGGCTCTCCAGGGCGGCCATGTCCCGGGCGAGGAAGCCGCGGTCCGTGGAGACCGAGTTCCCGCACAGGGGTGCCTTGCCGGGCTCCTTGACGTGCTCGCGGATGTACGCGAGGACCTGGGCCTCCGCGTCGGCGAGCGTGGTGCCGTCGGCGAGCGCGTCGAGCAGCCCCGAGGACGTGTGCATCTGGCGCACGATCTCGGGCATGGTCTCCAGGGCCGCGTCCGGCGGGCGGATCACGATGTCCACCCCGTCGCCGAGCACGTTCAGTTCCGAGTCGGTGACCAGTGCGGCCACCTCGATGAGTGCGTCGTCCGTCAGCGAGAGCCCGGTCATCTCGCAGTCGATCCACACCATGCGATCGTTCATGCGTCCACCTTAGGGGCTCTTCCCCCCACCCGAGCGGGTCGAGCGCCCCGAGCAGCCCTGAGGGCGCCCGGGGGAGGTCTCCCCGGGCGCCCTCAGGTCCTGCGATGCGCGGCTTGTGGCCGCGCGGCTCTACGGCGCGCTGCGCTGGCCCGGGAACGACGGGCGTCCCGGAGCGTAGACGTCGGACTGCGGCTTCCCCTGGTCCAGCGGGGACGGCGGACGCCGGATGCCGGCCGAGACCTGCGCCGGCACGACCGCGTCGAGCACCGCCGTGCCGACCTCGCCCTGCGGCCGCCTGGCGCGGTACGCCGCCCGGTAGGCGGCCGGCGAGGAGCCGAGCTGCCGCCGGAAGTGGCCGCGCAGTGCCACCGGGGAGCGGAAGCCGCACCGGCCCGCGACCTCGTCGACCGAGTAGTCGGAGGTCTCGAGCAGCCGCTGTGCCTGGAGCACCCGCTGGGTGATCAGCCACTGGAGGGGGGCCGATCCGGTCAGCGAGCGGAACCGGCGGTCGAAGGTCCGCCGTGACATGTACGCGCGGGCGGCGAGGGTCTCCACGTCGAACTGCTCGTGGAGGTGCTCCAGCGCCCAGGCGACGACCTCGGCCAGCGGGTCGGCGCCGATCTCTTCAGGTAAAGACCTGTCGAGGTAGCGCTCCTGACCGCCGCTGCGCCGCGGCGGGACGACCAGGCGGCGCGCCAGGGCGCCCGCGGCCTCCGTGCCGTGGTCGGTCCGCACGATGTGCAGACACAGATCGATTCCGGCCGCCGTGCCCGCGGAGGTCAGTACGTCCCCGTCGTCGACGAAGAGCTCCCGGGGGTCCACATGGACCGATGGGTAGCGCTTGGCGAGCGTCGGCGCGTACATCCAGTGCGTGGTCGCCGGGCGGCCGTCGAGCAGACCGGCCGCGGCGAGGACGAACGCCCCGGTGCACAGGCCGACGATGCGCGCGCCCTCCTCGTGGGCGCGGCGCAGCGCCTCGAGCGCCTCCGGCGGCGGCGGCGAGGTGATCGACCGCCAGGCCGGGACGACGACGGTGCCCGCGCGGCTGATGGCCTCCAGGCCGTACGGCGCGGTCAGTTCGAGCCCACCGGTGGTCCGCAGTGGGCCGTCCTCGCCGGCGCAGACGAGCAGTCTGTAGCGGGGCACCCCGGCGTCCTGCCGGTCGATGCCGAAAACGGAGAGCGGGATGGAGCTCTCGAAGATGGGGCCGCCACTGAACAGCAGCACCGCGACGACTTCGCGACGGCGGCGCCCGGTCAGTTTCCGTGCGGCCTCCGGTGCGGCGGAGTCCTGGCTCATGACGCTAAGCCCCCCTCGGTGTTCGCGTCTCCCTGGTCGTGTCGCTCCTGCACGTTTCCCCTCGGTTTTGCACGAGACCCCAGTCTTCGGTACCCATGATCGAATCTACTGTGTCCTGTGGCGCCGGCGTGACAAGTTCTCCATCCGGTGGATTGTCGACAAGGCCACTTGGCGCGAAGCGATCGATCGCGAAGTCTTCCGTCCGGCGGTCGCCGGGGGAAGGGCCGGTGGGGCGAACGCCCCCGTACGCGGGGGGTGCGAGCCTTTGTGGCGGGGGATTTCCGGGTGCCGGCGCCGGGGTTGGGCAACCGTTCCGCCAAGGACTCGCCGACAGATGGAAGTTGGCTGAAAACATATGGGTTCGCGTGTACGAACCTGTCAACTCCGCGGGGGGCGGGACCGAAGGGCGCCCCGATTGGGGGCGGTTTGTACCCGGCTACGTCCTCAGTAGCGACGCCTGCCGCGGGCGACCTCGCCGCGGAGGCCTCTTTCCGAGCGGCGCAACAGCACCCGACAGGCCGCCGTCACCGAGATGAGGCCGAGCGCGGTCCCGGCGGCGCCGCCGAGCGAGGTGCCGTAGGCGACCAGGACCACCGGGACCAGCACGCAGCAGAAGGCCGCCCAGCGGACGACGTCGCCGGCCTGCTCCGCCGCACCGGCGCCCGGCGCCACGCCCCTCGCTCCCGGCGCGGTTCCCGGAGCCGCGTCCGTGCGGGCGGCCGAGGAGAGGACGGGAGCCCGGCGGCGGCCGCGGGGGACGGCGAGCGTGGCGGTGGGGGCGGTGGAGGAGGTCTGGCCGGCGGCGGTCGATGGTGCGGGCACGGGCGGTCTCCCTGCGACGGTGGGCTGGACCTGTGGCAACGAGAAGCGGAACGTTCCGGTCACTCTGGGCGACGTCCGTTTGGCCCCCGTACGGACGCCTGTAGGGCACAACCGGCATTGCCAGATCCCGAGCCCCTGTTGCATGCTCCCTGGAACGCCGCGCGCGAGCGGCACGCACGTCGGGGAGTGGTACGGCGGGCTCTGGGCAGGAGAGGAGTGTCGCCGTACCCTTGGGGGTATGGGCTTGGGAAGATGATTCCCGGACACAGCTCCGCCGCCACCCGTCGTTCCGTCCCCTCCGCTCCCGTCCCTTCCCACGAGGACTCTCTTCGCCGAGACACCGATGGCCGGTCACGAATTCCCCGAACCCGCGGACCGCAAGCGCGTCGCCGACTCCACGGTCGACCCCCTCGCGGTCGAACAGCCACGTCATGCCTGCGACCCGGCCTTCCGGCACGGGGTCGTCGTCGGCTTCGACGGATCCACGTCCAGTGAGCGCGCGCTCGCGTACGCCATCGGCATGGCCAGGCGCTCCGGCTCGGGCCTGATCATCGTGCACGTGGCCAACCGGCTGCCCACCACGGTGTGGGCCGGCTGCGAGCCCCCCGTCTTCGTCGACGTGCCCGACCACCGCACCGAGGTCCTCGGTCTGGAGCTGGCCTGCGCCGAGCACCTCTCCGAAGTGCCCTGGATCCTCGTCGAGCGCGGTGGCGACATCTGTCACGAGCTGGAGGAGGTCGGCCGCGAGTACTCGGCCGACGCGATCGTGGTCGGCTCCACGCACGGAATCGTCGGGCGGATCTTCGGCTCGGTGGCCGGCCGCCTCGCGCGCCGCGCCCAGCGGCCCGTGATCGTCATCCCGTAGCACTTCCGGACATCGCCTCCGGGCACCCTTCCCGAAGGCCACCCCTGGCCCCTCTCCCGGACATCGCTTGCCGACGTCCCTTCCCGACGCCGCCGGCATCCCTTCCGGCACCGCCGGTACCCCTTCCCGACGCCGCCGACGTCACGGACGCCCCGTCAGGCCTCACCTTCAACTGTCGTTATCCAGACATAAATTAGGCCTTCCACAGGTGAATTGTGCGCTTGTGAAGGGTACATAAAGGTCACCGGATCACAGCAGCTCACGCAGCACACCTGCGCATCTGAAGGGAGCCCGCCGTGGACAACGAAGTCGCCGCGGGAAACACCACTTCCACTCTCGGCAACCTCGCACTCGGACTGACCCTGCTGGCCTTCGGCCTGGGCGGTACGGGTGCCATCGACAACGTCGCGGCAGCGGATGCCGCGGGCCTCGCCACCTGGGTCGGCGGGGTGACGCTCTTCCTCGTCGGCCTGCTCGCCCTGCGCGCGGGCGACAAGGGAGAGGGCACGGCGTTCGCGGCGCTCGGCGCCTTCTGGTTCACCTGGGGGACCGCCGTCGGCGGCGGGGCCACGGCCGATGCCGTGGGCGTCTTCCTGCTTCTGTGGGCGCTCCTGGCACTCACGCTGACGCTGGCCGCCAAGGGTGGCGGACTGTTCGGGCAGGGCGTGTACGGGCTGCTGTTCGTCGCGCTGCTGCTGCTCGGCATCGGGGCGCTCGCCGACAACGGCGGGCTCGCGAAGGCCGGCGGCTGGGTGGCGGCCGTCGCCGGTCTGGTCGCCTGGTACGGCGCCACGGCCGCGGTGGCCGGCTGGCCGACCGCGCTCGGCCGGGCGAACCGCAGCGCGGCCGCGGCGAGCTGACGGAGCGGCGCTCCGGAGGAGAACCGAGCCCTGAAAAGAAGCGGCCCCCCGTGCACCTGGGATGCACGGGGGGCCGCTTCGTGTCCGGTCGACCGCCGGGGGACAGGCCCGGCGGCGCGGCTCGGGGGGACAGGCCCCGAGGTCGCTGCTACTCGACCGTGACGGACTTGGCCAGGTTGCGCGGCTTGTCGATGTCGCGGCCCATGGCGAGCGCCGTGTGGTAGGCGAGGAGCTGGAGCGGGATACCCATCAGGATCGGGTCCAGCTCGTCCTCGTTCTTCGGCACGACGATGGTGTGGTCGGCCTTCGCCTGCGGCTGGTGCGCGACCGCGAGGATGCGGCCGCTGCGGGCCTTGATCTCCTCGAGGGCGGCGCGGTTCTTCTCCAGCAGGTCGTCGTCGGGGACGATCGCGACCGTCGGCAGGGCCGGCTCGATGAGGGCCAGCGGGCCGTGCTTCAGCTCGGAGGCCGGGTAGGCCTCGGCGTGGATGTAGGAGATCTCCTTGAGCTTCAGGGAGGCCTCGAGGGCGACGGGGTAGCCCCGGACGCGGCCGATGAACATCATCGACTGGGCGCCGGCGTACTCCGCGGCGATCTTCTTGATCTCGTCCTCGGTCTCGAGGATCTCCTGGATCTGCGCGGGCAGCTTGCGCAGGCCCTCGATGATCCGCTTGCCGTCGGTGACGGACAGGTCGCGGATGCGGCCCAGGTGCAGGGCGAGCAGCGCGAAGGCGGTGACCGTGTTGGTGAAGCACTTGGTGGAGACGACGCAGACCTCGGGGCCGGCGTGGACGTACACGCCGCCGTCGGCCTCGCGGGCGATGGCGGAGCCGACCACGTTGACCACGCCGAGGACGCGGGCGCCCTTGCGCTTGAGCTCCTGGACGGCGGCCAGCACGTCGTAGGTCTCACCGGACTGGGAGACGGCGATGTAGAGGGTGTCGGGGTCCACGACCGGGTTGCGGTAGCGGAACTCCGAGGCCGGCTCGGCGTCGGCGGGGATGCGGGCCATGGACTCGATGAGTCCGGCGCCGATGAGGCCGGCGTGGTACGAGGTGCCGCAGCCGAGGATCTTGATGCGGCGGATGGTGCGGGCCTCGCGCGGGTCCAGGTTCAGGCCGCCCAGGTGCACGGTGGAGAAGCGGTCGTCGATGCGGCCGCGCAGCACGCGGTCGACCGCGTCGGGCTGCTCGGAGATCTCCTTGTGCATGAAGGTGTCGTGGCCGCCCATGTCGTACGAGGCGGCCTCCCACTCCACGGTCTCCGGGGTGGCGGTGGTGGTCGCGCCCGAGGTCGTGTAGGTGCGGAAGTCGTCGGCCTTGAGGGTGGCCATCTCGCCGTCGTCGAGGGTGACGACCTGGCGGGTGTGGGCGATCAGGGCGGCGACGTCGGAGGCGACGAGCATCTCCTTCTCGCCGATGCCGAGGATGACCGGCGAGCCGTTGCGGGCCACGACGATGCGGTCGTTGAAGTCGGCGTGCATCACGGCGATGCCGTAGGTGCCCTCGATGACCTTGAGCGCCTCGCGGACCTTCTCCTCCAGGCTCTCGGCCTGGGAGCGGGCGATGAGGTGGGTGATGACCTCGGTGTCCGTCTCGGAGGCGAAGACGACGCCGTCGGCCTCCAGCTTGGCGCGGAGCTCCTGGGCGTTGTCGACGATGCCGTTGTGGACGACGGCGACCTTGTTCTCGGGGTCCATGTGCGGGTGCGAGTTGATGTCGCTCGGCGCGCCGTGGGTGGCCCAGCGGGTGTGGGCGATGCCGGTGGTACCGGTGAAGCGCTTGGGCACACGGGCTTCCAGGTCGCGGACGCGACCCTTGGCCTTCACCATCTTCAGGCCGGAGGCCTTCGGGCTGGTGACGACCATGCCGGCCGAGTCGTATCCCCGGTACTCGAGTCGCGCCAGGCCCTCAAGGAGCAGGGGGGCGACGTCGCGCTTTCCGATGTATCCGACAATTCCGCACATAAAGGTGAAACCCCTCCAGGTCAGTGGATGTACTCGGCCGTCCGGGCGGTCCGGTGTGCCTCAGCCGTAGACGATGCGGCGCAGTTGCCGGAGCGAGAGCTCCGGCGGCGCCACGGCCCGGTGCGGCAGTTCCGTCGAGATCCGTTCGAAGATCTCGGCGTTCACGGCCCCGCCGGACTGCAGTTCGCGGTGGCGGCGGCGGACGAACTCCTCGGTCGTCTCGTCGAAGTACGCCAGCACGTCGAGCACCACCCGGGCGGCCTCACCGCGCTGGAGCGCGGTGCTGCGGACCAGGTGGTCGATGAGGTCGTCGTGCGACGGGCGGCGTTCGAGCACCCGTGAATACTGAGGGGTCCTGCTCGCCTTCCGCAAGAATCCTGCCCGATATCGGGCAGGCGGGTCGGGATTCGCCCTCACGAAGAGGGGCTTGGTCCAGACCTTGACCGAACGGAGTGGTGGCGGTACGCATGGTGACGGTTCGGATATAGAACTCGACAGACGCGTCCAACGCCTGAAGGGGACCAAGCCTGTGAGACAGCGCCGAACGATTCCGCGCCTGATCGGATCCCTGCTCCTGGTGGCCGCCGCCGGTGTCGGCTGCGGCGAGGCCGCCGCCCTCGGCACCCGGGACGACAAGAGCGGCGACGGCAGGGCCGCCGCCGAGCCCGAGGTCCGCCCGCTCGGCCGCATCGTGCCCGTACCCGCCTCCGTCGCCCCCGGGGGCGAGCCCTACACCCTCACCCGCGCCACCCGCATCGGCGTGGACCCGGCCGACCACGAGAGCCGGGAGCTCGGCCGCTACCTCGCCGGGCTGCTCCGCCCCGCCACCGGCTTCGCACTGCCCGTCGTCGACGACGTCGCCGCCCGCGGCGGCATCCGGCTCCGCCTCAGCCCCGACGACACCGCGCTCGGGGACGAGGGCTACCGGCTCCGCTCCACGCCCGAGGGCCTCACCCTCACCGCCCGCGCGCACGCCGGCCTCTTCCGCGGCGTCCAGACCCTGCGCCAGCAGCTGCCCTCCGCCGTCGAGCGCAAGAGCGTCCAGAACGGCCCCTGGAAGGTCGCGGGCGGCACGATCACCGACACCCCGCGCTACGGCTACCGGGGCGCCATGCTCGACGTCGCCCGCCACTTCTTCACCGTCGACGAGGTGAAGCGGTACATCGACCAGCTCGCGCTCTACAAGGTCAACACCCTGCATCTGCACCTCTCCGACGACCAGGGCTGGCGCATCGCCGTCGACTCCTGGCCACGGCTCACCACCTACGGCGGCACCACCGAGGTGGGCGGCGGCCCCGGCGGCTTCTACACCAAGGACGAGTACACGGAGATCGTCCGGTACGCCGCCTCCCGCTACCAGGAGGTGATCCCGGAGATCGACATGCCGGGCCACACCAACGCGGCCCTCGCCTCCTACGCCGAACTCAACTGCGACGGCGTCGCCCCGCCCCTCTACACCGGCATCAAGGTCGGCTTCAGCTCGCTGTGCGTGCCGAAGCCCGTCACCTACGACTTCGTCGACGACGTGATCCGGGAGATCGCCGCGCTCACCCCCGGCCGCTATCTCCACATCGGCGGCGACGAGGCGCACTCCACCAGCCACGCGGACTACGTGGCCTTCATGGACAAGGTGCAGCCGGTCGTCGCGAAGTACGGCAAGAAGGTCGTCGGCTGGCACCAGCTCACCGGCACCACCCCCGCGCAGGGCGCCCTCGTCCAGTACTGGGGCCTCGACCGCACCCCCGCCGCAGAGAAGGAGCGGGTCGCCGCGGCGGCCCGCGCCGGCGCGGGCCTGATCCTCTCGCCCGCCGACCGCACGTACCTCGACATGAAGTACACCAAGGACACCCCGCTCGGCCTCGCCTGGGCCGGCTACGTCGAGGTGCGGCGGTCGTACGACTGGAATCCGGCCACCTATCTGCCGGGGGCGCCGGAGAGCGCCGTCCGGGGCGTCGAGGCGCCCCTCTGGACGGAGACCCTGGCCACCACGGACGACCTCGACGTGATGGCCTTCCCGCGCCTGCCGGGCGTGGCGGAGCTGGGCTGGTCGCCGGCGTCCAGCCACGACTGGGAGACGTACAAGGTACGGCTGGCGGAACAGGCGCCGCGCTTCGACGCCTTGGGCATCGACTACTACCGCTCGCCCCAGGTGCCGTGGCCGGCCGCGAAGTGAGCCACGCGTAGCCGGCCGGGCCGGACAGGGATGCGAGCCCTGGCGGGGGACCGTCCCCGCCAGGGCTCGCATCGGTCCGGGGTTACCTGAACCGCGCGATCGGGTTCACCAGGTCGCCGACCAGCTGGAGGGCCGCCGACGGGTCCGACAGGTCGACCATCTGCCGGTTGTTGCGGAGCTGGAGGCGGTTGAGGGCCGACAGCGCGAAGGTCTCCGCGAACATGTCGTACTGGGCGAACCGGTCCGACAGCTCCGGCTTCGACTCCTCGTAGCCCCGCACGCACTCCGCGACCGTCCGCCAGAAGTCGTCCTCGTCGAGGACGCCCTCCGTCGCGAGCGCCGACGCCAGGAAGCGGAAGAAGCAGTCGAAGACGTCCGTGAAGACCGAGAGGAGCTTCATGTCCTCGGGGATGTCCGCCCGGACCCGCTCCACCGCCGGCGGGAGCACCGCCGCCGGGTCCATGACGACGATCTCCTCGGCGATGTCCTTGAAGATCGCCCGGTCGACCGTGCCGTGCTCGTCGAGGACCAGGATCACGTTCTCGCCGTGCGGCATGAACGCCAGGTCGTAGGCGTAGAAGCTGTGCAGCACCGGCAGCAGGTAGGCGTCCAGGTACCGGCGGAGCCAGACCGCGGCCTCCAGGCCGGACTCCTTGATCAGCGCGCCCGCGAAGGACGCGCCGGTGTGGTCCACGTGGACCAGGGAGGCCATCGTCGCGAGCCGCTCGCCCTCGGCGAGGGTCGGCACCGGGGACTCGCGCCAGAGCGCCGCCAGCATCTTGCGGTACGGCGAGTAGCGGTCGGTCGCGGCCTCGTACTCCAGGTGCCGGTAGCCGACGGCCGCCCGCTCGCGGATGATCGAGAAGCGGGCCTCCTTGAAGACGGAGTCCGACTCGATCAGGCCGTGCAGCCAGTCGTTGATGGCCGGCGTGGCCTCCATGTACGCGGCCGACAGGCCCCGCATGAAGCCCATGTTGAGCACCGAGAGCGCCGTCTTGACGTAGTGCTTGGCCGGGTCCGAGGTGTTGAAGAAGGTGCGGATCGACTGCTGGGCCAGATAGGCGTCGTCGCCCTCGCCCAGGTACACCAGACGCTGCTGTGCGACCTCGGCCGCGAAGGTGACCGAGAGCTTGTTCCACCACTGCCAGGGGTGGACCGGCATCAGGAGGTAGTCCGCCAGGTCCAGGCCGCGGGTGGCGAGGGTCGCGGCGAAGCCGTCCACCGCGGCGTCGCCGAGCTCGGCGCGGACGA
Source organism: Streptomyces zaomyceticus (assembly GCF_014656215.1). Lineage (GTDB taxonomy): Bacteria > Actinomycetota > Actinomycetes > Streptomycetales > Streptomycetaceae > Streptomyces > Streptomyces zaomyceticus. The sequence continues at coordinate 480,899 of NZ_BNBZ01000001.1, read as the reverse complement.
AGGCCTCGTAGTCGATGCCCGCGCCGGCGGTGAAGGTGGTGCGGTCGCGCCGCGCCGCCAGCCAGATCAGGTGGATCTCGCTCGCGGCCTCGGGGGCGTACGCGCGGAACTCGTCGACACCGAAGCCGAGCCGGCCGTTGTTGGCGACGAAGCAGGGGTGGCCCTCGGTCATCCCGGTCTCGATGGCCTGGAAGCCGGCCCGGGCCAGTTCGGCGGAGGTGACGGGCGGCTTGGTGGCCTTGAAGGCCGTGCCGGCGAGGGTGGAGGAGATCTCCTCCAGGTAGACCGGCAGGACCTCGTCGCTCAGGCCGAGGGCGCCGCGCAGTTCGGTGATGAACTGGAGCGCGTCGAGCGGGAGCTGCTCGTCGCCGCGGTGGCGGCTGATCGACTCGGGGTAGACCTGCCAGTGGTCGAGGGCGTACCGGTCCGCGGTGAAGCGGTACTCGGTGGCACCGTCGTCGGAGAGGACCCGGTAGCGGCTCTCGCCCAGCTCCTTGGGGTCGAGGAGCCGCTCGTGGACGAACTCGGCGAGGCCCTTGCGGATCAGGGCGCGGTTGGCGTCGGCCCAGAGCTCGGGGGTGAGGTGGGCGACGGGGTCGACGCGGGCGGTGGTGTTCACGCGGCGACTCCCACGGCGGCCTCGAACTGCTCCCGGGTGCAGAAGCTCAGCAGGGCCTTCTTCTCCGGCTTCTGGATCTCCCGCTCGGGGACGAAGCCGACGGCCTCGTTGAGCGCGTGGACGGCCTTGTTGGACACGTCGGGCTCGACGACCACGCGGGCGGTCGCCGGGTCGGCGAACAGCTCGGCCATCACGGCGGTGATCACCTTGCGGGTGAAGCCGTGCACCGGGGTGTCGGTCGGGGCGACGAGGAAGTGCATGCCGACGTCGCCCGGCCGCGGGTCGTAGAGGCCGACCAGCTCCAGGTGGGCCGGGTCGTAGCGCTCCATGAGGATCGCGGGCGTCCCGTCGACCAGGCCGATGAAGGCCTCGTGGTGCGGGTTCTCGGCGAAGGCCGTGTACTCGCGCACGACGTCCTCCCGGGTCGCGTCCTGCATCATCCAGAAGGCGGCCTTGGGGTGGGTGACCCAGGCGTGGAGCAGCTCCGCGTCCTTGAGGGGATCGAGCGGGCGGAAGCGGACGGTCATGCGGCGAACTCCTGGAAGGCGATGGTCTTCTCGACGGGGTAGTACTCGTAGCCCAGCATCGCCCCGATGATGTACGCGTTGCGGTACGCCCCCATGCCGAGGTCGGGCGAGGTGATCGAGTGGGTGTGCACGGAGGCGTTCTGCAGGAAGACCCCGCGGCCCGTCGTGTCGATCGCGTAGTTGCGGGCCACGTCGAAGCGGCCCTGGCCGTCCCGGTTGAGGCGGTCGGTGACCGGCTCCAGGAAGGCGGGGGCGGTGTACCGGTACCCGGTGGCGAGGATCAGGCCCTCGGTGTCCAGGGTGAAGTCCTTCTCCTGCTCCTCCTGGCGGAAGCCCAGGGTGTACGTGCCGGTCGACTCCTCGTACGCGGCGCTGTGCAGCGCGGAGTTGGTGAGGAGCCGGGTGGGCACGGGGCCGTTCAGGTTCTTCTGGTAGAGCAGGTCGAAGATGGCGTCGATCAGCTCGCCGTCGATGCCCTTGAAGAGACCCTTCTGCTCGGTCTCCAGGCGGTAGCGGGTCTTCTCGGGCAGTGCGTGGAAGTAGTCCACGTACTCCGGGGAGGTCATCTCCAGGGTGAGCTTGGTGTACTCCAGCGGGAAGAAGCGCGGGGAGCGGGTCACCCAGTTCAGCCGGTAGCCGTGGACGTCGATCTCGGCGAGGAGGTCGTAGTAGATCTCGGCGGCGCTCTGGCCGCTGCCGACCAGGGTGATCGACTTCTTCTTCTGGAGCTCCGCCTTGTTCGGGAGGTAGCGCGAGTTGTGGATCAGGTCGCCGCCGAGGTCCCGGCAGCTCTCCGGGACGTAGGCCGGCGTGCCGGTGCCGAGGACGATCCGGCGCGAGCGGAACGTTTCACCGGCCTCGGTGGTCACCGCGTACAGCTCGGTGGTCTCGTCGAAGGTCACCGAGGCGACCGTGGTCGAGAAGCGGATCGACGAGAGGCGCCCGGCGGCCCAGCGGCAGTAGTCGTTGTACTCGGTCCGCAGCGGGTAGAAGTTCTCGCGGATGTAGAACGAGTACAGCCGGCCCTTGTCCTTCAGGTAGTTGAGGAAGGAGTACGGCGAGGTCGGGTCGGCCATCGTGACCAGGTCCGACATGAACGGGGTCTGCAGGTGGGCGCCTTCGAGGAACATCCCCGAGTGCCACTCGAAGTCGGGCTTCGACTCCAGGAAGAGGCCGTTCAGCTCCTCGATCGGCTCGGTCAGGCAGGCGAGTCCGAGGTTGAACGGACCGAGTCCGATGCCGATGAAGTCGTGGATCTCGGTCGTCTCAGGCGTGGACAAGGGTCTCTCCCAGGTACTGCTCGGCGTGGCCGGCGATCAGATCGAGGACGGCGGCGATGTCGGCCGCGGTGGTCTCGGGGTTGAGCAGGGTGAACTTGAGGTACTGGCGGCCGTCGACCTTGGTCCCGGCGACGACGGCCTCGCCGGAGGCGAACAGGGCCTTGCGGGCGTGCAGGTTGGCCCGGTCGATGTCCTCGGGGGACGTGACGCCCTCCGGGACGTAGCGGTAGACGAGGGTGGAGAGCTGCGGCTCGACCACGACGTCGTAGCGCGGGTCGGCGGCGAGCAGGGCGAAGCCCTCGGCGGCCAGGTCGCAGACCTCGTCGAAGAGCCCGCCGACACCGTCGGCGCCCATCACGCGCAGGGTCATCCACAGCTTGAGCGCGTCGAAGCGGCGGGTGGTCTGCAGGGACTTGTCGACCTGGTTGGGGATCTGCTCGGCGACGGTCCGGGCCGGGTTGAGGTAGTCCGCGTGGTAGGTCGCGTGGCGCAGGGTCGCCCCGTCGCGGACCAGGATCGCGGAGGAGCTCACCGGCTGGAAGAAGGACTTGTGGAAGTCGACGGTGACCGAGTCGGCCCGCTCGATGCCGTCCAGGAGCCGGCGGCGGGTCGGCGAGGCGAGCAGTCCGCAGCCGTAGGCGGCGTCCACGTGCATCCAGGCGCCGTACTCCTCGGCCAGGGCGGCGATCTCGGGCAGCGGGTCGATGGAGCCGAAGTCGGTGGTGCCGGCGGTGGCGACGATCGCCATCGGGACGAGGCCCTCGGCGCGGCAGGCCGCGAGTTCGGCGGCGAGGACGACGGACTGCATCCGCTTGTCGCGGTCGACCGGGATGGAGATGACGGCGTCCATGCCGAGGCCGAGGAGCTTCGCCGACTTCTGGACGCTGAAGTGGCTGCACTCGGACGAGAAGATCCGGAGCCTGGACAGGTCGGTGCTCTTCGCCTCTTCGCGGGCCAGGAGCAGGGCCTGGAGGTTGGACTGCGAACCGCCGCTGGTGAACACGCCGTCGGCGGCGGGGCCGAAGCCGATGCGGCCGTTGGTCCAGTCGACGAGCTTGCGCTCGATGAGGGTGCCGCCCGCGCTCTGGTCCCAGGTGTCGAGCGAGGAGTTGACCGCCGAGAGGACGGCCTCGCCGAGGACGGCGGGGATGACCACCGGGCAGTTGAGGTGGCCCAGGTAGCGGGGGTGGTGGAAGTAGACCGCGTCGCGGAGGTAGACGCTCTCCAGCTCGTCGAGGGCGGCGGAGGAGTCACCGAGCGGCTTGTCGAGGTCGACGGCGTCGATGACGGGCGCGAGCTCGGCGGGGGTCACACCGGTGAACGGACCTCGCGTCGTGGCGAGTTTGTCCGCCACCCGCTCGACTCCTTCGATGACGGAGCGCCGGTAGCTCTCCGCCGTGGCGTCGTTGAGCAGGTGAGAGCGCATGGTGGGGGGCCTCCCGGTACGGGGCTCGGTCGCGCCCTCCGGACAGGAAAGGGGCGAGGGGCGACGCGGTGAAAACAAGGTTAGCCTAACCTAACTTTTCATCGCAACGCCCCTCACCCCCCATGAGGTACGGCAGTTGGTGTGCGTACCGCCCGGAGTGTCCGGATCGCCGGTGTGTGATCTCGGCTACGCGTCGTCCTGCGTCTCGTCCGGAACCTCGCGCAGCGCGTCCTCGGAGAGCCCCTTGCGCCAGTAGCCGACGAACGTCACCCGGCGGCGGTCGAGTTCGCGGTCCCGTACGAAGTGACGGCGCAGCGCCTTCACGGCACCGGACTCGCCCGCGATCCAGACGTACGGTGCCTCGCCGGGCAGTTCGACCCCGCGCACCGCGTCCACGGCGGACGGCGCCCCCTCCTCCCGCACGAGCCAGGTGACCGTCGCGTCGGCCCGTGTGGCGAGCTCCGTGCGGTCGCCGGAGTACGGCACCTCCAGGAACACCTGCGCGCGCGTGTCGGCCGGCAGCCACTCCAGGATCGCCGAGGCGGCCGGAAGGGCCGTCTCGTCCGCCCAGATCAGGACGGAGTCGGCGTCCTCGGGCAGCCGGAAGCGGACGCCGGTGTTGTCGGCGATCGCCGGGCCGAGCACCACCACGCGGTCGCCCGGCGTCGCGCGCCCGGCCCAGCGGCAGGCGGGGCCGCCGTCCTCGTGGATCGCGAAGTCGATGTCGACGGCGTTCTCCGAGTGCTCCGGCTCGGTGCGCTGCTCGCGGACGGTGTACGAGCGCATGACCGCCCGCTCGTCGTCGGGCATCGCGCGCCAGGCGCCGAGGATCGCGTACATGTCCGGCTCGTCCAACGGCGGCAGGACGGGCGCCTCCTGGCCGGGGTGCGGCAGGAAGAGGGAGAGCGACTGGTCGCGGCCGCCGGCGGCGAAGTTCTTCAGCTCGTCCCCCCCGGTGAAGGTGATGCGGACCAGGGACGGACCGAGCCGCCGCGTCCGGTCCACCCGCAGGTGGAAGAACTGGAAGGGGGCGGTCTCGGGGTTCGTCATGAAAACATAGGTTAGCCTAACCTCATAAACACAGGTAAGGGGGGAGGGCCCGTCATCCCCCTCGGGGTGACGGACCCTCCGTTCGAGCAGCGCCGGGCCGGGCCGGTTCGGCTCAGGCCTTGAGGCCCAGCTCCCGGGCGATCAGCATCCGCTGGACCTCGCTCGTGCCCTCGCCGATCTCCAGGATCTTCGAGTCGCGCCACATCCGGGCCACCGGGTACTCGTTCATGAAGCCGTAGCCGCCGTGGATCTGGGTCGCCTCACGGGCGTTGTCCACGGCCACCGTGGAGGAGTACAGCTTCGCGATCGCCGCCTCCTTCTTGAACGGCTCGCCCAGCACCAGCCGCGAAGCGGCGTCCCGCCAGCCGATCCGGGCCATGTGCGCCCGCATCTCCATGTCCGCGATCTTGAACTGGATCGCCTGGTTGTCGCCGATCGGACGGCCGAAGGCGTGACGCTCCTTCGCGTACTTCACCGACTCGTCGACACAGCCCTGCGCCAGACCCGTCGCGAGCGCCGCGATCGCGACCCGGCCCTCGTCCAGGATCCGCAGGAACTGCGCGTATCCGCGGCCCTCCTCGCCGAGCAGGTTCCCCACCGGGACCCGGACGTCGTCGAAGGACAGCTCCCGGGTGTCCGAGGCGTTCCAGCCGACCTTCGAGTACGGGGCGGCGACGGTGAAACCGGGCGTGCCGGAGGGGACGATGATCGAGGAGATCAGCGGACGGCCGTCGGGCTTGCGGCCGGTGACCGCCGTGACCGTCACCAGACCCGTGATGTCCGTACCGGAGTTGGTGATGAAGCACTTCGAACCGTTGATGACCCAGTCGTCGCCGTCCCGCACCGCCGTCGTACGGGTCCCGCCCGCGTCCGAACCGGCACCCGGCTCGGTCAGACCGAAGGCGCCCAGCAGTTCGCCGGCACAGAGCCGCGGCAGCCACTCGGTCTTCTGCTCGTCCGTACCGAAGAGGTACACGGGCATCGCGCCCAGCGAGACGCCCGCCTCCAGGGTGATCGCGACGGAGGAGTCGACCCGGGCCAGCTCCTCGAGCGCGATGCCGAGCGCCAGGTAGTCGCCGCCCATGCCGCCGTACTCCTCGGGGAACGGCAGCCCGAACAGGCCCATACGGCCCATCTCACGGACGATCTCGTAGGGGAACTCGTGCCGCTCGTAGTAGTCGCCGATCTTCGGCGCCACGACGTCGTGGGCGAACGCCTCGACGGTACGGCGGAGTTCCTCGTGCTCTGCGGAGAGCCGGTGGTCGAGGGACATGGGAATCGTCACTCCTTGTGGGAGAGGGCGCGGACGGTACGGGAAGGGCTGGGTCGGCCCAGCTGTTCGGCCATCCACACGCTTGTGGCGGTGAGGGCGGCCAGATCGACCCCGGTCTCGATGCCGAGACCGTCGAGCATCCACACGAGATCCTCGGTGGCGAGATTTCCGGTCGCGCTCTTCGCGTACGGGCAGCCGCCGAGGCCGCCGGCGGAGGCGTCGACGGTGGTCACTCCGTGGCGCAGGGCGGCCAGCGTGTTGGACAGGGCCTGGCCGTAGGTGTCGTGGAAGTGCACGGCGAGACGGGAGTCGGGGACGCCGGCCTCGTTCAGCGCCGTCAGCAGCGCCGCGACATGACCGGGGGTGGCGACCCCGATGGTGTCCCCGAGACTCAGCTCGTCGCAGCCCATCTCGGCCAGGGCCTTGGTGACCCGGACGACCTGCTCGACCGGCACGGCGCCCTCCCAGGGGTCGCCGAAGCACATCGACAGATAGCCGCGGACCTTGAGCCCGGCCTCTATGGCCCGGGTGACGGTCGGCGCGAACATTGCGAGCGCCTCGTCGACGGTCCGGTTCAGATTGGCCTTCGCGAAGGACTCGGTCGCCGAGGCGAACACGGCGACCTCACGGGCCCCGAGCGCCAGCGCGCGGTCGAGACCGCGCTCGTTCGGCACGAGCACCGGGAGCCGCACCGGCAGATCGCGGACCAGCGGGAACAGCTCCTCCGCGTCCGCCAGCTGGGGCACCCACTTGGGGTGCACGAAGCTGGTCGCCTCGATCGTGCCCAGCCCGGCGGCGGCGAGCCGCCGGACGAACTCGGCCTTCACGTCGGTCGGGACGGCCGTCTTCTCGTTCTGCAGCCCGTCCCGGGCGCCGACCTCGTGGATCCGTACCCGGGCGGGGAGGGAGGGGTCCCTCACGGTCATCGGCAGGCTCACGCGTCCTCCTCCTCACGCGGCGTCACCACGGCCAGGATCTGGTCCATGGCGACGGTCGAACCCGGCGTGACGTCCAGCTCGGTGACGGTGCCGGCGTGCGGGGCGGAGATGACGTGCTCCATCTTCATCGCCTCGACGACCAGCAGGCTCTGCCCCGCCTCGACCTCGTCCCCGACGGCCACCTTGACGACCGTCACGGTCCCGGGCATCGGCGCGGCGAGCGTGTCCGCCCCACCGTGCCGCGCACCGCTGAGCGCGGCGGCGACGGGATCGTGGTCCATGACGTGCCAGGAGTCCCCGTCCCGGCCGAGCCAGCCGCCGGCGCGGTGGAAGCGGTGCGCGATCCCGTCCACGGTGACCGTCACGGACGTGTCCGTGACCCGGGCGCCGGCCGGCGCCTCGACCATGACGGGTTCGAGTCCCGGTACCCGTACGGGGAAGGGGAGCGGGGCGGGACGGCCGCCCATCCGCCAGGCGCTCGGCACCGAGAACGGGTCCGTCCAGCCCTCCCGGGGCACCGGGGCCAGCCCGGCGAGCCGGACGGCGGCGGCCGCCGCGTACACCTCCGGCGGGACCTCGTCCGGGACCAGGCTGTCGGCGTCCCGTTCCACCAGGCCCGTGTCCAGGGCCCCCGCCACCACGTCCTCGTGCGCCAGGAGCCGGCGCAGGAAGCCCGCGTTCGTCGGGACGCCCAGGGTGACGGTGTCCGCCAGGGCCGCGCGAAGGCGGCGGAGGGCCGTCGGGCGGTCCGGGGCGTGGACGATGACCTTCGACAGCATCGGGTCGTACAGGGAGGAGACCTCCGTGCCCTGCGAGAGGCCCGAGTCCGTGCGGACTCCGTCGCCCGCGGGCTCGCTGAGCGCCAGGACCGTGCCGCCCGAGGGGAGGAAGCCCCGGGAGGGGTCCTCCGCGCAGATGCGGGCCTCGATCGCCCAGCCGGTGAGGGTGATGTCCTCCTGGCGGAACGGGAGCGGCTCGCCGGCCGCCACCCGCAGCTGCCACTCCACCAGGTCCACGCCCGTGATCAGCTCCGTGACCGGATGCTCGACCTGGAGGCGGGTGTTCATCTCCATGAAGTAGTACGAGGAGGGGTCGCCGCCCGGGACGATGAACTCGACCGTGCCCGCGCCGACATACCCGCAGGAGCGCGCCGCCTCGACGGCCGCCGCGCCCATCGCCGCCCGGATCTCTGGGGTCAGCAGGACGCTCGGCGCCTCCTCGATGATCTTCTGGTGGCGCCGCTGGAGGGAGCACTCGCGCTCGCCCAGGTGGATCACGTTCCCGTGGGCGTCGGCGAGGACCTGGATCTCGATGTGCCGCGGGCGGTCGATCCACCGCTCCACGAGCAGGGTGTCGTCGCCGAAGGAGGAACGGGCCTCGCGGCGGGCCGCCGCGATCTCGTCGGTCAGCGTCGACAGGTCGCGCACCAGGCGCATGCCCTTGCCGCCGCCGCCCGCCGAGGGCTTGAGCAGGACCGGGGCGCCCAGTTCGCGGGCCGCCGCCTCCAGTTCGGGGTCGGCGGCGCCCGGGACGACCGGGACCCCCGCGGCCCGCACGGTCTTCTTCGCCGTGATCTTGTCGCCCATCAGGGAGATCGCGGAGGCGGAGGGGCCGATGAAGACCAGGCCCGCGTCCGCGCACGCCTGGGCGAAGCCCGCGTTCTCGGCGAGGAAGCCGTAGCCGGGGTGGACGGCCTGCGCGCCGGTGCGGGCCGCGGCGTCGAGCAGCGCCGGTACGGACAGGTACGACTCGGCGGCCGGCGGCGGGCCGATCCGTACGGCGGTGTCCGCCTCCCGTACGTGCCGGGCGTCGGCGTCCGCGTCGCTGTACACGGCCACCGAGCGCACGCCCATCGCCCGCAGGGTGCGGATGACGCGAACGGCGATCTCGCCCCGGTTGGCCACGAGGACGGTGTCGAACATGCTGTGCATCTCCTGGGGGCCCTTCACATCCGGAAGACGCCGAACTGGGGGTCTCCCAGAGGCGCGTTGGCACAGGCGGTCAGGGCGAGTCCGAGGACCTGCCGGGTCTCCATCGGGTCGATGACCCCGTCGTCCCAGAGCCGGGCGCTCGCGTAGTAGGCGCTGCCCTGGGTCTCGTACTGCTCGCGGATCGGGGCCTTGAAGGCCTCTTCCTCCTCCGCGCTCCACCCGTCGCCCAGCTGGTCGCGCTTGACCGTCGCGAGGACGGACGCGGCCTGCTCGCCGCCCATGACCGAGATCTTGGCGTTGGGCCACATCCACAGGAAGCGCGGCGAGTACGCCCGGCCGCACATCGAGTAGTTGCCCGCGCCGTACGAGCCGCCGACGACGACCGTCAGCTTCGGCACCCGGGTGGTGGCCACGGCCGTGACCATCTTGGCGCCGTGCTTGGCGATGCCGCCGTGCTCGTACGCCTTGCCGACCATGAAGCCGGTGATGTTCTGCAGGAAGACCAGCGGGATGCCGCGCTGGTCGCACAGCTCGATGAAGTGCGCGCCCTTCTGGGCGGACTCGGCGAACAGGATGCCGTTGTTGGCGACGATGCCGACCGGGTGGCCGTGGATCCGGGCGAAGCCGGTGATCAGCGTCTGCCCGTACTCGGACTTGAACTCCTGGAAGCGGGAGGCGTCCACGATCCGGGCGATGACCTCGCGCACGTCGTACGGGGTGCGGGAGTCCACCGGGACCGCGCCGTACAGCCCGGCCGGGTCCACCTTCGGCTCCTCGACCGGCTCGACCGACCAGGGGAGCGGTCCGCGCTCCGGGAGCGTGGCGACGATGTTCCGGACGATCCGCAGCGCGTGGGCGTCGTCCTCGGCGAGATGGTCGGTGACGCCGGAGATACGGGAGTGGACCTCGCCGCCGCCCAGCTCCTCCGCCGTGACGACCTCACCGGTCGCGGCCTTCACCAGCGGCGGACCGCCGAGGAAGATCGTGCCCTGGTTCCGTACGATCACGGCCTCGTCGCTCATCGCCGGGACGTACGCGCCGCCGGCCGTGCACGAGCCGAGGACCGCCGCGATCTGCGGGATGCCCGCGCCGGACATCCGGGCCTGGTTGTAGAAGATGCGGCCGAAGTGGTCCCGGTCGGGGAAGACCTCGTCCTGCATCGGGAGGAAGGCGCCGCCGGAGTCGACCAGGTAGAGGCAGGGGAGACGATTCTCCAGTGCCACCTCCTGGGCGCGGAGGTGCTTCTTCACCGTCATCGGGTAGTACGTGCCGCCCTTGACCGTCGCGTCGTTGGCGACGATCACGCACTCGCGGCCCGAGACCCGGCCGATGCCGGCGATGACGCCGGCCGCCGGCGCCGCGTCGCCGTACATGCCGTTCGCGGCGAGCGGGGCCAGTTCCAGGAACGGGGAGCCCGGGTCGAGAAGTGTGTCCACCCGGTCCCTCGGCAGCAGCTTCCCGCGCGCGGTGTGCCGGGCCCGGGACTTCTCACCGCCGCCCAGCGCCGCCGCCGCGAGCTTGGCGCGCAGGACGGCCGCCAGCTCGTGGTGCGCCGCCTCGTTCGCCTGCCAGGCCGGCGAGGCGGGATCCGCCGCACTCGACAGCACAGGTGCCTGCTGCATCCCTCGAGCTCCCTTGCTCGGTTAATGAGCGTTAACGTATGCCGTTCAGGTTAACGACCGCTAACCGGGTTGTCTATCGCCGAAGCCCGCCGAGTCGCAGTGGTGCGGCCGCTTGATGGCGAAACGTTACGGCCGCCTGCGTGCAGGGTGCCGTTCTCGCCATGTGTCGAGCCCGTCGATCGACCAGAGCGGGGTTCGTCCCACGTAAAGCGCGGTGGGGAAGTCGCCGTGCCGGCCGTTGAGGTTGTAAATGGTCTTGATGCTGATGCCGAGGCGGTCGGCGGCCTGCTGGGCGGTGAGATATCCGGGGATCGTTGCTGCCATGGAGGAAACGTCAACACCCGGAGGGGGGTGATGGACGTGCAGGCCGCTCGTAGGTGTCGGGGGAAGGGCAAGGCCCCGAAGTGGAACAAGCCCGACGACGGGGCCGTGTCGGTGATGGTGCTGCCGTTGGCTGTCACCGATCCCGCCGACCTTGCCCGATTGAACAGCTTGTACGGGGCGATGTGGTCGATCAAGCGCGCCGTTCAGCGTGACGCTCGCGCCAAGGTGGACGCCTACTGGGCCGCGCCGCATGAGCGGCACCAGCAGGGGGCGAAGGTTGTAAGGCAGCGACTCGGGCTGTCCCGTAACGGCCTGGAACGATGTGCTTACGCCCATCTGGAAGCCTCCGGGCACCTCAGGCACCACTCCTCCAAGGCCCTGGCCATGCATATCGCGGACGAGGTATGGAACGGCGTCTCCCGGCATCTGTTTCCCGACGTGGCAGGCCGCCGGTCCGGCCGCCCGAAGGTCGGCCGCTACCACGACTTCACCCGCATCTCCGGACGGGCCCGTTCGCATACCACCGATAACAAATGGGAGACCTTCCGGCTGGTCGGCACCCTGACCGGCCACACTCTGGCCTACACCGACGGCGGTCGTTCCCTGGGGCAGCCTCGGCGGATGCCGAAGCCCACAGCGCCCGAGGGGCGTGTACGGACGGGGAAGGTGGCAGCCTCGGGCGTGGCGGGAATGCGTAAGGCGACCTGGTGGGACCACACCGGTCCTCTGGCTGTGGTGTTCGCCGGTGGCTCCGACAGCAAGCGCGGCGAATTCGTTCTTCCCGTCCGCATCCCTCAGCAGCCCGGCCGGAGAGCACGGGTGCGGCACTTCCTCGACGATCCGGGCCGGTGGCACAAGGTGGACCTTGTGCGCCGCCGGAAGGCGTCCGCGCCCGGCGGCTGGGTGTACGAGGCGCATCTGATGGTCCTCGGCCCCGGATACTCCTCTCCAGCCGTACAGGAGATGCGTCACGAGGCCGCCCGGCTCGACCGGATCGGCGGGGTGGACGGCAACGTCTCCAACCTGTCGGTCGTCTCCTTTCCCGCCCGGCTCGACGGCGGCACACCCGTCTCCACAGAGGTCACGCTCACCGACACCGAGCGAGCCCGGCTGTACAAGGAAGCAAAGGAGCGGCGGGGCCGCGCCAGGGCGCTTGAGCGCTCCCGCAGGGCGACGAATCGGCAGCAGTACGGGCTGTCGAGGAAACAGGCCGCCCGCGCCGAGCGTCGCGCCGCCAAGGGCCAGGAGCCCAAGACGGTGACGGTGCCAGGCGGTGCCCGCGCGGCCCGCTCGCACGGCGTTCCGCAGCAGGCGTACCGGCGAGACCGGCTCTCCGCCCGCTACCGGGAGCAACGTGTCCGGCAGGCCGAAGCCGCCGCCTCGGCCGCGGAGCGTCGCCGCCACGGCGCCCGCCTGGTGGCCCGGGAGATCATCGCCACCCACGGCCCCGTGCTCGTGGTCGAGGACTGTGACATCCGTACCTGGTACCGGCTGTGGGGCAGGCGCCTCTCCCGGACCACACCCGGCATGCTCATTGCCGCCCTGGACGCCGAGTGCAAGGCCGCCGGAGGCCGGCTCGTACGGGCCTCCACCTGGTCCACGGCCCTGTCGCAGCACTGCCTCTGCGGGGAACGCGTGAACAAGTCGCTGCGGGACCGCGAGCACAAGTGCCCCACCTGCGGCCTCGTTGGCAAACGCGACCTCGTATCCGCCGCCCTGGCCGCCTTCGTCCGCTTCCGCGACGTGGGCGACCCGAAGAGCGCGTACCTGGACCGCATCAGGTCCCGGCACGCACAGATCATCTACGCCCGAGCGCTGGAAGAAGCGCTGCGGGAGTCAACCACACCGAGCCCGAACGCCCCTCGGGGCGCGGGACGCGTGGCAGTCCCACGGCAACGCCGCGAGACCTCTGCTCCCCGAACCGCCGGACAGCGGCACCGAGCAACCCCGGATGAGCCACGCCTCGCGCGCGACCACGCCGGAAAGCCCGGTCCCCGTCCCGGCAGCAGCCCGCACCTCGCCCTCCGGGCGGCCTGTGGGTCACGTCTTAGAATCGAAGCCATGGCCATGACCACCACCCCGACTGCCACCGGCAGGACCGACGCCCCGACGCGACGCGAGCAGATCCTCAACGAGGCCGCCCGCCTCTTCGCCGAGCGCGGCTTCCACGGCGTCGGTGTGGACGAGATAGGGGCCGCGGTCGGCATCAGCGGCCCCGGCCTCTACCGCCACTTCCCGGGGAAGGACGCGATGCTTGCCGAGCTCCTGGTGGGCATCAGCGAGCGGCTGCTCGACGGGGGACGGCTGCGGGCCGAGGAGTCCGACGGGGACGCGCGTGCCTTGCTCGGCTCCCTCATCGACGGGCACATCGACTTCGCTCTCGACGACCGGCCGCTGATCACCCTGCACGACCGGGAGCTCGACCGGCTCAAGGACGAGGACCGCAAGCGGGTGCGGCAGCTTCAGCGGCAGTACGTCGAACTCTGGGTCACCGTCGTGCGGGAGCTGTACCCCGACGCGGGGGAGTCGGAGTCCCGCACGGCCGTCCACGCCGTCTTCGGCCTCCTCAACTCGACCCCGCACCTGGCCGCGCTCGGCCGCCGCCCCATGGAGGAGCTGCTGCGGAAGCTGGCGCACGGGGCGTTCGGGTCGCTGGGGGGCTGACCCGGGCGGCGGTGGGGTCCAGTGAGCGGAACGGGTTGCACGTGCGGTCCGCGGCTCGGACAGAATGACCCCTATGCCGATACTCAGCCGCCCCGCCCTTGTCGAGCACCTCGTCCGCACCCGGATCGCGGGAGACGTCGCCACCCCGCGCGACAACAACCTCTCCCACTACCGCAAGCTCGCCAACGGCGACCGGCACTACTGGCTCGGCCTCGAGCTCGGAGACCGCTGGGCGGACGAGCAGGACGTGCTCGCGGTGATGGCCGAGCGCTGCGGTGTCGTCGACGACCCGGCCCACCGCGCCGGACAGGACACCATCGACCCCGAACTCACCGTCGACGGCCTGGAGCGGATGGCCGCCCGGCTCCGCAAGGCCGCCGCGGGCAAGGAGCGGGTCCTCTTCGCCACCGGCCACCCCGGCGCCCTCATCGACGTCCACAGCCGGGTCGCGGCGGCGCTGCGCGCCCAGGGCTGCGACATCGTCAGGATCCCCGGCGGGCTCGTCGCCGACGAGGGGTACGTCGTGCAGTTCGCGGACGTCGCCGTCTTCGAGCGCGGGGCGAGCCTCTGGCACACCCACTCCCCGGAGCCGATGAACGCCATCCTGGACGGGCTCGGCGAGGACGGCCGCCCCGATCTGGTGATCGCGGACCACGGCTGGGCCGGGCGGGCGGGTCAGCGCGGGATCGACTCCGTCGGGTACGCGGACTGCAACGACCCCGCGCTCTTCATCGGTGAGGCCGAGGGGACGATGCAGGTCACGATTCCGCTCGACGACCATGTCGTCGACCCGCGGTACTACGAGCCGATGACGGCGTACACCCTGGCCGCGGCGGGCCTGACGCCCTGACACCCGGACGCCGTGACGCCCGGACGCCGTACGGCCCCGCCGTGGGCCCGTGCCGTCGCGGCCCGTTCTCCGTCAGGGGCGGGGGCGGCGCTGGGCCAGGCCCGGGGTGGGGTCCAGGTAGACACGGCGGATCGACGGGAAGCGCTCCCTGAGCTGGTCCTCGGCGTCCTCGCAGGCCCACTCCACCTGCTCCGCCGAGGCGACGTCCCGGAAGTCGACCTTGGCGGCGATCAGGACCTCGCCGGGGCCCTGGATGAGCGTGGTCAGCTCGATGACGTCCACGATGTGCGGGACGGACAGCAACTCCTCGCGGACCTCGGCCCGTACGTGCTTCGGCAGCGGCCGGCCGATGAGGAGCTCGGCGTTGGAGCGGCCCAGCACCCAGGCCACGTACACGAGCAGCGCGCCGATGAGCAGGGAGGCGACGCCGTCCCAGACGCTGGATCCGGTGATCTGGACGCCGATGAGGCCGCCCGCCGCGAGCATCAGCCCGGCCAGGGCGGCGGAGTCCTCCATGACGACCGCCTTGACGGTGGTGTCGGGCGTGAGCCGCAGATAGCGGGTGAAGGGGGCCCGCGCCCGTTCCGCCTCGGCCTTGACCTGCTTCACGCCGGTCCGCAGGGAGTAGCTCTCCAGGACGAAGGCGATGCCGAGCACGATGTACGAGATGAGCGGATCGCCGACCTCCTCGCCGTGGGTGAGGGTGTGGACGCCGTCGTAGATCGAGAAGACCGCGCCGCCCACGAAGGTCGCCACGGCCGCGAGCATCGCCCAGACGTACCGTTCGCCCGCGTACCCGACGGGATGGTCCTCGTCGGCCGGCCTGTCGCTCCGCTTGAGCGCGGTGAGCAGCATGCCCTCGGTGACGGTGTCGGCGACCGAGTGGGCGGCCTCCGACATCATCGCGCTGGAACCGCTGACGACACCGGCGACGGCCTTGGCGGCGGCGATCCCCAGATTCGCCACCGCCGCCACGATCACCGTGAACGTGCTCTCACCGTTGCCCGACTGCTCTGCCATGACATCGGACGCTATGTCCGGTCGTCAGCGCGGCACGCGAACGACACCCTCCTGGATGACCGAGATGGCGAGCCTGCCGTCCTGTGTGTAGATCCGGGCCTGGCCGAGGCCGCGCCCGCCGGAGGCGGTCGGCGACTCCTGGTCGTACAGCAGCCATTCGTCGGCCCGGAAGGGGCGGTGGAACCACATCGCGTGGTCCAGGGACGCCCCGACGACGTCCCCGACGGCCCAGCCGCCCCGCCCGTGCGCGAGCAGGACGGAGTCGAGCAGCGTCATGTCGGAGACGTACGTGGCGAGGACGACGTGCAGCAGCGGGTCGTCGGCCAGCTTGCCGTTGGTGCGGAACCAGACCTGGGAGCGCGGCTCGCGCGGCTCCCCGACCGAGCCCCACGGGGGGACCTCGGCGTAGCGGAGGTCGACGGCCGCCCTGGCCTCGATCAGCCGGTCCGCGACCTCGCGGGGGAGGTGGCGGGGCAGCATCTCGGCCGGTGTGGGAAGCGACTCCGGGTCCGGCGCGGCCGGCATGTCCGCCTGGTGGTCGAGCCCCTCCTCGTACGCCTGGAAGGAGGCGGAGAGGTGGAAGATCGGCTGCCCGTGCTGGACGGCGACGACCCGGCGGGTGGTGAAGGAGCGTCCGTCGCGGATGCGGTCGACCGTGTAGACGATCGGCGCACCCGGGTCGCCGGCGCGCAGGAAGTACGCGTGGAGCGAGTGGGCGAGCCGGTCCGCCGGGACGGTCCGCCCCGCCGCCACCAGCGCCTGGGCGGCCACCTGGCCGCCGAAGACGCGGGGGACGAGCGCGGAGCGGGACTCGCCCCGGAAGATGTCCTGCTCGATCCGCTCGAGGTCGAGCAGATCGAGCAGGTCATCCAGTGCGTGGTGCGACTGCGGCACTTACAGGCCCATCGACTTCGCGATGATCGACTTCATGATCTCGCTGGTGCCGCCGTAGATGCGGTTGACGCGGTTGTCGGCGTACAGGCGGGCGATCGGGTACTCGTTCATGTAGCCGTAGCCGCCGTGCAGCTGGAGGCAGCGGTCGATGACGCGGTGCGCGACCTCGGTGCAGAAGAGCTTGGCGCTCGCGGCCTCGGCCGGGGTCAGCTCGCCCGCGTCAAGGGCCTCCAGGGCGCGGTCGGCGACGGCCTCGGCCGCGTCCACCTCGGCCTGGCAGGCGGCCAGCTCGAACTTGGTGTTCTGGAAGTGCGCGACCGGCTTGCCGAAGACCGTGCGGTCCGTGACGTACTGCTGGGCGAAGCGGACGGCGGCCTTGGCCTGGGCGTAGGCGCCGAAGGCGATGCCCCAGCGCTCGGAGGCCAGGTTGTGGCCGAGGTAGTAGAAGCCCTTGTTCTCCTCGCCGAGGAGGTCCTCGACGGGCACCTTCACGTCGACGAAGGCCAGCTCGGCGGTGTCGGAGGTGCGCAGGCCGAGCTTGTCCAGCTTGCGGCCGATGGAGTAGCCCTCGGACTTGGTGTCCACGGCGAAGAGGGAGATGCCGTGGCGGCGGTCCTCGGCCGTCGGGGCGGACGTGCGGGCGCAGACGATCACGCGGTCGGCGTGGACGCCACCGGTGATGAAGGTCTTGGAGCCGTTGAGGACGTAGTGGGTGCCGTCCTCGGAGAGCTTGGCGGTGGTCTTCATGCCCGCGACGTCGGAGCCGGTGCCCGGCTCGGTCATCGCCAGCGCCCACATCTCCTCGCCGGTGACGAACTTCGGCAGGTAGCGCTTCTTCTGCTCGTCGGTGGAGAGCATCTTGATGTAGGGGAGGGCGAGCAGCACGTGCACGCCGGAGCCGCCGAACTGGACGCCCGCGCGGGAGGTCTCCTCGTAGAGGACGGCCTCGAACTTGTGGGTGTCCAGGCCCGCGCCGCCGAACTCCTCGGGCACGTTGATGCCGAAGATGCCCAGCTCGCCGAGCTTGTCGTAGAACTCGCGGGGCGCCTGGCCCGCCGCGAACCACTCGTCGTAGACGGGGACGACCTCGGCCTCGATGAAGGCGCGGATGGTCTCCCGGAACGCCTCGTGGTCCTCGTTGAATACGGTACGGCGCACGGTGCGTCTCCTCCGGTGTGCGGGGCGGGCCCAGTTTGTCTAAGCGCTTGCTCAGGGTTCTGGGTACGAAGTTACCGACCAGTCAATCCCCCTGTCCAGAGTTCGTGCTTGTGATCCAGCGCCTACCGGCGGAGTCGTACATGGACACGGGCCGCCCCTTCGCCCCGCTCGTCCGGAAGGGCGCGCCGTCCTCGTCCCCGATCCGGACCGTGCCCCGGCGCCCCTGCGAGCTCCACTCCAGCTCCAGGTACCAGCGGCAGTCGCACTTCGCCGCTCCCGCATAAATCAGCAGCTCCTCAGGCTCGGCGGCACTGACCTTGTACGGGAAGGAGACCGCCGGGAGCGTCCGGCCCTCCTGCCCGGAGGCGTCGTACCCGTCCAGCGCCCGCGCCACCGGCCGCGGCCGGTCCAGGTCCACCTCGAAGCGCCGAGGCGTCACCGCCCCGCCGCACCCGTCGTCCATCCGGTACGCCGCCCACGGCAGCGGCGCGCCCCGCTTCACCACCCGCACGTGCAGCGCCTGGAGCACCACCGCCGCCGCGCCCTTCCCCTGCACCGACACCCGCACCAGGGTCTCCCCGCCGTCCACGGCCCCCTGCGCCGCCGCCCAGCTCCGCGCGTCGGCCGCCTCCGGCGGGGGAGCGGGCGTCCGCTCCGCGAGGTAGGTGTGCCCGCACCCGTTCTTCCAGAGGTCCGAGGCGACCGTCCACGTCAGCGGCGCCGGTGGTTCGGCGGCCCGCTCCCGGGCCTTCCCGGGCAGGAGTACGGCTCCGAGCGTCACCGTCGCCACGACCGCCAGCGCCCCGCCGACCACGCCCGCCCACCCCGGACGGCGCCTCCGCCGCCCGGACGGGAGGCCCGGCACGCGCGCGGGAACGGATTCCGGCTCGGGCACGCGCGCGTGCACGGGTTCCGGCTCGGGCTCGGGCGCCGCCACCGGAGCCGGCTTCGGCGCCGGGCTTGGCTCGGGCGCCTGCTCCGGGCCGGGTTCCGGTGCCGCCGGGCGGCGCGCGCCGTCCGCGTGGGTCCAGGCCGCCTCCAGGGCCCGCCGCTCCTCCTCGTCGGCCCCGCACAGCAGGGCGAGGCGGTCGACCACGGCGAACTCCTCCGGGACGGTCGCGCCGGAGCAGTAGCGGTGGAGGGTGGAAGCGCTGACGCTCAGGCGCCGGCCCAGCGCCTCGTAACTCCTCCCGTCCCGTGCCTTCAGCGCGCGCACGAGCCGCGCGAACTCCTCGACGGCGGCGTCCTTCGGCATTCCATCCCCCTCGCCCCTGCGTCCCACCCTTCACGTCCTTGCACGTCAGCGGGGGTGGAATGGTTCCGGGACGGAGGGCGGGCGCGTCACCGTTGCAGGTGGCGGGCGCCGGCCCGACGCTGGTGGAGCACTGACCGAACGACCCGACGGGGGATCCACCACCATGAACAAGCTCCGTACCGCGCTCGCCACCGCCGCCGCTGCCGCCCTGGGCCTCGCGGCCCTCGCCACGGCCCCGGCGCAGGCCGCCGCCCAGCCCGCCTTCCTCGCCGCCTCCCAGATGCCGCCGTCGTCGACGCCGTGGACCGCCACCCAGGTCTTCACCGGCGTCCCGGAGAACGGCGGCGCCCTCTGCGCCCCGTACAAGATCCCGGCGCAGAACAGCCGCTACCGCGAGTTCAGCACCGAGCTCGACACCAACGGCGTCCAGATCACCAATGTCGCCCGCACCGAGGCCGACGCCGTGAAGCTGGTCGACACCCTCCGCAAGGCCCTCGCCGGCTGCGGGCCCCTCCTCGAGCGGCAGAACCCGGGCCTGCACGCCGTCAGCGCCGCCCACGGCAAGGTCGCCGTCGAAGAGGGCGCCTGGGTCTACAGCCTGGACACCGCCGACCCGCAGATCGGCATCACCGACATCCACCTCTTCTCGGTGGGCCGTGACGGCAGGACCGTCACCTTCGTCCGGTGGGGTCAGATGGGCGACCTGAAGGACGCCCCGCTGACGGCCTTCAAGACGACGACCAAGACCGCCGTCAACAAGCTCTACTGAGCGCGAACCACAGCTCCATCCGGACGTCCGGGTCGTCCAGGTCCCGGTCCAGCAGCCGGGCGCAGCGGGCGATCCGCTGACGGACGGTGTTGCGGTGGATGTCCATGGCCGCCGCCGTCCGGTCCCAGCTGCCGTGCAGGGACAGCCAGGTGCGCAGGGTCTCCGGGAGCGGTTCCGCCAGGGGAGCGAGCAGGGCGCGGGCGTGGGCGGCGGCCTCGTCCGGGTCGACCAGCGCGGCGATCCCCGCCGGGCGGTGCCGGACCAGGGGCGTCCGGGTGGCTTCGGCCCGGCGCAGGGCCCTCGCCGCCTGCGCGTCGGCGGCGGCGAGTTCGCCCGCCTCGGCGGGTGCGCCGACCCCGAGGGTCCAGCCGGGCTGGGCGGTCACGGGGGCGGAGGCGGGCAGCAGCAGGCGCACGGTCACGGGGGTGCCGTGGGTCGGGCCGCCGCCCGCCTCCGCCGGCGGCGTGGCATCCGCCAGGGGCGTGCCGAGCGCCGCCGCGAGCGAGGCCGCCGCGAACGGGGTGCCGTCGCCGCCCGAGGCGTGGACCACCGTCCACGGGCCGGGGCCCAGCGCGCCCGCGACCTCCGCGGGGGCAGCGCCGAGCAGCAGCCGGACCAGCGCCCCGTCCCGCACGGACACGTCCGCGCCCCGGTGCGGTGTCGTGAGCAGGGACAGCAGGACGACCGCGACCCCGGCGATCGTGTGGTCCCCGGGGCCGAGCCGTTCCGTCGCGACCCCGAGCGTCAGCCCGTCCCCGCCGCCCAGCGCGTACGCGGCGAGCCGGAGCCCGCCGCCGTCGCCGCTCGCCGAGGCCGGGCCGCCCGGACGCGGCCCGAGGACCCCGGCGAGCTCGCCCAGCGCCCGTGTCGCCTCCGCCGGAACGTCCCGGCCGGCCGCCACCGACTCCCCGCCGTCGGGGCCGAACAGCACCGCGCGTCCCGAGAGCCGCGAGGCGAGCGCGCCGAGCACCGCCGGGACCGGCGCGGGCCGGGCCGCGGCGGCGGCCAGGGACTGCTGCGCCTCCGTCACCCGGCGCAGCTCGTGCAGCCGCGCCTCCGCCATCAGCCGCCACAGGGCGCGCGCGACCGCCGTGAACGGGGTCTTCGGCGGCACCTCGACCAGGGGCAGACCGTGCCGGGCGCACGCCGTGACGAGTTCCGCGGGGACCGTGTCGTAGACCGGGGTCACCCCGAACGCGAGCGCCGCCGCCCCGGCCTCCACCACCCGCTCCACGTAGTGCGCCGGATCGGTGAGCAGCACGCCCGCGGTCATGAGCAGCTCTCCGCCGAGCAGGTACGGATACGGGTCGGCCATCTCCGAGGTGTGCACCCAGTGGATCGAGGCGTCCCCGGGCCCGGCGAGCAGCCGCAGCCCGAGGTCCCGGCGGGCGAGCAGCGCGGTCAGCGGGACCGGTGGTGCGGGGGGAGTGGAGAAGGGCTCCGTGTCCGAGGGGGACGTCGTCATGGATCCTTCGTACAGCATCGGCTCGTACAGTGGAGGAAACATACACTTCTGCACCGCTTTCCCGCCGCCTACCGTCGTGATGTCCAGCGGGCCGAGACCCACCCCGCCACACTCCAGGAGGACCCGACCATGAGCAGCAGCGACCAGAACACCCCGCGCGGCCCGATCGACTCGTCCCGCGTCCCGCGGTACGCCGGTCCCGCGACGTTCGCCCGGCTGCCGCGACTGGACGAGGTCGGCACCGCCGACGTCGCCGTGGTCGGCATCCCCTTCGACAGCGGTGTCTCCTACCGCCCCGGCGCCCGCTTCGGCGGCAACGCCATCCGCGAGGCCTCCCGCCTGCTCCGCCCGTACAACCCGGCGCAGGACGCCTCCCCGTTCGCCCTCGCCCAGGTCGCCGACGCCGGTGACATCGCGGCCAACCCGTTCAACATCCACGAGGCCGTCGAGACCATCGAGGCCGCCGCCGACGACCTGCTCGCCACCGGCGCCCGCATGATGACCCTGGGCGGCGACCACACCGTGGCCCTGCCGCTGCTCCGCTCCGTCGCCAAGAAGCACGGCCCGGTCGCCCTGCTCCACTTCGACGCGCACCTCGACACCTGGGACACCTACTTCGGCGCCGAGTACACCCACGGCACCCCGTTCCGCCGGGCCGTCGAGGAAGGCATCCTCGACACCGAGGCCCTCTCCCACGTCGGCACCCGCGGCCCGCTCTACGGCAAGCAGGACCTCACCGACGACGAGAAGATGGGCTTCGGCATCGTCACCTCGGCGGACATCTACCGCCGCGGCGCCGACGAGGTCGCCGACCAGCTGCGCCAGCGCATCGGGGACCGCCCGCTGTACATCTCCATCGACATCGACTGCCTCGACCCGGCCCACGCGCCCGGCACCGGCACCCCCGAGGCGGGCGGCATGACCTCCCGGGAGCTCCTGGAGATCCTCCGCGGCCTCTCCTCCTGCAACCTGGTCTCGGCCGACGTCGTCGAGGTGGCCCCCGCCTACGACCACGCCGAGATCACCGCGGTCGCCGCCTCGCACACCGCGTACGAACTGACGACGATCATGTCCCGTCAGATCGCGGCCTCCCGCACCGCGCAGTAGGACCCCGGCCGGGCGCGGCTCGCGCCGCGCCCGGCCCTTGCTGCAGGCTGTGCCCACCGGTCCGCACCCGACCTCCGAGCCACGCCGAGGGACCCCATGACCCACGACCACGACCTGGTCCTGCGCCCCACCGCCGCCCAGACCGAGGCCGCGCTCAACCCGCCCGCCGGGCGCAACGGCGGCGACCTCGTCGTCGAGACCCTCACCGGCCTCGGCGCCACCACCGTCTTCGGCCTCCCCGGCCAGCACGCCCTCGGCATGTTCGACGCGCTGCGCCGCTCCACCCTCCGGTACGTCGGCCTCCGCGTCGAGAACAACGCCGGCTTCGCCGCCGACGCCTACGGCCGGATCACCGGCGAGGCCGCCCCGCTGCTGCTCTCCACCGGACCCGGTGCGCTCATGTCGCTCGCCGCGCTCCAGGAGGCGGCCGCCGGCTCCGCCCCCGTCCTCGCGATCGGCAGCCAGATCCCGGTGGCCGGCCTCGGCGGCGGCCGGCACGGCTATCTGCACGAGCTGCGCGACCAGCAGGCGTCCTTCCGGGACATCGTGAAGTCGGTCCACACGGTCCGTACCCAGTCCCAGATCCCGTCGGCCATCGCCGCGGCCTGGGAGTCGGCGCTCACCGCCCCGCACGGCCCGGTCTGGGTCGAGATCCCGCAGGACGTGCTCCTCGCCGAGACCCGCCTGCCCGTGGTCACGTCGATGGACGCGACGCCCGAGGAGATCGCCCCGCGCCCCGAGCTCACGGCGGTCGCGGCCCACCTCCTGGCGAACGCCGAGCGCCCGGCGGTCATCGCGGGCGGCGGAGTCGTCCGCTCCGACGCATCCGGCAAGCTCCTCGCGCTCGCGGAGCGGCTCGACATCCCCGTGGTGACGACCTTCGGCGGCAAGGGCGCCTTCCCCTGGGAGCACCCGCTGTCGCTCCAGTCCTGGCTGGAGGACCGGCACACCACCGACTTCCTGGAGGACGCCGACGTCCTCCTCGTCGTCGGCTCGGGCCTCGGCGAGCTGTCCTCGAACTACCACACCTTCGCCCCGCGCGGCCGGGTGATCCAGATCGAGGCCGACGCCGGAAAGCTGGAGTCCAACCACCCGGCGCTCGGCATCCACGCCGACGCCCGCCTCGCCCTCCAGGCCCTCCTGGAGACGGCCCCGGAGCGCCGGGACCCGACGGCCCCGGAGCGGGTCTCGGCCGTCCTCACCAAGGTGCGGGACCGCATCGCCGCCCAGGACCTGGACCTGGAGCAGCAGATCGTGGCAGCCGTGCGGGCAGCGCTCCCGGACCGCGCCCCGAGCTTCTGGGACATGACGATCCTGGCGTACTGGGCCTGGTCCGCCTTCGACGCCAGGCACCCGAACACCATGCACTCCGCCCAGGGCGCCGGCGGCCTCGGCTACGCCTTCCCCGCCGCCCTCGGCGCCGCCGCCGCCGACCCGAGCCACCCGGTCCTCGCGGTCTCCGGCGACGGCGGCGCGATGTACTCGATCGCGGAGCTGGCCACGGCGAAGCAGTACGACCTCGACGTGACCTGGCTGATCGTCGACGACGGCGGCTACGGCATCCTGCGCGAGTACATGACGGACGCCTTCGGTGAGGCCACGGCCACCGAGCTCGCCCGCCCGGACTTCGTGGCCCTGTCGGAGTCCTTCGGCGTGCCCGCGACCCTCGCCACCCCGGAGACCCTGACGGCGAACCTCGCGAAGGCCCTCGCCACCCCCGGCCCCTCCGTCGTCGTCCTCCCGGCGCTCCTGAGGATGTTCGAGCCGACGCACCTGTGACGGGCCCGGGCGCCGCGCCCCTCTCCCGGGAGGGGCGCGGAACCCGCGTCAGGGCACGATGCTCTCCCACGCCTTCCGGTACTCGGCGACCTGATCCGCGTGCCCCCGCCGGAACTCGGCGATCTGCCGCTCGTCCAGGCTCTTGTCGTACATCCGCTGCGGGCCCGTGAGCCGCACGATGTCCCCGAAGACCGCCTCGACGGCCCTGGCGTGGTCCCCGCCCTTCTCCCGGGTGACGAGCAGCAGCAGCCCGGCTCCCCGCAGCAGCTCCACGAAGTGGTTGCGCGGGGTGTTCGTCGTCCTCCTCAGCCCCGCCGGAGTCCCCAGAACGGTCCGCCCGACCGCCAGCACCTCCAGTACCTGAAACGCCGCGTGCAGCCGCCCCCACCCGTACGGCGTCCCGCTCTCGACCCGTGTCACACGCTCTCCGTCCGCTCGGCAACCCGGGCCCGCCCGGCGGCGGCCCCCGGATTCCCTACCCACCGCCGCACGCCCCGAGCCCGCCCGGCGGGTCCTAGGACCACGGTCCCCCCCACCCGGGACCTCCGGCCGAACCCGCGTGCGGATCTGTTGCGGCGGGATGAAATCGCAGCCCAGCCGTGTTGGGGCTTCCGGTAGAGCAGGACGAACGGGAGGCCACTCGTGGCGGCGGTCGGGGAGAAACAGCAGGGCTGGGCGCGCAGGCTGGCCGGGTACGCGTGGCGGTACAGGACCAACACGGTGCTCGCGCTCGGGTCCTCGCTCGTCGGCATGGCCGTGCTCGCCCTCGTGCCGCTGGTCACCAAGGTGATCATCGACGACGTCATCGGGACGAAGACCCGCGACCTCGGCGTCTGGACCGGGCTGCTCATAGCGGCCGCCGTGCTCGTCTACGCGCTCACCTACGTCCGCCGCTACTACGGCGGCCGCCTCGCCCTCGACGTCCAGCACGACCTGCGCACCGACATGTACGCCACCATCACCCGGCTCGACGGGCGACGGCAGGACGAACTGTCCACCGGGCAGGTCGTGGGGCGGGCCACCAGCGACCTCCAGCTGATCCAGGGCCTCCTCTTCATGCTCCCGATGACCGTCGGGAACGTGCTGCTCTTCCTCATCTCGCTGGGCGTCATGGCCTGGCTGTCCCTCCCGCTGACCCTCGTCGCCCTCGCCGTCGCCCCCGCCCTCTGGTTCATCGCCAAACGCAGCCGCACCCGCCTCCACCCCGCCACCTGGCACGCCCAGCAGCAGGCCGCGGTCGTCGCCGGGGTCGTCGACGGGGCCGTGAGCGGCGTCCGGGTCGTCAAGGGCTTCGGCCAGGAGGACCAGGAGACCGGCAAGATCCGGGAGGCCGGGCGGAAGCTCTTCGCCGGACGCCTGCGCACGATCCGGCTGAACTCGCGGTACACCCCGGCCCTCCAGGCCGTCCCCGCCCTCGGCCAGGTCGCGGTCCTCGCCCTCGGCGGCTGGCTCGCCTACCGCGGCCAGATCACCCTCGGCACCTTCGTCGCCTTCTCCTCGTACCTGGCCTCGCTCGTCGGCCCGGTCCGGATGCTCGCCATGGTCCTCACCGTCGGCCAGCAGGCCCGCGCCGGCGTCGAGCGGGTCCTCGACCTCGTCGACACCGAGCCGGTCATCAAGGACGGCACCAAGGAACTCCCGGCCGACGCGCCCGCGACGGTCGAGTTCGACGACGTGTCCTTCGCGTACGACGAGGGGCGGCCCGTCCTCGACGGGTTCTCGCTGGAGATCCGGCCCGGTGAGACCGTCGCCGTCGTCGGTTCCTCCGGCTCCGGGAAGTCCACCGTCTCGCTGCTCCTGCCCCGCTTCTACGACGTCGGCCACGGCGCCGTCCTCGTCGGCGGCCACGACGTCCGCGAACTCACCCTCGACTCCCTGCGCGCCGCCGTCGGACTCGTCCCCGAGGACTCCTTCCTCTTCTCCGACACCGTCCGCGCCAACATCGCCTACGGCTTCCCGGACGCCACCCAGGAGCAGATCGAGACCGCCGCCCGCGCCGCCCAGGCCGACCGGTTCATCGCCGAGCTGCCCGAGGGCTACGACACCAAGGTCGGCGAGCACGGCCTCACCCTCTCCGGCGGCCAGCGCCAGCGCGTCGCACTGGCCCGGGCGATCCTCACCGACCCCCGGCTCCTCCTCCTCGACGACGCCACCTCCGCCGTCGACGCCAAGGTCGAGCACGAGATCCACGAGGCCCTGAAGTCGGTGATGGCGGGCCGTACGACCCTGCTGATCGCACACCGCCGCTCCACCCTCGGCCTCGCCGACCGCATCGCCGTCCTGGAGGACGGCCGGCTCGCCGACATCGGCACCCACGCCGAGCTGGAGGAGCGCTCACCGCTCTTCCGGCGGCTGCTCACCGACCCCGAGGAGCTGGGCGCCGTCTCGCCCGGCCACGTCACGCCGCCCGAGCTCCCCGAGGACCGCACGCTGCGGGCCGAGCTGGACGCCGAGTTCGACGCCGAGCGGGGCATCACCCCCACCCTGTGGGTACGGGACGGGAGCGCCGACCGGGAGAGCGAGGCGCCCGGGGCCACCCCCGAGCTGCTCGCCGCCGTCGAGGCCCTGCCGCCCGCCGTCGACACCCCCGGGATCGACGAGGCCCGCGCGGTGTCGCCCGAGGACGCCTACGGGCTGCGCCGGCTGCTCCGCGGCTTCGGTGTCCCGCTGCTGATCAGCCTCGGTCTGGTGGCCCTGGACGCGGGCGCGGGGCTGCTGCTGCCGGTCCTGATCCGGCACGGTATCGACGAGGGCGTGAACCGGCTCGCGATCGGGGCCGTCTGGGCGGCCTCCGCGCTGGCCCTGGTCACGGTGCTGGTGCAGTGGGTCGCGCAGACCGCGGAGACGCGGATGACCGGCCTCACCGGCGAGCGGGTCCTCTACGCGCTGCGCCTGAAGATCTTCGCCCAGCTCCAGCGGCTCGGCCTCGACTACTACGAGCGCGAGCTGACCGGCCGGATCATGACCCGGATGACCACGGACGTGGACGCCCTGTCCACCTTCCTGCAGACGGGCCTGGTCACCGCGTTCGTCTCGGTCGTGACCTTCTTCGGGATCATGGTCGCGCTGCTGGTGCTCGACCTCCAGCTCGCCCTGGTCGTCTTCGCGACGCTGCCGGTCCTCGCCGTGGCCACGTACTACTTCCGCCGCTCCAGCGTGAAGGCGTACGAGCTGGCGCGCGAGCGGATCAGCGTGGTCAACGCCGACCTCCAGGAGTCGGTCGCCGGTCTCCGGATCGTGCAGGCCTTCCGCCGCGAGCGGTCGGGAGCGGCCCGGTTCGCCGAGCGCAGCGACCACTACCGCGAGGCGCGCGTCCGGGGCCAGTGGCTGATCTCGGTCTACTTCCCGTTCGTGACGCTGCTGTCCTCGGCCGCCGCCGCGGCCGTCATGATCGTCGGCGCGAACCGGATCGAGGCGGGCACGCTCACCACCGGCGCGCTGGTCGCCTACCTCCTCTACATCGACCTGTTCTTCGCCCCCGTGCAGCAGCTGTCGCAGGTCTTCGACGGCTACCAGCAGGCCGCCGTCTCGCTGAAGCGGATGCAGGAGCTCCTCCAGGAGCCGACGTCGACGGCCGCCGCCGACGCGCCGCTGGACGTGCTGTCGCTGCGCGGCGAGATCGCCTTCGAGGACGTCTCCTTCGCGTACGGGGGAGAGGACGGCACCGCGAAGGACGAGACCGCCCTCACCGGTATCGACCTGCGCATCCCGGCCGGCCAGACGGTCGCCTTCGTCGGCGAGACCGGCGCGGGCAAGTCCACCCTGGTCAAGATGGTCGCCCGGTTCTACGACCCGACGGCCGGGCGGGTCACCGCCGACGGCGTCGATCTGCGGGACCTCGACCTCACCGCGTACCGGCACCGGCTCGGTGTCGTCCCGCAGGAGGCGTACCTCTTCGCCGGGACGGTCCGCGACGCGATCGCCTACGGCCGTCCCGACGCGGGCGACGCCGAGGTGGAGGCGGCGGCCCGCGCGGTCGGCGCCCACGACATGATCGCGACCCTGGACGGCGGCTACCTCCACGAGGTCGCCGAGCGGGGCCGCAATCTCTCCGCCGGTCAGCGCCAGCTCATCGCGCTGGCCCGCGCCGAACTCGTCGACCCGGACATCCTGCTCCTCGACGAGGCGACGGCGGCCCTGGACCTGGCCACCGAGGCGCAGGTCAACCAGGCCACCGACCGGCTGGCGGGCCGCCGGACGACGCTGGTCGTCGCCCACCGGCTGACCACGGCGGCCCGGGCGGACCGGGTGGTCGTGATGGACCACGGCCGGGTCGCGGAGGACGGCACCCACGAGGAGCTCCTCGCTCTGGGCGGCCGGTACGCGACGCTGTGGAGCACGTTCATCGGGGAGCCGGTGGACGAGGAGGAGCCGGAGCGGGTGTGAGCGGCGGGGCCGCGGCGGTGCGAGCCGTGGGGGCCCGGCGCGGCCGCCGGGCGCCGGAGTGAGTACGGGCCGCCCGGCGGACTGAGTACCCGGGCGGATGTCCGGACCGCCGCCGGGCGGCTGGGATGGGGCCATGAGCGACGACTCCCGTACCCACGTCCGTACCCGCGCGGCCTCTCCCGTGCCCATCACCCCGCCGGACGTCGAGGGTGCCCGGCTGCGGAAGCGGTCCATGGTCTGGGCGGGGATGTTCCTGCCCGCGAGTCTGCTCGCCGGCGTCCTGGTGCTCGCCCGTGAGAACACCGCCGACTGCCTCACTCACGGGCAGTCCTGCGACGGCACCCCCGGCTTCGTGTACGTCGCCGCCCTGGTGGTCCTCGTCGCGGCCCTGGTGACCGTGCAGAGCACCTCCCGGCCAGGGGTCCGCCGGGTGGCGTTCCGGACCCAGCTCGGTGCCGAGGGCGTCTTCCTTCTCCTCCTCCTGACGGCGTTCGCGTAGCGACCCACAGCGGAAGCAACCATTCCGGAGGCGGGTGCGTCGTACGTCCGTACGCCGGTACACCCGTACGGCGCTCCACGCGGGAGGGGAACACATGCCCACGGACACGAAGGACGCACGACGTGGCCGCCGGCGGCCGGCCCGTGTCCTGGCGCCACTCCTCGCCGCCCTCGTCCTGCTCCTGACCCCCGCCACCCTGGTGCCCGGTCTCGGCGCCGCCACCGCCGAAGCGGCCTCCGTCTGCCAGGGCCGCCCCACCCGCACGATCCCCTTCGCCACCGGCGAGCTGCGCCTCTACAAGACCCGCCACTACGCCTGCGCCGTCACCGTCGCCAAGCGTCCCGGCGCCCGACGGGCGATGTCCGTCTCGCTCCAGCCACGCGGCGCCAGGCCCGCGGTCCGGGCCGGACGCTTCGACCGGCAGGCCGGTCCCGTCACCGTCCACGCCCTCAACCGCTGCGTCCGGGCGGCCGGTTCGGTGGCCGGCCGGGGCACGACCACCGGCTGGATCCTGTGCTGATACGAAGGAAAGTCCAAGGGTAAGGACCAACTGGGTCTGGCGGTCCACACGTTGCCCCCGCTAGGTTCGCGTGACCGTTGTGAACCAAGGGGAGGGTGAATGCGCAAGTCGCTGAGATGGGCGCTGTCGCTTTCGGTGCTCATAGGCACCGTGGCACCGACCGGCGTGGCTACCGCCGCGGAAACGGACACGGGCAGCACGGCCGTCGTCGACTCGCAGAGCACGGACATCAAGGACCGCATCCTGGCGATCCCCGGGATGAGCCTGATCGAGGAGAAGCCGTACGCGGGCTACCGCTTCTTCGTCCTGAACTACAAGCAGCCGATCGACCACCGGCGCCCGTGGGCCGGTACGTTCGACCAGCGGATCTCCGTCCTCCACAAGGACACGGGCCGCCCCACCGTCTTCCGCACCAGCGGGTACTCGCTCAGCACCACCCCGAGCCGTGCCGAGCCGACCCGGATCATCGACGGCAACCAGGTCTCCATGGAGTACCGCTTCTTCACGCCGTCCCGGCCGCAGCCCGCCGACTGGTCCAAGCTCGACATCTGGCAGGCGGCGAGCGACCAGCACCGGATCTTCACCGCCCTCAAGAAGATCTACGGCGAGAAGTGGCTCTCCACCGGCGCCTCCAAGGGCGGCATGACCGCCACCTACTTCGAGCGCTTCTACCCGCGTGACATGGACGGTGTCGTTGCCTACGTCGCCCCGAACGACGTGGTCAACAAGGAGGACTCGGCCTACGACCGGTTCTTCGCGACCGTCGGCACCAAGGAGTGCCGCGACCGCCTGAACAACCTCCAGCGCGAGGCCCTCGTCCGCCGCGCGCCCCTCGAGGCCAAGTACCAGGCGTGGGCCGAGTCGGAGGGCGCCACCTTCCATACGGTCGGCACGCTCGACAAGGCCTTCGAGGCCGTCGTCCTCGACTTCGTGTGGGGCTTCTGGCAGTACTACGGCGAGGACGTCTGCGACCAGATCCCGGTGGCGAAGACCGCCACCGACGACGAGGTCTACAACACGATCGACGCCTACTCCGGCTGGGCCGCCTACACCGACCAGGGCCTGGAGCCGTACACCCCGTACTACTACCAGGCGGCGACCGAGCTCGGCTCGCCCACCATCCAGCAGCCCCACCTCAAGGGCCTGAGCCGCTACGGCTACCAGCCGGCGAGCAACTTCGTGCCCCGCGAGATCCCCATGAAGTTCAAGCAGCACGCCATGCGCGACGTCGACAACTGGGTTCGCAAGAACGCGAACAAGATGCTCTTCGTCTACGGCGGCAACGACCCGTGGGGTTCCGAGAAGTTCCACCTCGGCAAGGGCGCGCGCGACAGCTACGTGTACGTGGCCCCGGGCGCCAACCACGGCGCGAACGTCGCCGGGCTCGTCGAGGCCGAGCGGAACAACGCCACCGCCCGCATCCTCGCCTGGGCCGGCGTCCCCGCCCCGGCCGTCCAGGCGGCGCAGCCGCTGGCCCGCTTCGACGCGCGGCTCGACAAGCCGGTCGACGAGGACGCGACGAAGGAGCACGGCCTGCGGCCGTGACGCCCCGAGACGGCTGAGGTGGGGTGCGTCCGGCGCGGACGCACCCCACCTCCGCGTCAGCGGTACGACAGACCGTGACCGACCGGGTAGAGCACCTTCGCGGGATCGTCCGCGTGCTGTACGGGGACCGGCAGCCGGCCACGGGGCCGCGCCCGCCCGGCCAGGACCCGTACCGCCGCCCGCAGTTCGACGTCGGTCCAGGAGTAGGTGGCGAGCGTCGCCCGCTGGCCGCCGATCCGGGCGATGTCGTACGGGTTGCGGATCGCGAGCGTCACCACGGGCACCCCGGTCGCGACGAGCCGGGCCACCAGCGTGCGCTGCGGACTGGTCGCGGTGACGTTGTACGTACCGACGACGACCACGTCCTTGCCCGCCGCGGCCGCCACCGCCTCCTCGATCCGCGCGGCCGTCGGGGTGATCCCGGTGGAGAGCGCGGTCGCGGTGAAGCCCAGCTCCGTCAGGGCGGTCGCGAGCGTCGTGGTCGGCGGACCCGTCGTCCCCGACGGCGAGGCCGGATCGGCTCCGACGACGAGCACCGAGCCGTGGCGTGCCGGGCTCAGCGGCAGGAAACCGCCCTCGTTGAGCAGCAGGGTCGTGGTCGCCTCGGCGATCCGGTCGGCCTGGGCGAGGTGGGCGGCGGTGCCGACCTTCCGCTCGACGCCGGCCCGGGTGACGTACGCGTTCCGGAACAGGCCGAGCTTCGCCTTGAGCCGCAGGATGCGCAGGATCGATTCGTCGAGCCGGTCCTCCGTCAGTTCGCCGCTCCTGACGGCCTTCAGGACCGCGTTCCACGCCACGTCCAGCTTCGGCGGGTTGAGCAGCTGGTCCACACCCGCCTTCAGGGCGAGGACCGGGACGCGCTCGTCGCCGTACTTGGTGCGCACCCCCTCCATGCCGAGCGCGTCGGTGACCACCACACCGTCGTAGCCGAGCTCCTCGCGCAGGATGCCGGTGAGGATCGGCCGGGACAGCGTCGCCGGGTCCTCGCTCGGATCGAGCGCGGGGACCACGATGTGCGCGGTCATGATCGAGTCGATCCCGGCGGCGACCGCCGACCGGAAGGGCGGGGCGTCCAGCTCGCTCCACTCCGCCCGCGTGTGGGTGATCGTCGGCAGCCCGTGGTGACTGTCGACGGCGGTGTCGCCGTGGCCCGGGAAGTGCTTGGAGGTGGCCGCGACCCCGGCCCGCTGATAGCCCTTGACCTGCGCGGCGACCAGACCGGCGACCGCCGCCGGGTCGGAGCCGAAGGACCGGACGCCGATGACCGGATTGGCCGGGTTGACGTTGACGTCCGCCACCGGGGCGTAGTTCTGCCGGATGCCCACGGCCGCGAGTTCCTCGCCCGCGATCTGCGCCGCCCTGCGGGCGTCCGCGTGCGAGCCGCCGGCGCCGAGGGCCATCGCCCCGGGCACCAGGGTGGCGGGCTCGCCCACCCGGCAGACGATGCCGTGCTCCTGGTCGGTGGAGATGAGCGCGGGGATCGGCGTGGGCTGCGCGAGCGCCGCCTGCTGGATGCCGTTGGAGAGCGCGGCGATCTGCTGCGGGTCGCGGGTGTTGTGGGCCCAGGTGAAGTAGATGACACCGCCCACGTGGTAGCGCTCGACCAGCTCGGCGGCCGTACGGACACCGATCTCCTGGAGGTTGGCCTCGATGTCGGCCTGGTCGGGTGCGGTCGCGGAGTGGCCGTACACCCGCATCACGAAGAGCTGGCCGACCTTCTCCTCGAGGGACATGCGGTCGATGATCCGCCGGAGCTTCCGGTCGGCGTGCCGGTCCTTCTCGGCATGGGCGGGGGTGCCCACCCCGGTGACGGCGGCCGCTGCCGCGGCGGCGGTCACCGTGAGGAGGGTGCGTCGGGAGGGGGCGGGGGCGCGGTGGTGCACTGATGCTCCTTCCGGCCGTGCGAGGTTGGAGGAAACGTGCGGAAGAACCCTTCCGACCCTTCTGAAGGAAACTTCCAAGGAGTCACGGATAGCCCGAAAGTAACTGCCAGGTCAAGGACCCGCGCACGAATCACCCACGGCGGCGATTCCGGGCCAGAGCTCCTGGAGCGTACGGACCGTCTCCCGGATCGCCGGGCGCCGCGCCGCCCCGGTCCGCCACATGGCGTGCAAGCGGCGCATCGGCATCGGGTCGAGCCGCACCGGCACCACCTCCGGCGGCAGCGCCCCCCGCCCGAGACGCGGTACGAGCGCGATCCCCAGGCCTGCCGCCACCAGGGCCAGCTGGGTGTGGTTCTCCTCCGCCTGATGCACGATCAGCGGCTCGAAGCCCGTCGCCCGCAGGGTCCGTACCAGCCAGTCGTGACAGACCGTCCCCGGCGGCTGCGAGATCCACCGCTCCGCCGCCAGCTCCTCCCGGCGCACCGCCGACCGCGCCGCGAGCGGATGGTCCCGGTGCACCAGGATGTCGCACAGATCGTCGCCGATGACCACCTGCTCCACCCCCGGCGGCACCGGCAGCGGCGCGATGTCCCAGTCGTGCGCCACCGCCAGATCGATCACACCCCGAGCCACCAGATCGACCGACAGATGCGGGTCCACCTCCGAGAGACGGGCGTCGAGCTCGGGATGGAGCCGGGTCAGCTCGGCGAGCGCCCGGGGCATCAGACCGCGCGCCGCGCTCGGGAAACAACCGATCGCCAGCCGCCCGGCGGGCCGCCCCCGACGCTCCTCCAGCCGCACCTCCGCCGCCTCGACCAGGGCCAGCAACTCCTGGGCCGTGGCGGCCAGCTGACGGGCCTCGTCGGTCAGCCGGATGCCCCGGCCGCTGCGTTCGACCAGGGTCGTCCGGGTCTCGCGCTCCAGCTTCGCGATCTGCTGGGAGACCGCCGACGGGGTGTAGCCGAGGGCGGTGGCGGCGGCGCCGACACTGCCGTGGACGGCGACGGCGTGCAGGGCGCGCAGACGGCCGAGATCCAGCACGGGTTCCTCCTCGGGGCGATCGCGGTGAGGCGAACGAAGCGGTGCTCCCTCCCGCCGTGATGCCCCGCGGGCGATCGCGACGGGATGAGTGAAGCGTTGCTACATCCCACCATGAAGAAACCCGTGCTGGTGCTACACGGTCGGCGGCGGCGATGCTCGACCCATGCGCCCCGCCCACCTCGCCCTCGCCGCCCTGGTCGCCGCCGTCTGGGGAGTCAACTTCGTCGTCATCGAGATCGGCCTCGACCACTTCCCGCCGCTGCTCTTCTCCGCCCTCCGCTTCCTCGCCGCCGCCCTGCCCGCGGTGTTCCTGGTGGGCCGGCCCACCGTGGCCTGGAAGTGGATCCTGGCGGTCGGGCTCGTCCTCGGCGTCGCCAAGTTCGGGCTGCTCTTCACCGGAATGGACCTCGGCGCCCCCGCCGGACTCTCCTCCCTCGTCCTCCAGGTCCAGGCCGTCTTCACCGCCCTCTTCGCCTTCGCCGCCCTCGGCGAACGCCCCGGCCGCCTCAAGGTGGCGGGCATGGGCGTCGCCCTGGCCGGCATCGGCGTCGCCGCGGCCGACGAGGGCGGGACCGGCTCCCTCACCGGCTTCGCCCTCGTGATCGCCGCGGCGGCCTGCTGGGGCGTCTCCAACGTCCTGACCCGCAAGGCCTCCCCGCCCGACGCGCTCAACTTCATGGTCTGGGTCAGCACCGTGCCCGTCCTGCCGCTGCTCGCCCTCTCCCTCCTCCTGGAGGGACCGGAACGCGACCTCGCCGCCCTGCGCGCACTCGACTGGACCGGCGCCGGAGTCATCCTCTACGTCGCCTGGGTCACCACCGTCTTCGGCTTCGGCGCCTGGGGCTGGCTGCTGCGCCGCTACCCGGCCTCGTCCGTCGCCCCCTTCTCCCTCCTCGTCCCCGTCTTCGGCATGTCCTCGGCGGCGCTCTTCCTCGGCGAGGGGGTGAGCCCGGCCCGCTGGTGCGCGGCGGCGCTCCTGGTCGGCGGAGTGGCCCTGACCTCCTTCGCGCCGGGCCGCCGGGCGCCAGGGAATTCCCTGGCGCCCGCCGAGCCCGTGGCCGTATCGTCGACCGGCCCCATCGGCGAGGAAAGGCCCGCATGACCTTCGAGAACATCACCGTCGACGCCCCCCGGCCCGCCCCCGGCGCCGTGCTGCTGGCCGGGATCCCCGGCAGCGGCAAGTCGACCGTCGCGGCCGCCCTCGCGGCCCGCTTCGACCGCTCCGCCCACATCGAGGTGGACCGGCTCCAGGAACTGATCGTCCGGGGCTGCCACTGGCCCACCCCGGACGGCGATCCCGAGGCGGACCGCCAGATCCTGCTGCGCGCCCGCAACGCCTGCCTCCTCGCGGACAGTCTCGCCGCGGCCGGCTTCCTCCCGGTCCTCGACGACGTGGTCGTACGCCGCTCCCACCTGGACTTCTACCGCGCCCACGCCAAGGCGGTCCCGCTGCACGCGGTGATCCTGGCCCCCGGCCCGGAGAAGGCCTGGGAACGCAACAACGCCCGCCACAAGCGGCTGACGACCAACTGGGCCTTCCTGGACGAGGCGATGCGGTCGGAACTGTCGGGCGAGGCCGTCTGGATCGACAACGCGGACCAGACGGTGGAGGAGACGGTGGAGGCGGTCCTGACGGCGACGGGCCTGAAGCCGGAGAAGTAGCCCCGGCCCTCAGCCCTCGGAGCGGGGGAATCCGTCGGTCTTGACGACGATCTCCCGCCCTTCGAGGGCGAGGATCAGGTCCTCGCCGAAGGCGATCTGCTCCTGCTCGTCGTAGGTGCCGCGGCGGGTGGGGCGGCTGTGGATCGTGCAGGTGTCGTCGGACGGGTCGATGATCACGTAGACCGGGATGGCGCACTCGGCGTACATCCGGAACTTTTTCGCGAAGTCGTTGTCGCGAGTGCTCTTCGAGATGACCTCGATGGCCGCTTCCAGTGTGTGCCACTCGAATCGTCCGCGACCGTTGCGTTCGGATCCGGGGGCGATGATGGCCAGGTCCGGAGCGTACCCGTAGAGGCTCGAAGGAAAGTCGATCATGACGTCCATGAGCAGCTTGCCGTGACCGGCGAGCTGCTTCTTGATCTGCGGCGCGGACTCGACGAGGATGTCCGACCGGCTCTCGCCCCGCGGCGTCATGATGATCTTTCCGTCCGTGATCTCCACGCGATAGCCGCCAGGCAGGTTGGCGTCGTCCAGCGCGTCCCAAGCGCTTCGAACGTCCATCTCTATGGTCGTCATGCCGGCCTCCGTGTGCCGTTGGTCACCACGATAGCCGTCCACTACCCCCGCGGACGCCCCGTCGACCCCCGTACCACCAGCTCCGCCGGGACCCGCTCCAGGCCGCCGGTGCGGGGTTCCTCCGTTCCCATCGCCAGGCGGCCCGCCCGCACCCCCGCCTCGTGCAGGGGGAGGTGGACCGTCGTCAGGGACGGGACCGCGTCGATCGAGAACGGCAGGTCGTCGAAGCCCGCCACGGACACGTCGCCCGGGATGTCGAGGCCCCGCTCCCGAAGGGCCGCGCAGACGCCGAGGGCCACCGTGTCGTTGGCGGCGACGACCGCCGTGAGGTCCGGGTCGCGGGCGAGGAGCTCGGCCGTGGCCGCGTGGCCGGCCTGCCGGTCGTAGGCGCCGTGGACCGTCGGGCCCTCCTCGACGCCCGCCGCCGCGAGCGCCGCGCGGTGGCCTTCGAGGCGGTGCCGGGTCGTCGTCCGGTCGGCCGGACCCGCCGCGTAGCCGATGCGCCGGTGGCCGAGTTCGAGGAGGTGCTCGGTGAGGCGTCGCGCGCCGGTCCGGTTGTCGAAGACGAGCGCCGCGGTGTTCGCGTCGCCGGTGACGGGCGGGCGGCCGCACAGCACGACCCGGGTCCCGGCCTCCGCCAGCTTGGCCAGCTTGGCCGCGGTGGCCGCCAGGTGTTCGGGGTCCTCCAGGGAGCCGCCCATGAGGACCACGGCCGCGGCCCGCTGCCGCTGGAGCAGGGTGAGGTAGGTCAGTTCGCGTTCGGGGGAGCCGCCGGTGTTGCAGACGACGGCGAGCTTCTCGCCCCCGCCGCGCCCCGAGCCGCCCTCTCCGATGGCGCTCTGCGCCGCGCTCGCCATGATCCCGAAGAAGGGGTCGGCGATGTCGTTGACGAGGACGCCGACCAGGTCGGAGGTGGCGGCGGCGAGCGAGCTCGCGGGGCCGTTGAGGACGTAGTCCAGCTCGTCCACGGCGCGCAGGACCCGTTCGCGGGTCGACGCGGCGACCGGGTAGTTGCCGTTCAGGACGCGGGAGACGGTGGCGGGGGAGACCCGTGCGCGGGCGGCCACGTCCGCCAGGGTGACGGTCATCGTGTGCGTACCTCCAGGGCCCTTGTCGACGGCGATGTCGGCAGGCTAGCGTCATCCGTGATGGAAAGCGCTTTCTATCGGAGCGCGGCACACCGCGGAGAGGAACCTTTCGTGACACGCAGGACAGTCCGCATCGCCATGAACGGCGTCACCGGACGCATGGGATACCGCCAGCACCTCGTCCGTTCGATCCTCGCCCTGCGCGAGCAGGGCGGCCTCGACCTCGGCAACGGCGAGACCCTCTGGCCCGAGCCGGTCCTCGTCGGCCGCCGCGAGCCCGCCCTGCGCGCACTCGCCGAGCGCCACGGCCTCACCGAGTGGTCCACCGACCTCGACGCCGTCCTCGCCGACGACACGATCGACATCTACTTCGACGCCCAGGTCACCTCCGCCCGCGCCGAGGCGATCACCAAGGCCGTCCGGGCCGGCAAGCACGTCTACACCGAGAAGCCCACGGCCGCCGACCTCGCCGGCGCCCTGGAGCTCGCCCGGCTCGCCACCGAGAAGGGCGTCAAGCACGGCGT
This sequence comes from Streptomyces zaomyceticus, assembly GCF_014656215.1. Lineage (GTDB taxonomy): Bacteria > Actinomycetota > Actinomycetes > Streptomycetales > Streptomycetaceae > Streptomyces > Streptomyces zaomyceticus. Next base: position 443,224 of record NZ_BNBZ01000001.1, on the reverse strand, counting down.
CGTCCAGGACAAGCTGTTCCTGCCGGGCCTGCTCAAGCTCAAGCGCCTCATCGACGGCGGCTTCTTCGGCGAGATCCTCTCCGTACGCGGCGAGTTCGGCTACTGGGTCTTCGAGGGCGACTGGCAGGACGCCCAGCGCCCCAGCTGGAACTACCGCGCCGAGGACGGCGGCGGCATCGTCGTCGACATGTTCCCGCACTGGGAGTACGTGCTCCACGAGCTCTTCGGCCGGGTCACCTCCGTCACCGCCCAGGTCGCCACCCACGTCCCGCGCCGCTGGGACGAGCAGGGCAAGCCGTACGAGGCCACCGCCGACGACGCCGCCTACGGCATCTTCCGGCTGGAGGGCGGCGCCATCGCCCAGATCAACTCCTCCTGGACCGTCCGCGTCAACCGCGACGAACTCGTCGAGTTCCAGGTCGACGGCACCCACGGCTCCGCGGTCGCCGGACTCCGCAACTGCCGCGTCCAGCACCGCTCCGCCACCCCCAAGCCCGTCTGGAACCCGGACATCCCGGCGACCGAGCCCTTCCGCGACCAGTGGCAGGAGGTCCCCGACAACGCCGAGTTCGACAACGGCTTCAAGGCCCAGTGGGAGCTCTTCCTGCGGCACGTCGCCCTCGACGAGGCGTACCACTGGGACCTCCTCGCGGGCGCCCGCGGCGTCCAGCTCGCCGAACTCGGCCTGAAGTCCGCCGCCGAGGGCCGCCGCCTCGACGTCCCGGAGGTCGGCCTGTGATCCGCCTGCCCGAGATCGGCGGAGGCGTACGGGAGTACGCGCCCCGCGGCGAGCCCCTGGCCCCTGCCGGGGGCGGCGCCCTGACCTCCCGTACGGTCTACTCCGCCGCCCACGTCGTCGCCGACCCTTACGCCGACACCACCCCCGACTCGCCGGCCGCCGTCGACTGGGACGCCACCCTCGCCTTCCGCCGCCACCTGTGGTCCCACGGCCTCGGGGTCGCCGAGGCCATGGACACCGCGCAGCGGGGGATGGGCCTCGACTGGACGGGAGCGGCCGAGCTGATCCGCCGCTCCGCCGCCGAGGCGAAGGCCGTCGGCGGGCGGATCGCCTGCGGCGTCGGCACCGACCAGCTCGCCGAACCGGAGCGCCTCACCGGCCCCGCCGGCCTGGCGGCGGTCCGCAAGGCGTACGAGGAGCAGCTCGCGCTCGTCGAGGAGACCGGCTCCCGGGCCGTCCTGATGGCCTCCCGCGCCCTCGCCGCGGCGGCCTCGGGCCCGGAGGACTACCTGGACCTGTACGGACACCTCCTCCGCCAGGCGAGCGAGCCGGTGATCCTGCACTGGCTCGGCCCGATGTTCGACCCGGCGCTCGACGGGTACTGGGGATCGGCCGACCTGGACACCGCGACCGAGACCTTCCTCGAGGTCATCGCAGCGCACCCCGACAAGGTCGACGGCATCAAGGTCTCCCTCCTGGACGCCCGGCGCGAGGTCGAACTGCGCCGCCGCCTCCCGGAGGGGGTGCGCTGCTACACGGGCGACGACTTCCACTACCCGGAGCTGATCGCGGGCGACGAACAGGGCTTCAGCCACGCCCTGCTGGGCATCTTCGACCCGCTGGCACCCCTCGCGGCGGAGGCGGTCCGCACCCTGGACACCGGCGACACGGACGGCTTCCGCGCGATCCTCGACCCGACGGTCGCCCTGTCCCGGCACCTCTTCCGGTCGCCCACCCGCTTCTACAAGACGGGAGTGGTCCTGCTGGCCTGGCTCGCCGGCCACCAGGACCACTTCACGATGGTCGGCGGGCTGCAGTCCGCGCGCTCGCTTCCGCACCTCGCGAAGGCGTACGAACTGGCCGACGGCCTGGGTCTGTTCCCCGACCCGGCGCTCGCGGAATCGCGCATGCGCTCCCTCCTGACGGTCCAGGGGGGCCTGGGATGAACCTCGACCGCTTCAGCGTCAACCAGATGACGGTCAAGCAGCTGTCCCTCCCCGACCTCGTCGCCCACTGCGTGCGGCTCGGCATCCCGGGCGTCGGACTGTGGCGCGAGCCGGTCCAGGAGTACGGGGTCGAGGCGGCGGCCGACCTGGTGCGGGACGCGGGCCTCACCGTCACCACCCTCTGCCGCGGCGGCTTCTTCACCTCGGACGGCTGGGAGGCGGAGAACCGGGCGGCGATCGACGAGGCGGTCGCGCTCGGCACGGACACCGTCGTGCTGGTCTCCGGCGGCCTCACCCCCGCCTTCCCGGACCTGCCCTCGGCCCGCGCCCGCATCACCGAGGCGATCGGCGAGCTGGCCCCCTACGCGGGCGAACGCGGAATCCGGCTGGCCGTCGAACCCCTCCACCCCATGTACGCCGCCGACCGCTGCGCGGTCTCCACCCTGGACCAGGCGCTGGCCGTCGCCGAGCGCTTCCCGCCCGAGCAGGTCGGCGTGGTGGTCGACACGTACCACCTCTGGTGGGACGACCGGGCCCCGGCGGCGGTGGCACGCGCGGGCGCGTCGGGCCGCATCCACTCCTTCCAGCTCGCCGACTGGACGACCCCCCTCCCGGCGGGCGTCCTGACCGGCCGGGGCCAGCTGGGCGACGGCGCGATCGACCTCCGTGCCTGGGCGGACCTGACGGAGAAGGCGGGCTGGACGGGCCCGGTGGAGGTGGAGATCTTCAACGACGACCTGTGGTCGAGGGACGGCGCCGAGGTCCTGGAGGAGACGCTGGAGAGGTTCCTGGCGGTCTGAGGACCTGCGGCGGCCGGCCGGTCACTCGCCCAGGTGCCGCACGTCCTGCTGCTCGACCTCCTTGAGGACGCGGGCGACCGCGGCGAAGTCGTTGTCCCGGTGCAGGAGGGTCAGCCCGTGATGGACGGCGGTGGCGCAGAGCAGCAGGTCCACGACACCCGCCGCGCGGTGCTGTCCCCTCTGCGTCAGCTTGTACTGGGCGGTTTCCACCCATCGCCACGCGTCCTTCGGGACGCGCACCGGCGCGAACATGGCAACGAGGTCCTCATCGATCTCGTCGCGGTCCTCCGCGTTCACGGCACTGAAAAGGATCTCCGTCCGGGTGGCCTCGCACATGCCGATAGCGCCTGTCTCGATCTCGGCGTCCCAGCGCCGCTGTGCGGCGGGATCGGTGCCGAGGTGGACGTACGCGCCGGTGTCGATGAGGTACGTGATCACTCGCCGTCCCCAGCCCGCTGGGCGGCCTTGCGCGCTTCCCAGTCCCGGCGGGTGCGCTCCAACGCCCCGCGCGCGCCACGCTCTGCGAGCCGCTGGAACGCCTCCCGGCGGTGATGCCGCCTTATGACCTCTTCCAGGGCCGTGTTGATCGTGTCCTTCTTCGTGGTCGTACCGAGGAGCCTCGCGGCCTCGGCGAGCACATCGTCGTCCACATCCACGTTGGTCACACCCATGATCACCCTCCATGTGGGTCATGTGGGAAGAAAGCACACCTCTCATACATCGTAGCCCCGTGCAGCGTCCCCGGCGCCGCGAGCGCTCCGCCCGCCGGCCCCGCCCCCGGCGCCCCGGAGGGGAGTTGTCCACGGGGCCGCCCGCGCTGTCCGACCGGTTCGCTACCTTCGGGGCATGTCCAACGAAGGTCGCGGGCCGGGGTCGGCCGTGCTCGAAGGGGTCCTGGAGCGGATCACCTACGCCAACGAGGAGAGCGGGTACACGGTCGCCCGCGTCGACACCGGGCGCGGGGCCGGGGACCTGCTCACCGTGGTCGGGGCGCTGCTCGGGGCGCAGCCGGGGGAGTCGCTGCGGATGGAGGGCCGTTGGGGCTCGCATCCGCAGTACGGCAAGCAGTTCACCGTCGAGAACTACACGACGCTGCTGCCCGCCACGATCCAGGGCATCCGCCGCTATCTCGGCTCGGGTCTCGTCAAGGGCATCGGCCCCGTCTTCGCCGACCGCATCACCCAGCACTTCGGTCTGGACACCCTCCAGATCCTGGAGGAGGCCCCCGGCAGGCTGATCGAGGTCCCGGGCCTGGGTCCCAAGCGCACGAAGAAGATCAGCGCGGCCTGGGAGGAGCAGAAGGCGATCAAGGAGGTGATGGTCTTCCTCCAGGGCGTCGGTGTCTCCACCTCCATCGCGGTCCGGATCTACAAGAAGTACGGGGACGCCTCGATCTCGATCGTGCGGAACCAGCCGTACCGGCTCGCCGCCGACGTCTGGGGCATCGGCTTCCTCACCGCCGACAAGATCGCCCAGGCCGTGGGCATACCCCACGACAGCCCCGACCGGGTGAAGGCCGGGCTCCAGTACGCCCTCTCGCAGTCCAGCGACCAGGGGCACTGCTTCCTCCCCGAGGAGCGGTTGATCGCCGACGCGGTGAAGCTCCTCCAGGTCGACACCGGGCTCGTCATCGAGTGCCTCGCCGAGCTGGCGGAGGATCCCGAGGGGGTCGTACGGGAGACCGTTCCCGGCCCGGAGGGGGCGCCCGTCACCGCCGTGTACCTGATCCCCTTCCACCGGGCCGAGCTGTCGCTCGCCGGGCAGCTCAGGCGGCTGCTGCGGGCCGAGGAGGACCGGATGCCGGGCTTCCGGGACGTGGCCTGGGACAAGGCCCTCGCCTGGCTCGCGGACCGGACGGGGGCCTCGCTCGCGCCCGAGCAGGAGGAGGCCGTACGGCTCGCGCTCACCCGGAAGGTCGCGGTGCTCACCGGCGGCCCCGGCTGCGGCAAGTCGTTCACGGTTCGCTCCATCGTGGAGCTGGCCCGCGCCAAGAAGGCCAAGGTGGTCCTCGCCGCCCCCACCGGCCGGGCGGCCAAGCGGCTCGCGGAGCTGACCGGCGCGGAGGCGTCCACCGTCCACCGCCTCCTCGAACTCAAGCCGGGCGGCGACGCGGCCTATGACCGGGACCGGCCCCTGGACGCGGACCTGGTCGTGGTCGACGAGGCGTCCATGCTCGACCTGCTGCTGGCGAACAAGCTGGTGAAGGCGGTGGCGCCGGGGGCCCACCTGCTCCTCGTGGGCGATGTGGACCAGCTTCCGTCGGTCGGCGCGGGCGAGGTCCTCGGCGATCTGCTCGCCCCGGGAAGCCCCGTGCCGGCGGTCCGGCTGACCCGGATCTTCCGCCAGGCGCAGGAGTCCGGCGTCGTCGTCAACGCGCACCGGATCAACGCCGGCACCCCGCCGAAGACCGAGGGACTGCCGGACTTCTTCCTCTTCGTCGAGGAGGAGACCGAGGACGCCGCCCGGGTCGCCGTGGATGTCGCGGCCCGGCGGATTCCGGCCAAGTTCGGCCTCGACCCCCGCCGTGACGTGCAGGTCCTCGCCCCCATGCACCGGGGTCCGGCCGGCGCGGGCTCGCTGAACGGACTGCTGCAGCAGGTCATCACCCCGGCCCGCCCCGATCTTCCGGAGAAGCGGTTCGGCGGCCGGGTCTTCCGTGTCGGCGACAAGGTCACTCAGATCAGGAACAATTACGACAAAGGGGCCAATGGTGTCTTCAATGGCACCGTGGGCGTCGTGACGCAGCTGGACCTCGTCGAGCAGAAGCTGACCGTACGGACGGACGAGGACGAGGAGGTGCTCTACGACTTCGACGAGCTGGACGAGCTCGCCCACGCGTACGCGGTCACCATCCACCGTTCGCAGGGCAGCGAGTATCCGGCCGTGGTGATCCCGGTCACCATGAGCGCCTGGATGATGCTTCAGCGGAACCTGCTCTACACGGCCGTGACCCGCGCGAAGAAGCTCGTGGTCCTCGTCGGCTCCCGCCGGGCGATCGCCCAGGCGGTCCGTACGGTCTCCGCGGGCAGGCGCTTTACCGCACTCGCGTTTCGGCTCACAGGGACGGCCCTCGTGTGAAAGATCACGGAGGACTACCGGAACCGGGGCGAAGGGGGCAGGATATGAAGGTTGGCGGCACTGAGTGCCGCCGATTGGCCCAATGGTCGACCCCGAGTGCACTCTCCTGAGCCAAATGGGGGATGGTAGAGACAGTCAGGGCACCTCGAAGAAGAGGCACTACGTCGGTGAGGGATGACGTGAGCGACAACTCTGTAGTACTGCGGTACGCGGACGGTGAATACACCTACCCGGTGGTCGAGAGCACCGTCGGCGACAAGGGCTTCGACATCGGGAAACTCCGAGCCCAGACCGGTCTGGTCACCCTGGACAGCGGATACGGCAACACCGCCGCCTATAAATCCGCGATCACCTACCTCGACGGTGAGCAGGGGATTCTGCGGTACCGCGGTTACCCCATCGAGCAGCTGGCCGAGCGCTCCACCTTCCTTGAGGTGGCGTACCTGCTGATCAACGGCGAGCTGCCCAAGGTCGACGAGCTGGCGACCTTCAAGAACGAGATCACGCAGCACACGCTGGTCCACGAGGACGTCAAGAACTTCTTCCGCGGCTTCCCGCGGGACGCCCACCCGATGGCGATGCTGTCCTCGGTGGTCTCCGCGCTGTCCACCTTCTACCAGGACAGCCACAACCCGTTCGACGAGGAACAGCGCCACCTCTCCACGATCCGGCTGCTCGCCAAGCTGCCGACGATCGCGGCGTACGCGTACAAGAAGTCGATCGGTCACCCCTTCGTCTACCCGCGCAACGACCTCGGGTACGTCGAGAACTTCCTGCGCATGACCTTCTCGGTCCCGGCGCAGGAGTACGACCTGGACCCGGTCGTCGTCAACGCGCTCGACAAGCTGCTGATCCTGCACGCGGACCACGAGCAGAACTGCTCGACCTCCACCGTGCGTCTGGTCGGCTCCTCGCAGGCGAACATGTTCGCCTCGATCTCCGCCGGCATCTCGGCCCTGTGGGGCCCCCTGCACGGTGGCGCCAACCAGTCGGTCCTGGAGATGCTCGAGGGCATCAAGGCCAACGGCGGCGATGTCGACTCCTTCATCCGCAAGGTGAAGAACAAGGAGGACGGCGTCCGCCTGATGGGCTTCGGCCACCGGGTGTACAAGTCCTTCGACCCGCGCGCCAAGATCATCAAGGCGGCGGCGCACGACGTCCTCTCGGCCCTCGGCAAGTCCGACGAGCTGCTGGACATCGCGCTCAAGCTGGAGGAGCACGCGCTCTCCGACGAGTACTTCGTCTCGCGCAACCTCTACCCCAACGTGGACTTCTACACGGGTCTCATCTACCGCGCGATGGGCTTCCCGACCGAGATGTTCACCGTGCTCTTCGCGCTCGGCCGGCTGCCCGGCTGGATCGCCCAGTGGCACGAGATGATCAAGGAGCCCGGCTCCCGCATCGGCCGCCCGCGCCAGATCTACACGGGTGAGGTCCTCCGCGACTTCGTCCCGGTCGAGGCCCGCTAGTCACGACCGCGTTGACGCAGGGGCATCCCTGGTCGGTTACCTCTCGACCGGTGGTGCCCCTTCCGCGTCCCCGGAGGCGAGCCGCGCCTCGGCGGAAATGCGAGAAGCGCCCCGCTACCGATCCCCCCACGGGTCGATAGTCGGGGCGCTTCCCATATCCCGGTGCGGATTCCCCCCACGGGATCCGGGCCGGGCGTCTGCCGTGTCAGCAGAAGCTACGCGGGTCGGGCGCGACGCGGTCTGCCGGGGTACGTACGGGAGGGCCGCTCAAAGCTCCCCGGTGCACGTGCCCCGGCCAACGCTTGCCTGGAACATCCCCCAAGACATTCCATGAACGTCCCCCAAGACGTTCTCGGCATCGCCCACTTAGACTCGCGAACAGCCCAGATGGTTACCCCCCAATATCTGTGATCTAGGTCTCCTTGTGAAGGTCCTGTGCGTCACGTGTAGGTGAATTCAGGCGAAGCGCCGTAGACGAAGGCTGTTGGATACGACGAAGACGGACGAAAAGGCCATGGCGAGACCGGCGATCATCGGGTCGAGAAGTCCGGCCGCCGCGAGCGGCAGCGCCGCCAGGTTGTAGCCGAAGGCCCAGCCGAGGTTGCCCTTGATCGTCGCCAGGGTCCGGCGGGAGAGCCGGATCGCGTCCGCGGCGACCCGCAGGTCGCCCCGTACCAGGGTCAGATCGCTCGCCTCTATGGCCGCGTCCGTGCCCGTGCCCATCGCCAGGCCCAGGTCGGCGGTGGCCAGGGCGGCCGCGTCGTTCACCCCGTCGCCGACCATCGCGACCGTCCGGCCCTCCGCCTGGAGCCGCCGGACCACCTCGGCCTTCTCCTCCGGCAGCACCTCGGCGATCACCTCGTCGATGCCCACCTCCGCCGCCACGGCCTCGGCCACCGCCTGGTGGTCCCCGGTGAGGAGGACCGGCCGCAGTCCGAGGCCGCGCAGCCGGGCGACGGCCTCGGCGCTGGTGTCCTTGACGCTGTCCGCGACGGTCAGGGTGCCGCGGGCGACCCCGTCCCAGGCAACGTGGACGGCGCCGGGCCCGGCGCCCGCGGGCACGTCGACGCCCTCCGCCGCCAGCAGCGCGGCGCGGCCGACGAGGACCAGGTGGCCGTCGACCGAGCCGCGTACGCCGAGCCCGGGGACGTTCTCGAAGGTCTTCGGTACGGGGAGCTCCCCGCAGCGTTCGAGGGCGCCGGCCGCGACGGCGCGGGCCACCGGGTGCTCGGAGGCGTGCTCCAGGGCCCCGGCCAGTCGCAGCAGCTCGGACTCGTCGGTGGCGTCGGTGCCGTACTTCCCGCCGTACACGTGCACACCGGCCAGCCGCATCCGGCCCGTGGTGACCGTCCCCGTCTTGTCGAGGACGATCGTGTCGACCCGGCGGGTGGACTCCAGGACCTCGGGGCCCTTGATCAGGATGCCGAGCTGGGCGCCCCGCCCGGTGCCGACCATGAGGGCGGTCGGGGTGGCCAGGCCGAGGGCGCAGGGGCAGGCGATGATCAGGACGGCGACGGCGGCGGTGAAGGAGGCCGTCGGGTCGTCGGTGACGAGCAGCCAGGTGACGAGGGTGGCGAGTGCGATGAGCAGCACCACCGGGACGAAGACGGCGGAGATCCGGTCGGCGAGCCGCTGCACCTGCGCCTTGCCGTTCTGGGCGTCCTCGACGAGCTTCGCGATGTGGGCGAGCCGGGTGTCGGCGCCGACCCGGGTGGCCCGGACGACGAGCCGGCCGGAGACGTTGACGCAGCCGCCGGTGACGTCGTCGCCCACGCCCGCGTCCAGCGGCAACGACTCGCCGGTCAGCAGGGAGGCGTCGACGGCGGACGCGCCCTCGGTGACGGTGCCGTCGGTGGCGATCTTCTCCCCGGGGCGGACGACGAACCGGTCTCCGGCCCGCAGCGAGGCGACCGGGATCCGCACCTCGGTGCCTCTGCGCAGCACGGCCACGTCCTTGGCGCCGAGGTCCATCAGGGCCCGGAGCGCCGCACCGGCCTTCCGCTTGGCCCGGGCCTCCAGATAGCGGCCGAGCAGGATGAAGGTGACGACCCCGGCCGCGACCTCCAGATAGATGGTGGAGGAGGAGGCGTGGCGGTCCGCGGTCAGATCGAAGTCGTGCCGCATGCCGGGCATGCCCGCGTCGCCGAGGAACAGGGCCCAGAGCGACCAGCCGAAGGCGGCGAGGGTGCCGACCGAGACGAGGGTGTCCATGGTGGCGGCGCCGTGCCGGAGGTTGGTCCAGGCGGCCCGGTGGAAGGGCAGCCCGCCCCAGACGACGACGGGGGCGGCGAGGGTGAGCGAGAGCCACTGCCAGTTGTCGAACTGGAGCGCGGGGACCATGGCGAGCAGGACGACGGGCGCGGCGAGGAGCGCGGAGACGGTCAGGCGCTGCCGGAGGGCCGCGAGTTCGGGGTCCTGCGCGGGGGGCGCGGCCCCGGCCTCCGCGTCCGCCGGGGTGTCCGGGAGCGGTTCCGGCTCGGGCGGTGGCGGGGGTTCCTCGGCGGTGTAGCCGGTCTTGACGACGGTGGCGATCAGCGCGTCGACCCCGACCTCGGGGGCGTGCTCGATCCGCGCCTTCTCCGTGGCGTAGTTGACGGTCGCGGTCACCCCGTCCATGCGGTTGAGCTTCTTCTCGACGCGGGCCGCGCACGAGGCGCAGGTCATCCCGCCGATCGTCAGCTCGGTGACGGTCGGGTGCGGAGGGGTTTCCGTGACGCTGGAGGTCATGTGCCGTTCCAAAAAGGGGAGCAGGGCCGTACCGGTAACGGTACGGCCCTGCGGGGCGTCGAGGGGGAGCGGTCAGACCAGCTCGTAGCCGGCCTCGTCGACGGCGGCGCGCACGGCCTCCTCGTCGAGCGGGGCGGCGGAGACGACGGTCACCTGTCCGGTGGAGGCGACGGCCGTGACGGAGGAGACCCCGGCCAGCTCGGAGATCTCGCCGGAGACCGCGCCCTCGCAGTGGCCGCAGGTCATGCCCTTGACCTGGTAGACGGTGGTGAGTTCGGTCTTCGTCTCTGCGGTCATGGCGCTCTCCTCGTGGGTTCAGGACCGTACACCGGCAGATTATACCCCTAGGGGGTATAAATTCCAGTCGAGGCGTCGCCATGTCCGGTCGATGCCTATGGTAAACACCCGATATGTCGCAATCGGGGACCACGCTCATCCTGATCATGGCGATCGCCGTCCTGGCGCCGCTGCTCGCCTACGGGGTCGGTCGCAAGCTCCCCGTCCCCCTCGTCATCTTCGAGATCCTGCTCGGCATCCTCGTCGGCCCCGACGTCCTGGACTGGGCCCACACCGACGCGCTGATCGACGGACTCTCCCAACTCGGCCTCACCATGCTGATCTTCCTCGCGGGGTACGAGATCGAGTTCGGCAAGGTCCGCGGCGACACCCTCCGGCGCTCCGTGTGGGCCTGGCTGATCGCCCTCGCGCTCGGACTGGCCACCGGCGTCCTGCTCGGCGGCGGCTACACCGACGGCGTCTTCATCGGGGTGGCGCTCACCAGCACCGCGCTCGGCACCGTCCTGCCCGTGCTCCGCGACGCAGGGGACCTCCGCGGACGGTTCGGCTCGGTCGTCATGGCCTTCGGCGCGGTCGGCGAGTTCGGCCCGATCATCGCGATGGCGCTGCTGCTCAGCGGGCGCGGCGCGGGCGAGTCGACCGCCCTCCTCGCGGTGTTCGCCGCGCTCACCGCCGGGGCCGTCCACTGGGCGCTGCGACCGCGTCCGCCCTGGTTCTCCCGGATCATCGCCAAGACCCTGCACACCAGTGGGCAGTTCGCGGTCCGCTTCGTCTTCCTGCTGCTCGCCGTGATGCTGGGCGCCTCCCAGGCCCTCGGGCTCGACATCCTGCTCGGCGCCTTCGCCGCCGGGCTCATCACCCGGCTCGTGCTGACCGGGGCCGCGCCCGAGTCGGGTCCGGAGATCCTGGAGAAGATCGAGGGGGTCGGCTTCGGCTTCCTCGTCCCGGTCTTCTTCGTCGTCACCGGGATCGAGTTCGACCTGGCCTCGCTCCTCGACGGCGGCCGGACCCTGCTCCTGCTCCCGGTCTTCCTGCTGCTGTTCCTCGTGGTGCGCGGCGGGCCGATCTGGTTCCTCGCCCCGCGCGACCTCGACCGGAAGGACCGGGGCGGACTCGTCCTCTACGGCTCCACCGCACTGCCGCTCGTCGTCGCGATCACGACCATCGGCGTGGACGACAAGGCGATGACGGCCGGTGAGGCGGCGGCCCTCGTCGGGGCCGGCATGGTCTCCGTCCTCGTCTTCCCGCTGATCGCGCTGAAGTCGCGGTCGGGCGCGAAGGCGCGCCCCGTCGAGGCGATCGGCGGTTCGGAGTCGTGGTGACCGGAGTCGCGGCGGAGGCGGGGGAGGGCGGGGCGGAGGCGGGCCGGGGTGGAGGCGGGCCGGGTGGGCGTGGGTGAGGCGGGCGGGGCGGGCGAGGGGGGGGTGCCGCCTCGTCGGTCAGCGGGGCGGGGCGGGTGCCGCCTCCTCGGTCAGCGGGGCGAGGTAGCGCAGCAGGAGGGTCTTCAGCTCGGCGATCGTCGCGTCCCGCTCGGGGCCCTCGGGCGCGGCGAGTACGAGGTCCAGGCCGCCCTTGAAGGTCGCGAAGGTCATGTCGGCGACGCGGGCACGGTCCGGCGCGGGCAGCCCGGGGGCGTAGTGGGCGATCACCTCCTGCACGCGCGCGAGGAGCGAGGCGTGCAGGGCGTCGTGCTCCTCGGCGATCCGGCCGGGCACCTCGGAGCCGTGCATCAGGGCCAGGAACACGGGGTTCGCGCAGTTGAACTCGATCATCGGGTCGACCACGGCGTCGAGCAGCCGGGGCAGCGGCAGGGCGAGGTTCTCCGGGACGAACACCTGGCCGTGGGCCTCCCGCATCTCGTGCAGGAGGCGCTCGCCGAGCTCGATCGCGATGGCTTCCTTGTTCGGGAAGTACTGGTAGAGCGTGCCCGGTGAGACATGGGCCTCGCGGGCGATCGCGTTGGTGCTGGACGCCGTGTAGCCGTTCGCGCAGAAGACGCTCGCGGCGGCCTGGAGCAGCTGCGCGATACGGCGCTCGCCGCGGGCCTGGCGGCGGCGCGGCTTCGGCTCTTCGGACCTGTCCTCGGACATGGCTGTCCCCAGCTTTCCTCTACACGTTTGACAAACACGAGAGGTCGCTCGCATTCTTGTGAAACGCGAGTGATCACTCGTGTTTGCCAGTCTATGGCAATGGGCGACCCATGTGACCTGCCGGGAAGCGAGCACATGGGTCAGGTGAAGGGGACACCTCGTCATGGCCGAAGTCAAGAAATCAGCACCCGGTGGGGGCGGACGCGGGGCCGAAGCCCCAGGTCGGGCCGCGAAGGCGGCCGGTGGCCCGGGAGGCGGCGGGTGGACGCGGTTCGTGACCGCGCGGCCGCGTCTCACCCTCCTCGTCGCCCTCGTCCTCACGGCCCTCGCCGTGCTGGCCGGCGGCGGGGTCGCCGACCGGATGGGCAGTGGCGGCTGGGAGGACCCGGCCGCCGAATCCACCTACGCGACGGAGGCCCTGGAGCGCCGGTTCCCCGGCTCCCAGCCCAATCTGCTCCTGCTCGTCGACGCCGGAGCGGCCGGCGCCGACGCCCCGGCGGTCGTCGCCGAGGCCAGGAGGCTCGCCGAGCGGCTGGACGCCGAGCCGGGCGTCGACGGCGTCGGCTCCTACTGGTCCACCGGCTCGCCCGCCCTCCGTTCCGAGGACGGCCGGAAGGCCGTGATCGCCGCCCGTATCGCCGGGGAGGAGAAGGACGCCGCCGCCGTCCTCGACCGGATCGCCCCCGAGTACCGGGGCACCCACGGCCCCGTCGAGGTCTCCCTCGGCGGCGGACTCACGGTGCGCCACGAGATGCAGACGGTCATCCAGGAGGACCTGCTGCGGGCCGAACTCATCGCCCTGCCGCTCACCCTCGTGCTGCTCGTCATGGTCTTCGGCAGCGCCGTCGCCGCCCTGCTGCCGCTCGGCGTCGGCATCGTCGCCATCCTCGGCACCAACGCCGTCCTGCGGGGCATCACCGAGTTCACGGACGTCTCCGTCTTCGCGCAGAACCTGACGACGGCCCTCGGGCTCGGACTCGCCATCGACTACGCCCTGTTCGTCGTCCGCCGCTACCGCGAGGAACTCGCCACCGGGGCCGACACCCACGCCGCCGTCCGTGCCACCCTGCGCACCGCCGGACGGACCGTGCTGTTCTCCGCCCTCACCGTCGCCGTCTCGCTCGCCGCGATGCTGCTCTTCCCGCAGTACTTCCTGCGCTCCTTCGCGTACGCCGGGATAGCCGTGGTCCTGCTCGCCGCGACCGCGGCCCTCACCCTGCTCCCGGCGGCCCTGGTCCTGCTCGGAGACCGGGTCAACGCGCTCGACCTGCGCAAGCTCGTCCGCCGGGGCCGGCCGCCCCGGGAGACCGCCGCCGAAGGCGCGGGCTGGGGGCGGGTCGCCGCGCTCGTGATGCGCAGGGCACCGGTCTTCGCCGTCCTCACCACCGCCGGTCTCGTCCTCCTCGGGCTGCCCTTCCTCGGCGTGAAGTTCGGCACCGCCGACGATCGCCAGCTGCCCGTCACCGCCTCCTCCCGGGTCGTCCAGGACGAGCTGAGGGACGGCTTCCCCGGAGACCCCGGCGGCGGGATCACCGTGCTCGCCGAGGGAGAGGCCACCCCCGCGCAGTACGCGGCCTACCGCGAGCGGATCGGCGCCCTCGACGGCGTGGTCCGGGTCGACGGACCCGTGACCGCACCCGGCGGCCACGCCTACTTCACCGTCGTCCCCGAGGGCGAGACCGTCGGCGCGGACGCCCAGCGGGCCGTGGCCGAACTGCGGGCCGCGCCGGCCCCGTTCGACACCTCCGTCACCGGACAGGCCGCCGTCCTCGTCGACTCCAAGGACGCCCTCGCCGAGCGGCTGCCGTGGGCCGCGGGCATCATCGTCGTCGTCACGCTGCTCCTCGTCTTCCTGCTCACCGGCAGCGTCCTCATCCCGGTCCAGGCCGTCGTCCTCAACGCCCTCAGCCTCACGGCGATGTTCGGGGCGGTGGTCTGGGTCTTCCAGGACGGAAACCTCGCGGGACTCCTCGGCTTCACCGCCACCGGCGACATCGAGACCACGCTGCCCGTGCTCATGTTCTGCGTGGCCTTCGGGCTCTCCATGGACTACGGGGTGTTCCTGCTGTCCCGCATCAAGGAGGAGTACGACGCCACCGGCGACCACGAGCACTCGGTCCGCTTCGGCCTGCGCCACACCGGCGGGCTCATCACCGCGGCCGCCGTGATCCTCGCCGTCGTCATGGTCGCCATCGGCACCTCCCGCGTCACCAACACCAAGATGCTCGGCCTCGGCATCGCCCTCGCCGTCCTGATGGACGCCATGGTGGTCCGCAGCCTCCTGGTGCCCTCGGTGATGAAGCTGACCGGCCGCCTCACCTGGTGGGCCCCGGGCCCGCTGCGGCGCTTCCACGACCGCTTCGGCGTCAGTGAGTCGGACGCGTACAACCCTGGGGGGAGTTCGGGTGTCGAAGAGGTGTCAGAGGAGGTGCGGGAGACCGCTTCCTCACGTCCCTGACGCACGGAGCCCGTCGCCCGGGAACCCGACGGTCGGCACGGCGGTCCGACATCTCTCCGAGGGGGATCCATGAGACCCACCCGTACGTTCCTGGTCGCGGCGAGCGCCCTGCTCGCCGCTCTGATCCCCCCGGCCGCCGGTGCGGCGCAGGCACTTGCCGCGCACCGCACGGCGGGCACGCCCGGCCCGGTCGCCGCGGCGCCCGAGCCCGGCACCGTCGTCCAGCGGGACGGCACCTCCGTCGTCCCCGCGGGCGAGGAGGGCCCCGTCACCAGCTACCTGCTTGCCACCCTCCCGTCCGGTGCCACCGGACAGGTGTCGGCCCGGATCGACTGGGCGAACCTCGAATGGTGGAACAGCGAACGGCCCGGCTGGCTCTCCTACCTCACCTGGTCGTGCTCCGTGAACGGCGGCGCGTTCACGCCGTGCCCGCTCAACGGCCCTCACGACGGGGAGCATCCCTACACCCAACTCCCGACGACCACCGCCGCACCCACCATCACCTACGCCGTCCGGGTCGACGCGGCCACATACGGCTCCGTGGGCGTCCCCACCTGGGGCACCGTCTCGGTCACCGCGGCGGGCGAGAAACTCGCCGACGGGCCCGTCGAGTTCCAGTTCGTCGACGGTACCCCGGAGGCCTACCGGCGCACGGCGCTGCACGCCCGCGACCGGAGCGGCGTGCTCTGGCAGTACGAGGGGACGAGCAAGGCCCGGGCGCCCTTCAAGCCGCGCACGCGAGTCGGTGGCGGCTGGGGCGTCTACACGGCGCTCACCAAGCTCGGCCCCTCGACGGCGGACGGCGGCGGCGACCTCGTCGCCCGGGACGGCGCCGGCACCCTCTGGTACTACTCCGGCTCGGGCGACCCGGCCGCACCGTACCGGCCGCGCGTCCGCGTCGGCGGCGGCTGGAACGCCTTCACCTCTCTCGCCGGTACGCCGACGGGACTGCTCGCCCGGGACCGTGCCGGTGTCCTCCGGCACTACGCGCGCTCCCACCAGGACCCGTCCGCGGCCCCCTTCGAAGCGCCCGTCCGGGTCGGCGGCGGCTGGAACGCCTACACCGCGATGACCGCGCTCGGCGACGGCCTCGTGGCCAGGGACACGAGCGGAGTGCTCTGGCTCTACCGGCACAAGCGGGGGAACCCCGCCGTCCCGTTCGCGCCGCGCGTGCGCGTCGGCGGCGGGTGGAACGTCTACTCCGGCCTCGTGGGCACCGGAGACCTCGAGCGCCTCGGCCCGCCGGACCTCGTGGCCCGCGACAGGGACGGCTACCTGTGGACGTACGAGGGCACCTACTACGCGCCCCCGGGACCGAACCGGAAGCGGGTCGGTTGGGGCTGGAACATCTATGACGCCCTCCTCTGACGGACCCGACGGAACCACGAACATGACGCACCAACGGCACCGACGGAACTGGGTGATGCCATGAGACACCTGCGAAGAGTCCTGGTCGCGACGGGAGCCGTTCTCGCCGTCGTGACCACCCCGGCGGCGGCCGCCGCGTCCGCGCAGTCCATCGCGCCGCCCGTGAGCGTGGCCGACGCCGCCGTCGAACCGGGGACGATCGTCCAGGAGGGCGGTCCGCCGGTCGTGCCCGCCGGCGAGGAGGGGCCGGTCACCACCCGGCTCACCGTCACCCTGCCGCCCGGCGTCACCGGCCCCCTGCTGCCGGAACGGCTCGCCTTCCGGGGGCCGGAGCGGGAGGACCCGGGCCGCCCCGGCCGGCTGCTCACCTCCACCTGCGCGGTGAACGGCGGGCCGTCGAAGCCGTGCGCGTGGGACTCCCCCGACCCGGAGACGGGCGACGGCGTCTGGCTCGTCCTCGACCTGCCCGGGGCCGAGGTGCCCGCCGGGTCCTCGACCGTCACCTACGACATCACCCTCGACGTCCCCTCGGGTGCCGAGTGGCTCGGCACCCTCTCCACCACCGTCGAACTGGACACCGCCGCCGGTGTCGTGGCGCGCGGCGAGCTCTCCTTCCAGCTGGTCACGGGCACCCCCGAGGCCTACCGGCGCGCCTCGCTGCACGCCCGCGACCGCGACGGCGTGCTCTGGCAGTACGACGCCACCGGGAGGAACGAGCCGCTGCTCAAGGCCCGCAAGCGGGTCGGCGGCGGCTGGAACGTGTACACGGCGCTCACCAAGCTGGGCACCACCACCGCGTCGGGCTCGGGGGACATGGTGGCCCGCGACCGGGACGGTGTCCTCTGGTACTACCGGGGCGGCGGCGTGAAGCCGTTCGCGCCACGGGTACGGGTCGGCGGCGGCTGGAACGTCTACACCGGCCTCACCGGACTGCCCGGCGGCGACCTCGTCGCCCGCGACCGGGACGGCGTCCTGTGGCGCTACCCCGGCCCCGGCACGCCCCAGCGCCCGTTCGGGTCCCGGGTGCGGGTGGGCGGCGGCTGGAACGTCTACACGAGCGTGGTCGCCTTCGGGGACGGCCTCGTCGCCCGCACGGCGGACGGCAGGCAGTGGCGCTACGAGAAGGCCGACGGCCGGAACCCCGCCGTACCCTTCGAGCCCCGGCGACCGGTCGGCGGCGGCTGGAACGCCTTCACCGCCCTCGCCGGTACGGGCCTCGTCGGCGGCCAGGACACCTCCCTGGCGGCGAGGACGAAGGACGGCAGGCTGCTGATGTACGGCGTGCTGCGGTGGGGCGAGCGGAACGAGAACAGCGAGCCGTACCACCCGCGTCCGGCCGGCCACGGCTGGAACATCTACGACCTGATCGTCTGAGCCCGACGCATGACGCACGGGAAGTGCCCGACGCACGACGCCCGGGAACGGCGTACGGCGCACGGGGACGGCGCCGGGCCCGGAGGGATCCGGGCCCGGCGCCGTGTGCGTGCGGGGCGGGGGTCGCCCCGGCCCCGGGGCGGCGCGTCGGGTCAGTCGCGGCGGCCCCGGTTGCCGGGGCGGTTGGCGACCCAGGCGCGGATCGTGTCCGCGTACCAGTAGGGCTTGCCCGACTCCACATGGTCGGGGGCCGGCAGCAGTCCGTGCTTCCGGTAGGAGCGGACCGTGTCGGGCTGCACCTTGATGTGTGCGGCGATGTCCTTGTACGACCAGAGCCTGCTGTCCGTCATGCCTGGTACCTCCCTGCGCACCGCGCAGCGGCGGCGGGGGTGCCGTTCGGGGGCGCTGCGGGCGGGCGTTGGCGATCACTGAGCCATTGCCCCCTGCAACGACCCCTCCAGACCGGAGGAGAGCGCCTGTCGAGCGCCTGTGACGGAAACCCCGCGTAACGGAGACATGCGTGACGGCGAAGGGACATGCGTGACGAAAGCGGGGCATGGGGACATCGGTGTGTCCCCGTGCGTCACCCCTGGTCAGGAAGGTATGCGCCGGGTCACACGCCGCAGGAACGCAGGAAGCGCCGGGTGCGGAGCGCGATCGGGTACGGGACGTCCGCCTCGCACGGGTACATGTCCTGCTCGACGATCGCGAACAGGTCCACGTCCAGCGCCGCCGCGGCGGCGAGCACCGGTTCGAGGGCGGGCACCCCCGACGGCGGCTCGCACATCACGCCGCGCGCCACCGCCGGACCGAACGGCACCCCCTCGGCGACCACCCCGGCCAGGATCTCCGGGTCGACCTGCTTGAGGTGGAGGTAGCCGATCCGCTCGCCGTACGTCTCGATCAGCTTGAGGCTGTCCCCGCCGGCGTACGCGTAGTGCCCGGTGTCCAGACAGAGGGACACCGCCTCCGGGTCGGTGGCGTCGAGGAACCGCGCCACGCTCTCCTCGTCGTCGACATGGGTGTCGGCGTGCGGATGGACGACGATCCGCAGCCCGTACCGCTCGCGCACCTCCCGTCCCAGCCGCTCGGTGAGCCCCGTCAGGTCCCGCCACTGGTCGGCGGTGAGGGTCCGGTCCTCCAGGACCTCGCCCGTGCGGTCGTCCCGCCAGAACGACGGGATGACCACGAGATGCTCCGCGCCCACGGCCTGTGCCAGGGCCGCGTTCTCCGCGACGTGCGCCCAGGTCCGGTCCCAGACGTCCGGCCCGTGGTGGAGGGAGGTGAAGACCGTTCCTGCCGAGACCCGCAGGCCGCGCCGCGCGGTCTCCTCCGTCAGGACGGCCGGATCCGTGGGCAGATAGCCGTACGGGCCGAGCTCGATCCACTCGTAGCCGGCGCCGGACACCTCGTCGAGGAAGCGCTGCCAGGGCACCTGCCGGGGATCGTCGGGGAACCACACCCCCCAGGAGTCGGGGGCGGAGCCGATCCGGATGCGGGGTGGGGACGACGGCCGTGATGACGGCGAGGACGGCTGCGGCGACGGCGAGGACGGCTGCGGTGACGTCATGCCTGCCACCTTCGCCGCGGTCCGAGAGCAGCGTCAAGCACGCCGCACCGGCCCGGTCGGGCCGTCCGAATGTCCGGACATATCGTTGACACGCCTCCGGGCCGACGACTAGACCTGGGTGCGGACAGACCTGGGCGCGGAAGCCGGACGCGAGAGGTGGCGCGGGTGGAGTCGGAGCCGTACGACCTGATCACCATGGGGCGCCTCGGCGTGGACCTCTATCCGCTCCAGGCCGGGGTCGGGCTCGACCGGGTCGACACCTTCGCCAAGTTCCTCGGCGGCTCCCCGGCCAACGTCGCCGTCGCCGCCGCCCGCCTCGGCCGCCGCACCGCACTCCTCTCCCGCACCGGGGCCGACCCCTTCGGCACCTATCTGCGCCGCGAGCTGAAGGGCTTCGGGGTGGACGACCGCTGGGTGACCGAGGTCGAGGAGTACCCCACCCCCGTCACCTTCTGCGCCCTCTTCCCGCCCGACGACTTCCCCCTCACCTTCTACCGCCGCCCCAAGGCCCCCGACCTGGAGATCCGCCCGCACGAGCTGGACCTCGACGCCGTCCGCGCCGCCCGGGTCTTCTGGGCGACCGGCACCGGCCTGTCCGCCGAGCCCAGCCGCACCGCGACCCTGACGGCGCTGCGCGCCCGCTCCGGGCGTGAGGTGACGGTCCTCGACCTGGACTGGCGGCCGATGTTCTGGGCGGACCCGGCGGCGGCCCGCCCGTACTACGCCGAGGCGCTGCGGCACGCGACCGTCGCCGTCGGCAACCTCGACGAGTGCGAGGTGGCGACGGGGGAGCGCGAACCGTACGCGGCCGCCCGCGCGCTGCTGGCCGCCGGGGGCGACGGCGGGCCGCGGCTCGCCGTGGTCAAGCGGGGACCCGAGGGCGTCCTCGCGCTCGCCGCCGACGGGACGAGCGCCGAGGTGCCGCCGCTGCCCGTGGAGGTCGTCAACGGCCTCGGAGCGGGAGACGCGTTCGGCGGGGCGCTCGTCGACGGACTGCTCGCCGGACGGGACCTCGACACGACCCTGCGCCACGCCAACGCCGCCGGCGCGATCGTCGCGGGCCGCCTCGCCTGCTCGTCCGCCATGCCGTACGCCGCCGAGATCGCCGAGGCGCTGGCGAGCGGAAGCGGCACCCTCCCGGAGAAGGGGTAGGGATCGGCCATGAACACCGACCGCCCCCCGTCCCTCCCGCACCCTCCGCCCCGGAGCCGATTCCCGTCCCTCCACATCCCCGCGGGAACCGCCGCCCGCGGCCCCTACGCGCTCGACATCGACCCCGAGCGGGCCGGATGGACGTACTCCGCTCTCCGGGTCCTCACCCTCGGACCGGGGGAGATTCACTCCTTCGGGAGCGGGGATTGCGAATGGGTCGTGCTTCCCCTCTCCGGTGCCTGTAGCGTGCGCGTCGACGGCGAGATCCTCGAACTCCTGGGCCGCGCGAGCGTGTTCGAAGGAGTGACCGACTTCGCCTATGTACCGCGCGACGCCCACGCCCAGATCGCCTCCGGTGCGGGAGGCCGCTTCGCTTTGGCAGGAGCGAAGTGCGAGCGACGACTCCCCGCCCGCTACGGCCCCGCGCCGGAGGTTCCCGTCGAGACCCGCGGCAGCGGCAACCGCGCACGCCAGGTGCGGAACTTCGCCTCGGCCGACGCTTTCGACTGCGACCGGCTCATCGCCGTCGAGGTCGTGACGCCCGGCGGCAACTGGTCCTCCTACCCGCCGCACAAGCACGACGAGCACCGCCCCGGCGCCGAGTCCGTCCTCGAGGAGATCTACTACTACGAGACCGAGGGCCCGGCCGCCGTCGGCTACCAGCGGATCTCGCCCTCCCGCCCCGGCGGGTCCGACCTCCTCGCCGAGGTCGGGACGGGCGACGCCGTCCTCGTCCCCGACGGCTGGCACGGCCCCTCGATCGCCCAGCCGGGTCACGCCCTCTTCTATCTCAACGTCATGGCGGGCCCCGGACCCGAGCGGGAGTGGAAGATCTGTTTCCACCCGGACCACACGGAGGGATACGCATGAGCATCCGGCTGACCGTCGCCCAGGCCCTCGTGCGCTTCCTCGCCGCCCAGTACACGGAACGCGACGGGGAACGGCAGCGGCTCGTCGCCGCCACCTGGGGCATCTTCGGCCACGGGAACGTCGCCGGAATCGGCCAGGCCCTCGTCGAGAGCCCCGCGCTCATGCCCTTCCACCAGGGCCGCAACGAACAGGCCATGGTCCATGCCGCAGTCGGCTACGCCCGCCAGTCCAACCGGCTCTCCGCCCACGCCGTCACCACCTCCATCGGACCCGGCGCCACCAACCTCGTCACCGGCGCCGCCCTCGCCACCGTCAACCATCTGCCGGTCCTGCTCCTCCCCGGCGACACCTTCGCGGGCCGCCCCGCCGACCCCGTACTCCAGCAGCTCGAAGTCCCCTACGCGGGCGACGTGTCGGTCAACGACTGCCTGCGGCCCGTCTCGAGGTACTTCGACCGCGTCGGGCGCCCCGCGGCCCTGGTCCCCGCCGCGCTCGCCGCGATGCGGGTCCTCGCCGACCCCGTGGAGACCGGCGCGGTGACCCTCGCACTGCCCCAGGACGTCCAGGCGGAGGCGTACGACTGGCCGGAGGAGTTCTTCGCCGAGCGGGTCTGGCGGGTCCGCCGCCCCCGCCCCGACACCGCCGAACTCGACGCCGCCGTACGGGCCGTCGGGGCGGCGGAACGTCCGCTGATCGTCGCCGGCGGCGGGGTGAGGCACAGCCGGGCCGAGGACGCCCTGCGCACCCTCGCCGAGCGGACCGGCATCCCCGTCGCCACCACCCAGGCCGGCAAGGGCGTCCTGCCGTACGACCATCCCTGCGAGACCGGCGGCATCGGCCACACCGGCAGCTCCACCGCGAACTCCCTGGCCCGGACCAGCGATCTGATCCTCGGCGTCGGCACCCGGTACACCGACTTCACCACCGCGTCCGGCACCCTCTTCCCCGACGGCGTCCGCTTCGTCAACCTCAACATCGCCGGCTTCGACGCCCACAAGCTGGCGGCGCTCCCGCTCGTCGCCGACGCGCGCGAGGGCCTCACGGCGCTCACGGACGCCCTCGCCGGCCGGGCGCCCGCCCCGGACCGGTGGCGCACGGCCAAGAGCGACTGGCAGGAGCGCGTCGACGCCGCGTACGCCGTCCCCGACGAGGACGCCCGCCCCACCCAGGCCCAGGTCCTCGGCGTACTCGACACTCTGGTCGACGACACCGACATCCTGATCAACGCCGCCGGATCGCTCCCCGGCGACCTCCACAAGCTGTGGCGGACCCGGTCGCCCGACCAGTACCACGTCGAATACGGGTACTCCTGCATGGGATACGAGATCCCTGCCGCCCTCGGTGTGCTGCTCGCCGCGCCCCACCGGCCCGTCTGGGCACTCGTCGGAGACGGTACGTATCTGATGAACCCCACCGAAATCGTCACCGCCGTGCAGGAGCGCCTCCCCCTTCGGCTGATCGTCCTCCAGAACCACGGCTACGCCTCGATCGGCGGACTCTCGGAGGCGGTCGGCGCCGAGCGCCACGGCACCGACTACCGCCACCGGGACGCGGACGGCGGTTTCACCGGACCGCCGCTCCCCGTCGACCTCGGCGCCAACGCCGCCTCGCTCGGCATGCGGGTCCTGCGCCCCCGCACCGTGCGTGACCTGCGGGAAGCCCTCGCGGACGCGCGGAGGGCGACGGTTCCCACATGTGTCTACGTCGAGACCGAAACGGCAGACACTGTGTCGGGCCCGCCCCCGGCCGATGCATGGTGGGATGTGCCCGTGGCCGAGACCTCGACCCGCCCGTCGGCGGTCAAGGCCCGGGAGGAGTACGACCGGCACGTCACCGCCCGACGCCGCCATCTCTGAAGGAGCATTTCGTCATGACGAACACCGTCAAGACCGTCAACCACTGGATCGGTGGCAAGACCGTCGAGGGCACGTCGGGCAACTGGGGCCCGGTCACCGACCCGGCCACCGGCGCCGTGACCACGAAGGTCGCGCTCGCCTCCGTCGAGGAGGTCGACGCCGCCGTCGCCGCCGCCAAGGACGCCTGGGCGACCTGGGGCACCTCCTCGCTCGCCCAGCGCACCACCATCCTCTTCAAGTTCCGCGCGCTGCTCGACGCCAACCGCGACGCCATCGCCGAGCTGATCGTCGCCGAGCACGGCAAGGTCCACTCCGACGCCCTCGGCGAGGTCGCCCGCGGCCTGGAGATCGTCGACCTGGCCTGCGGCATCACCACCCAGCTCAAGGGCGAGCTCTCCACCCAGGTGTCGAACCGGGTGGACGTGGCGTCCATCCGCCAGCCCGTCGGCGTCGTCGCCGGCATCACGCCCTTCAACTTCCCGGCCATGGTGCCGATGTGGATGTTCCCGATCGCCATCGCGACCGGCAACACCTTCATCCTCAAGCCGAGCGAGAAGGACCCCTCGCCCTCCCTGAAGATCGCCGAGCTGCTCGCCGAGGCGGGCCTCCCGGACGGCGTCTTCAACGTCCTGCACGGCGACAAGGTGGCCGTGGACCGCCTCCTGGAGCACCCGGACGTCTCCGCGATCTCCTTCGTCGGCTCGACCCCGATCGCCCGGTACATCCACACCACCGCCTCCGCCAACGGCAAGCGCGTCCAGGCGCTCGGCGGCGCGAAGAACCACATGCTGGTCCTCCCGGACGCCGACCTCGACGCGGCGGCCGACGCGGCCGTCTCGGCGGCGTACGGCTCCGCCGGCGAGCGCTGCATGGCCATCTCGGCCGTCGTGGCCGTCGGCTCCATCGCCGACGAGCTCGTCCAGAAGATCCGCGAGCGCGCCGAGAAGATCAAGATCGGCCCCGGCACCGACCCCACCTCCGAGATGGGCCCGCTCATCACGGCCGTCCACCGCGACAAGGTCGCCTCCTACGTCCACGGCGCGGCCGACGAGGGCTGCGAGGTCGTCCTCGACGGCACCGGCTACACGGTCGAGGGCCACGAGGACGGCCACTGGATCGGCCTCTCCCTCCTGGACCACGTGCCGACCACGGCCAAGGCCTACCAGGACGAGATCTTCGGCCCGGTGCTCTGTGTGCTGCGCACCGAGTCGTACGAGGAGGGCCTCGCCCTCATCAACGCCTCCCCGTTCGGCAACGGCACCGCGATCTTCACCCGCGACGGCGGCGCCGCCCGCCGCTTCCAGCTGGAGGTCGAGGCCGGCATGGTCGGCGTGAACGTGCCGATCCCGGTGCCCGTCGGCTACCACTCCTTCGGTGGCTGGAAGGACTCGCTCTTCGGCGACCACCACATCTACGGCAACGACGGCGTGCACTTCTACACCCGCGGCAAGGTCGTCACCACCCGCTGGCCGGACCCGTCGGACGCCCCGGCCGGTGTCGACCTGGGCTTCCCGCGCAACCACTGACAGCACCGGAACGAACCGGCCCCCGGGACACGCGACCGCGCGCCCCGGGGGCCGCTTCCGTCCCGCCTCCGTCGGCCGGCGGCTTCGCGCGCGCCTCGCGGGCACGGCCCGTGGACACGCCCGTGGACACCGGTGGCGGACACCGGCGGCGGCGTGCGGATACCGCAGCCGTGGTACGCCGACCCGGCACCGTACGACTCCAGGAGGGCGGGCGGCTCCGTCCTCGGACAGCCGAGGTCCGCGGCGGGCCCGCTTAGGCTCGACACCATGCGACTCCGACTTCCCCGGTGGGCCGCGGTCACCGCCGTCCTCGCCGTTCTCGCGGGTGCCGGCACCTGGACCGCCGTCGCCTCGGACGATCCGCCGCCCGTGCACCGGGCGGACCGGATGATCGACCTCGACGGCGCCCGGCTCGACACCTCGTACTTCACCGGCGACGGTGACGGGCGACGGCCGGCCGTCCTCCTCGGCCACGGCTTCGGCGGCTCCAAGGACGACGTCCGCGCCCAGGCCGAGCAGCTCGCCCGGGACGGCTACGCCGTCCTCACGTGGTCCGCGCGCGGCTTCGGCGCCTCCACCGGCGAGATCGGTCTCAACGACCCCGACCACGAGGTCGAGGACGCCCGGAAGCTGATCGACTGGCTCGCCGCCCGGCCCGAGGTCCTCCTCGACAAGGCCGGCGACCCGCGGGTCGGCGTCACCGGCGCCTCCTACGGCGGGGCGATCTCCCTGCTCGCCGCCGGACACGACCCGCGGGTCGACGCCATCGCCCCCCAGATCACCTACTGGAACCTCGCCGACGCGCTGTTCCCCGAGGGCGTCTTCAAGAAGCTCTGGGCCGGGATCTTCTTCTCCGCCGGGAACGGGGCGGGAGCCGGTCCGGGTTTCGTGACCGCGCCGAGCACCGGCACGGGCGAAGGGACCGGAACGGGGACGGGGACGGGGACCGGAAGCGGACCGAAGGGCGCCACCCGCCCGGGGACCGCGGCCGGGAAGCCCGCCTCCTGCGGGCGCTTCACCGCCGAACTCTGCTCCCTCTACCAGCGTGTCGCCGTCTCAGGGAAGCCCGACGCCGCCGCCCGCGCCCTTCTGGAGGCCCGCAGCCCCTCCGCCGTGGGGGCCCGCGTCAAGGTGCCCGCGCTCCTCGTCCAGGGCCAGACCGACTCCCTCTTCACCCTGGCCCAGTCCGACGCGATGGCCCGCACGATCACCGCCAACGGCGCCCCCGTCGCGGTCGACTGGATCGCCGGCGGCCACGACGGCGGCGACCGCGAGACCGAGCGCGTCGAGCGGCGCATCAGCACCTGGTTCGACCGCTGGCTCAAGCGCGACACCACCGTCGACACCGGCCCCGCCTTCCGGGTGAGCCGCACCGGTGGCGTCGACTCCACCGACGGCCGTGCCACCCTGCGCGCCGCCACCGCCGACCGCTATCCGGGCCTCAACGCCGGAGCCACGGCCGTCCCCCTCACCCGGGTGGCCGGGACCTTCGGCAACCCCGCCGGTGCCGCACCCCCCGCCGTCTCGGCCGTCCCCGGCCTCGGCGGCGGAGTCGCCGGGCTCTCCTCCCTCGGCGTCGGCCTCTCCCTCGACTTCCCCGGCCAGCACGCCAGGTTCGACGCCGAGCCGCAGAACGAGCCGCTGCGGATCACCGGTTCGCCGACCGTCCGCGTCAAGGTCACCTCCACCGCCCCCGACGGCTCCGCCGTCCTCTTCGCCAAGGTGTACGACGTCGGGCCCGACGGCCGGCAGCAGGTGCTGCCCGCCCAGCTCGTCGCCCCCGTCCGCGTCGAGGGCGCCAAGGCCGGGAAGAGCGTCACGCTCACCCTGCCCGCGATCGACCACGAGGTGGAGGCCGGGCACCGGCTCCGGCTCGTCGTCGCCGCCACCGACCTCGGCTACGCCTCCCCGGTCGTCCCCGCCGGCTACACCGTCGCCGTCGAGAGCCCGCTGACCGTCCCCACCGCGCCCGGCCTCGACACCCAGGCCGCCGCCCTGCCCTGGTGGGTCTGGGGCCTGCCGCTCCTCGGCCTGGCCGTCGCCGCCGCGCTTCTGCTCACGGCCCGCCGCCGCACCACCGCGCCCGCACCCGACCCCGAACTCGCCTCCGTGCCGCTCCGGATCACCGGGCTCTCCAAGAAGTACAAGGGCGGCGACCGGTACAGCGTCAAGGACCTGTCGTTCCACGTCGAGCGGGGCCAGGTGCTCGGTCTCCTCGGGCCCAACGGCGCGGGCAAGACCACCACCCTGCGCATGCTGATGGGCCTGATCACCCCCGACGAGGGCGAGATCCGGGTCTTCGGCCAGGCCATCCGGCCCGGCGCCCCGGTCCTCTCCCGGGTCGGCTCCTTCGTCGAGGGCGCGGGCTTCCTGCCGCACCTCAACGGCCGGGAGAACCTGGACCTGTACTGGAAGGCCACCGGCCGCCCCGCCGAGGACGCCCATGTCGAGGAGGCCCTGCGCATCGCGAACCTGGGCAGCGCCCTCGACCGCGCCGTCCGCACCTACTCCCAGGGCATGCGGCAGCGCCTCGCCCTCGCCCAGGCCATGCTCGGCCTGCCGGACCTGCTGATCCTGGACGAGCCCACCAACGGACTCGACCCGCCGCAGATCCGCGAGATGCGGGAGGTGATGATCCGGTACGCGGCCGGCGGCCGTACCGTCATCGTCTCCAGCCACCTCCTCGCGGAGGTCGAGCAGTCCTGCACCCACCTCGTCGTCATGGACCGGGGACAGCTCGTGCAGGCCGGACCCGTCGCCGAGATCACCGGCTCCGGCGACACCCTCCTGGTGACGCTCGGGGCGAGCGTCCCCGACGCCCTCGTGGAGAAGATCGGCGCCCTGCCGGGCGTCAGCTCGGCGACCCGCACCGACGGCGGGCTCCTCGTCCTCCTCGACGGCCTCGACCCGACCGCCCTCATCGGCGAACTCGTCGGTCTCGACGTGCCGCTGACCGGGGTCGGCCCGCACCGGCGTCTCGAGGACGCCTTCCTGACCCTGATCGGAGGAGGAGCCGCATGAGCCTGCTCGACACCCCCACGGCCCCGGCGGACTCCGCCCCCGGCTACCGCGCCGGACGCACCCTGCCGCTGCGCGTCGAGGCCCTGCGCCAGTGGAAGCGGCGCCGCACCCTCGTGATGGGCGGGATCCTGGTCGCCCTGCCGTTCGTCCTGATCATCGCCTTCGCGGTCGGCGGCGACCGGGACGGCGGCGGCAACGGCCGGATCACCCTGATGGACACGGCGACCGCCTCCGGCGCCAACTTCGCGGCCACCTGCCTCTTCGTCTCGGCCGGCTTCCTCCTCGTCATCCCGGTGGCGCTGTTCTGCGGGGACACCGTCGCCTCCGAGGCGAGCTGGTCCTCACTGCGCTACCTGCTGGCGGCGCCCGTACCCCGGGCGCGACTGCTCGCCTCCAAGCTGGCGGTCGCCCTCGGCTACAGCGCCGCCGCGATGGTGCTCCTTCCGCTCGTGGCCCTGGCCGCGGGCACGGTCGCCTACGGCTGGGGGCCGCTCCAGCTGCCCACCGGCGGCTCGGTGCCCGCCGGGGACGCGCTGTTCCGGATCGGTGTCGCCGTCGTCTTCGTCTTCGCCTCCCAACTCGTCACCGCGGGGCTGGCCTTCTGGCTCTCCACCCGCACCGACGCGCCCCTGGGCGCGGTGGGCGGAGCCGTCGGCCTGACCATCGTCGGCAACGTCCTGGACGCCGTCACCGCGCTCGGCGACTGGCGCGAGTACCTGCCCGCGCACTGGCAGTTCGCCTGGATCGACGCGCTCCAGCCGCAGCTGGAGTGGGGCGGCATGGTGAAGGGCACGGCGATCTCGCTGACCTACGCCCTCGTCCTCTTCGCGCTCGCCTTCCGAGGCTTCGCCCGCAAGGACATCGTGTCGTAGCCACCAGGAGGACCCCGGGGAGCCGCCGGGGGCTCGGGGTCTTCTCACAGCCACCCCCTTCGAGCCGCTTCCGCGCCCGCGCGGAAGCGGCTCGTCGTGCCCAGGGCCGCCATCAGTTCGCCCACCCGGCGGCTGTACGTCCGCGCGGACATGCCGAGCCTGGCCGCCGCCGTCTCGTCCGTGACCCCCGACAGAAGGGCGTCGAGCACCGGACGCAGCTGAGGTGGCAGATCGCACGGCGGCGGTGGGGGCACCTGCGCGTACGTCAGCTCCTCGGCCGTCACCCAGCAGGCCTGATGGGCCCGGGCCAGGGCCTGCACGACCACCGGGTCCCGGATCAGCAGCAGCCCGTTGTAGAGCAGCTCCAGGTCGAGCGGGACCGCGGCCACCGTCCGGTCGACGACGATCATCTTGAACGGGATCGACTCCGCGAGACGGGCCCGGCCGGGAATCCGCGGACCGCCCTCCAGTACGGACAGGGCATGGCGCGGCACGATCCGTCTGACCTCGCCGGCCCGCTCGGCCGCGGCCCGCATGCACGCTCCCGCGAGTTCCAGGAACGGCTCGGGGATCGCGCAGCCCGCCGACGCGACCGGGTCGTCGAAGGTCAACAGCTCGTACCGGGTGGAAGCGGCCAGCCCGGCGAGCGCCGCGCTGATGCGCCGCGCACCCCGGACCGGGCGCCCCGCGGGCCGCTGTCCCTCGGTCGCGGCCCGGTTCATCGCCGAACGGGCGAGCATCACGGAGCCCGCGCTCTCTGCCACCGCTGACCACCCCCGCCCGATCGATGTCCACTCCATGTACGCATGCGACTGCACACGGTGACAACCCCTGTTGAGAAGGATGGCGAATCCATGCCACCGGTTGTCGCGGCGATCACCGTTGCCGCATCGAGATCCATCCGCAACCCCTTCGACTGCTCCCAGCGGGCCGCTCGTTCGTCACATTCACAAGTGCCTTACCAAGAGGGGGAGATGACATGGAACGACACACCCAGAGGGTGGACGTGCGCCGCCGTGGCCGGTTCTCGGTCACCGTGGCGGGTCTGCTCGCGGCCGGACTCGCCGTCGGAGGCTGTGGCGCGGGGAACGACGCGGGCACCGCCGACCGGTCGGCACGCGAGACCGGCCGCACCGCCCCGGCGGCCCCCGACGGAGCGGGCAGCGCGAACCCGGAGGGCGTACGGGAGGACGCCAGGCCCTCCGCGGCACCCGCCCCCGACTACCTGTCCACCTTCGCCCTGGACGTGGACACCGCCTCGTACGGCTACGCCCGCCGCACCCTCGCCGAGGGGCGGCTGCCCGACCCGGCGACCGTACGGCCCGAGGAGTTCGTCAACAGCTTCCGTCCCGACTATCCGCGCCCGTCGGACAACGGTTTCAGCGTGACCCTCGACGGGGCCCGGGCCGACCGGGACGGCTGGTCCCTCGTCCGGGTCGGACTCGCCACCCGCGCTGCGGACAGGAAGGGCGAACGCCCGCCCGCCGCCCTCACCTTCGTCGTCGACGTCTCCGGATCGATGGACGAGCCGGGCCGGCTCGACCTGGTCAAGGAATCCCTCGGTCTGCTCACCGACGAGCTCCGCGACGACGACTCGATCGCCCTCGTCACCTTCAGCGACACGGCCGAGACCCGGCTGCCCATGACCCGGGTGGGGGAGGCCCGCGGCCGGATCCGCGAGGTCGTGAACTCCCTCGCGACGAGCTCCTCCACCAATGTCGAGGCGGGCGTCCGCACCGGTTACGACGTCGCCGTCGACGGTCACCGGAAGGGCGCCACCAACCGGGTCGTCCTGCTCTCCGACGCGCTCGCCAACACCGGTGCCACCGAGGCGGGGACGATCCTCGAACGCATCGACGCGGAGCGGCGGAAGTACGGCATCACCCTCTTCGGCGTCGGGGTGGGCAGCGAGTTCGGCGACGCGTTCATGGAGCGGCTCGCCGACCGGGGCGACGGCCAGACCACGTACGTCTCCACCTCCGCGCAGGCCCGCAAGGTCTTCGTCGACCAGCTGCCCGCCCATGTCGAGCTGCGCGCCCGCGACGCCAAGGCGCAGGTCTCCTTCGACCGGCGGACCGTCGAGAAGTTCCGGCTGATCGGCTACGAGAACCGGGAGGTCGCCGACGAGGACTTCCGGAACGACGGGGTCGACGGCGGCGAGGTCGGCGCCGGGCACACCGTCACCGCGCTGTACGCGGTGCGGACCAGGCCCGGCGCGACCGGCCCGGTGGCCACCGCCACCGTCCGCTGGCTGGACCCGGCGACCCGCGCCCCGCACGAGCGGTCCGGCACGGTCGGGACGGCAGGTCTCACCGCCGACATCTGGGGCGGCGGGCACGACAGTCTGCAACTGACGGCGATCAGCGCCTACTTCGCGGACACGCTGCGGGGCGGCGGGCTGCCGGGCGCCCCGGGGCTCCCGGCGCTCGCGGAGCGCGCCGAGTCGATCGCCGGCCGGTCGGGTTCGGCGGTGGTCCGGGAGCTGGCCGAGGCCGTGCGGCAGGCCGACCGGTTGCTCGGACGGTCCGAGGGGCCGGGTCGGGCGCCGGACGGAGAGCCCACGCGCGAGGGCGAGTTGAAGTCGGGTGACCCCTACAGCTGACGCGGGCGGCGGTTCGCGGGGGCGGGCCCGGGGCGGCGGGCCTCGGGTGGCAGGCCTCGGGCGGTGGGCGGCAGGCCGGCGCGGGCCGGCCGCGGCCCCCGTGCTGCGGTCGGCGGGCGACGGGCGGGCCGGACCGGAACCGGTCGTGTGCGGGTCACGGCGGCCGTTCGCGGGTCAGAATGGCCGCATGGCCTCCCTGTTGCTCGCCCTCGCCGTCGGATGCACCGGCCTGTACGCCGGATTCATGCTCATCTTCCAGACCGGGATCATGCCCGCGCTCGCCCGTCTGACGGACGCCGAGTTCGTCACCGTGATGCGCCGGATCAACGAAGCCGTGCCCAGGGGCGTGTTCCTGGTCGTCTTCCTCGGTGTGATCGCCTTCCCCGTCGCCGCGTTCTTCGTCCCCGGCGACGGGCGTACGGACACCCAGAAGTGGCTGGTCCTCGGGGGCCTCGTGTGCGCGGCCCTCAACCACGCGGTCACCCTCGGCGGGAACATCCCGCTCAACAACGCCCTCGCCGCCTCGGAGGCCACCGGTGACCGGCCGGCGGCCGTCCGCGCCGCGTTCGAGAAGCGCTGGAACGGTTTCCACGGGATCCGTACGCCGCTGATCGTCGTCGCGTTCGGCCTGCTGACCGCCGCCGCCGTCCTGTAGCTCCGCAGCCGCCGCCGTCGCGTAGCCCCGCGGCCGCCGCCGCACGGCCGTCCGCCGCACAGTCGGCCTCGACGGCGCCGTCCGCCGTGAAGCCCTCCGCCGGACAGGTGTCGGCCCCGCAGCGCTCGGGGTATTTGTCCGGACTGTCCCGGAGGGGCCGCTTCCGGAACCGTACCCGGCGGGCGGTTTCTGGCGTGAACTCGCGCGTGTCGGCCTCTCCCGCATCCGCAAGGACCCTGCGAAAGCGTACCTACGAGTCCGGAAACAGTCTTCCGGCATGTACTGGTCTGCGCCAGTGACGAAAATCCTCCGCCCTTATACCCCTACAAAGGGGGTGAATGACCCCGATATCCGGGGTTGGGTTTCCGTACCCTCCGGTTTCTTATTGACATGCCTACGGGGGTCTTTTCTAATCATCGAGAGTCAACCCGCGCGCTGACACCGCACAGACACTGAGGGGGCAAGGTGGACGTCCGGATTCTGGGGGGACTGTCGGTACGTGAGCAGGGGGTGTCGATCACCCCGACATCGGCCGCGCCCCGGCAGCTCCTCGCCCTGCTCACCGCCAGTGCCGACCAGGTCGTCCCCGTGACGGTGCTCACCGAGGAGCTCTGGCCGTCCGGCGCTCCATGGGGCGCCCGCGCCGAACTCCAGTCCTACATAGCCGAGTTGCGCACCCTCATCGCGAGTGCGCTGCGCGGTGCCGCTCCGGCGGACCCCGCCCCCGGCTGGTCCGACCGGCGCACCGCCGACGCGATCCTCGTCTCTCAGCCCGGCGGCTACCGGCTCGACACCGGTGGCGGGGTCAACGACGTCTGGCAGTTCGAGCGCGCGGCGGGCGCCGGCTACCGCGCCATGGAGGCGGGCGACCTTCCGCGCGCCGCGCTCCGACTCGGCGAGGCGCTCGCCCTGTGGCGCGGCGAACCCTACGCGGGCGTCGCCGCCGGGCCCCGGCTCCGCAGAGAGATCGAACGCCTCGAAACCTCCCGGCTGAGCGTCCTCGACCAGTGGGTCGAAGCGCAGTTGGGCCTCGGCCGGCACGCCGATCTCGTCTCCGAGCTCTCCGGGCTCGTCGCCCGCTACCGCACCAACGAGCCGCTCCACGCCCACTACATGGTGGCCCTGCTGCGCTGCGGACAGTACGACGAGGCCCTCACCGTGTACGAGCGGCTGCGCGCGGCCCTGAAGGGGGAGACCGGCATGGAGCCCTCCGCGCGGCTCCGCCGCCTCCAGCGCTCGGTCCTCGCCGTGCGGAACACCACGGTCCGTCCCGTGTACGCGCCCCGCGTCCCCGCCCAGTACAGCCCGGTCAGGGCCGGGCTCGTACCCGCGGGTTCCGTCGGCTGACCACCTGACGGAACGCCGGTACCGCCATGCGGACCGCGGTGGGAACCGCGCCGTCACGGCGGGGCCGTGACGGGGAATGAAGTGCGGCAACTCACCGTTGACCGACTCCCGAAGCCGAATTAGTTTCGGCGAGCAGGACGGGTTTCCTCCCAGGTGCCCGATTTCGCTCGACCACGGGGGTATGGGGCCATGACGTTGCACGGCGCGGACGGAGCCGGTGGTGCCGACGCGCTGCTCACGGTCCTCGAACTGCTCGCCCGGCAGGCCCCGCCCGCCCACTTCGACACCCTCCTCGCCGAGGCCCGGACCGCCGGACTCCCCGACACGGAACTCGCCCGCCTCGAACGGGCCGTCGCCCTCGCCGACGAGGTCCGGGAAGGCCGGGAGCGGGACGCCCGCGAACAGGACGCCCGTCGCGAGGCCGGAATCGCCGCCCTCACCGACACCGCCCGCGACCTGACCTTCTCCTACGACCTCGACAGCCTGCTGCGCGTCATCACCCGCCGCGCCCGCCGGCTCCTCGGCCTCGACCTCGCGTACGTGACCCTCCGCGGCCCGCACGGAGCCTGCTACGTCCACACCACCGAAGGCTCCCGCGCCGGTCACGGCACCGAGGGGCCGCGGCTCGCCCCCGGGCTCAGGATCGCGGAGGGATACGGACTCGGCGGCGCCGTCCAGGCCCACGGCGAGCCCGTCTGGACCGCCGACTACCTCGCGGACGAGCGCTTCGCCCCCTCCGGTTCACTCGACGCGGGCGTCCACGCGCCGGCCTTCGACGAGGCCGCCGAAGCAGCCCTGCGCGGCGAGGACCTGCACGCGATCATGGCCGCCCCGCTGCGCAGCGGCGACACCGTCATCGGCGCCCTGCACGGCGCCGACCGGCGCGTCCGCGACCACACCGCCGAGGAGATCGGGCTCCTCGCCGCGCTCGCCGACCTCGCCGCCCTCGCCGTCGAGAAGGCCGGACTCCTCGACCGGACCCGGGCCGAGGTCTCCGAACTGGAACGGGACAGCTCCCGGGTGCGCACCAGCCTGACCCGGATGCGGCACGTCAGCGAGGCCCACGGCCGCATCATGAACCTCGTCCTCTCCGGCGGCGACCTGTGCAACGTCGCCAAGGCCGCCGCCGACGCCCTCGACGCGACCGTGATGATCCGCGACCAGGGCGGCCGTCTCCTCGCCACCGCCGGAGACATACCCGGCTTCGACGAGGAGGCCGTCGCCAAGGCCTCGCTCGACGCGCACGCCCGGCGCCGCCCCGTCCTCGCCGACGACGACACCTGGGTCGCCCCCGTCCTCGCCGGCTCCGAGGACCTCGGCGGCCTCGTCATCCGTGCCGCCGGCGGCCTCACCGGCGAGGACGAGAGGCTCCTCGAACTCGCCGCCCAGTCCGTCGCCTTCCTCCTCCTCATGCGGCGCTCCACGGCCGTCGCCGAGGGACCCGTACGCGACGAACTCCTCGACGACCTCATCGCCGACCCGCCGCACGCACCGCAGCAGATGGCCCAGCGCGCCCGCCGTCTCGGCGTCGACCTGCGCAAACCGCATGTGCTCGTCCTCGCGCGGCCGGAGGGCGGCGAGCAGGGCCGGGCCGTGGTGTGGGCGTCCTCGTACGCGTACCGCCTCACCGGTCTGAAGACCGTGCAGGGCGGCTGCATCGTGCTGCTGCTCCCCGGCATCGACGCCTCCGCCGCGGCGAAGGCCGTCGCCGCCGAACTCTCCCCGCTGCTCGGCCACCCCGTCTCGGTCGCCGCCGCCGGACCCGGCTGGAGCCCGGACGGTGTCGCCCGGATGCACCAGGAGGCCGGGCGCTGCCTGGACGCGATGAGCGCGCTCGGCGGCACCGGCTCGGCCGCCTCCGTGCAGGACCTGGGCTTCCTCGGGCTGCTGCTCTCCGACGACAACGACGTGGACGGCTTCGTCGAGGCGGCGATAGGACCCGTACTGGACTACGACGCCGAGCGGTTCACCGACCTCACCCACACCCTGGAGGCGTACTTCGCCTCCGGCGGCAGCCCGACCAACGCGGCCGAGGCACTGCACGTCCACCCCAACACCGTCTCGCGCCGCCTGGAGCGGATCGGCGAACTCCTCGGCCCCGAGTGGCAGAAGCCGGGCCAGGTCCTGGAGGTCCAGCTGGCGCTGCGCCTCCAGCGCACCCGGGAGGTGCTGGCCAGGGGCCGCGCGACGGCGGACCCGACGCGTCAGCTGCCGGGCCCGCCGGAGCGGGGGAACTGAGAGAGCCTCAGCTCGCCGAGCGCCCCGAGCCGTAGCCGGAGCCGTAGGACGACTCCCAGTCGCTGGCGGCCAGGACCGTCGCCGCGTGGGCCGCCGACGCCAGCGTGATGTGCCGGTGCCAGCCGCGGAACGAGCGGCCCACGAAGTCCCGCAGCCCCGCCCCCTCGCCGACCTCGACGAAGTCCCGCTCCACCCGGCGGGCCAGCTTCGTCAGCCGCAGCAGGGAGCCGACCGGCGAACCGGTCAGATCGCTGATCCACACCCGGGACGGCGCACGCCGGGGGTCGTCCCACTCACCGAGCAGCACCAGCGGCCGCATCCGCTCCCCGCCCGGCGTGGGCAGCGCCACCCGGACGGCGGTGGCGAGCGAGGTCCGCGAAGTCCGCGCGCCGGCCACGGTGTCCACCCAGCTCACCGGCCTGCGCAGCCCCTTGAGCGACTCCAGGATCTGGACGGCGGACAGCGGCCCCGCCCCGAAACCGGGCAGCGAACGGTCGGCGATCGCGAGCCGGGACCCCGGACCGATCCGGGCCACGACCGGCACCCCGGCCCCGGCGAGCCGGGTGAGGGCCGCCCGCCCCGCACCGCCCCGGATGTCCAGCAGCACCGGCTTGCGGCTGACGTCGGACCAGCGGGCCGTGTCCAGCGCCGCGGCGACCGCGCACTCCTCGAGGGTCTCCTCGCCGGCCTCCTGGGGAACCTCCGCACGATCGCGCCTCGTGCGGTCGTTCACCCAGGGATCCGGCAGGAACAGACGCCAGTTGACGGGCACGCTCAGCTCGTCGCTCGCGAACCACACCCCGAAGGCCTGCTGACCGTGGAAGACCTGGCCGCGCTCCGGGTCGAAGCGCCGGTCCACGCCCACCGAGTGCTCCCCGGCCTTCGGGATCGGCATGGGCCGCACCACCCAGGCCTGCGGGCAGCTGTTCCGCTCCAGATACCGGGCGAGCGACGCCCGCATCGGCTGCCAGTCCCAGGTGGAGCTGGAGACGAAGTGGTGCAGGCTCTGCTCGGCCGCGGGACCACCTATCTGCGCGGCGATGTTGCGGATGGACTTGCGGCCCTGCGCGGTGAGCAGGCCGTGCAGGTACTGCTCGGCCTTGAGGCGCTGGTCACGGCGCGGGAAGCCGGAGAACAGCGCGCCACACAGCTCGGCGTAGACGTCCTCGCGCGAGCCGGCCGCGCCGACGGACCTGACGACGCCCAGGGGAACGGCCGGGGAGACAGCCCCGGTGACGGCCCTGCGCTTGGTTGCGACGGATGTACTCACGACACTCCTGCCCGAAGGTTGCGCAGCTCCCTCCCGCTGCTCCACCACCGTCGCCCGTACCCGCCCCCGGGGACGAGGTGTACCCGGCACCCGAATCGGCCGCCGGATGGTGGCCGGACCACCTCTCGTCGTGTCGTCGCAGGTCGAAGCCGTCTTCACCCGCCCCGCGGGGACCCCGGGGAAGGCCTTCCCGAATACCCCTCGGGGGATCTGACAGACTCTCCGGCCCGGCTTTGACCCGTCGCAGGGCGTGGCCGGACCATCGCAGAGCGAGGCTGCACGGGCCGGACTCCGGTTAATGCCCCAGGCCGGGGTTCGTGCCTGTGCGCCTCGCCTTGATCCGTCCCTCGTAGGCTGGGGTGATGCGACTCCGCGCCGAACTGCCGGTCGCCGGGGTGGTGGCCGCCGGCGGCGCCCTCGGCGCGACCGCCCGCTACGGCGCGGGGCTGCTGTGGCCGACCCCCGAAGGCGCCTTCCCCTGGACGACGTTCACGGTGAACGTGCTCGGCTGCGCCCTGCTGGGTGTGCTGATGGTCCTCCTGACGGAGCGGCCGGCCGAGTGGTCGTCCGAGCCCCCGCACCCGCTCCTCCGCCCCTTCCTCGGCACCGGGTTCTGCGGCGGGTTCACCACCTTCTCCACGTACAGCCTCGAAACGGAGCGGCTGCTGAGCGCGGGCGACCCGACGCGCGGTCTGCTCTACCTCGGCGCGACCGCGGTCACCGCGCTCCTCGGCGTGGGTGCCGGGGTCGCCGTCACCAGGGCCGTGCACCCGAGGAGGGGGCGGGCGTGAACTGGCTGCTCGTGATCGCCGGAGCCTCCGTCGGCGCGCCCCTGCGCTACCTCACGGACCGCGCGGCGCGGGCCCGGTTCGGCCCCGGCTTCCCCTGGGGCACGTTCCTCGTGAACGTCGTCGGCTCCTTCGTCCTCGGGCTGCTCACCGGGGTGACCTCGGCCCAGGTCCATCTGCTGCTCGGCACGGGCCTGTGTGGGGCGCTGACCACGTACTCGACCTTCTCGTACGAGACGCTGAAGCTGTACGAGGACGGGGCGAAGGGGTACGCGGCGCTCAACGTCGCCGGGAGCCTGGCCGCCGGGCTCGGAGCCGTATGGCTGGGAGTGGAGACGGCCGGGCTGTGGTGATCCGCCGCCTCAGGCGGTGATCCAGTCGCTGGTCGCGATCACCGGCTGCACGCCGTCCCGGTGGATGGTGCCTTCGATGAGGCCGTACATCCGGTCCGCGGCGAAGTAGACCTCGTTGTCGTTCTCGAGGCCGAAGGGCTCCAGGTCCACCAGGAAGTGGTGCTTGTTCGGCAGGTTGAGCCGGACCTCGTTGACCGTGGAGACGTTGTCGAGGACCCGGTCGGCCATCGCGTGCAGCGTCTGCTGGAGCGAGTAGCTGTACGTCTCCGCGAACGCCTCCAGCATGTGACGGCGCACCTTCTGGTAGGAGCGGTCCCAGTCGTGCTCCTCGTCCGCGGCCGCCGGCGCCGAGTTCGCCCAGCGGGCGGTCACCTTGGTGGCGAGGATCCGGTCGTACGCCTCCTGGAGCGTCGTGTACCTGTCCTTGATGAAGCCGTGGAACTCGGAGTTCGTCGAGTTCATGACGGTGAGGTCCTTGAGGCCCGAGAGGACCTGGAGCCCGGTGTTCGCCGAGTAGGTGATCTGCGCGGTGCGGACCTCCTGGCCCTTGCGGGCGAAGGAGTG
The DNA here is from genome assembly GCF_014656215.1 of Streptomyces zaomyceticus. Taxonomy (GTDB): domain Bacteria; phylum Actinomycetota; class Actinomycetes; order Streptomycetales; family Streptomycetaceae; genus Streptomyces; species Streptomyces zaomyceticus. The sequence continues at coordinate 404,974 of NZ_BNBZ01000001.1, read as the reverse complement.
CTGCTCCTTGCGGGTGGGGACGGATATCCGCTCCCAGGCGTACTCCTCCACCCGGATCTGCGCCTCGTGGATCACCGCCTGCGAGGTCACGAAGTGCTTGGCCAGGAGGATGCCGAAGGCCTCGGGGGAGGCCACGCCGTGCTCCTTGGCGAAGGCGTAGACCGTGTTCTTGGTGGTGTCGGTCGGCAGGCAGTTGCCGTTGTCGCCGGTCAGATGGACGTCGCGGTACTCGCCGCGCAGCGCCACCGACACGTTCAGGTCGCGGATCTCGTGCCACGCGCCGTCGTTGCCCTTGCGGGTCACGGCGACGATGCGGTTCTCGGCCTTGCCGTACTGGTTCTGCGCCAGGACGTGCTTGCTCATGTGCTGCTCAGCTCCTGCGGGTACGTGGATACGGATATCCCGTACGCCCGGCGTCCAGCGTCCCCGTCGTCCCCGAGGGTTCCGCTCCCCGCCGTCCGGCCCGTGAACGGCGGGCCGCCCCGGGACTGACGAGCATCCCGGTCCGTAGGTGTCGCTCGAAGATATGTCCCCTTCCGGCCAGTGGCAATGGGTGGGCGCCGAACCCGGGGGAGCCCGGAACCTGTGGGCCGGGTCACCCGGACGTACGGGACGCGTCAAGACGGGCTCGGGCGGCGTTAGGGGCACGTCAACGGAGGCGGCGAGGCGGCCGGGGAGAGGTTTCCTCATCTCGTCCGAGAATCCGTTTCTCGTCCGAGAACCCTTTCTTCCTTCTTCCTGCATCCGGGAGCTCACGATGGCCGACGTGGCCTTCGTCGTCACCACGATCGCGGTCTTCGCGCTGGTGGCCTTCATCGCCAAGGGGGTGGCCAAGCTGTGAGTGCCGAGAACATCGTCGGTCTGCTGGTGGCCGCCGCCCTCCTGGGCTACCTCGTCCTCGCCCTCGTCAAGCCCGAGAGGTTCTGAGGCCGATCATGAGTCCCGTTCTTGCCGGCGTCCTCCAGCTCCTCGCCCTTCTGGTCGCGCTCGGCCTGTCGTACCGCCCGCTGGGTGACCACATGGCCCGGGTCTACTCCTCCGAGAAGCACCTCCGGGTGGAGAAGTGGATCTACAAGGGCATCGGTGCCGACCCGTCGGTGGAGATGCGCTGGCCCGCGTACCTGCGCGGTGTCCTCGCCTTCTCCGCGGCCGGCCTCCTCTTCCTCTATCTGCTCCAGCGGGTGCAGGGTTCGCTGCCCGGCTCGCTCGGCTTCGTGTCGATCGACCCGGACCAGGCCTTCAACACGGCCGCCTCCTTCGTCGCGAACACCAACTGGCAGTCGTACTACGGCGAGCAGGCCATGGGCCACGTCGTGCAGACCGGCGGCCTGGCGGTGCAGAACTTCCTGTCGGCGGCGGTGGGCATCGCCGTCGCGGTCGCCCTCGTCCGCGGCTTCGCCCGGTCCCGTACGGGTGAGCTGGGCAACTTCTGGGCCGACCTGGTCCGGGGCACGATCCGCATCCTGCTGCCGATCTCCGTGATCGGCGCCCTCGTCCTCGTCGCCTGCGGCGCGATCCAGAACTTCGCCGGCATCCACGAGGTCGGGCAGTTCACGGGCGGTGCGCAGCAGTGGAACGGCGGGGCGGTGGCCTCGCAGGAGGTCATCAAGGAGCTGGGAACGAACGGCGGCGGTTACTTCAACGCCAACTCGGCCCACCCCTTCGAGAACCCCAACGGTCTCTCCAACCTCTTCGAGATCTACCTGATCCTGGTGATCCCCTTCGCGCTGACGCGGACCTTCGGCCGCATGGTCGGCTCACTGAAGCAGGGGTACGCGATCCTCGGCACGATGGCCACGATCTGGGTCGGCTTCACCGCACTGATGATGTGGACCGAGTTCGCCCACCACGGCCCGGCCTTCGACCTCGCCGGCGGCGCGATGGAGGGCAAGGAGACCCGGTTCGGCATCGCCGGCTCGTCGATCTTCGCGGTCGCCACCACGCTCACCTCGACGGGAGCGGTGAACTCCTTCCACTCCTCGTACACCGGCTTCGGCGGCGGCATCACGATGCTGGGCATGCAGCTCGGCGAGATCGCGCCCGGCGGCGTCGGCTCCGGCCTCTACGGCATGCTGATCATGGCGATCATCGCGGTGTTCATCGCCGGCCTGATGGTCGGCCGCACGCCCGAGTACCTGGGCAAGAAGATCGGCACCCGCGAGATCAAGTTCGCCGCCTGCTACATCCTCGTCACCCCGGCGCTCGTCCTCGGCTTCACCGCCGTCGCGATGGCGCTGGACACACCGTCGCACTCGATGACCAACTCCGGTGCGCACGGCTTCTCCGAGATCCTCTACGCCTACACCTCGGGCGCCAACAACAACGGCTCGGCCTTCGCCGGTCTGAACGCGGACACCCAGTGGTTCAACACGACCATCGGCATCGCGATGCTCCTCGGCCGGTTCCTGCCCATGGTGTTCGTCCTCGCGCTGGCCGGTTCGCTGGCCGAGCAGAAGCCCGTCCCGGAGACGGCAGGCACCCTGCGGACGGAGAAGCCGCTGTTCACCGGCCTGCTGGTCGGCACGATCCTCATCGTCACCGGTCTCACCTACTTCCCGGCGCTCGCGCTGGGACCGCTCGCCGAAGGGCTCGCAGCATGAGCGCCATCACTCCCACCCGGCCCCCGCAGTCCGGGGCGCCCAGCGGCCGGCCGGCCGAGACCGGACGCGTCGGCGGCGGACTGTTCGACCCGAAGCAGCTGGTCACGTCCTTCCCGGACGCGATCAGGAAGCTCGACCCGCGGGTCATGGTCAAGTCCCCCGTCATGTTCGTGGTGCTGATCGGCTCGATCGTGACCACGGTGCTCGCGGTCATGAACCCGGGGGACTGGTTCGGCTGGGCGATCACCGCCTGGCTGTGGCTGACCACGGTCTTCGCCAACCTGGCGGAGGCGGTCGCCGAGGGCCGCGGCAAGGCCCAGGCCGACACCCTGCGCAAGGCCAAGACGGACACGGTCGCCCGCCGGATCACCGGCACGGACGAGGAGAGGGTCCCGGGTACGGAGCTGCGCATCGGCGACCTGGTCGTCTGCGAGGCCGGCGACATCATCCCCGGCGACGGCGACGTCGTCGAGGGTGTGGCCTCGGTCGACGAGTCCGCCATCACCGGTGAGTCCGCCCCCGTGATCCGAGAGTCCGGTGGCGACCGCTGCGCGGTGACGGGCGGCACGAAGGTGCTGTCCGACCGGATCGTCGTCAAGATCACGACGAAGCCCGGCGAGACCTTCATCGACCGCATGATCAACCTGGTCGAGGGCGCGGCCCGGCAGAAGACGCCGAACGAGATCGCCCTCAACATCCTGCTCGCCTCGCTGACCATCGTCTTCCTGCTCGCGGTCGTCACCCTGAAGCCCTTCGCGATCTACGCCGGGGCCGACAAGCAGACCTCCCTCATCGTCCTCACGGCCCTGCTGGTGTGCCTGATCCCGACGACGATCGGCGCGCTGCTCTCCGCGATCGGCATCGCCGGCATGGACCGGCTCGTGCAGCGCAACGTCCTGGCGATGTCCGGCCGCGCGGTGGAGGCGGCCGGCGACGTGTCGACCCTGCTCCTCGACAAGACGGGCACCATTACCCTCGGCAACCGCCAGGCCGCGGAGTTCGCCCCGGTGGCCGGGACGACGGAGGCCGAACTGGCCGACGCCGCCCAGCTCTCCTCGCTCGCCGACGAGACGCCCGAGGGCCGCTCGATCGTGGTCCTGGCGAAGGAGAGGTACGGCCTCCGGGAGCGCCACCAGGGCGAACTCGCCGGCGCCGAGTGGGTCGAGTTCACCGCCCAGACCCGTATGTCGGGCGTCGACCTCGTCGAGCACGGGGCCGGACGCAAGGTGCGCAAGGGTGCGACCGGTTCGGTCGTGGCCTGGGTGCAGGAGCGGGGCGGCAGTGTCTCCGAGGACGCGCAGACGCTCACGGACCGGATCTCCCAGGCCGGCGGCACGCCGCTCCTGGTGGCTCTGGAGGACGACGGGGGCGCGCGTGTCCTCGGTGTCATCCACCTGAAGGACGTCGTGAAGGAGGGCATGCGGGAGCGGTTCGACGAGCTGCGCCGCATGGGCATCCGCACGGTCATGATCACGGGTGACAACCCGCTGACCGCGAAGGCCATCGCCGAGGAGGCGGGCGTCGACGACTTCCTCGCCGAGGCCACCCCCGAGGACAAGATGGCCCTCATCAAGCGCGAGCAGGCGGGCGGGAAGCTGGTCGCGATGACCGGCGACGGCACGAACGACGCACCCGCGCTCGCCCAGGCGGACGTCGGTGTCGCGATGAACACGGGCACGTCGGCCGCGAAGGAGGCCGGCAACATGGTCGACCTCGACTCCAACCCGACCAAGCTCATTGAGATCGTCGAGATCGGCAAGCAACTCCTGATCACCCGGGGCGCGTTGACGACGTTCTCGATCGCCAACGATGTGGCGAAGTACTTCGCGATCATCCCCGCGATGTTCGCCGTCGCCTACCCGAGCCTCGACAAGCTCAACATCATGGGCCTGACCTCGCCCGAGTCCGCGATCCTCTCGGCCGTCGTCTTCAACGCGCTGATCATCGTCGCGCTCGTGCCCCTCGCCCTCAAGGGCGTGCGCTACCGGCCGTCCAGCGCGGACTCGATGCTGCGGCGGAACCTCGGGATCTACGGCCTCGGCGGCCTGATCGCCCCGTTCATCGGCATCAAGATCATCGACCTCCTTCTCTCCCTCATCCCCGGGATCGGCTGACGATCATGAACAACTCCGTAGGAAGCACCGGACGCCTGCTCTGGGCCGGCCTCCGCGCCCTCCTCGTCCTCACCGTCGTGTGCGGCGTCCTCTACCCGCTCGCCGTCACCGGCATCGCCCAAGTGGCCTTCCCCGGCAAGGCGAACGGCTCCGAGGTCACCGACGCGAGCGGCCGGGTCGTCGGCTCCGAACTCATCGGCCAGACCTACCGCCTGCCGCTGAAGGAGGGCGAGGAGACGGCTGCGCCGGACCTGAGGTGGTTCCAGCCGCGCCCGTCGAACGGCCTGGGCTCCAACAGCGTCAACACCCGGTACTCGATCATCCTCTCCGGTGCCACGAACCGCGCGGGCGACAACGCGGAGCTGATCGGGTGGGTCAAGGACGCGAAGGCCACCGTGATCAAGGACAACTCGACGGCCTCGTACGAGGTGAAGCCCTCGGACGTCCCCGCCGACGCGGTCACCTCCTCCGGCTCCGGCCTGGACCCGCACATCTCCCCGGAGTACGCGAAGCTCCAGGTCCACCGGATCGCCGAGAGGAACCGGCTGGACGTCGCGGCGGTCGACCGGCTGGTCGCCGACCACACCGACGCCCGCATCCTCGGCTTCGTCGGCGAGCCCCGCGTCAACGTCCTGCGGCTCAACATCGCGCTGAAGGAGCTGGTGGCGGCGAAGGGGTGATCCGCGGCGGCGGGAAGGGCGCGGCGCCGGGGTGATCCGCGGCCGGGAAGGGCGCCGCGCACGGCCGGTCCGCGACCGTCAGAGGGCGGGGAGCACCCGGGTCTCGGCCACCGGCAGCCCCTTCACCCACCAGTGGTCGTACCGGCTGTAGACGCGGGGGTCCCGGGCCGCGAGGAAGCCGCCGAGCGCCCCGGCCTCGCCCGCGAGCTCCTCCCACACCCGTGCGGGCAGCGGGTGGAAGGCCGCGACCTCGACACCTCCCTCGACGGGACGCCAGACCCCGGCCACGTACCCGTCGACGAGCAGCGTCGGCAGCGTGTCGCCGTTCACACGGATCACCTGCTTGCGGTACGCGGCCGGGATGACGCGGCCGCGGTCCGCGTAGGCCAGCAGGACGCTGTCCCACATCGCCATCAGCCGGGGCGGCGCCGGGACGTCCTCGTCGGGGAGCGGCGCCCCGGGCACGTCGTAGAGCACCACCCCGTCGGGCCCCTCCAGCCGCTCGAGCTCGCCCTCGACGAGCCGTACCGCCTCGCGCACCTTCCCCCGCGGCGCCAGCGTGAACTGCGCCATGTCCGGTACGGACGCCGGTCCGAAGCCCTCCAGATAGCGCCGGATCAGGACGGCGAGCCCGGCCGCCGCCGCCTCCGGATCACCGAGCACGGGCAGCGGCGCGCTCGCCGTCACGAACGACTGCGCCGCACCGAAGGACCACGGCGGGCCGGTCGGCGCGTGCCACAGTGGTGCGTACTGCCGCATCATCCGCCAGACCGCGGACTCCACCGGCCCGCCCCGCGCCGCCTCCAGACGCTCCCGCATCAGGGCGCCCGTCCGCGCCTCCCCGGCGTACTCCAGGAGGTCGGGCAGCAGCGCGTCGGCGTCGGCGGCCGTGAATCCCGCCGCCTTGTACCGGGGGTCGTGGAGCCGCGAGCCGCGCAGGGTCGGCTCCATGCCCTCCCGGAAGGCCCGGTAGTCCTCGGCGTGCACCATGTGCAGCGTGAGCCGCATCAGGGTCGATCTGACCAACTCGTAACTCTCCACGGCCTTGTCGAGCCGAGCCGGGTCGAAGTCCACGACGCGGTTCCACAACGCGACATAGGGCGAGCCCGGTTGCTGCGCCTGCAACGCCACCACTCGCCGCACGGCGTCCTCGACGCCGATCGTCTCCCGGTCGAGCAGCAACTGCCGGGCCAGAGTGGAACGGTTGAGTCCGCGCGCGGTGATCCCCATGGCGTCGATTCTCCCTCCCGGGTACGACACGAGGTCCCCCGAGGTCCCCTGCGGCGCCCGACGCTCACCGCAGGGGCGTGGCCGCGGGGGCGGAGGCGCGTCGCACGGCGCGGAGATGCGGTGCACGGCGCGGAGGGCATCGCGCTGCGCGGAGGCGCGTCGCACGGGCGCGGGCGCGTTCTGGACGTCGCCGGTTCACCGAACCCACGTCCGGGGGACACGCGGACCTCACCCGCCCTCGTGACCATCGCCGCATGACCTTCACCTCCCGGGCCACGCGCCCGGCCGCCGCCGGTTCCGCCGTCGCGCTCGCCGTCGCCGTCGCGCTCCTCGCCCCGACCTCGCCCGCGTACGCCGCCAGCAACGCCGTCCCGACGTACGAGGTGAAGATCAACCTCACCGCTGCGGCGCTCGACGCCTCCCACGCCCCGAGCGCGGCGGTCAGGTCCGCGTTCGGGATCACCGGTTCGGCCAAGGCCCGCTCGTACAGCTACTACGACACCGACGCCCTGGCGCTCGACGCCGAGGGGTGGAGCGTCCGCCTCCGCCACAAGGACGGCTCCTCCTTCGAGGAGACGTACAAGAAGCGTTTCCCCGTCACCGGCGGAGACATCGACGCCGCGCTCACCACGGCCAACGCCGCCGGATTCGACAGCGGCGACACCAACTACGAGGCCGAGGTCGACTGGGGCTACGCCAAGCAGACGCTCAGCTTCAGCAACGAGAAGAGCCACAGCGCCAAGGGCTACTCGGGCACCTCGCTGCCGACGAGCACCACCGGCCGCGGCTGGCTGGTCAACGACATCCCCGGCAAGCTGGAGGACTGGCGCGGCGCCGGCTGGGGCGCGGACACCCTCCAGGCCTCGCGCGCGCACGGCCCGGTGACCGCGAAGGTGTACGGCGGCGCCTGGGGAGCCTCGGACGACGCGAGCATCGAGGTGCTGCCTGTCGTCGGCGCGAGCGGGACGGGCACGGAGTACGTGGTCGAGCTGTCGCTCAAGACCGACTCGTACGCCGACGCGGCCGACCTGCACGGGGACGCGATCGCCGTCGCCGAGGCCAACGGCTGGTTGTACCACGGGGACATCCTCAAGACGCAGCTGATCCTCGACCGCTACTGAGCGCACCGAAGTCACCGAGGTCACGGTCATCGAGGACACCGACCGGACCGGGAGGCGCACCGGGCGCGGGCGGGCGCACCGGGCGCGGGCGTGCGCCCGGCTCGGTCGGTTCGGCCGCCCCGAGTCACCCGTTCACCCAGGACTCCCCTCGCCGTCGCACACAGGACGCCCACCGTTGTGGCCGGAATTGGACCATGAGGCGCCTCCACGGGCGACATCCATGTGTTCAAAGGGAGTTCAGATGAATCCGCGCCTCCTGCGCCGGCCTGCCGTCGTGGTCCTGCCGCTGTCCACCGCGCTCGCGCTCTCGGTGGTCATGGGTACGGCCGAGGCGGAGCCGGCGCGGCACCACTCCGCAGCCCGGGTCGTCTCCACCTCGACCCTGCCGGACATCCCGCTGGCCGGCTTCAGCAACCGCCTGCTGCCCGGAAGCGTCGCCGACGACCGGAACGTCGACCTGGGCGGCATCGGCAGCGACCTGTACCCGGCCGAGCGGCGCGGCGAGTACTGGACGGTCACCGACCGGGGTCCCAACGGCCAGATAGCGGTGGGCAAGGACAAGCGGCGCACCTTCCCGGTCCCCGGCTTCGACCCGGCGATCGTGAAGGTCCGCGCGGTCGGCGGCCGCATCGAGGTCCTGAAGTCCATCCCGCTCACCACGGCCTCCGGCGCCCCCGTCACCGGCCTGCCGAACCAGCCGGGCCGCGACGAGGCCCCGTACGACTACAGCGCCACGACCCCGCTCGCGTACAACCCGAACGGCCTCGACACCGAGGGTCTCGTACGGGACAGGGACGGCGGCTTCTGGCTGGTGGACGAGTACGGCCCCTCGCTCGTGCACGTCTCCGCCAAGGGCCGGGTCCTGGCCCGCCACGTCCCCGCGGGACTCGGTCTGACCGGCACCGACTACCCGGTGATCGAGTCGCTCCCGGCGGTCTTCCTCAAGCGCAAGGTCAACCGCGGCTTCGAGGGCCTCGCGCTGCTCCCCGACGGCGACCTGGTCATGGCGCTGCAGAGCCCGCTGCTCAACCCCGACAAGACCGCGGGCGAGGACTCCCGCACGACCCGGCTGCTGCGCTTCTCGCCCCGCAAGAACCGGGTCACGGCCGAGTACGCCTACGGCTTCGACCCGGTCGGCGTCGTCGAGCCCGGCCAGACGAAGACGTCCGAACTGAAGATCTCCTCGATCGTGGCACTCGGCGGCGACCGCCTCCTCGTCCAGGAGCGCACCGACAAGTCCTCCCGCGTCTACGAGGTACGCCTCCGCCGCGGCGCCGACATCCTCGGCTCGCCCTGGGACACCACGGCCACCCCCACGCTGGAACAGGCCACCGACGCGCCGCTCCTGAGCAAGCGCCTGGTGATCGACTTCAACACGGTCGAGGGAGTCCCCGGCAAGATCGAGGGAATCGCGCTGGAAGGCTCCTCGACCCTGGCCCTCCTCAACGACAACGACTTCGGCATGACGGATGGCCCCGGGGCCTTCGACGCGAACGGCCGCCTCGTCGACAGCGACGTGGAGACCACCCTGGTCCGGGTAAGTCTCCCGCGCCCGCTCCGCTGACAACCTGACGGCCCCCGCCGCCGGCGGGGGCCGTCACTCGTTCGCGGCGTCGTACAGCTCGTCGTCGTCGGGGATCCAGGGGAACGCGATCCAGGGGTAGGCGGTCGAGCGGTCCCGGAGGTCGAAGGCGAGGACGGCGTCGATGAACTCCCGGGGCGGCAGGTAGCTGTGGTCGAGGACGTAGTGCCCGATCAGAGAGGGGGCCGCGTAGGCCGTTCCCGGCGCCCCGGGCACCCGTATCTCGCCCGTGCCGGCGCTCGCGCGCCGGTGCCCCGGCCGGGGCACGTCCCAGGGGTGGGCGTCGTCGAGCGGTTCGGCGCACAGGTCGCACTCGTGGAGACCGAGGGTCTCGTTCACGCCCTGCGTCTTCAGCACCGTCAGCAGCTTGGAGGTGAACTCCGCGGGTGCCGGACCGGCCGTCCAGGGCCGTCCCGTCTCCAGCCAGCCGACGTTGAGACGCTGGTAGGCGCACCGGGCGGTGACGAACCGCGTGCCGGTCTCGACTTCGGTGAAGTTGTCGCCCTCCTCCGGGGTGGAGTAGGCGTAGGGGCTGAGGTCGCCGTAGTACATGACCGCATCCCATCAGAGGGAGGACCTGCGAGCCGACCGACTATTCGGGCAGCAACCGGTCCAGCATGAACCGTGTGTTCGGGTCGGGATCGATGGTGAGGGACTGGACGCGGTAGCGGCCCGGTGGCAGTTCGACACGAAGTGCCTCCGCCGGTCGGTGCGCGTCCCGCAGCGAGGCGAGGATCCTGTCCGCCTCGTAGGCGGCGTCGGCCAGTACGTATCGGCCTCCGAGTGTCAGGGAGAGGACGTCCTTCCAGCCGTCCGCGGTCGCGGCGGCGTGGACGGCCGGGATCAGCCCCGTGTCGTCGTCGGCATGGCACCAGCGTGCGAACGTGAGGGACTCGGCGATCCAGGTGACGGACAGGGGCTCGGCGCCGAGAGTGAGGATGTCGTGGCCCGCCGGCCGCAGCGCCGAGACGTACGCGTCGATCACCTCGTCCGCCTCGGTCCCTTCCCATGCCGGAAGGATCTCCTCCGGGATGAGCGCGTAGCGGGCGAAGTCGGTGCTGTGCAGCCAGGTGGTCATGCGGCGGATCATCACATCCGTGTCCGACACCTCGGCGGGCAGTGCTCGGCGCTCTCGTCGACGAAGCCGCACAGTTCGTCGATGGCTCCGCGATAGTTGTCCGGGGTGGTGTGGTGCTCCTTGTGGGGCGGTCCGTCGATCCACTGGTGCCAGAGGCCGTCCGCAGCCAGGAATCGGGAGGCCCGATCGGCGCCCAGCCGGGCGTCGAGGTGCATGAGCGCGCCGATGGCGGAGGGCTGGTCGTAGGAGAGGTCGGGGCGTCGCATGACCGCATCCTGGCCCGGGCGAAGCCGTTCGAACAGTGCTTTTCATGGAGAGGGAAGCGCCCACCCGGTACGAGTTCGGGCCCCCGCTCGGGCGGCGCGTGGACGATCTCCGGCACACCTGCCTGACGAACCGGCTCGACGCCGACGCCCCGGCGGCGACCGCGGCCGAGGCCGAGAGGGCGGGGGAGCCGCCCAGCCCTGCCGTCTCCGGAACAGGTCCCGGAGCGCGCCCCCGACCAGCAAAAAGACCCTCCCGAAGGAGGGTCTATCGCGGAGCGCCCCCGGCAGGACTCGAACCTGCGGCCAAGTGCTTAGAAGGCACCTGCTCTATCCACTGAGCTACGGGGGCCGGGTGGTGGCCGTGTGGCCAGGAGCCCCTTTTGGGTGGGGTGTGGCCTGTCGGGACAAGGATAGGGCTCCGATCCCCTTGGCCCGGTTGCTTCACCTGCGTGGCACGATGTGGAGGTTCGGTGAAGCGGAACGATAATCGCAGGCAGGTGCGATTCGCGCAGCGCTTTTCGCACCGCTCGGGGCGGGTGTTGTGCACTCGTTATGCCTGAGCTTCCGGTCACCACCCCTCTCTTCGGCGCGCAGGGCCGTAATAGGCTTCAAAAACACTCATAAATTGGGCATTCTTCGCATGTGGTGACCTTGGACGAACGGCCTCAGCTGATCGACGCACTCTCCGCCCTGCGCGACCGTGTCGCCGCCGTGCGTCTCCCCCTGCCCCTTCCCGACACACCACGCGCCCGGCAGACCAGAGCCGAGCTGCTCGCCCAGCTCGACGACTACCTGGTGCCCAGGCTCAAGGATCCCGACGCCCCGCTCCTCGCCGTCATCGGCGGATCCACCGGGGCCGGCAAGTCCACACTCGTCAACTCCCTTGTGGGACGGCGCGTCAGCGAGTCGGGCGTGCTCCGGCCCACCACCCGCACACCTGTGCTCGTCTGCCACCCCGAGGACCACCACTGGTTCGCCGGGATGCGCGTCCTTCCCCAGCTCACCCGCGTCTGGCTGCCCCAGGCCGACCAGGACCACCCCGCCGACGAGCCGCTCCCCGAGGAGAACGCCCTGCGCGTCGAGACGGCCTCCTCCATGCCCCGGGGACTCGCCCTCCTCGACGCGCCCGACATCGACTCCCTCGTCGTCGAGAACCGGCTCCTCGCCTCCGAGTTGATCTGCGCCGCCGACATCTGGGTGATGGTCACGACCGCGTCGCGGTACGCCGACGCCGTGCCCTGGCACCTCCTCCGTACCGCCAAGGAGTACGACGCCACCCTCGTCACCGTCCTCGACCGCGTCCCCCACCAGGTCATCGGCGAGGTCTCCCGCCAGTACGAGGCGCTGCTCGACAAGGCGGGCCTCGGCGACGTTCCCCGCTTCACCATCCCCGAGCTCCCCGAGTCCGCCGACGGCGGCAGCGGGTTGCTCCCCGACTCCGCCGTCGCCGCCCTGCGCGGCTGGCTCGCCCACCGCGCCCAGGATCCCGCCGCCCGCCAGCAGGCCGCCGACCGGACCGCCACCGGCGTCATCGACTCCCTCGACACCCGACTCCCCGAGCTCGCCGCCGCGGTCGCCACGCAGTACGCCGCCGCCGTCCGTCTCGGCGGCGCCGTCGAGGCCGCGTACGGCGAACAGGCCAAGCGGGTCCGCAAGGAGCTGGGCCGCGGCGCCGTCCTCGCCGGGGACGCCCGCACCCGCTGGCGCGGCTACCCCCGCGACAGCACCGCCGACGAACTCCTCGACGCCATCGTCGAGTCCCTCGCGGCCCTCCTCCACTGCGCCGTCTCCGCCGCCGAGGAGCAGGTCCGGGAGAAGTGGCGCCGCGAGCCCGCCTCCGAGGCCCTCGGCCCCGTGCCGCCCGGCGGCGACCGCGAGGCGGCGGAGCGGATCGGCGTGGAGGTGCGGCGCTGGCGCCGCGTCCTCGAAGAACTGGCCGAGGAGGAGGTGCGGACCGTGGAGCGCCCCTCCACCTCCCGTACGGCCCTGCCCGACGCCGACACCGTCGCCGCCCTCCTTGCCGCCGCCCTCCTCGGCGGCCGGCGCACCCGGCCCGCGGGCGAACGCCTCGCCGAACTCCTCGGCGCCCAGGCGGCCCTGCGGCTGCGCGACAAGGGCGGCGAACTCGTCCTCATGTACGTCGACCGTGTCCTGCACGCCGAACGCGACCGGCGCCTCGCGCCCCTCCAGGCGCTCGACGTGACCCCCGAGCCGCAGGCGGAGCTGATCGCCGCGCTCTCCGTACTGCAGAAGGAGAAGTGACGTGGTGAACGTCGAAGGCGATGCCGGTCCGGGTGCGGACGGCGGCAGGAGGCGGCGGGGCGACGGAGACCGCGAGAGCGGAGCCGACCGGGGGGACGGCCGTGCGGACGGCCGTGGGATCGATCGGGACCGGGAGAGCAGTCGGGGTCGGGAGGGTGGGCCGGGCCCCGGGTCCGAGCAGGGCCGACCGGGCCCCGGGTCCCAGCACGGCGGACCCGGTCCCGGGCCCGAGCAGGGCGGCGACCGCGTCCCCTGGGACGACGGGCTCATCGCGCGCCGCGTGAGCCGTCGGGCCGCCGTCGCCGACTCCCCTCCGGAGGAGACCGGCCCGCGCGAGGAGGACACCCTGCCGCCCCTCGGCGGGCACTACGGCGGACCCCTCCGCAGCCGCCTCGACGCCCTCCACGAACTCGTCGGACTCTCCCGCACGAGAGTCGAGAGCGAGGCCCTCGCCGAGGCAGGGCGGGTGCTCGACGAGGCCGCCGCGCGACAGCGGCTCTCCTCCCGGCACACCGTGATCGCCATCGCCGGCGCCACCGGCAGCGGCAAGTCCACCCTCTTCAACGCCCTCGCCGGCGTCCCCGTCTCCGAGACCGGACTCCGCCGCCCCACCACCTCCGCGCCCATCGCTCTCAGCTGGTCCGAGGGCGCCGCCGGGCTGCTCGACCGGCTCGCCGTCCCCGGCCGGCTGCGGCGCCGCCCCCTCGCGGGCGGCGCCGCCGACACCGAACTCCAGGGACTCGTCCTCATCGACCTGCCCGACCACGACTCGGCGGTCACCGCCCACCGCGACCAGGTCGACCGGGTCCTCGGCCTCGTCGACGCCGTCATCTGGGTCGTCGACCCCGAGAAGTACGCGGACGCCGCCCTCCACGAGCGCTACCTCCGACCGCTCGCCGGGCACGCCGAGGTCACCTTCGTCGTCCTCAACCAGATCGACCGGCTCGGTACGGAGGCCGCCGACCTGGTCCTCGACGACCTGCGCCGCCTCCTCGACGAGGACGGCGTCGCGCTCGGCGAGCACGGCGAACCCGGCGCCACCGTCCTCGCGGTCTCCGCGCTGACCGGCGACGGCGTCCCCGAACTGCGGGACATGGTCGCCGGATTCGTCCAGGAACGCACCGCTCCCGAACGCCGGCTCGCCGCCGATGTCGACGCCGCCGCCGCCCGGCTGCGCCCCGCCTATCTCGCCGACGGACGGCCCGGCCTCGACGAGCGGGCCCGGGACGCCTTCGCGGACCGGCTCGCGGTCGCCGTCGGCGCCCAGGCCGCGGGCGAGGCCGCCGAACGGGTCTGGCGCCGCGGCGCCATCCGCGCCTGCGGCACCCCCTGGCTACGGCTCTACCGCTGGTACGAGCGGATCCGCGAGCACGGCTCCACGGACCCGCACCTCACCACCCCGGCCGAGGACGAGCTGACGGCACGCCAGCGGGTGGAGCAGGCCGTACGGATCGTCGCCGACGAGGCCTCGCGCGGACTGCCGACGCCCTGGGCGCAGGCGGTGCGCGAGGCGGCGGCGCGCGGGGCCGAGGGGCTCCCCGAGGCCCTGGACGAGCTGACGGTCACCATCGGCGACGCGGCGGCCCGCCCGCCCCGGCCCGCCTGGTGGCCCGCCGCCGTCCTCGCCCAGGTCGTGATGACGCTCCTGCAGATCTTCGGCGCGCTGTGGCTGGTGGGGCAGATCATCGGCCTCGTCGAACCGGGGCTGCTCCCGCCGGTCCTGGTGATGGTCGGCGGCATCATCGGCGGGCCGCTCGTCGAATGGGCCTGCGAGGGAGCCGTCAAGGGCCCGGCACGGCGGTACGGGCAGGAGGCCGAACGCCGCCTGCGCGAGGCGGCGGCGGCCTGTGGCCGGGCCCGGGTGCTCGACCCGGTGGCCGCGGAACTGATGCGCTACCGGGAGGTGCGCGAGCAGTACGCGACGGTGGTCGGTACGCGGCCCTCGGCACGGATCGTCGGCGGGGGCCGTGCCGGGGCGGGCCGACCGGGTGCGACCCGGACGGGGATTCGGGGGAGGTAGCCGGGCGGTGGGGTGGTGGGTCGCGATGCCCGCCGCCTCAGCCTGCCTTGCCGGGCCTGTCGTCTCGGCCCGCAGTGCGGGCCTGTCGTCCCAGCCTGCCGCCTCACCCTGCCGCCTCACCCTGCCGCCTCACCCTTCCGCCTCACCCTGCCGCCTCACCCTTCCGGTTCACCCTTCCGGGTGGGGGAGTTGTCCACTTCTCCGTGGCCGTCCACAGCCCCCGGCGGGATTCTCCTTTCCGTTCCACGATGGTGCGGACCGGTCGTGAACCGGTTGCGAAACGGAAGAAGACAGCAGACCGAACGCAGGGTGGGGGACGGGACCATGAACGACACGACGGTGACGCTCGTCGGCAATGTGGCGACGGCGGTGGAGTACCGGGACACGGCCACGGGCGGGGTGGCCCGGTTCCGCTTCGCGGTGTCGGCGCGTCGCTGGGACCGGGAGAAGAGTCTCTGGTCCGACGGGCCGACCAGTTTTTACACGGTGTCGGCCTGGCGCTCACTGGGAGCCAATCTCGCGGCCTCGGTCTCGGTCGGGGAACCGCTCGTGGTGCACGGCCGCTTGAGGGTGCGTGAGGACGAAAGGGACGGGCAGCGCAAGACCTTCGTCGACGTGGCGGCGCTGGCCGTGGGCCATGACCTGAGCAGGGGGACGGCGGCCTTCCGGCGCGCGGCGAAGATGGAATCCAGGTCGGATTTCCGGTCCGATCCCAGGTCAGAGCCCTGGTCGGAGCCAAGGAAGGACCCCGGTTCGGAGCCCGCGTCAGATGCGGGTGGAGGGCGCGGGACACTGTGGGACGAGGGGCGGGACGCGGGGCCGGAGCTCGGCCCGGCACCGGGGCGGGACCCGTGGACGGTGGCGGCCGCGGACGCCGCCACCGAGGGGACAACTCGGTTGGTGACCGTTCCCTGACCATGAGTTGTGCCGATTTGTCGACCAACTCGCCCTGCCGGATAACGATTACGAGTCGGAATGGTTATCTGACCGTATGGCCGGGCACCGGGGGGTTCCGCATCCCTAGGATTCCCGGGTACTCATGTGGCACGTGAGCCCATCGGGTCTGTGATCTGCTGGCGTGCGCTCCCCCCACGCGAATCGACCAAGTTCGCGGAGCTGCCCGCCTCGGAGGGGAATGCAATGTTTTCAGTTCGTGGGCGAGGCGTTGCTCGCCTTGCCGCCGCCACGCTTGTCTCCGGCCTTGTCATGGCCGGAGCGATAGCGACCGCCGGTCCCGCGCTGGCCGACGACGGTGCCCCGGGCACCGGAGGTGTGACGGCGAAGCTCGGCGGAATGACCGATCGTGACTCGGTCGAGATCGTCGAGAAGAACGGTTCGAAGTGGGGCGTCCAGGGCGGCCTCTTCAAGATGCAGGTCGAGGGCGGGGGAACTCTCCAGACCTACTGCATCGACCTTCGGACGCCGGCCAAGCACGACTTCGACTACAAGGAAGTCGGCTGGGACGAGTCCTCCCTGCACAACAACGACAACGCCGGAAAGATCCTCTGGATCCTGGAGAACGGCTACCCGAAGCTCTCCGCCGAGACCCTCGGTGAGAAGCTCGGCGTCGACCTCTCGAAGAACGAGGCCGCGGCGGCCACCCAGGCCGCCATCTGGACCCTCTCCGACGACGTCACGGCGACCCCGAAGAGCGACGACGCCAAGAAGCTGACCGAGCAGCTGCTGAAGGACGCGGTCAAGCTCGAGGAGCCGAAGGCCTCCCTCTCGCTCTCCCCGTCCTCGGTCGCGGGCAAGGCCGGTGACCGGCTCGGCCCGATCACCGTCTCCACCAACGCCCAGATCGCCAAGCTGACGACCGCCCCGGGCACCCCGGCCGGCGTCAAGATCGTGGACAAGGACGGCAAGCCCGTCACCGAGGCCAAGAACGGCGACCAGGTCTACTTCGACGTTGCCGCCGGCACCGCCGACGGCACCGCCGCTCTGACCGCCGAAGCCGCCACCAAGGTCTCCCTGGGCCGCGCGTTCGTCTCCATCGACGGCCCGTCCCAGACCCTGATCCTGGCCGGCTCCAGCGAGTCGACCGTCACCGCCGAGGCCTCGGCCACGTGGGCGAAGAAGGGTGCTGTCCCGGCCGTCACGGTCGCCAAGGACTGCGCCAAGGGCGGCCTGGAGATCATCGCCTCCAACAAGGGCGACGAGGCCTGGACCTTCGACCTGAAGGGCACCTCGTACTCCATCGCCCCCGGTGAGACGAAGACCGTGACGGTCCCGCTCGCCGAGGACGAGGCGTACAAGTTCACCATCACCGGCCCGAACGGCTTCGAGGAGACCTTCGAGGGCGTCCTGGACTGCAAGACGGCCACCCCCGGCCCGAAGCCGTCCGAGACCCCCACCACGGAGCCCTCGACCGAGCCCTCCCCGTCGACCTCCGGTCCCACGACCGGTGACACCACGGGCGGCACGACCGGCACCACCGGTGGCGGCGACCTCGCCGAGACCGGCAGCTCCAACGCCACCCCGATGATCGCCGGCATCGCCGCCGCGCTCGTCGTGGTCGGTGGCGGCGCGGTGTTCTTCCTCCGCAAGAAGAAGACCGCCGGCGCCTGAGGCCCGACCCCCGGTGCCGGCCCCGCCGGCACCGGGAAGGCGCCCGACCTCACCGAGTGATCCGCGTCACACCGTGATCACCGCGTGAACCCCGCACGACCCCGGACCGCATCCGCGTCCGGGGTCGTCGCACGTCCGGGCCCCGATTCCGCCCCCTACCGCCCGGTACGCCGCCGCCGCGGACCTCGCGGACCCGCCGTCGGCCCCTTGCCGGTTTCCGCCCGGGGGCGCCGGTCAGGCAAGATGGGTGTATCTGCCCACTCACTCCTAGCCGGACGGTTTCTCTTGGCTGAGTACATCTACACGATGCGCAAGACGCGCAAGGCGCACGGCGACAAGGTCATCCTCGATGACGTGACGCTGAGCTTCCTGCCGGGTGCGAAGATCGGTGTGGTCGGCCCGAACGGTGCCGGTAAGTCCACCGTTCTCAAGATCATGGCCGGCCTCGAGCAGCCGTCCAACGGTGACGCGTTCCTGACGCCGGGCTTCAGCGTCGGCATCCTCATGCAGGAGCCGAAGCTGGACGAGGCCAAGACGGTTCTGGAGAACGTCCAGGACGGCGCCGCCGAGATCATGGGGAAGCTCAAGCGCTTCAACGAGGTCGCGGAGCTCATGGCGACCGACTACTCGGACGCGCTCATGGACGAGATGGGCAAGCTCCAGGAGGACCTGGACCACGCCAACGCCTGGGACCTCGACGCGCAGCTCGAGCAGGCCATGGACGCGCTGGGCTGCCCGCCCGGCGACTGGCCGGTCACCAACCTCTCCGGTGGCGAGAAGCGCCGGGTGGCGCTCTGCAAGCTGCTGATCGAGGCCCCGGACCTGCTCCTCCTCGACGAGCCCACCAACCACCTCGACGCCGAGTCGGTGAACTGGCTGGAGCAGCACCTCTCGAAGTACGCGGGCGCCGTCGTCGCCGTCACGCACGACCGGTACTTCCTGAACAACGTCGCCGAGTGGATCCTCGAGCTCGACCGCGGCCGCGCGATCCCGTACGAGGGCAACTACTCCACGTACCTGGACAAGAAGGCCGCCCGCCTCAAGGTCGAGGGCCGCAAGGACGAGAAGCGCGCCAAGCGCCTCAAGGAAGAGCTGGAGTGGGTCCGCTCCAACGCCAAGGGCCGGCAGACCAAGTCCAAGGCGCGCCTCGCCCGCTACGAGGAGATGGCCGCCGAGGCCGACAAGATGCGGAAGCTGGACTTCGAGGAGATCCAGATCCCGCCGGGCCCGCGTCTGGGCTCCATCGTCGTCGAGGTCACCAACCTCTCCAAGGCGTTCGGTGACAAGGTCCTCGTCGACGACCTGTCCTTCACCCTGCCCCGTAACGGCATCGTCGGCATCATCGGCCCGAACGGCGCGGGCAAGACCACGCTGTTCAAGATGATCCAGGGCCTGGAGGCCCCGGACTCGGGCACGGTCAAGATCGGCGAGACCGTCAAGATCAGCTACGTCGACCAGACCCGTTCCAACATCGACCCCAAGAAGACCCTCTGGGCCGTCGTGTCGGACGAGCTGGACTACATCAACGTCGGCCACGTCGAGATGCCGTCGCGCGCGTACGTCAGCGCCTTCGGCTTCAAGGGCCCGGACCAGCAGAAGCCGGCCGGTGTCCTCTCCGGTGGTGAGCGCAACCGCCTGAACCTGGCGCTCACGCTCAAGGAGGGCGGCAACCTGCTGCTCCTCGACGAGCCCACCAACGACCTCGACGTCGAGACCCTCTCCTCGCTGGAGAACGCGCTGCTCGAGTTCCCGGGTGCGGCCGTGGTCATCTCCCACGACCGCTGGTTCCTGGACCGGGTGGCGACGCACATCCTCGCGTACGAGGGTGAGTCGAAGTGGTACTGGTTCGAGGGCAACTTCGAGTCGTACGAGAAGAACAAGGTCGAGCGTCTCGGCCCGGACGCGGCCCGTCCGCACCGTGCCACGTACAAGAAGCTGACCCGAGGCTGAGCGTGCGCCACATCTACAGCTGTCCCCTGCGCTGGTCGGACATGGACGCCTTCGGGCATGTCAACAACGTCGTCTTCCTGCGGTACCTGGAAGAGGCGCGGATCGACTTCATGTTCCGGCTCGCGCCGGGGGACGGTTCCCCCTCGTTCTCCGGCGGGTCCGTCGTGGCCCGGCACGAGATCGACTACGTGCGACCGCTGGTCCACCGGCACCAGCCGGTGACCATCGAGTCGTGGGTCACGAAGATAGGCGCGGCGTCGCTGACGATCGCGTACGAGATCAAGGACCCCGAGGTCACCTACGTACGGGCGTCCACGGTCGTCGTGCCCTTCGATCTGGAGGCGCAGCGACCGCGCCGGATCTCCGCCGAGGAGCGCGAGTTCCTCCAGGAGTACGTCGACGACGGGATGACGTCCGCAGCATGACCGTGCTCGCGCCGCTGCACTTCGCAGACGCCAGGGAGGCGGCGGCCCTCGCCGCCTTCCTGACCCGGCTGGTCCACTACGACCGGGCCGCCGCCGTCCGCCTCCGGGCGGGCGGCGGAGCGCTGGCCGTCTTCGGCCGGCCGCCGTCCTTCGACGTGCTCGCGATCCGTACGGCGCGACTCGTCGACGCCGTGGACCTCGACGTCACCGTCTCCGCCGGTGAACTCCTCGAAGGCATCGAGGAGTCGGCGGGCAAGGCGGTCGTCCCCGACTCCGTGACCGGGCCGCCGTGGGCGGGCGTCCTCCCGCCGCAGGCCGGCTGGCGGCCCGTCGACGGGCTGCCGGACGCCGCCGAGATGCGCGGCGCGGTCGCCGCGGCCGTCGCCGAGTTCCGGGCGCGGGACGAGGAACTGTCCGAGGACCGGCGCACCAGGGCCGAGCGCGACCGCATCGGCCGCGAGATCTGGTCCAGGACTCTCGGCCCCACCGGACTGCCGCTGCGCGCCGTGCACGCGGCCCAGTCCCTCGGGTTCCTGCCGCCGGCCGAGACCGGCGCGCCCGTCGCCCTGTTCGCCTCCGGGCCCTGGCTGCGGCTCCGCACCCCGTACGGCTCGATCGCCCTCCGTACGGTGCCCATGTCGCTGAGCGTCACCCCCGGTCCTTCCGCGTGACGGACACGGTCGTCGAGGTCGACGGGCCGCTCACCGGCGAGGAGCTCAACGTCCTCTTCCGCGCCGCCTGGCCCGGGCACCGGGACACCGACTTCGGTCCCGTCCTCGCCCGCAGCCTCCTCCGGGTCACCGCCCGCCGCGCCGGAACCCTCGTGGGGTACGTGAACGTCGTCGGCGACGGCGGCGTGCACGCCTTCCTCCTCGACACCACCGTCCACCCCGACGAACGCCGGCGGGGGCTCGGCGTCACCCTCGTACGGGCCGCCGCGGAGGCCGCCCGGCAGCGCGGCGCGCACTGGCTGCACGTGGACTTCGAACCCCACCTCACCGCGTTCCACGAGCGGTGCGGCTTCCGGCCCACCGCCGCCGGGCTCATGGCCCTGCGGGAGCCTCCCGGTCCCACCGGCCCGCTCGGCTGAACCGCCGCGCCCCCGCCGTCGCGACGGCGAGCAGCAGCACGGCGAGGAATCCCTGGCCCCACGGCAGGGACGCGCCCTCCACCGCCGGTGCCACCCGGCGCCGCGGATCGTAGGCGATCCGGACCTCCCCGCCGTCCGGGGCGACCCGGCGGTCCTCCGCGAGGTCCGACGGATAGCCGCCGGGACAGCGCAGGGTGTGGCGGTACACGGTCCGCTCGCCGCCTCCCTCGCCGACCGACACGTGCCGCTCCTCGTGGACCTTCACGACGACACAGTCCGCGACCGCCCCGCGCGAGGCCGTGCGGTCGGCGACGCCGACCGTCAGCAGCAGCGCGCCGACCAGCGCCAGCGCGCCCCAGAGACCCATGACCCCGTCGACGAGCAGGTAGTACGCGACCGCCGCGACGAGGACGACCGCCCCGCCGACCGAGACCGCGACGGTGGTGGACGGCGCCGACGCGGACCCGAAGGACCAGGCCGCCCAGGCGTAGACCGCCACCACGCCGACCGCGGGCAGGGCCGTGGCCGCCCAGGTTCCGGCGCCCGCGGGACTCCCCGTACCGCCGGGACTCCCCGCACCGCGGGTACGCCCCGTACCGCCGGAACGCCCCGCACCCGTAGATGACATGGACATCACCCCCTCATGGGTGGGACGTCCCGGGCGCCTCCCCGGTTGCTCAGCGCTCCGCGTCGTCCGGCCACACCCCGATGTGGTCCTGTTCGAGCTCCAGGGCCACCCGGTGCTCCATGCCGAGGGACTGCGTGTACTCGGCCGGGAGCTGGAGCCTGCCCGCGCGGTCGAGCATCGCGTACTCCCGCGCCACCAGCGACTCCATGCCCTGCTCGTCGACCTCCGTACGGCGCAGGACCTCCGAGGAGGTGCGCCCGTCGCGGATGGCGACCGTGCGGCGCACCTCGGAGGCGACCGCCTGGTCATGGGTGACGATCACGATCGTCGTGCCCAGTTCCTCGTTGGCGCGGCGGAAGGCCGCGAAGACCTGCTCGCCGGTGGCCGAGTCCAGCTCGCCCGTCGGCTCGTCGGCGAGGAGCACCGAGGGGTTGTTGGCGAGGGCCACCGCGATCGCCACCCGCTGCTGCTGGCCGCCGGAGAGCTGGTGCGGCCGCCGGTCGCGGGCGTCCGCGATGCCCAGCATCGCCAGGAGCTCCTCGGCGCGCTCCGCCTTCCGCTTCGCGCGGCCCTTCAACTGCATCGGGAGGGCCACGTTCTGGGCGGCCGTCAGATAGGGGAGGAGATTGCGCGCGGTCTGCTGCCAGACGAAGCCGACGACCTCGCGGCGGTAGCGCAGCCGCGCCTTGCCGTCCATGGCGAGCAGGTCGCAGCCGGCGACCCGGGCCGCGCCGGCGGTCGGCACGTCCAGACCCGCCAGGATGTTCATGAGCGTCGACTTGCCGGAGCCCGACGCTCCGACCAGCGCCATCAACTCGCCCTCCTTCACCAGGAGGTCGAGCCCCTGGAGGGCCTGTACCTCCACCCCGTCCGTGGTGAAGATCCGGACGAGCCGGTCGCAGGCGATCAGCGCGTCATGACCGTACGAGGGCCGGTCGCGGTGCGCCGTCGCCCGCCGCTCCAGCTCCTCCAGGGTGGTGGTGTCCGCGGCGGCCCGCGCCGCACCGGACCGGCTCGACGTGTCGGTCTTCGTCATCGTGCGTCTCCTGCCCTGAGTTCCTTGATCGAGCCCCTGCGCCCCGCCCACCAGGCCTGTCCGGCCGCCGCCACCGCCGTGATCAGGACGACCGCGATCGCGGGTACCACCAGCGACCACGGGTCGGCCCGCAGGGGCGCGCTGTCCAGCGGCGCGAAGCCCGGCGTCGTCGCCAGCGCGAGCCGGAACAGGTCGATGCCCGGGGCGAGCAGCGGCACCGTCGCCCAGCCGACGAGCGTGCCGCCGATCGCGGCGAGCACCGCCTGCGGCAGCGCTTCCAGACCGAGCAGCCGCCGGCCCTGCGCGCGGGTCAGGCCCATCGTCCGCAGCCGGGCGAGGAGCGTGGTCCGCTCCGGCGCGCTCTGCATGAGCGAGAGGAGCACGGCCACCACGGCGAACCCGGCGCCCGCGCCGATCGCGCCGAGGTACATCCGTTCGGCGCCCGACTGGAGCGGCGAGTCCACGTAGCCGGCCCGCTCCTCGGTCCGCATCGACACCAGGAGGTCGTCGGACTTCGCCCGCACCGCGGCCCGCAGCGTGGCGCCGTCCTCCGGGCCCGTGACGAGCAGTGCCGTGTTCGCCCGGTGGGTGAGATCGGCGCCGTTGACGAGGAGGAAGTCGGCGCCGGACAGGGCCGGGGTGTTCGACCGGACCGCGACGACCTTCACCCGGAACACTCCGGCGGCCGTCACGACCTCCTGCGGTTCGCCGCCGAGCCGCTCGGCGACCGACGGCGAGGCGATCGCGGGCAGCACCCGCTCCGTGTCCGCCGCGACCTCCTTGCCGCCCTTGCCCGTCGAGGCGA
This sequence comes from Streptomyces zaomyceticus, assembly GCF_014656215.1. Classification (GTDB taxonomy): domain Bacteria; phylum Actinomycetota; class Actinomycetes; order Streptomycetales; family Streptomycetaceae; genus Streptomyces; species Streptomyces zaomyceticus. The sequence continues at coordinate 381,519 of NZ_BNBZ01000001.1, read as the reverse complement.
GCAGCGCCGCGGGGAACGGGCCGAAACCGGTCCGCTGCGCGAGCCGGGTGTACGAGTCGGGCTCGACGCCCACGAGCGCCGAGCTCATCGGCTGGGCCGAAGTGCTGTGGGGGGACGGCAACGACACCCCGTACTCGATCTGCAGCGGTGCCACGTCCCGTACGCCCGCCGTCCCGCGCACCGCCTCGGTGAGGCCGGCCGGCAGCGGGGTCCACTCGGCCGAGCCGTCGATCCGGGCGTCCGCGCCGGTCGCCAGGAGCGCGGCCCGGTCGCGGGCGTCGGCGACGCCGGCCAGGACGGAGCCGCCGAAGGCCGCCGTGGTCAGCGCGAGGACGAGTGCGAGCAGGGGCAGTGTGCCCGCCGACGAGGTGCGTCCGGCGCGGGCCAGGGCCAGCGGGCCGACGGCCCCGCGCAACCGGCGGGCCGGGCGGGCCGCCCAGCGCAGGGGCAGCGGATAGATCCGTACGAGCACCATGGCGGCGATCAGGCCGACGAGCACCGGGGCGGCGCTCACCAGATGGTCCCCGGAGTCCCCGGTGCCACGGAGCCGCAGCGAGGCGACCGCGCCCACGGCCAGGACGAGCAGGGTGAGTTCGACGACCGTGCGGCGCCGGGAGGGGCGGGCGGTGAGCAGGTCGTCGCGACCGCCGTGCAGCCGCGGGCGGCGGTGCACGACGACGGCCCGCAGCGGCAGGACCAGCATCGCGACGAGGGCGACGGCGGAGGCGGCGAGGACCGAGGGGAGCAGTGGTGTCCCACCGGACCCGCCGTCGGGCCCCCGTACCGTCACCACCGCGAGTCCCAGTGCGAGCGCCGCGGCCGGCACGGCGACCGCGGAGGTCTCGCCGAGCAGCCGCAGCCCGATGCCGGTGAGCGAGGCGCCGCGGGAGCGGATCAGGGCCAGCTCGCTGTCCCGGCGGGCGACGAAGAGTCCACCGGTCATGGCCAGGACGACCGCGGCGACCGCGCCGATGCCGAAGACGGCGACGGCCACGACCGGTTCGATCGCCCCGCGCATCGAGCCGTAGGAGTCGACGATCGAGTCGAGCTCGGTGGTCAGGGCGCCGGTGGGTCCCACGACCTGGCGCAGCCTGACCAGATCGGGGCCGCCGGCCGCCGAGTCGAGCGCCGCGCCGAGCCGGTCGGCGTCCCGCCCGGTGAGGTGCCCGACGGTGGGCAGGTACCGGAAGAAGACCTCCGGTTCACCGGTGGTGGAGAGAACCGCCGGTGCCGAGGTGGGGGAGAGCAGCAGCGCTCCTTGCCAGTAGTACTTGATCTCGTCGCCGACCAGGGGGGCGAGCACCGGGGTGCGGAGCAGCGGCTCCACCGCCCAGTAAGGGCTCTCGGGGCTGCGGGGCTCGACGATCCCGGTGACCGTCAGGGCGATGGGTTCGGCGCTGACCCGGCCGGGCACGTGCACGACGGAGCCGGGCTTCAGGTGCAGGGCCTCGGCGGTCTTGACGGTCACCACCGCTTCCGGGGCACGGGCCGTGCCCGCGGGAAGGCGGCCCTCGCGCAGCGCGGTGTGTTCCGTCAGGCCCGACGGGGAGGAGAGCACGAGCTCGGGGGAGATGCCGTCCGGCCGCGGCAGCCACGGGTCGAGCCCGTCGACCCGCTTCACCGTGCGCAGGCCGTGGACGGTCTGCTCCGGGTCGGTTCGCAGCGGCTCGGGCAGCAGGGCGCGCGCCTCGTCCCGCTGTTTCCGGAGCACGGCCGGGGCCAGGCCCGCCTCGCGTACGGGCAGGTCGAGTTCGAGGCCCGGCGGCTCGGCGGTCAGTTCGAGGACGCTGTTGCGGGGTGCGGCGGTCCGGATGTCGTGCCGCAGCCCCTCGGTCTCGTACGCGTCCACGGCGCGTGGCAGCGCGGCCGCGAGATAGGCGGTGGCGAGGACGAGGGCGGCGAGGGAGGCGGCGGCCCAGGGCGCGGTCCGCAGCCGGGTCCGCACCCAGGGTGCGACGGCGCGGGCAGGCTTCTCGGACCGGGGCGACCGGGACCGGGACATGTCGGGTGCCTTCCTGCGTACGGCGGGGGTGTCGGGGGTCTTCTTCCGGTGCGGGCCCTCGTCCGGGTGCTCCCCGGCGGTGCCCGACATCAGTTCTCCCCCTGGTGGCGCAGGGTCACGGCCGGGTCGGTACGCCGCAGGGCGATCGCGGCGACCATGGCGAGCGGCAGCGTGGCGACCCCGGCGAGCAGCAGCCCCACCTGACCGAGGGGCAGTTCGACCAGGACCGGTGGTACGGGCCGGGCGGCCTGGCCGGTCAGGACCACGAGCGGGACGACGGCTCTGACGAGGACGGCGCCGAGCCCGATGCCGACGAGCAGGCCGATGACGATGAGGAGCCCCTGTTCGGCGGCGATCAGCCGGGCGAGGCGGCGGCGCGGTGCGCCCAGCGCCCGCAGGACGCCGAACTCGGCGGACCGTTCCCGCATCGCGCCTGCCGAGCCGACCGCGAAGCCGACGGCGGCGAGCGCGGCGGCGGCGGCCGCGACCGCCATCAGGGCGGCGTTGGGGCCCGCGCCGAGCGGGTCGCCGAGCAGTTCGGCGGCGATCTCGTCCCGTACGAGGACCTGGGAGGGGTCCGCGTTGGGCCGGGCGCGCAGGGCGACGGCGACGTCGTCGGCACGGCCGGGTTCGACGGTCAGCCACCACTCGCTCGCGGCCACGGTCGAGGCCTCGTCGGTGGACAGGTACCGGTTGACGGAGGCCAGGTCGAGGAGGAGCGTGCCGCCGTCCTCGGGGGTGGCGACCGGGCTGGTCGCGGACGCGGTCTGCGCGCCGGGGCCGGTGGTGGGCAGTTCGTCGACGACGCGGTCGACGGTGACGTCGACGCGACGGCCGCCGAGGGGGACCTCGATCAGGTCGCCGGGCGCGGCGCCGGCCGCCGTCATGAAGGTCCGGGTGGCGACCGCCGAGAGGTGGCCCGGCGGCTTGGGCCCGGGCGCCTTCATACGGACGACGTACTCCTCCGCCGACCAGAACATCTCGCTCAGGGGCGTGCCGGAGACGGCGAAGGTGAGGACGTACGGGGCGGGGCGGCCGCCCGGGCCGGCGGCGCCGGGCACGCCGGAGGTGGGGACGGGGTTCTGGGGGTCGCCCTGCTCGGTCTGCTCGAAGGAGTGCGTCCAGGGCTCGAGGACCGTCCCGGGGGCGTGGACCTTCTCGCCGCCGTCCGCGCCGACGACACCGAACCGCTCCACGCGGAGGGTCTGGGTGCCCTTCGCGTCGGCGGTGATCTCTCCGGAGAACTCAAGACCGACGAGGGTGAGCAGCCCGCCGGAGCCCCGGTCGCCCCCGGTGCCGCCGGGGTCCGCGGTCATGGCGCCGACGTCCAGGGTCAGCCGGTGCGTCCGGTCGTCGGCGGGCAGCGGTCCCATGGACCGGCGGTAGGGGACGCCGTTCGGGTCCTCCAGGACCGCCGTGACCCGGGCCGCGACCTTCGGTTCGGCGAGCCGCAGATCGGCGGTGAGCGTCCGGGTGCCGGCGGGCAGCGGGAGGCCGGGGCGGGTGGTGGCCCTGGGGGCGAGCGGGGAGAGGAGGGAGCGGGCGGGGACCTCGGTGAGGTCGGAGCGGAGGAGCATGCCGTCGGCGGCGTTGCGGGTGTCCACGGCCAGGACGGTCGCGTTCTTCCCGGTCAGGTCCATCGTGGTGCGGTGCACGGGGGCCACGGCGCGGACGCCGGGAATCCTCCCCAGCTGTTCGGTCTCGGTGGGCTCGCCGGGGCCGGCGGCGAGGACGCGGACGGCCGCGCCGACGCGGAAGTCGGCCTGGTCGCGCTGCGAACGCTCCCACGAGCCGCTCTGTCCGATGGCCAGCATGCCCATCGCCACGGCGAGGACGAGCAGCAGGACCGGTCCCGCGCCGCGCAGCGGACGGCGGCTGAACTGCCAGCCGGCGAGGGCGGCGGAGAGACCGCGCCCGCCGGCCGCGCGCCGCTCGGCCAGCTTGGCGGCGGGCGGCAGCAGACGGAGCGTCAGCACGGTCCCGGCGAGCAGGGCGAGGGCGGGCGCGGCGACGAGCACCGGGTCGATGGAGCCTCCGCCGTCCCCGTCCGCGCCGAGGGTGCCGCCCGAGGCACCAGGCCGCTGAAGCTGCCAGTAGGCGACGGCGGCGACGGCGAGCAGACCGAGGTCCGCGCCGGCCCGTACGGGACCGGGGAGCGAGGCCGAGCGGGCCTTGCGCAGGGAGACGACGGAGCCGTCCCCGGCGGCGAGGGCCGGCGCGACGACGGCCGCGGCGCAGCACAGGGCCACGGCGGCGGCGACCAGCCACACCTGGAGCGACGGGGCGGCGTCGAGCCGTACGCCGAGGGAGGAGAGCTCGGACCGCTCGGCGAACAGCCGGGTCAGCGGTTCGGACAGGAGCGGGGCGGCGATCGCGGCGGGCAGGGCCAGCAGCAGCGCCTCGGCGGCGGCGAGCCCGGCGATCCGGCGGCGCGAACCGCCGCGCGCCCTCAGCAGCGCGGTCTCCCCGGACCGCTCGGTGCTGAGCAGCCGGGCGACGAGCAGCAGCGCGTACGCGGCGAGGAGGATCAGCTGGACGGCGACGATCAGCAGGGTGGAGCGGGAGACGAGCAGGGACCTCTGGGTCTGTTCCAGGACGGCCGGGAGCGCGGTGGACGCGGTGATCGTCGTACCGAACCGGTCGGTTGCGTCGGCCAGCGCCTTCGGGCCCTCGGTCGCGGTGGCGCGCAGGGCGTCGATGCGGTCGGTGGTGAAGCCGGTGAAGTCGGCGGAACCCAGCCAGGACGTCTCGCCGGTGGTCAGCGCGCCGGCTGTCATGACGGCCGGGTCGACGAGCAGCGGCCCGTACCTGGTGAACGCGACCGTCCGTACCCCGCGGCCCCCGGCCGGATCCAGCTGCCAGTACAGGTCGGCGGTGTCGGTGGGCCGGTAGACGCCGGTGACCCGGGCCTTCACCTTCTTGGCGTCGAGCCGGTCGACGAGGTCGAGCACGGCCCCGGGAGCGACCTTCAGCCGTCGGGCGGCCTCCTCGGGCAGCGCCGTCTCGACCACGCCGGCGGTCAGGGCGGCCGAGGGCCAGGCGCCCTTGACGAGGGAGAGCCGGGAGCGGTCGAGCGCGGCGAAGTGGGTGAGGTCGGGGTCGCCCTTACGGGCGGCGGGCGGCTGGAGACTCCGGGGCAGGGCGTACGGCCCCGAGCGTTCGAGGCGCCGTACGGTCACGGGCAGCCCGTCGAAGCTCTTCCGCATCCCCTCGCGGACGGTCTCCTCGGCACCGGCCCGCTTGGCGGGGGGCACCTGCCCGCTGACGAGCAGCGAGGCCGCAACGGCCGACCTGCCCCGCAGGCCGGCCTGGAGCGCGGCGTCCCCGATCGCCCCGGAGAACGAGGCGAGGGTGGCGAGCACCGAGGTCGTCAGGAGCACGGCGAGCAGCGCCGCGGAGAGCAGCAGCCGGTGCGCCCTGACACGCAGAAATACGAACCCCGTCACCCATCCCCCTGGCCACCCTGATCACGGTGCGCACGTCGAACGCGTACCGAACGCTCCCGAAACTTCTCTCGGATGCTTTCAGAGTGCATGTGCCGCTGGAAACCGCTTGCGGGCCCACCTTGATGGGATCGTGACCGATATTCGGGGTTCCGGCTCCGGAATGTGTCCGTCCGAGGGGTGAGGGGCCGTCAGCCGGCCGTGTTCACCATCGAGCCCGCCGCGTAGGTCAGGTAGCGCCAGAGCTCCTTCTCGTGCTCGGCGGCCAGGCCGAGCTCGTCCAGGGCGGTGCGCATGTGGAGGAGCCAGGCGTCGTGGGCCGCCTGGTCCACGGTGAACGGTGCGTGGCGCATCCGCAGGCGGGGGTGGCCGCGGTGGTCGCTGTACGTGCGGGGGCCGCCCCAGTACTGCATCAGGAAGAGCACGAGACGCTCCTCGGCCGGTCCGAGGTCCTCCTCCGGGTACATCGGGCGCAGCAGCGGGTCCCCCGCGACACCCTCGTAGAAACGGTGGACCAGACGGCGGAAGGTCTCCTCGCCGCCGACCTGCTCGTAGAAGGTCTGCTCCTGCACTGTTTCCCCGGGAATCTCGTTCACCGTTCCATCGTCTCAGATGACCCGTCCTAGGACTTGAGGCCCAGGACCGCTCGCCGGGGCCGCCGGGCGGCGGCAGAGTGGAGGCATGGGTGAGCCGCGGGACGAGTTCGCCGAGGCCGGTGCGCGGGAGCGACGGGCGCTCGTGCGGGTGATCGAGGCGGACGGTGAGCTGACCGACCCCGCCTGGCGGGACGCCTTCGCCGAGGTCCCGCGCCATCTCTTCGTGCCGTACTACTACGTCCCCGGGACCGGCGGCTACGAGCGGCTCTGGTCCGGCGACCCCGATCCCGCACGGCGGGACCAGTGGCTGCGCGGGGCGTACGAGGACACCGCGATCGCCACCCGGGTACGGGACGGGGACCTGGTCTCCTCCGCCAGCCAGCCCTCCCTGATGGCGCTGATGCTCCGGGCCCTGGACGTCCGCGACGGCCACCGCGTCCTGGAGATCGGTGCCGGGACCGGCTATCACGCGGCCCTGCTCTGCCACCGCCTCGGCGAGGAGCACGTCACCACCGTCGATCTGGACGAGGAGATCGCCGAGTCCGCCCGGACCCATCTGGCCGCCGCCGGATACCGGCCCGCGGTGATCGCCGCCGACGGCGCCCGCGGCTGTCCTGAGCGCGCCCCCTACGACCGGATCGTGGCCACCTGCGCGGTCCCCTCGGTCCCGTACCCCTGGCTCGCCCAGTGCGCGGCCGGTGCCCTCGTCCTCACCCCGCTCTCCACCGGGCTCCTGCTGCTGCGGGTGGACGACGTCACCCACGCGGAGGGACGGTTCCTGGAGACCTCGGCCTACTTCGTGGCGCTCCGGGGCGTCGCCGGCCGGGTCCCGCGCCACGGTCCCGCGGGGGACGAGCGCTTCCGCTTCTGCTGGGGCCTGGTCGACCGGGCCCTGGACAGGAACGAAGCGCTCTCGCTCTGGCTGCGCGAGGGGCGGCCGGAGCGGGAGCGCTTCGGTGTGACGGTCGGGGGCGACCGCCAGTGGGCCTGGCTGGACGACCCCGAGGGGCCGTACGCCTGGCCACTGGCCGGTGCGTGAGGCGTGCCGCGGCTCAGCCCCGACGGATGGTGATCGTGGTCCAGGCGCCGACGTGCACCCGGTCGCCCTCCTGGAGCTGGACCGGCACGTAGGGCTGGATCGGCTCCTCGCCGCCGTTGATCGTGGTGCCGTTGGTGGAGTTCTGGTCCACCACCGCCCACGAGCCGTCCGGCTGCTGCACCAGCACGGCGTGCTGGTGCGAGACGCCCGGGTCCTCCGGCGGCACCGACAGGTCGATGTCGGGGGACTCGCCGGTGGAATGCCGGCGGCGGCCGATGGAGATCTGGTTGCCCTGGAGCGGCAGGTGCTTGTCCGGCGAGTACGCGGGCAGGTTCAGGCCCCCGGCCTCGGGACCGCTGCGCTGCATCATCGCCATGAAGTAGTCACGGTCCGGGCCGATGACCGCGGTCCACGACAGCGGCTGCTGCGGAGGCTGGAACTGCTGCTGCGGGGGCGGCGGTCCCTGCTGCTGGTACGGCCCCTGCCCCTGGTGCTGCTGGGGCGGCGGACCCATGTGCTGCGGGGGCGGCCCCTGGTGCTGAGGGGGCTGCGGCGGTGCCTGGTGCTGCGGGGGCGCCTGGTGCTGGGACGGCGGCGGCAGGAGCCAGTCGTCGTCCGCGCGGGGTCCCGGCGGCGCGGGCGGCGCCGGGGCCTGGGCCGGTGCGGCCGGCGGAGCCGCCGGGGCCTGGAGGTACGCCGGGGGCGCAGGCGGCTGCTGCACGGGGGGCTGCTGCGCAGGCGGGCGCTGCGGCGGCGCCTGGTGGTGCGTGGGGTCGCCGCCCAGCGGCTCCGCCGGGCGGTTCACCTGCGAGGGCCGCGAACCCTGGTAGTCGAACGACTCGTGCGGCGGCTGCTGCCCGCCCTGCGGGGGCGGCGGCGTGGACTGGAAGCCCGGCGGCAGGTTGAGACCGGGCGGCGGGCCCGGCTGGCGCTGCGCGGAGGGGACGTTCTGCGGGGCCACCGGCGTGTAGGAGGTGGCCGTGTTCGTGAGGAAGTTCCAGCGGCACTCCTCGCAGAACGGCGCCATGTGCTCACGCGGGGTACGGCACTGCGGGCAGAGCTCCGCCTGGGCCGTCGCGTTCGGGTCGCCGCCGGGACCGAAGCCGCCGGGAGCGGGCGGGGCACCGTGGCCACCGGGACCACCCGGGCCGCCGTAGCCTCCGGGGGCGTCGGGGGCGCCGTAGCCACCGGGCGCACCGGGCGCACCGGGGCCGCCGTAGCCGCCGGGACCGTCGGGCGCGCCGGGCGGCGGGCCCGACGAGGGCCGGCCGGGGCCGGGATATCCGTACGCGGGGGGCGGCGGCGGGGGAGGCGGCGGTACGGCACCCGTCGGCGCACCCGCCCCGGCCATGCGATGGCCGCAGACCTCGCACCAGTCGTCGGAGACCGACTGGTGTCCGTTCGGGCAGGTAGGCATGTCGGTGCTTCCCCCTCTCGTCGTCCGGCCCGCTGGCCGGGCTACCTCTTGACGCGAACGGTCTTGGTGGAGCGGGTCTCGAGTGTCATCTCGTCCGCTTCCGCGACCTTCGCCTTCAAACGCACAGTACCGGTCGCCGCATCGACCACGTCGACCACCTTCGAAAGCAATTTCGCCGTATCGGCGTTGCCGGACGCCGCCGCCAGCTGCACGGCGCGGCCCAATTTGGCCGTCGCGCCGTCGTGATCGCCCGATTTGCGGGCATCGAGACCCTGCTGGATGACATCGGCGAGCTCGGCCTGACCCGTGTAGTGCGCGACCTGCGGGTTGATCGAGGTCGACATCGCCAGGTCGTCCGTCCACACCGCCCGTACCAGTCCTTGGGACAGCGGCTTCGGGTCGCCGCCCAGCGGGTCCGGCGCGATCAGGGAGACCCGGGCGGCGAGCATCTCCTGGCCGACCACGGCCTGCGGCACCCGGACGCTCACGTGGTAGTCGCGGGACTCGTCGCCCCACGAGCCCGTCGGGTAGTCCCCGGCGCGGGGTCCGGCCTCCGTGCGCCGCCCGGTCAGGTCCTCGACCGTCGGCGCCACCTGCTTCACGAAGGCGATCTCCACCCCGACGGGAGTCCACAGGCGCAGGGCGACGTCCGCGACGCCCTTGCCCATCGCCTTCTCCATCATCGTGGTGAAGTCGTCGGCGAGGGCGGACGGGTCGGCGACGATGTCGGCGGTGCCGAGGAGCGCCGAGGCGATCCCGGTGACCTCCTTGACCTCCCAGTCGGCGCCGACCCCGCGCGCGTCGCAGGTGAAGCGGCCCGCGCAGCTGTCGAGCGCGGCCCGCAGCTCCTCCGGCGACTCGTGCTCGTTGCGGCCGTCGGTCAGCAGGATGCCGTGCCGGATGGTGAGCTCGGCGGAGGAGAGCAGCCGGTCCGCGAGCCGCAGCCAGGTGCCGATGGCCGTGCCGCCGCCGGCGCTCAGCCGGCGCAGCGACTCCTTGGCCTCGGCCCGGGTACGGGCGTCGGCGACGGCGAGCCGGCCGTTCCCCGGGTAGACCTCCTTCGCCACGTGCGTACCGGCGACGACGGCGAAGGACGTGCCGTCGCGCAGGGTGTCGACGGCGGCGGCCGTCGCCTCCCGGGCGCCCCGCATCTTGGTGGAGGGATAGTCCATCGAGCCGGAGCAGTCGACCATGATCACGACCCCGGCCGCGCCGGCGCCCGCCGGGGCGAGCGGCCGCAGGCCGCCGGTGCCGCCCCCGGTGGAGGTGACCGTGACGATCGCGCTCACGTCCCGGCCGCCCTCGGGCAGGAACTCGTTCTGGTAGACGTCCACCGAGAACTGCGGCACGGTCGACTTGGAGAACTTCGCCATCTGTTACTGCTCCTCGGACAACAGCGGTGAAGGGGACGGGGATCGGCGGCCGCTCAGGCGGATCCTGCCCCTTGGGGATCGACGGTGAACGGCACGAGCGCGACCGTGATGTTGTCGTGGCCTCCGCCGTCCAGGGCGTGTCCGACCAGGACCTGGGCGCTGTGCAGCGGGCGGCCCGACGCGTCGGCCGGGACGACCCGCGCCATGTCGTCGGCGCCCTCCGCGTAGTTCCACAGGCCATCGGTGCAGACCACCACCACACCGGACCGGTCCGGCTTGAACGCGGCCGTGTGCGGCTCCAGTTCGTACGCGTCGGCGCCGAGCCAGCCGGTGATCGCGTGCGCCCGCTCGTCCGCGTACGCCTCCGCCTCGTTCATCAGGCCCGCCGCGACCATCTGCGCGGCCCACGAGTCGTCCTCGGTGAGCCGGGCGGCCGGGGTGGCCCGGTCGTCCGGCACCCAGTAGACACGGCTGTCGCCGACCCAGCCCACGATCAGCAGGCCGTCGGCGACGACGGAGCCGACGATGGTGCAGGCCGGGGCGTTGCGGTGGCGGTGCGGATCGTGCTCCGACCCGTCCTGACCGGGTTCCTCCGCGAGGGAGTTGACGGCCTCGGCGGCGGCCACGATGGCCTCGTGCATCGCCTGCTGCGGGTGGACGCCCCGGGGCAGCGCGGCGAGCAGCGAGGCGCCGGCCGCCTCGGCCGCGGCGGCGGAGGCCTCGTCGGGGCGGGTCGCCGAGGACACGCCGTCGCAGACGATGGCGAGGGTGGCGGGGGAGCCGTCGGGGAGCGTGGTCGCCGAGACGGCGAACGCGTCCTCGTTGCGGTGATGGCGCAGCCCCCGGTCACTGACGGCGGCGACCCCTTCGAGCTCCCGCTCCATGTGGTCGCGCTCGCGGGGCTGCGCGTGTCCGCAGTTCTCGCAGTAGCCGTCGGTGTCCACCCGCCCGGCCCGGCAGGCCACGCACAGCGCGGAACCGGAATCGGAAGCGGAACCGGACGCGGGAGCGGGTTCGACGGCCGGTGCCGGTGCCGGTGCTTGTGCCGGTGCGGCGGGCGCGGCCGGAGCCGCCGGTGCCGGAGCCGCGGGGGCCGGGGGCACGGGGTGCGCCGGGGCTGCGGGGGGCGGAGGGGCCGGGTCCGTCCGTACGGCCGCGCGCGGGTCCGGAGCGGCCAGCTCGAAGTCCCCGCTGCCCGTCGTCGTCTCCCCGGCGGCGACGGGCGGCACGGACGGCCCGTCCGTGCGGACCGCCATCGTGGGCAGGTCACGGCCACCGGAGTCGGTGCCCGGGAGGTCACCCGGATGCTGGGTCAGGGTCGACAGCGAACCGGGGTCCCGGGGAGGGGCGTCCGGCCAGGCGACAGGGGCGCCGATGACCACGGTGGGGCGGTCCGGCTCGGCCTCGGCGACCGGTACGGCCGTCAGGTCGTAGCCGCAGGCCCCGCAGAACCTGTCACCCGGCTCAAGGGGTTCCGTGCAGTCCGGGCAGGCGGTGAGACCGTGCGACGGCTTCGGCTTCTGGGACATCCTCACACCCACGTCCGGGGACGGAAGCGGTTGGCCCGCTCCACCAGTTCGATCCTCTCCTCGCCCTGCTGGGCGAGCCGGGCCAGCACCCGGTACGAGCGTTCGAGGCCGAAGCGCAGTCCGCGCTCGTCCAGTTCACTCCCGAGCAGCAGCGCGCCGCCGCCCGGTTCCGCACCGGGACTCCCGGAGAGTACCCAGTCGAGAGCCGTCCCGAGGACCTCCGTCGACAACTGCTCCCGGCGCACCGGGTCGAGACCGAAGCCCTGGAGCGCGGAGACCTGCGCGGCGGCGGCCGTCAGATCGGCACCGAGCGGCTCCCACGCCGGGCGCCGCCGCAGCCGCGCCCGTACGGTCGCCACCCGGGCCGCGGTGTAGTGGATCGAGGCCTCCGGCACGGATTCCAGGGTCCGTACGGCTCCGGTACGGTCGCCCGCCGCGAGCTGGACCCGGGCGAGCCCGAAGGCCGCGCTGACGAAACTCGGGTCGGTGGCCCACACCAGGCGGTAGTACTCGGCGGCGTTGTCCAGCTGGCCGAGCACCTCGGCGCAGATCCCGAGGGCCAGCTTCGGCGACGGCTCGCCCGGGAAGGCGTCGTACACCGCGTCGAAGGCGAGGGCCGCGTGCTCGTGGTCACCGGTGACCAGGGACGTGACGCCCCGGTACCAGACGACCCGCCAGTCGTCCGCGTCCCGCTCCTCCAGACCGGCCAGGGTCCGGACGGCGGACGGCAGGTCGCGCAGCTCCAGCTGGGCCCGCAGGGTGCGCAGCCGCAGCTCGGTGGAGGGCGCGGGCGCGGCCTGGAGCGCGGCGAGCAGTTCACCGGGCGCCGCGGCGGCCAGACCGGCGAGGAAGCCGGCGTTGGGGTCGCCCGTGTCGACGCGCGGGACGGGCAGCGCGAGCGCGGTGCCGGGCGCGTCGAGCGGCGCGAGCAGCTCCCCGAGCCCCGGCCCCCCGCCGGAAAGCCCTCCGCCCGAAAGCCCCGAGCCGGAAGGCCCTGCTCCGGAAGACCCCGCTCCGGAAGACCTCGCTCCGGGCCCCGTGGAGGGAGCCGCGCCGGGAACGGGCCCCGGCAGTGCGGGCTGCCTGCGGCCCCTGCGGGCCCTGCGGGCCCCGAGCAGCGACACGTCCTCCGTCAGCTCGGCGAACAGGGCCGTGTCCGTGACCCGTACCTCCGTGCCGAACAGCGTCGACAGCGCCGGGCGCGGCCGCCCCGACTGCAGCGCCACCACCTCCCGCAGCACACCGGTCAGCTGCTCCGCCATCTCCTGGGCGGAGGCGAACCGGCGCGCCGGGTCGGGGTCGGTGGCGCGGACCAGGAAGCGGTAGAAGGACTCGTACGTCCGGAAGACCGCGATGTTGTCGGGGTCGGGCAGCGAGTCCACGAAGACGTTCGTGTAGCCCTGGAAGTCGAAGGCCATCACCGCGAGCGTGCGCGCCACCGTGTACAGGTCGCTCGCCACCGAGGGGCCGACCTCCGCCACCTCCGGCGCCTGATAGCCGACCGTGCCGTAGATCGCGGACTCGTCGTCGTCCATCCGCCGGACCGCGCCCATGTCGATGAGCTTCAACTGGTCCTCGGACTGGATGGCGTTGTCGACCTTGAAGTCGCAGTACAGCAGGTTCCTGCTGTGCAGGTGTCCGAGCGCCTCGAGGGCCTCGATCCCGTACGCGCAGGCCTGCTCGACCGGCAGGGGATCGCGCCGGCCGTCCGGGGTGCGCCGGTCGTTGGCGATCTCCTTGAGCGACTTGCCGCCCACGTACTCCATGACGATGTACCCGTCCATGGAGCCGGTGCGCTGGTCGAGGTGCTCGACGAAGTTGTAGATGCGGACGATGTTGGAGTGCTCGATCTCGGCGAGGAAGCGGCGCTCGGAGATCGCGGCGGCCATGGCGTCCTGGTCACCGGTGTCGAGGAGGCCCTTGAGGACGACCCACCGGTCGGAGACGGCCCGGTCGACGGCGAGGTAGATCCAGCCGAGACCGCCGTGCGCGAGGCAGCCCGCGACCTCGTACTGGCCGTGGACGATGTCGCCGCCGCGCAGCTTCGGCACGAAGGAGTAGGGGTGCCCGCACTTGGTGCAGAAGCCCTCCGTGCGGCCCGGCCGCTCGCCCCGCGAACGCCCCACCGGGGCCCCGCAGTCGGAGCGGGAGCAGAATCGCTTCCGCTCGGGAACCTCGGGCTTCTCCATCACCGCGGCACGCGGGTCGGGACGCGGCACCTCCGGAATCGACACCAGGCCCGCGCCCAGCCGGTTCCTGGCGGACTGACCGGTCGACTTCCCCGAGCTGCGGACCGACACCGAGCGGGACGTGGAGCCCCCGGACAGGGAGCGCGAAAGCCGCCCGGAGACCGAACGACGAGACGTCGACGAGCGCGACGAGCGCGACGAGCGCGACGAGCGCGACGAGGCCCGCGAGGACGCCCGCGAACCGCTCCGCGCGGAGCTGGAGTCCGGCCCCCCGACACCGGCCGCACCCTTGCCGGGCACGGCGATGCCCGTCGGCGTCGAGGCGATGAGCCCTTCCCCGGGCTCCCGGCTCCGCTCGGGCCGGGGAGACCCCGAGGGCGCGACCACCGGGGCGAGCCCGCAGGTGTCGCAGTACAGCTCGCCGCCTCCCATGTCCTCGTACGAACCCTCGCACGAAGGACGCTGACAGCTCCCCACGCCCGTCTCCCCGCTCACCACTGAACCCCGCTCACCACTGTCGTCCTCCCGCGTCTCTCGGGCCGGACAGCACGTCCGCCGCCGCCTGCTGGTAGCGCAGGACGGCCTGTTCCGCGACCCGCAGATCGCAGGGCGCGCTCCACAGCATCCGGCGGGCCGCGTCGTACCGCTCCACGAGCAGCGGGTCCTCCGCCGCGCCCAGCCGTGCCACCTTCGCCTTGTACGCGTCGAGCCGGCCGCGCAGCTCGGCCCGGACCGCGAGCGGCGCCGTCACCGCGGTCAGCGACTCCCGGGCCCGCAGCAGCTCCTCCTCCGCCTCCCGCTCCAGGGACTCCAGGAGCGGGGAGAGCCGGTGCCACTGGGCGTGCCTGCGGTACTCGGCGGCGGCCGCGAGCCGCTCCTGGAGCACGGTCGGCGGCCCGCTGACGGCCGGCACCTCGGAGGCGGCGATCTTCGCCAGGACCTCGCCGCGCGCGGACCGCGCCTCGGCCAGCGTGCGGTCCGCGCGCGAGAGCACGTCACGCAGCCGGAGCAGCCGGTCCTCGGAGTCCTGGCGGACCGCGAGCACCGCCTCGATCTCCCGCCGGATGTCCTCGAGGGCCAGCGCCGCCCGGTCGTACCGCGCGGTGTCGGGGCGGCCCCCGCCCGGCGCGGAACTCCCCACGGCCGGACGCCAGAAGGCCAGCGGATCCGACACCACCTGCGAGCGGAGCGCGGTCAGCTCGACGGTGATGTCCTGGAGTTCGTCGCCGGCCGGGTGCTCCCCGGGCCGCACACCGACGGAGTGGGCGAGCGAACGCGTCCGGCCCAGCTCGGCGGCGAGAAGGTCTATCCGGGCGGGCAGCGCCGACCAGACGGCGTCGGAGGTCACCACCATGTCGAGCGAAGAGGCGTACAGCTCGTTCATCCTCCGGACGAGGCCCTCCAGCGTGAACCGCTCGGAGAGCAGCCCCTGCTCACCCGCCCCGCCCGCGACGAGCACGCTCTCGCCGCGCAGCCGGTCGGTCAGCTCCACGAGCTCCTCCCGGCCGGGCCAGCGGCGCCGGGCGCGCACCTCACGGGCCTCCCGCAGGGCGCCGGTGTACACGTCGAAGCAGGTCCAGAGCAGGGTGATGGTCCGCTCGGTCGCCACCCAGCGGTCCCGGGTCGTGCCGGTCAGCTCCGCCCCTTCGAGCAGTCTGCGGCCCGCGTGGTCCTGGAGCGCGAAGAGCGAGTCCTCGATCGCCTTGTGCTCGGCCCCGAGGCGCGCCAGCGCACGGTCCACCTCGTCCCGGTCCATCACCGGCCCAGGGGGTCCCGTGACGCCCATCGATCACCTCTTCCTCTCCGTGTACAGGGCTCGTGCGTACGGGGCTGCCCGTACGGGGGCGTGTACGGGGCTACTTGTACAGAGGAGGGGGCGGCCCGGTTATCCCGGGCAGGTCCTTCTCCAGCCAGTCCTTGTACGCCCGCTGCCAGGGGCCCTGGCGGTAGCGCACGAGGACCTGGTTGACCCGGCGGACCAGGTCGTCGTTGCCGAGCTTGGCGGCCACTCCGTAGAACTCGGTGGTGAACGGGCGGCCCTTGAGCTCGACGGCGGGGTCCTGGGCGGCCTGTCCGGCCGCCAGGGCGTTGTCCGTGACGACGGCGTCGACCTCGCCCATCTGGAGCCTGGCCAGGCAGTCCAGCTGGTTGGGGACGGTGAGCAGGTCCTTGTCGTCCTTGGTGCCGTCGCCCTCGTCCTTGAAGAGCGCGCCGAAGGAGTTCTCCTCCAGGGCCTCGTAGGCCGTGGAGCCCTCGGCGGTGCAGACCCGCTTGCCCTTCAGCGAGGTGTCGTAGCCGGTGATGTCCTTGGCGAGCTTGGGCGCCAGGACCTGCTGTCCCGCCTGGAAGTAGGCGGTGGAGAAGGCGACCTGCTGGATCCGCTTGCAGTTGATCGTCATGGTGCGCACGACGAGGTCGACCTTGCCGCTGTCGAGGGCGGCGATCCGCTGGTTGGTGGGGATCGCCCGGAAGATGACGGCGTCCTCGCTGCCCAGGATGTCCTTGGCGACGGCCCGCGCCAGCTCGATGTCGAAGCCTTCGAGGGCGCGGGTTTCCGGGTTCCGGTAGCCCCAGCGGTAGCTGGACTGGTCGACGCCGACGACGAGCTTCCCGCGCTGCTTGATCGCCTCGATCGAGGGTCCGTCCGCCGACGAGGGGGTGAGGGAGGCCCAGGGCTTCTCGCAGGTGTCCGCCTTGATCTGGACCCCGGTGCCGATGCCGGCGCCGCCGTGCGTCCCGGGCACGGCCGCCGCGTCGCCGCCGTGAGCAAGCGGAAGCAGGGTGAGCGAGGCGGTGAGCCCGCAGGCCACGGCCATGGCGGCCACCCCGCCCCAGCCCCGGAACCGCTGTGCCGTCCGCCGCACCAGCGGGTACGCGCCGTTCGGCATCCCGCCCCCTCTCACCGGTACTCCGACAGTCTGCGGTTGATGCCCAGCACGGCGCCGGCCGCGCCCAGGATCCCGAGTGCGGCCGCGCCCAGGGGCAGCGCCGTCAGCGCGTCCCTCGCGTCCGCCGCGGAGCGGGTGAACTCGGCCTGCTCGTGCGCGAGGGCGCGCTCCAGGGCCGCGTCGACCTGGTCGAAGGACTGCCCCGTCGACCGCCCGGACTCCTTCGAGCCGACGATCAGACCGAGGGCGCCGTCGAAGTCGCCGGCCTCGTCCTTGGCGCGGGCGTCCTTGTGGCGCTGCTTCCACTCGGCGGTGCGGGTGGCGGCCTCGTCGACCGGGCCGCGGCCGGCGTCGTCGTCGGCCCACTCCCGTGCCGTGGCGAGCGCGTCCGTGAGGGCGCCCATGCTCGACGTGTACTCGGCCTCGTACTTGTCGTTCTTGCCGTCCTCGGTGAGGACGGCGCCCCGGGCGACCAGCGTCAGGTTCTCGTTGGCGCGGGCCGTGAGCGAGCTGATCCGGGCGGAGTTGAGGACCTGGAGGGACTCCTGCCCGTGGGCGCGCGCGCTGTCGAGTCCGGCGCGCGCGATCGTGTGCGCGGCGAGGAGCCAGAGCACGACGACGACCGCGGCGGCGCTCGCGGCGAGCAGTCCGTGGTTGAAGACCCGGTGCGTCCTGGTGTAGTTGCGGCGCTGGGCCCAGACGAGGGCGGCGAGGACGAGCAGGCCGAGGCCGAGGGAGAGGAACGGCCAGGTGCGGGCCGACTCGTCGTCCTCCTGGAGGTGCACCGTCTCGGCCGCGTAGAGCCGCTCGGCCGCGGGGAGCAGGGTGCTGGTCATCTGCTGGCTGGCGTACCGCAGATAGGCGCCGCCCAGCGGCAGGCCCTGCCGGTTGGCGGCCCGCGCGCGCTCGATCAGGCCCGTGTAGCGCGGCAGCTGTTCGTTGAGGGTGGCGATCTCGCGGGCCGACTCGCCCGAACCGTCGGTGCTCGCGGCGGCCTTGACGAGGAGCCGGGCGGCGGTGGCGATGTCCCGGTCGTACCGCTTGCGGGACTCCTCGGGCTCCAGGGTGCCCGCGAGGAAGCCGCTGGCGGCGGTGGTGTCGGCGTCCGCGAGGGAGCGGTAGATCGCGGCGGCGTCGGCGGACAGCGGCTGGCTGCGGCTGACGACGTCGTCGGCGGCGGTGGCCCGGTCGTCGACCTGGAGGGCGGTGACGGCCCCGAACGCGACGACGAGCAGCGCGAGGACGGCCCCGAGGATCTGGAGCCGGCCCGGCTCGGTCGTCGTGGCGACCCGCAGCCGCTCCCGTCCCACGGCCCAGGCCCCACGCCCCGCGGCCGGGGCGGCGGCGGGCGCGGCGGCCGGCTGCGCGGGCACGCCGGCCGGGCGTGCGGGCGCGCGCGCCGGGCCCGGCGCCGCCGGGGCGGCGGGCGCGTTCGGCGGGTGTGTCACGTGACCTCCCCCTGTGGTCGCAGACTTCGGCCGGTCCGGCCTGCAGTATGGCCGCAGGGGACCTTCCGCACACCGGGATTGACCCGATCTTGTTCCTATCGTGCCGCATGCCCCCGGCACATCCGTGGGCGAACCCCCTCACTCTGAATACGTCGCCGGGCCGTGATCGGTTCCGTCCCTGACATCGCTCGAACAGGTGAACATGGCGGCGGGGCGCCTCCTCGTGTCGAGAAAGCGCCCCGGGGACCGCCTCGTTCAGGCCCCGTAGTGCTCCCGCAGCCGTCTCGTCGCCTCCGGACCGGCCGCCACCTCGTCCAGGGCGAGCAGTGCCGCCCCGAGGACCGGCGGCGCCGTCACGAAGCCGATGACGGCCTTCGGCGCCCGCTCGGCGAGGAGCGCGCGGATCCTCTCCTCCAGCTGCGGATGACGCGCGGCGAGCACACTGCCGCCCAGCATCACCGGAGCCTCCTCCTCCAGCAGCCCGAGCCGTCCGAGCGCGACCGCCGACAGCGCCGCGACCTCCTCGGCGAGCCGGTGCACCAGGGCGAGCGCGACCGGGTCGCCCGCCGCGCTCACCCGGAACAGGACGGGCGTCAGCTCGTGCCGCCGCAGCCAGGGCACGTGCCCAAGGTGCAGCGCCTCGATCAACGCGTACATCGTCTCCAGACCGAAGTGCGCGGGCAGCGCGCGCGCCAGCTCGGACGGCTCGCCGCGCCCGTCCTCGGCGCGCGCCGCGTACCAGAGCGCCTCCTCGGCCATGGCGCTGCCGCCGCCCCAGTCGCCCGAGATCTTCCCGATCGCGGGGAAGCGCGCGGTCCGCCCGTCCGGGGTCATGCCGACGCAGTTGATCCCCGCCCCGCACACCACCGCGACCCCGCGCGGCTCGTCGATCCCGGCCCGCAGGATGGCGAAGGTGTCGTTGTGCACCCGCACCGACCGGCTCCAGCCCCTGCCGAGGAGCTCGGCCTGGAGCGCGGTCTCCTCGACGGGCAGGTCGGCATTGGCGAGACAGGCCGTGACATGGGCGAACGTGGGGCGAAGACCGGCGCCGCCGGCCTTCGCCCAGGCCCGCCCGACGATCTCCGCCAGCGTGTCGACGGCCGTCGACACCCCCACCACCGGCGGCTGGAACCCGCCGCCGCGGGCCTCTCCCAGGACGGTGCCGCCCGGGGAGAGGACCGCGACGTCGGTCTTGCTGTTCCCCGCGTCGACCGCGAGGAGGACGCCGTTCAGGTTCACGCCCACGGGAGGTGCTCCCGGTTGTGCGCGATCAGCCGGTCGGTGAGCCCGTCGGCGTACGCGTACTGCCCCACCAGCGGATGCGCGAGCAGCGCCTTGAACACCCGGTCCCGGCCGCCGCGCAGCGCCGCTTCGAGCGCGAGGTCCTCGTAGGCCGTCACGTTCGCGATCAGACCGGCGTACAGCGGGTCCACCGGCGCGACCGGCAGCGGCGTCGCGCCCCGGGCGCCGACCGCGGCCTGCGTCTCGATGACGGCGTCGTCCGGCAGGAACGGCAGCGTGCCGTTGTTGTACGTGTTCACCACCTGGTACGGCGAGCCGCCGCCGCCCAGGAGGGAGGCGGCCAGGTCCACGGCCGCCTCCGAGTAGAAGGCGCCGCCGCGCTTGGCGAGCAGGGCCGGCTTCTCGTCGAGCGCCGGGTCCCCGTACATGGCCAGGAGTTCCTTCTCCATGGCGGCCACCTCGGCGGCCCGCGAGGGCTTCGTGCCGAGCTCCCGGACGACCTCGTCGTGGGCGTAGAAGTAGCGCAGGTAGTACGAGGGGACGACGCCGAGCCGGTCCAGGACCGGGCGCGGCAGGCGCAGGTCGTCGGCGATCGCGTCGCCGTGCTCGGCGAGCAGCCGGGGGAGCACGTTCTCGCCCTCGGGGCCCCCGAGGCGTACCGCCCGCTCCCAGGTCAGGTGGTTGAGCCCGACGTGGTCGAGGTGGACCTCGGACGGGGTCACGCCGAGGAGCCCGGCGAACTTCCGCTGGAAGCCGATGGCGACGTTGCACAGGCCGACGGCCTTGTGCCCGGCCTGGAGCAGCGCGCGCGTGACGATGCCGACGGGGTTGGTGAAGTCGATGATCCAGGCGTCCGGGTTGGTCCGCCGGACCCGCTCGGCGATGTCGAGGACCACCGGGACGGTCCTGAGCGCCTTGGCGAGCCCGCCGGCGCCGGTGGTCTCCTGGCCGACGCAGCCGCACTCCAGCGGCCAGGTCTCGTCCTGCTGACGGGCGGCCTGGCCGCCGACCCGCAGCTGGAGCAGGACGGCGTCGGCGCCCTCGACCCCGGCGTCGAGGTCGGTGGTGGTGA
This sequence comes from Streptomyces zaomyceticus, assembly GCF_014656215.1. GTDB lineage: Bacteria > Actinomycetota > Actinomycetes > Streptomycetales > Streptomycetaceae > Streptomyces > Streptomyces zaomyceticus. The sequence goes on along the minus strand of NZ_BNBZ01000001.1, from coordinate 361,281 downwards.
CGATCCTCCCCGCGTGGTCCTGCTTGGCGAAGATGCGGCGGGCGAGTCCGCCGACCAGGTCGAGCCGCTCGGCGGCGGGGTCGACGAGGACGAGTTCGGTGATGGGCAGGGTGTCGCGCAGCCGCGCGAAGCCGTCGATCAGTTCGGGGGTGTAGGTGGAACCGCCCCCCACGACAGTGAGCTTCATGGTGTGATTCAGCCCTTCACTCCGGTCAGTGTGACTCCCTCGACGAACGCCTTCTGGGCGAAGAAGAAGACGAGGATCACAGGGGCCATGACCAGGACGGTCGCGGCCATGGTCAGATTCCAGTCGGTGTGGTGCGCGCCCTTGAAGGACTCCAGGCCGTAACTGAGCGTCCAGGCGCCCGGGTTCTCCGAGGCGTAGATCTGCGGCCCGAAGTAGTCGTTCCAGCAGTAGAAGAACTGGAACAGGGCGACGGCGGCGATGCCCGGCTTCGCCATGGGCAGGACGACCCGGATCAGGGTGCGGAACTCGCCGCACCCGTCGATCCGCGCGGCCTCGACGTACTCGTTCGGGATCGTCAGCAGGAACTGGCGCAGCAGGAAGATGGCGAACGCGTCACCGAAGACCATCGGGATGATCAGCGGCCACAGCGTGCCGGAGAGGTCCATCTGCTTGGCCCAGAACAGGTACATCGGGATGATGACGACCTGCGGCGGCAGCATCATCATCGAGATGACGAGCAGCAGCGACAGGTGCCGGCCGCGGAAGCGGAACTTGGCGAGCGCGTACGCCACGGGTATCGAGGACACCACGACGAGGACGGTGCCGAGACCCGCGTACAGCAGGGAGTTCTTCCACCAGGTGAGGAAGCCGGGCGTCTCGAGGACCCGGACGTAGTTGTCCCAGTGCCAGGAGTTCGGCGTCAGGTCCCGGGTGAGCGCCTGCTGGTCGCTCATCAGGGAGGTCAGGAGGACGAAGACGAACGGGAGCACGAAGAACAGGGCCGCGGCGATGCCGAGCGAGTGCACGGCGATCCAGTGCAGCAGCGATCTGCGGCGGGCCTTCTTTTCGGCGGGGCTCGCCGCGAGGCGGGCGGGGTCGGGAGCGGTTGCGGTCGTCATGTGTCAGTCACCCGAGCCGATCAGGCCGCCGCGCCGGCGCATCAGGAGCGCGGTGAAGGCCATGGAGAAGGCGAAGAGCACCAGCGCCACGACGCAGGCGGCGCCGTAGTTGAACTGGCTGAAGCCGAGGTTGTAGACCAGCTGCGGGAGGGTCAGCGTGGAGTCGTCCGGGTAGCCGGGGACGAAGACCTCGCCGGAGCCGCCCATCTTCCCCGAGGCGACCTTCGCGGCCACGATCGGCTGCGTGTAGTACTGCATCGCGCCGATGACCCCGGTGACGACCGCGAAGAGCACGATCGGCGAGATGTTCGGCAGGGTGATGAAGCGGAACCGCTGCCAGGGGGACGCGCCGTCGAGTTCGGCGGCCTCGTACTGCTCCTTGGGTACGTCGAGCAGGGCGGCCATGAAGATGACCATGAGGTCCCCGACGCCCCACACGGCGAGGACGGTCAGCGCGGGCTTGGACCAGTCGGCGTCGTTGAACCAGGAGGGGGCGGGGACGCCGACCGCCTCCAGGAGCGAGTTGACCGGTCCGGTGCCGGGGTTGAGCAGGAAGACGAAGGCCAGTGTGGCGGCCACCGGCGGTGCCAGGTACGGCAGGTAGAAGAGGGTGCGGAAGACTCCGGCGCCCGTCTTGATCTTGGTGATCAGCATGCCGACGCCGAGGCCGAAGAGCACCCGGCAGGCGACCATGACGACGCCGAGCCAGAGGGTGTTCCGCAGGGCCGGCCAGAACTGCGGGAACTCGGTGAAGACGTACGTCCAGTTCCCCACGCCCCGCCATTCCGGCGGGTTGAGGCCGTCGTACTTCATGAAGGAGAAGTACAGCGTGGAGACGAGCGGATAGGCGAAGAAGACGCCGAATCCGATCAGCCAGGGCGACATGAACGCCAGGGTGCGGAGCGCGTTGCGCCGGCGCTTGTGCCGCAGCGTGTTGCGTCCCCCGGGAGAGGGGGCGGCCGGGGCGGCCGCCTCCTTCGCGGGCAGGGTGTCCGTGCTCATGGGTGGGTTCCGGCCGTCACTTCGCCGCGGCGATGTCGCGGTCGATCTGGGCCGCGGTGTCGGCGAGACCCTTCTTCAGGTCCGTGACCTGCCCCTTCTCGTACTGCTGGGCGAACTTCTGGAGGGTGTCCTGGTAGGCGGAGCCGTTGACCGCGCCGTCCGAGGTGGTGGAGGCGGGGTGCCGGGCGATGTCCAGGAAGGTCTTGAAGCGCTCGTCGAACTTCAGGTTCGGCGACTTCAGCGCCTCCAGGGTGGAGGGGACGTTGCCGATGCCGTTGGCGAAGCTCACCACGGCGTCGGTGTCCGTGGTCATGTACTTGACCAGCTCCCAGGCCGCGTTCTGCTTCTTGCTCTGCGGGGCGATGCCCATGATCGTGCCGGAGAGGTAGCCCTTGCCGTACTCGGCGATCTCGTCGTCGGCGACCGGCAGCGGCGCGACGCCGACGTCGAACGTCACCTTCGCCTCCTTGACGAAGTTCAGCCGCCACTCGCCGTCCAGCTGCATGGCGACCTGGCCGGTGTGGAAGGGGTGCTTGGCGCCCCACTCGTCACCGAAGGAGGTGCGGTACCTGTCGAGCTTCTGGAACCCGCCCAGGGCGTTCACCAGGGACTTCTGGTACGTCATCATCTCGGCGAACGCCGGGTCCTTCGCGACGTTCGACGAACCGTCGGCGCCGAAGTACCCGCCGTGCTTCCACTGCGACATGTAGTGGGAGACGACGGTCTCGTAGCCGAGGTAGTTCGGCATGAAGCCGACCTGCTCGTAGGAGTCGCCCTTGGCCTTGGTGAGTGCCTTGGCGACCTCGGTGAACTGGGACCAGGTCTTCGGCGGGGCCTCGGGGTCGAGGCCGGCCGCCTTGAACGCGTCCTTGTTGTAGAAGAGGCCGTACGCGTCGGAGAGCAGCGGCAGGGAGCAGCGCTTGCCCTCGAACTGCGTGTACGACTGGAGGACCTTCGGGAAGATCTTGTCCAGGTCCAGCTTGTCCTTCTCGATGAAGGGCTTGAGGTCGGCGAGGGCGCCCGAGGCGCAGAACTTGCCGACGTTGGCCGTCGTGAAGGAGGAGACGACGTCCGGGCCGTTCGACCCGCCCGCGCGCAGCGCCTGGCCCAGCTTGTCGTCGTTGATGTTGCCGACGACCTTCACCTTGATGTTCGGGTGGGCCTTCTCGAAGCGGGCGACGTTGTCCTGGATCGCCTTGACCTCGGCGGGCGCAGACCAGCCGTGCCAGAAGGTGATGGTGGTCTCGGCCTTGGGGTCGTCGGAGGCCGCGTTGTTCGCGGAGCCCGTACAGGCGGAGGCGAAGAGGGCGATCGAGGCGGTGGCGGCGAGCGCGGCGGCTGCTCTGCGCGGACGTACGGGCATGACGGTGTCTCCCTGTGGCGAGGGCTTGCGGGGCAAGGGGCGGGGCGTGGGGCGGGTGGTGGGTCAGCGCGAGGTGTCGAAGACCTCGTCGCGCGTGGTCGCGAGGGCGCTTTCGAGGGCGCCGCGCAGCACGGGGTGCCGGGACACCGCGGCGAGGACGAGCCGTGGCCGGGAGGCGGCGAGGTCGGCGAGTTCGGACTGGACGCGGGCGCGGAGCGGTTCGCCGCCGGCGACCAGGGCGGGGCCCGACAGCACGACGAGTTCGGGGTCGAGGACCGCGACGATCGAGGCGAGTCCGGTGGCGAGGCGCTCGGCGTACCGGTCGAGCAGCTCCGCGTACCGGGGGTCCTCGGTGTGCGCCTCGACGGCGTGGGCGAGCAGCCTGGCGGCGACCTCCACATAGGGCTGCTCGGGGGTGTCGATCCCGGCGGCGCGGGCGATCCGGGGCACGGCCTGGACGCCCGCGAGTTCCTGGAAGCCGCCGGAGTTGGCCTTGGTGACCTGTCGTACGAGCGGGGTTCCGGGCACGGGCAGGAAGCCGACCTCGCCGGCGCCGCCGGTGAAGCCGCGGTGCAGCCGGCCGCCGAGGACGAGGGCGGCGCCCATGCCCGCCTCGTTCCACAGCAGGGCGAAGTCCGCGTGGCCGCGGGCGGCGCCGACGCGCTGTTCGGCGACGGCGACGAGGTTGACGTCGTTCTCGTACTCGAACGGCATGGGCAGGACGGCGGCCAGCTCCTCCAGGAGGGTGGGGGAGTGCCAGCCGGGCAGGTGGGAGGCGTACCGCAGGCGCCCGGTCGCGGGATCGAAGGCGCCGGGGGTGCCGATGACCATGCGCCGGACGTCCTCGCGGGTGATCCCGGCCGCCTTGACTGCCCCGTCGAGGGCGTCGGTGACCTGACGTACGACGCCGGACGCGGTGCGGCCGGGGGTGCGGAGCTCGTATTCGCCGACGATCTCGCCCGTGATGTCGGCGACGGCGGCGTGGATACGGGACTGGTTGACGTCGAGTCCGGCGGCGTACGCGGCGCGCGCGTTCACCGTGTAGAGCTGGGCGTTCGGTCCTGGCCGGCCTTCGGTGGTGCCGGTGGCGACGACGAGCCCGGCCGCTTCGAGGCGGGCGAGCAGCTGGGAGGCGGTCGGCTTGGACAGGCCGGTGAGCTTGCCGATCCGGGTCCGTGAGAGGGGGCCGTGCTCCAGGAGCAGGTCCAGGGCGGCACGGTCGTTCATGGCGCGCAGGACGCGCGGGGTTCCGGGGGTTCCCGGAGTCGTACCGGCCATGAGGTCGCACCTGCCCTCGTACGGTGGAGCACTGTTAGGAAAGTTTCCTATTCGGTGGGAGGAAAATAAGGCGGCCGTCACGGGGGCGTCAATACCCGGGCACGCGAGACGCCCCCGAAGGCAACCAAAGCGTTACCCGCGGGGGCGTCAGGACGCGCGCGTCGTTACTTGTGGAGATCCGGCTTCGGCAGCGGGGTCGCCGCCGCGGACTGCGGCGAGGTCGCCGAGGAGAAGGCCGACGGGGCCGCCATGCCCGCGGTCGGGTCGGCGGGCGACTCCTCGGCCTGCGCCGGGAGCCCGCCGACGATCCGGATACCGGCCGCGTCCAGGCCCAGCTTGATCCGCCAGCGCAGCTCGCGCTCCACACCGAGCGCCTTCCCCGGCATCGTCTTCGCCGAGACCCGGACGGTCATCGAATCGAGGAGCACCTCGTTCAGCCCGAGCACCTCCACCGGGCCCCACAGACGCTCGTTCCACGGCTCTTCCTTCGCCATGGACTCCGCGGCCTCGACGATCACGGCCCGCACCCGCTCCAGGTCCTCCGTCGGCCGGACCGTCACGTCCACGCCCGCCGTCGCCCAGCCCTGGCTGAGATTTCCTATCCGCTTGATCTCGCCGTTGCGCACGTACCAGATCTCGCCGTCCACACCGCGCAGCTTGGTCACCCGCAGGCCGACCTCCACGACCTCGCCCGAGGCCACGCCGGCGTCGACCGAGTCACCCACGCCGTACTGGTCCTCCAGGATCATGAAGACGCCCGAAAGGAAGTCCGTCACCAGGTTCCGGGCACCGAAACCGATCGCCACACCGGCCACACCGGCCGAGGCGAGCAGCGGCGCCAGGTCGATCTTGAAGGCGCCCAGGATCATCAGCCCGGCGGTGCCCAGGATCAGGAACGACGCCACCGAACGCAGCACCGAGCCGATCGCCTCCGAGCGCTGCCGACGGCGCTCGGTGTTGACGAGGAGACCGCCCAGGGCAGTCCCCTCCACCGCCTGCGCCGAACGGTTCATCCGCTCGATCAGCTTCGTCAGGGCGCGGCGGACCGCCATCCGCAGGAGCAGCGCGACGATCAGGATCAGCAGGATGCGCAGACCGGTGTTCAGCCAGGTGGACCAGTTCTCCTCCACCCAGCTCGCCGCGTTCGTCGCCTTCTCCGCCGCCTCGTCCAGGGTCACCGGAATGGGCTCGGGTTCGGTGGCAGCCGCCAGGGCGGACCAGGACACGGGACAACCTCCAGGCATCGCGGACGCAGACCATCCACAGTAACGGGGCGTCGGACATGGTCCCGTTGTCCTGTTCGAGGGAGAGACGGACCTCACCCGGGCAAAGACAAGGGAGACATGCCGATGTGGTCGAGAACACGCCGGGCCCGTCACCCCGATCCCGGTACGTGGTGGCGGTCCGGCCAGGCATGAGGAGAGACTGAGAGCAGTTCGTCCCGGCGCGAGCCACGCGCCGCCGGCGTCATAGGAGGCATCCGTGCCGCATGTCCTGGTCCTCAACGCGTCGTACGAGCCGCTCGGCGTCGTACCGCTCCGCCGCGCACTCGTCCTCGTTCTGGAGAACAAGGCTCTCTGCCTCGAGGAATCCGGCGCCTTCCTGCACAGCGAGACCCAAGTCGTCCCCGCGCCCAGCGTGGTGCGACTGAAGCGCTTCGTGCGGGTCCCCTACCGGGGGCCCGTTCCCTTGACCCGCAGAGCCCTTTTCGCCCGTGACGGCGGGCGCTGCATGTACTGCGGGGGTGTCGCGACCAGCGTCGACCACGTCATCCCGCGCAGCCGCGGGGGTACGCACGCCTGGGAGAACGTGGTGGCGGCCTGCCGCCGCTGCAACCACGTCAAGGCGGACCGGCACCTGCGTGAGATCGGCTGGCGGCTGAGCCACCAACCGGCCCCGCCGACCGGCCTGGCCTGGCGGATCATCGGGACCGGACACCGGGACCCCCGCTGGCTGCCGTACCTCCAGCCGTACGGAGCCGAGGATGTGATGGCCCGGATCGACTCCGTCGCCGACGCCCCCGTGAGGGCGCTGACGACGGGTTGAGCCGGGCCTTTCGCGTACGCGGGGGCGGTACGGCACGGGAGCGGCGCACCCCTCAGGGGGCGGGCCGCTCCTCCGGTGTGCCCGCGCCGGCGCCGGACGGCTCCGCGGCGTCCCCCGCCGCGCTCCCCGGGGTGTCCTCCCGCGTGTCCTCCGAAGGCTGCTCCGCCGGCTTGTCGCCGGGCTTGTCCTCCGGCTTCTCCCGCGGGGCCACGGCATACGTCTCCACCGACCAGAGCGAGTAGCCGTACCGGGTCGCCCGCGTCTCCCCCTGCACCCGCAGGAAACGCGTGTCCGCCGCGTCCATCCGGACCGACTCCCGGCCGCCCCGGCCCTCCGCGACGGTCGCCGCCGTACGCCAGACCCGCCCGTCGGCCGAGACCTGGACCCGGTAGCGGGAGGCGTAGGCGTCCTGCCAGTGCAGCACCACCTGCCCTATCCGGGCCGGCTCGGACAGCTCCAGCTGCCACCAGGCGCCGTCCTCCGCCGGGGAGGACCAACGGGTGGCCGGATCGCCGTCCACCGCCGAGGCGGCCGGGAAGTCCGCCGTCTCGTCGCCCGAGGAGGAAGCCGTCGCGGTCCGCGCCAGGTCGGGGCCCGCCGTACGGGGGAAGGCCCGCACGGTCAGCACCCGCTCCTCGCCCGCGAAGGACACCGGCACCCGGTACTCGCCCGCGGGCGCGTCCGGCGCCACCGACACCTTCAGCGGCACGGTCGTCCGCGCGCCGCGCTCGACCACCGCCTGCTCCGGCAGTTCGACCGTGACGCCCTTCGGGGCCTTCGCCGTCAGCGGCCCGCGCACCTCGCCCGCGCGCAGGCCCGACAACTCCACGTCCACCCGCTGCGCCGGGCCGCCGATCTCCGCGTCCGTCTCCGCGCGGGCCAGGTCGAGCCCCGCGCGCGGCCCGTCGGCGAACCAGGGCACGAGCGAGCGCACCTCGGGCGCCGGCCCGTCGCCGCTCCACACGATCCGCAGCGCCTCGGCCCGCAGTCCCTTGAGTTCGGCCTGTGTCCAGCCGGACGCCGACAGCGGGCCGAGCGGCCGCCAGCCCTCGCCCTGGACGTACGCCTCCACGCGCGCGTCGCCGCCCGCGCCCGTCCCGGGCTCGGTCATCACCGTCAGCGCCTCGACGGGCCGCGCCCGGTCGAGCCGCACGGTGTACGAGTCGGTGGCGCGGTCGGCGGGGGCCGCCGGGGTCCGGTCGGCGCCGGTCCAGGCCGTCGCCCGGTCCACCGCGCGCGTGAGGAAGGGATCGAGCACGCCCGCCCCGACCGTCGCCCCGCTCGTGGCGAGCTCCTTCCGCAGCCCTTCGAGGCGCAACTGCGCACGCCAGGCCGCCGCGCCGTCGCCGGCCGTCTGGGCGAGCAGCATGTCGACCGCCGTCTCGCCGGCCAGGCCGTACCGGGAGAGCTGCGCCAGCCAGGGGCCGGTCTCGTCGTCGAGGGTGCCGCCGGCGGTGGCGGCGAGCCGCCCGGGGGCCTCGCGCATCACGGTGAACGCGGCCCGCAGTTCGCGCGCCGCCTTCTCCCGCCGCTCGTCCGCGCCGGCGCCCGTGCTCGTACGCGAGGACCAGAACGCCGTCAGGAGCGGCTTCAGATAGGCCGATTCGCTCCCGGGGTCGAGGACCGAGGAGGAGCCGTTCCCGGCGAGCGCCCGCAGCGCCTCACGGGCGCCCCGCTCCGGGCCCGCGAGGTCGTCGACGGCCGCCTGCCAGGACTCCGCGGGCCGGTAGCCGCGCGGGTTCCACGCGTAGTCGGCCGCGGTGAAGAGCGGGACGCGGGAGGCCGCGGGCTGCTCCATGGCGAGGGCGAGGAAGGCGGCGGAGCCGGCGGCCACGGCAGGCTCCCGGCCCGTGGCGGGGCCGAGGAACAGCCGGTCCTGCGCGTAGTCGTTGACCGGGTAGTTGTCCATGGTGACCAGCGGGTGGCGCAGGGCGCCGCGGGCCTTCGCCAGCTCGCCGCCGGTGATCGTGCGCGGCACGACGCCGACACCGGTCCACGCGACCCGCACGTCCGTGTCGAGGGCCTCGCCGAGCTTCGCGCGGTACGGGGTCGGGCCGTCCTGGTAGTACTCCGTCGGCATCACCGTCAGCGGCTCGGCGTCCGGGTGCCGCTCGGCGAGATGACGCGCGACGGTGTTCGCCACGCGCGCGTGGGCGGCGGCCGCCGCCTCGGGCCCGCGACCGAAGGTGTCGGCGTCCCGGTCGCAGTGCCACTCGTCGTACGAGGCGTCCTGGAACTGGAGCTGGAAGGAGCGCACCCCGAGCGCCCACATCGCGTCGATCTTCCGCGTCAGCGCCGCCATGTCGCCGGCCGAGGACAGACACATGGACTGGGCGGGTGCCACGGCCCAGCCGAGCGTCACATGGTTGGCGCGGGCGCGCGCCGCGAGCGCCCGGAACTCCTCCTGCTGCGCGGCCGGGTAGGGCTCGCGCCACTGCGCGCCCCGGTACGGGTCGTCGCCGGGCGCGTACAGATAGCGGTTCTGCTTGGTCCGGCCGAGGAAGTCGATCTGGGCGAGCCGCTGTTCCGCGGTCCAGGGACGGCCGTAGAAGCCCTCGGTGATCCCGCGTTCGGCCGTGCCCGGCCAGTCGCGGACGACGACACCGGGGATCTCCCGGCCGGTACCGAGGAGCTGACGCAGTGTCTGCGTGGCGTGGAACAGGCCGTCCTCGCCCACCCCGTCCAGGACGACGGTGTCCCGCCCCTGGAGGCGGCCCGTCGCGAGCCGGTAGCCACCGCGGGGCAGATCGATGCGGTCGGGCACGCGCAGGGCGCTCAGCGCGTCCTCGGCGGCCTCCCCGGAGGGTCCCGAGGCCCGGAAGACCGGCCCCCGGCCGGGGAGTCCGGTGTGGACGGTCCGTACCCCGGCGGCCCGCAGCAGCTCGCGCAGGGCGGCGAGGGCGTACGGATCGGCGTCCTCGTCCGCGAGCAGCGTCACCTCGTCCCCGAGGCGTACGGAGGGCCCCGTGGCGGTCAGGGACTGCGGGCGGGGCCAGACGGAGGGCACCCGCGCGGAGGCGGTGTCCGCCGCGGTGGGGGAGGGGGGCGCCGGTGTCGCCGGTGCCGCGGGAGAGGCCGGGGCCGTCGGTGCCCGCGGCGCCGTCGGGGCGAACGGCGCCGTCTTCGGGAGCGTCTGTGCCGAGCCCGGCACCGCGCCGCCGAGGAGGCCGCCGATGACGGCGGCGGCGACGGCCGTCGCGGTGCCCTTCCTGCGCCCCAGGTGCACGGGGTCTCCCTTCGGCCGGGCCGGCCGCTCCGCCGGATGGTAACGAGTGGGTCACGACCCCACCACCCGTCGCACTGAAGTGTCAATGCGACGGGGCGATGTGTCGGCTTTGCCCGGCGCGCCGTCGGCGAGGTGACGTCGCTTCGCCACATTCCGCCGGTAGAACGAGATGCCGTGGGTAGGTCTCAGTCGTTACCCAGGTCCCACCTGTCGAGACGAACCGGGAGACCCCCGTGACCACGACCGCCCCCCACCTCGGACGGATACGGATTCCGGAGCAGTCGGCCCCCGACGGCGAACCGCTGACCAGCGAGCCGCCGCTGCCCGACGCCGCCCCCCTCACCAGCGAACCGCCCCTGACGGTCGCGACCCCCCTCACCAGCGAGCCCACCGCCCCAGGAAGTGCGGGCGGCACGGAGTCCCCCGGAGTGTGAAGTGACCCTGGCCCGTCTCGCCGCCCGTCACGGCGTCGCCACCGCATACCGCCCCTCCGAAGGCGTCACCGTGCCCGTGCCGGACGCGACCGTGGTGGCCGTCCTCGGCGCCCTGGGTGTGGACGCGACCACGCCGGAAGCGGTCGCCGCCTCCCTCGCCGCCGCCGAACGTGCCGACGAGGAGCGGCTGTTGTCCCCGACCCTGGTCCGCCGGCACGGCGAGGAGGCCGTCCGCCCCCCGGCGGACCTGCCGCCCGGCACCCGGCTCCGGATCACCACCGAGGACGGCGACGTCGTCACCGGCCGGAACTGGGAGCGACTGCCCCTCGGCGTCCACACGGTCGAGGCCCAGGCCCCGGACGGCCGCGCGGCCATCGCCACCCTGATCGTGAGCCCCCCGCGCGTGCCCGGGCCCGAGCGGCGCGCGTACGGGCTGCTCGTCCAGCTCTACTCGCTGCTCTCCACCCGCTCCTGGGGGATGGGCGACCTCGGCGACCTTCGCGAACTCGCCACCTGGGCGGGCCGCACCCACGGCGCCGGGTTCATCCAGGTCAACCCGCTCCACGCGGGCGTGCCCGGGGCTCCGAGCGACCCCTCCCCGTACCGTCCCTCCTCGCGCCGCTTCCCGGACCCCGTCCATCTGCGGATCGAGGAGATCCCCGAGTACGCCCTGGTCGGACCCGAGCACCGCGAGGAGCTCGACCGGATCCTCACCGAGGCCGCCGAACTGCGCGAACGGGTCCTCGGCAAGGGGGCCGTGATCGACCGGGACGCGGTGTGGGAGGTCAAGCGGCGCGCCCTCGAACTCGTCGTCGGGAGCGTGGAGCTCGGCCCCGGACGGCGCGCCGACTTCCACGACTTCCTCGCCGCCCGGGGCCGCGCCCTGGAGGACCACGCCACCTACCAGGCCCTCGCCGAGCGGCACGGCCACCACTGGCGCGGCTGGCCCGCGGAACTGCGCACCCCGCGCGCGGCGGAGGCCGTCGTGCGCGACGACCCCGTCCTCGCCGCCCGGGTCGACTTCCACTGCCGGCTGGCCTGGCTGACGGACCGGCAGCTGGCCGACGCCGCCGCGGCCGCCCGCGCCGCCGGGATGGAGGTCGGGATCGTCCACGACCTGGCCGTCGGCGTCCATCCGGAGGGCTCCGACGCCTGGGCCCAGCAGGAGGCCTTCGCGGCCGGGATGTCGGTCGGCGCCCCGCCCGACGCCTTCAACTCCAGGGGTCAGGACTGGGGCCTGCCGCCCTGGCGCCCCGACGCGCTCGCCGCCGCGGGCTACGCCCCGTACCGCGGACTCCTGCGCGAACTCCTGCGCCACGCGGGCGCGCTGCGCATCGACCATGTGATGGGCCTGTTCCGGCTCTGGTGGGTGCCGGAGGGCCACGAGCCCACCGAGGGCACGTACGTCCGGTACGACGCCGAGGCCATGCTCGCCGTCCTGGTCCTGGAGGCCCACCGCGCCGGGGCCCTCGTCATCGGCGAGGACCTCGGCACGGTCGAGCCGGGCGTACGGGAGGAGCTGGCCGGGCGCGGGGTGTTCGGCACCTCCGTGCTCTGGTTCGAGCGGGACTGGGCGGGCACCGGCCGCCCGCTGTCCCCGGGCGACTGGCGCGCCGACTGCGTGGCCACCGCCACCACCCACGACCTGCCTCCGACCGCCGCCCGGCTCTCCGGCGACCACATCGCCCTGCGGCACCGGCTCGGCCTGCTCTCCGGCGACCTGGAGCGCGAACGGGCGGCGGACGCGGCCGAGACCGCCGAGTGGCTGGGCCTGTTCCAGCGGAGCGGGCTGCTCCCGGAGGGCCCGGGGGACGAGGAGACCGAGATCGGGGCCGTCCACCGGTTCCTGCTCGCCACTCCGGCCCGGATGGTGGGGGTGTGGCTGCCGGACGCGGTGGGGGACCGCAGACCGCAGAACCTGCCGGGCACCTGGGACGAGTACCCCAACTGGCGGCTGCCGCTCGCGGACGCGGACGGCCGGCCGCTCACCCTGGAGCGGCTCGCCGCCTCGCCCCGGGCGCACGCCCTGCTGCGCGAACTCCGGACCCGTACGAAGGGCCCCGACGCCCGTACGGCACCCCCGGGCGCGCGGGCCGATTAGGTGTTCGCTACGTTTGCACCGTGGACAAGAAGAACGCACTGCGCGCCGGCTCGCTCGCGGCCGGTACGACGCTGATGATGCTGCTCATGTCGTCCCCCGCGCTCGCGCTCACCCGCGACGACGGCGACGACCCGGCTCCCAAGCTGTCGGTCATCGAGACCCTCGGCCTGTTCGTGGCCGCACCGCTGGTGCTTTTCCTGGTCATCATCGGCCTGGTGATGGTGCTCGACAAGTCCAAGAAGGCCTGACCGCCTCCTCCTCCGCTTCGCCGAGGGCGCCGCACGGTACGACATACCGTGCGGCGCCCTCGCGTGCGTTCCCTCAGGCGGTCGTCGCGAGCAGCTTGCGCAGCAGTCCGGTCAGCTGTGCCGCCTCCTCGGCGGTGAGCGCGCCGTCGAGAGCCGCCCGCTGCTCCGCGAGGCCGGCCCCGACCGCCTGGTCCACCAGTTCCCTGCCGCGCTCGCTGAGGGTCACCCGCAGCCCGCGCCGGTCGTTCGGGTCGGGGCTGCGGGTGAGCAGCCCGGCCTTCTCCAGCTTGTCGAGCCGGCCGGTCATCCCGCCGGTGGTGATCATCAGCGTGGCGGTCAGCTCGCGGGGTGAGAGCGTGTACGGCTCCCCCGAACGGCGCAGGGTCGCGAGCACGTCGAACTCCCCGAGAGCCATGCCGTAGGGCGCGTACGCCTTGTCCACCTTGCCGCGCATGGCGTTGGACAGCCGGTAGATCCGCCCGAAGACCGCCATGGGGACGGTGTCCAGGTCCGGGCGTACGGCTGCCCACTGGTCGGCGATGGCATCGACGGCGTCGTGGGCGGGGGTCTTCGTGTCCATGGCTCCAGTGTTCCCTTCTCTCCTCCTCGATGGCAACCAAGCCACTTGCAAGTAAGTAGCTTAGTGGTAAGTTAATTACCGCCAAGCCAGTCCCGCACCCGCGGTACCGGCATCCGCATCGAGGGGGAACCGTCATGTCACGCAAGGCAGCCGTCGTCGCGCTGACCGCCCTGGCCCCGATCTCCTGGGGCTCCACCTACTTCGTCACCACGGAGTTCCTGCCGCCCGACCGGCCGCTCTTCACCGGCCTGATGCGCGCCCTGCCCGCCGGGCTCCTGCTCCTGGCGCTCACCCGCAAGCTCCCGCGGGGCGCCTGGTGGTGGAAGTCCGCCGTCCTCGGAGCCCTCAACATCGGCGCGTTCTTCCCGCTGCTCTTCCTCGCCGCCTACCGGCTCCCCGGCGGAATCGCCGCCGTCGTCGGCTCGGTCGGCCCGCTCTTCGTCGTCGGCCTCGCCGCCCTCCTCCTCGGTGAGAAGCCCACGGTGAGGACCCTGCTCACCGCCGTCGCCGCGGCCTTCGGCGTCAGCCTCGTGGTCCTCAAGGCCGGGGCGGCGTTCGACACGGTCGGTGTGCTCGCCGGACTGCTCTCCGCCCTGTCGATGTCGGCGGGCGTCGTCCTCACCAAGCGCTGGGGCCGCCCCGAGGGCGTCGGCGCCCTCGCGCTCACCGGCTGGCAGCTCACCGCGGGCGGCCTGGTCATCCTGCCGATCGCCTTCCTGGTCGAGGGTGCCCCGCCGGCCCTGACCGGCACCCACCTGGCCGGCTACGCCTACCTCGCCTTCGGCAACACCGCGATCTCGTACTTCCTCTGGTTCCGCGGCATCGAGCGGCTCGGCGCCTCCTCGGTCACCCTCCTCGGGCCGCTCTCGCCGATCGCCGCGGCGATCATCGGCTGGGCGGCGCTCGGCCAGGCGCTCGGCCCGGTGCAGCTGCTCGGCATGGCGATCGCCTTCGGCGCGACCCTGGTCGGTCAGACGGCGCCCCGTACTCCGAAGGGGTCAGGCGCGAAGGCCCCCGCTCCGGAAAGCATCAAACCGTTCAGCTCAGCTGAAAGGAACGGTCAGGAAGTTTCGATGGACCTGGAGGTTTCGGGGGTGCGACGGTAGGCGGCATGAGCCCGATCACCGCCCGCCACCCGACCGCGACCACCACCGGAACGACTGCCGAAACCGCCGCCGAAACCGCCTCGATCGCGACCACCGCCACCGCCACCGAGTCCGCCTCGACCGCGACCACCGGCACCGCCCCCGAATCCGCCACCGAAACCGTCACCCGGAAGCCGGCGCCCGTCCGAGGCGCCGGCTTCGGCGTGCTCCTCGCCCTGCTCGCCACCGTCGTCTGGTCCGGCAGCTTCGTCGCCGCCCGCGCCCTGCACGACACCGTCCCGCCCGTCCAGGCCGCCTTCTGGCGCTGGATCGTGGCGATCCTCGCCGTCACCCCCTTCGCCGCCCGCGCCACCTGGCGTCAACGGCGCCTGATCCGCCGTCACGCGGGCTTCGTCGTCCTCGCCTCGCTGCTCGGCATCACCGTCTACAACACCCTCGTCAACCAGGCCGGACTCACCACCTCCGCCGGCAACATGGGCATGATCATGGCCGCGTCGCCGGTGGTCATGGCACTCTTCGAGCGGATCGGCGGCGCCCGGCTCGGAGCCCGGCGCGTGACGGGCATGGTGATCGCCTGCACCGGTGTGCTGCTGCTGGTCGGCAAGGGCGCGCCACCGGTCCGGCTCGGCGCCGGAGACCTGTGGATGTTCGCCGCGGCGCTCAGCTTCGCCTCGTACAGCGCCCTGCTCAAGCGCCGTCCGGACGGGCTCGGCGGGTTCGTCTTCCTCTACGCGACCTTCCTCCTCGGTGCCCTGATGCTGCTTCCGTTGTACGTCGTCAGCCTCGCGACCCAGGGCGGCTTCGAGCCCACGACCGGCACCGTCGGCCCGCTCGTCTACGTCGGCGTGCTCTCCTCCGCCGTCGCCTTCTTCGCCTGGAACAAGGCCGTCTCCCTCGTCGGCGCGGCCCGCGCCGGGATCGTCTACTACCTCCAGCCCGTCTGCGTCGCCCTCCTCTCGTACGCCCTCCTCGGCGAACGGCTCGGCCTGCTCGGCGGCGCGAGCATGGCCCTGATCCTCGGCGGAGTGGCGCTGAGCTCGGCCCGATAGGTTGCGCCCCATGACCGAGTGGGACATCAAGAAGCTCCAGATCCTCCGCACCCTGCGTGACCGCGGCACCGTCACCGCGACCGCGGAGGCCCTGCTCATGACCCCCTCCGCCGTGTCGCAGCAGCTCACCAATCTCGCCAGGCAGCTCGGCGTGCGACTCCTGGAGGCCCAGGGGCGCCGGGTCCGGCTCACCGACGCCGCCCATCTGGTGCTGCGGCACGCCGAGGTGGTCTTCGCCCAGCTGGAGCGCGCCGACGCCGAGCTCGACGGCTATCTGCGGGGGGAGGCGGGTCAGGTGCGGGTGGCGGCGTTCTCGACGTCCGTGCCCGCGCTCCTCGTGCCCGCCGTACGGCAGTTGCGGAGCGCCCGTCCCGGGCTCGACGTCCGGATCCGGGAGGCCGAGGCGGCGGAGGCGTACGAGCTGCTCGCGGCCGGCGAGGTCGATCTCGCGCTCTCGCTCGCCGCCCACGCGCCCTCCGCGAACGATCCCAAGTTCAGCCGGGTCCCGCTGCTCGCCGACCCCCTCGACGTGGCGCTGCCCGCCGGGCACCCGCGCGCCGACGCGCCGGGGCTGCGGCTCGCCGACCTCGCGGCCGAGCCGTGGATCTTCGGCGGCTCGGGGCCCTGGTCGGAGATCACCACCGCGGCCTGCGAGGCGGCCGGTTTCGTGCCCGAGCAGGCCCACAGCGCGTCCGGCTGGACGGCGATCCTCGCCATGGTCGAGGCCGGGATGGGGGTCGCCCTGGTGCCCCGGATGGCCTCCGCCGAGCGCCGGGGCGGCGTCGGGGTCGTCATGCGCGTCCTCGCCGCCGACCAGCCGCGTCGCCATGTCGTCGCGGCGGTGCGGCGCGGCGCGGAGGAGGGCCCGGCGGTGGCGCGGGTGCTCGCCGCGCTCCGGCAGGCGGCGACCGAACGGGAAATCGTTCAGCAGAGCTGAAGGTACCTGTCGAAAACATTCGATGGACCCACCAGGTCCTGTGCGCGCACAGTCGACGCATGACCTTCGAGACGGACCAGGACCAGGACCCGCACGCCAACGACGCCGCCCCCTACGCCGGGGGCGACCCGTACGCCGACTACCGCACCGGTGACTTCCCCTTCACCGAGCTGGTCGACCTCGCGGACCGCCGTCTCGGCGCCGGGGTCGTCGCCGCGAACGACGAGTTCTTCGCCGAGCGGGAGAACCTCCTCGTCCGTGAACGGGCCGTCTTCGACCCGGAGCACTTCGGCCACAAGGGCAAGATCATGGACGGCTGGGAGACCCGCCGCCGTCGCGGCGCCGACGCCGAGAACGTCTTCCCTGCCCCCGAGGACCACGACTGGGCGATCGTCCGCCTCGGCGCCCCCGGAGTCATCCGCGGGATCGTCGTCGACACCGCCCACTTCCGGGGCAACTACCCGCAGCGGGTGAGCGTCCAGGCCACCGCCGCGGAAGGCTCGCCGAGCCCCGAGGAGCTGCTCGACGCCACGTGGGAGGAGCTCGTCCCGCCGACCCCCGTCCGGGGCCACGCCGCCAACGGCTTCACCGTCACCGCCGAGCGCCGCTGGACCCACGTCCGGGTCTGCCAGCACCCGGACGGCGGCATCGCCCGCCTCCGCGTCCACGGCGAGGTCGTGCCCGACCCCGAGTGGCTGGAGCTGCTCGGCACCCTCGACCTGATCTCCGTACTCAACGGCGGTTCGTACGAGGACGCCTCGGACAGGTTCTACTCCTCGCCGACGCAGATCATCCTGCCCGGCACCTCCCGCAAGATGGACGACGGCTGGGAGAACCGCCGCCGCCGGGTCCGCGGCACCAACGACTGGGTGCGCTTCCGGCTCGCCGCGCAGGGCGCCGTCCGCGCCGTCGAGATCGACACCGCCTATCTCAAGGGCAACTCGGCCGGCTGGATCGCGCTCCAGGGATGCAACGGCGATCCCTCGGGAGGCGCGGAGTGGTTCGAGATCGTCCCCCGGACCAAGCTCCAGCCCGACACCCTGCACCGCTTCAAGCTGCCCGCCCAGGCCGTCGTCACCCATGTCCGCCTCGACGCCTTCCCCGACGGCGGCGTCGCCCGGATGCGGCTGCACGGGGCGCTCACGGAGCAGGGCGCGGCCGATCTGCGCGCCCGGTTCACGGCGTTCGGCGGCTGACGCGCGGGATCCCCGGACTTCCGCCCGGCGGAGCGGCCGCGCGCCGACGCCCGCCCGCCGGGCGGACCTCACACGGGAGCGAAAGGGCCCCCGGACCGACGGTCCGGGGGCCCTTCCTCACCTCACGGCTGTCACACGGACGCGGCCGCGTCCGCCGCCTGCGCCCGGAGCGCGCGCTCGACGCCCGCGCGGCACTCCGTCACCAGACGCCGCAGCGCCGGGGCCGGGTTGTGCTCGGCGAGCCAGGCGTCCGTCGCGTCCAGCGTCTCCTGCGAGACCTGGAGCGTCGGGTAGAGGCCGACCACGATCTGCTGGACGATCTCGTGGCTGCGGGTCTCCGAGACACCCTTGATCGACGCGAAGTACTTCGCCGTGTAGGGGGCGAGCAGCTCGCGCTGGTCGGTCTGGACGAAGCCGCCGATGACGGCCTCCTGCACGGCGTTCGCCAGCTTGTCCTCCTCGACGACCGCGGTCCAGGCCTCCGCCTTCGCCGCCTCCGTCGGGCGGGCGGCGCGCGCGGTCGCCGCGTGGCGCTCGCCCGCGGCGGTGCGGTCGCGCTCCAGCTCGGCGGCGATCTCCGTCTCGTCGTAGACGCCGGTCGCCGCGAGCCGCTGCACGAAGACCCAGCGCAGCTCGGTGTCGACGGCCAGGCCCTCGATCGTCTCGCGGCCCTCGAGGAGGGCGGCGAGCAGGTCGAGCTGCTGCGGGGTGCGGGCGGTCGTCGCGAAGGCGCGCGCCCACGCCAGCTGGTGGTCGCTCGCCGGCTCGGCCGCCCGCAGGTGCGCCAGCGTCGCGTCGGTCCAGCGGGTCAGTCCGGCCTCGCGCCACTCCGGCGCCGCGTACAGGTCGAGGGCCGCCTTGACCTGGCCCTGGAGCGACTGGACCACGCCGATGTCGGACTCCTTGGCGACACCGGAGAGCACGAGCTCCAGGTAGTCGCGGGTGGCCAGCTCGCCGTCGCGGGTCATGTCCCAGGCCGAGGCCCAGCTCAGGGCGCGCGGCAGCGACTCGGCGAAGTCGCCGAGGTGCGCGGTGACGTTCTTCAGGGACACCTCGTCGAGGCGGACCTTGGCGTACGACAGGTCGTCGTCGTTGAGGAGGACGACCGCCGGGCGGGACGTGCCCACGAGCTGCGGTACGGCGGTCAGCTCGGCGGCCTCGATGTCGAGTTCGAGGCGCTCGGTGCGGACCAGCTTGCCGGCCGCGTCGAGGTCGTAGAAGCCGATCGCGATCCGGTGCGGGCGCAGGACGGCCTCGCCCTTGGCTCCGGCGGGCAGCGCCGGGGCCTCCTGCTTGACGGCGAAGGAGGTGATGGAGCCGTTCTCGTCGGTCTCGATCTCCGGCCGGAGGATGTTGATGCCGGCCGTCTCCAGCCATGCCTTCGACCAGGTCTTCAGGTCGCGTCCTGAGGTCTCCTCCAGGGCGCCGAGGAGGTCGGACAGACGGGTGTTGCCGAAGGCGTGGGCCTGGAAGTAGGCCTGGACGCCCTTGAAGAACTCGTCCTGGCCGACGTAGGCGACGAGCTGCTTCAGGACCGAGGCGCCCTTGGCGTACGTGATCCCGTCGAAGTTGACGAGCACGTCCTCCAGGTCGTTGATCTCGGCCATGATCGGGTGCGTCGACGGCAGCTGGTCCTGGCGGTAGGCCCAGGTCTTCTCCGCGTTGGCGAAGGTCGTCCAGGCGTTGGGCCAGCGGGTGCCCGCCACCGAGGCCTGGCAGGCGACGGAGGTGTAGGTGGCGAACGACTCGTTCAGCCAGAGGTCGTTCCACCACTCCATGGTCACGAGGTCGCCGAACCACATGTGGGCGAGCTCGTGCAGGATCGTCTCGGCGCGCCGCTCGTACGCCGCGTCCGTCACCTTGGAGCGGAAGACGTACTGGTCGCGGATGGTGACCGCGCCCGCGTTCTCCATCGCGCCCGCGTTGAACTCCGGCACGAAGAGCTGGTCGTACTTCGCGAACGGGTAGTCGTACGCGAACTTCTCCTGGAACCAGTCGAAGCCCTGGCGCGTGACGTCGAAGATGTGGTCCGCGTCGAGGAACTCGGCGAGCGACGGACGGCAGTAGATGCCCAGCGGGACCGTCTGCCCGTCCTTCTCGTACGACGAGTGCACCGAGTGGTAGGGGCCGACGATCAGCGCGGTGATGTACGTGGAGATGCGCGGCGTCGGCTCGAACACCCAGATGTCGTCCTTGGGCTCCGGCGTCGGCGAGTTGGAGATCACCGACCAGCCGCTCGGCGCCTTCACGGTGAACTGGAAGGTCGCCTTGAGGTCGGGCTGCTCGAACGAGGCGAAGACGCGACGCGCGTCCGGCACCTCGAACTGCGTGTACAGATAGGCCTGGTCGTCGACCGGGTCGACGAAGCGGTGCAGGCCCTCGCCGGTGTTGGTGTACGCGCAGTCGGCGACGACCTTGAGCTCGTTGCGGCCCTCGACGAGGTGGGGCAGGGCGATCCGCGAGTCGCGGAAGATGACGGCGACGTCGAGCACGCGGCCGTTCAGGACGACCTCGTGCACGGCGGGCGCGACCAGGTCGATGAAGGTCGAGGCACCGGCCTCGGCGGAATCGAAGCGGACGGTGGTGACGGACCGGTAGGTGCCGCCCTCCTGCGCACCGGAGAGGTCCAGTTCGACCTCGTACGCGTCCACGGTGAGCAGCGCTGCCCGCTGCTGAGCCTCTTCGCGGGTCAGGTTTGTGCCAGGCACCCGGTCAACTCCTCGGTTTTGTGATGTTTGGCCCATCCTTCCACGGGGTGTGTCGGCGGCGCACGAGACATTTCCCAGGGCGAACACGGGAGCTCTCCCGGGCGAACGCGCGAGGGCGGCCACCCGTCTCCGGATGGCCGCCCTCGTACCGGTTCGGGGCGTCAGGCGCCCTTGAGCTCGGCCGCGACCAGCTCCGCGATCTGCACGGCGTTCAGCGCCGCGCCCTTGCGCAGGTTGTCGTTGGAGAGGAAGAGCGCCAGTCCGTTGTCGACGGTCTCGTCCACGCGGATGCGGCCGACGTACGAGGCGTCCTTGCCGGCCGCCTGGAGCGGGGTCGGGATCTCGGAGAGCACGACGCCCTCGGCGTCCTCGAGCAGCTCGTAGGCGCGCTCGACGCCGATCGGGCGCTCGAAGCGGACGTTGACCTGGAGGGAGTGGCCGGAGAAGACCGGGACGCGGACGCAGGTGCCGGAGACCTTGAGCCCGGGGATCTCCAGGATCTTGCGGGACTCGTGGCGGAGCTTCTGCTCCTCGTCGGTCTCGAAGGAGCCGTCGTCCACGATCGAGCCGGCCAGCGGGACCACGTTGAACGCGATCGGGCGCTTGTAGACGGCGGGCTCGGGGAACTCGACGGCCTCGCCGTCGAAGGCCAGCTGGTCGGCGTTCTCGGCCACGGCACAGGCCTGGGTGCGCAGCTCGGCGACACCGGCCACACCGGAGCCGGAGACGGCCTGGTAGGTGGTGGCGATCAGCGCGGTCAGGCCGGCCTCCTGGTGGAGGGGCTTGAGGACCGGCATGGCGGCCATCGTGGTGCAGTTCGGGTTGGCGATGATGCCCTTGGGGCGGTCCTTGATCGCGTGCGGGTTGACCTCGGAGACGACCAGCGGGACCTCGGGGTCACGGCGCCAGGCGGAGGAGTTGTCGATCACGACGGCGCCCTGGGAGGCGACCTTCTCGGCGAGGGCCTTGGAGGTGGCGCCACCGGCGGAGAACAGGACGATGTCCAGCCCGGTGTAGTCGGCCGTGGAGGCGTCCTCGACCGTGACACCGTCCACGACGGTGCCGGCGGAGCGGGCGGAGGCGAAGAGCCGCAGCTCGTCGAGCGGGAACGAGCGCTCGGCCAGGATGCTGCGCATGACTGTGCCGACCTGACCGGTGGCTCCGACGATTCCGACCTTCACGGGGACTCCTCCGTACGTATGTGCAGGTTGCTGCCGGTCCATGATGCGTATGTCCCGTGCCACCTTGTCCAATCCATTGTCCAAGGGACGGACGAGTGTCGGGACGCGAAAGGGGCGGGCACCGGTTCCGGTGCCCGCCCCCTTCACCTGCGGGATGCCGCGGGTACTACGGGGTGACGGCGCCGATCAGGACGCTGCCGGCGCCCGCGACGGTGCCGCGGGCGTTGACCAGCTGGACCTCGCCGAAGAACTGACGGCCCTCGGGAGCCGCACCGGCGACCAGGACCTCGGCCGACACCTGGGCGGACGCGCCGTTGGCCAGGGGGTACTTCTTCGCGGCGTCGATCTGGACGGTGCCGAGCGCGGACGAGAAGTACACGTCCTTGTAGTCGTACGTGGTGCCGCCCGCGGCGTGGACCGCGTAGCCGTCGACGACGACGGTGTACGTGCCCGCGGCCGGCTTCACGAGGGAGACGGACTCCTCCGAGTCGCCGTCGGCCGACTGGGCGACCTGGGTGCCGTTCAGGAGAACGGTGAGGTCGAGGTCGGCGGCCTTGTCGGAGGTGTTGCCGATCCCGATGTCGAGCCGCTCCACGCCCTCACCGATGGTGACGGTGCGGGTCTGCGTCTCGTGGTGCTGGATGGTCGGCGTCTCGCTCTTCTGCGAGCCGAGGGAGCCGCCCTTGAGGGTGCCCTCCATACCCGCGAAGCGGTTCGTGACCGTCCACTGGACCGGGGCGGGCGTGCCGATCTTCGCCTCGGCGACCGTCTGGACGGCCGGGTCGAAGTCGGCGCCGAGGACGGAGACACCCAGGGTGTACGGGTTGTCCAGGTCCGGCGACGTACGGCGGGACTCGACCTCGATCTCCCAGACGCCGGGCGTCGGGTTCGGGTAGGACCGCAGGTCCGGGCGGCAGGTGTTCGCCGGGTTGTAGTGCGGGTAGCAGCCCGTGGTGGCGGTCGGGTCGACCGGCACGCCGTACGGGTGGATCGCGATGAAGCGGGTCTGGCTCTTCGCCTTCAGACCGGCCAGCGAGATCTCCAGCGTCTTCGCGCCCGCGGGCACGGTGACGAAGTAGTGCTTGGTGCTGTTGCGCTGCACCGAGCCGGAGGCGGAGAAGCCGTAGCCCGGGGCGGCCAGGTCGCTCGCGACGATCGAGGTGGCGAGGATCTGCTTGTCGACGCCCTCGGTGCGCTCGTCGTCGGCCTCCAGGATGACGCTGTGCGCGCCGGCGGTGGCGGCACGGGCCTGGAGCTTGACGGTGACCGGCTTGTTCAGCGGCAGGTCGATCTCGTCGTCGCCGAGGATGCGGAAGGTGCCGTCGTTGTACTTGAGGTCGAGCTCGTGCTCGATCGACCGGTTCGGGCCGCTCGTGCGCGTGATCGTGACGTCGTAGACGCGCTTCTGGCCGACCTTGAGGTCACCCTCGCGGTCGTACACACCGGTGCCGGTGTGCGGGGCCGGGAAGATCGCGGTGTCGACCGGGGCCTCGACCTTGTAGTCGTGCGCCGTGGCGCCGTCCTTGATCGACTCCCAGGCCTCCTCGATGTCGATGCGGCCCGAGCCCTGCTCGTGCGCGGCGACACCGGGGATGCGCTGCGCGGTCGAGGTGAGGGCGGTGCGCAGGGTCAGCGGCGAGAGGGCGAT
Source organism: Streptomyces zaomyceticus (assembly GCF_014656215.1). GTDB lineage: Bacteria > Actinomycetota > Actinomycetes > Streptomycetales > Streptomycetaceae > Streptomyces > Streptomyces zaomyceticus. Next base: position 338,092 of record NZ_BNBZ01000001.1, on the reverse strand, counting down.
GCCCTTCTGCTTCGCGGCCGAGAGCAGCAGCGCGCTCGCGCCCGCCGCCTGCGGCGAGGACATCGAGGTGCCGTTGAGCATGCCGTAGCCGGCGGGCAGCGCGTAGCCGGACTCGGGAACACCGGCGCCGGCCAGCCAGGTCGGGATGGTGTTCACGGACGAGCCGGGGGCGGTGATCGTCGGGGTGAAGCCGCCGTCCTCACGCGGGCCGCGCGAGGAGAAGGGGAACATGGCGTACTTCTTCTCGACGGCCGAGCCGTAGTTGGCGGCCCAGGTGTCCTTGGAGACGGCCGCGCCCACCGAGATGACCTTGTCGGCCAGCGAGGGGTCGCCGATCGTGTTGATGCCGGGGCCCGAGTTGCCGGCCGAGATGACCAGCTGGACGCCGTAGGTGTCGATCAGGCGGGTGTAGAGGCGCGAGCGGACGTTGTCGCCGTCGTTCTGCTGCGGCAGGCCGCCGATCGACATGTTGACGATGTCGACGCCGCGGTTGACGACGAGGTCCGTCATGCCCTCGGTGAGGGCGGTGTTGGTGCAGCCGCCGGTCCAGGTGCAGGCGCGCGAGGAGACGATCTTCGCGCCGGGGGCCGCGCCGTTCATCCGGCCGCCGAAGAGGCTGTTGGCGGCGGTGATGCCGGCGACGTGCGTGCCGTGGGAGGACTCGACGAGACCGACGTTGACGAAGTCGCGCTTCTGGCCGACCCAGCTGCCGCCGTACGGGTCCATCGGGACGTCCTTGCGGATCTCCACGACGAACGGGGTCTTCTCGACGACCTCGGTGGTCGCGTTGTCGGTACCGAAGTAGCCGACCTGGTTCCCGTCCTTGTACGGCTTCATCGGAGCGTTGTCCGTGAAGTCGTTGTTCTGGTCGGTGTCCACACGGACGGTGCCGGCCGCCGGGTCGTACAGCAGGCCGAAGACGTCGGTGGTGTCGCCGTCGCGGTTGATGTCACCGGCCGGGTCGCCGCCCGCGGTGACCGCCTCGGCGAAGCGGCTGAACTGGTAGGAGCCCTCGGGCGCCTTCCAGCTCTGCGAGGCGGCGGTGAAGACCGGGCCCGCGACCGGGGCGTTCTGCACACGCCAGGTGGCGTCGCTCTCGGTGATCGGGTCGGTGGCGGTGACCCAGTCGACGATCTTGCGCTCGCCGGTGGTGGTCTTCTGGAGCGCCGGGTGACCGAGGTCGACACCGGAGTCCAGGATGCCGATGGTCACGCCGCGGCCGTCGGCCTTCGGGTGGTCCTCGACGAAGTCGACCGCGCCCGTCTCGTGCGACGGGTTGTACGGGTTCTTCGCCGGGGTCTTCTTGCTCGGCGCCGGGTACGTCTTCGTGACCGTGGTGCCCTCGACACCGCCCGAGGCGGCGCCCGCGTCCGGCGTCGGGTCGTCCAGGGGGATCTCGGCCTGGAGGTCGACGGACTGGACGGAGGACAGCTTCGTGGCGGCCTTGATGGCCGCCTCGGCCTTGGCGGTCGGCAGGGTGGCGCGGACGTAGCCGAGCGCGTCCTGCTGCTTGCCGACCGAGGCGCCGGCGACGGCGTCCAGCTGGGCGGCGACCTGCTCGGTGGCACCGGGCACGGTGGCGACGAGGACGGTGACGTTCTTCTCGCCGCCGGCCTGCGCCTCGATGAGCCGCTGGGCGTCGATGGTGCCGAGCTTGTCGGCGGAGTCCGAGGCCTTGACCGGGGGAGTGACCGCCGGGTCGTCGGCGGCGAGCACGGGCGCGGCGCCGGTCGCGACGAGCGCGGCGACGAGACCGGCGGCGGCCGCGATGCGCGCCGCACGTCTGTGCCCGTGTGCGGAGCGCCCGGGTATGGCGCTCCCAGTTTCGGGTGTGGTCATGAGCATCCCTGTTTGTGAAAGAGAGGGTCCGGATATCGGTGCCGGAAGACCGCTCAGCCTTTCGCAAATGACAGGGGTTTGTGGAGAGTTGCCGGTGACCGGGTTTACGCCGCGGCACAAACCCGCCAGCGCGCCCAATGCGTCACAGGGGACGAACCCGCCTCAACCGGGGCGTCAGTTCTCCTTCGTTCGGGCGTAGTGACGGGAGGCCTTGGCGCGGTTGCCGCAGATCGCCATCGAGCACCAGCGGCGCGTGCCGTTCCGCGAGGTGTCGAAGAAGTGCAGAATGCACGCTTCGTGGGCACAGGCCCGGATGCGGTCCGGGGCGTCGCGCAGCAGATCGAGGTAGTCGCGGGCGGCCGTCCAGCCGGGGCCCCAGGCGGGGTCCGCGAACTCGGGCCGCTCGCCGGGGCCCTCGGCGGTGAGTGTGGCCCGGATGCGGCCGTGGTCGAGCACGGCGTCCACGCGGGCGGTGGCGGCGGGGTCGCCGGGCCGGTCGACGAGCGCGGCGAGCGCGTCCCGGGCGGCGAGGGTGTGGCGCAGGGTGGTGGCGTCGGCGGTGAACCGCTCGCGCAGGCCGTTGGCGGTGAGCCAGACGGCGAGGCCCTCGACCCCGGTGAGCAGGTCCTGGCGGACGCCCTCCTCGTTCCAGCGGGTGTTGAGGAGGTCCAGGGAGACGGGCTCGCCGGTGAGCGGCCGTGGGTCGGTGGCGGTCATGCGGTGAATCCTCCTCGGTGAACTAACCCCTCAAGAGTACGTGAGCGGTTGACTCCTCTCACGCCTAACCCTTAAAGTCGAATTAAGAGGTTAGCCCGAGAGGGGTCGACCGCGCCAGGGAGAGAACCGTCATGACCGCGATCGGCACACTCGCCACCCACCACGTCGGCCTCAACGTCACCGACCTCGACCGCTCGCTCGCCTTCTACGGAGAGGTCCTCGGCTTCGAGACCCTCGGCGAGGGCAAGGAGGGCGACAGCCGCTTTGCCTTCCTCGGACAGGACGGCCGCCTGGTCCTCACCCTCTGGCAGCAGGCCGGCGACGCCTACGCCCCCGGCCGCGCGGGCCTCCACCACCTCGCCTTCGAGGCCGAGTCCCTCGACCACGTACGGGCCGCCGAGGCGGCGCTCACCGCCCGCGGCGCCACCTTCGCCCACGAAGGCGTCGTGGCCCACCACGAGGGCGCGGCCTCCGGCGGCATCTTCTTCCACGACCCCGACGGCACCCGCCTGGAGATCTCCGTCCCCCGGGGCGCGGAGGGCGCCGAGGCCCCCTCGGGTTCCGCCCCCACCTGCGGTTTCTTCTAGGCCGTCCCTTCCGGATCCCACTCGACCGGCGAGATCCGGAAGAGGCGGCCCGGCCGACCCCGTCCCCACGCCCGCACCCCCAGGAGGACCCCATGGGCGCCCAGAACACCGGCCACCTCGCGACGCCCGCCTACCACCAGGGCTCACGAGCCGTGCAGGCCCGCCTCGGCGTCCAGGACCTCGCCGAACACGTGGGCCGCTCCATCACGCCCGGCATCCGCCCCGTCGCCGCCGCCTTCCTGGAGGCGCAGCCGATGCTGATGATCGGCGCGGCGGACCGGGCGGGCCGCGTCTGGTCCACCCTCCTCACCGGCCCGCCCGGCTTCGCCCGCGCGACCGGCCCGGACACCGTCTCCGTCGCCGGCGGCATCCCCGCCCACGACCCGCTCGCCGACGCGATCACCCCCGGGGGAACCCCCGTCGGCACCCTCGCCCTCGACCCCCGCACCCGCCGCCGGATGCGCCTCAACGGCATCGCCCGCCCCAGCGCCCGCGGTTTCACGATCGAGGCCGAACAGGTCTTCTCCAACTGCCCCAAATACCTCCAGAAGCGGGAGTGGTACGGCTCCGATCCCGACCGCTCCGAGACCGGTGCCGTGCGGCACGGCGAGGTGCTGAGCCCCGACCAGGTGCGCCGCGTCCGTGCCGCCGACACCTTCTTCGTGGCCAGCGCCGCCCCCGACGGCGTGGACACCAGCCATCGCGGCGGCAACCCCGGGTTCGTCCGGGTGGACGCGCCACGCGAGCTGAGCTGGCGCGACTACCCCGGCAACGCGATGTTCCTGACCCTGGGGAACCTGGAGTCGGACGGGCGGGCCGGTCTGCTCTTCCTCGACTGGGAGACCGGGACGACCCTGCAGCTCAGCGGCCTCGCCCACACCGAGTACGGTCCCGAGGGGCGCGTCACCCGCTTCCGTGTCGAGCGCACGGCCGAGACCCCGGCCGGCAGTCCGCTGCGCTGGTCGGCCCCGGAGTACTCACCGGCCAACCCGACCGTGGCCTGACCCCCGCGGCACCGCGCACCGCGCACCACGCGCCTCCGACCGACCGCCGACACCCGCCGACACCCCGAGGACCCCGTGACCACCACCCCGGCCCCCGACACCACCCTGCCCGCCACCGCCCCCGCCGTGCCCCCCGCCGAAACCGTCCCCGCCACCGGAACCCCCGTGGTGCCCCCCGCCGGAGCCGCCCGTCGTCCCGGCCCGCCCCCGCGCCCCCGCCCCCGGGTCCTTCTCCTCTCCACCGCCGGCAGCGTCGCCGCGCTCCTGATCCTGGTCGCCGTCGGGACCGTGCTCCACCAGCCCCTGCTCATCCCGCCGCTCGCCGCGAGCATGGCCCTGGTCGCCGGCGCCCCCGACCTGCCGCTGTCCCAGCCGCGCTCGGTCGTCGGCGGCCAGCTGCTCTCCGCCCTCACCGGCTTCGCCGTCCTCGCCGCCGCGGGCCCCGGCCTCTGGTCCGCCGCCGTCGCGGGCGGCCTCGCCCTGGGGGTGATGATGCTGGCCCGTACCCCGCACTCGCCCGCCGCGGCCACCGCCGTGATCGTGGCCCTCCAGTCCCCGCCGCTCTGGTCGTTTCTCGGCCTTCTCGCCCTCGCCTGTGCCGTCCTCGTCGGCGTCGGCCTCGGGGCCGCCCGTGCGACGGGCCGGACATACCCCACGTACTGGTTCTAACCTCGGCTCATGAAGCAGGAGTTGAGGGTGGCGGCCTACGCCGTGTGCGTCCGGGACGGGCAGGTCCTCCTGGCCCGCTGGGTCGCGAGCGACGGAACCAGGCGGTGGACCCTGCCGGGCGGCGGCATGGACCACGGAGAGGAACCCGTGCGGACCGTGGTCCGTGAGGTGGAGGTGGGGGTCCCCCCAGGCCGCCGGGCCTAGGGGGAGAGACGGGCTGTCTCGCCGAACCCACCGCCCTCCTCGGGATCGACTCCATCCGCCGCTCCTGGCTGCGCCGCCTCGCGGCCCCCGGCGACTTCCAGGGCCTGCGGATCATCTACGAGGCGCGGGTCACCGGGGGTGAGCTGCGCAACGAGACCGGTGGTTCCACCGACCTCGCCGCCGGGCACCCGCTCGACGCCGTCGCCGGTCTGGAACGGGTGGAACTCGTCGACATCGGCCTCGACCTGTGGCGCGAGCGGCCCCCGGTCGGACGCTCCCGGCTCGCCGATCCGTCGAACGGCTGAAAAGCGCTCAACCGGCGCGACCCCGCTCAACCGCCGAGCGGGCCCCGCGGTCCTCCCCGTCGACCGCAGCACACGCAGCACCGTCACAGGGGAGCCCGCATGTCAGCCGTACGCACGACCCGCACCGTCCTCGCCGCCGCCCTGGTCGCGGGGCTCACCGCCACGGCGCTCGCCGGCCCCGCCCTCGCCGCCGCACCGGCGAAGCCGGACCACGAGGCCACCCGGCAGGCGCTCCTGGCCGCGGTCGACGCCGGTGTTCCCGGTGCCGTCGCCCAGGCCCGGGACGGGCGGGGCGGCTGGACCGGCACCGCGGGCGAGCGCGGGGGCGACGACCGCTTCCGGGTCGGCTCCATCACCAAGACCTTCGTGGCCACCGTCCTCCTCCAGCTCCAGGCCGAGGGCCGCCTCGACCTCGACGACCCGGTGGAGAAGTGGCTGCCCGGTGTCGTCCGCGGCAACGGCCACGACGGCCGCAGGATCACCGTCCGCCAACTGCTCAACCACACCAGCGGCGTCTACAGCGTCACCGCCGACCCCGGCTTCCAGGAGAAGATCTTCGGCCCCGGCTTCCTGGAGCACCGCTACGACCGCTGGACCCCGCGTCAGCTCGTCGACATCGCCATGACCCACGCGCCGGACTTCGCCCCCGGCACCGACTGGAACTACTCCAACACCAACTACGTGCTCGCCGGCATGGTGATCGAGAAGGTCACCGGCCGTCCCTACGGCAAGGCGGTCGAGAACCGCATCGTCAAGCCGCTCAAGCTCCGCGCCACGAGCGTCCCCGGCACCGATGTGCGGATGCCGAAGCCGAGCTCCCCCGCCTGGTCCACGCTCTCCGCCGACCCGGACGCCCAGGTCCACGACGTCAGCCGGCTGAGCCCCACCATCGCCTACGCGGCCGGCGAGATGATCTCCGACTCCAACGACCTCCAGACCTTCTACCGCGCCCTGCTCAAGGGCCGGCTGCTCCCGAAGGCCGAGATGAAGGAGATGACCACCACCGTCCCGATCTCCCCCGAAATCCCCGGCGCGGGGTACGGACTCGGGCTCATGAAGCAGAAGCTCAGCTGCGGCAAGGAGATCTGGGGTCACGGCGGCGGCATCCACGGTTCCTCCTCCGAGGCCCAGGCCACCCGCGACGGCGGGCACTCCCTCGCGATGAACTTCAACGCCGACTGGACGGGCGACGGCAACAGCGTCCTGGAGGCCGAGTTCTGCGGCGTCACGCCCAAGCGCTGACCCCTCACCGCGGCAGGACGACGACATACGTGGCGGGCTGCCGGTCGGGCGCGGCCATCAGGGCCGTACGCACCACGGCCGCCTGCTGGTCCATCGCCTCGCGCAGCTTGCGCGGGGTGAGGTGGACGACCGTGATGCCGAGCCGCTCCAGGTGCTCCCGCTTGCGGGTGTACTCGGACCAGAGCGCGTCGTCCTCCTGCCGCGGCGCCCGGGTGTCCAGCTCGACGGCGACAGCCTGGTCGGGCCAGTAGGCGTCCACCCCGCCCAGGTGCGGTCCGCCCGGCAGCCGCAGGTCCACGTTCCACAGCGGGTCCGGCAGGGCGAACTCCCGCACCATCTCGTACAGCCGCTCCTCGGAGAGCGAGCGCCCCTCGGCCAGCAGCGCGTCCACCGCGTCCACCACGTGCGGCCGGGTGAGCAGCCGGGCGCGGTTCAACTCACGCACCACCGCGCCCGGTTCGCAGTGCCCTCCGCGGACCGCCTCGGTGAGCAGCCGGCGCACGGTCTCCGCGTCCGTGAGCCCGGACACCGCGTCGGCGACGGCGCGGGCCACCGGGGCGACGGGGACTCCCGTCAGCTCGACCGGCTCGGGGGACTCGGGGGCGCGCACCACCCGCACCCAGCCGGTCGAGCGCAGCCGCCGGGTGCGCGGGACCAGGACGTCGATCCGGTCCAGGGCGGTGAGCGGGGGAGCGGAGGAGAAGCGGTGCAGGGTCAGCGCGGCGAGGCCGGTGATCATCGCGTCGGGGCCCTGCGGGGGGACGGCGCCGGTCCTGCGGGCGTAGAGCAGTGCGGCGTGCAGCCGGTCCTCGCTGGTGGGCGGACCCGGCCGGAGCAGGAACACACCGGGCAGGAGCTGCTGCCAGGCGCCCGGCCGGCAGTGCGCGGCGACCTCGCCGGCGGGAATGCCCCGGGCCCTCAACTGGTCGGCGGACGCGAGGCGTTCCGTGACGCCGGTGGGGGAGGCGAGGGGGAGGGGGCGGGGGGTGATGGGGGTGTTGTGGTTCATGCCGGGGGTCTTCCGCTCCCGAAGGCTCCCCTAACCCCTGTTACACGCTCGTCGACAATTGGGGACAAGCTCGCCCTAAAGTACGCGCGTTCGAGTGCCGATGAGGGGCGCGCCCGGGAGGCCCGGACAACGCGACGGGGGCCGCGGGCCGAAGCCCGCGACCCCCGTCGTCGGCCGGTGCCTCAGACGGCGAGGCGGTCGCAGGCCTGCGCCCGCAGCGCCCGCGCCAGGTCGTCGCGCGACTCCAGGACGAGCCGGCGCAGCGCCGGCGCGGCCGACTCGTGCGCCGACAGCCAGGCGTCCGTGGCGGCCAGCGTCGCCTCGTCGTCCTGGAGCCCCGGGAACAGGCCCCGGACGATGTCCATGCCGATCTGGATCGACCGCTCGGCCCACAGCCGCTCGATCACCGCGAAGTACTTCTCCGCGTAGGGGGCGATCAGTTCACGCTGCGAGGGCTGGACGAAGCCCGCGATGGTCGCCTCGACCAGCGCGTTCGACAGGGTGTCCGACTCGACGACCTGCGCCCAGGCCTGCGCCTTGACGGCGGCCGAGGGCCGCGAGGCCAGGCAGCGGACCTGGTGGCGCTTGCCGGTCGCGGTGTCGTCCCGGGCCAGCTCCTCGCCGATCCGGACCTCGTCCGCGCGGCCGTGCACGGCCAGCGGCGAGAGCAGCGACCAGCGCATCTCCTGGTCGACGTCGAGCCCGTCGATCTTCGCCGAGCCGTCGAGGAGCCCCTCGACGAGCTGGAGGTCGGCCTCGGAGGAGGCCGTCGCGGCGAAGAACCGCGCCCAGGTCAACTGGTGCTCGCTGCCCGGCTCGGCCACCCGCAGCTCGCGCAGGGCGCCCTCGGAGACCTGCCGCCCGCCCTCCTCGCGCCACTCGGGGGCCGCGTAGAGGGTGACCGCCGACTTGGCCCAGGCGTGGGTCATCTGGAGGACGCCGATGTCGGTCTCGCGGCCCGCGAAGGCGAGGACGACGGAGACGAAGTCCCGGGCGGGCATCAGTCCGTCGCGGGTCAGGTTCCACAGCGCCGACCAGCACAGGGCTCGGGCGAGGGGGTCGGTGATGTCGCCGAGGTGCGCGCGCAGGGTGGCGAGCGACCCCTCGTCGAAGCGGACCTTGCAGTAGGTGAGGTCGTCGTCGTTGACGAGGACGAGGTCGGGCTTCTCCTCGCCCGCCAGGTCGTCGACGACGGTCCGGGCCCCGGTGATGTCGGCCTCGGCCCGCGCGTACCGGACGAGCTCCCCGCCGGTGAGCCGGTAGAGGCCGACGGCGGCGCGGTGCGGACGCAGCTCGTCGCCCTCCTGGAGGACGGCGAGTTCGGTGATCCGGCCCTCCGCGTCGTAGGTGACGGCCGGCGTCATGGTGTTCACGCCGGAGGTCTGCAGCCAGGACTTCGCCCAGGACTTCATGTCGCGGCCGGAGGTCTCCTCCAGGATCGCGAGGAGGTCGGCGAGCCGCGTGTTCCCGTAGGCGTGACGCTTGAAGTAGCGGCGCGCGCCCTCCAGGAAGGCGTCCCGGCCCGCGTAGGCGACGAGCTGCTTGAGCACCGACGCGCCCTTGGCGTACGTGATGCCGTCGAAGTTCAGCTTGGCGGCCTCCAGGTCACGGATGTCGGCCGTGATCGGGTGCGTGGACGGCAGCTGGTCGGCGCGGTACGCCCAGGCCTTGCGGTTGTTGGCGAAGGTCACCCAGCTGTTGGTGAAGCGGGTCGCCTCGGCCAGCGAGAACGAGCCCATGAAGTCCGCGAAGGACTCCTTCAGCCAGAGGTCGTCCCACCACACCATGGTGACGAGGTCGCCGAACCACATGTGGGCCATCTCGTGCAGGATGACGTTGGCCCGGCGCTCGTACGCCGCCTGCGTCACCTTGCCCCGGTAGATGTACTCCTCGCGGAAGGTCACCATGCCCGGGTTCTCCATCGCGCCGAGGTTGTACTCGGGGACGAAGGCCTGGTCGTACTTCCCGAAGGGGTACGGGTAGTCGAAGTTGTCGTGGAAGAAGTCGAAGCCCTGTTTGGTGATCAGGAAGACGTCGTCCGCGTCGAAGTGCTTGGCGAGGCCCTTGCGGCACATCGCGCCGAGCGGGATCTCCAGCTCGGTCCCGTCGGCCAGCGTGCGCCGGTAGCTGTCCGTGACGTAGTGGTACGGGCCCGCCACGACACAGGTGATGTACGTGGAGATCGGCGCCGTCGCGGCGAACCGCCACACGCCCTCGGCGTCCTGCTCGCCCACACCGTTCGACCAGACCGTCCAGCCCTCGGGCGCGGTCACCGAGAAGAGGTGCGGGGCCTTCAGGTCGGGCTGCTCGAAGGTCGCGTACACGCGGCGGGCATCGGCCGGCTCGTACTGGGTGTAGAGGTAGACCTCGCCGTCCTCCGGGTCGACGAAGCGGTGCATGCCCTCGCCGGTCCGGCTGTAGGCGCACTGGGCGTCCACCACGAGGGTGTTCTCGTCGGCGAGGCCGTCGAGCGCGATCCGCGCGCCGTCGAAGACGACCGCCGGGTCGAGGGAGCGCCCGTTGAGGGTGACCGCGGTCACGGACGGGGCGATCAGGTCCACGAACGTGCCGGTGCCCTCGCCGGTGCGGCGGAAGCGGATCGTGGTCTGCGAGCGGAAGGTGCGCACCGCCTCGTCGGAGTCGCCGACCGCGGAACGCAGGTCGAGGACGACCTCGTAGCCGTCGACGGACAGCAGCGCTGCCCGCTCGTGGGCCTCGTCGCGGGACAGATTCTCACCGGGCACGGTCACTCCTTCGTGGCACGTTCGAAACAGCACCGATCCTCCCATGTGCAGCTGTCACCCGAGACACGGGAATGCCCTCGGGCGCGAGCGGGTTCCCTCCTTTCGGCGCACCACCGTCTTCTTTCCGCCTTTCTTTCCGCCACGGCCGTACCGAGGAGTGACATGTCCGAGAGCAGGACCATCGCCGACTTCTACTTCGATCCGCTGTGCCCCTGGGCCTGGATGACCTCCCGCTGGATGCTCGAGGTGGAGCAGGTCCGCCCGGTCGACGTGCGCTGGAAGGTCATGAGCCTGGCCGTGCTCAACGAGAACCGGCTGGACGAGGTCCCGGTCGAATACCGGGAGATGCTGGAGACCAAGGCCTGGGGCCCCGTCCGGGTCGTCGTCGCCGCCCAGCAGCTGCACGGCGACGAGGTCGTCGGCAAGCTCTACACGGCGCTCGGCACCCGCTTCCACAACAACGGCGAGGGCCCGACCCGCGAGGCGATCGTCGGAGCCCTGACCGATGTCGGTCTGCCGGAGGACCTGGTCGAGTACGCCGACAAGGACACCTACGACAGCGAGCTGCGCGCCTCCCACACGGAGGGCATAGAGAAGGTCGGGCAGGACGTCGGCACCCCGGTCATCGCGGTGCCGGGCCCGGACGGCGACGAGGTCGCCTTCTTCGGTCCCGTCGTCACCCCGACCCCGCGCGGCGAGGCGGCGGCCCGGCTGTGGGACGGCACCCTGCTCGTGGCGGCGACGCCGGGCTTCTACGAGATCAAGCGCACCCGCACCGCGGACCCCAGCTTCCACTAGCCGGCGCGGCCTCTCCGGAGGCATGGAAGAACCCCCGTGATTCACGTCATCACGGGGGTTCTTCTTTCATCCGCCCGCAGGTGAAGGTTGAGAAGACGATCACGAGCAGGACGACGGGGGGAGCCTCGGCGGGCTCCGGATCAGAAGGAGATCAGCGGTACGGAGGCCTTGGCGGCGTGGTAGCGCCTGCTCACGTCCTGCCAGTTGACGACCTGCCACATGGCCTCGATGAAGTCCACCTTCTGGTTCTTGTACTGCAGGTAGAAGGCGTGCTCCCAGGCGTCGAAGACCAGGACCGGCACCGAGCCCTGGCCGACGTTGCCCTGGTGGTCGTAGACCTGCTCGACGATGAGCCGGCCGCTGATCGGCTCGTACGCGAGGACACCCCAGCCGGAGCCCTGGGTGGTCGCGGAGGCCTTGGTCAGCTGGGCCTTGAACTTGGCGAAGGAGCCGAAGGACTCGGTGATCGCGTCCGCGAGGTCACCGACGCCGTCGGCGGCCAGCGGCTCGCCGCCGCCCCCGTCCTTCGGGCTGTTCATGTTGTTCCAGTAGATGGAGTGGAGGATGTGGCCGGAGAGGTGGAAGGCCAGGTTCTTCTCCAGGCCGTTGATCGCCCCCCACTGATCCTTGTCGCGCGCCTCCTCCAGCTGCTCCAGGGTGTCGTTCGCGCCCTTGACGTACGCGGCGTGGTGCTTGTCGTGGTGCAGCTCGATGATCTGCGGATTGATCACCGGTTCCAGCGCCGCGTAGTCGTACGGCAGCTCCGGAAGTGTGTAGATCGCCATTGCCGAGCCCTTCGCCTGACCTCTTATTGCAACCCTTATGCAAGTGCAGGCTAACAGTAGGTGCAGCAGATATTGATCAGCCCTTGGTCCTAAGTCGGTCCTACGCCTGTGGTCGTTCGTACTGCTTCCGAGCGCTCCGCCGAACGGGCCGACGATGTCCGGAGACGGCACCGCGCCCCGCCGAGCAGCAGCTCGACGGGGCGCGGTCGCGTAGGAAGGGGAGGCTCAGGCCTCCTCGGTCACCGGACCCCGCAGCTTCTGGCGGGTGAAGCCGACGGCGGCGAGCAGCAGCGTGAGGCCGCCCGTCCAGTACAGCTGCACCCGGGTGCCCTCCTCGCGGGCCATCAGGACGAAGATCGCCGCCATGCCGGCGAGCGCCACCCAGGTCAGCACCGGGAAGGCCCACATCCGCACGACCAGCTTCTCGGGCGCCTCGCGCTCGGTGCGGCGGCGCAGCACCAGCTGGGAGGCGGCGATGAAGAACCAGACGACCAGGATGATGGCGCCGATCGTGTTGAGCAGCCAGACGAAGATGTCCTCCGGACGCCAGTAGCTCAGCAGCACACAGGCGAAGCCGAAGACGGAGGAGACGAGCACCGCCGGGCGGGGGACCCCGCCGAAGGTGCGGCCGAGGGCCTTCGGGCCCTGACCGCGCGAGACGAGCGAGCCGGCCATGCGGGAGGCGCCGTAGATATTGGCGTTCATCGCCGACAGCAGGGCGACGAGCACGACCACGTTCATGATCTGGCCGGCGCCCGGGATGCCCAGGTGGTCCAGGGTCGCGACGTACGGGCCCTTCTCGACGACCGCCTTGTCGTCCCACGGGACCAGGGTGACGATGACCGCCATCGAACCGATGTAGAAGAGCGCGATCCGCCACATGGCCGTCCGCACGGCCTTGGCGACGCCCTGAACCGGGTGCTCGGACTCGGCCGCCGCGATGGTGACCGTCTCCAGACCGCCGTACGCGAACACCGAGGCGAGCAGACCCACGATCAGACCCTCGGAGCCGTGCGGGAAGAAACCGCCGTCACCGGTGAGGTTCGTGGCGCCGGGGGCGTCCGTGCCGGGCAGGACCCCGACGATCGCGAGGACGCCGATGCCGAGGAAGAGGACGATCGCGCCGACCTTGAGCGCGGCGAACCAGAACTCGAACTCGCCGAAGTTCTTCACGGCCGCCAGGTTGGTGGCGCAGAAGACCAGCATGAAGAGCGCGACCCAGGCCCACTCGGGGCTGCCCGGGAACCAGCCGGTCATGATCTTCGCGGCACCGATGCCCTCGAGGCCGACGGCGACGCAGAGCAGGAACCAGAAGGCCCAGCCGGACGTGAAGCCCGCCCAGGAGCCGAAGGCCCGCTCGGCGTGGACGGAGAAGGAGCCGGAGGCCGGGTTCGCCGCGGACATCTCGCCGAGCATGCGCATCACCAGCATCACGAGGATGCCGGAGATCGCGTAGGCGATCACGATGGAGGGCCCGGCCGCGGCGATACCGGCGCCGGAGCCGACGAAGAGCCCGGCTCCGATGACACCGCCGAGGGCGATCATCGAGAGGTGGCGCTGCTTGAGGCCGTGGGTGAGGCCCTCGGCAGATGCGGTCGCGCCGTCCTTGCGGTCGGCCGGCGCGGGCGCGGTGGTCCGAGACATGGGCGAGCCCTGTTCACTAGCTGAGACGGGGAGGGAGCCCACAGTCTGTGGGCCCGCACCGCTCACAGGGAACGGATGTCCGCTATACGGGCACGACCTTCACACAAGGTGAAGATCTAACCCCGCTTCGTACGCGGCTCCCGCAGCCACGCCACGAGCAGCACCGCCCCGGTCGCCGCCCCCGACCACAGCACCTGCGGCCGGGCCCCGTCGTCGAAGAGCATCAGGACCAGCACCGCGCCCATCGCGGCGAGCGCCACCCAGGTGAGCCACGGGAAGCCCCACATCCGCAGCGTCAGCGTCTCCGGCGCCTCCCGCTCGATCCGGCGCCGCAGCCGCAGCTGCGAGACCGCGATCAGGGCCCAGACGAAGAGCAGTACCGCGCCGACGGCGTTGAGCATGTAGAGGAAGACGGAATCCGGCCACTTCAGATTGAGGAGGACGGAGAGGAACCCGAAGGCCACCGACGCGAGCACCGCCCGGCGCGGCACCCCTCCGCCCGAGACCCGGAGCAACCCCTTCGGCGCCTCCCCGCGCTCCGCGAGCGAGAACACCATCCGCGAGGAGCCGTACAGGTTGGCGTTGAGCGCCGAGAGCAGCGCCACGAACACCACCACGTTCATGATCTGGCCCGCCCCCGGCACCCCGATCGAGTCCAGGACCGCCACGTACGGCGACTCGCCCGGCTTCATCGAGGTCCACGGCAGCAGCGTCACGATGACCAGCATCGAGCCCACGTAGAAGAGGAGGATCCGCCAGACCGCGCTGCGCACCGCGCGCGCCACGTTCCGCGCCGGGTCGTCGGACTCGGCCGCCGCGATGGTGACGACCTCCAGGCCGCCGAAGGCGAAGACCACCGCGAGCACCCCGGAGACCACTCCCGCCCAGCCGTTCGGCAGGAAGCCGCCCTGGCCGGTCAGGTTCGCGAGTCCCACGGGGTCGGTGTCGGGCAGCAGGCCCACGATCGCGAGCACGCCGAGCACCAGGAAGAGGACGATCGCGCCGACCTTGAGCGCGGCGAACCAGAACTCGAACTCGCCGAAGTTCTTCACCGCGGCGAGGTTGGCCACGGTGAACACGATCATGAAGATCAGCACCCAGCCCCACTGCGGGACACCGGGCACCCAGCCGTGCGCGATCCGCGCCGCCCCCGTCGCCTCCACGGCCAGCACGACGACGAGCAGGAACCAGTACAGCCACCCCACCGAGAAGCCGGCCCACCGGCCGAGCGCCCGCTCGGCATGGACGGAGAACGCCCCGGACGCAGGCATCGCCGCCGACATCTCGCCCAGCATCCGCATGACCAGCATCGCGAGCGTGCCCGCGATCAGATACGAGACCACGATGCCGGGTCCTGCGACGGCGATGCCCGCCCCCGAGCCGACGAAGAGCCCGGCGCCGATCACGCCGCCGAGCCCCAGCATCGTCAGATGACGTTGCTTCAGGCCGTGGGAGAGGGGCTCCGGTTCGGAGGCGAGGGAGTCGTGCATGTGGGGGCTCGTGCTCTCTGACGGTTTATGGAGACCCCACAGTCTCTCCAGTGAACGACCCCTGGCGCAAAAGGGACCTCCAGGCGTGAGTTCCTAGTGACAAGCGTCACGTGGCGCGAGGTGTGATCAGCGGGGTTTGTTTGATCTCCACGAAGCACTCGGCCGCTGCTTTGTCGGCGGCTGACGGTGATCGGGCGTTCACTCCTGGCATAGCGTCAACCTGTCCCACCCACCCTCACCCCCGCGGAGTACCGATGAGCACCGCCGCCGCCCCCGTCCGTTCCCTCCGTGCGGGCACCGTCCTCGCCGACCTGCTCCCCGCGAGCCGTACCCGCGACATCGCCCTGGTCGTCGGCGGCGCCGCCCTCACCGGTCTCGCCGCGCAGCTCTCGGTCCCGGTCCCCGGCTCCCCGGTCCCGGTCTCCGGCCAGACCTTCGCCGCGCTCCTCGTCGGCACCGCGCTCGGCGCCCGCCGCGGCTTCCTCGCCCTGGCCCTGTACGCGGTGGCGGGCATGGCGGGCGTGCCGTGGTTCGCGCAGGCCACCTCCGGCTACGGCATGCCGTCCTTCGGCTACATCCTCGGCATGCTCCTCGCCTCGACCGTCGTCGGCGCCCTCGCCCGCCGCGGCGCCGACCGCTCGGTGCTCCGCACGGCCGGTGCGATGGTCCTCGGCTCCGCGATCATCTACGCGGTCGGCGTGCCCTACCTGGCCCTCGCCACCGGCATGAGCCTCGGCCAGGCCGTCGCCGCCGGCCTCACCCCGTTCCTCATCGGTGACGCGCTCAAGGCGGCGCTCGCCATGGGCGCCCTGCCGGCCGCGTGGAAGCTGGTCGGCCGCAAGGGCTGAGTCCCCCGCGCACGAGAAGAGGGCCCGCCGTTCCCCGAGGAACGGCGGGCCCTCTCGTGTGTGAGGCCTCTGGCGTCAGAGCGTCAGACGAGCTCGGAGTCCTGCTTCGGGGACTTGACGAGCCGCTCCTTGACCAGCGCGATCGCGATCACCAGCGCGGCCACCAGCAGGGAGAGCACGACCTGCTCACGGGCGCTGCCGCCGTCGTAGATCATGTAGCCGAGGACGAAGACGATCATGGCGATCGTCGCCCAGGTCAGGTACGGGAAGAGCCACATCCGCACGACCAGCTTCTCCGGCGTCTCGCGCAGGATGATGCCGCGCATCCGCAGCTGGGTCACACAGATGACCAGCCAGACGAAGAGCGCCACCGCGCCGGAGGAGTTGAGCAGGAAGGCGAAGACGGTGTCCGGCCACTTGTAGTTGAAGAAGACCGCGACGAAGCCGAAGACGACCGAGCCGAGGATCGCGGCCGTCGGCACGCCCCGCTTGTTGACCTTGGCGAAGGCCTTGGGCGCGTCGCCGCGGCGGCCGAGCGAGAAGGCCATGCGGGAGGCCGTGTAGAGGCCCGAGTTCAGGCAGGAGAGCACGGCCGTCAGGACGATCACGTTCATGATCTGACCGGCGTGCGCGATGCCGATGGAGTCGAGGGCGGCGACGTACGAGCCCTTCTCGACGATCGACTTGTCGTTCCACGGGAGCAGGGTCAGGACGACGAAGATCGAGCCCAGGTAGAAGACGCCGATGCGCCAGATCACGCTGTTGGTGGCCTTGGTGACGGCCTTCTGCGGGTCCTCGGACTCACCGGCGGCGAGGGTGACGATCTCGCTGCCCATGAAGGAGAAGACGACCATCAGCACACCGGTGAGGATCGCTCCCGCACCCATCGGGAAGAAGCCCCCGCTGTCGGTGAGGTGCGCGAATCCGGCGCCCGGGTTGTCCGAGCCGGGCAGCACGCCGAAGACGGCGAGCATGCCGATGACGACGAAGGCGCCGATCGCGACGACCTTGATGCCGGCGAACCAGAACTCGAACTCGCCGTAGGAGGCGACGGAGCCGAGGTTGGTGGCGGTGAGCACCACCATCACGATGAGCGCCCAGCCCCACTGCGGGACGGCCGGGATCCAGCTCTCCAGGATCTTGGCGCCCGCGGTCGCCTCGACGGCGAGGACGACGACCCAGAAGAACCAGTACAGCCAGCCGATGCTGAAGCCGGCCCAGCGGCCGAGGGCCCGGTCCGCGTAGGCGGAGAACGATCCGGAGGACGGCCGGGCGGCGGCCATCTCGCCGAGCATCCGCATCACGAAGACGACCATGGCGCCGACGAGGAAGTAGGACAGCAGGATCGCGGGGCCGGCCGCGGCGATGCCGGAGCCGGAGCCGACGAAGAGGCCGGCACCGATGACGCCGCCGATGGCGATCATCGAGAGGTGACGGTTCTTGAGACCGGCCTTGAGACCGTCGGAGGAGTGCGGTGTCCCGGGGGTACCGGTCTCCTCGCCGTCCTTCGTCAGGGTCGGTTGCGTGTTCATGAACGCTTCCTTGCGTGTGGGGGCTGCTCGGGTCGCGAGCCCGAGCATTCAACCCTGTGAACGGGGGTGATCGGAAGACCTCATTCCGGATAGTTGTGAGGACCACTCCGCGAGAGGCGAAGGTCCGTACCAGACCGGGTGAAGGTCCCGACCCCGATGCCGCCTACCCGGCCCCCGACATGCCACACTCGCCTTCATGCGCGTCTACATCGGTTCCGACCATGCCGGCTTTGAACTCAAGAACCACCTCGTCGAGTGGCTCACGGCACACGGCCACGAGCCCGTCGACTGCGGTCCCCACATCTACGACGCCCTGGACGACTACCCGCCGTTCTGCCTGCGCGCCGCCGAGAAGACGGCCGCGGACCCGGACGCCCTGGGCATCGTCATCGGCGGTTCGGGCAACGGCGAGCAGATCGCCGCGAACAAGGTGAAGGGGGTGCGCGCCGCCCTCGCCTGGAGCGAGCAGACCGCCGCCCTCGGCCGCGAGCACAACAACGCCAACGTCATCTCCGTCGGCGGCCGGATGCACACCCGGGAAGAGGCGACCAAGTTCGTCGAGATCTTCCTCAGCACCCCGTACTCCGGTGACGAGCGTCACACCCGCCGGATCGACATGCTCACCGCGTACGAGAACACCGGCGAGCTCCCCCCGATCCCGGCCCACCACCCGCAGGAGCCGACCGCCTGATGCCCGAAGGGCACACGATCGACCGACTGGCCGCCGACCACCGGGAACGGTTCGGCGGCCGGTCCGCGCGTGTCACCAGCCCACAGGGCAAGTTCACCGACTCGGCCGCGCTCCTCGACGGCACGGTGCTCGACACCACCGAGGCCCACGGCAAGCACCTCTTCCTCGGCTTCGCCGGAATCGGCTGGGTCCACATCCACCTGGGTCTCTTCGGCAAGGTGAACTTCGGCGACGCGCCCGCCCCGCCGCCCACTGACACGGTCCGGCTGCGGCTCGCCAACCCGGAGTCGTACGTCGACCTGCGCGGCCCCACCACCTGCGCCCTGATCACCGACGCCGAGAAGCGGGCGATACACGACCGCCTGGGCCCGGACCCGCTCCGCGCCGGCGACGACCCCGACAAGGCCTGGCGCCGGATCTCGAAGTCCCGCACCACGATCGCCGCCCTGCTCATGGACCAGAAGGTCATCGCCGGCGTCGGCAACGTCTACCGCGCCGAGGTCCTCTTCCGGCACGGCATCGACCCGTACCGCGCCGGCAAGGACCTCACCCGCCGCGAATGGGACGCGATCTGGACCGACCTCGTCGGACTCATGCGGGAGGGCGTCCGCCTCAACCGCATCGACACCGTCCGCCCCGAACACACCCCCGAGGCGATGGGCCGCCCGCCGCGCGTCGACGACCACGGCGGCGAGGTGTACGTCTACCGCAGGACCCACCAGCCCTGCCTGCTCTGCGGCGAAGAGATCCGCACCGCCGACCTCGCCGCCCGCAACCTCTTCTGGTGCCCCGGCTGCCAGACCCGCTAGGGGCGTTCCTTCCGGCCTGCCCGACCGGCGGGATCCGGAAGAGACGACAGGGCCTAGAACCCGTGCGGCAGCCACGGGGCCACGGGGGACCCGAAGGCGACCGACGCCTCGACCAGCGCGCCTTCCCGCCGCTCCCGAACCCGCCCGGCCGCCGCCAGCGACATCAGCGGAACTCCGCCCAGATACGCCGCGCCCAGCTCCCGCACGGACAGTTCGAGGTCCGCCGGATCCGCGGTCCGTACACAGGTCGCTCCCTTGGCGTCACCCGTCAGCCGCCAACGCCCCTCGTTCCAGGGACAGAAGGCGTCCTCGACCTCGAACACCACGTCCAGCGGCGCCTGGTACGTCCGCGCCTCCAGGGCCGCGCCCACCTCCACCAGCCGCAGGTGCAGCACGTCCCGCAGCGTCGGGGAGCAGCGCCGCACATCGCTCACCAGGTGCTGCCAGGCGTCGTCCACCGGACAACTGTGGATCAGCACCTCCCTGGTCAGATCCACGGAACAGAGGAACCGCCACAGCGCCGCCTCCGCCACCGCGTCGAGCCCCATCAGCCGATGAACCGCGACCGACCCGTCGGCACCCGCGGACGACCACTTCGGCTTGATCGCGTACTGCGCGAACCCCACGACCTCCCCGGCCCGCTCCGCGAGCACGCAGAGCTTCGGCGAGGCGCCCTCCCGGTCGCCCGGCGGATCGAGCAGCGGCTCGCGCTCCCAGTGCGGCAACCGGGCGATCATGCCCGGCCGCGACGGCACCAGCTTCGCGTACACCTCCTCGCACACCGGCGACGACTCCTCCAGACCGGCCAGCCGCAGCGACACCTCGTCCGTGCCCTCCGGCACCGAGAGCCGCACCCGGGTCGTGTCGATCGCCGCCCGCGCCGCGAACGAGGCGAGGCCGTAACCGAACCGCCCGTAGATCTCCGGCTCCGAGGCCGTCAGCACCGCGAGCGACTCGCCCGCCGCCCGGAGGTCGTCGAGCTGGCGCCGCATCATCGAGGTCAGGATTCCGCGCCGGCGGTGCGTCCCCGCCACGCTCACCATCGTCACCCCGCCCGCCGGCACCGACGCCCCGCCCGGCACCGTGAGCCGGAACGAGAACGCACCCGCCGTCCCCACACAGAGATCGCCGTCCCACGCACCCATGAAACGGTCGAACTCGGTCAGGTCGCGCCACAGCGCCCGCTCCTCCGGGGCCTCCGCCACACCCCCGAACGCCAGCTCCAGGACCTCGTACCAGCGATCCCACTCGGTCGGGTCGAGAACCCGCAGTTCAGTAGTCATATGCCATCGATATCAGCGGCGCACGCCCGGGGCGACCCGATTTCACGCACATTGTCACCGGGGTACCCCTGCGCGATGTCGGACGGGATGGATAGGGTCCAGGCCAATGGGACACCGCGCCGGAGTGAACACGTACGCGGCCCGGACGCGCCGACGCGCACGCCGGGCCCGCAGCGCGCTGCGCAAGTCCGGCGTCGACTACTTCCGCGGGGACGGCTCCGACTGGCTCGCCTTCGCCGGACTCCTCCTGATGATTCCGGCCATCGCCTGCGGAACCCTCCTCGACCCGGTCTGGTGCGCCCCCGCCGCACTGGTCCTGCCGATCGTCGCGGGCGGACTGCTGCTCCGCCCCGCCAGCCTGCTCGGTCTGTACGCCGCCGCCGCGGGCGCCCTCATCGTCGAGTCCGTCGTCCTCGGCCCCTACACCCAGGGCCCCGCCCGGGTCACCCCCGGCACCGTCCTGGTCGTCGCCGCCTGCGGTCTCTTCGGGTTGCTCATCGCCCAGTTCCGGGCCCGGGTCGGGGTGCCCTGGCGGCGCGGCGGCACCATGCTCTTCGACCTGCGCGAACGCATCCGCGTCCAGAGCGCCCTGCCCCGGCTCCCGCAGGGCTGGCACCGCGAGATGGCGCTGCGCCCGGCCGGCGGCCAGTCCTTCTCCGGCGACTTCGTCGTCGCCGCCCGTACCCACGGCGGCCGCACCCTGGAGGTCGTCCTCACCGACGTGTCCGGCAAGGGCATGGACGCGGCCTCCCGCTCCCTGCTGCTGTCCGGCGCCTTCGGCGGACTCCTCGGCTCACTCCCGCCGGACGGCTTCCTCCCCGCGGCCAACGGCTATCTGCTGCGCCAGAACTGGGACGAGGGCTTCGCCACCTCCATCCACCTGGTCCTCGACCTGGAGTCGGGGGACTACGAGCTCTTCTCCGCCGGGCACCTCCCCGCCCTCCAGCTCCACGCGGGCAGCGGCCGCTGGGAGGAGAAGGCCGCCGAGGGCCCCCTGCTCGGTGTCTACGACGGCGCCGAGTTCCACCCGGTGAAGGGCTCGCTCCACCCCGGCGACGTCCTCATGCTCTTCACCGACGGCCTGGTCGAGGCCGCCGACCGGGACATCGCCGAGGGCATCGACCGCCTCACCGGCGAGGCCGACCGCTGTGTCGCCGACGGCTTCGAGGGCGTCGCCTGGCATCTGATCGAGGCCGTCGCCAAGGACGTCAACGACGACCGCGCCCTGCTCCTCATCTCCCGGCCGGTCTGACCGGGGCCGCCCGCCCGAGGTGATCTTCTCCACGACGATTCGCCACCAGGCAGCGGGGGCAGGGGGGTTGGTGGCACGATGGAGACAGCGGGGGGTGTTCCGGGATCACGGGCTCCCTGGTGGGCAAGGCGGGACCGACCGAGGGTGTGATCAGTTGTGGCCATTTCACTGTCTGTGGTGTTGCTGTTGGCAATCATCCTGGTGGTGCTGATCCGCGGGGGGAACCTCAAGGGCGGCCCGGCCGTCGTCGCCGTGCTCTTCGGCTTCTTCCTCGCCTCCACCGGCATGGCCGACGACATCCAGCGCTTCCTGGACTCGATAACGCAGACGGTCGCCTCGATCAAGTTCTGAGCCGACCGTCGTCTTCGGGGCCGACCGCCGCGCTCCGGGCCGACCGCCGGTCGACGGGCCCCTCCCGGGCGAGGGGCCGGTGGGCGGGCCCTCGGACGGGCTCAGGAGGCCTTCATGGCCCCCTTCGTCCTTGCGGCCGGCTTCGCCGTCCCCTTGGCGGGCGCGGCCTTCGCCGACTTCGCCGACGCGGGCGGCTCGTCCGCCTTGGGCTTCGCCGACCCGGCCGCCACCGGCTTGGCGGGCTTGTCGGCCGCCTTGGCCTTCACCAAGCTGGGCTTGTCGGCCTTCGGCTTCGCCACCACGGACTTGTCCGCCTTCGCCTTCGCGGCCTTCGTCTTCACGGCCTCAGCCTTGACCGCCTTCGGCTTGGCGGCCTTCGCCTCCACGGCCTTCGGCTTCGCCGCCTTGCCCGCCGAGGCCTTCGCCCCGGCCTTCGCCGTCCCAGCCTTCGCCCCCGCCTTGTCCTTGGAGGCCCTCGAAGCCTTGGAAGGCTTGGAAACCTTCGAGGACTTCGCCGCCGACCGCCCGGCGGCCGGGCTCTTCTCGGGCCGGCCCATCGACCAGGTCAGCTCGATCTCCAGCTCGATCTCCCCGTCCTCGACCTCCAGCTCCACCTCGCAGCGGAGCTCGTCGGGGATCCGCAGGCTCAGCGTTCCCGCCCCCAGTGCCAGATCGGCCTCCCCGCCCTTCCGCAGGGCGGTGGCGAGCATCAAGAGCTGATCGGCCGCCTCGACGCGGGACAGCGAACGCTCCTGCTCGAACTTCAGGTCCTTCATGGACTGCCTCCGATGCGACGCTGCGGCGGGAGGGGCGACAGCGAGAGGGGACTGATCTCAGCCCAGTCTGCGTGCGCCCGCCCGACCCGGCATCTCGGACCGGGAAACGCCTCGGGGCCGGTCGGAAGAGGACTTCTTCCGACCGGCCCCGAGGGCATGGAGCGGGTGACGGGAATCGAACCCGCGTAGCTAGTTTGGAAGACTAGTGCTCTACCATTGAGCTACACCCGCACAGCGTCGCGCCGCAGGTCACACGGACCGCGGCACGAAGAGCATGGTAGCGGTTCCGGGGCCGTTCGTGCACACCCGGAAAAGTGGGGGCGCCGTACAGTCCCCGTCCATGTACCCTACGTGTCGCACCGACGGGGTGTGGCGCAGCTTGGTAGCGCGTCCGCTTTGGGAGCGGAAGGCCGTGGGTTCAAATCCCGCCACCCCGACCATGACGATCACGCGCCCACCTTGCGCGCTCTTGATCACGTTGTGGGCGTCATCCCGCTTGCGGTTACTATGCAAGCTGCGTGCCCGTGTGTCTTTCTGACCGGGCCGACCCGCCGGAACCGCCACACGCGGCGCCGGTGGATTCCAGGAATCAGCCACAAGGAGACCGAACCGTGAAGAGCGCCGTGGAGACCCTGAACCCGACTCGGGTTCGGCTCACTGTCGAGGTGCCCTTCGAGGAGCTCAAGGACAGCCTCGACGCGGCGTACAAGAAGATCAACCAGCAGGTCACGGTCAAGGGCTTCCGTAAGGGCAAGATCCCTGCTCGCGTGATCGACCAGCGGTTCGGCCGCGGCGCCGTGCTGGAAGAGGCCGTCAACGACGCGCTCCCGAAGTTCTACACCGAGGCCGTGAACGAGGCCGAGGTCAACCCGCTCGGCCAGCCCGAGGTCGACATCACCGAGCTGAAGGACGGCGAGCTGCTGGCCTTCACCGCCGAGGTCGACATCCGCCCGACGCTCGAGATCCCGGACTACTCCGGCATCGAGGTCACCGTCGACGCGGTCGAGGTCACCGACGAGGACGTCGAGAAGTCCGTGGAGCAGCTCCGCGAGCGCTTCGCCTCGACCTCCACCGTCGAGCGCGCCGCCGAGGAGGGTGACGTCGTCACCATCGACCTCGAGGCCAAGGTCGACGGCGAGATCCTCCCCGACGGTGTCGCCGACGGTGTCTCGTACACCATCGGTTCCGGCGAGCTGCTCGACGGCATCGACGAGGCCGTCAAGGGCCTGGAGGCCGGTGGCGAGGCCACCTTCACCTCGCAGCTGAAGGGCGGCTCCGCCGAGGGCAAGGACGCGGAGGTCACCGTCAAGGTCACCACCGTCGCCGCCCGTGAGCTCCCCGAGCTGAACGACGAGTTCGCGCAGATGGCCTCGGAGTTCGACACCCTCGACGAGCTCAAGGCCGACAGCCGCAAGCGCCTCGAGAACATGAAGCAGTTCGACCAGGCCACCCAGGCCCAGGAGCGCGTCCTCGACGAGCTCCTCAAGCTGGTCGAGGTCCCGATGCCCGAGAAGCTTCTCGAGGACGAGATCAACACCCGCAAGCACAACCTGGAGCACCACCAGCTCGGCCAGATGGGCCTCGACCTCGTGAAGTACCTGGAGATCCAGGGCAAGACCGAGGAAGAGTTCCTGGCCGAGACCAAGGAGCAGGCCGAGAAGGGCATCAAGACGCAGTTCATCCTCGATGAGCTCGTCAACAAGGAGAAGCTCGACGTCTCCCGCGAGGAGCTCACCGAGCACCTGTTCCGCCGTGCCGCCTCCTCCGGCATGAGCCCGGACCAGTTCGCCCAGGCCGTCGCGCAGCAGGGCCAGGTCCCGATGCTCGTCGGCGAGGTCGCCCGCGGCAAGGCCCTCGCGGTCGTCGTCGAGGCCGCCAAGGTCGTCGACAGCAACGGCGAGGTCGTGGACCTCTCGGACGACGAGGACGAGGTCGAGACCGCCGCCGAGGCCGTCGAGGCCGTCACCGGCGAGGCCGAGGTCTCCGAGGACAAGTAAGGGGCCCCCGCGCCCCGCGCGGACCCTGTTCCACGGGCCCGTACGCACTTCTGTGCGTACGGGCCCGTGGACGTACGAGGACCCTTTACGCACCCCCAACTACCTTGCGCTCCCAGCGAACAGTTCGGGAACCGGGATGGCGTTGTCCTACCTGCGCGTTAGGGTCCATGAATACGAGGGCAGTGCCCTCCGAACGAGACGCTGAGACGGCCCTGGCCGTCGGAGACGAGCAGGTGGATACGTGACGAATCTGAAGCCTTACGCCGCGGGTGAGCCGTCCATCGGTGGCGGCCTCGGCGACCATGTCTACAACCGGCTGCTCGGTGAGCGCATCATCTTCCTCGGCCAGCAGGTCGACGACGAGATCGCCAACAAGATCACCGCTCAGATGCTCCTCCTGGCCGCCGACCCGGAGAAGGACATCTTCCTCTACATCAACAGCCCCGGTGGCTCCGTGACGGCCGGCATGGCCGTCTACGACACCATGCAGTACATCCCGAACGACGTCGTCACCATCGGTATGGGCATGGCGGCCTCGATGGGCCAGTTCCTGCTCACCGGCGGTGCCCACGGCAAGCGCTTCGCGCTGCCGAACACCGACATCCTGATGCACCAGGGCTCCGCCGGCATCGGCGGCACGGCCTCCGACATCAAGATCCAGGCCGAGTACCTGCTCCGCACGAAGCAGCGCATGGCCGAGATCACCGCGCACCACTCCGGCCAGACCGTCGAGGCGATCATCCGTGACGGCGACCGCGACCGCTGGTTCACCGCGGACGAGGCCAAGGAGTACGGCCTCATCGACGACATCATCACGCACGCCGCGGGTGTTCCCGGCGGCGGCGGCACGGGCGCCTGAGCCCCGGCATTCCGCTCAAGAGCCCCAGCCCACCGAACGCCACCAGGACGGTGAACCCCCAGATGCAGAACAACCTCTCCGCGAGCGGCCTCTACACCGGCGCGCCGATGGACAACCGCTACGTCGTTCCGCGCTTCGTCGAGCGCACCTCGCAGGGCGTCCGCGAGTACGACCCGTACGCGAAGCTCTTCGAAGAGCGCGTCATCTTCCTCGGCGTGCAGATCGACGACGCCTCCGCCAACGACGTCATGGCGCAGCTGCTGTGCCTGGAGTCGATGGACCCGGACCGCGACATCTCGATCTACATCAACAGCCCGGGCGGCTCCTTCACCGCCCTCACGGCCATCTACGACACGATGCAGTTCGTGAAGCCCGACATCCAGACGGTCTGCATGGGCCAGGCGGCCTCCGCCGCGGCCGTGCTGCTCGCCGCCGGCACCCCCGGCAAGCGGATGGCCCTGCCGAACGCCCGCGTGCTGATCCACCAGCCCTCCGGTGGCACCGGCCGTGAGCAGCTCTCCGACCTGGAGATCGCGGCCCGCGAGATCCTGCGGATGCGCACCCAGCTGGAGGACATGCTGGCCAAGCACTCCTCGACGCCGATCGAGAAGATCCGCGACGACATCGAGCGTGACAAGATTCTGACGGCGGAGGACGCCCTGGCGTACGGCCTCGTCGACCAGATCGTCTCCACCCGTAAGAGCACGGCCTCCGCCGAGCGCTGACGCCCGACCTTTCCCGTGGCACGGTGAGCATTCCGGGGATCATGGCGCATTCCCGTCCATGCGAACCGTGCCAAGGGGGGCCCGAACGGGGGGCCCGGCAAGGTACCGTCGAATATGAGGCACCAGGAGTCGCTGAACCAGGCGCTCCCAGGCGAAGGGGAAGCACCTCGTGGCACGCATCGGTGATGGCGGCGACCTGCTCAAGTGCTCGTTCTGCGGAAAGAGCCAGAAGCAGGTGAAGAAGCTCATCGCGGGACCCGGTGTGTACATCTGCGACGAGTGCATCGACCTCTGCAACGAGATCATCGAAGAGGAACTCGCGGAGACGAGCGAGGTGCGCTGGGAGGAACTCCCCAAGCCCCGCGAGATCTACGAGTTCCTCGAGGGGTACGTCGTCGGGCAGGAGCCCGCGAAGAAGGCCCTCTCGGTCGCGGTGTACAACCATTACAAGCGCGTCCAGGCCGGCGAGAACGGCGGCGCGCAGGGCCGGGACGACGCCATCGAGCTGGCGAAGTCCAACATTCTGCTCCTCGGCCCCACGGGCTCCGGGAAGACGCTGCTCGCGCAGACCCTGGCCCGGATGCTCAACGTCCCGTTCGCCATCGCCGACGCGACGGCGCTGACGGAGGCCGGCTATGTCGGCGAGGACGTCGAGAACATCCTGCTCAAGCTGATCCAGGCGGCCGACTACGACGTCAAGAAGGCCGAGACCGGGATCATCTACATCGACGAGATCGACAAGGTCGCCCGTAAGAGCGAAAACCCGTCGATCACCCGCGATGTCTCCGGCGAGGGCGTGCAGCAGGCCCTGCTGAAGATCCTGGAGGGCACCACCGCCTCCGTACCGCCGCAGGGCGGACGGAAGCACCCGCACCAGGAGTTCATCCAGATCGACACGACGAACGTGCTCTTCATCGTGGGCGGCGCCTTCGCCGGCCTCGAGAAGATCATCGAGTCGCGGGCGGGCGCCAAGGGCATCGGCTTCGGGGCGACCATCCGCTCCAAGCGCGAGATCGAGGCGAGCGACCAGTTCCAGGAGGTCATGCCGGAGGACCTGGTGAAGTTCGGGATGATCCCCGAGTTCATCGGCCGTCTCCCCGTCCTCACCTCCGTGCACAACCTGGACCGGGAGGCACTCCTCCAGATCCTGGTCGAGCCGCGGAACGCCCTGGTGAAGCAGTACCAGCGCCTCTTCGAACTCGACGGTGTGGAGCTGGACTTCGACCGTCCGGCCCTGGAGGCCATCGCCGACCAGGCGATCCTCCGCGGCACCGGCGCGCGTGGCCTGCGGGCCATCATGGAGGAGGTCCTCCAGTCGGTGATGTACGAGGTCCCGTCCCGCAAGGACGTGGCCCGGGTCGTCATCACGGCGGACGTCGTCCGCAACAACGTCAACCCGACGCTGGTCCCGCGGATCGTGAAGAACGACGGCAGGCACGAGAAGTCGGCCTGACGCCAACACGCAGAGGCGCCCGGGTGGTTCACCGACCACCCGGGCGCCTTCGTGTTTTCGGCCGAGGCGGCCTCGTGACTCCTCACGGCGATGCCCGGCCGGTTCGCCGAACCGGCCGGGCATCACGTGTTCGCCCGTGGAGGGATCAGACCTTGGAGCGCGAGGTGTCGTACAGCTTCGCCGCGAGGGTGGCGACCTCGTCCTGGCTCGCGGACTGGCCCGCGCCCATGAGCTGCTCCATGTTGATCAGGTTCACCGCGCCGATCGTGCTGTAGTCGGCCCAGACGCAGATCGGGATCTCGAACGACTTGACCGGCATGCCGGTGCCCGAGTCCTTCGGCGTGAGCTTGGCGTTCTGGCACTTCATCAGCGCGCCCTCGAAGCCGCCGGGCGTCACCTCGGTCGGGCTGCCCACCAGCTCGGCCTTCATCTCCTTGTCCTCTTCGCTGCCTTCCTTCATCTTCAGGAAGTAGCCGTCGATCGCCTTCTCGGGGTCGGAGACCTCGCCCCACAGCCCGTTCAGGGTCAGCACCTTGCCCTTGAGGGGCTCGGTGCTCGCACTGCTCTTGTACGAGGCGGACGCCTCCGCCGGGTTCTTGATGCCGAGGTACTGCTCGGCTTCCTTCTTGTCCTTCTCGTCCATGGAGTCGGACGACCCGCTCTTGGAGTCCTTCTTGTACTCGCCCACGGAAGCCGCCGGGGTGATCTTGTACCCCTTCGTGTCGTCGGCCACGGCACCGTTGCCGCCACCGCCGCCGATCACGAAGTACGCGCCCACGCCGATCGCCGCGACCACCGCGACCGCGCCGATGATCCAGCCCGCCTTCGACTTCTTCGGGGCCGGGGGGTGGGGGACGTAGCCGCCGGGGCCCTGGGGGGCGCCGTACGGGGGCTGCTGGCCGTACGGGCCGGGCTGCTGCGGGTAGCCGTACGGCGGCTGCTGCGGCGGAACGCCCTGCGGGGCCTGCTGGGGGTATCCGTAACCAGGCTGGGGGGCCTGCGGCTGGCCGTAGGGGCCCGGCTGCTGCGGCTGCTGGCCGTACGGGCCCGGCTGGCCGTACGGGCCGGGCTGCTGGGGCGGCTGCTGGCCGTACGGGCCCGGCTGGTTGTAGCTCATCGACAGGTTCCCCTCACAGGATGTTTATGCCTACCGAACATCCTGGCGGAACCGCGCGCCCGCCCATGCGGCGGGGGCCACACCGTTACCGAACAATCGCGTTTCAGGACCACGCCGTGACACCCCTAAACTGGCCCCGTGACCGAGAACACTCAGCAGCAGACAGCGCCCACCACCGAACTGCCGACGACGTACGCGCCGGCCGAGGTAGAGGGGCCGCTGTACGAGCGCTGGGTAGAGCGCGGCTACTTCGAGGCGGACGCGAAGAGCGAGAAGCCCGCGTACACCATCGTCATCCCGCCGCCGAACGTCACCGGCTCCCTCCACCTGGGCCACGCCTTCGAGCACACGCTGATCGACGCCCTCACCCGCCGCAAGCGCATGCAGGGCTTCGAGACGTTGTGGCAGCCCGGCATGGACCACGCGGGTATCGCCACCCAGAACGTCGTCGAGCGTGAGCTCGCCAAGGAGGGCAAGTCCCGCCACGACCTGGGCCGCGAGGCCTTCGTCGAGCGTGTCTGGGAGTGGAAGGCCGAGTCCGGCGGTCAGATCGCCGGCCAGATGCGGCGCCTCGGCGAGGGCCTGGCGTGGAGCCGGGACCGCTTCACCATGGACGAGGGTCTCTCCCGTGCCGTCCAGACCGTCTTCAAGAAGATGTTCGACGACGGCCTGATCTACCGCGCCGAGCGCATCATCAACTGGTGCCCGCGGTGTCTCACGGCCATCTCCGACATCGAGGTCGACTACCAGGACGACGACGGCGAGCTCGTCTCCATGAAGTACGGCGAGGGTGACGACACCATCGTCGTCGCCACCACCCGCGCGGAGACGATGCTCGGTGACACCGCCGTTGCCGTCCACCCCGACGACGAGCGCTACGCCCACCTGATCGGCAAGCGGATCAAGCTGCCGCTGACCGACCGGACCATCCCGGTCGTCGCCGACACGCACGTCGACCCGGAGTTCGGCACCGGCGCCGTCAAGGTGACCCCGGCGCACGACCCGAACGACTTCGCGATCGGCCAGCGCCACGACCTCGAGTCCATCGAGGTCCTGGACGAGCGCGGTGTGATCACCGTCCACGGCCCCTTCCAGGGCCTGGACCGCTTCGAGGCGCGTTCCGCGATCGTCGCCGCCCTGCGGGCCGAGGGCCGGATCGTCGCCGAGAAGCGCCCGTACGTCCACTCCGTCGGCCACTGCTCGCGCTGCAAGACGACGCTGGAACCGCGTCTGTCCCTGCAGTGGTGGGTCAAGGTCGAGACCCTCGCGAAGGCCGCGGGTGACGCGGTCCGCGACGGGCGGGTCGACATCCACCCGGCCGACATGTCGCAGCGGTACTTCGACTGGGTCGACAACCTCAACGACTGGTGCATCTCGCGCCAGCTGTGGTGGGGCCACCGCATCCCCGTCTGGCACGGTCCCGACGGCGAGCTGGTCTGCGTCGGCCCCGACGACGAGGCGCCCACGGGTGAGGGCTGGACGCAGGACACCGACGTCCTCGACACGTGGTTCTCGTCCGGCCTGTGGCCTTTCTCCACGCTCGGCTGGCCCGAGAAGACCCCGGACCTGGCGAAGTTCTATCCGAACTCCGTCCTGGTCACCGGCTACGACCTGATGTTCTTCTGGGTCGCCCGGATGATGATGTTCGGTCTGTACGCGATGGACGGTCAGCCGCCGTTCCGCACGATCGCGTTCCACGGGATGGTCCGCGACGAGTTCGGCAAGAAGATGTCGAAGTCGTTCGGGAACACGGTCAACCCGCTGGACTGGATGGACAAGTACGGCTCCGACGCCCTGCGCTTCACCCTGGCCAAGGGCGCCAACCCGGGCGTCGACGTCCCGATCGGCGAGGACTGGGTCCAGGCGTCCCGGAACTTCGCCAACAAGATCTGGAACGCGACCCGCTTCGCGATGATGAACGGCGCCACGATCGAGGGCCCGCTGCCGGACGCCTCCGCGATGTCGGCGACCGACCGCTGGATCCTGTCCCGGCTCAACGAGACGGTCGCGCAGGTCGACGCGTACTACGAGGACTTCCAGTTCGCGAAGCTCGCCGACACGCTCTACCACTTCGCGTGGGACGAGGTCTTCGCCTGGTACGTCGAGCTGTCGAAGACGACGTTCTTCGCGGGCGGCGAGGGCGCCAAGGTCTCCGGCCGGGTCCTCGGCGAGGTCCTGGACGTCATGCTGCGGCTGCTCCACCCGATCGTCCCGTTCGTCACGGACACCCTGTGGACCACCCTCACCGGCGGTGAGTCCCTGGTGATCGCCGACTGGCCGAAGGACTCGGGGTTCCGCGACAAGGCCGCCGAGCAGGAGATCGAGCTCGTCCAGCGGGTCGTCACCGAGGTCCGCCGCTTCCGCAAGGAGCAGGGCCTCCAGGACGCCCAGAAGGTGCCGGCCCGCCTCACCGTCGACGGCACCCCGCTCGTCGCGCACGAGGCCGCCATCCGCCAGATCCTGCGCCTCCAGCCGGAGGGCGAGGGCTTCGCCGCCACCGCATCCCTGCCGGTCGCCGGCGCCACGGTCGCGCTCGACCTGTCGGGCACGATCGACGTGGCCGCGGAGCGCAAGCGTCTCGCGAAGGACCTCGCGGCCGCGGAGAAGGAGAAGGCCCAGGCGAACGGGAAGCTCGGCAACGAGGCGTTCCTGGCCAAGGCCCCGGACAACGTGGTCGACAAGATCCGTGGCCGCCTCGCCAAGGCGGACGAGGACATCGCCCGGATCGAGGCCCAGCTGGCGAGCCTGCCGCAGGCCTAGTACGGCACGACGGAGGGGCCCGGAACCGCGACACGGTTCCGGGCCCCTCCGCGTACTCCCGGTCATCGAGCGGCCGCAGCGGGGTGGCGAAGCGGGACGAAGTGCCTGAACTCACATCAGACGGGACTTCAGGTCCTCGGCGTCGGGACGAAAGACCTTGGATGATGGAAGGCATGCTCCGCCTCCCCACCGTCCCCGCGCTGCGCCGTTGCGCGGACCGGTGGGCGGTCTCGCCCCGCGCCCTCGACGTCGTCGCCGCGCTCAGCGCCTTCGGCCTCATGTGCCTGGACGTACCGGGGCTCGCCCGCGCCGACAACTCCCTGACGGGACTCACCGCGACCCTGGTCCTCGCGGCCGGGGCCGCCACGCTCGTGCTCCGCCGCCGGCTGCCCTGGGTGCCGTATCTGGTGGCGCTCGTCCTGATGGGCTGGCTGCACGAACTGACCATGATCCAGTTCGCGCTGTACTCGATCGGCAGGTACCGGGGGCGGCGGGCCGCCGTCGCCGCGACCCTGCTGTACGTCGGAGTCGCCTACGCCCTCTTCCAGACACCCGGCTGGCCCGCCCGGCACGGCGACACCCTGAGCGACTTCCTGAGTCTCGTCGTCCCGATCGGCGTTCTCGCGGCGGGCGTCGGC
The DNA here is from genome assembly GCF_014656215.1 of Streptomyces zaomyceticus. Classification (GTDB taxonomy): domain Bacteria; phylum Actinomycetota; class Actinomycetes; order Streptomycetales; family Streptomycetaceae; genus Streptomyces; species Streptomyces zaomyceticus. The sequence goes on along the minus strand of NZ_BNBZ01000001.1, from coordinate 305,964 downwards.
ATCGCCGCGTACCGGCAGGACCTCGTCCGCGCCCTGGAGGTCCAGCGGCGCGAGGCCGTCGCCCGGCAGGCCGTCCAGGAGGAGCGGATCTCCGTCGGCCGTGACGTCCACGACCTGGTCGGCCGCGAACTCACCGTCCTCGCGGTGCGGGCCGAGGTCCTCGCCGTACGGGCCAGGGGGGAGTCCCACCAGAAGGACTTCGAGGAACTGGCGGACACCGCCCGGCGCGCCCACCTCATGCTCAACGAGACGATCGTCCGCCGCGCCGACCGGGAGGCGGCCACCCCCGGCCTGGAGGGGCTCGCCGCGCTCGCCGTGGAGAGCGAGCGGATGGGCAGCCCGGTGGAACTGACGGTGGCGGCGGAGGCCAAGGCGCTCTCGCCGCTGCGGCAGGCGGCCGTGCACCGGGTCGTCCAGGAGTGCCTGACGAACGCCGCCAAGCACGCGCCGGGACTGCCGGCGACGGTCGCGATCACGGTGGACGGCCCCGATCTGCGGATCGAGGTGCGCAACCCGCTGCCGAAGACCCCGCCGGACCCGGCCCCCGTCTCGACCGGGACCGGCCTGTTCTCGATGGAGGAGCGGGTCACCAGCATGGGCGGCACGCTGAAGGCCCGACGCGAAGGCGGCGGCTACGCGGTGACGGCGCTGCTGCCCACGGGCCTCGCCACCCGCTGACACGCGCAGGAGCCGGCCCCTTCGACGGGTTCAGCGGACCGTCTCCGCCTTCCCCATCACCCGCTGCAGCGCGTCGAAGTCCTCCACGCAGCGCCCCGACCCGAGCGCCACACAGTCCAGCGGCCGGTCCGCGACGAAGACCGGGATACCGGTCGCCGAGGCCATCCGCAGGTCGAGGCCCGGCAGCAGCGCCCCGCCGCCGGTCAGCACGATGCCGTGCTCCATGACGTCGCCGGACAGCTCCGGCGGACACTCCTCCAGGGTTCCCCGGACCGCCGAGATGATCGCCTCCACCGGCTCGTCGAGCGCCGTCCGCATCTCCGGCACCGTCAGTTCCACCGTCCGGGGCAGCCCGCCGACCCTCTCCCGCCCCCGCACGGTGAAGGTCCGCCCCTCCCGCTCCTCCTCGCCCGGCACCGGCCAGGCCGTGCCGATGGCGATCTTGACGTCCTCCGCGGTCCGCTCGCCGATGAGCAGCGAGTGGGTCTTGCGGACGTACTCGGTGACGGCCGTGTCGAGACGGTCGCCGCCCACCCGCAGCGACCGGGCCGTGACGATGCCGCCGAGGGAGATGACGGCCACCTCGGTCGTACCGCCGCCGATGTCGACGACCATCGAGCCGCGCGGGTCGGAGACCGGGAGCCCGGCGCCGATCGCCGCCGCCATCGGCTCCTCGATCAGATGGACCGCCCGCGCGCCCGCGGAGAGCGAGGCGTGCACGATCGCCCGGCGTTCGACCTGGGTGACCCCGCTCGGCACGCACACCACCATCCGGGTGCGGGGCCGGCGGCGGCCCGGCACGGCCTTGCGCACGAAGTGCCGGATCATCTCCTCGGCCGCCTCGTAGTCGCTGATCACCCCGTCCCGCAGGGGCCGGATCGCGGTGATCGAACCCGGCGTGCGCCCGATGGTCTCCTTCGCCTCCGTACCGACCGCGAGCGCCTGCCGCGAGCCCTCCTGGACCGCCACCACGGACGGTTCGTCGAGCACGATGCCCTGGCCGCGCACGTAGAGGAGTGTGTTGGCCGTGCCGAGGTCGATCCCTATGTCCATGATCGCCAAGTTTGCCCGGCCGACGGCGCGGACGGTGGACCGAAAGTCCCCAAAGGGGCGGGTCCATGGTCCTGTCGGTCGTCGTGTCCGCACCCGTCCGTAGACTGACCCCGTGAGTGAGCCCCGCGACCCGTCCGACACGCCCGACGACTTCGACGGCATCGTCGAATCCGAAACCAACCGTGACCCCGACCTGGCGGTGATCGAGGCCGGCAGCCGCACCCTGCGGACGCAGGGCGCCGCGCCCCAGGGCGACCCCGTGCCCGCCCGCCCGGAGGACCCGGAGCTCGACAAGGCGCTCCGCGAGGTCGAGACCGAGCTGTCCACCCGCTGGGGCGAGACCAAGCTGGAGCCCTCGGTCACCCGGATCGCGGCCCTGATGGACGTCCTGGGCGATCCGCAGCGCGCGTACCCCTCGATCCACATCACCGGCACCAACGGCAAGACGTCGACGGCCCGGATGATCGAGGCCCTGCTCGGCGCCTTCGAGCTGCGCACCGGGCGGTACACCTCGCCGCACGTGCAGTCGATCACCGAGCGGATCAGCCTGGACGGCGCCCCGATCTCCGCCGAGCGGTTCATCGAGACGTACCAGGACATCAAGCCGTACGTGGAGCTGGTCGACGCCCGCGAGGAGTACCGGCTCTCCTTCTTCGAGGTCCTCACCGGAATGGCGTACGCGGCCTTCGCCGACGCCCCGGTCGACGTGGCCGTCGTCGAGGTGGGCATGGGCGGCACCTGGGACGCGACGAACGTCATCGACGGCTCCGTCGCCGTCGTCACCCCGATCGACCTGGACCACACCGACCGGCTCGGCGGGACGACCGCCGAGATCGCCGGCGAGAAGTCCGGGATCATCAAGCAGGGCGCGACCGTGATCCTGGCCCAGCAGCCGGTGGACGCGGCGCAGGTCCTGCTGAAGAAGGCCGTCGAGGCGGACGCCACCGTCGCCCGCGAGGGCATGGAGTTCGGCATCGTCTCCCGCGAGGTCGCGGTCGGCGGCCAGCTCCTCACCCTGCGCGGTCTGGGCGGCGAGTACGACAACATCTTCCTGCCGCTGCACGGCCCCTACCAGGCGCACAACGCCGCGGTGGCGCTCGCCGCCGTCGAGGCCTTCTTCGGGATCGGCGCGGAGCACGCCCGGACCCTGGACGTCGACACCGTCCGGCAGGCCTTCGCCCGGGTGGCCTCTCCCGGCCGACTGGAGATCGTCCGCTCCTCCCCGACGGTGATCCTGGACGCCGCGCACAACCCGCACGGCGCGCGGGCGACGGCGGAGGGCATCAGCGAGGCCTTCGGCTTCTCCCGGCTGGTCGGCGTGGTCTCCACGAGCGGCGACAAGGACGCCAAGGGCCTCCTGGAGGCCTTCGAGCCGATCTTCGCCGAGGTCGTGGTCACGGCGAACTCCAACCCGCGGGCCACCGACGTGGACGCGCTCGCCGCGGTCGCGGTCGAGGTCTTCGGCGAGGACCGGGTCGTGGTCGAGCCGCGGCTGCCCGACGCCATCGAGGCGGCCATCACCCTCGCGGAGGAAGAGGCCGAATACGGCGGCGCGGGCGTCCTGGTGACCGGTTCGATCTTCACGGTCGGCGATGCCCGGCTGCTGTTCCGGAGGGGCTGAATCAGATGCGTACGCTCTGTTCCTCGACGCTGATCGGCGAGTTCTTCGTCATCGGTTTCGCCGGGCTCGTCGCCATGAAGGACGACAGCCTCGCGATGTCCACCGTCTGGTGGGTCTGCGGTGTCGCGATGGTCTTCTCGGTGCTGCTCTGCGGGATGGTCACCCGTCCCGGAGGTGTGCAGCTCGGCTGGGCCCTGCAGATCGTCCTGATCCTCAGCGGTTTCTTCGTCCCGACGATGTTCTTCCTCGGGGCGGTCTTCGCCGGTCTGTGGTGGGCCTCCGTTCACTATGGGCGACGGATCGACGACATCAAGGCACGGTGGGCCGAGGCGCAGACCGCGGGGGCTTCGGCAGGGCCTGACGCTGCGTAATCGACGGGCGTCCGGGGCCTGTAGCCTCGGAGGCCCGCACACCGCTTTTCCGAAGGAGTTCCCCCGTGAGCCAGCGCACGCTCGTCCTGCTCAAGCCCGACGCCGTCCGCCGTGGCCTGGTCGGCGAGATCATCGGCCGTATCGAGCGCAAGGCCGGCTGGACCCTGGCGGCCCTGGAGCTCCGCGAGCTCGACCAGGAGACCCTGGAGCAGCACTACGGCGAGCACAAGGGCAAGCCCTTCTACGAGCCGCTGATGGGCTTCATGTCCTCCGGTCCCGTCGTCGCGCTCGTCGTCGAGGGTGAGCGGGTCATCGAGGGCGTCCGCCAGCTGGCCGGTCCGACCGACCCGATCGCCGCCGCGCCGGGCTCGATCCGCGGCGATTTCGGCACCATCGTCCGGGAGAACCTGATCCACGCCTCCGACTCGGAGGAGTCCGCCCTCCGCGAGCTGAAGATCTTCTTCCCGGGTCTTGCCTGACCTTTGCTGACTCCGAGTCAGCCGAACGCAGCACCCTGTGGGGCGACCGAAGGAATTCGGTCGCCCCCAGGCATATGAACGCCGATCCCGGGAACGGATCGCCGCGTCCTACCGTCACCTGTACAGAGGTGGACCACCGCGCGGTATCCGGGCGGGCGGCACTACGATGGAAAACTCCACGCCGCACCACCTTCAGCCACTCACTTCAGCCACCGTTTCGCCTACCTGAGAAGCCGTCAACGGTCGCTGGGGAAGGCCCGAAGCATCCTCATGGGAAACAAGGGGAACTCAATGTCGTTCATCGGCCGTGACATGGCTATCGACCTCGGGACTGCCAACACGCTGGTGTACGTCAGGGGGCGTGGCATCGTCCTCAACGAGCCGTCCGTCGTCGCGATCAACACCAACACCGGCGGCATCCTCGCGGTCGGCGCCGAGGCGAAGAAGATGATCGGCCGGACCCCCGGCAACATCGTCGCCGTCCGGCCCCTGAAGGACGGCGTGATCGCCGACTTCGAGATCACGGAGCGGATGCTCCGCTACTTCATCCTCAAGATCCACAAGCGCCGCTACCTGGCCCGCCCCCGGGTCGTCGTCTGCGTGCCCTCCGGCATCACCGGGGTGGAGCGCCGTGCCGTGATCGAGGCCTCGACGCAGGCCGGCGCCCGCCAGGTGCACATCATCGAGGAGCCCATGGCGGCGGCCATCGGCTCGGGCCTCCCCGTCCACGAGGCCACCGGCAACATGGTCGTGGACATCGGCGGCGGCACCACCGAGGTCGCCGTCATCTCCCTCGGCGGAATCGTCACGGCACAGTCCATCAGGGTCGCCGGCGACGAGCTGGACAACGCGATCATCCAGCACATCAAGAAGGAGTACTCGCTCCTCCTCGGTGAGCGCACCGCCGAGCAGATCAAGATCACCATCGGCTCCGCGTACGACCTCGACAAGGACGAGCACACCGAGATCCGCGGCCGTGACCTCGTCTCCGGCCTCCCGAAGACCGTGGTCATCTCGGCCGCCGAGGTCCGCAAGGCCATCGAGGAGCCGGTCAACGCGATCGTCGACGCCGTGAAGACGACCCTCGACAAGTGCCCGCCGGAGCTCTCCGGTGACGTCATGGACCGCGGCATCGTTCTCACGGGTGGCGGTGCCCTGCTGCGCGGCCTCGACGAGCGGCTCCGCCGCGAGACCGGGATGCCGATCCACATCGCCGAGGACCCGCTGGACTCGGTGGCGCTCGGCTCCGGCAAGTGCGTCGAGGAATTCGAGGCCCTGCAGCAGGTCCTGGACGCCCAGCCGCGCCGCTAGCACCACCCGTACGGCCCCACGAGGGGACGACCGGACACCGTTTCACCCGCACAGCCGAACAACCGAACCCCGAGGAAAGGCACGGCCGCCGCACGTGAGGGACACACGAGAGAGCCGGCTGCTCCTGGTGCTGCTGATCGCCATCGCGTTCGCACTGATCACGGTGGACATCCGAGGCGGCCAGGAGTCACCCGTCGACGGTGCCCGACAGGCCGCGTCGGCGGTCTTCGGGCCGGTCGAGAACGGTGTGGCGGCCGCAGTCGATCCCATCGGCAACGCCATAGGCGCGGTCCGGGACTCCGGCGAGCGGCACACCCGGATCGCCGCTCTGGAGCAGGAGAACGCCCAGCTCAAGGCCGAGCTCGGCAGCGACGACCGCAACCGCAACCGGCTGCGGGAACTCGACTCCATGCTGAAGACCGCCGGAGCCGGTCAGTACGGCATCAAGGGCGCCCAGGTCATCGCCATAGGAGCGGCCCAGGGCTTCTCCTGGACCGTCACCATCGACGTGGGCGCCCGCGACGGCATCACCCGGGACATGACCGTCCTCAACGGCTCCGGGCTCGTCGGCCGGGTCACCACCGTCGGCCCGTCGACCGCCACGGTCCTCCTCGCCAACGACCCCGACTTCACCGTCGGCACGCGCATGGAGAAGTCCGACGAACTCGGCTTCGCCACCGGCCAGGGCGACCGGCCGCTGCTCGTCCAGCTCCTCAACGGCAAGGCCAAGGTGAAGCCCGGCGACCGGCTCGTCACCTTCGGGTCGAGCGCCGACAAGCCCTTCGTGCCCGGCGTCCCGGTCGGCGAGGTCGTCCGCGTCGACCCCGCGGGCGGCGGCCTGACCCGCAACATCTACGTCCGCCCGTACGTCGGCTTCACCAAGCTGGACATCGTCGGCGTCGTCGTCCAGGCCCCCCGCTCCGACCCGCGCGACGCGGTCCTGCCGCAGAAGCCCAAGCCCGCGCCGACCGTCACCGTCACGGTGACACCGCCGCCACCGGACGGACAGCGGGCCGCCGACGGACAGCAGCCGAACACGGCACAGCAGGGCCAGAACCAGCAGAACCAGCAGGGCCGGGACCAGGGGGACGCGACACCGTGAAGTTCAACCGCATCCTCCTCTCCGCCACCCTGATCGTGGTGGCCCTGGTCGTCCAGGTCTCCGTCCTCGCCCGGCTCCAGCTCCCCGGCGCCGTCCCCGACCTGGTCCTCCTCACCGTCGTCGGCCTCGCCCTCGTCTACGGACCCGTCAGCGGCTCCCTCATCGGCTTCACCGCCGGGCTCCTCGCCGACCTGGCGCCGCCCGCCGACCACGCGGCCGGCCGCTACGCCCTGGTGCTCTGCGTCATCGGCTACCTGGTCGGCCTGGCCCGCCCGGAGAACGGCCGGCTGACCTCCGCGACCGGCCCCATGGCCGTCGTCGTCGCGGCCGCCGTCGGCTCCACCCTGCTGTACGCGGGGGTGGGCGCCCTCGTCGGCGACACCGCCGCCCGCCATGTCGGCCTGGGGTCCCTGCTGTTCACCGCGGCCGTGTACGACCTGCTCCTCGCACCCTTCACGGTGCCGCTCATCATGGCCCTGGCCAGACGCGCGGAGAACGATCCGCTCGCCGACGCCGGCGGGGGCAACGGCGCCGACGTCGCCTCCGGCTGGCTCTCCTCCGGCACCGGCCTGAGGATCGGGAACCAGCGCGGCGGCCTGCGGGTCAAGACCGCCCGGAGCCGCGCCTCACGGGCCGGACGCATCAAGGGAGTCAAGCGACTGTGACCGAGGGGGCACCGGCAGTATGAGCAACATCCCCGAGACAGGGCGGACCCCCCGGGTCCAGATCCGGCTCGTCGTCATCCAGATCCTCGTCTTCTCGCTGCTGCTGACCCTGGGGGGCCGGCTCTGGTACCTCCAGATCCGCAACGGCAAGGAGTACACGGACGAGGCGAAGAACAACCACGTCCAGCAGGTCGTGCAGCCCGCCGTGCGCGGCTCCCTGCTCGACGCCCGCGGCGTCCCGCTCGCCGACAACGAGACCCGTCTCGTCGTCTCCGCGTCCCGCACCGATCTGATGAAGATGAAGGACCGCGGCAAGACCGTCCTGACCCGGCTGGCCGGCGTCCTCGACATGAAGCCCGACGAGGTCATCAACAAGATCAGGCTCTGCGACTCCAAGACGCCGAAGCCCTGCTGGAACGGTTCGCCCTACCAGCCGATCCCGGTCACCGACGAGGCCACCACCCAGCAGGCCCTCCAGATCCGCGAGCGCGCCGAGGACTTCCCCGGCATCACCGCCGAACCCACCGCCGTACGCCGCTACCCGGCCCCCGGCAAGTCCCGCACCTCGCAGGTCCTCGGCTACCTCTCGCCCGTCACCGACGCGGAGATCGAGAAGGCCAAGGACACCGACTCGCCGTTCCTCCGCTCCGACCAGATCGGCCGCTCCGGCCTGGAGCGCACGTACGACAAGGAACTGCGCGGCAAGGCCGGCGTCACCCGCTACGAGGTCGACAACCTCGGCCGCGTCATCGGCCAGGCCAAGAACGACCCCGCGATCCCCGGCTCCAACGTCGTCACCTCCATCGACGCCCGCGTGCAGGCGGTCGCCGAGTGGGAGCTGCACAACGCGATGGTCGAGGCCCGCAAGGTGCACGACAAGAACACCAGCGAGAACTACAAGGCCGACTCCGGCGCCGTCGTCGTCATGGAGAACAAGACCGGCCGGATCGTCGCCATGGCCTCCCAGCCCGACTACGACCCCAACGCCTGGGTCGGCGGCATCTCCGCCAAGGACTACGCGGCCCTCACCGGCAAGGACTCCAACTTCCCGCTCCTCAACCGGGCCATCCAGGGCCAGGCCGCCCCCGGCTCGATCTTCAAGGTCATCCCGACCACCGCCGCCGTCAACGCCGGATACGACTTCAACGGGCGCTACCCCTGCCCCTCCTCGTACTCCATCGGCAACCAGGTCTTCAAGAACTTCGAGTCCCAGGGCCACGGCTCCATCACCCTCGGCCAGGCCCTCGAGGTCTCCTGCGACACCGTCTACTACGCCCTCTCCCACCAGCAGTGGCAGAAGGACGGCGGGATGAAGCCGAAGAAGAACGCCAACGACTGGTTCTACAAGACGGCCCACCAGTTCGGCCTCGGCGCCGAGACCGGCATCGACCTTCCCAACGAGGTCACCGGCCGCGTCCCCGACCGGAAGTGGAAGCAGGACTTCTGGGCGGACAACAAGGACTACTGGTGCCGCATCGGCAAGAAGGGCGGCACGTACGTCCAGCAGCTCTCCTACGAGAACTGCCTCGAAGGCAACCTGATGCGCGCCGGTGACTCGGTCAACTACTCCATCGGGCAGGGCGACACCCTCGTCACCCCCATCCAGATGGCCACCATCTACGCCGCCATCGCCAACGGCGGCACCCTCTGGAACCCCACCGTCGGCAAGGCGATCGTCAGTCCCGACGGCAAGAAGGTCACCGAGATCAAGCCCACGTCGCACGGCAAGCTCCCGATGGACACCAAGACGCAGGCCTTGATAGAGGAAGCCCTCGCGGGAGTCGCCACCCGCGGTACCGCCGCCTGGCGATTCGGCGGCTGGCCGCAGGACAAGATCCCGATGCACGCCAAGACGGGTACCGCCGAGGTCTACGGCAAGCAGACGACGTCCTGGTTCGCCACGTACACCAAGGACTACGCGATCGTCATGACGATCGCCCAGGGTGGTACGGGCTCCGGCGCCTCCGGCCCCGCCGTGCGCAACATCTACGACGCGCTCTACGGACTCGACGACGCCGGCAACCAGGACCTCAAGCGGGCCCTGCTGCCGCAGCCGCAGAAGAGCCTCCCGAAGATCGAGACCGACGGCTCCATCGACGCCCCGAAGATCAAGCCGTACGACCCCGAGATCGGGAAGATCGACCCGAACGCGCCCCCGAAGGCCCCGGACGACACCCCCCAGGCCGACCCCGACAAGCCGGACCAGCAGGAACTCGCGGGTCCGCCGGCCGCATGGCGGAGGGACTGAACCGATGACCGCACCCCACGGCTTCTCCGTCTCCCGGTACGCCCCCGAGCGCGGCACGCTCGCCAAACTGGCCGCCCGCGACTCGGTGGTGCGCCGGCTCGACTGGCCGATACTGCTCTCCGCGCTCGCGCTCTCCTTCATCGGGGCACTGCTCGTCTGGTCCGCCACCCGCGGCCGCACCGAGCTCAACAACGGCGACCCGTACTACTTCCTCTTCCGGCACGTGCTCAACACCGGCATCGGCGTCGCCCTGATGATCGGCACGATCTGGCTCGGCCACCGCACCCTGCGCGGCGCGGTCCCGGTCCTCTACGGCCTCTCGATCGTGCTGATCCTCGCCGTCCTCACCCCGCTCGGCGCCACCATCAACGGCGCCCACGCGTGGATCGTCGTCGGCGGCGGCTTCTCCCTCCAGCCCAGCGAGTTCGTGAAGATCACGATCATCCTGGTCATGGCGATGCTGCTCGCCGCCAAGGTCGACGCCGGAGACCAGATCCACCCCGACCACCGCACCGTCGCCAAGGCCCTCACCCTGGCCGCGCTCCCCATGGGCATCGTCATGCTGATGCCCGACCTCGGCTCGGTCATGGTCATGGCCGTCATCGTGCTGGGCGTGCTGCTCGCCTCCGGCGCCTCCAACCGCTGGGTCCTCGGACTGATCGGCGCCGGCATCGGCGGCGCGGTCCTCGTCACCGCGCTCGGCATGCTCGACGAGTACCAGATCAACCGCTTCGCGGCCTTCGCCAACCCCGACCTCGACCCGGCCGGCGTCGGCTACAACACCAACCAGGCCCGCATCGCGATCGGCTCCGGCGGCCTCCTCGGCGCGGGACTCTTCAAGGGCTCCCAGACCACCGGCCAGTTCGTGCCCGAACAGCAGACGGACTTCGTCTTCACGGTGGCGGGGGAGGAACTGGGCTTCGTCGGCGCCGGCCTCATCCTGGTGCTCCTCGGCGTCGTCCTCTGGCGCGCCTGCCGGATCGCCCGCGAGACCACCGAGCTCTACGGCACGGTCGTCGCGGCCGGGATCATCGCCTGGTTCGCCTTCCAGTCCTTCGAGAACATCGGCATGACCCTCGGCATCATGCCGGTCGCGGGCCTGCCCCTGCCGTTCGTGTCGTACGGCGGCTCGTCGATGTTCGCGGTGTGGGTGGCGATCGGACTGCTCCAGTCGATCAGGGTGCAGCGACCGATGACGGCCTGAGCCCCTCGCGCCCCCTGCCACCCCGCCCGCTTCCCGTCTAGATTCGATTCATGGCGGAGACGAAGCGAGAGATCGAGCGGAAGTACGAAGCCACCTCCCGGACCGGCCTCCCGGACCTCACCCGGGCGGCCGGGGTGGCCTCGGTCACCGACGAGGGCGTCACCGAACTCGACGCCGTCTACTACGACACGCCGGACCTCCGGCTCGCCGCCCACTCGCTCACCCTGCGCCGCCGCACCGGCGGCGCAGACGCCGGCTGGCACCTGAAGTTCCCCGTCGCCCCCGGCGTCCGCGACGAGATCAGAGCCCCGCTCTCGGACACGCTCCCGCGTTCCCTGGCGGGGCTCCTGCGTTCCCGGGTCCGGGACGGCGAGGTCGTCCCCGTCGTCCGCCTCCGCTCGGCGCGGGACGTCCGCCACCTCCGGGCCGACGACGGCACCCTCCTCGCCGAACTCTCCGTGGACACCGTCCGCGCCGAACGCCTCACGGGAGAGGGGACGACGGCCTGGACCGAGATCGAGGTCGAACTCGCCGACGACGCCGACCCGGCGATCCTCGACGCCGTCGAGAAGCGCCTCGGGAAAGCCGGCATCACACCCTCCGCGTCCGCGTCCAAACTGGCCAGGGCCCTCGCCGAGACCGGCGCCGAGCCCGAACGGCCCCCGGCCGCCCCCGGGAGACCCGGCACCGCCGGAGCCGCCGTCCTGGCCTACGTACGCGAACAGATCGACGCCGTCGTCATCTACGACCCCGCCGTACGCCGCGACCTGCCCGACGCCGTGCACCAGCTGCGCGTCGCCTGCCGCCGACTGCGCAGCGCCTTCAAGACCTACGGACACGTCCTCGACCGGGAGATCACCGACCCCCTGGGGGAGGAACTGAAGTGGCTCGCCGGAGAACTCGGCGTCGCCCGCGACCAGGAAGTCCTCGACGCACGGCTGCGCGCCCGCGTCGACGGCCTGCCCCGCACCCTCGTCCTCGGCCCGGTCGGGGCCAGGCTGCGCCGACGGGACGCCGCGCTCGCCAGGAGCGCCCGGCGCCGGGTGCTCGCAGCCCTCGACTCCGACCGCCACCTCGCCCTCCTCGGAAGGCTCGACGCGCTCCTCGCCCACCCGCCCCTCCACGAGGACGCCGGGCGCAAGGCCCACAAGGTCCTCGCCCGCGCCGTCCGCGCGGACCACGACCGCCTCGCCGTCCGGGTCGAGCACGCCCTCTCCCTCGACCCCGGCCATCGGCGCGACCTCGCCCTCCACGAGGCCCGCAAGGCCGCCAAGCGCGCCCGCTACGCGGCCGAGGCCGCCCGCCCCACCCTCGGAAAGCCCGCCGAGAGGCTCGCGAAACGGGTGAAGGCCGTCCAGTCCCTGCTCGGCGAACACCAGGACGCCGTCGTCGCCCGCGGGGCCCTGCGGGAGCTCGCCGTCGAGGCCCACGGAGCCGGCGAATCGGCCTTCACCTGGGGACTTCTCTTCGGACGCGAGGAGTCCGCCGCCGAGGCGACGGAGCGCGAACTCCCCGGGGTCTGGGCCCGCGCCGCGGCCCCGGAACTCACGGCGGCTCTGACCCGCCGAGCACCGGGGTACGCTTGAGAGTCGCCCCCCTGCCAGCTCACGAAGGTTCGAGATGTCTGCTGCCGAGTCTGTCTTCCCGCAGCTCGAAGCTCTGCTCCCGCACGTGCAGAAGCCGATTCAGTACGTCGGTGGAGAGCTGAACTCCACGGTCAAGCCGTGGGAGTCCGCCGACGTCCGCTGGGCGCTGATGTACCCGGACGCGTACGAGGTCGGTCTGCCCAACCAGGGCGTCATGATCCTGTACGAGGTGCTCAACGAGCGCGAGGGCGTCCTCGCCGAGCGCACCTACAGCGTCTGGCCGGACCTCGAAGAGCTGATGCGGGAGCACAAGGTCCCGCAGTTCACGGTCGACAGTCACCGGCCCGTCGGCGCGTTCGACGTCTTCGGCCTGAGCTTCTCCACGGAGCTCGGCTACACGAACATGCTCACCGCCCTCGACCTGGCCGGCATCCCGCTGGAGTCGAAGGACCGGACCGTCGACCACCCGATCGTCCTCGCGGGCGGCCACGCGGCCTTCAACCCCGAGCCGATCGCGGACTTCATCGACGCGGCGATCATCGGCGACGGCGAGCAGGCCGTCCTCGACATGACCGAGATCATCCGCGCCTGGAAGGCCGAGGGCCGGCCGGGCGGCCGCGAGGAGGTCCTCTTCCGCCTCGCGAAGACCGGCTCGGTGTACATCCCGGCGTTCTACGACGTCGAGTACCTGCCGGACGGCCGCATCGGCCGTGTCGTGCCCAACAAGTCCGGTGTGCCGTGGCGCGTCTCCAAGCACACCGTCATGGACCTCGACGAGTGGCCCTACCCCAAGCAGCCCCTCGTGCCGCTCGCGGAGACCGTCCACGAGCGCATGTCCGTCGAGATCTTCCGCGGCTGCACCCGCGGCTGCCGCTTCTGCCAGGCCGGCATGATCACGCGCCCCGTGCGGGAGCGAAGCATCACCGGCATCGGCGAGATGGTCGAGAAGGGTCTCAAGGCGACGGGCTTCGAGGAGGTCGGCCTCCTCTCGCTCTCCTCCGCGGACCACACCGAGATCGGTGACATCGCCAAGGGCCTGGCGGACCGCTACACGGAGGACAAGGTGGGTCTCTCCCTGCCGTCCACCCGTGTCGACGCGTTCAACGTGGACCTGGCCAACGAGCTGACCAGGAACGGGCGCCGCTCCGGCCTCACCTTCGCCCCCGAGGGCGGGTCCGAGCGCATGCGCAAGGTCATCAACAAGATGGTCTCGGAGGAGGACCTCATCCGGACCGTCTCCACCGCGTACGGCAACGGCTGGCGCCAGGTGAAGCTGTACTTCATGTGCGGCCTGCCGACGGAGACCGACGAGGACGTCCTCCAGATCGCCGACATGGCGATGAACGTGATCGCCGAGGGCCGCAAGGTCTCCGGCCAGAACGACATCCGCTGCACCGTCTCCATCGGCGGTTTCGTCCCCAAGCCGCACACCCCCTTCCAGTGGGCTCCGCAGCTGTCGGCCGAGGAGACGGACGAGCGGCTGCGCAAGCTCCGCGACAAGATCCGCGGCGACAAGAAGTACGGCCGCTCGATCGGTTTCCGGTACCACGACGGCAAGCCCGGCATCGTCGAGGGCCTGCTCTCCCGCGGTGACCGCCGCATCGGCGCGGTCATCCGCGCGGTGTACGAGGACGGCGGCCGCTTCGACGGCTGGCGCGAGTACTTCTCGTACGACCGCTGGATGGCCTGCGCGGAGAAGACGCTGCCGGACATGGGCGTCGACGTCGCCTGGTACACGACCCGCGAGCGCACCTACGAGGAGGTCCTGCCCTGGGACCACCTGGACTCCGGTCTCGACAAGGACTGGCTGTGGGAGGACTGGCAGGACTCGCTCGACGAGACCGAGGTCGAGGACTGCCGCTGGACGCCGTGCTTCGACTGCGGTGTCTGCCCGCAGATGGACACCCAGATCCAGATCGGCCCCACCGGCAAGAAGCTGCTGCCGCTGTCGGTCGTGAAGTAGGGCTGTTCGGGTAACACTCCGGCGACGGCCCGGTGCGAGGGGAAACCCTCCACCGGGCCGTCGCGTCATTTCCGGCATGAGCATGGAGAACCCGCCGCCGCCCGCGTTGATCCGCGTCCCGATCCGGATCGTCGTGCTGGTCGTCGTCCTCCCGATCCGGATGACATGGGACGCCCTTGCGGCCGCGGCCCACCTCCTCGACCGCACGGTCCTCCGCCCGACGGGCCGGGGCATCGCGTGGGCGCTGACGGGCGTGGGCCGGGGGATCGCCCTGGTCCTCACCGGGGTGGGGCGGGGCATCGCGTGGGTGTTCCGGCACACGGTGACCCGCCCGGCACGATGGCTGTACGGGGCGGTGCTCGCGCCGGTGGGGCGGGGCATCGGCTGGGTCCTCACCGGGGTGGGGCACGGCCTCGGGTGGCTGCTCACCCGGGTGGGGCACGGCCTCGGGTGGTTCTTCACCGGTGTCGGGCGAGGGCTGGCGTGGTTCTTCGCGCGGGTGGGCCAGGGGCTGGCGTGGTTCTTCGTGCGGGTCGGGCGGGGACTGGCCTGGTTCTTCGCCGGGCTGTGGCGGGGGATCGCCTTCGGGTCCGGCCGGCTGTGGCGGGGGCTTTCGGTCGCCGGTCCCCGGCTCGGCAGGGCTGTGTTCGTGTGGCCGTGGGTGGGGCTCTGGCGGTACGTGATCGTGCCCGTCTGCCGCTACGGGATCGCCGTACCCGCCGTATGGCTGTACCGGCGGGTCCTCGCCCCGCTCGGCACGGGATGCGCGTTCCTGCTGGAGAAGGCGGTGTTCGTACCGGTCGCCGCGCTCTTCACGTACGTCCTCGTCCCACTGCTCCGGTACGGCGTCGTCGTGCCGGTCCTCTGGTTCGACCGGTATGTGCTCACCCCGGTGGGCCAGGGACTCGGGTGGTTCTTCCCGCGACTGGGCCGCGGCCTCGCCGTCGGCACGGCCTGGCTGGCCCGGGCGGTGTTCGTGTGGCCCTGGGTGGGGCTCTGGCGCTTCGTGCTCGTGCCGGTCGTCCGGTACGGGATCGTCGGCCCCCTCGCCTGGCTCTGGAAGCGGGTCCTGGTACCCGTCGCGCGGGAGGTGCGGGACGCGCTCGCCGTCTGCTGGCGGGTCGCCGGGTATGTGTCGCTCGCCGTCGGCCGTGCGCTCGGGTGGACGTTCCGGACCCTGGTCGGACGGCCCGCGACCTGGCTCTGGCGGAGTGTCTGCACACCCGTCGGGCACTGGGTCCGCGACAGCGTCTGGGCCCCCGCCCGCCGGGCCGCCGTCCAGGCGGGCCGGGCGGCCAAGGAGGCCCTCTCCTCGGCCCGTGCCTCCGTCCGGGAGGCTCTCGCCTCGGCCCGCGTCACCGTGCGGGAGGCCCGCCGGGACGCCTGGCGTGCCCTGGTCGGCGGAGCCCGGTCGCCCGAGCCCGGGGAACCGGAGGTGGCCCGGGCGCGTACTCTGGGTAGTACAACGAACGTCCCCGGCGCGGCGCCCGCCCCCGAGATCTCCCTGCGAAAGCGGGGGTGAACCGGGCGGGACCCCCGAGGCAACCCGTACATCTCGTGGACGGCGCCACCCGCGCCGCCCCGCACCGAGGAGAAGAACCACTGGGCAAGCGACAGCCCGAAGGCCCGCCGCCCGCACCGGCGGTGCAGCGCATCCGACTGCGCTACACCAAGCGCGGCCGCCTCCGGTTCACCAGCCACCGTGACTTCCAGCGCGCTTTCGAGCGTGCGCTGCGCCGTGCCGAGGTGCCCATGGCGTACTCGGCCGGCTTCACCCCGCACCCCAAGGTGTCGTACGCCAACGCCGCCCCGACGGGTACGGGCTCCGAGGCCGAGTACCTGGAGATCGCCCTCACCGCGACGCGCGACCCGGAGACCCTGCGGGCCCTGCTCGACGAGTCCCTGCCGGCCGGTCTCGACATCACCGACGCCGTCGAGGCCCGGACCTCGGGTCTCGCCGACCGGCTCACCGCCTCCGTGTGGGAGCTGCGCCTCGAGGGCGTCACCGTCGAGGACGCCGCGAAGGCGGCCGAGACGTTTCTCGCGGCCGAGGCGGTGGAAGTACAGCGCAAGACCAAGAACGGCGTCCGCACCTTCGACGCGCGTTCCGCGGTCACCGAGCTGACGGCAACCGCTCCCCAGGGTGATCCCCAGGGTGATAGGCCGCTGGACAGCGCCTGTGCGATACTGCGGCTGGTTGTTCGGCACGTGACACCTGCCGTGCGACCCGACGACGTCCTGTCCGGTCTCCGAGCTGTGGCCGACCTGGCGCCGCCGGTCCCCGCTGCGGTGACCAGGCTGGCGCAGGGGCTCTTCGACGAGGAGTCCGGCACGGTGACCGACCCGCTCGCGCCCGACCGCGAGGCAGTCACGGCCGCTTCTACCACGGCCGCCGCGACCGCCTCTGCGACGGCGCCGGGTGAAGGCATCGCGTAGGGAGCGGTCGTTGTAGCGCAGCCCTGGTACTCGGGAGCCACCTGGGTCGGGCCGCGCACAGACCAGGAGACTTTCGCCAGGCCGTCCGCAACAAGG
This sequence comes from Streptomyces zaomyceticus, assembly GCF_014656215.1. Classification (GTDB taxonomy): domain Bacteria; phylum Actinomycetota; class Actinomycetes; order Streptomycetales; family Streptomycetaceae; genus Streptomyces; species Streptomyces zaomyceticus. The sequence continues at coordinate 289,151 of NZ_BNBZ01000001.1, read as the reverse complement.
GCGTACGGAACCGGCGAGCCAGACATAGAGCTCCCGTGCGGCGCCCGCGCCCCGGACGGCGGCACCGCGCCACAGGCGCGACCGTGCCGCCGGACCGGAACCAGACGCGGCGCCCGGGAGCGTGACGGGAGAACCCCGCATGCTCGAGTCCAACGAAGACACCAATGCCCCCGGTGACAAGCTGCCGCCGCGCCGCAGGCGCCGCGCCGCTTCCCGCCCCGCCGGTCCGCCGGTGACGGGCGCGACCGCCGACGGCACCGAGACCACGGCGGCCGCCGAGGCCCCCGCCGTGGAGGCCGCCCCGGCCGAGGCCGAGGCGACACCCGCGCCGCGGACCCGCCGTCGCGCCACCCGCAAGGCCACCGCGCCGGTCGTGGAGACCGCCGCCGCGGAGACCCCGGAGCCGGTCGTGGAGACCGTCGCCCCCGCGGCCGAGGCCGTCGAGGAGGCCCCCGAGGCCGCCCCGGCCCGCCCGCGTCGCCGTGCCACCCGCAAGGCCACCTCGCCGGTGACCTCCCCGGTCGTCGCCGAGGAGCCCGCCGAGGTGCCCGTCGTGGCCGCCGAGGCCGTCGAAGCCGTCGTGGAGGAGGCCCCCGAGGCCGCCCCGCCGGCCCGCACCCGCCGCCGTGCCACCCGTAAGGCGACCGCTCCGGCCGCCACCCCCGAGGCCGCCGAGCCCGTGGCCGCCGCCGAGCCGGTGGCCGCCGCTCCTGCCGTCGAGCCGGTCGTGGAGACCGCCGTCGAGGAGGCCGCTCCGCCGGCCCGCACCCGCCGCCGTGCCACCCGTCAGGCCACCTCGCCCGAGGTGAGCACCGGGGCCCCCGCCGCCGAGGCCGTCACCGGCGAGTCGCTGCCGACGGCCGCCGTCGAGCAGATCGCCGCCGACGAGGCGGAGGTCGCCGCCGCCGAGGCCGCCGCCACCCGTGGCCGCGGCCGCCGCCGCGCGACCTCGCCGCAGTTCACCTCCGAGCCGGCCCCGGTCCGTGAGTCGCGCCGCGCCGCGCGCCCCTCCGTCGCCGTCTTCCAGGCCCCGGTCTTCACCGAGCCCATGTTCCAGACCCCGGAGACGGCCGCCGCGGCCGCCGCCGCCGTCGTGGTGGAGCCGGAGGACGAGGAGGAGACGGTCGAGGAGATCGAGGCCGTCGAGACCGAGACCGAGGTCGAGGAGACCCCCGAGCCCGCCGAGCGCGCAGAGGCCGGCTCCCGCCGTCGCCGTCGCCGCCGTGGCGAGCCCGTCGCCGTCGAGCCCGTCCCGGCCACCGTCGCCGACGAGCCCGAGGTCGAGGGCGCCGCGGACGAGATCGAGGAGTCCGAGGAGGCCGAGGAGACGGACGAGTACGAGGACCGCCCGTCCCGTCGCCGCCGTCGTGGCGGCCGTCGCCGTCGTCGCGGTGAGCTCACCGAGGTCGAGGAGGCCGAGGAGGGCGAGGAGCCGCGGTCCGACGAGTCCGACGAGTCCGACGACTCCGAGGAGAGCGAGGAGGACCAGGACGAGGCCGAGGGCTTCGCCGGAGGCTCCAGCAGCTCCCGCCGTCGCCGTCGCCGTCGCAGCGGGGACGCCTCCGCCGACGCCGAGGGCACCGACGAGGAAGGCGTCCGTACGGTCGTCAAGGTCCGCGAGCCCCGCCCGGCCCGTGAGAAGGCCGAGCCCGGCACCGGCGCCGACGAGGTCCAGTCCATCAAGGGCTCGACCCGCCTGGAAGCCAAGAAGCAGCGCCGTCGCGAGGGCCGCGAGCAGGGCCGCCGCCGCGTCCCGATCATCACCGAGGCCGAGTTCCTGGCCCGCCGTGAGGCCGTCGAGCGCGTCATGGTCGTCCGCCAGAGCGGCGAGCGCACCCAGATCGGCGTCCTGGAAGACAACGTGCTCGTCGAGCACTACGTCAACAAGGAGCAGGCCACCTCGTACGTCGGCAACGTCTACCTGGGCAAGGTCCAGAACGTCCTGCCGTCCATGGAGGCCGCCTTCGTCGACATCGGCAAGGGCCGCAACGCCGTCCTGTACGCCGGTGAGGTCAACTTCGAGGCGCTCGGCATGGGCCACGGCCCGCGCCGCATCGAGTCCGCGCTCAAGTCCGGCCAGTCGGTCCTCGTCCAGGTGACGAAGGACCCGATCGGCCACAAGGGTGCCCGTCTGACCAGCCAGGTCTCGCTGCCCGGCCGCTACCTCGTGTACGTGCCCGAGGGCTCGATGACCGGCATCAGCCGCAAGCTCCCGGACACCGAGCGCGCCCGCCTCAAGACCATCCTCAAGAAGATCGTCCCCGAGGACGCGGGCGTCATCGTGCGCACCGCCGCCGAGGGCGCCAGCGAGGACGAGCTGCGCCGTGACGTCGAGCGACTGCAGGCGCAGTGGGAGGACATCCAGAAGAAGGCGAAGAGCGGCAACGCCCCGACCCTGCTCTACGGTGAGCCGGACATGACCGTCCGGGTCGTCCGCGACATCTTCAACGAGGACTTCTCCAAGGTCATCGTCAGCGGTGACGACGCGTGGGAGACCATCCACGGGTACGTGCACCACGTCGCCCCGGACCTGACCGACCGCCTGTCCAGGTGGACGAGCGAGGTCGACGTCTTCGCGACGTACCGGATCGACGAGCAGCTCATGAAGGCGCTGGACCGCAAGGTCTGGCTGCCGAGCGGCGGCTCGCTGGTGATCGACAAGACCGAGGCGATGATCGTCGTCGACGTCAACACCGGCAAGTTCACCGGGCAGGGCGGCAACCTCGAAGAGACCGTGACGAGGAACAACCTCGAAGCGGCCGAGGAGATCGTGCGCCAGCTGCGGCTGCGCGACCTCGGCGGCATCGTCGTCATCGACTTCATCGACATGGTCCTGGAGTCCAACCGCGACCTGGTGCTCCGTCGCCTCCTGGAGTGCCTGGGCCGGGACCGGACCAAGCACCAGGTGGCCGAGGTCACCTCGCTGGGCCTGGTCCAGATGACCCGCAAGCGGGTCGGCCAGGGCCTCCTGGAGTCCTTCTCCGAGACCTGCGTCCACTGCAACGGCCGCGGTGTCATCGTCCACATGGAGCAGCCGACCACCGCCGGTGGCGGTGGCGGCGGCAAGCGCTCGAAGAAGCGCGGCCGCGGCGGCGCCGAGCACGTCCACGAGCACGAGCACGAGCACGCCGAGGTCGCGGCGACCGAGGCCGAGTCCGGCGAGGTCGAGACCGAGACCGAGGCCGAGGTCGCGGCCGAGCTGGCCGCCCCGGTGGCGCTGCCCGAGCCGATCGCCGCGGACGAGGAGCTGTACGGCTCCGCCGCCGAGGCGGAGGCCGCCGCCACGCGCGGTCGTGGCCGCCGTCGCGCCACCCGCAGGGTGTCCGCTCCGGTCGCCGCGCGACCGGTCGTGGAGACCGAGGCCGTGGTGTTCGAGACGAAGCCGGAGCCCGTGGCGGCGCCCGAGCCGGTCGTCGAGCCGGAGCCCGTCGTGGAGGCGGTCGTCGAGACCGTCGCCGAGCCGGTGGTCGAGGAGACCGCCGCCCCGGCCCCGCGCGGCCGTCGTCGTGCCACCCGCCGGGCGACCTCCCCGGTCGTCTCGACCACGGAGCCGGCCGTCGAGCCGACCGTCGTCGAGCCGGTCGCGGCCGAGCCGGTCGTCGAGGCGGCCCCGGAGCCGGAGCCCGTCGTGGAGCCGGTCGCCGAGCCCGTCGCCGAGGAGGCCCCCGTGGCCGCCCCGCCGCGTGCCCGTCGCCGGGTGGTCCGCAAGGCCACCGCGCCCGCCGGTTCGCCCTCGGGCGCCGAGGAGGCGGCCGTCCTCGTGGTGGCCACCGCTCCGGCCGAGGCCACCGAGGCCCCCGTCGAGGCGTCCGCCGAGGCCGAGGCCGAGCCCGCCCCCGTCAAGAAGACGGCGGCGCGCAAGACCGCGGCGAAGAAGACCACGGCCAAGAAGGTCGCCACCAAGAAGACGGCGGCGACCAAGAAGACCGCGGCGAAGAAGACCACCACCAAGAAGGCCCCGGCCAAGAAGGCGGCGGAGAAGACCGCCGCTCCGGCCCAGGACTGACCGGTGGGTACGGGCCGCCGCTCCGCACCGTCGGGGCGGCGGCCCGTACCGAACGGGCGAATTTGACCCTCCGAGGTCGCCGCCCGTAACCTAGACCGTCGGCGTGTCTATCGATGCGTCGCGCCTCTGAGCAACTCCCTCCCGCCCGTCGGGAGAGGCCGCTCGTCCGATTCCGGAACGCCGCGGGCCCTCGGGTCCGTGTGAGTGGCTGGCTTCAGAGGTTTCGATCCCGAGTGAGAGAGAGATCCGCGTGTACGCCATCGTGCGCAGCGGTGGTCGCCAGCACAAGGTTGCTGTCGGCGACATCGTTGAGGTTGACAAGATTTCCACTGCCAAGGTTGGCGACACGGTCGAGCTCTCGACCCTGCTCGTTGTCGACGGCGACGCCGTGACCAGCGACCCGTGGGTCCTGGCCGGTATCAAGGTCACGGCCGAGGTCGTGGACCACCACAAGGGCGCCAAGATCGACATCCTGCGCTACAAGAACAAGACCGGCTACCGCCGTCGCCAGGGTCACCGCCAGCAGTACACGGCGATCAAGGTCACCGGTATCCCCGCGGCTGCGAAGTAAGAGGGACTGAGACATGGCACACAAGAAGGGCGCATCGTCCACCCGGAACGGGCGCGACTCCAATGCCCAGCGGCTCGGCGTGAAGCGCTTCGGCGGTCAGGTCGTCAACGCAGGTGAGATCCTGATCCGCCAGCGTGGCACCCACTTCCACCCGGGCTCCGGCGTCGGCCGTGGCGGCGACGACACGCTGTTCGCCCTGCAGGCCGGTTCGGTGCAGTTCGGCACCCACCGTGGCCGCAAGGTCGTGAACATCGTTCCGGTCGCCTGATCGGATCATTTGCGGAGGCGGACCTCACTTCCCGTATCGGGAAGCGGGTCCGCCTTTCGCGTGTTACTAGATAGACATTCCGCACGTAATAACTGGAGGCACAACCATGACCACCTTCGTGGACCGCGTCGAGCTGCATGTCGCCGCGGGTAACGGAGGCCACGGCTGCGCCTCCGTTCACCGGGAGAAGTTCAAGCCGCTCGGCGGCCCCGACGGCGGAAACGGCGGGCGTGGCGGCGATGTGACCCTGGTTGTCGACCAGGCGGTCACCACGCTCCTCGAGTACCACCACTCGCCGCACCGCAAGGCGACCAACGGTCAGCCCGGCGCCGGTGACAACCGCTCCGGCAAGGACGGCCAGGACCTGGTCCTGAACGTGCCCGACGGCACCGTCGTCCTCGACAAGGAGGGCAACGTCCTCGCCGACCTCGTCGGCCAGGGCACCACCTTCGTCGCGGGCCAGGGCGGCCGCGGCGGCCTCGGCAACGCCGCGCTGTCCTCCGCGCGCCGCAAGGCCCCCGGCTTCGCGCTCCTCGGCGAGCCCGGCGAGGCGCGGGACATCGTCCTGGAGCTGAAGACCGTCGCCGACGTGGCCCTCGTCGGCTACCCGAGCGCCGGCAAGTCCTCGCTCATCTCGGTCCTGTCGGCCGCCAAGCCGAAGATCGCGGACTACCCCTTCACCACCCTGGTCCCCAACCTGGGCGTCGTGACGGCCGGTTCGACCGTCTACACGATCGCCGACGTACCGGGCCTGATCCCGGGCGCCAGCCAGGGCCGCGGCCTCGGCCTGGAGTTCCTCCGCCACGTCGAGCGCTGCTCGGTCCTCGTGCACGTCCTGGACACCGCGACGCTGGAGTCCGACCGCGACCCGGTCACCGACCTCGACATCATCGAGGAGGAGCTGCGGCAGTACGGCGGTCTCGAGGACCGGCCGCGCATCGTCGTCCTCAACAAGGTCGACATCCCCGACGGCCAGGACCTCGCGGACATGATCCGCCCGGACCTGGAGGAGCGCGGCTACCAGGTGTTCGAGGTCTCCGCCGTGGCGCGGCTGGGCCTCAAGGAGCTCTCCTTCGCCCTCGCCGGCATCGTCGGCGAGGCGCGCGCGGCCAAGCCGCAGGAGGAGGCGACCCGTGTCGTCATCCGTCCGAAGGCCGTCGACGACGCGGGCTTCACGGTCGTGTACGACGAGGCCGAGGACGTCTACCGGGTGCGCGGCGAGAAGCCGGAGCGCTGGGTCCGCCAGACCGACTTCAACAACGACGAGGCCGTGGGCTACCTGGCCGACCGCCTCAACCGCCTCGGCGTCGAGGACAGGCTGATGAAGGCCGGTGCCCGCGCGGGCGACGGTGTCGCGATCGGTTCCCTGGAGAACGCGGTCGTCTTCGACTGGGAGCCCTCGATGATGGCCGGCGCCGAGATGCTCGGCCGCCGTGGCGAGGACCACCGTCTGGAGGCCCCGCGTCCGGCGGCGCAGCGCCGCCGGGACCGCGACGCGGAGCGGGACGACGCGCAGCGCGAGTTCGACGAGTTCGACCCCTTCTAGGTCGTCTCCTCCGGACCGGCCGGGCGCCGGTCCGGCGGACGGACCGCCGTGCGGCCGTCCCTGTACGCACCGGCCGGGCACCCTGGGTGCCCGGCCGGTTTCGTCGTTCTCCGGCATCCGGGGGGCGCTCGGGGGCCACGTAGGATTCACGGGTGAGTGAGACCCCCCGGCCGCAGGCCCCCGCGCGTGTCAGTGTCGTCGTCATCGCGTACAACGACGCGGCGCACGTCGGCGACGCCGTCCGTTCCGCGCTCGCCCAGGGCGAGGCGGTCGGTGAGGTCCTCGTCGTCGACGACGCCTCCGGGGACGCGACGCCCGAGGTGCTCGCCGGGTTCGCCGACGAGCCGCGGGTCCGGCCGCTGATCCGGACGGAGAACAGCGGAGGCTGCGGCACTCCCCGCAACGACGGCATGGGCGCCGCCGTGCACCCCTACGTCCTCTTTCTCGACAGCGACGACCTGCTACTGCCCGGGGCCGTCGACGGACTGCTCGCCGTCGCCACCGAACAGGGCGCGGACGTCGTCGCCGGAATCTGTGTGCGGCGCGAGCTGCCCGAGGGCCGGGAGACCGTCTGGGCTCCCTCGCTGTACGACGTGTCCCAGGGCGCCACCCTCCCCGGCACCGTCCTCGACGGCATCGAGAAGAACCCCGAGTTCGTCCTCGACACCCTCTCCGTGAACAAGCTCTACCGGCGCGACTTCCTCGACCGGCACGCCATCCGCTTCCCCGACGGCGCCTTCCACTACGAGGACTTCGTCTTCAGCGCCCGCGTCCAGGCCGCCGCCCCCCGGCTCGCCGTCACCGACGTGCCCGTGTACGTGTGGCACGTGCGACGGCAGGCCGCGACCCTGTCGATCTCGCTGCGCCGCGCCTCCCTGGCCAACTGGGAGCACCGCATCGCCGCGCACGCCGCCGTCGTCGACGTGTTCCGCACGGCGGGACGGCCCGCGGCGGCCCGTGCCGCCCAGGCGAAGTTCCTCGACTACGACCTCCCCATGTATCTGCGCGAACTGCCGCAGCGCACCGCCGCCTACCGGGCCGACTGGTGGACGGTCACCCGCGCCCATCTGACCGGGTTCGAGGCCGCCGCGGTCGCCGACGCGCAGGCGCCGTCGCGCTGGCTGCACGCGGCGTTCACGGCGCTCGCCACCGTCCCCGAGGGGCGGGAGCTGAGCCGGTTCGTCGAGCTGTCCGCGCCGCGGCCGCGGCTCGTCCCGCCGTACCCGCACGCCGAGGACGGCGCGCCGGTGCTGGCCGCCGCCCCCGCCGACGTACCGCTGGAGGGTCTCGCGGAGCTCGCGCCCGCCGGGCTCCCGGTGGCCGTGGACGGTGAGGTGACCGTCGGCGCGTCGACCCGGCTGACGCTGACCGTGCACGATCTTTACGGGCGTGTCGCCGCACTCGGCCCGGTCGCCGTGCGTGTCGCGTTCACCGAGCGGGTCTCGGCGGCCGAGCTGTCGGCCGAGGCCCCGCTGCTTCCCGCGGAGGAGGGCTGGACGGCGACCGTGACACTGCCCACCTCGAAGCTGCTCCGCGCCGGCCGGCTCGCCGCCTGGTCGCTCCGCGCCGAGCTGCGGTACGCGGACGGATCGACCGGAAACGCCGAGGTCAGGGCCCCGCACGGATTCGTCGGCCGACGGGGCATGGTCCTCGGGCGACTCGGCAGGGTGCTGCTCGTCCAGGTCGTCGCCTCGGCGCGTCGCGGGCTCGTCCTGCGCTTCGCCGGCGGCGCGGTCGGCGCACGTCAGGTGGTGTCGGGACGCTTCAGGAGACTGTTCGCGATGCGGTGAACATCACCGGAGGCCCAGGAGAGCAGGTATGGAACAATTCCTCCTGCCGGGTAATCTTTCCGGTCGCCGGGTGGCCCTCGTCGAACACAACGGGGCGGCACCCTTCACCACTGAAGGCAGTAGAGCGCCATTGACCATGGCGCAGGCAGCGCCGCGCCTGGCGGGAACGCGTGCCGGATGTTGCCGCCCGCACTTGTGAGAGGACTTGGATGCCGACTAGCGACGTCCCTGATGTGAGCGTCGTCGTCATCGTCTACAACGATGAGGAACGGCTCCCGCGAGCGGTTCGGTCACTTCTCGACCAGACCCTGAACAACCTCGAAGTGATCATCGCCGACGACTGTTCGACCGATGGCACCGAGCGCGTCGCGCGCGCCCTGGAGGCATCCGACCCGCGCGTGCGCTACGTCCGCCTGGAGCAGAACAGCGGTGGCTGCAGCGCACCCCGCAACCGCGGCATCGCGGTCGCGCGCGCCCCGTACGTCATGTTCCTGGACAGTGACGACGAGCTGCCGCGCCACGCCTGCAAGAGCCTGCTCCTCGTCGCCGAGGAGACCGGCGTCGACTTCGTCACCGGTGAAGTGACCCGGCTGTTCGAGGAGACGAACACCACCGGTCTCTGGTACCCGCACCTCTTCACCGAGAAGCGGGTCGTGAACGGCATCGCCGAGAGTCCCGAGTACTTCTTCGACCACCTGTCGACGAACAAGCTCTACCGGACCGCCTTCATCCGGGACAACGCGCTCACCTTCCCCGAGGGCATCCACTACGAGGACCAGCTGTTCTCCGCGCAGGCGTTCTCGCTCGCGGAGTCCTTCGCCGTCGTCCCGTGGTCCGTCTACACCTGGCGCCTCGCGCCGGAGAGCGTCTCCATCTCCTCCAGCCGCCACAAGATCCAGAACGTGGTGGACCGCATCGGCGTCGCCCGGCTGATCGACGCCTGGTTCGAGGAGACCGGCCGCGGGGGTCTGCGCGCCGAGAAGGACTACAAGTTCCTCCGCCACGACTTCCGCCTGTACCTGGGCGACCTGGTCTTCCGCGACCTCGAGTGGATCGCCGAGTTCGCCGACGTGGTCACCCCGTACCTCGACGAGATCGCGGACGAGACCTACGCCCGGCTCTCCCGCGAGGAGCGCATCTGCATCCACCTGCTGCGCACCGGCCGCCTGGAGGAACTCCAGATCGCCGCCCGCCAGCTGGGCCGGCCGCAGCTCGCCCCGCGCTTCGCGACGGACGAGGGCGAGGTCACCTACTGGGGTGCCGTCGCCCCCGCCGACGACGCGAGCCGCAGCGCGCTGGACATCAGCGAGTGGTACCTGCGCGAGCAGGTGCTCGCCACCGGCCGCATCCGGCACGAACTGACCTCCGTGAGCATGCGGGGCCCGGTCCTGCACCTGGAGATCCGGACGTACGACCCCGCCGGTCTGATCACCGAGGACACCAAGGCCTCGGTGAAGCTGGCCGCGCACAAGACGCCGCTCTCGGTGCCGCTGACCCTCCGCCCCCAGGGCGACGGCCAGTACGTCTCCGAGGCCGCGCTCGACTTCCGCAAGGTGCCCGTCGGCAAGGTCGGCGTCGCGACCCGCCGCCACCCGGTGATCGCCCTGGAGCGCGACGGAGCCCGCCGTACGGACATCCTGCTGGCCGAGCACGACCAGCCCGACTTCCGTGCCACCGTCACCTACCACACGTTCGGCATCCACCACCTCCGCGTCAAGGCGGAGCAGAAGGGTGCCGGCCGTCTCGAGGTGACCTGGCAGCGCTCCGGCGTCCTGAAGTCGCTCGAACCGCTCGGCCCCATCGCCCGCAAGGCCAAGGGCAAGGTCGGCAAGGTCAGGAAGATCCTCGTCGGCAACGAGGGCAAGGCCACCGCGTACGACGCCGTGTCCAAGCTCCCGCGCAAGCGCAGCCTCGCCGTGTTCGAGGCCATGGAGGGCCGCGGCTACGCCGACAGCCCGCGCTACATCTACGAGGAGCTCAAGCGCCGCAACCTCCCGATCGACGTGGTCTGGGCGTACTCCGGCGACCGCTCGTCCTTCCCGAAGGACGTCACCCTCGTCCGCCGCGGCAGCTTCGCCTACGGGCGTGCGCTGGCCCGCGCGACCTACTGGGTCGACTCGCACAACCTGCCGTACCTGTACCCGAAGCCGAAGGGCACCCGGTACCTGCAGACCTGGCACGGCCAGACCTTCAAGGCGATGGGCTTCGACGTGCCCTCGCTGCGGGGTGCGTCGGAGATCGAGAAGGAGCGCTTCCGCTCCGCCGTGGGCCGCTGGGACGCGCTCGTCTGCCCCAGCGCCGAGTTCGAGAAGACCTTCGTCCCCGCCTTCGAGGTCTCGGCCGACCTGATCCGTTCCGGCTACCCGCGCAACGACGTGCTGGTGCGCTGGGCCGAGCCCGAGCAGCAGGCCAGGGCGGCCACCGTCCGCGAGGCCCTGAACATCCCGGCCGAGAAGAAGGTCCTGCTCTACGCCCCGACCTTCCGTGACGCGGCCCGCCGCACCGGTCAGTCGGTGCGCGTGGACTTCGAGGCGCTGGCCCCGCACCTGTCCGACGAGTGGATCATCGTCGTGCGGACCCACCCGTACGACCGGTTCAAGATCGCTCCGGAGCTGGGTCACTTCCTCCGCGACGGCTCCTCCTACGCCGACATCAACGATGTGATGCTGGCCTCGGACGCGGTCCTCACGGACTACTCCTCGCTGATGTTCGACTACGCCAACACCGGCCGGCCGATCATCCTCTACACGGACGACTACGAGGCGTACAAGGGCGGCGACCGCGGCACGTACTACGACCTCGAAGAGATCGCGCCCGGACCGATGGTGACGACCACCGAGGACCTCGCCGCCGCCGTGCGGGACCTGGAGGGCACCCAGGAGCGCCACGCGCAGCGGTACGCGCGCTTCCAGGAAATGTTCTGCTCGTACGAGACAGGCCACGCCAGCAAGATGGTGGTCGATGCTTTTTTCGAAGGCGGCACCCATGACTGAGGCCTCCCCTGTCCGCAACGTGTTCTTCGTCGGTATCGACGTCGACTCGATGGGTGGATCCCAGCGGGTGCTGCACACCCTCGCCCAGGGCATGGGGGAGCGCGGTCACCGCGTCGAGCTGATCGGCATCCGGCCCAGCCCGGAGCCTTTCCCGTACAACGTCACGCGTTCCTACCGGCACACGACGCTCTACCCGGCCCCCTCCGAGCCCAAGCCGCCGGTGCGCACCGTCGGCGACCGGATGAGCCTGGCGCGGCGCGCCGACGCCCGGCGCGCCCGGGCCGACCGCGACAACGCGCGGGCGGAGTTCGAGCGGAAGCTCGCCGAGGTCGAGGACGGCTACATCGTCTTCGGTTCGCCGTGGGCGGTCGACTGGGTCATGCCGCTGAAGTGGCGTCACCTCAAGGCCATCGGGCAGTACCACGAGTCCTTCGCCCAGGCGAAGCGGAGCGCCAACCTCGGCCTGATCCGGCGCCACTACCCGGAGCTGGAGCAGACCCTGGTGCTCTCCGAGGGCGACGCGGTCGAGTTCGTGAACCAGCGCGTGCCGAACGTGCGGGTCATGCCGAACCCGCTGCCGTTCTTCCCCGACGAGCTCGCCCCGCTCGACACCCGCAAGATCGGCGCCGTCGGCCGACTCGACCCGATCAAGCGGTACGACCGGATGATCGAGGCCTTCGCGCAGGCCCACCAGGGCCGCGACGGCTGGGAGCTGCACCTCTTCGGCGAGGGACCGCTGGAGGAAGAGCTCAGGATGCGCGCCGAGGACCTCGGCGTCGCCGACCAGGTCGTCTTCCGGGGCACGGCGCAGGACATGGCCGCCGCCTACCGCGAGCTGTCCGTCGTCGCGATCAGCAGTGAGCGCGAGGGCCGCCCGATGGCGCTGGCCGAGGCCGCCGCCTGCGGTGTGCCGTGTGTGAGCTTCGACGTGTCCGGCGGTGTCCGGGAGCTCGTCGCGGACGGTGTCTCCGGCACCCTGGTGCCGCCGGCCGACGTGCCGGCGCTCGCCGCCGCGCTCGGCGAGCTGATGGACGACGGCGCGATGCGTCAGCGGTACGGCCGGGCCGGGCGCGAGCATGTCGCGCACCTGGCGCTGCCGCACGTGCTGGACCAGTGGGAAGCGGCGTTCGACGAGATCGAGCGCTAGACCTGCCGCGCACGCCCCACCGAAGCGCGTCGCGGACGCGCGGGGGGAAGCGTGTGTGAAGCGTGTGGGGGAGCCCCGCCGAGACCTGGGTCACGGCGGGGCTTCCCCGTTTCCGGGGCCCGGGGGCCGTTCCCGGCGGGTGGCTACACTGTCGGAATGACCTGGCTCATCACCGGCGGCGCCGGTTACATCGGTTCCCACGTCGTCAAAGCAATGCTCGAGGGCGGCGAGAGCGTCGTCGTGGTCGACGACCTCAGCACCGGCAACCCGGCGCGCATCCCCGACGGCGTCGTCCTGGAGCAGGGCACGGTCCTCGACCGCGAGTTCCTCGACCGGGTGCTGCGCGAGCACCGGATCAACGGCATCGTCCACCTGGCCGGCAAGAAGCAGGTCGGCGAGTCCGTCGAGAAGCCGCTGTACTACTACCACGAGAACGTGACGGGCCTGCAGATCATCCTCGACGCGGCGACCGCGGCGGGCGTGAAGAGCTTCCTGTTCTCCTCCTCGGCCTCCGTCTACGGCATGCCCGACGTCGACCTCGTCACCGAGGAGACCGAGTGCCTGCCCCTCAGCCCCTACGGCGAGACCAAGCTCGTCGGCGAGTGGATGGCGCGCGCCGCCGGCCGGGCCCACGGCCTCTCCACCGCCTGCCTGCGGTACTTCAACGTGGCGGGTGCGGCCAAGCCCGAGCTCGCCGACACCGGTGTCTTCAACCTGGTGCCGATGGTCTTCGAGCGCCTCGACGCCGGTGAGTCCCCGCGCATCTTCGGTGACGACTACCCGACGCCGGACGGCACCTGCATCCGCGACTACATCCACGTCGCCGACATCGCGGACGCGCACGTGGCCGCGGCCCGCGCGCTCGTCGCGGCCGGCGAGCGCGGCGAGACGGCCACGCTGACCCTGAACATCGGGCGCGGCGAGGGCGTGTCGGTGCGCGAGATGGTGGACCTGATCAACGAGGTCACCGGTCACAGCGTCGAGCCCCTGGTCACCCCGCGCCGTCCGGGCGACCCGGCCCGCGTGGTCGCCTCGGCGGAGCGCATCGAGTCGGAGCTCGGCTGGAAGGCGCAGCACGACGTCCGCTCCATGATCAGCTCGGCCTGGGAGGGCTGGAGCGCGAACCGCGTGACGGTCTGATCTCCTTCGTTTCCGTCCGGCCCTCGTGGTCGGTCGCGGGCGGGGTGCCCCGGCTTCGGGGCACCCCGCTTTCGCATGCTCTCCGACTGCCTTTCTTCGGCGGCCTCAGGGCCGGTGGATGCGGTCCACGCCGTAGTACGTCGCCGTGCACTGCGCCGCCCAGTCCCGCTTGTACGTGGACGCGAAGAGGGGTTCGGTGAGGCCACCGATGAGGAGCGGTTCGTAGGCGACGTCCCGGGAGCCCGCCGCGACCTCCTGCCGGATGCGGGCGTTCTGCCGGTCCCAGGCGACCGCGCGTACCACCGTCTCCGTGGTCAGGGCGTACACCGGCTGCACCAGGGCGGCCGCGCTGCCGAGGGCGACCGCGCCGGCCGCCACGAGCGCGGCGGCGCGTCCGGCGGTTCGTCCGGGAGCCACGAGGCGCCGCCCCAGGAGGTGGCCACCCCAGGCCCCGTACGCGCAGAGGACGACCAGCAGCGGCAGGAGGAAGCTCGTCCAGGTGCGGCCGTACGTCCAGCCGACGTCTCCGTAGCCGCTGCGCAGTCCGAGGACGACGGCCAGGGCGGCGAGGGCGATCAGCGGCAGCGGCAGCAGCACCGCGGTACGGAACAGCGCCCGCGGGGGGAGTCCCGGGCCCGAGGAGTCCCGGCGGGCGCCGGTGCCCGTGGGATTGTCCCCGCGGGCGCCGGTGGCGGTGGGCGTGCGGCCCTCCCCGCGGGCGCCGGTGGCCGCGAGGGCCAGGCCGAGCAGCGCGCCGACGGCAAGGGCTCCCAGGTACGCCCACTGGCCGCCGATGGTCTGCCAGAGGCGCCACCAGTCGTGGAACGTTTCTCCGATCTGCGCCGCCGACATCGGCTCCTGCGGATTCTGCGCCCGCCGCCAGCGTGCGCCCGGCGAGGTGTAGAGCAGGGTGAGGCCGCCGACGAGTCCGAGGCAGGCCGCCGCGCACCACGTGGAGACGTACCGGTCCCGCGTCCAGCCGAGGCGGGGCAGACAGAGGACGCCCACGGCGACCGCGAACAGACCGGCCACCAGCGTGAACGGTTCGCTCAGCATGCCGAGCACCGCCCCGATCACCAGCGCCGATCCCACGGCGGCGGTCCTGGCCCACCGCAGACCACTGCGCGCGGCCCGGACGGCGCCGAGCACGGCCCAGAGACCGATCACGCTCGGCAGGGTGTGGGAGATGGTCGCCGGCGCCCAGAGCAGTACCTGGTACGAGCGGGTCCCGGCGAAGAACAGCAGCGCGGAGAGGAGCACCGAGGCGGCCACGAGGGGCAGGGCGGGCGGCCGGGCGGGCAGACCCGACGGCTCGCCGTCCGGCCGGCTCGCGTCGCGCAGGGAACGCAGGGCCGCGCGGCCGAGGAGGAAGAGACCGGTGACGAGTGCGACCACGAGGAGGGCGGGCAGCAGCTTCGGCCCCCGCATGCCGTCGGAGTAGAGCAGTCCGGTCAGGAAGGCGTTGGTGACGCGCCCGTTCTGGGTCTGGTAGAAGTCCGCGGTGATGCCGAGCACCCCCATGTCCCGGGCCTTCCACAGGGCGCACCAGTCGTCGGACGTGGGGCGTACGTACAGGCCGAGGAAGGCGCCGACCGCGAGCAGCGCCCCGGCGCCCGCGGCGACGGCGAGCGCGACCCACGGGAGCGCCCGCCGGAGTCCGTCCGTGGCTCCGGTGTGCTGTCCGCCGTCGTCCGCCATCCGTGCATCACCGCGCTCCGAGAGGGTCGTCCTACTCACCGGTCATCGCTCCAGGTGGCCGAGGTCAGTGCGCCCGAGCCCATGACGCGGCCGTTGCCATGACACGGCGATGCCACGGCAGGGCGACACCATGACGTGGCGACGACCGGACACGGCGACGCCGTGGCACGGTGTCGCCACGGCGTTGTCGTCGCTACGGGGCTCAATGGGTGACAAAAGGGTAAGAATGCCACCGGTATCACTATGTTCCCCGCATGCTTTGCTGCATGGACGACATGCCGACCGAGGGTGGTCACTCGGGCGACGTCGGACGGTCACCACCGCTCCGTACCCTGGCCGCGCTGCTCGAAGGAGAGTTCGACGGCGGTCCCTCAGGACGTACTCTCGCCCATCCCTCTGGAGTGACCGTTCATGACCAGGCTTTCCGTCGTCGTCCCCTGCTTCAACGAGGAGGACGTCGTCGAACGCTTCGACGCGCGGATGCGTCAGGTGCTCGACACCCTGCCGGTCGGATACGAGATCTGTTACGTCGACGACGGCAGCACCGACGCGACCCTGGGCAAGCTGCGCGCCATCGCCGCCCGGCACCCGCACCGGACCCAGTACGCCTCCTTCAGCCGCAACTTCGGCAAGGAGGCCGCCATGCTCGCCGGCCTGCGCAAGTCCACCGGCGACGCCGTGGTCATCATGGACGCCGACCTCCAGCACCCGCCCGAGCTCCTCGCGCGCATGCTGGACCTGCACCACCAGGGCCACGACCAGGTCATGGCCCGCCGGACCCGCGAAGGGGACAAGAAGCTCCGCTCCGCGTTCAGCCGGATGTACTACCGGGCCGTCAACCGCTGGGTCGACGTGGAACTCACCGACGGAGTGGGCGACTTCCGCCTCCTCTCCCGCCCCGCCGTCGACGCGCTCCTCTCGCTGCCCGAGTACAACCGCTTCTCCAAGGGGCTCTTCTCCTGGATCGGCTTCGACACCGTCACCTTCGACTACCAGAACGCCGCACGCGAGGGCGGTGAGACGAAGTGGAGGTTCAGCTCCCTGATCAACTACGGCATGGACGGGCTGATCTCCTTCAACAACCGCCCGCTGCGCATCGCCCTCTGGCTCGGGATGATGCTGAGCGGCCTCGCCGCCGTGTACGCGGTCTGGATCGCCGTCGCCGCCCTCACCCAGGGCGTCACCGCTCCCGGATACGTCACCCTGGTCGCGATCATCGTGGGGCTCGGGGGCGTGCAGATGGTGATGCTGGGGCTGATCGGGGAGTACATCGGCCGCATCTACTACGAGACCAAGCGCCGACCGCACTTCCTCGTGAAGGAGACCCACCGCTCCTTCGGGCGCGGCGCCGCCGAACACGCGGCCGCCGCCCGGATCCGCGTCCCGGCCACCGAGGGCGAGCACTGATGGCGGCGGCATCCGGCCCGGCCCGGCGCGGCCGGCTCGCCGAGATATTCCGCTTCGCCCTGGTCGGCGGCGTCAACACCGGCACCTTCTTCGGGTGTTACCTGCTGCTCCACCCCTGGATGCCGTACTTCGCCGCCTACTCCCTCGCCTTCCTCCTCAGCATGATCGGCTCCTTCTTCCTCAACACCTACTTCACCTACCGCACCCGGCCCACCTGGAAGAAGTTCGCCCTCTTCCCCCTCACCAACGTCACCAACTACCTCGTGCAGAGCGTCGGTCTGTACGCGCTCGTCACCTGGGCCGGAATGGACGACAGAATCGCGCCACTCGTCGCGGCCGTCGTCGCGATCCCGTTCACCTACCTCATCTCCCAGCGGATCCTGGTGCCCCGGAACGCCGGCCAGGGCCCCGGTGCCTCGGGTCCAGGGAGCGAAACGGACGAGCGGCAGCCGTCCCGGCTCGCGTAGATTGCCTGGCAGCCGCGCCGGGCGCATACGGCGCGTGGGACAGCCGAGTGAGGACGACGCAGGTGGCGACGCAGGTGACGGGACAGACGGACGTGGCAAGGCAGTACGTGACGGAGGCCCGCAGGATCGTCGTCAAGGTCGGCTCCTCCTCGCTCACCACCGCCTCCGGAGGCCTCGACGCCGACCGCGTCGACGCGCTCGTCGACGTGCTCGCCAAGGTCCGCAGCGGCGGCGAGAAGGAGATCGTCCTCGTCTCCTCCGGAGCCATCGCCGCAGGTCTCGCACCGCTCGGCCTCACCCGCCGCCCCAAGGACCTGGCCCGCCAGCAGGCGGCGGCCAGTGTCGGCCAGGGACTCCTCGTCGCCCGGTACACGGCCTCCTTCGCCCGCTACGGCGTGCGCGTCGGACAGGTCCTCCTCACCACCGACGACACCAGCAGGCGGGCCCACTACCGCAACGCCTACCGGACCCTCGACCAACTGCTCGCCATGGGCGCGCTGCCGGTCGTCAACGAGAACGACACCGTCGCCACCGACGAGATCCGCTTCGGCGACAACGACCGGCTCGCCGCCCTCGTCGCCCACCTCGTCCGCGCCGATCTGCTCGTCCTGCTCTCCGACGTCGACGGCCTCTACGACGGGGACCCGTCCAAGCCCGGCACGTCGAGGATCGCGCAGGTCGAAGGCCCCGCGGACATCGCCCACGTCGAGATCGGCGCGGCGGGCAAGGCGGGGGTCGGCACCGGAGGCATGGTCACCAAGGTCGAGGCCGCCCGGATCGCCGCCGCCGCCGGCATCCCCGTGGTCCTCACCTCCGCCAGCCGCGCCGCCGACGCCCTCGCCGGCCGCGACACCGGCACGTACTTCCACCGCACCGGCCGCCGCTCCGCCGACCGGCTCCTCTGGCTCGCCCACGCCTCCACCCCGCAGGGCTCCCTCACGCTGGACGACGGAGCCGTACGCGCGGTCGTCGACGGCAAGAAGTCCCTGCTCGCGGCCGGTGTCGCGGGAATCGAGGGCGACTTCGTCGCCGGCGACCCCGTCGAGCTGCGCGACACGACGGGCCGGGCCGTCGCCCGGGGCCTCGTCAACTTCGACGCCAAGGAGATGCCCCGGATGCTCGGGCGTTCCACCCACGCGCTGGCCAAGGAGCTCGGACCCGAGTACGAGCGCGAGGTCGTCCACCGCGACGATCTGGTCGTCATCCGCTGACCCTCGCGCCCCTCCCGAAACGGCTGAAAGTGCGGCCATCCGGAAGGGACGTTCACCAAAACCGCCCCAAGTGCCGCCTCGGACTGGTCAACTTTGTCTCGGGGGTAAGAGCAGGGCGGGGTACAGCACCACACGCATCACACAGGAGGCCGCCGGTGAGACGAGCGCGCCCAGGGGCGCCGCCCCGAGGGACTGCCGAACGCGCCCTGACCAGTGTCGAGGCCGGAGCCGACTTCGACGAGGCACGGGACAGGTCCACGGAGAGAAGAACCGAGACCACCACCGAGACACGTGAGGTTCCCGAGGCACGTGAGGCACGCGCCAAGGAACAGCCCGTGTCCAAACTCTGGCACATCACCCTCAGCGTGTCGGGTGTGGAGTCGCCGCTCAAGGAGGTACGGCGCGGGCTCGAACAGCTGGCCCACGACCACCCCTTCCTGCTGACCAGCCGCTATGCCAACGACCACGCCGAGATCCGGTACTGGGAGGAGGCCCGCGACCTGCACGACGCGGCGGCCGTCGCCCTGCGCCTGTGGGGCGAGCACCGGCAGACCGCCAAGCTGCCGCCGTGGGAGATCGTCGGCCTCGAGGTCATCGACCGCGAGACCTACCACCAGCGCATCGCGGAGGGCTACGGGCCGCCGCCCGCGGCCCCGGTCGGCGTCCACCCGTACTGAGCGGGACCTTCGTGACGCCCCTCCCGCGCCGTCTCGGAACAGCGGGGGCACGTCTCGGAGTGCGGGATACGTGAGGGATGTCCGCAGGGGTGCCAGTACCCTGCGGGCATGACCTCGCTCACGCCCCTCGACAACCTCTCCCCGGTCACCCGGGCCGCCTACCGGGCCCGTGGCGCCGCCGCCGAAATCGCGCCACTCCCGCGCGCGGCCAAGGACGACGCCCTGCTGGCGATCGCGGACGCCCTCGAAGTCCGCACCGCGGAAATCGTCGAGGCCAACGCCGAGGACATCGCCAAGGCCCGCGAAGCCGGGACCAGCGAGGCGATCATCGACCGGCTCACCCTCACCCCCGAGCGTGTCCGGGCCATCGCCACCGACGTCCGCGACGTGGCCGCGCTGCCCGACCCCGTCGGCGAGGTCGTCCGCGGCTCGACCCTCCCCAACGGCATCGACCTGCGCCAGGTCCGCGTCCCGCTCGGTGTCGTCGGCATCATCTACGAGGCCCGCCCCAACGTCACCGTCGACGCCGCCGCCCTCTGCCTCAAGTCCGGCAACGCCGTCCTGCTCCGCGGCTCCTCCTCCGCGTACGCCTCCAACACCGCCCTGGTGAAGGTCCTGCGCGACGCCATCGGCGGCGCCGGACTGCCCGCCGACGCCATCCAGCTCGTCCCCGGCGAGTCCCGCGAATCGGTGCGCGAGCTGATGCGCGCCCGCGGCCTCGTCGACGTCCTCATCCCGCGCGGCGGCGCCTCCCTGATCAGGACCGTCGTCGAGGAGTCCACCGTCCCGGTCATCGAGACCGGCACCGGCAACTGCCACGTCTACGTCGACGCGCAGACCGACCTCGACATGGCCGTCGAGATCCTGATCAACTCCAAGGCCCACCGAGTCAGCGTCTGCAACGCGGCCGAGACCCTCCTCGTCCACCAGGACGTCGCCGCCGCCTTCCTCCCCAGGGCCCTCGACGCCCTCGCCGAGGCCGGCGTCACCGTCCACGCCGACGAGCGGGTCCTCGCCCACGCCGAGGGCTCCAAGGCCACCGTCGTACCGGCCACGCCCGAGGACTGGGAGACGGAGTACCTCTCGTACGACATCGCCGCCGCCGTCGTCGACTCCCTCGACAAGGCCGTCGAGCACATCCGGATGTGGTCCTCCGGCCACACCGAGGCGATCGTCACCACCTCGCAGGCCGCGGCGCGCCGTTTCACCCAGCTGGTCGACTCCACCACGGTCGCGGTGAACGCCTCCACCCGGTTCACGGACGGCGGACAGTTCGGCTTCGGCGCGGAGATCGGCATCTCCACCCAGAAGCTGCACGCCAGGGGCCCCATGGGCCTTCCGGAGCTGACCTCGACCAAGTACATCGTCACCGGCGACGGTCACATCCGGTAACCGTTCCAATCGGTACGGGCGGGGAGGGTTCGCACACTCCCTGCCCAAAAACCCCTTCCGGGTCTACTCTGAATCCGTGCCGGACGACGTGGGGGGCACGCCGTTCCTGAACGGCGAAGACCCTGAGGACTCTGTCGACCGCGGAGGCGCCGACGAGGTCTACGCCGACGTGGTGTTCGACGAGGACTTCGTGCGGGCCGCGGCCGTCCACGAGCCGACCGCCGTCGAGCGGCTCCTCGCCGCCGCCCAGGCCCGTGCCGAGGCCGAGGCCGCCCGCGCCCGCACCGGCGGAGGATCGGCCGACGAGGACCTCTACGAGGAGTGCCACGACCCCTCCGCGCTCACCTACGAGCCCGACGACGTCGGCGACGACGCCAGCCCCTACGGCCGCCACGGCGGCGCCCTGCGCCCGTACCGGGGCAGCGCCCGCTGGCACCGGCCCGTCGCCTGGGTCCTCGCCCTCGTCATGGGCGTCGGCATGGTCGCCCTGGCCTTCAGCGCCGTCTACCGGGGCGCGGCGGCCAACCGCCAGGACCAGGTCCCTCCGCCGGCCACCACCGGTGTCGACACCCCCAACCCGAACCCGGCCCCGCCCGCCGCCCACGCCCCCGAGGCGCCCGCGGTCCACGCGCCCGCGGCCCGGTCGGCTTCCCCGAAGTAGCCGAAGCGGCGGCCGGCGTTCCCCCGGGCGGCCGAACCGTTCCGCCCCCGGCGGGACCCCGGGACACCCTGACGGCGGAATTCTTCCGACTTTGTCGCGTACCTCAGCGTTTACCGAAGCCTCCGCGGACCTACCCTGAAGGTATGGCAGGGCGTGGCGACCCGCCTGAGGGGACGCCCGAGGGCCTCCCCGGCGGTGAGGACGAATACCGATCCGTCGTCTTCGACGAGGCGTTCGTCCGTGCTGCCCACCTCCAGGAGTTCTCGGCCCGGGAACGGATGGGCGAGTACGCCCAGGCCGTCCGCAGCCGCCCGTCCGCCTGGGAGGGCCGCAGCAGCTCCCGCCAGGCCATCCTGCTCGTTCTGCTGATCCTGCTGGCCTTCGGCACGGCCATCTACCTGGGCGTCCGCAACCCGTACCAGCCCCCCGTCGATCAGCGGGCCGAACCGCTGCGGACCACGGTGGTACCCCTCGCCCCGAAGGGCCCGGTGGCGGGCGGTGTGCCCGACCGGCTCTTCGACAACAGCCCGGTCGCCGAGTACCGCACCGGGGCCGCCGGCATCAACCTGCCGGTCGCGGGACGCACCACCCACTTCGCCGAGAGCCAGGTCGTCACGGCGCTCAGCATCGCCAAGGACTATCTGGTGGCCTCCTCCCTGCAGCCCGACGTCCTGTCCGGGGCGACCGTGCGGCCCGCGCGCCTGCTGCTCGACCCCGACCAGCTGGAACAGTTCGACCGGAGCGTCGAGACACCGGCCGACGACGGCCGGCACGCCCTCGCCGGCTGGCTCGTCCGCTTCGACCCGCGTCAGGTCGTGCTCGCGGACCCGGCCGTCCGCGTCCAGGGCACCCTCCGCTTCGAGGAGACCAGCCCCGACACACTGGACGTCACCGCGGACCACACGTACACCTATGCGGTCCGCCCGGCGGGTCAGGGCGCCGGCCCGGTCGGCGCGTCGTCCCTCTTCACCGTCCACCGCGAGGTGCACTTCCGCTTCGACCGCGAGGACCTGCGCATGCACCGGGCCGAGCTGGTGACCAGCACCGCCGAGGTGGGCCCGCAGGCGTGCGGCGCGGACACCACGGGCTCCGTGAAACCGCTCCTGGCGGGAGCGAGTGCCCCCGAGGCGGGCGGCCCGGTGGTCACCGACCCGTACGCCACGGGCCGACCCGCCGCCCCCTCGCTGTGCGGAGCCCTGGCGCCGAGCGCGCAACCGTCGCTCTGACGGGTCGCTCCGACGCCCGGCGCGTGTCGACCGGCCCTCAGGCCCAGGTCTCGACCGCCCCTGGCGCCGAGGTCTCGACCGGCCCCGGCGCCGAGGTGTCGACCTGCCCTGGCGCCGAGGTCGCGCTAGGAGCCGCCCTTGTCGTCGTCGGCGGTCCCGCCGTCGTCCGACTTCTTCGGGCCCTGGCCGCCGTTGAAGCGGTTGCGCAGCTTCCCGCCCAGGTCGCCCGCCAGGTCACCGGCGCCCCCGGCTATGTCGCCGACCAGCTTCATCAGCGGATCCTTGCTGGTCCGCACCGTGTCGGCGTAGTGCCCCGCCGACTCGCGGAAGGAGTCCGTGACCGAGGTGTCCTTGTCCTCCGAGCGCTTGGGGTAGTGGCCGTCCATGATCCGCTGGAAGTCGCGGTTCTCCGACCACTTCTTCAGCTCCGCCGCCCGGACGGTGGTGAAGGGGTGCGTGCGCGGAAGCACGTTGAGGATCTTCAGGACCGAGTCCCGCAGGTCCCCGGCCTTCTCGTACTCGTCGGCCTGGGCGAGGAACGCGTCCACGTTCATCTCGTGGAGGTGGTTGCCCCCGGCGATCTTCATGAGACCGCGCATCGAGGCCTGCACGTCCTGACCGACGAGGAGTCCGGCCCGGTCGGCGGAGAGTTCCGACTTGCGGAACCACTCGCGCAGGGCGGTCACGATGGCCATGATCGCGACGTTCCCCAGCGGGATCCAGGCGATCTTGAGGGCCAGGCCGGTGAGGAAGAGCAGCACCGTGCGGTACACGGAGTGCCCGGAGAGGGCGTGGCCGACCTCGTGGCCGACGACCGCCCGCATCTCCTCCTCGTCGAGGAGCTCCACCAGGCCGGTGGTGACGACGATGATCGGCTCGTCCAGGCCGATGCACATCGCGTTGGGCTTCGGGTCCTGCGTCACGTACATCGGCGGGACCTTCTCCAGGTCCAGGATGTAACAGGCGTCCCGCAGCATGTCGTTGAGATGGCTGAACTGCGCGTCGCTCACCCGGACGGAGTCCGAGAGGAACAGCAGTCGCAGACTGCGCTCGGGCAGCAGCCCGCTGAGCGCCTTGAAGACCGTGTCGAAGCCGCTGAGCTTGCGCAGCGCCACCAGCGCCGAGCGGTCGGCCGGATGCTCGTAGGCCCGCGAGGAGATACCGGGGAACCGCTTCCGCTGCCTGCTCGGCACGTTCCCCTGGTCGTTCTCGGTCATGGATGCCCCCTGTTCGTACGAGTCGATGCTCGTCCCCCTGACGAACCCCAGCCTAGGCGGTGGCGCTACGGTGTGGCGGGGCCTGTGGATAACTCGGGCACCGAGGACGACCGAGGAGCACGACCGACATGCCGGACACCGTCGACACCGCTGCCGCACTGCTCGCGGCCGCCGCGGACCAGGGGCCGGGCGACACGCTCCGCATCGTGCTGCTCGTCTCGATCGTGGGCGGCGCCCTGATGGCCTGGTTCCTGCTGCGCGGCTATCGGAGCGACGACACGGGCGACGACGGCACCGGCGACGGCAGGGGCACCACCACGGACGCCACCACGGACCGTGACGCCAACGCCTGAGTCGGCGTGAGCCAGTCCGGACCGCCCGCATACGATGTGCGCGAAGTCTCCGCTCCCATCCCCGATCGATAGGTCTGCCGAAGATGAGCCTCCACAGCACCGCCGCCAACCTGGTCTCTCTCGCCGAGGGCGCCGAGCACGGCGGCAACCACGAAAGCCTCAGCCCCTACCTCACCGGCTTCGGCGCCTTCGGTGCCCTGATGCTGCTGCTGTGGATCACGACCCGCTTCAACCGCGACCGCTGAACCGCCGACCCTGATCAGGCGTCCGCTGCCGTGCCAGTAGGCTCTGCACGCATGGGAGAGCAGGAAATGCCTACTGGCGGGCGCGGGAAGCGCCGACTCGGCGTGATGGGCGGAACCTTCGACCCGATCCACCACGGACACCTGGTGGCGGCCAGCGAGGTCGCCGCCCTGTTCCACCTGGACGAGGTGGTGTTCGTACCGACCGGGCAGCCGTGGCAGAAGAGCGACCGGGCCGTGTCGGCGCCCGAGGACCGCTACCTGATGACGGTCATCGCGACGGCGTCCAACCCGCAGTTCTCGGTCAGCCGGATCGACATCGACCGCGGCGGCGCGACCTACACCATCGACACCCTGCGGGACCTGCGCTCCCTCAACAGCGACTCCGACCTCTTCTTCATCACCGGGGCCGACGCGCTGTCGCAGATCCTCACCTGGCGCGACGCCGAGGAGCTCTTCTCACTCGCGCACTTCATCGGCGTCACCCGGCCGGGCCACGACCTCACCGACGACGGACTGCCCAAGGGCGGTGTCTCGCTGGTCGAGGTTCCCGCGCTCGCGATCTCCTCCACCGACTGCCGGGCGAGGGTCGCGAACGGCGATCCCGTCTGGTACCTGGTTCCGGACGGCGTGGTCCGCTACATCGACAAGCGCCAGCTGTACCGCGGCGAGTGAGCTTCGGGGAGGGGTACCGGTGAACGATCAGCAGCATCCGTACGACCCGTACTATCCGCAGCCGCAGATCATCGGCTACGACGAGTACGGGCAGCCGGTGTACCAGCAGCCACAGGCGCCCCAGCAGGCACAGGGGCAGCACTACGACCCGTACGGCGGTCAGCAGCAGCCCCAGCAGCCGCAGGCGCAGCAGGGGTACGGCTACGACCCCTACGCCCAGCAGCAGTACACGCCGCAGCCGCAGCCGCAGCAGCCACAACAGCCGCCACAGCAGCACCAGGGGTCTCAGTACGACCCTTACGGGCAGCAGGGCTACGCCTACCCCTCCTACGACACGGGGCAGCAGTGGGCCGCCCGGGCCGAGCCCGCCCAGGCCTCCGCCCCGGCGCCCGCCCAGGCCCCCGCGCAGACCCCGCAGGCCGCGCCCGTCGCGGCCCCGCCCGGTGTGCCCGGCCAGCGCCCCGCGTCCGAGCGGCCCGCCCGGCCGGCCGATGACGACGACCGGGAGTACCGCACCGAGCAGTTCTCCTTCATCGAGGAGCCGGACGAGGACTCCGAGGACGTCATCGACTGGCTGAAGTTCACCGAGAGCCGTTCCGAGCGGCGCGAGGAGGCCAGGCGCCGCGGCCGCAACCGGATCATCGCGCTCGTCGTCGTGCTCGTCCTCGCGGTCGCGGGCGGCGTCGGCTACCTCTGGTCCGCGGGCATGCTCCCCGGTTCGTCCGACGAGGCCGGGAAGGGGGCTGCCGCGACCGGCCCGCAGAAGCGCGACACGATCGTCGTCCACCTCCACGACACCACGGGCGGCGGGACCTCCACGGTCCTCCTGGTGAACAACACCACGACCGGCCAGGGCACCACCGTTCTCCTCCCCGACTCCCTGGTCGTCGCCGACGACGAGGGCGCCGCGACCACCCTCGGCAAGTCGGTCGAGGACGACGGATCGAGCGGCACCCGGGAGGCGATCGGCAACCTCCTCGGCGCCGAGATCGCCGGCACCTGGCGGCTGGACACGCCGTACCTGGACACCCTCGTCGACCTGGTCAGCGGGATCGAGACGGACACCGACACCGAGGTGCCCGGACCGAAGAAGGGCGACGAGCCGCTGGTCAAGAAGGGCGAGAAGCAGTCCCTGAACGGGCGCTCCGCCGTCGCCTACGCGACCTACCGGGCGCCCGGCGAGGCCGAGAGCAAGCAGCTCCAGCGCTTCGGCCAGGTCATGTACGGGGTGCTCCGCAAGATCTCGGACGATCCCGCCTCCGCCACGATGACCGTCGAGAGCCTCACCCAGATCTTCGACCCCTCCCTCTCGGAGAAGGACCTCGGCGCCGCCCTGGCCAAGCTCGCCGAGCACGCCAAGGTCGGCGACTACAAGACGGCCCTTCTCCCGGTGGCGCAGGACGGCGCGCTGACCGAGGACGCGAGCGACAGTGTGGTGAAGGACATTCTGGGCGGCAAGATCACCGCCCCCGAGGCGGGCGACGTGCCCCGGATCTCGGTCCGGGACGCCTCCGGCAAGAAGGCGACCGAGGCGGCCAGGATCGTCCTGGTCAACGGCGGCTACGTCTTCGTGGGCGGCACGGAGACGGACACGCAGGAGAAGTCGCAGGTCGTCTACGGTGACGACGCCCAGAAGGCGACGGCGGTCGAGGTGGCCAAGACACTGGGTCTGCCGGCCGGCTCGGTCGCCAAGGGCAAGCCCACCGGAGCGGCCGCGGTCACCGTGGTCCTGGGCCAGGACTACAAGGTGCCGGGGGGCCGGTAAACGGCGCTCCGGAAAACGTTGGCGGGGCCGTCGGCGGTCCGTGAGACCCTGGAGGGGTACTGGACCGCCGACGAAAGCCTGCTTGTGACCGCCACGGATCGTTCCATCGAACTCGTCAACGCCGCCGCTCAGGCGGCCGCCGACCGGCTCGCGCACGACATCATCGCGTACGACGTCAGCGATGTGCTGTCGATCACCGACGCATTCCTGCTCGCCTCCGCGCCCAACGACCGCCAGGTCAAGTCGATCGTCGACGAGATCGAGGAGCGCCTGAACAAGGACCTCGGCGCCAAGCCGGTCCGCCGTGAGGGCGACCGCGACGCCCGCTGGATCCTCCTGGACTACGTCGACATCGTCGTCCACGTCCAGCACAGCGAGGAGCGTGTCTTCTACGCCCTCGAGCGCCTGTGGAAGGACTGCCCCGAGCTGTCCCTCCCCGAGGACGCGCGGAACACGCGCGGCAAGGCCGCCGAGCACGCCGAGCTGACCGGCGTGGACCTCTCCGAGCACGCCGCCGGCCTGCCCGACGAAGTGGACGGTGAGCTGCGCTGAGCACCACCAAGGGCGGCACCGGCCGCCGCATCGTCCTCTGGCGCCACGGCCAGACCTCCTGGAACCTCGAGCGCCGTTTCCAGGGTTCGACGGACATCGAGCTGACGGAGGCCGGCGTCGCTCAGGCGCGCCGTGCCGCCCGGCTGCTCGCCGCGCTGAAGCCGGACGTCATCGTGGCCTCCGACCTGAAGCGGGCGGCGGCCACCGCCGCCGAGCTGTCCGCTCTCACCGGCCACACCGTCGCTCACGACTCCGCGCTGCGCGAGACGTACGCGGGGGAGTGGCAGGGGCTGACCCACGACGAGATCGTGGCGCGCTACGGCGAGCAGTACGCCGCCTGGAAGCGCGGCGAGCCCGTGCGCCGGGGCGGCGGCGAGCTGGAGACCGAGGTGGCCGACCGGGCCGCCCCGGTGGTCCTTGAGCACGTCGACAAGCTTCCGGAGAACGGCACGCTCGTCGTGGTGAGCCACGGCGGCACGATCCGGACCACCATCGGCCGTCTCCTCGGGCTGGAGTCCCAGCACTGGGAGAGCCTGGGTGGCCTCTCGAACTGCTGCTGGTCCGTGCTCGGCGAGGGCGCCCGTGGCTGGCGACTGATGGAGCACAACGCGGGCACGCTGCCCGAGCCGGTCCTCGGCGACGACGACTGAGCCCCGTGACCGGCCTGCCGGACCCGGATTTCACTTTCCGGCAGGTCACAGGCTAAAGTTCTTCTTGTTCGCAGCGCAGAGCGCGAAGAACACGAGGGGCTATAGCTCAGTTGGTAGAGCGCCTGCATGGCATGCAGGAGGTCAGGAGTTCAATTCTCCTTAGCTCCACAATCACCGGATCCCGTCCCCAGCAGGGGGCGGGATTCGTCGTCATGTCAGCTCCTCCAAGGCCTGGAGCCCGTGGCGGCTCTCCTCGTCGTTCGGCGTGTAGGCCACGATCCGGCACTCCGGCATCCCGTTCACCGACAGGGAGACCGAGGTCAACCGGACCTCGCCCACCCGCTCGTGACGGAAGACCTTCACCCGCGTCCCCGGCGGGACCACGTCACCGCTGCGCCACAGCCGCGCGAACTCCGGGCTGGCCTCCGCGAGAGCCCGTACGTACTCCTCCCAGGCCGGCTCGCCCACATGGCGTCCGTACGCGCCCCGCAGCTGGGCCACCATCAGCGGCAGCTCCCGCTTCCGGTCGACCACCGGGCAGGTGGGGCCGGGCACGCTGAAAAGGGCCCACAGCACGTTGCGTATGCCGAACGGGCCGGTGTCCAGGTCGTTCCGTCCCTCCTGGAAGAAGAGCCGCTCGTACATGGAGTTCGTCGCCAGCACGTCGTACCGCGCGTTGTAGAGCACCGCCGGGTGCGGGTCCAGGGCGTCGAGGATGCCCTGGATCTCCGGGCTCACCACCGCCAAGTCCGCGGCGGACCGCTCCGGCGCGTACGGCACCTCGGCCAGGTGGTACAGGTGCTCGCGCTCGGGCCGGTCGAGCCGGAGCGTGCGGGCGACCGCGTCGAGCACCTGCGCGGAGGCGTTGATCGGGCGTCCCTGCTCCAGCCAGGTGTACCAGGTGACGCCGACCCCGGAGAGCTGGGCGACCTCCTCGCGGCGCAGCCCCGGCGTACGGCGCCGGAGCCCCGGCGGCATCCCCACGTCCTCCGGTGTCACCCTGGCCCGGCGGCTGCGCAGGAACGCGGCCAGTTCCGGCCGTCTGCGGCGCTGAGTCGGTACTGATGCCACGATCGTCACACCCCCATGGTCGAGTCCCCGTGCCGCCGTTGCCAGGTGGTGTCAGTACCAGCATCAGCGGGCTCTCGTTACCCGTATCCGATCGCGGTCACGCTCGACGCATGACCTCGACCACAACACGTCCCGTACTCAGTAAAGACGGTGGCACCGACAGCCGACCCGGACTGCTGCTGGGCGTGGTCCTCGCCGCCCAGTTCATGGCACTCCTCGACGTCTTCATCGTCAACGTCGCCGCCCCCACGATCCGCGCCGAACTCTCCGCGTCCGGAGCCGCGCTCCAGCTCGTCGTCGCCGGATACACCATCGCCTACGCGGTGTTGCTGATCACCGGAGCGCGCCTCGGCGACCTGCTCGGGCACCGGCGGATGTACCTGGGCGGTCTCGCCCTGTTCACCGCGGCCTCCCTCGCCTGCGGACTCGCCGCCGGCACCGGCCAGTTGATCGCCTTCCGGCTGGTACAGGGAGTGGGCGCCGCCCTGATGATCCCTCAGGTGCTGAGCCTCATCCAGCGCAACTTCACCGGCGAGCGCCGGGTCCGGGCCCTCAGCGCCTACTCCGCGGTGCTGGCCACCGGCGCCGCCGCGGGGCAGGTCGTCGGCGGTGTCCTGGTGAGTGCCGACCTCTTCGGGACCGGCTGGCGGCCCGTCTTCCTCGTCAACGTCCCCATCGGGATCGCCCTGCTCGTCCTCGGCGCCCGGTTCCTGCCCCGGGACGCCGGAACCGGACCCACGCACGCGCGTGCCCTCGACCTTCCGGGCCTCGTCCTGCTCGCCGCCGCCGTGACCCTGCTGACCGTCCCCCTGGTCCTCGGGCAGGAGCAGGACTGGCCCCTGTGGTCCTGGTGTTCGCTCGGCGGCTCCCTGGTGCTCCTCGCCCTCTTCGGCGTCTACGAGGCACGGCTCGCCCGGCGCGGCGGCGCCCCGCTCATCGCCCCGCGCGTGCTGCGCCTCCCCGGCATGGGGCGGGCCGTCCTGTGGATCGTCGTGGCGATGGGAGTCAACGCGGGCTTCCTCTTCACCCTCACCCTGCACCTGCAGGGCGGGCTCGGCCACAGCGCCCTGCGGGCCGGACTCACCTTCGGACCCGCCGCCGTCGTCTTCGGCGCCGTCGGGCTGACCTGGCGGCGTTGGCCGGCCCGGCTGCACCGCGTGCTGGTCCCGGGCGGATTCCTGCTCGCCGCCGCGGGCGCCCTCGCGATCGGCGGGCTGCTCGCGGACGGCGGTACGGGCGGTTGGGGGCTCTACCCGGCGCTGGGCGCGCTCGGCGCGGGCATCGCCCTGGCGTTCAGCCCCGCGCTGACCGGCGCGCTGGCCTCCGTACGGCCCGAGGACGCGGCCGACGCGAGCGGACTGCTCGCCACCGTCACCCAGCTCGGTCAGCTCATCGGGGTCGCCGCGTTCGGCACCCTCTTCCTCGGCGCGGTCGACGGACCGGGGGCGCGGAACTCCGCGGACGCGCTGTGGACGACCATGCTCGTACTGGCCGTCGCCTCGGTTGTCGGCGCGGTGGCCGGACCGGCGCGCCGAGCACGCTGACCCTCTTGCGAGGCCGTGGCAGAATCGGACGGCCGGAGGGGGACGAGAATCCGGACGGGAGGGTGGCCCAAGTGCTCGGCGACAACGGCGGGGTGTCCTATGGGTGCACAGCCTGCGGCCACAGCTGGAGCTGACTGATGGGTGCACACAGGCGGAAATGCGACTGGTGCGGCAGCGGCACGCCCATTGTCCGGGACATGGACCCCGTCAACCCGGGGTTCCAGTACTGGTGCGAGGAGTGCGCGCGGGCGCTGATCATAAAAGGCGACCCCATCGAGACGTACCGCGAGCTGGAGGGGGAGCCGATCTACGGCCGGCTCCTCGACGAGCACTGCACCCTCAAGCGGTTCTACTCCTTCGCCACGGCCTGACGCCGCAGCGTCAGCATGTACCCCACGAGCAGCGCCGCCGTCGTCAGCGGATAGACGGCGGACAGCACCATCTGACCCGCGTTCTGGTCCAGTTCGGGCCGGCCCGGGTCGTGCGGAACCCACCACAGCGCGAACGAGGCGAAGACCAGGGCCACCGTCCCCGTCACCGGCCACGTGCGCGTGGCGCGGTCCGCGAGCAGGATCAGCAGCGGCACGCACCAGACCCAGTGGTGGGACCACGAGATAGGGCTGATCATCAGCGCCGTGAACGCGCAGACGACCACCGCCACCGCCTTGTCGCCCCGCACCGCGGCCCGCACCGCGAGAACCATCGCCAGGCCGCCCAGGAGGGCCGCGGTCACCGCCCACCACATGCCCGGGTCGTCGGTGTGCATCAGCCGGGCCAGGACCCCGCGGATCGACTGGTTGGCGGTCTCCTCGGCGAAACCGACCCGGCCGGTCTCGAACAGGGTCTCCGTCCAGAACCGCTTCGAGTCCGCGGGGAGGGCCAGCGCCACGGCCAGCGTCGTCACCAGGAACACACCGGTCGCCGTCACCGCCGTGCGCAGCCACTGGTTCCAGCCCCGGTCCCCGCGCCACAGCAGCAGCCCCGCGACGAGCAGCAGGACCACGAAGAGTCCCGGTGTGAGCTTCACCGCCGTCGCCAGGCCGATGCCCAGGCCGGCCCAGCGGCTGCCCTGGCGCCGGGTGAGGTCCCAGAGCACCGCCACCGCTATGAGCAGGTTGATCTGCCCGTACCGCAGGGTCGTCCACACCGGCTCGCACCAGACCACGACGGCCGCGACCCACAGTGTCGTACGCCACAGGTCCGTACGGGAGAGCGACGGGCGGACCAACTGGAGCGACAGCTGGACCAGCGCGACCACCAGGAGCAGGTTCCCCGCCGTGGCGAGCGTGCGCATCACGGGCACGCTCACCAGGGTCAGCGGGACGAACAGCAGGGCGGCGAAGGGCGGGTAGGTCATGCCGAGGTTCGCCGACGTGGCGCGCATCGCGTACAGGTCGCCACCGGCCCGCACCGTCTCGCCCTCCGCCCGGTAGACCATGACGTCGAGCATGTTCACGTGGGCGAGGCGTTGCGCCACCCAGAAGGCCGCGAACGAGAGCAGGCAGACCGCCGCGGCGGTGGCCAGGGGCCACGGCCGGGCGCGGGTTTTGGAGAGCACGGAGACGGACACAGTCGGCGACCCTACCGGGCAGGTCAGGAGGGTCCCGAGAATCGATTTGGAGATCTGCCGGGAAGCCGGTTAATGTTCTGTCTGTCGCCGCGACGGAAACCGAAACGGAGACGGAAACAAGCAAGGGGCTATAGCTCAGTTGGTAGAGCGCCTGCATGGCATGCAGGAGGTCAGGAGTTCAATTCTCCTTAGCTCCACAGAAAAGAAGCGGGTCACCCGGATAGGGTGGCCCGCTTCTTCGTGTTCGGGCCCACTCGCTTGTCACGGTCCCTCTCGCCACGGCCCCACTTGTCACGCCCCCCTCTTCGCAGCTCAGAT
Organism: Streptomyces zaomyceticus; assembly: GCF_014656215.1. Lineage (GTDB taxonomy): Bacteria > Actinomycetota > Actinomycetes > Streptomycetales > Streptomycetaceae > Streptomyces > Streptomyces zaomyceticus. Next base: position 256,994 of record NZ_BNBZ01000001.1, on the reverse strand, counting down.
CTCCGCGACAGGGCTCGGCTCTCCGCGGCTCCGCTCCGTGGAACGTCGGTGCGCCCCGCTCGGGCCCTGCGGTACCCTGGCGCCATGCGTGCCGTACGCCTTCTGCTTACCGAGCCGCGCTGATCAGTCCCGGCGGATGACAGACATCTGTCGGAGTCGGCGCGGCGTCCCCTCCTGTGCGAGGGGATTTTTCATTTCACGGCAGTCCGTGGCAGTGGGCAGAGACGATCGATGGAGCTTCAAGGACCATGACCGAGATCAATACGGCCGCCGAGACGGCGGCCCCGCATCGCTACACGGCGGCCATGGCCGCCGACATCGAGGCACGCTGGCAGGACTTCTGGGACGCCGAGGGCACGTACGAGGCCCCGAACCCCACGGGTGACCTGGCGGGCGATCCCGCGATCGCCGGCCGACCCAAGAAGTTCATCATGGACATGTTCCCGTACCCCTCGGGTGCGGGCCTGCACGTCGGCCACCCGCTCGGCTACATCGCCACGGACGTCTTCGCCCGCCACGCGCGCATGACCGGCCACAACGTGCTGCACACCCTGGGCTTCGACGCCTTCGGCCTGCCGGCCGAGCAGTACGCCGTGCAGACGGGCACGCACCCGCGCGTGTCCACCGAGGCCAACATGGAGAACATGAAGGTCCAGCTGCGCCGGCTGGGCCTGGGCCACGACAAGCGCCGGTCGTTCGCCACGATCGACCCGGAGTACTACAAGTGGACCCAGTGGATCTTCCTGCAGATCTTCAACTCCTGGTACGACGACGAGGCCGGCAAGGCCCGCCCGATCGCCGAGCTGATCGCGCAGTTCGAGAACGGCACGCGTGAGGTTCCCGGCTCCACGCGCGCGTGGAGCGAGCTGAGCGCCGCCGAGCGCTCCGACGTCCTGGGCGAGTACCGCCTGGCGTACGCCTCCGACGCGCCCGTCAACTGGTGCCCCGGCCTGGGCACGGTCCTGGCCAACGAGGAGGTCACCGCCGACGGTCGCTCCGAGCGCGGCAACTTCCCCGTCTTCAAGTCCAAGCTGCGCCAGTGGAACATGCGGATCACCGCCTACGCGGACCGCCTGCTGGACGATCTGGACGCGCTGGACTGGCCCGAGGCCATCAAGCTGCAGCAGCGGAACTGGATCGGCCGCTCCGAGGGCGCCCGCGTCGACTTCCAGGTCGGCGAGACCGGCGCGATCACCGTCTTCACCACCCGCCAGGACACCCTGTTCGGCGCCACCTACATGGTGCTGGCTCCAGAGCACCCCCTGGTCGACGGCGCTGCGAAGATCGTCCCGGCCACCTGGCCCGAGGGCACCCACGACGTGTGGACCGGCGGGCACGCCACCCCGTCCGAGGCCGTCGACGCCTACCGCAAGCAGGCCGCCTCCAAGTCCGACGTCGAGCGGCAGGCCGACGCCAAGGAGAAGACCGGCGTCTTCACCGGCGCGTACGCGATCAACCCGGTCAGCGGCGAGCAGGTCCCGGTCTTCATCGCCGACTACGTCCTGATGGGCTACGGCACCGGCGCGATCATGGCCGTCCCGGCCCACGACAGCCGTGACTTCGCCTTCGCCCGCGCCTTCGAGCTGCCCATGCGCTGCGTCGTGGAGCCGAGCGACGACCGCGGCACCGACCCGTCGACCTGGGACGAGGCCTTCTCCTCGTACGAGGCCAAGCTGGTCAACTCCTCCAACGAGGACATCGCGCTGGACGGCCTGGGCGTCGTCGACGCCAAGGCGACGATCACCGCCTGGCTGGCCGACCGCGGCATCGGCGAGGGCACCGTCAACTTCCGTCTGCGCGACTGGCTGTTCAGCCGCCAGCGGTACTGGGGCGAGCCCTTCCCGATCGTCTACGACGAGGACGGCGTCGCCCACTCGCTGCCCGAGTCGATGCTGCCGCTGGAGCTGCCGGAGGTCGAGGACTACTCGCCGCGCACCTTCGACCCCGACGACGCGGACACCCAGCCGGAGACCCCGCTGTCCCGGAACGAGGCCTGGGTCGACGTCACCCTGGACCTGGGAGACGGAGCCGGCCCGCAGCGCTACCGCCGCGAGACCAACACCATGCCCAACTGGGCGGGTTCCTGCTGGTACGAGCTGCGCTACCTGGACCCGCGCAACTCCGAGCAGCTGGTCGACCCGGCCGTCGAGCAGTACTGGATGGGCCCCCGCGAGGGCATGCCCACCGGTGGCGTCGACCTGTACGTCGGCGGCGCCGAGCACGCCGTGCTGCACCTGCTGTACGCGCGCTTCTGGTCCAAGATGCTGTTCGATCTGGGCCACATCTCCTCGGCCGAGCCGTTCCACAAGCTGTACAACCAGGGCATGATCCAGGCCTTCGTCTACCGGGACGCGCGCGGGATCGCCGTGCCGGCGGCCGAGGTCGAGGAGCGGGACGGCGGCTTCTGGTACCAGGACGAGAAGGTCAGCCGCGTCCTGGGCAAGATGGGCAAGTCCCTGAAGAACGCCGTGACGCCGGACGAGATCTGCTCCGAGTACGGTGCCGACACCCTGCGCCTGTACGAGATGGCGATGGGCCCGCTGGACGTCTCGCGTCCCTGGGACACGCGCGCCGTGATCGGCCAGTACCGGCTGCTGCAGCGGCTGTGGCGCAACATCGTCGACGAGTCGACCGGTGAGGTCACCGTCGTCGACACCGCGGCCGACGAGGACACGCTGCGCGCCCTGCACAAGGCGATCGACGGTGTCGCGCAGGACATGGTCGCCATGCGCTTCAACACGGCCATCGCCAAGATCACCGAGCTGAACAACCACCTGACGAAGTCCGGCGGCGCGCTGTCCCGGTCGGTCGCCGAGCAGCTGGTGCTGCTGGTCGCGCCGCTGGCCCCGCACATCTCCGAGGAGCTGTGGCGCAGGCTGGGCCACACCGAGTCGGTCGTCCACCAGGGCTTCCCGGTCGCCGACCCGGCGTACGTCGTCGACGAGACCGTGACCTGCGTCGTGCAGATCAAGGGCAAGGTCAAGGCCCGCCTGGAGGTCTCCCCGTCCATCACGGACGCCGACCTGGAGACGCTGGCGCTGGCGGACCCGCACGTCGTCGCGGCGCTGGGCGGCGCGGAGATCCGCAAGGTGATCGTCCGGGCGCCCAAGCTGGTCAACATCGTCGCCGGCTAGCGGTACGTCGCCGCTCGGCGGCACATAGGGGTTTCCCCTACGGGCAGGTTGGGGGTTCCGATGGAACCACTGGCCTGCCCGTTCCGTTTACGGTGGAGGGACCACATCCGTGGGGACCGGACGGACGCCGGAGGGGCGCACATGGAAGCCGCGATTATCACGATCATGGCGCTGCTCTTCTTGTCCTTCGTGGCGCTGGGGGTCTTCGTCACCGTGAAGGCGGTCAAGGCCACCAAGCGCGGCGTCGACCGCACGCTGGACCAGGCTCGGCGCACGGTCGAGGACACCACACTGCGGGCCAAGAGCTTCGGCCAGACCGGAGTCGCCGGAGAGCTGGCCAGACTGCGGCTCTCGCTGCGCACCTCCATGCGGGCCACCCAGGAGGCGCTGCAGGCCGGAGTCGGCGAGGACGCCTCGCTGAAGGAGTCGCTCGACCTGTTCCACCGGCTCAGCGCGCACGGCATCGAACTGGACGGCGACCTCAAGCGCCTGGAGCGGGAGCCCGACCGGGCGTGGGTTTCCGGGCAGCTCCCCGAACTCACCGCGCGGACCGAGCGGATCACGAGCTCGGCCGACGCACTGCGGCGTGCCGCCCGGGAGCGTGCCCTGAAGTTCGCCGAGGGCGACCTGTCGATGCTCAGCGAGCAGATCGACGTCGAGGCGGGCGCGCTGCGGCACTGGACCACGGGCCCTGAGGCCGCGCACGCCACGCAGGACACGTACGGCACGGCACCGGGAGCGACCCCGGCGAGCACGGCCCCGAGGGCCGCTTCCGGTGACGCGGGTCCGGAGGCCGGAGAACCGGCCGCCATCACGGCGCCCGACCCCCGACGGACCGCCTACCCCTGGGAGAAGTCGACCCGGCCGGAGACCACCACCTGACGGAGCGGGCGACCGGTCGTGCCCCGGGGAGGGGGCCGGGCTGCCGTGCGGCGGTCTCGGCGGGTAACCTCCCGCTCATGTCCCGGCATGTCGCGATCGTCACCGATTCCACGGCCTACCTGCCACGCCAGACGAGGGAGCGGCACGCCATCACCACGGTCCCGCTGACCGTCGTCATCGGCGACCGCGCCCTCGAGGAGGGCACCGAGGTCTCGGCCAAGGCGCTCGTCGAGGCCCTGCAGAAGAAGCGGTCCGTCACCACCTCACGGCCGAGTCCCGAGATCTTCGCCGAGGCCTACCGCGAGGCGGCCGAGGCCGGGGCGAAGGGCATCGTCTCCCTCCACCTCTCCGCCGAGATCTCCGGGACCTACGACGCGGCCGTGCTCGCCGCGAAGGACGCCCCCGTGCCCGTGCGGGTGGTGGACACCCGCATGGTCGGCATGGCGCTGGGCCTGTGCGCCCTGGCGGCGGCGCAGGTCACGGAGGCGGGCGGCTCGCTCGACGAGGCCGTCGCGGCGGCGGAGAAGCGCGCCGCGGGAACCTCCGCGTACTTCTACGTCGACACCCTGGACTATCTGCGCCGGGGCGGACGTATCGGGGCAGCACAGGCGCTGCTCGGATCCGCCCTCGCGGTGAAGCCGCTCCTCGAACTCGACGGCGGGCGGATCGAGCTGCGGGAGAAGGTGCGGACGGCCTCCAAGGCCATCGCCCGGCTCGAGGAGATCGCGGTGGAGCGGGCCGGCAGCGGCGCCGTCGACATCGCGGTCCACCATCTCTCCGCGCCCGAGCGGGCCGACGCCCTCGCGGACCGGCTCAGGGAACGGGTACCGGGAATCGCGGAACTGCACGTCAGCGAGGTGGGTGCGGTCATCGGCGCCCACACGGGCCCCGGGCTTCTCGCGGTGGTGGTGTCGCCGCGCTGAGCCGGTCGCGGGTGCCGGGCCGCGTCGAGCCGGTCGTCCCCGTCGTGCCGTGTGGAGCCGGTCGTGCCTGCGGGGGCGCGCCGCCCGTCGTTCGATGCCGTCCGTGTCGCCTGCGCCGCCGTCCCCCGGGCGGGTGACGGAGTTTTCCACAGCGGGCTCCCTGTCCACGGATCGTGAGTGAGCCCCGCACGGCGTCCCGGTGATTCCTACCGTCACCTGCATGACTCTTCGTACACGCATCGCATCGACCGCCCCCGGCGCTCCGACCGGCGGGCCAGGCAGGGCGCCGGGCTCCGACGGGCGGAGCCGCCCGGGAGCGCGCGGCGCGGCTCCCGGGCGGGCCAGGAGGCGGACCCGGGTCCGCAGGGCGGTCACGGATCCCGAGGCCGTCGTACGGCGGCGAGGGGACGCGCTGTTCCCGGCGGCGTCGCCGGGGGTGGTGACGGCCGGTACCGGGGTGCGGGAGGCGCCTCAGGCGGTGGAGCGTGGATCCCCGCCCGGGGCCGGGGCGCGGTTGAGGGCGGCGCTGTGGGAGCGGGCCCCGGTGTGGGTGCAGACGCGGTGCGGGCTGGAACCGAGGACGCTGGCCGCACTGACGGTCGTCCTGATCGTGGCCGCCGGGCTCGCCTTCGGATACTTCTGGACGGGACGGCCGGAGCCGGTGCGCGCTCCCGAGTTCGTTCGCGCCGCGCCTGTGGCGGCCGCGCCGGCGACCCGCGCCGGGCCGGGAGCGGGAGTCGGAGCCGGAGTCGGGTCCGGGGCAGGGGCGGTGTCCGGGCCGGGGCCGGCGGCAGGTGGCGCGAGGGTGATCGTCGACGTCGCCGGCAAGGTGCGCAGGCCCGGGGTGCTGACCCTGCCGGCGGGCTCGCGGGTGGCGGACGCCCTGCGCGCCGCGGGCGGGGCGAAGCCCGACGCGGATCTCACCGGACTCAACCGGGCCCGCGTTCTCTTCGACGGTGAGCAGGTCCTCGTCGGCCTGCCGGGGCTGCCGGTCGGCGGCCACGGCTCGGATGCGGGGGGCGGGTCCGTTGGCGGCGGACCCGGGGTGCCGTTGAGCCTCAACACGGCCACGGCGGAGCAGCTCGACACCCTCCCGGGCGTCGGTCCTGTCCTCGCCCGGCACATCGTCGACCACCGCACGGAGCACGGCGGTTTCCGGTCGGTCGGGGAGCTGCGGGAGGTCAACGGCATCGGTGAGCGACGGTTCGCCGACCTCGAACCGCTGGTCCGGCCATGAACCGTGACGGGACGACGGCCGCGCCCGAGGCCGCGGCGGAGGAGAGGGGCATCCGGAAGCCTTCCTGGGAGGAGGGGCCCGCCGATCTGCGCCTTGTTCCGCTCGCGGTGGCGGCCTGGGTGGCGGCTGCCTGCGCCGTGGGTGTGGCCGGATGGTGGACGGTCGCCGGTGTCGTGGTCTGTGTGCTGGGAGCCGCCGTTCTGCTGACGTCGGCCTCGGCCCGGTGGCTCGGCGGGGCGTCCGGCGAGAGCGGTGTGGACGAACAGGGCGCCGCGGGTGGCGCGGGCCTTGCCGATGGTGTGGCTGAAGGGCGGATGCGACGGAGCACGTCCGGGGGGCGGTTGCGTGCGACCGCGTGTGCCGGGGTCCTGCTGTGTGCCGCCGCCGGGGCCACCTCGGCCGGGCTCCACGCGGCGGACCTGCGGCGCGGTCCCGTACCGGCCCTGGCGCAGGAGTACGCGCGGGCGCAGCTGGAGGTGACGGTGACGTCCGATCCCCGGCTCACCCGGTCCCGGGTGCGGGGCAGCGAGACGGTCCCGGTCTCCGTCGTTCTGAACGGCGAGGTGACCAGGGTCGAGCGGTCGGACGGCACGGTCCACCGGACCAGGGCGCCGGTCCTGCTGATCGTGCCGCCGGGGGAGGGACGGGACGCGTGGCTGCGACTGCTGCCCTCCACCCGGCTGAAGGTCGGCGCCCGGCTCGTGCCGCCTTCGCACCCCGGTGATCCCTTCGCGGCGGTGCTCAAGGTCCGGGGGGCCGGACCGCCTCGGATCATCGGCCCGCCGAGCGCGCTGCAACGGACGGCGGGGGAGCTGCGCGCCGGGCTGCGGCGGGCGACCGACGGACTCGGCCCGGACGCGCGGGCCCTGCTGCCCGGACTGGTCGTCGGGGACACCTCGCGGATCGGACCCGAGCTGCGGCACGCCTTCGAGGCGACCGATCTCACGCACCTGCTCGCTGTGTCCGGAAGCAATCTGTCAGTGGTGTTGCTTCTGCTCGTCGGCCGTCCGGGGCGGGCGCATCAGGTGGAGCGGGGCGGGCTCGCGCCCCGGCTGGGGTTGTCGCTGCGGCTGACCGCGGTGGCCGGGGGTGCGTTGACGCTCGCCTTCGTGGTCGTCTGCCGGCCCGATCCGAGCGTGCTGCGCGCCGCGGCCTGCGGATTCGTGGTGCTGCTGGCGATCGGCACCGGTCGGCGGAGATCGCTGATCCCGGCGCTGGCCGCCGCCGTTCTCGTCCTTGTGCTCCACGACCCCTGGCTCGCGCGGAGTTATGGATTCCTGCTGTCGGTCCTCGCCACCGGTGCCCTCCTGACGGTGGCCCCGCGCTGGAGCGAGGCGTTGCGGCGGCGCGGGGTGCCGGGTGGGCCGGCGGAGGCGCTGGCGGCCTGCCTGGCGGCGCAGGCGGTGTGCGCGCCCGTGGTGGTGGTCTTCGCCGCCCGGGTGAGCCTGGTCGCGATCCCGGCGAACCTGTTCGCCGAACTCGCGGTGGCGCCCGCGACGGTGCTCGGCTTCGCCGCGCTCGCCCTGGCACCGGTCTGGGCACCGGCCGCGGAGGGCGTGGCGTGGGTGGCGGGATGGCCCGCCGGATGGATCGCGCGGGTGGCCCGCACCGGGGCGGCCCTGCCGGGGGCGGAGCTGTCCTGGCCCGGTGGGTGGTGGGGTGGCCTCGTCCTTGCCCTGCTCACCGCGCTGGTGGTGCTCGCGGTGCGCAGGCTGCCGCATCGGGGGCCGGTCGGTGTCCTCGTCGTCGTGGTGCTTCTGCTCGTGGTGGTGAGACCGGCGCCGCTGACCCGGTGGGCCACCGGTTGGCCGCCGCCGGGCTGGGTCTTCGCGATGTGCCAGGTGGGGCAGGGGGATGCCACCGTTCTCGCGGCGGGTGGGGACGCGGCCGTCGTGGTGGACGCGGGCCCCGACCCCGTAGCGGTGGATCGCTGTCTGCGTGAACTCGGGGTGAGGCGGGTTCCGTTGCTGGTGTTGACCCACTTCCACGCGGATCATGTGGCCGGATTGCCGGGGGTGTTGCGGGGGCGGTCGGTGGGGGCGATCCAGACGACGGGGCTGGAGGAGCCGCCCGCCCAGGCGGCGTTCGTACGGCGGACGGCGGCGGCCGCGCGGGTCCCGCTGATCCACGCGGAGGCGGGGGAGCGACGGAGGGTCGGGGCGCTGGAGTGGACGGTGCTGTGGCCGACGGCCACGGGCGCCGCGGAGGGGGCGGAAGAGGCGACCGCGAGGGGTGGTTCCGGGGTGGTTTCCCGGGGGCGGTCGGTCGGCTTCGGCGAGGCGTCCGGCGGGCCGAACGACGCCAGTGTCACGCTGCTCGTCCGGGCGGCCGGCGGGCTGACCCTGTTGCTTCTCGGCGATCTGGAGCCGCCGGCCCAGCGGGCCCTGCTGCGCGCCCGTCCGGGGCTCGCGCCGGTGGATGTGCTCAAGGTGGCCCACCACGGTTCCGCGCACCAGGATCCGGGGCTGATACGGGCCGTACGGCCCCGACTCGCCCTGGTGTCGAGCGGGCGTGACAACCCGTACGGGCATCCCTCGCCCCGGACGCTGGAGTCGTTGCGGGCGGGTGGGGCGCGCGTGCTGCGTACCGATCGGGACGGGGCGATCGCGGTCGTGGGAGCGGGGGCAGGGCTCGTGGCCGTACCGGGGGGAGGCTGAATCGCCGGGGGAGAACCCTTGTAAAGAAGTCTTTCTAAAGATACCTTTCCATCATGCCGGAGGAGATCAGTGACGCTCAGCCCGAGGGCGAGCAGCCCCGCAGTATTCGACTCACCGACCCGCGAGCCCTGCGGGCGTACGCCCACCCCCTGCGGATGACGCTGGTGGGGCTGCTGCGCAGCAGCGGGCCCTTCACCGCCACCCGGGCCGCCGAGCTGACCGGGGAGTCCGTGGCCAGCTGCTCCTACCACCTGCGGATACTCGCCAAGTACGGGCTCGTGGAGGAGGCGCCGGGCGGCCGTGGGCGGGAGAAGCCCTGGAGGGCGACGGCCCGGTACACGGAGTGGCCGGAGTACAGCGAGGACGCGGCGGTCTCGACGGCGGCCGACGCGCTGAGCGCCGCGATCGCCGAGCGCTACTTCGAGCGGGTCACCCGGGCCATGGAGAACCGGCACCGGCTGTCGAAGGAGTGGCGGGAGGCCGAGCAGTTCGGGGATTCCCTGCTCCATCTCACCCCCGAGGAGCTGGCCGGCATCGGAGCGGGGATCGACGAGCTGCTGCGGCCCTACGAGGCGCGGGCTTCCGACGCGTCCCTCCGGCCGGAGGGCGCTCGACCCGTGATCGTCCTGCGGATCGCCTACCTGGACCAGGAAACCCCCGAGAGCGGCAAGGAGTGACGAGGATGACCCTGATGGAACGGGTGCCGGCGCTGCTGCGCGAGCGGACCTTCCGCCGCTACTGGACCGGGCAGACCATCTCCCTCGCGGGGGACCAGATATCGCTCATGGCGATCCCCCTCGCCGCCGTCCTGGTCCTCGGTGCCGACGCCGCGGCGATGGGCTGGCTCAAGGCGGCCGAACTCCTGCCCGCGCTCCTGCTCAACCTGCCGTTCGGCGCCTGGGCCGACCGGCAGGCCAGCCGCAGACGGGCCATGATCGCGGCCGACATCGGGCGGGCGGCGCTGGTCCTGACCCTCCCCGTGGCCTATGCGCTCGACGCGCTGACGCTCACCCAGCTGTACGTGGTGGCCTTCGGCATCGGCGCGCTCACCGTGCTCTTCGAGGTCTGCAACACCACGCTCTTCGTGGCGCTCGTTCCCACCGAGCGCTATGTGCAGGCGAACTCGCTGGTCAACGGCAGCCGCTCGACGGCCTGGCTGGCGGGGCCCGGGGTCGGCGGTCTTCTCGTGCAGTTCCTCACGGCACCCTTCGCCCTGGTCGCGGACGCCCTCACCTATCTGGTGTCGGCCGGCTTCCTTGCCCGGATCAAGCCGGTCGAACCCGCGCCGGCCCCCGTGGCCAAGGGGCACTTCACCGAGGGGCTGCGGTGGGTGGTGCGGGAGCGTTCGATGCGCGCGCTGTTCGCCGCCTCCGGCACGGTCCAGTTCTTCAACTACATGTTCCACACCCTCTTCGTGCTCTACGCGACCGCCGAACTCGGCATCGGAGCGGGCCTGCTCGGTCTCATCCTCGGGGCGGGAGCCGTGGGCGGCCTCCTGGGAGCGGTGTGCAGCGGGGCGGTCGTCCGGCGGATCGGCATCGGCGGCTCGCTCGTCGCCGGTTTCCTCGGATTCACGCTGCCGCTGGTCCTGATACCCCTGGCCGAAGGTCCGCTGCCGCTCGTGGTGTCGGTGCTGTTCGTGGCGGAGTTCCTCTCCTGCGTCGGCGTGATGATCGTGGACATCGCGGCGGGATCGTTCCAGATGGCGCTGATACCCGACGCCGTACGGGCTCGGGTCATGGGTGCCTTCCGGACCCTCAACCACGGGTTCCGCCCGCTCGGCGCGCTCGTCGGCGGTTTCCTCGGTACCGCGATCGGGCTGCGTCCGACGCTGTGGATCGCCACCGTCGGGGCCGTCTTCGCCGTGCTGTGGGTGCTGCCCTCGCCGCTGCCGCGCATGAGGGAACTGCCCTCTCCGGAAGAGGAGTCGACGCTGGTCGGATAGCCGGGAGGCGGAGGCGGCCGACGGGGCAGACTGGCGGTATGACAACGCGACCGACGGCCTCCGTCCCCTCCGAGCCCTTCGTCCCCGAGCCCGGGGACGTCGAGGCCTATCTGCGGCGCATCGGAGCGGAGCGCCCGGACCGCGAGGACTCCGAAGCGCTGCGCGAACTGCATCTGCGTCATCTGCTGACCGTGCCGTTCGAGAACCTCTCCATCCATCTTGGCGAGGACATCGTCCTGGACGGGAAAGCGCTGCTCGACAAGGTGGTCGGTGCGCGCAGGGGCGGCTTCTGCTACGAGATCAACACCGCGTTCGCCGTCCTGCTGAGGGGCCTCGGCTTCGAGGTCTCACTGCTCCAGGCGCGGGTCTTCGGGCCGGACGGAAGGCCGGGCATCCCGTACGACCACATGGCGCTGCTCGTGGAGACGGTGGACGGCGAGCGCCTGCTCGCCGACGTCGGCTTCGGTGACCACAGCCACTTTCCGCTGCGCTTCGAGGACCGGGAGGACCAGCAGGACCCGGGCGGTGTCTTCCGGATCGTGGAGGGCGCCGAGGGCGACCTGGACGTACTGCGGGACGGGAAGCCCCAGTACCGGGTGGAGCGGCGGCCGCGCGAGCTCGCCGACTTCACGGCCGGGGCCTGGTACCACCGGACCTCGCCCGACTCGCACTTCCCGCGGAACCTCGTCTGCTCCCTGCTCACCGAGGACGGCCGGATCACCCTCAGCGACCGGAAGCTGATCACCCGCGCGCACGGCGAGCGCGACGAGCGGATCCTCGACGGCGACGAGGAGGTGCGGGGCGCGTACCGGGACCTGTTCGGGATCGAGCTCGACGCACTGCCGGTCGTACGGGGTGGAATTTCCGATTCGAACCCTCGGTAACGCTTGCTGGGCTCTTGACCGGTTTGCCTCGAACGCCCCAGCGGTGATCGAATGCGAATTCGTTGCACAGTGAACGAGTCGCACGGGGGTGCGTGAAGAATGTTCGATCGTCTCTTCGGGAAGCGTGCGGCGGGCGCCGCACGAGGCGGTCCGCTCGCCGGTGTCACCGTCCCCTCCTCGGCGGGCGTGCTCAGCTGCCGGGTGCTCGACCCCGTGCACGAACCCGTCCGGCAGGCCGAGTTCGTCCTCACCGACGCCGCCGGACGCAAGGTCCTCGGCGGGGAGACCGACCCGTACGGCACGGCACTCGCGACCGTGCCGGCGGGCGAGTACCGGCTCGCCGTCACCGCCGAGGGCTACACACCGCACCACGGCAGCGCCGTCGTCGCCGAGGGCCACCACACGGGGCTCGGGGACGTGCTGCTCCAGATCGCCCCGCAGCCCCCGCTCCCCGAGCCCGGCGACTGGGAGATCGACCCGACGCACTCGCAGATCGGGTTCACGGCGCGCCACATCGGGCTCGCCCGGATCCACGGCCGGTTCAACGGCTTCGCCGGTGCGGTGCGGATCGGTGACCGCATGGAGCAGTCGGCGATGCACGTCGTCATCGACGCGGCCTCCATCGACACCGGGGTCCGGATGCGGGACGACCATCTGCGTTCCGGAGACTTCCTCGACGTCGGCGCGTACCCGACGCTGGAGTTCTTCAGCGAACGCTTCACGCACAAGGGCGGCAGCCGCTGGGCCGTCACCGGGGCGCTCACCCTTCACGGGGTGAGCCGCACGGTGACGCTCGACACCCAGTACCTGGGCCTCGGCAGCGGTCTCGAGGGCGAGGCCCGGTGCGCCTGCCGGGCCACCACCGAGCTGCACCGGGAGGACTTCACCCTCACCTGGCAGACGCTGCTCGCGCGGGGAATCGCGGCGGTGGGGTCGAGCATCAGCATCGATCTGGACATTCAGATCGTGCCCAAGGCGTCGCGGGGCTGAGAGCGGGGCGGCCGTGGGGCCGGGCGGTGGGGCTCGGGCCGCAGGGCTTACGGGGCTTCCAGCCAGCCCTCGTACTCGGCGGCCAGCTCGTCCAGCGCCGTCGGGTCGAGCCGGCTGTCCGGGTCCTCGACGACCACCAGCCACTGCGCGTCCTCGGCGTCGTCCTCCCCGGCCAGGGAGTCCCGTACGAGCTGAGGTTCCTCGGAGACGCCGAAACGGTCGGGGAGTTCGCCCGCGACCTCCTCGGCTGCGTCGCGGTCGGGGAGTACCAGTACGTGTCGTTCGCTCACCCCGCCATTCTCGGGCATCGCATTCATCGGCCGTCACCGCCGTCACCGCCGCCGTCGTCGGGCGCACCGCTGTCACGGGCGTCGCTGTCGGTGGCCCGTGGGATGCTGGATCGCGATGGCCACCAGAAAGACTTCCCCCGACGACCTCCTCGGCCCCGTGACGCTCGCCGTGGGGCAGGAGGACCTGCTCCTCGACCGCGTCGTCCAGGCGGTGGTGGCGGCCGCCCGCGCCGTCGACGCCGACACGGACGTACGTGACCTCGCCCCCGAGCAGCTCCAGCCCGGCTCGCTCGCCGAGCTGACCAGCCCCTCGCTCTTCGCCGAGCGCAAGGTACTGGTCGTGCGGAACGCGCAGGACCTCTCCGCCGACACGATCAAGGACGTGAAGGCGTACCTCGACGACCCGATCGAGGACATCTCGCTCGTTCTGCTCCACGCGGGCGGCGCCAAGGGCAAGGGGCTGCTCGACGCGGCACGGAAGGCCGGGGCGCGGGAGGTGGCCTGCCCGAAGACGACGAAGCCGGCGGAACGGCTGACGTTCGTACGCCAGGAGTTCCGGACGCTCGGACGGTCCGCGACGCCCGAGGCCTGCCAGGCGCTGGTGGACTCCATCGGCAGCGACCTGCGGGAGCTCGCCTCCGCGGTCGCGCAGCTCACCTCCGACGTGGACGGGACGATCGACGAGGCCGTCGTCGGGCGCTACTACACGGGCCGGGCCGAAGCCTCCTCCTTCAACATCGCGGACCGCGCCGTCGAGGGGCGGGCGGCGGAGGCGCTCGAAGCCCTGCGCTGGTCGCTCTCGACCGGAGTCGCACCCGTGCTCGTCACCAGCGCGCTCGCGCAGGGCGTCCGGGCGATCGGCAAGCTGTCCTCCGCGAGGGGCGGGCGGCCCGCCGACCTGGCGCGGGAACTCGGCATGCCGCCCTGGAAGATCGACCGCGTCCGGCAGCAGATGCGCGGCTGGACCCCCGACGGGGTGTCGCTGGCGCTGCGGGCGATCGCGGAGGCGGACGCGGGGGTGAAGGGCGGCGGGGACGACCCGGAGTACGCGCTGGAGAAGGCGGTGGTCGCGGTGGCGCGGGCGGCGCGGATGCGGCGCGGGGACTAGGCAGGGGGCTCGTTTCTCCCCCACCCCGCCCCTTCCCGAAACCCTGCCGGGGGCTGGTGGGAGCTGAGGCGATCGCCGGGGCTTCGCCCTGCTGCGACGACGGCCGCCGCTTCGCGTCCCCGGAACTCGCCCTGCGGAGCGGACCGCAGCTTCGGCTTCGCCTCCGGCTCCGCCAGGAGCGCCTGGCGGCGGCTTCGCGCTGTAGGGCCCGGTCCTGTGGGTCGGGGCGGCGGCTTCGCCCCCAGCCCCGTCGGCTGCGTTCGGCGGGCTTCGCGCCGCGAGGCCCGGACACCTGCGGCGACGGTGCGGCGCGGGCGGCGGCTTCGAGCCGTGGAGCCTGGATCTGCTGTGCGGGGCGGTGGCTTCGCGCGGTGCTCGGGCCCGCGGGCGCGGGAGCAGGCAGCTCTTGCGGCCAGCGGCCGCTTCGCGTCGCCGGACCCAGCCCTGCGGGCCGACCGGCAGCATGGGCTTCGCCTCTGCTCCGCCGGAAGCGCCTGGCGGCGGCTTCGCGCCGCAGGGCCCCGGACACCGGGCGGTGCGGGCGGCGGCTTCGCCCAATGCTCGGGTCTGAGCCAGCGGCCGTCGGCAGCTCTTGCAGCCAGCGACCGCTTCGCGTCGCGGGGCCCAGCCCTGCGGAGCGGGCCACAACTGCGGCTGCGCCTCTGGCCCCGCCGGAAGCGCCCGGCTCCGCAAGGCCCGCCCCTCCGGCGACGCCCGTCTCCGCCAGGCCAGCCCTGCGGCGGCGCCCACCTCCGTAAGGCCCGCCCCGCCGGCGACGCCTGCTTCTGCTAGGCCCGCCCCGCTGGCGACGCCCGCCTCAGCTAGGCCCGCCCCGCGGCAGCGCCCACCCGCGTAGGGCCCGCCCCACCGGCGACGCCCGTCTCCGCCAGGCCCGCCTCGCTGGCGACGCCCACCCCCGTAAGGCCCTCCCCGCCAGAGGCGCCCACTTTCCGCAAGCCCCTCCCCGCCGGGGAGCTCCCCTCCCTGGCGGGCCCGCACCCGTGGGGCCAGCCCCGCCGGCGACGCCTGCTTCTGCTAGGCCAGCCCCGGCTGGCGACGCCCAACCCCGTAAAGCTTTCCTCGTCGGCGACGCCCACCCCCGTAAGGCCCTCCCCGCCAGAGGCGCCCACTTCCCGCAAGCCCCCGCCGGGGAGCTCCCGTCCCCGGCGGGCCCGCCCCCGTGGGGCCAGGTGGCCGTCTCGCGTCGCGGAGGCAGGGGCCTGTGCGAGGAGCGTGAGGAGGCATGGGGTCGCGCGTGAGGAGGGGAGGGGCAGGGTCCGCGTGAGGAGGTATGGCCCCTGGCGAGGAGGTAGTGGCCCGTGCGAGGTGGTGCGGGGGTATGGCGAAGGCCCCGTGCCGCTCCTGGGGAAGGAGTGGTACGGGGCCTTCGTCGTTCAAGCCGGTGGGCTCGCACCCGCGTGGCGAACGCGTCCGCGTGCGAGTCCTGGGTGGCCGGGTGGGAGCGGGAGAGAGGGCCCGCTGGGTCCCGTGCGGCCGGTTACATCAGAGCTCAGCCCTGGAGAGCGGCAACCTTGGTGGCCAGCGCCGACTTCTTGTTGGCGGCGGCGTTCTTGTGGATGACACCCTTCGAGACAGCCTTGTCGAGCGCGCGGGAGGCGGCGCGAGAAGCCACGGTGGCCTTCTCGACGTCACCCGCGGCGACGGCCTCGCGGGCCTTGCGGATCGCGGTCTTGAGCGAGGACTTGACGGCCTTGTTGCGCAGGCGCGCCTTCTCGTTCGTCTTGTTCCGCTTGATCTGGGACTTGATGTTCGCCACGAAAAGAGCCTTTACAGGTTCGATGTTCCTTCTGGATGCGTCTCGCAGGCTGAGAGGGCACACGAGACACAGCTGTCCACAGTATCAGCCACTCTCGTGCCCGCCCAAACCGGGCGCAGGGCGACGGGCATGGGACCATGGAGCCTACGTATCGATCCGACATCGCCCCGAGACGAGACCCTGCGTGCCCGCGACTCCTACCAACGTGCCCGAGCCGAGCCGTACCGACCCGGCTCTGATCCGCAACTTCTGCATCATCGCGCACATCGACCACGGCAAGTCCACGCTCGCCGACCGGATGCTCCAGCTGACCGGTGTGGTCGACCAGCGGCAGATGCGTGCCCAGTACCTCGACCGTATGGACATCGAGCGGGAACGCGGCATCACGATCAAGTCCCAGGCGGTCCGGTTGCCGTGGGCGCCGACCGAGGGGCCGGGTCAGGGCAACACGCACATCCTGAACATGATCGACACTCCCGGGCACGTCGACTTCACGTACGAGGTCTCGCGTTCGCTCGCGGCCTGTGAGGGCACGGTCCTGCTGGTCGACGCGGCCCAGGGCATCGAGGCGCAGACGCTGGCCAACCTCTACCTGGCCATGGAGAACGACCTCACGATCGTTCCCGTGCTGAACAAGATCGACCTGCCGGCCGCGCAGCCGGAGAAGTTCTCCGAGGAGCTGGCCAACCTCATCGGCTGCCAGCCGGAGGACGTCCTGAAGGTCTCCGCGAAGACCGGTGTCGGTGTCGACGCGCTGCTGGACCGGGTCGTCCGGGACGTTCCCGCCCCGGTCGGTGTCGCCGACGCGCCCGCCCGCGCGATGATCTTCGACTCCGTGTACGACTCGTACCGGGGTGTCGTGACCTATGTGCGAGTGGTCGACGGGCAGCTCAACAAGCGCGAGCGCATCAAGATGATGTCGACCGGCGCCACCCACGAGCTGCTCGAGATCGGTGTCTCGTCCCCGGAGATGACGCCGTCGGACGGTCTCGGCGTCGGTGAGGTGGGCTACCTCATCACCGGTGTGAAGGACGTCCGCCAGTCCAAGGTCGGTGACACGATCACCTCCCTGAACAAGGGCGCCACCGAGGCCCTCGGCGGTTACAAGGACCCGAAGCCGATGGTCTTCTCGGGTCTCTACCCGCTGGACGGCTCGGAGTACCCGGACCTCCGCGAGGCCCTCGACAAGCTGCAGCTCAACGACGCCGCGCTGGTCTACGAGCCGGAGACCTCCGCCGCGCTCGGCTTCGGCTTCCGCGTCGGCTTCCTGGGGCTCCTGCACCTCGACGTCATCCGTGAGCGGCTTGAGCGGGAGTTCGGACTCGATCTCATCGCCACCGCGCCCAACGTGGTCTACCGCGTGGTCATGGAGGACGGCAGCGAGCACACGGTCACCAACCCGAGCGAGTTCCCCGAGGGCAAGATCGACGATGTGTACGAGCCCGTCGTACGCGCCACGATCCTGGCCCCCAGCGAGTTCATCGGCGCGATCATGGAGCTGTGCCAGACCCGTCGCGGCACGCTGATCGGCATGGACTACCTCTCCGAGGACCGGGTCGAGATCCGCTACACCCTGCCCCTCGCCGAGATCGTCTTCGACTTCTTCGACCAGCTGAAGTCCAAGACGCGCGGTTACGCCTCCCTCGACTACGAGCCCACCGGCGAGCAGGCCTCCAGCCTGGTCAAGGTCGACATCCTGCTGCACGGCGACAAGGTCGACGCGTTCTCCGCCGTCACCCACAAGGACGCCGCGTACGCCTACGGTGTGCGGCTGGTCGCCAAGCTGCGCGAGCTCATCCCGCGGCAGGCCTTCGAGGTGCCGATCCAGGCCGCGATCGGCTCCCGGGTCATCGCCCGCGAGACCATTCGCGCCATCCGCAAGGACGTCCTCGCCAAGTGCTACGGCGGTGACATCTCCCGTAAGCGGAAGCTGCTCGAGAAGCAGAAGGAAGGCAAGAAGCGCATGAAGATGGTCGGCTCGGTGGAGGTGCCCCAGGAGGCCTTCATCGCCGTCCTCTCCAGCGACGAGTCCTCCGGCAAGAAGAAGTAGCAGGAGAGAGCCGTACGCGGCTGTCCTGGTCAAACGACGGGTCCACGTGCCGAGTGCGCGTGGGCCCGTTCGTTATCAAGCGGCGCCCTGCAGACTCTTACGCGCCGGACCTCGGGCCTTTACTCTGATCCCGGCTCGAAGGTTACTCGCCAGTTAGTTACGAACCACCAGAAGGCACCGCCGCCGCCCGGAGGACGTCGTGAGCGACACACAGACCCAGATCGAGAACCGGCCGCCCTCCGTGGCGACCCTCTTCCTTGAGCGCGTCGAGCGGACTCCGGATGCGGAGGCCTACCGCTATCCGGTGCCCGCCGCCTCCGGCGCCGGCCCGGACGAGTGGAAGTCGCTCAGCTGGGGGCAGGCCGCCGAACGGGTCTACGCGATCGCCGCCGGCCTCGCCGATCTCGGTGTGCAGGCCGAGGAGCGGGTCGCGCTCGCCTCCGCCACCCGCGTCGAGTGGATCCTCGCCGACCTCGGCGTGATGTGCGCGGGCGCCGCCACCACCACGGTCTACCCGCAGACCAACGCCGAGGAATCGGCCTTCATCCTCTCCGACTCCGAGTCCCGGGTCCTCATCGCCGAGGACGCGGCCCAGCTCGCCAAGGCCGTCGAGCGCCGCGCCGACCTGCCGAACCTCCGCCATGTCGTCGTCATCGACGCCACCGGGGTGGAGAGCGACGGCGATTTCGTCCTCACGCTCGCCGAGCTGGAGGCGCGCGGCAAGGGCTACCTCGAGAAGCACCCCGAGGCCGTGAAGGAGCGGGTCGCGGCGATCACCGCCACGCAGCTCGCCACCCTCATCTACACCTCCGGCACCACCGGCCGCCCCAAGGGCGTCCGCCTCCCGCACGACAACTGGTCGTACATGGCCAAGGCGATCGCCGCGACCGGGCTCGTCACCGAGGTCGACGTCCAGTACCTGTGGCTGCCGCTCGCCCATGTCTTCGGCAAGGTCCTCACCTCGGGCCAGATCGAGGTCGGCCACGTCACCGCCGTCGACGGCCGTGTCGACAAGATCATCGAGAACCTGCCGGTGGTCCAGCCGACCTACATGGCGGCCGTGCCCCGCATCTTCGAGAAGGTCTACAACGGCGTCGCCGCCAAGGCCCGCGCCGCCGGCGGGGCCAAGTACAAGATCTTCCAGTGGGCGGCCGGTGTCTCCCGCGAGTACGCCAAGGCCAGCCAGGACAACTTCCGCCGCACCGGGACGGCGTCCGCGCCCTTCGGCCTCACGGCCAAGCACAAGGTCGCCGACGCCCTCGTCTACTCCAAGATCCGTGACGCCTTCGGCGGCAACCTGCGCGCGTGCATCTCCGGGTCCGCCGCCCTCGCCCCCGAGATCGGCTACTTCTTCGCCGGCGCCGGCATCCACATCCTGGAGGGTTACGGACTCACCGAGACCTCCGCCGCCTCCTTCGTCAACCCGGGCGAGGCCTACCGCACCGGCACCGTCGGCAAGCCGCTCCCCGGCACCGAGGTCCGGATCGCCGACGACGGCGAGATCCTGCTGCGCGGCCCCGGCGTCATGGAGGGCTACCACGGCCTTCCGGAGAAGACGAGCGAGGTCCTGGAGTCCGACGGCTGGTTCCACACCGGTGACATCGGCGAGCTGTCCGCCGACGGCTACCTGCGGATCACGGACCGGAAGAAGGACCTGATCAAGACGTCCGGCGGCAAGTACATCGCGCCGGCCGAGGTCGAGGGCCAGTTCAAGGCCGTCTGCCCGTTCGTCTCGAACATCCTCGTCCACGGCGCCGACCGGAACTTCTGCACCGCGCTGATCGCCCTCGACGAGCCCACCCTCCTCGGCTGGGCCGCCGAGCACGACCTGGCGGGCAAGTCGTACGCCGAGGTCGTCGCCGCCCCGCAGACCGTGAAGATGGTCCAGGGCTACGTCGACCGCCTCAACGAGGGCCTCCAGCGCTGGCAGACGATCAAGAAGTTCCGGCTGCTGCCGCGCGACCTCGACATCGAGCACGGCGAGCTGACCCCGTCGCTGAAGCTGAAGCGGCCGGTGGTGGAGCGCGAGTACAAGGGGCTCATCGACGACATGTACGCCGGGTCCCGGGAGTCCTGACCCCCGCCGCCGTGGGCCTGGGCCCCGCCCTGGGGAGAGGTTGTCCACAGGCCGGGCGTTCACCTCGGGCAGTACGGGACAATGGGGCTCATGCCTTCCGTACTGCCCGATGGTGAGACCGTTCCCGACGACGGGGCGCTGCCCCCGCACGCCCTGGAAGGGGCGGGGGAGCGGCCGCTCGGGTTCTACCTGCACGTGCCGTACTGCGCGACGCGCTGCGGCTACTGCGACTTCAACACCTACACGGCCGGTGAGCTGCGGGGGACCGGTGGCGTGCTCGCCTCCCGGGACAACTACGCCGAGCAGGTCGTCGAGGAGATCCGGCTCGCCCGCAAGGTGCTCGGGGACGACCCCAGGCCGGTGCGGACCGTGTTCGTCGGCGGGGGTACGCCCACCCTGCTCGCCGCCGGTGATCTCGTACGGATGCTGGCGGCCGTCCGCGAGGAGTTCGGGCTCGCCGACGACGCCGAGGTGACCACCGAGGCCAATCCCGACTCCGTGAACCCGGCCTATCTGGCGGAGCTGCGGGCCGGTGGCTTCAACCGGATCTCCTTCGGCATGCAGAGTGCCAAGCAGCACGTGCTGAAGATCCTCGACCGGACGCACACCCCCGGGCGCCCCGAGGCGTGCGTCGGGGAGGCGCGGGACGCCGGGTTCGAGCACGTCAACCTCGACCTGATCTACGGCACCCCCGGGGAGACCGACGACGACTGGCGGGCCTCGCTCGACGCGGCCATCGGCGCCGGGCCCGACCACGTCAGCGCCTACGCGCTCATCGTCGAGGAGGGGACGCAGCTCGCGCGGCGCATTCGGCGCGGTGAGGTGCCCATGACCGACGACGACGTCCACGCCGATCGCTACCTGATCGCGGAAGAGGCCTTCGAGAAGGCGGGCTTCTCCTGGTACGAGGTCTCCAACTGGGCCACCTCGGAGGCCGGGCGCTGCCTCCACAACGAGCTGTACTGGCGCGGGGCCGACTGGTGGGGCGCGGGCCCCGGCGCCCACAGCCATGTCGGCGGCGTCCGCTGGTGGAACGTGAAGCACCCCGGGGCGTACGCGGCGGCCCTCGCCGAGGGGAGGTCGCCGGGCGCCGGGCGGGAGATCCTCTCCGAGGAGGACCGCCGGGTGGAGCGGATCCTGCTGGAGCTGCGGCTCCGGGACGGCGTCGAGCTGTCGATCCTCAAGCCGGCGGGGCTGGCCGCCGCCGGGCGGGCCCTGTCGGACGGGCTCCTCGACCCCGCCGCCCACGAGGCCGGCCGCGCGGTCCTGACCCTGCGCGGCCGTCTGCTCGCGGACGCGGTGGTGCGGGACCTGGTGGACTAGGCCGTCTCCTCCGGGCCTTCCCCGACCCGCGCCGACCCCGCGCCGACCCCGCGCTGTCCCTTGCCGAGCGTGCCCGCGGGCAGGGCGCGCCCCGAGCCGGGCACGCCCCGAGCCGGGCGTGCCCCGGGTGAGGGCGGCGCCCGGGACGGGTCAGTGGCTCGGCAGGTACTTGTAGCAGTGGTTCGCCGTCACCGGGTTGTACTCCCGCAAGGTCTCCAGCATCCGGTCGCCGGTGTCGGGCCCGACGACGCCGTCCGCCTGGGATTCGCCCACCTTCCAGTTCTGGAAGGCGATCACGCCCCACTGCGTCTGCCTGCCCCAGATGCCGTCCTCGGCCAGTTCGAGGGGGACGGCGTTGGCCCAGTTCACGGCCATCTGGACGCACTTCACGCCCTCGCCCTGGCTGCCGTACGACAGGTACGGCGCGCCGGGGCGGGCGACGGCGGTGCCCGCGAGACCCGTGACGGCGACGGCGGTGGCGGACACGAGCAGTGCGGCCCTCGTGAGGGCGGGGTGTGAGAACACGGATTCCTCCGGATGACGCGACGGTGGCGGCGCGGCGGAAGGGCCGAGCCGCGAAGGCTCCGTCACGCTCGCACGGCCCCGTCCGGCGCGGCACGGACCCGGAGTCCCGGGACGCCGGGACACCCCTGTCCCGGGACGAGGGAGGCGCTGCCCGGGTCCGTGCCGCCGTCGGCTCCCGCTACGGCGCCGTCACGAAGTCGATCAGTTCCTCCACCCGGCCCAGCAGTTCCGGCTCCAGGTCCTTGTAGGACGTGACCTTCGACAGGATGTGCTGCCAGGCCGCGCCCGTGTGGGCGGGCCAGCCCAGGGCCTCGCACACGCCCGTCTTCCAGTCCTGGCCCCTGGGGACCCGCGGCCAGGCGGGGATGCCCACCGAGGCCGGTTTCACCGCCTCCCAGACGTCGATGTACGGGTGGCCCACGACCAGCACGTCCGGGGAGGTCACCTGCGCGGCGATCCTCGACTCCTTCGAACCCGGGACCAGATGGTCCACCAGGACACCCAGGCGGGCGTCCGGGGCCGGGTCGAACTCCGCGACGATCGACGGGAGGTCGTCGACGCCCTCCAGGTACTCCACGACCACGCCCTCGATGCGGAGGTCGTCGCCCCAGACCCGTTCGACGAGTTCCGCGTCGTGACGGCCCTCCACGTAGATCCGGCCCGCTCGCGCGACCCGTGCCCGTGCGCCGGGGACCGCGACCGAGCCCGAGGCCGTGCGGGTGGGGCGCGCCGGGGCGGCGGACGGGCGGACCAGGGTCACCACGCGGCCCTCCAGGAGGAAGCCGCGCGGATCCATCGGGAAGACCCGGTGCTTGCCGAAGCGGTCCTCCAGGGTCACCGTGCCCGCCTCGCAGCGGATCACCGCCCCGCAGAAGCCCGTCGTGACCTCCTCGACGACGAGGTCACGGTCGGCCGGGACCTCGGGAACGGGCGCCGAACGCTTCCATGGGGGCGTCAGATCCGGGTTGTAGCTGCGCATTCGGGCGACGTTATGCGACCGGGAAGCGCGTTGCCAGTTCCTCCCGTTGGAGTCGTACGAACGTGGCGTCCACCACCGCCCCGTGCCCCGGCACGTACACCGCGTCCTCGCCGCCGAGCCGCAGCAGCCGGTCGAGCGCGTCCGGCCAGCGGGAGGGGATCGCGTCCGGGCCCGCCTGCGGCTCGCCCGACTCCTCGACGAGATCGCCGCAGAAGACCACCTCCCGCTCGCCGGGCACCAGGAGCACCAGGTCGTGGCCCGTGTGGCCGGGGCCGACGTTCGCCAGGAGGACCTGCCGGTCGCCCAGGTCGAGCGTCCACTCCCCGGAGACCACGTGCCGGGGGGCCACCAGGACGTCCGCGGCCTCCGCCGCGGCCTTCGCGTCGAGGCCCTGCTCCACGGCGTCCCGGCGCAGCGCCTCCCGCTCCCGCTCCCGGCCGAGCAGCTCGTCCGACCCCACCGCGCCGAAGACCTCCGCTCCCGCGAACACCGCCGTGCCGAGCACATGGTCGAAATGCGGGTGGCTCAGTGCGATGTGCGTCACTCTCCGGCCGCCCGTGAGCGCCGCGATCTGGGTCCGCAGCTCGGCGCCCTCGGCGAGCGAGGAGCCCGTGTCGTACAGCAGCACCGCCCGTTCACCCAGTACCAGCCCCACCGTGGCGTCCCAGCCGGGCAGCCGTCGCCGGCCCACCCCGTCCGCGAGCCGCTCCCACCCGTACGCTTCCCAATCCACGTCCATACGGCGACGCTAGCCGGTGGGAGCGCCGCCACCTTGCCAGGAGCGACGCCCGCCGCCGTACACTGGCCGGGGGATCGCTGGCACTCGGACAGGGTGAGTGCCAAAAGCGGAGCAACCGGAACGACGACGACAGCTGGAGGTGCGCACGATGCTCAGCGAACGCAGACTCGAGGTCCTGCGCGCCATCGTCCAGGACTACGTCGGGACGGAGGAGCCGGTCGGCTCCAAGGCGCTCACCGAGCGTCACAAGCTCGGTGTCTCGCCCGCCACCGTGCGCAACGACATGGCCGTGCTGGAGGAGGAGGGGTTCATCGCCCAGCCCCACACCAGTGCCGGACGCATCCCGACCGACAAGGGCTACCGCCTCTTCGTCGACCGGCTCGCCGGCGTCAAGCCGCTGTCGACGCCCGAGCGCCGGGCCATCCACAACTTCCTCGACGGCGCGGTGGACCTGGACGACGTCGTCGGCCGTACGGTCCGGCTGCTCGCCCAGCTGACCCGGCAGGTCGCCGTCGTCCAGTACCCCTCGCTGACCCGCTCGACCGTCCGGCACGTGGAGCTGCTCTCGCTGGCTCCCGCGCGCCTGATGCTGGTGCTCATCACGGACACCGGCCGTGTCGAGCAGCGGCTCGTCGACTGCCCCGCCCCCTTCGGTGAGACCTCGCTCGCCGATCTGCGGGCGCGGCTCAACAGCCGGGTCGTCGGACGCCGGTTCGCCGACGTGCCGCAGCTGGTGCAGGACCTCCCCGAGTCCTTCGAGGAGGTCGAGGACCGCGCCACGGTCTCGACCGTGCTCGCGACCCTCCTCGAAAGCCTCGTCGAGGAGCACGAGGAGCGGCTGATGATCGGCGGTACCGCCAATCTCACCCGCTTCGGACACGACTTTCCCCTGATGATCAGGCCGGTCCTTGAAGCCCTCGAGGAGCAGGTCGTGCTCCTCAAGCTGCTCGGCGAGGCCAAGGAATCGGGCATGACCGTACGCATCGGGCACGAGAACGCCCACGAGGGGCTGAGCTCCACGTCCGTCGTCTCGGTCGGCTACGGTTCGGGCGGCGAGGCAGTCGCCAAACTCGGCGTGGTCGGACCGACCCGCATGGACTACCCCGGAACGATGGGAGCGGTACGCGCAGTGGCACGTTACGTCGGACAGATCCTGGCGGAGTCGTAAGTGGCCACGGACTACTACGCCGTACTCGGCGTGCGCCGCGACGCCTCCCAGGACGAGATCAAGAAGGCCTTCCGGAGGCTCGCGCGCGAGCTGCACCCGGATGTGAATCCCGATCCGAAGACGCAGGAACGCTTCAAGGAGATCAACGCCGCCTACGAGGTCCTCTCGGACCCGCAGAAGAAGCAGGTCTACGACCTGGGCGGCGACCCGCTCTCGGCTTCCGGCGGAGGCGGCGCGGGTGGCTTCGGTGCCGGTGGCTTCGGCAACTTCTCCGACATCATGGACGCCTTCTTCGGCACGTCCCAGCAGCGCGGCCCGCGCTCGCGGACCCGCCGCGGCCAGGACGCCATGATCCGTCTGGAGATCGACCTCAACGAGGCGGCCTTCGGCACCACCAAGGACATCCAGGTCGACACGGCGGTCGTCTGTACGACCTGCTCGGGCGAGGGTGCCGCACCCGGCACCTCCGCGCAGACCTGTGACATGTGCCGCGGCCGCGGCGAGGTCTCGCAGGTCACCCGGTCGTTCCTGGGCCAGGTCATGACCTCGCGGCCCTGCCCGCAGTGCCAGGGCTTCGGCACCGTCGTCCCGACCCCGTGCCCCGAGTGCGCGGGCGACGGCCGGGTCCGGTCCCGTCGCACCCTCACGGTCAAGATCCCGGCCGGTGTCGACAACGGCACCCGGATCCAGCTCGCGGGCGAGGGCGAGGTCGGCCCCGGCGGCGGCCCCGCCGGCGACCTCTACGTCGAGATCCACGAGACGCCGCACGACACCTTCCAGCGGCGCGGCGACGATCTGCACTGCACGGTCACCATCCCGATGACGGCGGGGGCGCTCGGTACCAAGGTGCCGCTGCAGACCCTCGACGGCGTCGAGGAGATCGACATCCGCCCGGGCACCCAGTCCGGTCAGTCGATCCCGCTGCACGGCCGCGGCGTCACTCATCTGCGGGGCAACGGCCGGGGCGACCTGATCGTGCACGTCGAGGTGCAGACGCCGAGCAAGCTCGACCCGGAGCAGGAGCGGCTTCTGCGCGAACTGGCCAAGCTGCGCGGCGAGGAGCGGCCCACCGGCCAGTTCCAGCCGGGCCAGCAGGGGCTGTTCTCCCGTCTGAAGGACGCGTTCAACGGGCGGTAGAGCCCGGTTCGACGGTACGGAAGGGGCGGCATCCGCGCAGGCGGTTGCCGCCCCTTCCGCCGTCCCCTCCGCATCCCTCCCATGACCTGACGTACGGATTCGGCCCCGAAGCAGGGGCATGGCACGATGCCCATATGTCCACCACCGCGCTGAACGATCTCTCTCGTTTTCCGATCGTGCAGGCCCCCATGGCGGGTGGCGCCTCCTGTCCCGAACTGGTCGGAGCCGTGTGCGCGGCCGGGGGGCTCGGCTTCCTGGCCGGCGGATACAAGACGGCCGGAGGCCTCTACCAGGAGATCAAGCAGGTGCGCGGGCTCACCGCACGCCCCTTCGGCGTCAACCTCTTCCTGCCGGAGACCGGGCGGCCCACCGACCCCGCCGCCATCGAGGTCTACCGCCATCAGCTCGCGGGCGAGGCCACCTGGTACGAGACCCCGCTCGGCGAGTCCGACGACTGCCGCGACGACGCCTACGACGCCAAGCTGGCGATCCTCCTGGAGGACCCCGTCCGCGTCGTCTCGTTCACCTTCGGCTGCCCCGAGCCCGAGGTCCTCGCCTCCTTCGCCCGCGTCAACACCTTCACGATCGTGACCGTCACCTCCGCCGACGAGGCCCTCGCCGCCCAGCGCGCGGGAGCCGGCGCCGTCTGCGTCCAGGGTGTCGAGGCCGGCGGACACCAGGGCACCTTCCGCGACGACCCGGCCGACGAGGGCGCCCCGGGCACCGGGCTGCTCGCCCTCCTCACCCAGGTCCGCGAGAGCGTCTCCCTGCCGATCGTCGCCACCGGCGGGATCATGCGCGGCGCGCAGATCGCCGCCGTCCTGGCCGCCGGAGCGGACGCCGCCCAGCTCGGCACGGCCTTCCTCTGCTGTCCCGAGTCGGGTGCCCACCCGCTGCACAAGCGGGCCCTGACCGACCCGCTGTTCACCCGGACCGCCCTCACCCGGGCCTTCTCCGGGCGCCCGGCGCGCGGCCTCGTCAACCGCTTCATGCGGGAGCACGGGCCGTACGCCCCCGCCGCCTACCCCGAGATCCACCACCTCACCGCCCCGATCCGCAAGGCCGCCGCCACCGCGGGCGACGCCCAGGGCATGGCCCTCTGGGCCGGCCAGGGCCACCGGCTCGCCCGCGAACTCCCCGCCGGGCAGCTCGTCGAGGTGCTGGCCGCCGAACTCGACACCGCTCTCTCCGAGCTCGCCCCCAGGAGCACCTCATGACCGCACCCGTCTTCGTCGTCGACGCCGTCCCGGGTCCCGGGAGTTTCCTCCTGGACGGCCCCGAGGGCCGGCACGCCGTCTCCGTGAAGCGGCTGCGGGAGGGCGAGGAGCTCGTCCTCGCCGACGGTCTGGGCCGCTGGGCGGCGTGCGTGGTGCTCGCCGCCGAGGGCAAGGACCAGCTCACCGTGCGGGTCGACGAGGTCCACGAGGACCCCGCGGAGGAGCCCCGGATCACCGTCGTCCAGGCGCTGCCCAAGGGCGACCGGGGTGAACTCGCCGTGGAGACCATGACGGAGACCGGGGTGGACGCCGTCGTGCCCTGGGCCGCCTCCCGCTGCATCACCCAGTGGAAGGGCGACCGGGGCCTCAAGGCGCTCGCCAAGTGGCGGTCCACCGCACGCGAGGCCGGCAAGCAGTCGCGCCGCTCGCGGTTCCCCGAGGTCGCGGAGCTCATGACGACCAAGCAGGTCGCCGCGCTGCTCGCGGGGGCGGACTTCGCGGCCGTCCTGCACGAGGACCGCGACCACCCGAGCGGGGCGCTGGCCACCGCCGAGCTCCCGGCGAAGGGCTCGATCGTGCTGGTCGTCGGGCCCGAGGGCGGGGTCTCCCCGGAGGAGCTCGCCGCGTTCGAGGCGGCCGGGGCGAAGCCGTACCGGCTGGGCCGCAGCGTGCTGCGCACCTCGACGGCGGGCACGGCGGCGACGGCGCTCGTCCTGGGGCGTACGGGACGCTGGAGCTAGGCCGGCCGTCTCTTCCGCCGGACCCGAGCCGACGCGGTCGCGCGCGCCGGGCCGGTTCCGTGCGGCTCCGGGGTGCGCGCCACGGCGTCGAAGAGCGGCCGGCCGTCCTCCTCCCGCACACCGTGCGCGGTGGGGAGGAGGCCGCGGGCGCCGGCCGCGTCCAGGAACCTTCGCACCACGCCCGGCTGGTTGAGGTCGAGGTGTCCGCCCGCGACGGCGGCCACTTCCCCGGTGCCCGTCGTGAAGCCGGCCACGACACGGCCGGGGGCGTCCCGGAAGACCAGCCGGAGCTGTGCGTGGGGGTTCTCCGTGCGGCGCAGCGACAGCACCGTCCGGCAGTCGGGGTGCCGGTGCCGGACGTTCCAGAGCCACACCGTGCCGTCCGCGGTCAGCCTGCGCGGTGCGCCCTCGCGTCTCATGCGGCGAAGCGTAAGGAAGGGTGTGCGGAAGGGGCGTACGGACGGGCACGGTTCATGCGGCGGGGTGTACGGACGGGCACGGCGGACCGAACCCGGTGGACGGCGGCCCCCGGGCGCTCCTTAGGCTGACCGCATGGCCGACGAGTCCCCCCTGATCCGCAGTCTGCGCGCAGCGGTCGCCGCCGCGCCCGACGACGTCCCCCTGCGTCTGCACTTCGCCGAACTGCTGCTCGCGGAGGGACGGAACGACGAGGCCGTCTCGGAGGCGGCGGTCGCGCTCCAGCACGCGCCGGGGGACGCCGGTGCCCGCGCGCTGATGGTCCGCGCGATGGGCCTGCCGCCGACCCCGACCGCCGCCCCGGGCGCGACCCCGGCACCGTCGGCCCAGGCCCCGGCACCGTCGGCCCAGGCCCCGGCCCCGGCGGCCCCGACCCAGGACGCGGCCACCGACGGTCCCGCCGTCGGCCGCCCCGCCACCGACGGTCCGGCCGTCGACCGTCCCGGCTTCGACTGGGACGCCGCCGAGCAGCAGGTCCAGGACCTCGTCGGCCCCCGTTTCCTGGAGGACCCGCAGGCCGCCGCAGGCGAGGGTCCCGCCGGGGACGCCGCCGCCTGGGACGTCGACGCCCCCGGCTCCGTACGCCTCGCCGACGTCGGCGGCATGGAAGAGGTCAAGGACCGGCTCGAAGCGGCCTTCCTCGCCCCCATGCGCAACCCCGAACTGCGCAGGCTGTACGGCAAGTCGCTGCGCGGCGGCCTGCTCCTCTACGGCCCGCCCGGCTGCGGCAAGACGTTCATCGCACGGGCCGTCGCGGGCGAGCTCGGCGCGAACTTCCTCACCGTCTCGCTCTCCGACGTCCTCGACATGTGGATCGGGGCCTCGGAGAAGAACATCCACGACATCTTCGAGACCGCCCGCCGCCAGGCCCCCTGCGTCGTCTTCCTCGACGAGCTGGACGCCCTCGGCGCCAAGCGTTCCCGTACGCACCACAGCGGTCTGCGCAATGTCGTCAACCAGCTCCTCACCGAGCTCGACGGCATCGCGAGCGGCGCCGGCAACGAGGGTGTCTTCGTGCTCGCCGCCACCAACGTGCCCTGGGACGTGGACATCGCGCTGCGCCGCCCCGGCCGGCTCGACCGCACCCTGCTCGTGCTGCCGCCGGACGCCACCGCCCGGGAGTCGATCCTCCGGTACCACCTGCGCGAGCGCCCCATCGAGGCCGTCGATCTCGGCAAGCTCGTCAAGGCCACCGAGGACTTCTCCGGCGCCGACCTCGCCCATGTCTGCGAGACGGCCGCCGAGGCCGCGCTGCTCGACTCCGCCCGCAGCGGCTCCGTACGTCTGATCAGCACCAAGGACCTGCTCGGCGCCGCCAAGCAGATCAAGCCGTCGACGGAGCCGTGGTTCGCGGCCGCCCGGAACGTCGCCATGTTCGCCAACGAGGGCGGGCTGTACGA
Source organism: Streptomyces zaomyceticus (assembly GCF_014656215.1). Taxonomy (GTDB): domain Bacteria; phylum Actinomycetota; class Actinomycetes; order Streptomycetales; family Streptomycetaceae; genus Streptomyces; species Streptomyces zaomyceticus. The sequence continues at coordinate 227,335 of NZ_BNBZ01000001.1, read as the reverse complement.
CGACCTCCTCGCCCACCTCAAGCGGAAGCGCAAGCTGTGACCACGCCGACCGCTCTCCTGCGCGCGGAGGCGCTCTACGACACCGGGCGCTACGCACAGGCCGGCGAGCTCGTGGCCCAGCACCTGGCGACCGAACCGGAGGACGCCGAGGCGCTCGTCCTGCTCGCCCGCTGCCACCACCGCGCCGAGGACCACCCGGCCGCCCTCGACGCCGTCGACCGGGCCCTGAGCGCCGAACCCGAGCTGCTCATGGCCTGGCTGATGCGTGTCCAGATCCTGCTGGGCCTGCGACGGTTCCGGGAGGCGGAGACCTCCGCCCGGTACGCCGTCCGGCTCGCACCGCAGTACTGGGGCACCCACTACGCCCTCGGTACCGCCCTCGCCCAGTTCGGGGAGCAGGCGCGCACGCCCGCGCGGACCGTCGAGGCCTACGAGGCGGCGCGGGCCGCCGTCGAGCTCGCCCCCGAGGAGGACGCGGCCCACTTCCTCGTGGGGCTCACCGCCCAGCGCCGGGGCGACCACGCCACCGCGCAGCGGGCGTACGAGACGACCCTGCGGCTCAACCCGCAGAGCAGCGAGGCCCACAACAACCTGTCGCTGCTGAGGCTGCGGCGCCGCTGGTTCCGGCGCGGGGCCTGGACCCAGGCCGCCGAGGGCTTCGTCGCCTCCGCCGCGCTCGACCTCCAGGACCGCAAGGCCCGCTACAACCTGGAGGCCATGGCCTGGAACACGGTCGCCGGGGCCCGCTGGGTGGCCCTGCTCGGCTTCATCGCCTCGACGTTCGGTGCCGCCTCGCTGCGGGGCGGTGCCACCGGCGCCGAGGCCGTCGTGCCCTTCGTGACGGGTGCCGCCGTGCTCGTCGGCGCCTGGGGCGGCTGGGTGCTGTGGATGGGCCGCAGGGTGCCTCCCCGGCTGCGCCGTCCGATGTTCCTGGTCGCCCGCTCCTGCCGACCGGTGATCGCGATGGCCACCGCCGTGGGGCTCCTCGGGCTCTACTCGGTGGTGTCGATGGCCCTCTGGTCGTTCGACGTGAGCGTCGTCGGAGGGCTGGGGACGCCGCTGTTCTGGGCCGTGATCATCACGTACTGGGTGAGCCGATCGGCCCTCAACCGGCGCGCACCCAAGGACTGACCGGGGACACGGCGCCGCCCGGTGCGGCGGATAGCATGCCCGTGTACCGACCGACGAGGCGAGGAGGCCCAGGGCCATGGCCGGAGAGCCGCAGAGCGACTGCCTGTTCTGCAAGATCGTGGCGGGGGACGTGCCCGCGACGATCGTGCGCGAGACGGAGACGACGCTCGCGTTCCGCGACATAAACCCGCAGGCGCCCACCCACGTCCTCGTGATCCCGCGCCTCCACTACCCGGACGCCGCCTCCCTGGCCACCGCCGCGCCGACCGTCGCCGCCGACATACTGCGCGAGGCCGGCGAGGTCGCCTCGCAGGAGAAGGTCGACGGCAGCGGTTTCCGGATCGTCTTCAACACCGGCGCCGGCGCGGGCCAGACCGTCTTCCACGCCCACGCGCACGTGCTGGGCGGCCGCGGCCTCAACTGGCCCCCCGGATAGGCGGGAACACACATGTCCGTTCGCGAACTCGTCGTGCTCGGGACCGCGAGCCAGGTCCCGACCCGGCACCGGAACCACAACGGCTACCTGCTGCGCTGGGACGGGCAGGGCATCCTCTTCGATCCCGGAGAGGGCACCCAGCGGCAGATGCTGCGGGCCGGGGTCGCGGCGCACGACATCGACCGGATCTGTGTGACGCACTTCCACGGCGACCACTCGCTCGGCCTGGCGGGGGTGATCCAGCGGATCAACCTCGACCAGGTCCCGCACCCGGTCACCGCGCACTACCCGGCGAGCGGACAGCACTTCTTCGAGCGGCTGCGGTACGCCACCGCCTACCGCGAGACCGTGGAGCTGGCGCAGGCCCCGGTCGCCGCCGACGGGGTGCTCGCCGTCACCGACGCGTACACCCTGGACGCGTACAGGCTCTCCCACCCCGTCGAGTCGTACGGCTACCGGCTGACCGAGCCCGACGGGCGCCGCATCCTGCCCGAGCGGCTCGCCGCGCACGACATCAAGGGCCCCGACGTGGGCCGGATCCAGCGCGAGGGTGCCCTGAACGGCGTGACCCTCGACGAGGTCAGCGAGGTCCGTCGCGGGCAGCGCTTCGCCTTCGTCATGGACACCCGGCTCTGTGACGGCGTGCACGCCCTCGCGGAGGGCGCCGACATGCTCGTCATCGAGTCGACGTTCCTCGACGAGGACGTCCGCCTCGCCACCGACCACGGCCATCTGACGGCCGGACAGGCGGCCGCCGTCGCCCGGGACGCGGGTGTCCGGCATCTCGTCCTGACCCACTTCTCGCAGCGCTACTCCGAGCCGTCCGAGTTCGAGCGGCAGGCGCGGGCGGCCGGGTTCGACGGCGAACTGAGCATTGCCCAGGACCTCATGAGGGTCCCCGTACCGAAGAGATAGACACCCCCCATGCACGGACCCACCGGATCCAACGGCCCCACCGGACTCACCGGCCCCACTGGACCCACCGGCCTTCCCAAGGCCGAACTGCACCTCCACATCGAGGGCACCCTCGAACCCGAGCTGGCCTTCGCGCTCGCCGCCCGCAACGGCGTCACCCTGCCGTACGCGGACACCGCCGCCCTGCGCGAGGCGTACCGCTTCAGCGACCTCCAGTCCTTCCTGGACCTCTACTACGGCCTGATGGCGGTCCTGCGCACCGCCGAGGACTTCACCGAGCTCACCGACGCCTATCTGGGGCGGGCCGCCGCCCAGGGCGTCCGGCACGCCGAGATCTTCTTCGACCCGCAGGCGCACACCGCCCGCGGTGTTCCCGTCGGCACCGTCATCGAGGGCCTGAGCGCCTCCCTCGAACGCTCAGAGGAGCGGTACGGGATCTCCACCCGGCTCATCATGTGCTTCCTGCGCGACGAGTCGGCGGAGTCGGCGCTCGCCACCCTGGAGGCCGCGAAGCCCCACCTCGACCGGATCACCGGCGTCGGGCTCGACTCGGCCGAGGTCGGCCACCCGCCGGCCAAGTTCCGCGAGGTGTACGAGGCCGCCGCGGCGCTCGGACTGCGCCGCGTCGCCCACGCGGGCGAGGAGGGCCCGGCCGCCTACATCCGCGAGGCCCTGGACGTCCTCGGCGTCGAGCGGATCGACCACGGGCTGCGCTGCATGGAGGACCCGGAGCTCGTCGAACGGCTCGTGCGGGAGCGGGTGCCGCTCACGCTCTGCCCGCTGTCGAACGTCCGGCTCCGGGCGATCGACGTGCTCGCCGACCACCCGCTGCGGGCGATGATGGCGGCGGGGCTGCTCGTCACCGTGAACTCCGACGACCCGGCCTACTTCGGCGGGTACGTGGGGGACAACTTCGACGGGGTGCGGGACGCGCTGGGGCTGACGCCGGAGCAGCTGCGCGAGCTGGCGCGGAACTCGTTCGAGGCGTCCTTCCTCGACGACGACGAGCCGCGACGGGCGCGGTACCTCTCCGAGGTGGAGGCGTACGAGTTCGGCGCGGAGTAGGCGGTGGGTGGGGGCGCCCGCGGCGGGCTTTCCCCCACCACGCCCCGCCCCTTCCCGGGTCCGGGAGCAAGCCCCGGACCCGCTACGGCCCGCGGCCGTGCCCTCGAAGGCCGGGCGGGCCGGTCTTCCGCCCGGGCGGAGAACCAGCCCGCCGCAGGCGCCCCCTCACCCCCGGTCGCTCGGCCTCGCCAGGCGGAACGCGGACTTCGCGAGGCGGCGGCGGCCCACCGGGACCGGGATCGGGGTGACCTCCTGTTCCGTGGCGCCCATCTGGGGAACGGACGGCGGGGTCGCCGCGGCCGTGCCCGCCAGGACCGCCCCCGCCGCACCGCCCCTGCGCCGCACCGACCCCGGCACCAGCGGCCGGCCGGAGACGTGCCGGGCCACCGCCGTCATCGGCATCGCGACCAGCAGGAGCAGGGCGCACAGGGTCGCGCCCATCCCCGGATAGCCGACCCCCTCCGACAGCAGGCTGCCGGTGACCGGGCCGCACGCCACGCCCAGGGAGGACGCCGCGCCGACCAGGACCGCCCAGCGGCCGCGCGGGTCGAGCGAGGCGGCCAGGCCCAGGAGGTACGAGAGGACTACGGGGTAGAGGGCGTTCCACAGGACTTCGCCGGTCGCGAACGACGCCAGGTCCCCGGCCGACGAGCTGAGCAGCACACAGCCCGCGATGAGGACCGTGCCCACGCCGATCGGTACCGCCCGGCCCAGGCGGGAGCCGAGCGCCCCCGCCGCCGTGACCCCGACGAGCCCCGCGCCGAGCGCCACCGCGAAGACCGCCCCGACGGTGACCTCGGACAGTCCGGCCTGGGTGAGCCCGATGCGGCCGCTCACGCCCCACAGCGCGTTCTGCGCGAGGGACCAGCAGAGGATCCCGCCCGCGAGCACCGCTCCGGCCCGGCGGTGGGGGAGCGTGCCGGTCGGCGCCGCCTCCCGGTTCCCCCGGGTCGCGCTCGGCAGCCGGCCCGTGAGCGGCCACACCAGGGCCGCCGCGCAGGCGATCGCGAGGAGAGGCGGCGCATGGCCGCCGGCCAGGTGCGGGAGCGTCAGATAGAGGGCGCCCGCGGTGGCCGAGACGGAGAGCAGGCCGAGCGTGGAGGCCCGGTGCGGATCCCGCTGTCCGGCGATCCCGGCGGCGGCCACCGCCGTCGCCGTGCCCGAGCCGAGGCCGCCGAGGACGGCGCCCGCGACCACCAGGGGCACGAGGTCGGTCGCGGCGGCGGAGCCGTAGCCGACGGCCATCGCGAGGAGGCCCGCGCGGGCCGCCCGGCGCGGGCCGATCCGCTCCCCGCGCGCGGCGAGGGTGAAGCCCGCGCAGGAGGAGCCGAGCAGCAGGACGGAGCCGACGAGGCCCGCCTGCGAGGGGGTGAGGCCGAGCCCGGCGGAGAGCCGGCCGACGACGGTCGGCAGCAGGTACGGGGCGAGGTAACCGGCCGTGAAAAGGGCGACGAGGGCGACGAGAGCCCCCGGGACGCGCGGGCGCGACGACATGGGCGTTCCAGGAACTGAACAGGGAAATGAGATGGGCGCCCGGTGATCCACGGGTCGCGGCACCATGTGTATCAAGCATCCGAGTGAGCGGAGAAGGCGGTATCCCCCGATTCGGCCTGTGAGACGGGTCACTATCGGTTTGGGGTCGGGGTGACGGGGAACGCGCGAAGGCCGCGTTGCGTCACCCCCGTCTCACCGACCCCATCGGGCACACTGTCCAGATCGGCACCGCGGTGCCGGTCCGCCGCACCACGACCGGGGAGTCCGCCGTGACCACAGCAAGGGGAGACCAGCCGCAACAGGACGCCGGAGTCGACCCTTTGGTGTGTCTGCGCGAACCCACCGACCCGGCCTGCGACGTCTTCCTGACCGGCACGGTCTTCCTCGACATCATCTTCACCGGCCTCGACAGCGCCCCCGTCCGCGGCACCGAGTCCTGGGCCCGGGGCATGGGATCCAGCCCCGGCGGCGTCGCCAACATGGCCACCGCCCTCGCCCGGCTCGGCCTGCGCACCTCCCTCGCCGCCGCCTTCGGCGACGACCACTACGGCGAGTACTGCTGGGACGCCCTGGAGCAGGGCGAGGGCATCGACCTGTCGCTCTCCAGGACCGTGCCCGGCTGGCACTCCCCGGTGACCGTCTCCATGGCCTACGAGGGCGAGCGCACGATGGTCTCCCACGGCCACGCCGCCCCGCCCCTCGACGGCGCCCTGCCCACCTATCCGCCGCACGCGCGGGCCGCCGTCGCCTCCCTCGTCCCCGGCCGCGGCGAGGACTGGGTCGCCCGGGCCGCCCGCGGCGGCGCCAAGGTCTTCGCCGACGTCGGCTGGGACGACACCGGCCGCTGGGACCTGGCGGGCCTCACCGACCTCGCGCACTGCGAGGCCTTCCTGCCCAACGCCGCCGAGGCGATGCGCTACACCCGCACCGACTGCCCCCGGGCCGCCGCCCGCGCCCTCGCCGACAAGGTCCGCTACGCCGTCGTCACCCTCGGTTCCGAGGGCGCCTACGCCGTCGACGGCGCCACCGGCGAGACCGCCGAGGTCCCCGCCATCCAGGTGTCCGCCCTCGACCCGACCGGCGCGGGGGACGTCTTCGTCGCCGGATTCGTCACCGGCACCCTCGCCGACTGGCCCCTCGCCGACCGGCTCGCCTTCGCCGGACTCACCGCGGCCCTCTCCGTCCAGGAGTTCGGCGGCTCCCTGTCCGCCCCCACCTGGGGCGAGATCGCCGCCTGGTGGCAACACGTCCAGGGGCACGCCATGCAGGACCCCGAGGCGCTGCGCGACCGCTACGCCTTCCTGGAGCGGCTCCTGCCGGCCCCCGCCCGCCCCTGGCCGCTGCGCAGGGCGGTGCCCACGATCGGCTTCCGCGCGGCCCACCCCTAGGGTGTGTCCGGATCCTGCCCGGAGAGGCGCCCCGGCCCTCGGCGGCCCCCCTCCGTAAACCGCTACGGGCTTGTCGGCACCGAGTCGTAGGCTTGGTAGCCCAGAGGCGGTCGAGCGGCGACAGCCCTGCATCGGGAGGTGTGTGCAGGCCACAGTGCCGGCCCATGACTCAGACGCCCTCATCCCACAACGGCGCGCCCGGCGAAGCCCGCGCTCAGTTCACGGTCCCCGCCAAGCATCCGATGGTGACCATCCTCGGCTCGGGTGACTCCCTGCTCCGCGTGATCGAGCGGTCGTTCCCGCAGACCGACATCCATGTCCGGGGCAACCAGGTCAGCGCGATCGGCGATGCGGCGGACGTCGCGCTGATCCAGCGCCTGTTCGACGAGATGATGCTGGTGCTCCGCACCGGTCAGCCGATGACGGAGGACGCAGTGGAACGCTCGATCGCCATGCTCAGGGCGAGCGAGAACGGTTCGGAGGGCGGCGAGGAGACCCCCGCCGAGGTGCTCACGCAGAACATCCTCTCCAACCGCGGTCGCACGATCCGGCCCAAGACCCTCAACCAGAAGCGGTACGTCGACGCGATCGACAAGCACACGATCGTCTTCGGCATCGGTCCCGCCGGTACGGGAAAGACCTATCTGGCCATGGCCAAGGCGGTCCAGGCCCTGCAGTCCAAGCAGGTCACCCGGATCATCCTGACCCGCCCGGCCGTCGAGGCCGGCGAGCGCCTCGGCTTCCTGCCCGGCACGCTCTACGAGAAGATCGACCCCTACCTGCGCCCGCTCTACGACGCCCTGCACGACATGCTCGACCCGGACTCGATCCCCAAGCTCATGGCGAGCGGCACGATCGAGGTCGCGCCGCTGGCCTACATGAGGGGTCGCGCGCAGCCCGTCTTCACGAACGTCCTGACGCCGGACGGCTGGCGCCCGATCGGCGACCTGGAGGTCGGCGACCTGGTCATCGGCTCCAACGGCGAGCCGACTCCCGTCCTGGGTGTCTACCCCCAGGGTGAGAAGGACGTCTACCGCGTCAGCGCCCAGGACGGCTCCTGGACCCTCTGCTGCGGCGAGCACCTGTGGACGGTCCGCACCGCCTCGGACAAGCGCCGCGACAAGCCGTGGCGGGTCCTGGAAACCCAGGAGATGATCGGCAACCTGCGGGCCGCACACGCTCGCCGGTACGAGCTGCCGCTGCTCACCGCGCCCGTGGCCATGCCCGAGCGCGAGGTCCCGATGGACCCGTACGCGCTGGGGCTGCTGCTCGGAGACGGCTGTCTGACCGGCTCGACCACGCCCTCGTTCTCCAGCGAGGACCACGAACTCGCCGAGGCGCTGGAAGCGGTGCTTCCCGGCATCGCGGTGCGGGCGAAGGGCGGCCCGGACTACGTACTGAACCGGGTCAAGGCTCCCGGCGACGTCGTCACGCTGGAGAACCCCGTGACGGGGACGCTCCGGCGGCTCGACCTGCTGGGCACCCGGTCCCACTCCAAGTTCGTCCCCGACGACTACCTGTTCAACTCGGCCGAGGTCCGCCTCGCGGTCCTCCAGGGACTCCTGGATTCCGACGGCGGTCCGGTCACCCAGGCCGACCGCACCTGCCGGATCCAGTACTCGACCGCCTCGATCGTGCTCCGCGACGATGTGATCGCGCTGGTCCAGTCGCTCGGCGGCGTCGCATACACACGTCGCCGCCCGGCCGAGGGGCGTCCGCAAGGGTCTGCCCTGGGCAAGCACCGCTACGACGCCCACATCGTCGACATCCGCCTCCCCGAGGGCATCGAGCCCTTCCGGCTCGCCCGCAAGCGGGAGAAGTACCTCGCTGCCGGCGGCGGCGGCCGGCCGATGCGGTTCATCGACTCCATCGAGCCCGCCGGGCGCGAGGAGACGGTCTGCATTCAGGTCGCGGCCGAGGACTCGTTGTACGTCACCCAGGACTACCTGCTGACGCACAACACGCTCAACGACGCCTTCATCATCCTGGACGAGGCGCAGAACACGAACCCCGAGCAGATGAAGATGTTCCTCACCCGCCTCGGTTTCGACTCGAAGATCGTCATCACCGGTGACGTCACCCAGGTCGACCTGCCGAACGGGACGAAGAGCGGTCTGCGGCAGGTCCGGGACATCCTGGATGGGGTCCAGGACGTCCACTTCTCGACGCTCACGTCGCAGGATGTCGTCCGGCACAAGCTCGTCGGCCGTATCGTCGACGCGTACGAGCAGTACGACCTCCGCAACGAGGGCCGCGACGACAGCCGCGGCGAGCATCGGCGCGGCCGTAACGGGAAGTAGAACGCAGAACACATGTCGATCGACGTCAACAACGAGTCCGGCACCGAGGTCGACGAGCAGGCGATCCTCGACATCGCCCGCTACGCGCTCGCGCGCATGCGCATCCACCCGCTCTCCGAGCTCTCGGTGATCGTCGTGGACGCGGAGGCGATGGAGCAGCTCCACATCCAGTGGATGGACCTGCCCGGACCCACGGACGTCATGTCCTTCCCGATGGACGAACTGCGCCCGCCGGCGAAGGACGACGCGGAGCCCCCGCAGGGGCTCCTCGGCGACATCGTGCTCTGCCCCGAGGTCGCCACCCAGCAGGGCAAGGACGCGCCGACGGAGCACTCCATGGACGAGGAGCTGCAGCTGCTCACCGTCCACGGAGTGCTCCACCTCCTCGGGTACGACCACGAGGAGCCCGACGAGAAGGCCGAGATGTTCGGCCTCCAGGCGGCGATCGTCGACGGCTGGCGCGAGGAGAAGGGCCTCACCGGCCCGTCCCCGGCGCCGACCGTCTCCTGACCCCGATGGACGTTTCGCTGATCCTCGGCGCGGTGGCCCTGGTCGTCGTCGCCTGGCTCGCCGCCTGCGCCGAGGCCGGTCTCGCGCGCGTCTCCAGTTTCCGTGCCGCCGAGGCCGTACGGTCCGGCCGGCGCGGGGCCGAGAAGCTCGCCCAGGTCGCCTCGGACCCGACCCGCTATCTCAACGTGGCGCTGCTGGTGCGCGTCGCCTGCGAGATGGCGGCCGGTGTCCTCGTCACGTACGCCTGCCTGGAAGCCTTCCCGGAGACCTGGGAGGCGCTGCTCGTCGCCATCGCCGTGATGGTCCTCGTGTCGTACGTGGCCGTCGGCGTCTCGCCGCGCACCATCGGCCGTCAGCACCCGCTGAACACGGCGACGGCCGCCGCGTACGTCCTGCTGCCGCTGGCCCGGATCATGGGGCCGATCCCGCAGCTGCTCATCCTCATCGGCAACGCGCTGACGCCCGGCAAGGGCTTCCGCAAGGGCCCCTTCGCCTCCGAGGCGGAGCTGCGGGCCATGGTGGACCTCGCGGAACAGGAGTCCCTGATCGAGGACGAGGAGCGCCGGATGGTGCACTCCGTGTTCGAGCTGGGCGACACCCTGGTCCGTGAGGTGATGGTGCCGCGGACCGACCTCGTCTCCATCGAGCGGTACAAGACGATCCGCCAGGGCCTCACCCTCGCGCTGCGCTCCGGGTTCTCCCGTATCCCGGTCACCGGGGAGAACGAGGACGACATCGTCGGCATCGTGTATCTGAAGGACCTCGTCCGCAAGACGCACATCAACCGGGACTCCGAGTCGGACGTGCTGTCCACGGCCATGCGGGCCGCCGCCTTCGTGCCCGACACCAAGAACGCCGGTGACCTGCTGCGGGAGATGCAGCAGGAGCGCAACCACGTCGCCGTCGTCATCGACGAGTACGGCGGCACGGCCGGCATCGTCACGATCGAGGACATCCTGGAGGAGATCGTCGGCGAGATCACCGACGAGTACGACCGGGAGCTGCCGCCCGTCGAGGACCTCGGCGAGGGCCGCCACCGGGTCACCGCGCGCCTCGACATCGGCGACCTCGGCGAGCTGTACGGCTTTGGTCCCGACGAGTACGACGACGAGGACGTGGAGACCGTCGGAGGTCTGCTCGCCAAGGCGCTCGGCCGGGTTCCGATCGCGGGCGCCAAGGCGGTCGTGGAGCTGCCGGACGGGCGCTCGCTGCGGCTGACGGCCGAGTCCCCGGCCGGCCGGCGGAACAAGATCGTCACCGTTCTCGTGGAGCCGCTGGAATCGCTGGAGGAGAACCCGGCATGACCCCCGACGAGCTGCGCGCCTTCTGCCTGGACTTCAACGACGCGACGGAGGAGTTCCCCTTCGGGCCGGACGTCTCCGTCTTCAAGGTGGCCGGGAAGCTGTTCGCGCTCTCGTGGCTCGAGGGCGAGCCGCTGCGGGTCAACCTCAAGTGCGATCCGGACGAGGCGGTACGGCTCCGTGAGGAGTATCCGGCGGTCGCGCCCGGCTATCACATGAACAAGCGGCACTGGAACACCGTGACCGTGGGAGAGCTCCCGGACCGGATGGTCCGGGAGCTCGTCGAGGACTCGTACGACCTGGTGGTCGCGGGTCTGCCGAAGGCCGTGCGGCTCCGTCTCGACAGGCCGTAGGCCCTGTCGTCACCTAGCTCTCTCCGGGGCGTGGTTCAGGACCGGCGCCGCAGGCCGAGGCCGACGAGGAGCGCCGTACCGATCAGGATCGCCGCGTCCACGACGACGACCGTGCGGACGCCCCCGTACAGGTCCCCGCCCGTGGTGGCGAGCACGCCGAGCAGCGGGATGCCGACGGTGAGGCCGACCTGCTGGGTGGTGGTGACCAGGCCGGTCGCCAGGCCCTGCTGCTCGTTCGGGACGCCGGAGGTGACGGTCAGTCCGTACGAGATGATCGCGCCGAGGTGGCACATCGAGGCCAGCGAGACGGCGACGGTCGCCAGGACCACGCCCGACTCCTCGCCGAGGCCGAGCAGCGCGGCCGTCAGCACACCCTGTCCGAGCAGCGAGCCGACCAGGGTGCGGCGGGCGCCGATCCGGCCGATCACCTTCGGGGCGAACATGCCGGCCACGACCGACATCACCCCCTGCACACCGAAGACCAGGCCGGTCGCGAAGGCCGACAGGTCCAGGGTCTCCTGGAGGTACAGGGTGAGGACGAAGACGACCGTCGACATCATCGAGAAGGTGATCAGGCCGCCCAGATTGCCGAAGGCGACCGTGCCGCGCTTCAGCATCGGCAGCGAGATCAGCGGGGCGCTGTGCCGGGACTCGACCCGCACGAAGACCGCGAGCAGCAGGACGCCCGCCACCAGGGTGACCAGCACGTCCGTGCCGCCGAAGCCGCGCTCGGCCGCCGTCGTCAGGGCGTAGATCAGGGCGAGCAAGCCGCCGGTGACGGTCACCGCGCCGGGCAGGTCGAGGCGGGGCCGGTCGGGGGTGCGGGACTCGGGGAGCAGGCCGGGGGCCAGTGGGAGCACGATCACGCTGAAGAGGGCGAGCAGGCCCATGGTGGAGCGCCAGCCGAGCGTGTCGGTCATGACACCGCCGAGGACCATGCCGACGGTGAAGCCGAGCGACAGCAGTGTGCCGGAGATGCCGAGCGCCCGGTCGCGCAGCGGGCCCTCGGGGAAGGTGGTGGTCAGCAGGGACATGCCGGTGGGCACGATCGCGGCGGCGCCGAGGCCCTGGAGGGCGCGTCCGGTGAGGAAGGCGGCCGGGTTCCAGGCGAAGGTGGCGAGCAGCGAGGCCAGGCCGAAGAGGGCGAGTCCGGCGAGGAAGAGCTTCTTGCGTCCGTAGAGGTCGCCCACGCGGCCGAAGAGGAGCAGGAAGCCGCCGGAGGGCAGGGCGAAGGCGGTGACGGCCCACTGGAGGGCGGACCGGTCGAGGCCGAGGTCGGCGCCGAGGACGGGCAGCGCCACGTTCAGCACGGAGAAGTCGAGCGCCACCATGAACTGGGCGGCGCACAGCACGAAGAGGATGAGCCGGGTGCGGCCGGTGAGGGTCGGGGGAGCTGCCGGGGCGGCGGTCTCGGCGGGGGGAGAGGTCAGGGTTGCCATGGCCCCACCCTCGGCGTTCGGGAACAAGGCTGGGGAGCGGGAACTTATCCTGTTGGTCGCACCACCAGGCATCCAGGGGGAGGAAGCACACGTGGCCACCGCTCTCGAGAGCACCACGGCGAAGCGGCACCGACTGGGCGAGCTGCGCGAATTCCTGATGAGCCGTCGGGCCCGGGTGAGCCCGGCCGACGCGGGGCTTCCGGACGGTGGTGCGCGGCGCCGTACGCCGGGGCTGCGCCGGGAGGAGGTCGCGGTCCTCGCGGGTGTCGGGGTCTCCTGGTACCAGTGGCTGGAGCAGGGCCGGGACATCACGGTCTCGCCGCAGGTGCTCGACTCGGTGGCGCGGGTGCTGCGGCTGAGCCCGGCGGAGCGGCGTCATCTGTACGTCCTCGCGGCGCTGAACCCGCCGGCCCTGGAGCTCGCTCCGGAGGACCGGGACATGTGCGACGGGCTGCGGCGGCTCATCGACGCGTGGATGCCGTTCCCCGCGCACATCATGGACTCCTACTGGAACACGGTCCTGTACAACGACGCGGCGGCGATCGTGCTCGGGATGGGTCCCGACATCGCGCAGAACTGCCTGGTCACCTTCTTCACCGAGCCGCTGTACCGCGATCGGATGGCCCACTGGGAGGAACTCGCGCCGAGGGTCGTCGCGCAGTTCCGTTCGGCGTGCTCGGAGTGCCCGGACGACGAGGGCTTCCGGGCGGTGATCGAGGAGGCCAAGGCGCTGAGCCCGGAGTTCGTGGAGCTGTGGGAGCGGCGGGACATCCTGCCCGGCGGTCAGAACCGCAAGGAGATGGAGCATCCGCTGGTCGGCACGCTGGTGGTCGAGGCGACGCAGCTGCGCGTCCCGGCCCGCCCGGACCTGGTGATCGTGCTGCACACGCCGCTGCCGGAGGCCGGTACGGCGGAGAAGCTGGAGTGGCTGGTGTCGCCCGAGGGGCGGCGTGGGGCGATGTACCCGGTCGCGGGCTGAGCCCCGGGGGCGTCGCGGGTCGCGCTCCGGAGCGGACCTATGCTCGGGGCATGACACTCAGCAGCGAGCACGGCGACCTCGGCGCCGAGGACCTCAAGATCATCACCCTGGCGCGCAGCGCCCGCGCCCGCAACGGTGTGCCCGAGGGGGCCGCGGTGCGCGACGAGACCGGCCGTACCTACGTGGCGGGGACCGTGGAGCTGGAATCGCTCAAGCTGAGCGCGCTGCGGACCGCGGTCGCGATGGCGGTGGCGAGCGGCGCCCAGTCCCTGGAGGCGGCGGCCGTCGTGTCCGGCGCGGAGTCCGCGTCGGACGAGGACCGCGCGGCGGTACGGGACCTCGGCGGCCCGGAGACCCCGGTCCTGCTGGCCGGTCCGGACGGACGGCTGCGCGTGGCGGTCACGGCGGGCTGAGCGACCCGGCCGCCCGAGCGGCGGGAACGGGACACCGAAGGGCCCGGCGCACACGCGCCGGGCCCTCGCGTATCGGTCCCTTTGTGTGTTTGTGAAGGATCACCGCAACTTCTCTTGCCTTCCCATGCGGTCTGCGTCTCAATGAACAGCGGTCCGCCCGACGGACCGTCAGATCTCCATCATCCACGCAGTGTCCGCACCCCCCTGCGTTCGCCATCGGAAGGGGTTCGAACTCGCCATGAGAAGCAGAAGCACCTTAGGGACCGTCGCGGTCCTCGCCGGAGGGCTCGCCGCCGCCTCGCTCGCCTTCGCGCCGACGGCCGCCGCCGTCTCGCCGGGCTCGGCCACGGCGACGTACGACTGCGGATCGTGGGGCGGCGGCAGCGCCACCCTCGTCGCGACGCAGAGCGGCACCGCCGCCACCATCACCCTCACCTCGTCCGTGACGACCCCGATCCCGGTCGGCGCCGACCAGATCAACGCCACGCTGACGCTGGCCAAGGCCGGCGGCGGCACGCGGGTCTTCAGCGGCAAGAAGAACCCGGCGCTCCCCGTGGGGCCCGTGACCATCGGACCCCTCAGCGGGACCGTGGCCTCCGGCGACAGCCTCAACTCGTACTTCGCGGGTGTCGCCCTCAAGATGGTGATCTTCGGGGTCACGGTGAACTGTGACGCGCTGACCTCGCAGTCGCCGGGACCGTTCGTCTTCAGCTGAGCCCTGTACCAACCGGACCGGTGTCGCCCTGGGCGGCACCGGTCTCCGTCGTGTTCCGGCCCGCGAAAGGCACTGCTGACCTGGAGAAACGCCTCCGACCCGAGGATCTTGACAGTATCTGATGGGTCATCAGTCAATGTCTTTCGCTTGCATTGACTTCTCTCCGCCCGCAGCCGTCAATGGCGCCCACTCATCCCTAGGAGGGGGCACACCCATGGCACTCACCCGATCCCGGGCGGCGGCCCGAAGACGGCGCTGGACCGCCGTCCTCGGCGCCACCGCCCTCGCGGTCGCAGGAGGCGCGCTCGCGGCCCCGGCCGGCGCGACGACCACCTCCCAGCCGGTGGAATTCCAGACCCGCTGCGTCCCGCCGCCGATCGCCGGCATCCCGCCCATCACGGGCAGCACCACCGCCGAGATCACCGTCGACAAGGCCAGCCCCAAGGTCGGCGAGACGGTCACGGTGACGTACACGATCACCAAGCCCGCCGCGTCCAACCCGGTCGACCTCGCGCTGCCGGCCGACATCATGACGCCCAGCGGCAAGGTCGTCCTCGGCGGCGCCCAGAGCGGCGCGGTCACCGTCAACGGCCCCAAGAAGAACCCGCCGGTCCCCGGCAAGGGCTCCTTCCCGGCCTTCTCGATGACCGGCACCTTCACCGTCACCCAGCCCGGGTCGATCACCCTCTCGCCCGGTGACTACAACATCCACACCAGCTACCTCATGGAGCTGGACACCCCCTGTACGGTGCTCACCCCGCCCGCCCCGGTCTCCGAGACGGTCGTCGCGAGCCCCGTGACCAGTCCCAACACCCGCGCCCTCGCCCTCGACACCGCGTCCGGCGACCCGGGCGTCCGGGTGACCGTCAACGGATCGAAGTTCACCCCGCTCACCGAGGTCACCGTCGTCGGCCGGGCCGGGGCGGCGGAGACCGCGGACAGGATGACCGTCACGACCGACAGCGAGGGCTCCTTCGCCGCACGCCTGAAGGTCAACGACGTGGCGACCACCGGGATCGTGGCCTACGAGGGCGCGGCCTGGGACCCCGAGAAGGGCGCCGGACCCGCCGCGTACAAGGTCGTCGTACCGGCGCCGCCGAACAGCCAGACCATCACCGCGGCCGTCACCGCCGGTGAGCTGTCCATGACCCAGGCCGGGGACGCCGTCCAGCTGTCCTCCGTCGACTTCGGTCAGGGCGGCGCGGCCACCGGCGACCTCAGGACGGTGACGGTCAAGGACTTCCGCGGCGGCCCCGCTGGCTGGTCCCTCACCGGCAAGGTCACCGACTTCACCGGCACCGGCGGCTCCATCGGCGCCGGGAACCTGAGCTGGACCCCGGCCTGCACCGCCAAGGCCGGCAGCCCCAGCGCCTGCGCGGCCGGCTCGTCCGGTCCGGTCGGCAGCGGCGGCGCGACCCTCGCCTCCACGCCGAACGGCGCCCTCACGGGCGGCGAGTTCACGATCGACGCGGGGCTCTCCCTCGACGTCCCGGCCTTCACGGCGCCGGGCTCGTACGCGGGCGTGCTGACGCTCACCCTGTCCTGACCACCGTGCGGGCCGGGCGCGCACCCGGCCGGCCCGCTCCGCACCCCGGGGGTTTCCGACTCGTGCGCACGCTGTACGTACTCCTCCTGAGCGTCCTGCTCCTCCTGCTGGGCCCCGCCCCGCACGCGCGGGCAGCCGAGAACGGCGAGTGGGCCGTCTACCCGGCCGCCGCCCGTCTCGGCAGCCGCCCCTACTTCTTCCTCACCGCCGACCCGGGCTCCACGCTCACCGACCGGGTCACCGTCGCCAACAAGACGACCGTCCCGCTGACCTTCCGGCTCTACGGCGCCGACGCCTACAACACCGACCGGGACGGCGGCTTCGCCGTCCGCACCCAGCGGGAGAAGCAGACCGGCGCCGGTGCCTGGATCAAGCCCGAGCGGACCCGTGTCACCGTCCCGCCCGGCTCCGCCGTCACCGTCCGCTACACACTGACCGTCCCCGCCGACGCCGACCCCGGCGACCACCCCGGGGCGCTCGTCGCCCTCGACGAGCGGATCAGCCCCGGGGGGAAGGGCGCCGTCGCCGTCGGTGTCCAGCGCGCCGTCGCCGCCCGTCTCTACCTGCGGGTGAACGGGCCGACCGTGCCCGCCCTCGGCGTCGAGGACGTCACCGTCGACCAGGACCGGCCGCTGGTCCCCGGCGCCGGCACCAGCAGCGCGGTCGTCTCCTACACGCTGCACAACCGGGGCAACGTCACCCTCAACCCCAAGGTCGCCCTCAAGGCGCAGGGGCTCTTCGGACGCACCCTCCTCGACCGCGACCTCGCCAAGGTGCCGTCCGAGCTGCTGCCCCGGCAGAAGATCCGGCTCACCGAGCGGTGGACCGGCTCCCCGCAGCTGGACTGGGGTGACATCACCCTCACCGCCACCGCGAAGGACGTCCGGGAAGCGGGCACGGTCTCCTTCCTCGCCCTGCCCTGGCTCGCCGCCGCGACCCTGCTCGTCGGGGGCGCCGCGGGCCTCCTCGGCCTGCGGATACGGCGGTACCGGGCGGCCCGCGCGGAGCCGAGTGCGCACGTGAGTACGTGAGGCGGGCGCTCATCGGGGACAATGGCCCCCATGAGCGCTCGCAACCAAGAAACCGAAGCCGTCCACCGGGCCGGCTTCGCCTGCTTCGTCGGCCGCCCCAACGCGGGCAAGTCCACCCTCACGAACGCTCTGGTCGGTCAGAAGGTGGCCATCACCTCGAACCGGCCGCAGACCACCCGGCACACCGTGCGGGGCATCGTGCACCGCCCGGAGGCGCAGCTGATCCTGGTGGACACCCCCGGCCTCCACAAGCCGCGCACCCTCCTCGGCGAGCGGCTCAACGACGTCGTGCGCACCACCTGGGCCGAGGTCGACGTCATCGGCTTCTGCCTGCCCGCCGACCAGAAGCTCGGCCCCGGCGACAAGTTCATCGCCAAGGAGCTCGCCGGGATCAAGAAGACCCCGAAGGTCGCGATCATCACCAAGACCGACCTGGTCGACTCCAAGACGCTCGCCGAGCAGCTCATCGCGATCGACCAGCTCGGCAAGGAGCTGGGCTTCGAGTGGGCGCAGATCGTCCCGGTCTCCGCCGTGGGCAACAAGCAGGTCCAGCTCGTCGCCGACCTGCTGATCCCGCTGCTTCCCGAGTCCCCGCCGCTCTACCCGGAGGGCGACCTCACGGACGAGCCGGAGCAGGTCATGGTCGCGGAGCTGATCCGCGAGGCCGCGCTCGAAGGCGTACGGGACGAGCTGCCGCACTCGATCGCGGTGGTCGTCGAGGAGATGATCCCCCGTGAGAACCGCCCGGCGGACCGGCCGCTGCTCGACATCCACGCCAACGTGTACATCGAGCGTCCCAGCCAGAAGGGCATCATCATCGGCCCGAAGGGCAGCCGTCTCAAGGAGGTCGGCATGAAGTCCCGCAAGCACATCGAGGCCCTCCTCGGCACCCCGGTCTTCCTGGACCTCCACGTCAAGGTCGCCAAGGACTGGCAGCGCGACCCGAAGCAGCTGCGCAAGCTCGGCTTCTAGGCAGTCGCCGGGGACGCGTGCCAGCATGGCGCCGTGACAGAGATCGTCAAGGGGGGAAACCTGCCGGTCCCCGGGCAGGTGTGGCGGATCGCGGTCGTCCGGCGGGACGCTGATGACGGAGTGCCGGAGGTCGACGCCTCGGCGTTGTTGCTCGACGCCTCCGGCAGGGTCAGGGGCGACGGCGACCTGGTCTTCTACAACCAGCCGGTGCACACGTCCGGCGCGGTGCGCCTGCTCGACCGGGTACGGGACGGGGAGCGGCGGGTCGCCGACTGGCTGGAGATCGACACCGGGCGCGTCGAGCCCGCCGTCCAGCGCATCGTGATCACCGCCTCCAGCGAGCACGGGACGTTCGGCCAGGTCCCGGGCCTGCACATCCGGACGGTCAGCGCCGCCACCGGCGAGCAGCTCGCGCTGTACGAGGTCGACGACGCGAGCACCGAGACGGCGTTCCTCCTCGGCGAGTTCTACCTGCGCGACGGGGCGTGGAAGTTCCGTGCGCTGGGCCAGGGGTACGACTCCGGCCTCGTCGGCCTCGCCGAGGACTTCGGCATCGTGGGCAGGGACCCGGAGCACGCCCCCGACGACGAGCCCGGGCATGACGACGAGCCCGCACCTGGCCACGAGCCCGTGCACGACGGCGGGCCGGGCCCGGTCGACGAGCCCGTCTCCGTCGGCGCCGTTCCGGAGGCCATCCCCGAGGAGCTCCTCGCCAAGGTCCGGGAGGCCGAGGCCGAGGCCGCCCTCGTACGGACATCGCCGCCGCGGGTCCCCGCACAGCACTCCCCGTGGGGGACCGGCCCGCGGTCGGACGCCGAGCTGTTCGGCGGGGAGTTCCCGGAGTTCGTCCGCAGCGGCGAGGGCAAGGCCGACATCACCGTCGACGTGCCGATCCCGGCCGGTTACGTCGTCGTCGAATCGACCCGGAGGGGCGACGGCTACTTCGCCGTGCACAGCATCGACGAGAAGGGTGAAAGCGCCGGCCTGCTCGCGAACACGCTGCTGAAGGACCAGGGGGCCCGCCGGGTCCTGCGGTACGACGGCAAGGCCCCGCTGCGCCTGCGCGTGAGCGCCTACGGCGAGTCGTGGACGGTCGCCGTCCGTCCGGTGAGCACCGTGGAGGTCCTCGACGGCACGGCCGAGGGACGGGGCTCCGACGTGCTGCTGTACACGGGCCCGGCCGGCCTGCTCTCCTCCCGGCTCCGCACGAGGTTCGGCTTCGAGTGGTTCAACGTGCACGGCTACGAGCCGGACGGCCGCGATCACCTGCTGGCCAACGAGGCGAACAGGTTCCCCCGGGACACACGTCCCCTGCCCGAGGGGCCCCTGCTCGTGCAGCTCGTCAGCGCCGACGGGGACTGGTCCCTGAAGGTCCGGCCGCCGAAGGAGAACAGATTCTGGCGGCGCGCCTCCCGCTAGGGGGTGCCCGAAGGCCCCGGAGCCTACGCGCCCTCCTTGAGGACCCTCGTGACGAGGGTCCTCTGCGCCTCCGAGAGGCGGGGGTCGCAGCAGCGGACGGTGACGCCGTCGATCGTGATCTCGTAGGAGAAGCCGTCCGGGACGCCCCGGACGTCGCCGTCACCGTCGGCGAGGACGGTGGCGGCCAGGGACTCCCACTCGGTGTCCGTGACCACCACCTCCGCCGACCGCTCGATGCCCGCGAAACCGCCCGTGCGCCGCACTCGAATCCGCATGGGACCTGTGTACCAGCCGGATCAGTCGGTCGGCACGCCCACCGCCGACCAGGCCTTCAGGACGGCCTGGATCTCCTCCCCGTCGCCATACCGGGCGCGCGCCGCCGCCACCGTGGCCGCCGCGAACTCGGAGAAGCGGGCCTCGGGGGTGAGCGTCCCGCCGGTCATCACGTCGTACCAGATCTGCCCGGCCCGCTCCCAGGCGTTGCCGCCGAGCTCCGTCGCGGCCAGGTAGAAGGCGTGGTTGGGGATGCCGGAGTTGATGTGCACCCCGCCGTTGTCGCGGCCGGTGCGGACGTAGTCGTCCATGTGGCCGGGCTGCGGGTCCTTGCCGAGGACGTCGTCGTCGTACGCGGTGCCCGGGGCCTTCATGGAGCGCAGTGCCGTCCCCTCCACGTTCGGGTGGAAGAGGCCCTCGCCGATGAGCCAGTCGGCCCGGTCGGCGCTCTGCCCGCGCGCGTACTGCTTGACCAGCGAGCCGAAGACGTCGGAGACGGACTCGTTGAGGGCGCCGGACTGGCTGAAGTACTCCAGGTTCGCCGTGTACTGGGTGAAGCCGTGGGCCAGCTCGTGGCCGATGACGTCCACGGGGAGGGTGAAGTCGAGGAAGATCTCGTCGTCGCCGTCGCCGAACACCATCTGCTCGCCGTTCCAGAAGGCGTTGCCGTAGTTCTCGTCGTAGTGGACGGAGGCGAGGAGCGGCAGCCCGGAGCCGTCCATCGAGTCGTGTCCGAAGGCGTTCAGGAAGAGGTCGAAGGTGGCGCCGAGGCCGGCGTACGCCCGGTTGACGGTCGCGTCCCCGGTCGCCTCGTCGCCCTCGCCGCGGACCTTGGTGCCCGGCAGATCGGTGCCGCGCGCGCAGTCGTAGACGGTGCGGTGCGGGCGCCCGGCCTCGGCGGGGGCGAGCGTGGGCGCGGTGCCGGGCAGCGGCAGCACCCGGAACGTACGGGCCGAGGCGTCCGCGATGAGGGTGCGGCGGGCGGCGGCGGCGACGGCCGGGTTGTCGGAGTGCGCCAGGTGCTCCAGGAGGTGCGGGGGGACGATCGAGCAGAAGACGGGAGAGCGGTGCGGGGCAGGCGTGTGGGGAGTCATGCTCGCAATGTGGCACTGCGTGAGCCCACTGTCACGGGGTGAGACGAGGATTGGCGAAATGGAGTGATGCGTCACTGTTCGGCCTTGACGCGGAGGCTGTCCCGCATACTGATACGGGACGTCCGCCTCCGGCGCCCCTGGGCTAAGCTGCGGCACATCATGCGTTTCGGGCTGCTTCTCCTTAGCTGCCGCGGCGAGGGCCTGTAGTCGTAGGCCGACCCCCTCCCCGCGGGACCTGGTGTTGCGTTCGACAGTCGGCCGTCCTTCTTGCTGGACCCGAGGAGCCAAACGCACATGACCCAGTCTCCGTTCATCGGCCGCCCCACGCCCGTCACCAACGCGACGCAGCTGCAGAAGCCGTCCGGGATGCCGATCCACAAGTACGGCCGCTACGAGTCGGTGGACATCCCCGACCGCACCTGGCCCGAGCAGCGGATCACCAAGGCCCCGCGCTGGCTGTCCACCGACCTGCGCGACGGCAACCAGGCGCTGATCGACCCGATGTCCCCGGCCCGCAAGCGCGAGATGTTCGACCTGCTGGTCCGCATGGGCTACAAGGAGATCGAGGTCGGCTTCCCGTCCTCCGGCGAGACCGACTTCAACTTCGTGCGCTCCATCATCGAAGAGGGCGCGATCCCGGACGACGTCACCATCTCCGTACTGACCCAGGCCCGCGAGGACCTGATCGAGCGGACCGTGGAGTCCCTGGTCGGCGCGAAGCGCGCCACCGTCCACCTGTACAACGCCACCGCGCCCACCTTCCGCCGGGTCGTCTTCCGCGGCTCGAAGGAGCAGATCAAGCAGATCGCCGTGGACGGCACCCGTCTGGTGATGGAGTACGCGGAGAAGCTGCTCGACGAGCGCACGGTCTTCGGCTACCAGTACAGCCCGGAGATCTTCACCGACACCGAGCTGGACTTCGCCCTGGAGGTCTGCGAGGCGGTCTGCGACGTGTGGCAGCCCGGTCCGGAGCGCGAGATCATCCTGAACCTGCCCGCCACCGTGGAGCGTTCGACGCCGTCCACGCACGCGGACCGCTTCGAGTGGATGTCCCGGAACCTGACCCGCCGTGCGCACGTCTGTCTGTCGGTCCACCCGCACAACGACCGCGGTACGGCCGTGGCGGCGGCCGAGCTGGCGATCATGGCCGGCGCCGACCGCATCGAGGGCTGCCTGTTCGGCCAGGGCGAGCGCACGGGCAACGTCGACCTGGTGACGCTGGGCATGAACCTGTTCTCCCAGGGCGTCGACCCGCAGATCGACTTCTCGCAGATCGACGAGATCCGCCGGACGTCCGAGTACTGCAACCAGATGGAGGTCCACCCGCGCCACCCCTACGCGGGCGACCTGGTCTACACGGCCTTCTCCGGCTCCCACCAGGACGCCATCAAGAAGGGCTTCGACGCGATGGAGGCCGACGCGGCCGCCGCCGGCAAGACCGTCGACGAGATCGAGTGGGCCGTGCCGTACCTGCCGATCGACCCGAAGGACGTCGGCCGCTCCTACGAGGCCGTCATCCGGGTCAACTCGCAGTCCGGCAAGGGCGGTATCGCGTACGTCCTGAAGAACGACCACAAGCTGGACCTGCCCCGCCGGATGCAGATCGAGTTCTCGAAGATCATCCAGCAGAAGACGGACAGCGAGGGCGGCGAGGTCACGCCGGCCGCGATCTGGGCCGTCTTCCAGGACGAGTACCTGCCCAACCCGCAAAACGCCTGGGGTCGCATCCAGCTGCGCTCCGGTCAGACCACCTCCGACACCGACGGCACGGACACCCTGACCGTCGAGGCGGTCGTGGACGGCGCCGAGACCGTGCTGTCCGGCTCCGGCAACGGCCCGATCTCGGCCTTCTTCGCCGCGCTGCAGTCGATCGGCGTGGACGCCCGCCTGCTGGACTACCAGGAGCACACGATGAGCGAGGGCGCCTCCGCGCAGGCCGCCTCGTACATCGAGTGCGCCATCGACGGCCAGGTCCTGTGGGGCATCGGCATCGACGCCAACACGACCCGCGCCTCCCTGAAGGCGGTCATCTCGGCGGTCAACCGCTCCGCCCGCTGACCCGTCCCCCCTGTCGCCACCGGACCGCCCCGCCCCTTTCCGAAGGGGCGGGGCGGTCCGCCGTCGTCCGGCCCCCGTCCGCCGCCGGCGCCCGACGTGTGAGCTGCGTCACGGTTTCAGGTTCACTTAAGGAAGATCATCCCGGCATGCCGGAATCGGCGTCATATCAGGTGAGTTGACGGCACATCGGGGAATGGCGGATGGTCGGCGCGTCCCTTCGGACACCGCCCCCCACGCGCCCTCTCCATACCTCCCTGACCTGGAGTTTCGCATGCGCACGACCGCTGCCGTGGCCGCCGTTCTCGCGGTGACCGGTGCCGCCCTCAGCTGGGTTCCCGCCGCCTCCGCCGCCGACTCCGCGACCACCACGGAGTGCGTGACGCATCCGCTCGGCACCGCCGGTCGCTACGCCGAGTTCGTCGAGAAGGACTCCACCCGCCACTCGGACTCCGAGGGCGCGGTCGCGGTCGGCGGCGACGCCTTCTTCGGCGACGCGAAGCTCGGCCAGGGCTTCTCCATCGGCCACAAGCTGACCGGCGCCGACCTGGCCGCGCTGCCCGGCGGCCACAGCCTCGTCGTCGGCGGCACCCTGCACGCCAACCAGGTCGTGATCAACAAGGGTTCCGGCGTGTACGGATCGCTCGACGACCGCTCCGTGAAGGGCGCGGGCTTCGCCGTCGACGGCCCGCACGCGAAGGGCGCCTCGCCGGTCGACTTCGGCAAGGAGTTCACCGGGCTGCGCGCGCTGTCCACCGGCTGGGCCGCGACGAAGCCCAACGGCACGGTCTCCACCTCCGGCGACGGAGTCTTCCTCACCGGCACCGACCCGAAGCTGAACGTCTTCGCCGTGAACGCCGCCGACCTGGAGAAGTTCCGCGCGATCACCCTGGACGTCCCGGTCGGCTCCTCGACCCTGGTGAACGTGCTCGGCGCCTCGTACGACATGAGCACCTCGGCCACCTACGGCGTCTACTACAAGAACCTCGACGGCGGCGCCCCGGTCGTCGACGACTACGCGGTGCCGCGCCCGGAGTACGGGCAGATCCGTTCCAAGCTGCTGTGGAACTTCCCGCAGGCCGAGAGCGTGAAGAAGAACTACACCTCGTGGCCGGGCACGATCCTCGCGCCGAACGCCAAGGTCGAGATGGGCGGCAAGAACGTCGGCCCCGGCCACGTCAATGGCTCCGTCATCGCCGAGGAGCTCGTCACCGTCCCCGGCGCCGAGACCCACCAGATGAACTTCACCGGCTGCCTGCCCGGCGAGCCGAAGCCCGGCCCGGTCGTCACCCCCGAGACGCCGAAGCCGACCGACACCCCCGTCCCCACGCCGCCGGCCACCCCCGAGCCGACTCCCAGCGAGGGCGGCACGACGCCGAGTGCCTCCAAGACGCCCACGGGCTCCGCGTCCCCGTCCGCGCCCGCCACTCCGGGCGGGACCACCAGTGCCCCGGCCGGGACGCCGACCCCGGCGCCCTCCGCCACCCCGGAGGGTGATCTCGCGACGACCGGATCGGCCATCGGCCCCGGAACGATCGGTGCCGCCGCGGCCGCCGTCCTCGTCGGTGGAGGCTTCCTGGCCTTCGCAAAGCGCCGCCGTCGCACCTCCTGAACCATGACGTGTCTCGGCCAACTCCACGGCGAAGTCCTGACGGGGTGCTGACGCCACATCAAGGATGTGGCTAACATCACGCCAACGCCGGCAGTGCAGCCGGGCCGTTGAGGAGGTGCGTGTGCGGTCTGCCCGGAATTCACGTGGTGGGAAAGTGGGCGTCTGCGGAATCCGCACCTCCTGGAACACGGTCGGCGACGGCGAGTTCTTCTGCGAGGAGTGCGGGGGCGACCGGAACTACCGGCGGCGCACCGGCCGCCGCAGGTTCGCCGTCCTGGGCGTCCCGGTCCTGCCCAGGGGCTGTACGGGCCCCGTCGTCGAGTGCGCGGCCTGTCACACGCACTTCGGTACGGAGGTGCTCGACCACCCGACGACGAGCCGGTTCTCCGCGATGCTGCGGGACGCCGTGCACACCGTCGCCCTGGCCGTCCTCGCGGCCGGCGGCACCGATTCCCGCGAGGTCCTGGACCGGGCCGTGAGCGCGGTCCGGTCCGCCGGCTTCGCCGAGTGCACGGCCGTCCAGCTCGTCGACCTCGTCGAGGCGCTGGAGGCGGACACCGGGCGCTTCATGCCCGAGGTGAACCCCGAGGGGGCGCTCCTCGCGATCGAACTGCACGAGGCCCTGGAGCCGCTCACCCCGCACCTGGCACCGTCCGGACGGGAGTCGATCCTGCTCCAGGCCGCCCGGATCGCCCTCGCCGACGGGGTCTACAGCCCGGCCGAGCGGGAGGTCCTCGGAACCGTCGGGAACGCGCTGGCGCTCGCTCCCGACGACACCGTGCGGCTGCTGGCCTCGGCCCGTACCGTCCCGTAGGGGACGACCCGCTCGGGGCGCGAGGGCGCGAGGGCGCGAAGGCGCGAGGCGCGAGGGGGCAGGGCTCAGGGCGTGATGTTCTGGTTGAGCCGGAACACGTTGTCGGGGTCGTACCGCCGCTTGACCGTGCGCAGCCGGTCGTAGTTCTGCCGGTAGTTGACCCGTACCCGGTCCTGGTCGTCGGTGTCCATGAAGTTGACGTACCCGCCCTCCTGGGTGTGCGGGCGCAGCGCCCTGTCGTAGGCGCGGGTCCAGGCGATGTTGTGCTCCGAGTCCGCCGGATCGGTCCAGGTGCCGCCGAAGGAGTGCGAGAAGACGGCGTCGCGGTAGGCGAACGCGGTCTCCTCCGGGCCCACCCGGTGGCAGGCGCCGTCGATCGGGAAGATCGCCGTGTCCGATTCGAGGGACGGCATCGTCGCGCCGTACTCCATGTGGGCCGCGATCGCGCCGTCCGAGAGTTCGCGGCTGAAGTTGCCCTTCCAGTAGTGGAGGAGCCCCGGCGGCAGCTGCTCGTCGAAGAGGGTGTTGATCACCGGGTACGGCATCCGCTCCATGAACCGGCCGATCACCGGCCCGAGCCCGTCCAGGCGGGCGAGAACCCTCTCGTCCTCCGCCTCCGGGCCGCTGAAACAGGTGAACGCGGCGCAGATCGGACGGCCGTGCCAGCGCTCGGGGAGGAAGGGTTCCTCGGGGCCGAGGGCCAGGACGAGGATCGAGTTCAGCTCCTCGGGGGAGTCCGCGATCAGCTCGCGCCAGGCGCGGGCCACGTCTCCGTCGAGGGGGTAGCAGCTCAGCCCGCCGAAGACGTCCGCGACCGGGTGCAGCCGGTACGCGAGGGAGACGGCGACGCCGAAGTTGCCGCCGCCGCCCCGCAGCGCCCAGAACAGGTCCGGGTTCCGCTCGGCGTCGCAGGACACCAGGGCGCCCTCGGCGGTCACCACGTCCGCCGCGATCAGGTTGTCGCAGCTCAGGCCGTAGCGGCGGGCCAGATGGCCCATGCCGCCGCCGAGCGTGAGGCCGCCGATGCCGGTCGTGGAGATCACCCCGCCGGTGGTCGCGAGACCGAAGGCGTGGGTGGCGTGGTCGAAGTCGCCCCAGGTGGCGCCGCCCTCGGCGCGTGCCGTACGGGTCTCCGGGTCGACCCGGACGCCCCGCATCCGGGACAGGTCGACGACGAGACCGTCGTCCACGGTGCCGAAGCCGGCGACGGAGTGGGAGCCGCCGCGCACGGCCAGGGGGAGATCGTGCTCCCTGGCGTGGAGTACCGCCGCGATCACGTCGGCGGCGTCCACGGCGTGGACGACGACGGCCGGGTGGCGGTCGTGCAGGGCGTTGTAGACCCGGCGGGACTCGTCGTACGACGGGTCGCCGCGGGTCACGACGGTGCCGCGCACGGCACCGCGGAGCATGTCTGCGGTGGTCTGGGGATGCGTCGTGGTGGTCATGTCTCCGGTGTAGCCCGGTGGGCTCCCGGCGCGCATCGCCCGAACCGCCCATGCGCGGGCCCCCGTCCGTATGGGCCGTTCAGACCAGGTCGTGCGCGTACGCGTAGGCCGTGGCGGAGGTGCGGGAACCGACGCCCAGCTTGGCGAAGATGTTGTTGAGGTGCCGGGCGACGGTGTGCTCGCTGATCACCAGCGCACCGGCGATGTCCTTGTTCGTGCCGCCCGAGGCGACCAGCCGCAGGACCTCCGCCTCCCGAGCGGTGAGCCCGCCCGGGAGCCGCCGCCGTGAGCCGCCGCCGAGCAGCGCGGCCGCGCGCCGGGCGTCCGGCACGGCCCCGAGCCGTTCGAAGACCGCCCGCGCGGTGCCGAGCTCCAGCCGGGCCGCCTCCTCGTCGCCCGCCGTCCGGCAGGCGGCCGCGAGCAGCATCCGTACCTGCGCGGCCTCGTACGGCACCCGCAGCTCCAGCCATCCGGCGAGCGCCCGGCGCAGCGGGAGCAGCGCTCCGGGGCGCCTCTCGGCGAGGGCCACCGAGCCGAGGGCGGTGTCGGCCAGGGCACGCAGCAGGGGTACGTCCCCGTCGGCGGCGCCCGCGAGGGCGGCGAGGTCCGCCGCCGCCTTCGCCGCCCCGGGCAGGTCCCGGACGGCGAGCGCCACCTCCGTACGGGCGGCGAGCAGGCGGGCCCGGCCCAGGACGTCGTGGTCGGGGTCGCTCCGGCAGGCCAGGGCCAGGTCGACGCCCGCCACGGCCGCGTCGGCCCGGCCCTGAGCGAGGCGCAGCAGGGCGAGGCCGGGCTGGGGGATCCGGCCCAGCTCGTGGGCGTGGCCGTACGAGACGGCGGCCGCTTCGAGACGGCCCTGGCGCCGCTGGACGTCCCCGGCGGCGTAGTACGCGGCGGCGGCCGACTCCAGGCAGTCCACCGGCACCTCCCGGCAGGCCTGCCGGGCCTCGGCCTCGGCGAGCGCCCAGGCGCCGAGGAGGTCGAGGACCTCGACCCGGTGGGCCCGGCAGACGCCCCGGAAGGGGTTCTCCCCGGAGGGGACGGTCATGGGGAGCGGGGTCAGGGCCGCAGCCGGGTCCTCCGTGTCCGGGGCCGTGCCCGTGTCCGCGTTCCCGTCCGGCGGGCGGCCGGTCCACGGCGGGGCGCACCATTCCATCGCCGCGTTCGTCCACTCCACCGCCCGCGCGAAGTCGGCGGCCTCCATGCACTGGGTCAGGGCCAGGCAGTACAGCCAGCCCGTGACCATGCCGCTCAGCTCGCCCGCCGACACGGCGCACATCGCTTCGTCGAGCAGGGCGAGGCCCTCGGCCCTGCGGCCGGCCGCGAGGAGCACACGGGACTCGGCCTGGCGGGCGAGGGCGAGGAGGTCGGGGCTGCCGCAGGCGAGGGCCAGGGCGGTCATGCGGCGGGTCGCGGCGAGGGCCGACTCGTGGTCGCCGTGCGCCGAGGCCTCCTCGGCGGCCGTCATCGCCAGGAAGCACTGCTCGGGGCAGTCCGGCAGGTCCTCCAGGTGGTGCCGGGCGCGGTGGAGCCAGCCGGCGGCCGCCGCGGGCCGCCCGAGGCCGGTGTACTCGTAGTACAGCCACCAGGAGGTGAGTCCGGCGCCCCGGTGGTCGTCGGCCGCGAGATAGGCGGCGTGGGCCCGGAGCCGGGCGGCGACGGACTCGTCGACGTGCCCGGACCACCAGGCGGAGTCGGCGAGGACGGAGAGGTCGTCGGCGGTCAGGCCGCGCTCGGGGTGCCGGTCGTGGTCGTGCAACAGCTCGTACGCCTCGGCCCAGGACTCGCGGGCGGCGGCGTCCCTGGCGCGTGCGACCGGATCGGTCGTGGTGGGTGCGGACATGGCTCTCGCCCCTTCCCGGTCCTCTCAGGGTAGGCCGGGGAAGGGGCGAGAGCCCGCGAAGTCCTACTTGATCGCGCCGCTGGCGCGCAGCATGTCCTCGCGCTCGACGATCTTCACGCGCTCGCGGCCCTGCGGCTCGCCGAGCGCCTGCTCGGCGGCGTCCAGGGCGTACCAGCCCTCCCACGTCGTGTACGTGAGGCCCTTGCCCTCCAGGAAGGACACGACCGCGTCCGTCTCCGGGCTGTCCGGGGTGAGCAGGCGCCCGTTGGCGAAGTCGTCCAGGAGGTTCGCCACGGTCTCGTTGGCGTCGCCCTTGGTGTGGCCGATGAGGCCGACGGGGCCGCGGCGGATCCAGCCGGTGCAGTACGTGGAGGCCATGTGCTCGCCGGTCTCCTCGATGACGCGGCCGCCCTCGTCCGGGACGGTGCCGGTGGCGGTGTCCCAGGGGAGCTTGGGCAGCTCGTCGGAGAGGTAGCCGACGGCGCGGTAGACGGACTGGACGTCCCAGTCGGTGGTCCTGCCGGTGCCCGTGACGTTGCCGGTGCCGTCCAGTTCGGTGCGCTCGGTGCGCAGGCCGACGACCTGGCCGTCCTCGCCGAGGATCTCGACGGGCGACTCGAAGAAGTGCAGGAAGAGCTTGTGCGGTCGGTCGCCGATGTCGCGGATCGCCCAGTTCTCCAGGGTCTTCGCGACCATGTCGGTCTGCTTGTTCTTGCGTCGCTCGGCGATCGAGCCGTCGTCGTAGTCGATGTCCTCGGGGTTGACGATGACCTCGATGTTCGGCGAGTGGTCCAGCTCGCGCAGCTCCATGGGGCTGAACTTGGCCTGGGCGGGGCCGCGGCGGCCGAAGACGTGGATCTCGACGGCCTTGTTGACCTTGAGGCCGTCGTAGACGTTCGCCGGGATCTCGGTCGGCAGCAGCTCGTCGGCGGTCTTGGCCAGGATGCGGGCGATGTCGAGGGCCACGTTGCCGACGCCGAGGACGGCGACCTTCTCCGCCTCGAGCGGCCAGGTGCGCGGGACGTCCGGGTGGCCGTCGTACCAGGAGGCGAAGTCGGCGGCGCCGTAGGAACCGTCCAGCTCGACGCCGGGGATGCGGAGCTCGCGGTCGGCCATGGCGCCGGTCGAGAAGACCACGGCGTCGTAGAAGGCGCGCAGGTCGTCGAGGTGGATGTCGGTGCCGTAGTCGATGTTGCCGAAGAGGCGGACCTGCGGCTTGTCGAGGACCTGGTGGAGGGCCTTGACGATGCCCTTGATGCGCGGGTGGTCGGGGGCGACGCCGTAACGGATGAGGCCGAAGGGGGCGGGCATCCGCTCGAAGAGATCGATGGACACACCCGGCTCGGCGGCGGCCTCGGACTTCAGCAGCGCATCGGCGGCGTAGATTCCGGCGGGGCCGGCGCCGACGATCGCGACCCGGAGGGGGCGGGGCATGACTGGGTTCCCTTCGCAAGCGACGTGGCGGCGAGGCCGCCGACACTTAGGCCACCCTAAATAATGCACGTCGCGGAGTGGTACCCGCCCCCGGTCTATGAGCTCATAAGTTGGACTTATGACTTCCATAAGTGGGACTGGGGGCCTCAGAGGTCGCCGATCCCGAGCAGGGCGAGGATCACGCAGGTGATCGCCCCGGCGGCCCCCAGCAGGCCGATGACCAGGCCGCTCCCCAGCAGGGTGTAGTCCATCGCCCGCGCGCCACGGCTCCGGAGGACGACCACGCGCCCGGGGTCCTGCGGATCGTAGGCGACGTCGATGGTCCACGTGCCGGCGACCTTCCGCACCATGCGGCTCAGCCCGTCGGGGTCCGTGTAGATGTAGGTGGCGTACTCGCCCGGGGCCCGCTCGGCGGCGACGGTGACGCCGTGCCGGCGCAGATACCGCTCCTCTCGCGAGGGGTACGAGGTCGCCCAGCCGAGCACGAGGAAGAACAGCCCGAGGAAGCCGCTCGGAATGATGAGGACGATCGCGGCGGGGTGCCCGGTGACGCTCACGAGCACGCAGAGGGCGACGATCGCGAGCGTGCCGTAGAGGGCCCCGCGCTTGATCACGCGGAGGGCCGCCGTGGCGTACGGGTCGCTCAGGCGGTTGCTCGATATGTACCCGGCGCCGTCTGCCGTCTCCGTCCGCTCCGGCAGGGCCGCGTTGACCGCGTCGGCGAACGCCGTGGCGTCGGCCTCGTCCACGTCCGCGAACCGCTGGACGTGCGGCGTCGCACCGGCCGGGGCGGTCAGCTCGACGGTGACGGTCCGCCCCTCGGCGTGGACGCGCGCTATGGCCTTCAGCGGGATGTGCAGCTCCTCGCGGGCGCGTCGGAGCAGCAGTGCCTGCCCTTCGGCGCGCAGGCCGGTGCCCTCGGGGCCTCTGAGCGCGGGGATGGGGGACGTGATCGACATGGCGTGATCGTAGGCGCGCGCTGACTGCGGGTGAAGGGCCCGTCCACGGTACGTACGCGAATCCGCCGGACGAGGCTCCCGCCGCCCGGTCCCTCGCCGTTCCTCGTCGCCACTGCCGCCACCGCCACTGCCGCCACCGCCACCGCGTGGAAAGAGGAGGCGTACGGCAACGTGTCGACGAGCCCGCGACGCGACCGTTCGAAAATACCGCCGGTTTGTAGGATTTCGCCGATTCGCATTGCCGCGTCCGACCGCGGCTTTCGAATTCTCCGCTCGAACAGGTCGATGTGTTCCCCCGAAAGCGAACACCAGTCCGCCCAGTTCCTCCCGGGTAAGGCCCGCAGCCTCCCCGCGCTCCTTGAGTACCTCTCCCGGGAACCCCCAAGCGTCCTGCCGCGCGCCTTTGGTCAGGAGCTAACTCCCCGACTCCGCGCCGCAGTTGCACGAGCTGCGAGTCTGCCGATTCTACGGATCCGGCCCCGCCCTGGTGAGGCGAAGCAGGAAATGGATTCAGAAAGGCATACGTTGGTGAAGGAAGACATCATGAAGACGACCGCGGGGGCCATCGACATCGCACAAGAGGCAGTGACGGAATTGCGCGAGGCACTCGCGAGGGCCGGAATCAGGCTTCCCTCGCTCGGGCTCGACGTCGTCACCCTCGCCGCCGATCCTCCGAGGCCGCTCGTCGAATTGGGATGCTGCACGGTGGAAACGGCACGGCTTCTCGCCGCCGCCCTTCCGCCGGGGGAGGAGAGCCGTTCATGACACTGCCCATCGGGTCGTACGTCGTGGAGATCCGCACCGGGCGGGTCGGAAAGGTCATGGGGCACGAAGGGCCCTATGTCCAGGTCCGGCCGCTGGGCGGCGGACGGGAATGGGACGTGGAGCCCGACGGGGTGCGGGAGGCCACCTCGGCCGAGCGGCTGAGCGCGGCCACGGCGCACGTGAACGCGCGGAGCCGTGGCGAGGTGCCCTGACTCCGCACGACGAGGAACGCGCGACGCCCGGCCGGGAGGGGACCTCCGGCCGGGCGTTCGTCGTGCGGCGTACGGAACCCCTTCACGACTCGGGCCCGGGACGCCCCCGGCGTACGGGAGAATGGCCCGCATGAGTCTGTTCCGCGACGACGGCATCGTGCTGCGCACCCAGAAGCTGGGTGAAGCGGACCGCATCATCACGATCCTCACGCGCGGTCACGGTCGCGTACGGGCCGTGGCGCGAGGGGTCCGGCGGACCAAGTCCAAGTTCGGCGCGCGGCTCGAACCGTTCTCGCACGTGGACGTGCAGTTCTTCGCCCGGGGGAGTGAGCTGGTCGGGCGCGGTCTGCCGCTCTGCACCCAGAGCGAGACCATCGCCGCGTACGGCAGCGGGATCGTCACCGACTACGCCCGCTACACCGCCGGCACCGCCATGCTGGAGACCGCCGAACGGTTCACCGACCACGAGGGCGAGCCCGCCGTGCAGCAGTACCTGCTGCTCGTGGGCGGCCTGCGGACCCTCGCCCGGGGTGAGCACGCCCCCCATCTGATCCTGGACGCCTTCCTCCTCCGCTCGCTCGCCGTGAACGGCTACGCGCCGAGCTTCGACGACTGTGCCAAATGCGGAATCCACGGCCCCAACCGGTTCTTCTCGGTCGCGGCGGGCGGTGTCATATGCGGCGACTGCCGGGTGCCCGGAAGCGTCGTACCCTCGGCGGAGGCCGTAGGCCTGCTCAGCGCGCTGCTCACCGGCGACTGGGAGACGGCGGACGCGTGCGAGCCGCGTCACGTCAGGGAGGGCAGCGGACTCGTGTCCGCCTATCTGCACTGGCACCTGGAGCGCGGCCTGCGCTCGTTGCGGTACGTAGAGAAAAGCTAGGTAGGAGAGACCACGTCATGGCCATCGCACGACTGCTCGGTCGCCAGCGCCGGGAGTACAGCACCCCCGAGCCGCACCCGTCCGGTGCCCGCCCGCCGAAGCTCCAGTCCGAGCTCGTCCCGGAGCACGTCGCGATCGTCATGGACGGCAACGGACGCTGGGCGAAGGAGCGCGGTCTGCCCCGCACCGAGGGGCACAAGGTCGGGGCCGAGCAGGTGCTCGACGTGCTCCAGGGCGCGATCGAGATGGGCGTCGGGTCGATCTCGCTGTACGCCTTCTCCACCGAGAACTGGAAGCGCTCGCCCGAGGAGGTGCGCTTCCTGATGAACTTCAACCGCGACTTCATCCGCAAGTCCCGCGACCAGCTCGACTCGCTCGGCGTCCGGGTCCGCTGGGTCGGCCGGATGCCCAAGCTGTGGAAGTCGGTGGCCAAGGAGCTCCAGGTCGCGCAGGAGCAGACCAAGGACAACACCAGGCTCACGCTGTACTTCTGCATGAACTACGGCGGTCGCGCGGAGCTCACGGACGCCGCGCAGGCGATGGGCGAGGACGTGAAGGCGGGCCGGCTCGACCCGGCGAAGATCACCGAGAAGACCATCCAGAAGTACCTCTACTACCCGGACATGCCGGACGTGGACCTGTTCCTGCGGCCCAGCGGCGAGCAGCGCACCTCCAACTACCTGATCTGGCAGAGCGCGTACGCCGAGATGGTCTTCCAGGACGTGCTGTGGCCCGACTTCGACCGCCGCGACCTGTGGCGGGCCTGTGTCGAGTACGCCCAGCGCGACCGCCGCTTCGGCGGTGTCGACCCGGCCGACATGGCCGTCCTCGACAAGGGCTGAGCCGCCCGCGTCCCCCTCGCCGCCGACGACCGGATCGCACCGGGGGCGTTCGGAAACCGGTGCGGGGGCCGTCGTTCGTGCCGCTACGATCACCGCCGTGAACGAAGCGACGGAGAACGGCACCCGAGAAGGGCTCGAACTCGTCTACCCCGCCGTGTACGCGGACGTCGGCGAGGCCGTACGGGTCAGGCTGCGGGCCACCCGCTGGTGGCCCGCGCT
This sequence comes from Streptomyces zaomyceticus, assembly GCF_014656215.1. Classification (GTDB taxonomy): domain Bacteria; phylum Actinomycetota; class Actinomycetes; order Streptomycetales; family Streptomycetaceae; genus Streptomyces; species Streptomyces zaomyceticus. The sequence goes on along the minus strand of NZ_BNBZ01000001.1, from coordinate 193,481 downwards.
GCGCTGGGCGGCCCGCGGCGCGGGCGCGCTTGCCCTCTGCGCCGCGGCGGTCGCGCTGTTCCTCCCGCGGGAGCCGGAACCCGGGACCGCCGTCAAGATGGTCCTGCTCGGCCTCGTCGCCGTCGGCGCCGCCGAGCTGGTGCCCTGGGGCACCGCCCGCAGCGTCTTCGTGATGGCCCGCTCCCAGGGCGAGGTGCGGGCCGTCGTCGACGAGGACGGCGGACGGTGGATCACCCGGGACACCGACGTCAGGGTCCGGTGGGCCATGCTTCCCCGGTACGTCGAGACACCCCGGCTCTTCGTCCTGCTCACCGCCCGGCGGTCCGGCACCGGCTTCGCGTACCTGCCCAAGAGCGGACTCGCCGACCCGGCCGACGCCGACCGGCTGCGGGCGGTCCTGGACCGGAACATCCGCCGGGCCTGAGCGGCCGCGAAAGAAGGCCCGTACCGAAGCGGTACGGGCCTTCTCGTATGTCAGGTCACTTCCCGGCGCACTCCGCGCAGGTGCCGAAGATCTCCACCGTGTGCGCCACGTTCACGAAGCCGTGCTCCGAGGCGATCGCCTCGGCCCACTGCTCCACCATCGGGCCCTCCACCTCCACGGCCTTGCCGCAGAGCCGGCAGACCAGATGGTGGTGGTGGTCGCCGGTCGAGCAGCGGCGGTACACCGTCTCGCCCTCGCTCGTGCGCAGTGCGTCGACCTCGCCCGCGTCCGCGAGGGACTGGAGGGTGCGGTAGACGGTGGTGAGGCCGACCGAGTCGCCGCGGTGCTTGAGCATGTCGTGCAGCTCCTGAGCGCTGCGGAACTCGTCCACCTCGTTCAGCGCCGCCGACACGGCGGCCCGCTGCTTGGTCGAGCGGCCTCGTACGGGGGGTCCTGCCGTCACCACGGGGGCCTCCTTGAATCTTGTCTGCCCCCGCCATTCTGCCAGCCCTCCGGGCCGTCGAGCCCGGGCCGGATCAGACCTTCACGTCGTCCGTGGGCCGCCGGGTCGCCGGAACCGGCGCGTCACAGCTCTCCGCGCCCGCCCCGGCCGCCCGGGCCCGCCGTTTGGCGAGCGGCGTGGCGAGCAGGGTGAGCAGGACGAAGACACCGATCGCGTACAGCACGATCGTCGCGCCGGGAGGTACGTCCTGGTAGTACGAGGTGACCGTGCCGGCCAGGGTGACCGTGATGCCGGTCACCACCGCGAGGACGAACGTCGCGCGGAAGGACTTCGAGAGCTGCTGGGCCGCCGCCACCGGCACCACCATGAGCGCGCTGACCAGCAGCAGGCCCACGACCCGCATGGCGACCGTGACGGTCACCGCGGCGGTGACCGCGATCAGCAGGTTCAGGGCGCGCACCGGGAGGCCGGTGACCCGGGCGAACTCCTCGTCCTGGCTGACCGCGAAGAGCTGGCGGCGCAGGCCGACGGTGACCAGGACCACGAAGGCGGCCAGGACGCCGATCGCGGTGATGTCCTCGGTCGAGACCGTGGAGAGCGAGCCGAAGAGGTACGAGCTCAGGTTGGCGTTGGAGCCGGTCGGGGAGAGGTTGATCAGCAGGACGCCGCCGGCCATGCCGCCGTAGAAGAGCAGCGCGAGCGCGAGGTCGCCGCGGGTCTTCCCGTACGCCCTGATCAGCTCCATCGCGACGGAGCCGACGACGGCGACCGCGGTCGCCATCCAGACCGGGCTGGAGTTCAGCAGGAAGCCGAGGCCGACACCGGTCATGGCGACATGGCCGATGCCGTCGCCCATCAGCGCCTGACGGCGCTGGACCAGGTAGATGCCGACGGCGGGCGCGGTGATGCCGACGAGCACGGCCGCGAGGAGCGCGCGCTGCATGAAGGCGAGATCGAGCATTTCCATGATCAGGTCAGCTTCCTCAGGTCAGCAGACCCGTACGGAGCGGCTCCCCGGCCGCGTGCGGATGGACGTGGTCGTGGCCCGGCAGCGCGTGCTGGCCGAGGGCCTCGGGCGGCGGGCCGTCGTGGACGACACAGCCGTCGCGGAGCACGACCGCGCGGTCGATCAGGGGCTCCAGGGGGCCCAGCTCGTGCAGGACGAGGAGGACGGAGGTGCCGCCGGCGACCTGCTCGCGCAGGGTCGAGGCCAGGATCTCCTGGCTCGCGAGGTCCACGCCCGCCATCGGCTCGTCCATGATCAGGAGCTCGGGCTCGGAGGCGAGCGCGCGGGCGATGAGGACCCGCTGGTGCTGGCCGCCGGAGAGGGCGGAGACGGAGTCCTTGGCGCGGTCGGTGAGACCGACGAGGTCGATGGCCCGCTCGACGGCGGCCTTGTCGGCCCTGGTCAGCCAGCCGAACCTGCGGCGGGAGAGCCGGCCGGAGGAGACGACCTCGCGGATGGTGGCGGGGACGCCGCTCGCCGCGGTGGTGCGCTGCGGTACGTATCCGACCCGGGCCCAGTCGCGGAACCGCTTCCGTTCCGTGCCGAACAGCCGGATCGCGCCGCCGGTCAGCGGCACCTGGCCGATGACGGCGCGGACCGCGGTGGACTTGCCGGAGCCGTTGGCGCCGAGCAGGGCGACGACCTCACCGCGGTGGACGGTGAGGTCGACGCCGCGGAGGACGGGCCGGGCGCCGAGTGCCGCCGTGGCTCCGCGGACGGAGATGACGGGTTCCTGTTCCGGGGCTGCCATGGCTGCTCGTACCTCCTGCTGTGCTGTGGTCACTTGGCGCCGAGGGCCTTCTGCAGCGCGGCGAGGTTCGACTTCATGACCTCGATGTAGTCATCGCCCTTGGAGGTGTCCGTGATTCCCTCCAGCGGGTCGAGCACGTCGGTCCTGAGGCCGGTGTCGCCCGCGAGGGTCTTCGCGGTCCTGTCGCTCGCGAGGGTCTCGAAGAAGACGGTGGTGACCTTGTCCTTCTTCGCGACGTCCTGGAGTTCCTTGATCCGGGCGGGGCTCGGCTCGGACTCGGGGTCGATGCCGGAGATGCCCTCCTGGTCCAGGCCGTAGCGCTCGGCGAGGTAGCCGAAGGCGGAGTGGGTGGTGATGAAGGTCTTCGTCGCGGTGTTCTTCAGCCCGTTCGCGAAGTCGGTGTTCAGCACGCCGAGCTTCTTCACCAGGGCGTCGGTGTTCTTCTTGTAGTCGGCGGCGTGGGCCGGGTCCGCCTTCTCCAGGGCGGTGCCGACGCCCTTGGCGACCTCGGCGTACTTCACGGGGTCGAGCCAGATGTGCGGGTCGGCGCCGGCCTCGGAGCCGTGGTCGTGCCCGGCCTCCTCCTCGGCGTGCTCCTCGGTGCCGTGGTCGTGGCCCTCGTGGCCGACCTCGGTGCCGTGCTTCTCCAGCGTCGTGAGGGTGGCGGCGTCGACGGTGTTCCGGACGCCGGCCTGGGCGATCGCGTCGTCGACGGCGGGCTGGATGCCCTTGAGGTAGAGGACGACGTCGGCCTCGCCGAGCTCGCCGATCTGCTTCGGCTTGAGCTCCAGGTCGTGGGGTTCGACGCCGGGCTTGGTGAGCGTGTTGACGGCGACGTGGTCGCCGCCTATCTGCTCGGCCAGGTACTGCATGGGGTAGAACGACGCGACCACGTCCAGCTTGCCGCTGCTTCCCTTGTCGGCGGCGTCGGAGGTTCCGGCGCAGGCGGAGAGGGAGACGATGCCGAGCGCGACGGCTCCGGCGACGGCGGTGGCGGGTATGAGGCGACGTACGTTCATGACACTCATTTTCAACAAAACTGGAAACGATTGTCAATTGTCGTACGTGTGGCACCGCCCACGCGACCCCTCGGACGATCCGTGTACCGAACCGATTTGATACGGGGGGTGCGGGCGCCGGTAACCTGAGGCATTCGCACTTCGTCGTCGTAATGAAGAGAGCACCGTGGCCGCCGACAAGATCGACACCATCGTCAGCCTGAGCAAGCGCCGTGGCTTCGTCTACCCGTGCAGTGAGATCTACGGTGGCCAGAAGGCCGCCTGGGACTACGGACCGCTGGGTGTCGAACTCAAGGAGAACCTGAAGCGTCAGTGGTGGCGTTACATGGTCACCTCGCGCGAGGACGTCGTCGGCATCGACTCGTCGGTCATCCTGGCCACCGAGGTCTGGGAGGCCTCCGGTCACGTCGCGACCTTCACCGACCCGCTGACCGAGTGCACCTCCTGCCACAAGCGTTACCGGGCGGACCACCTGGAGGAGGCGTACGAGGAGAAGCACGGCCGTCTCCCCGAGAACGGCTTCGCCGACCTCAACTGCCCCAACTGCGGCAACAAGGGCACCTTCACCGAGCCCAAGCAGTTCTCCGGCCTGCTCTCCACGCACCTCGGCCCGACCCAGGACACCGGCTCCGTCGCCTACCTGCGTCCCGAGACCGCCCAGGGCATCTTCACCAACTTCGCCCAGGTGCAGACCACCTCGCGCAAGAAGCCCCCGTTCGGCATCGCGCAGATGGGCAAGTCCTTCCGGAACGAGATCACTCCGGGCAACTTCATCTTCCGCACCCGCGAGTTCGAGCAGATGGAGATGGAGTTCTTCGTCAAGCCGGGCGAGGACGAGCAGTGGCAGGAGTACTGGATGCAGCAGCGCTGGAACTGGTACACCGGCCTGGGTCTCCGTGAGGAGAACATGCGCTGGTTCGAGCACCCGCAGGAGAAGCTCAGCCACTACTCGAAGCGCACCGCCGACATCGAGTACCGCTTCTCCTTCGGCGGCAGCGAGTGGGGCGAGCTGGAAGGTGTCGCCAACCGCACCGACTACGACCTGAACGCGCACTCCAAGGCCTCCGGTGCCAACCTCACGTTCCTGGAGCAGGAGTCCGGCGAGCGCTACACGCCGTACGTCATCGAGCCCGCGGCCGGTGTCGGCCGCGCCATGCTCGCCTTCCTCCTCGACGCGTACATCGAGGACGAGGCCCCGAACGCCAAGGGCGTGATGGAGAAGCGCACGGTCCTGCGCCTCGACCACCGTCTGGCCCCGATCAAGGCCGCGGTCCTGCCGCTCTCCCGCAACGCGCAGCTCTCGCCGAAGGCCAAGGGCCTCGCGGCGGACCTGCGCCAGAACTGGAACATCGAGTTCGACGACGCCGGCGCCATCGGCCGCCGCTACCGTCGCCAGGACGAGATCGGCACCCCGTTCTGCGTGACCGTCGACTTCGACACCCTCGAGGACAACGCGGTGACCGTGCGCGAGCGCGACACCATGAAGCAGGAGCGTGTCTCCCTCGATCAGATCCAGGGCTACCTGGGCAGCCGCCTCCTCGGCTGCTGAGTCCGATCGCAGATACGGGAAAGCCCCCGGTTCCGTCTCGGAACCGGGGGCTTTCCCGTACGGTCAGGCCGCCGCCGCGGCGGCCGCCGCGGCCTCGGCCTGCCGGCGCGCGCCCTCGGCGGCGCGGCGCTTCCCGAACCAGGCCGTCCACACGCCCAGGGCGCCGAGGACCGTGTAGAGCATGACCGGGCTCAGCGTGACCATGGTCTTCGTCGGCAGTGTGTACGCGAGGGCGATGCGGACCAGCGCCTCGGCGACGTACGCCACGCCCCACACCAGCGTCATCGTGCGCATGGTGGAGCGGAAGCCCTCGTACTGCCACATGCCGTTCCACCAGGCCGTGCTCGCCGGGGTGCCGTCGGTGGCGAACTTGCGGCCGAAGTAGAACATCAGCGGGCGGGGGGCGAGGAGGGTGGCCAGACAGAGCAGCCCGAACAGGCCCGTCACACCGGAGTCCTTGACCAGGAGCGCGCGGGCGGTGTGCGCGCCGATCAGCGAGACGAGCGCCGTGATCACCAGGAAGACCAGGGTGACGACGGCGAACTCGTCGATCTTGCGCCGCCAGGCGACCATGATCGCGCTGTCCAGGACGGGCCAGGCGCTGCCGGCGAGCAGGGCCCCGAACTCGGACCAACCGTGGTTCTCGGTCAGGGTGTTGTACGTGACGATGGGCGCGACCACGTTGAGGCCGATGGTGAGGAGCCAGCCGAGCGCGGAGGCGGCCCCCGAGCGGGCCGGTGGCTTGGCGGTTTCGGACATGGTTCCCCCTGGGAGCGTCGACGGTCGCGGTGCGCGAGAACGCTAGTCAGGGTCCGGACACGGAACGGGAAAGTCCGATCCAAATGATCTTCAAGGCGGGTGCGGGTCGGGCCCGCGAGGCGCGTTGTGCCGCGGGTGCGGGTGCGGGTGCGGGTCAGGCCCGCAGGGCGCGCTGTGTCAGCGAGACGACCGCCGCGAACGCGTCCTCGATGTCCGTGGCCGCCCAGTCGGCGGCGTGCGCCGGGTCGTGGAAGCGGCCGGTGGCGTCGAAGACCGCGCGGGCCGTCGTGGCGTAGTCCCGCTCCGGTGCGGCGAACACCCCCTCGTGGTGGCCGTCCTCCACGATGCGGGAGATCTGCTCCACCAGGTGTTCCTCGTGCCGATGGACCACCGCGCTGTTCTCGCCGATCAGCACCTGGAAGGTGGCCATCAGCTCCGGGTCGCCGCCCGCCTTGCGGCGCTTGAGGGTGAAGAGGGCGGTCAGCCAGCCGGTCAGCCGCTCGTCGGCGGCGCCCGGCCCCTCGGTGTAAGGCCGGAGCGCGACGATCGTCCGCTCCAGCCACCGCTCGGTCACCGCCTCGCGGAGGGCCGCCTTGGTGCGGAAGTGGCGGTAGACGCTGCCGTGGCTGACGCCGAGCACACGGGCCACGTCCACCACGGTCGCCTTCGCCGGGCCGTAGCGGCGCAGCACCTCCTCGGTCGCTTCGAGGATGCGCTCGGCGGTCAGGGTCTCGGTGGCGGCCATGCGATGACAGTACCCGTCGGTCGCGGTGGTCCCGCGGTGCCGGTCAGTGCTCGCTGTCCAGGTGTGCCATCTGCGCCGCCGGGTACCGCTCGCCGGCCGCCGCACCCGCCGGGACGGCCTCCTCGATCGCGGCCAGGTCGGCGGCGTCGAGGGTGACGTCCAGGGCGCCGAGCGCCTCCGCGAGCCGGTCCCGGCGCCGGGCGCCGACCAGCGGGACGATGTCCACGCCCTGCCGCTCGGCCTGGGCGAGGACCCAGGCGATCGCGGTCTGCGCGACCGATGCGCCCTTGGCCTCGGCGAGGGTCCGCAGCCGGTCCACCAGGTCCAGGTTCCGCCGGAGGTTCTCGCCCTGGAAGCGCGGGCTCATGCCGCGGAAGTCGTTCGCCGCCAGCTCCCGGTCCCGGGTGAAGTGGCCGCTGATGAGGCCGCGCGACAGCACCCCGTACGCCGTGACACCGATGCCGAGCTCACGGGCGGCCGGGAGGATCTTCTCCTCGATGGAGCGGGAGATGAGCGAGTACTCGATCTGGAGGTCCGCGATCGGGGCCACGGCCGCCGCCCGGCGCAGGGTGTCCGCGCCGACCTCGGAGAGTCCGATGTGCCGGACGTGCCCGGCCTCGACGAGTTCGGCGATGGCGCCGACGGTCTCCTCGATCGGCACGTCCGGGTCGACGCGGGCGATCCGGTAGATGTCGATGTGGTCGGCGCCCAGGCGCTGGAGCGAGTAGGCCGCGAAGTTCTTCACGGCGGCCGGGCGTCCGTCGTACCCGGTGAAGCCGCCCTCCACGGTGCGGAGCGCGCCGAACTTCACGCTGGTCAGGGCCTGCTCGCGGGCGGCGGCGGGGGCGGTCCGCAGCGCCTCGGCGATCAGCAGTTCGTTGTGCCCCATTCCGTAGAAGTCGCCCGTGTCGAGCAGGGTCACCCCCGCGTCCAGGGCGGCGTGGATCGTCGCGAGCGACTCGGCGCGGTCGCTCTCGCCGTACAGGGCGGACATGCCCATGCAGCCGAGCCCGAGGGCGGAGACGCGGGGACCGGTGGTGCCGAGCGGACGGGTGGGGACGGGGTTCCGTGATGTCGTCATGCGAGAAGCATGGCATGACCGATGACAGATTTCAATATCTGTCATTCGTGCGGCCGAAGGGCGGGAAAAGCGGATGCTCCGGGGAGGACGGCCCGGGTAGCGTCACCGGCATGTACTCGTTCTTCCAGATCTACGAGTGAGCGCGCCGCGCAGGCGACCGACCACCGCACACCTCACTGACGGGAGAACCCCATGGCCAAGCGGAACAACCTCCTCGGCGTCGGAGGGCAGCGCAAGAAGCTGTCCCGCGCCGACCAGCACGGCGCCGTCCAGGGCGGTGCCGTCCGCGGCACGGCCGACGACCGCAAGCAGGAACTCCTGAAGAAGATGCGCGAGCGCACCCGGGGAACCGAGGCCGCCGGGACCGACCCGGGCGCCGAAGCCGACCGGAGCGCCGCGAGCCCCGACACGACCGATGCCACCGGCACCACCGATGCCGCCGGAACCACCGGCACGGGCCGGGAGTAGGCGCGGTCACCGCACGACGAAGGGCCCGGGGCGGTCGCCGCCCCGGGCCCTTCGCCCTGCCCGCCCGGGCGGCGCCGCGGGCCGCCGCCTACCGCACGGTCCTCGGCAGACGCACCGCCAGCAGAGCCGTGAGCAGGGCCATCGCCATCTGGAGAAGGACCGTCACCGTCAGCGGTGTGCCCGAGGCCGCGGGGGCCGACTCGGTGAGGCCCAGATAGAGCGTGCCGAGGGTCGCGACACCCAGGGTCAGCGCCGTCTGCTGGGTGGTCACCATCACGCCGCTGCCCACGCCCGCCCGCTCCGCCGGCACCTCCGAGAGCACCACCCGGAACAGCACCGGAAGCTGGAGGCCCTGCCCGACACCCGCGATCGCCATCCCGGGCAGCAGACCCGCCACCGACAGGTCCGGCCAGGAACGCCAGGCGGTCAGGGCGATCAGCCCGAGACCGAGGGCCTGGAGCAGGGCGCCCACTGCCACCACCCGGGTGCCCCAGCGCCGTACCAGCCGGGGGCCCGCGAGCGAGGCCCCGAAGAAGGCCACCGCCATCGGGACCAGCGCCAGGCCCGAGGCCACCGCGCCCAGGCCCAGGCCCTGCTGGAGCGCGACCGCGATCACGAACATGAAGCCGCCGAAGCCGCCCGAGAGCGGCAGGACGAGAAGGAGTCCCCGCCGCAGCGAGACCAGGTCGAACAGGCTCGGCGGGACCAGCGGGGTACGGCCCCGGCGGTCGGCCCGCCGCTCCACCCACCAGAAGGCCGCCGCGGCGAACGGGAACACGGCGAGCGACACCCACGTCCACAGCGGCCAGCCGGCCGCCCGGCCCTCCGTCAGCGGGGCGAGCAGGGTGAGCAGCGAGACGGCGAGCAGCAGGGTGCCCGCCGCGTCCACCGGCGCCGGACGCTCCGAACGGGTCTCCGGGACCGTACGGAGGGCCAGGACGAGGCCCGCCACCGCCACCGGCACGTTCACCAGGAACACCGCACGCCAGCCGGAGCCCGCGAGATCGGCCGCCACCAGGACCCCGCCCAGGATCTGCCCGGTCACCATCGAGAGTCCCGCGGTCGCCCCGTACAGGCTCAGCGCCCTGGCCCGCCGGACGCCCTCCGTGGAGGAGTGGATGGTCGCGAGGACCTGCGGCAGCATCAGCGCCGCCGCCGCGCCCTGCGCCACCCGCGCCCCGACGAGCGTCCAGGCGTCCGGGGCGAGACCGCAGGCGAGCGAGGTCAGCCCGAAGGCGACCATGCCCGCGAGGAAGAGCCGGCGGCGCCCGAAGAGGTCGCCGAGCCGTCCGCCGAGGACGAGCAGGACGGCGTACGACAGGCCGTACCCGGCGACGACCAGTTCGAGTAGCGCCGGACCTGCCGCCAGATCGCGGTCGATGGACGGCAGGGCGACATTGACGATGAAGAAGTCGATCAGCGGCAGCGCGGCGCCGAGCAGGACCGTGAACAGGCCGAGCGGCCCGAGGGCCGGACGGCCGGCGGCGACGGGCGGGGCGCCGGTCGCGGGGGACAGGGGAGAAGCGGAGGTCGAAGTCACGCATCCGACGATCCGCCGACCCTCAGCCTGGTACCAGAGCGTCTTTATCCTGGTAGAAGCAGTACCTGGCAACGGGCTGACCGCCCCGGCACCCTGGGAGCGTGACGACCATGACGACGGCCGGACCCGGCACACGGCGACACGAACTCGCCGCCTTCCTGCGCAGCCGACGCGAGCGCATCACCCCCGAGCAGGTCGGCCTGCCCCGGGGGCGCCGCCGCCGCACCCCGGGCCTGCGCCGCGAGGAGGTCGCCCACCTCTCCGCGGTCGGCGTCACCTGGTACACCTGGCTCGAACAGGCCCGGGACATCACGGTCTCCCCGCAGGTCCTCGACGCCCTCGCCGACGCCCTGCTCCTCGACCCCACCGAGCGGAGCCACCTCTTCGCCCTCGCCGGACAGAGCGACCCCCACCCCGGGACGACCTGCCCGGCCGTCACCCCCGCACTGCGCGAACTGCTCCACCAGCTGGAACCGGTCCCCGCCTGCGTCCAGAACAGCCGGTACGACTTCCTCGCCTACAACCGCACCTTCGGGCGGCTCTACTGCGATCTTGACGCGCTGCCCCGCGAGGACCGCAACACCCTCTGGCTCGCCTTCACGCACGACGACTTCCGCGCCGCCTTCGGCGACCTCCCGGAGGTCCTGCGCGCGATGGTCGGCAAGCTGCGCGCCTCCATGGCCGAGCACCTGGCCGAACCCGCCTGGAAGGCACTCGTCCAGCGGCTCCAGGACGCCTCCCCGGAGTTCTGCGAGCTCTGGGACCGGCGCGACGTCGCCGACCTCGCCGGCCGCGCCAAGGTCATCCGCAACGCCCGGGTGGGCGTGCTGCACCTGGAGCACACCAACCTCTGGCTGGGCCCGGCCGCGGGGCCGCGGCTGGGCACGTACGTACCCCTCGACGAGGAGTCCCGGGCGCGGCTCGAACGGCTCCTGGAGCTCGCCGTGCACGAGGAGGCCCAGGCGGCGCGGGCCCTCACGGCCGCCTGAGCGGCCGTCCCGTCCCGTCCGCCGTCCGGGCACCGTCCTCCGTCTCCAGGCACCGGGCCGTCCGCTCCGCCGTGCGCCGCGCCCACTTCCCGCTGGTCAGCGCCCCGACCGCGAGGACCGCGAGCCCGCACGCCGTCACCACCCAGTAGGCCGGCCGGGCCGCCGCCGCGAAGTCGTCCGGGGACGTCCCGGCGCCCACCCCGGCCGCCAGCACCGCGCCGACGACCGCCACCCCGAGGGTCTGCCCGACCTGGCGGCTCGTCGAGGCCACCGCCGCCGCCACCCCGGCCTGCGCGCGGGGCATCCCGGAGACGGCGGTGTTGGTGATGGGCGCGTTCACCAGACCGAAGCCGATGCCGAAGACCACGTACCCGGTGAAGAGCAGCGGATCGCGCGTCTCGGCCCCGAAGGCGGCGAAGAGCAGCGCCCCGGCCGTCATCGCCGTCCCCGCCAGGAGCAGCGGGAGCCGGGGCCCGCGCGCGCCCGTGAGCCGTCCCGACAGCGGGGCGAAGACGAAGGTCATGCCCGCCATCGGCAGCACGTACAGGCCGGCCTCCAGCGGGGAGAGACCGCGCGCCTCCTGGAGGTACAGGGTGTTCAGGAACAGGAAGCCGGCGAAGCCCGAGAAGGCGCAGACCGCGACGACGGTGGCCCCGCTGAACGGCGCGCTGCGGAAGAACCGCAGGTCGATCAGGGGCTCGCGGCGCCTCGGCTCGTACACGAGGACTCCGGCGAGCGCCGCGACCGTGATCCCGGCGAAGAACGGATCGCTCTCGATGATCGCGTAGGTGAGCGAGCCGAGGAGGGTCGCGACCAGGAGCTGCCCGACCGGGTCGGCGCGCCGGGGGCGGGGCGCGCGGGACTCGGGGACGTACCGCAGGGTGAGGACCAGGGCGACGAGGGCGACGGGCAGGTTGACCCAGAAGATCGCCCGCCAGCCGACCGACTCGACGAGCACCCCGCCGACCAGCGGCCCCAGGGCCAGGGAGATGCCGACGACCGCGCCCCAGACGCCGATGGCACGCGCGCGTGCGGCGGGTTCGGTGAACGTGTTGGTGATGATCGACATGGCGACCGGATTCAGCATCGAGCCGCCGACGGCCTGTACCGCGCGGAAGGCGATCAGCGCCTCCAGGTTCGGCGCGAGGGAGCAGAGCAGCGAGCCGAGGGCGAAGACGACGAGCCCGGTCACGAAGACCTTGCGGCGGCCGATCCGGTCGGCGGTGGAGCCGGCCAGCATGAGCAGCGAGGCCAGGACCAGGGTGTACGCGTCGATGACCCACTGCAGTCCGGCGACGGAGGCGCCCAGGTCGCGCCGCAGGGAGGGCAGGGCGACATTGAGCGCCGTGTTGTCCAGGCTGACGATCAGCAGGCTCATGCAGCAGATCGCCAGGACGACGAGTTGCCGGCCCCGGGGGAGTTGCGAGCGTGTGAGCTCGGGCATGTTCGGATAGTACGGCTAACTAATGACCGCCGCAGTACGCGACAATGGGCCCATGACCGCGTTCTCCCCTCTCGCCATCGGGCCGCACATCGTGCAGCCGCCGGTGGTGCTCGCCCCCATGGCCGGCATCACCAACGCCCCCTTCCGTACCCTCTGCCGCGAGTTCAGCGGCGGCAAGGGGCTGTTCGTGAGCGAGATGATCACGACACGCGCCCTGGTCGAGCGCAACGAGAAGACGATGCAGCTCATCCGCTTCGACGCGACCGAGCAGCCCCGCTCGATCCAGCTGTACGGGGTGGACCCGGTGACGGTCGGCAAGGCCGTGCGGATGATCGTCGACGAGGACCTCGCCGACCACATCGACCTGAACTTCGGCTGCCCGGTCCCCAAGGTGACGCGGAAGGGCGGTGGCTCGGCCCTGCCCTACAAGCGGCCGCTGCTGCGGGCGATCCTGAACGAGGCCGTGACCAACGCCGGCGAGCTGCCGGTCACGATGAAGATGCGCAAGGGCATCGACGACGACCACATCACCTTCCTGGACGCGGGCCGGATCGCGGTGGAGGAGGGTGTCACGGCGATCGCCCTGCACGGGCGGACGGCTGCCCAGCACTACGGCGGTACGGCGGACTGGGACGCGATCGCGCGTCTCAAGGAGCATGTGCCCGAGATCCCGGTGCTCGGCAACGGCGACATCTGGTCCGCCGACGACGCCCTGCGGATGATGCGGGAGACGGGCTGCGACGGCGTGGTCGTCGGCCGTGGCTGCCTGGGGCGGCCGTGGCTCTTCGCGGACCTGGTGGCGGGCTTCGAGGGCACCGGTGCCTACGCCGCGCCCGGGCTGCGGGTGGTCGCGGACGCGATGGTGCGGCACGCGCGGCTGCTCGGCGAGTGGCTCGGTGACGAGGCACGCGGTGTCATCGACTTCCGCAAGCATGTGGCCTGGTACCTGAAGGGCTTCTCGGTGGGCTCCGAGATGCGCAAGAAGCTGGCCGTCACCTCCTCCCTGGACGAACTGAGCGCTCAGTTGAGCGAGCTGGACCTGGACCAGTCGTGGCCGGTGGGTGCGGACGGCCCTCGGGGCCGTACGTCCGGAAACAACCGAGTTGTCCTGCCCGATGGCTGGTTGAAGGACCCGTACGACTGCTCCGGCGTGAGCGAGGAAGCCGAGCTGGACACGTCCGGCGGCTGAGATTCGGCCTCGATTCGGCCGTTCCGGGGGAGTGATCCTCGCCACCCTTGAGGGGGGTGGTGCTCAGATGAGCAGGTTGCAAGCGGCTGCACCGCCTGAAGGGTGGCACGGGGTGCCACCCTTTTTGCGTTCAAGAGTTGAACGCAAGTGCTCGGATGCACGCTCATTCGAGCGACTTCCCTCTGCTTTGGGTCATGCAGCCTTCGGGGTCTGAAAACGGAAGCTACCTCCCGGTTACTTTCGAAGTGCTGGCGGACGGGTGGTTAAGGCCACGTGACCGCTAGGCGTACCTCCCCAGAAGCCTTCGATCTGGGTATGTTCCTCGCCGTCAGGGCAGCCAACCGAGTCATCGAGGAGTCGGGACCCGTGTCGGAAAACAATGATCAGAAGTTCGTGTACGACTTCACCGAGGGCAACAGGGACCTGAAGGACCTGCTCGGTGGCAAGGGCGCGAATCTCGCCGAGATGACCAACCTCGGCCTCCCGGTCCCCCCCGGCTTCACGATCACCACCGAAGCGTGCAAGGTCTACCTCGAGAGCGGCTCGGAGCCGGTCGAGCTCCGCGACGAGGTGAGCGCCCACCTCGACGCCCTCGAGCGGCAGATGGGCAAGAAGCTCGGGCAGGCGGACGACCCGCTGCTCGTCTCCGTCCGCTCCGGAGCGAAGTTCTCCATGCCGGGCATGATGGACACGGTCCTCAACATCGGCCTCTCCGACGAGTCCGTCGCCGGCCTCGCCCGCCAGGCCGACAACGAGCGCTTCGCCTGGGACTCGTACCGCCGTCTCATCCAGATGTTCGGCAAGACCGTCCTCGGCGTCGAGGGCGAGCTCTTCGAGGACGCGCTGGACGAGGCGAAGACGACGAAGAAGGTCGCCAGCGACACCGACCTCGACGCCGCCGACCTGAAGAAGGTCGTCAAGCACTTCAAGAAGATCGTCAAGGCCGAGACCGGCCGCGACTTCCCCCAGGACCCGCGCGAGCAGATGGACCTCGCCATCGAGGCCGTCTTCAACTCCTGGAACACCGACCGCGCCAAGCTGTACCGCCGCCAGGAGCGCATCCCCGGCGACCTCGGCACCGCGGTCAACGTCTGCTCGATGGTCTTCGGCAACCTCGGCCCGGACTCCGGCACCGGTGTCGCCTTCACCCGCGACCCCGCCTCCGGCCACGCCGGCGTCTACGGCGACTACCTGCAGAACGCGCAGGGCGAGGACGTCGTCGCCGGTATCCGCAACACCGTGCCGCTGGCCGACCTCGAGTCGATCGACAAGACGTCGTACGACCAGCTCATGCACATCATGAACACGCTGGAGACCCACTACAAGGATCTCTGCGACATCGAGTTCACGATCGAGCGCGGCCAGCTCTGGATGCTCCAGACCCGCGTCGGCAAGCGCACCGCCGGTGCCGCCTTCCGCATCGCCACGCAGCTCGTGGACCAGGGCCTGATCGACGAGGCCGAGGCGCTCCAGCGCGTCACCGGCGCGCAGCTCGCCCAGCTGATGTTCCCCAAGTTCGACGAGGACGCGAAGGTCGACCAGATCGGGCGCGGCATCGCCGCCTCCCCGGGCGCCGCGGTCGGCAAGGCCGTCTTCGACTCGTACACCGCGGTCAAGTGGTCCCGGTCCGGCGAGAAGGTCATCCTGATCCGCCGCGAGACCAACCCGGACGACCTGGACGGCATGATCGCCGCCGAGGGCATCCTCACCTCCCGCGGCGGCAAGACCTCGCACGCCGCCGTCGTCGCCCGCGGCATGGGCAAGACCTGTGTCTGCGGCGCCGAGGAGCTCGAGGTCGACACCAAGCGCCGCCGGATGACCACCTCCGACGGCCAGGTCGTCGAGGAGGGCGACGTCGTCTCCATCGACGGCTCCACCGGCAAGGTCTACCTCGGTGAGGTACCCGTCGTACCGTCCCCGGTCGTCGAGTACTTCGAGGGCCGCATGCACGCCGGCGCCGACGACGCCGACGAGCTCGTCGCCGCCGTGCACCGGATCATGGCCTACGCGGACCGCGTCCGCCGGCTGCGGGTCCGCGCCAACGCCGACAACGCCGAGGACGCCAACCGCGCCCGCCGCTTCGGCGCCCAGGGCATCGGTCTCTGCCGCACCGAGCACATGTTCCTCGGCGAGCGCCGCCAGTTCGTCGAGCGGCTGATCCTGGCCGACACCGACGTCGAGCGCGACGACGCCCTGGAAGCCCTCCTGCCGCTGCAGAAGACCGACTTCGTCGAGCTCTTCGAGGCCATGGACGGGCTGCCCGTCACGGTCCGCCTGCTCGACCCGCCGCTGCACGAGTTCCTGCCCGACATCACCGAGCTGTCGGTGCGCGTGGCTCTCGCCGAGTCCCGCAAGGAGCCGCACGAGAACGACCTGCGCCTGCTCCAGGCCGTGCACCGTCTGCACGAGCAGAACCCGATGCTGGGTCTGCGCGGTGTCCGCCTCGGCCTGGTCATCCCCGGTCTGTTCACCATGCAGGTCCGGGCGATCGCCGAGGCCGCGGCCCAGCGCATCGACGCCAAGGGCGACCCGCGCGTCGAGATCATGATCCCGCTCGTCGGCACCGTCCAGGAGCTGGAGATCGTCCGCGAGGAGGCCGAGCAGGTCATCGCCGAGGTGCAGGCCCGCACCGGCGTGGAGCTCAAGCTCGCGCTCGGCACCATGATCGAGCTGCCGCGCGCCGCCGTGACCGCCGGTCAGATCGCCGAGGCCGCCGAGTTCTTCTCCTTCGGCACCAACGACCTGACCCAGACGGTGTGGGGCTTCTCCCGCGACGACGTGGAGGCCTCGTTCTTCACCGCGTACCTGGAGAAGGGCATCTTCGGCGTCAGCCCCTTCGAGACCATCGACAAGGACGGTGTCGGCGCGCTCGTGCGCAGCGCCGTCCAGGCCGGCCGCGCCACCCGCCCCGACATCAAGCTCGGTGTCTGCGGCGAGCACGGCGGCGACCCGGAGTCGGTGCACTTCTTCCACGAGGTCGGTCTCGACTACGTCTCCTGCTCGCCCTTCCGGATCCCGGTGGCGCGTCTGGAGGCCGGCCGCGCGGCGGCCGAGTCGAAGGGCAGCGACAGCCGCTGAGTCCTGCTGAACGGGGGTTCAGGAGTGGCGGTCGGGCCCTCCTGAACCCCCGTTCAGCAGCGGAAATCACGGAACCACCCCGGTACGACCGGGCTCGCCGTCGGTCATCTCTCCACCCTCACCGGCGGGCGGCGGCTCCGGAAACACGGCGACGGGACGGACACCTTTGTGCGGAGGTGTCCGTCCCGTCGTTTGTTTGTTGAGCGGATGTGAGTAGTTGTTCAATTGCCTCTGATTGAATTATTGGCCATTGAACTTCTTCGCTTCCTCACCGCAAAGAATGGAGCGGGCGCGACCCCCGGATCCCCACCCGGAGGCCGCGCCCTTTACCGATGCCGGGCAGGTGAGCCGCAACCTCGCCGACCGCCGCCGGACGCGCAAAGCCCCCCACGGTCTTCACCACGTCACCTCGGTCCTGAAGGTTTCCTGCCCGACCCGTACAGCTTTTCGGTTCCGCCCCGATTGCCGCGATGCTTTTCAACTGTGGCTGAAACACCCTGGTAACGTGCAGTGATGCTGTGCATACTCGACGTCGGGGGTGGTTGCGAGTGCACAGGTGGGGACGTCATGCTGCGGATTCATTTCACCGGAAACGACCTGGCGGGGGTGCGAACGGCCGCCCGGCCGGACGTTCTGTGGGAAACGATTCTGAGCTTTCACCGTTTAAGGGACCGGCGCGGCCCCGTCGTCTTCGGAGAATGGCGCTCGGAAACCCGGATGCGGCTCGGGGGTGAGACCAGGCTCCTCGCCGCACTCGTTCCCAGCCGCGGCTATTTCCCCGACTTCCTGACGCCCGCCGAGGGCGTCAACGGACTCGACGAAGGCCTCCAGGCGATCCGCGCGACCACCTCCGGCCGGCTGCGCGGCGAGCTCTCCCTGCTCGCCGCGGACCGCTCCGGCGGGCGGACCGTACCCCACTCGCTCCGTGCCCTCGCCGACGGCGGCGCGGAGCCCTTCGACCGGCTCGTGGGGGCCCTGCGGAGCTACCACCGGGCCGCCGTCGAGCCGTACTGGCCGCACATCCTGGCCCGGGTCGAGGCCGACCGCGCCCGCCGCGGACGCGCCCTCCTGGACGGCGGCGCCGACGAACTCCTCGCCTCGCTGCCGCCGATGCTGCGCTGGCGCGCGCCCGTCCTGGAGGCCGACTACCCGGTCGACCGGGACGTCCACCTCGACGGGCGGGGGCTGCTTCTCCAGCCCTCGTACTTCTGCCGGGGGACCCCCGTCGTGCTGCGCGACCCCGCGCTGCCGCCGGTGCTCGTCTACCCCGTCACCCACGGCGAGGCCCCGACCGTCCGCCCGCCCGGCGGCTCCTCGCTCGCCAAACTGGTCGGCCAGACCCGTTCGACCGTCCTGCACGCGATCGGGGACGGAGGCACGACGAGCGAGCTCGCCCGCCGGGCCGGGGTGTCGCTCGCCTCGGCGAGCCAGCACGCGGGCGTCCTGCGGGAGGCCGGGCTCATCGCGACCCTGCGCCACGGCAACGCGGTCCTGCACACCCTGACGCCGTTGGGCGCCGCCCTGCTCGGCGGCGCCCAACGGAAGGTCGATCTGAGGTGCTACGCGCGGAACGGGCCCGTCACCTCCTAGGTGTCAGGGGGTGAACGGGCCGGTCGCCGCAGGGGTGTCAGGTGCGGAACGGGCCCGTCACCTCGTAGGTGATGCCGCCGGAGGAGCTGCCGCTCGTGCCCCGCTGGCTGGAGAAGTACAGCCGGGAGCCGTCGGGGGAGAAGGCGGGCCCGGTGATCTCCGAGGAGGACTGGCCGCTGATCCGCAGGAACGGCGCCACGACGTCGTCCGGGGTGATCACGCAGATCTCCATGTTGCCGCCGTCCTCCGCGACGAACAGGTCTCCGGAGGAGGTGCCGGTGACGTTGTCGACACCGGTGAGCGGGGCGCCGCCGCCGGAGACCAGCGAGTCGTCGTAGGCCAGCTCGTACGTGCCCGCGGCGAGGTTCACCTGCCAGACCCGGTTGTCGCCCTTGGTGGTGAACCAGACGGTGTCGTTCGCGTAGTAGCAGCCCTCGCCGCCGCTGAAGCGCTTGGCGCCGGAGACCTGGTTGCGGGTGGTGGTCGGGGAGCCGTCCGGGTCCGGCACGTTCTGCCAGGTGAAGGTGCCGGAGGTGGCGGTGGATGCCTTGAAGACCTGGAGGGTGCCGGAGGAGAGGTTGCCCCAGGTGGTGGGGACGAAGCGGTAGAAGCAGCCGTCCGTCTCGTCCTCGGTCAGGTAGACGACCTTGCGGACCGGGTCGGCCGCGGCGGCCTCGTGCTTGAACCGGCCCATCGCGTCACGGCGGTACGCGGTGCCGCCCCACGGGTTCGACTCGTAGACGTAGCCGAGGGACACCTCCTCGCAGGACAGCCAGGTGTTCCACGGGGTGGCGCCGCCCGCGCAGTTCTGCCGGGTGCCGGAGAGGATGCGGTACGCGCCGGTGATCGCGCCCGCCGAGTCGAACCGCACGGCGCTCGCGCCGCCGCTCGGGTTGATCTCCGAGTTCGACACGTAGATCCAGCCCGTGCCGTCGACGAAGCAGGCGCCGCCGTCGGGCGCGCTGTGCCAGGCGTACGAGGTGCCGGGGACCGACTGGCCGGACTGGGCGATCACCCGGCTGGTGAACCCGGCGGGCAGCAGGATGCCGTTCGCGTCCGCCGCGCCGAGCGCCCCGTAGGGACCCGCACCCGGCTGGGCGGGGGCGGCGAAGGCCGCGCCGTGCCACAGACTGCCGCCGAAGGCGGCGGCCGACGTGCCGATGACCGCTCCACGCAGGAAACTGCGTCGCTCCACGTCTCACTCCTGAGAAGGGTGGTGAACCGCCCCGCCACGCCGGTCGGGCGGCGGGGTCGCGCGCTTCCGGAACCTAGGAGTACGGAGTTGACTGTGCGGCAACTCGCGATGAAGGGGAAGCGGCGGAACGCCGTCGGGCGGGCCCCGCCGGCCGGGGCACGACGCGGGACGCCGGCCGAGGGGCCGCGTCGGACCCCCGGCGCTCGGGTCCCGGCGGTGCCACGGGGGCCTCCGGCGCTCGGGTCCCGGCGGTGCCACGGGGGCCTCCGGCGCTCGGGTCCCGGCGGTGCCACGAGGGCCGCGGCACGCGGGTCCCGGCGGGCCATGAGAGGCGTTCGGCGCGCGATTCCAGGAGGGGCGGGAGGGGGCCTTCGCCACGCGGGTCCAGGAGGGGCGGCAGGGGACCTTCGGCACTTGGGCACGGGCGGGGCGGCAGGGGACACTGGACGCATGCGCGCCACCCGGGACATCAGCGACCGTGACGACCTCGATGTGCTGCTGCGCCGCTTCTACACCGCGGCCTTCGCCGATCCGCTCATCGGGCCCTTCTTCACCCGGATCGCCGGCACCGATCTGGAGGTCCACCTGCCGCACATCACCGACTTCTGGGAGCGCGCCCTCTTCCGTACCGCCGGCTACGGGCGGGACGCCTTCGCGCCGCATGCCGCCCTGCACGCCACCCGGCCCCTCACCGCCGCCCACTTCGGGCGGTGGGTGCAGCTCTGGCACGCCTCCGTCGACGGCCTCCACGCCGGGCCCCGGGCCGAGCGCGCCAAGGCGCAGGGCGAGCGGATCGCGCTCGCCCTGCTGCGGCGGCTCGGCGGGCCCGGGGCGGACACCCGGGGCGCGGGCGGCGGATTCGTACCCTTGGCGGCCCTTGAGCTGCGCTCCGTGGCCTGAGCGAAAAAAATCCTCGGGAGAGCGATGAGTTACGGGCGGCACGCCCGTCCTCCCTCTTGAAAGCGCCGGAACGCACCCAGCGGGCCGGCCGACCGAAGGAAGAGAGCGCATCATGGCCGCCCCGCAGATGATCTTCGTGAACCTGCCCGTCAAGAGCGTCGACGCCAGCAAGGCCTTCTTCGAGAAGCTCGGCTACTCCAGCAACCCGCAGTTCAGCGACGAGACCACCGCCTGTGTGGTCTTCAGCGACACGATCTTCGCGATGCTGCTCGAGGAGCCCAAGTTCAAGTCCTTCATGGCGCCCGGCAAGGAGCTCTCCGACGCGACCAGGGCCACCGAGGTCCTGGTCACCCTGAGCGCCGAGAGCCGCGAGAAGTGCGACGAGCTGGCGGACGCCGCCCTGGCCGCCGGCGGCACCCCGGCGAAGGAGCCGATGGACCTCGGCTTCATGTACGGCCGCTCCTTCACCGACCTGGACGGCCACCACTGGGAGGTCTTCTGGATGGACCCGGCGGCCGCCCAGGGCTGAGCCCCGCGCGGGTCAGGCGGAGACGCCGCCGTCGATCACCAGGTCCGTGCCGACGGCGGAGCCCGCCGCGTCCGACGCCAGGTAGAGCACGGCCGCCGCCACCTCGGCGGCGGAGGAGATCCGGCCCAGCGGGGACTCCTGCTTCATCCGGACCTCCCGCTCGGCCTCCGTCTCGCCGGGCCTCAGCGACATCGTGGACTCCGAGGCGCCGGGGCTGACCGCGTTGATGCGGACCCCGTCGGCGATGTGGTCCAGGGCCGCGGCCCTGGTCAGCGCCGAGACCGCCGCCTTCGAGACCTGGTAGCCGAAGACCCCCGGGATCCGGACGTGCGGGCCCAGGTTCGACGAGATGTTCACGATCGCCCCGCCGCCGTGCGCCCGCATGTGCGCCACCTCGGCCTGGAGGGCGTGGAGCACCCCCGTGACGTTGATGTCGAGCAGCGCTCGCCAGTCGTCCAGCGGGAAGTCGGCGGCGCTGTGGCCGCCGCCGCGGAAGACCCCCGCGTTGTTCACGGCCACGTCGAGGCCCCCGAAGATCTCGACCGTGCGCCGGACCAGCTCCCGCGTGGACTCGGCGCGGGCGACATCGGCGGTGACGGCGGCGGCGGTGCCCCCGGCGGCCTCGATCAGGGCGACCGTGCCGGCGAGCGGCTCGGCGGTGCGGCCGGCGGCGACGACCTTCGCGCCCTCGGCGGCGAAGGCGAGCGCGATGGCCCGGCCGAGACCGGAGCCGGCACCGGTGACGAGGACGACGCGATCGGTGAAGCGTGCGGACATGGCGGTCAACTCCTGTGTCGGTGTTTTCACTTGGTGCGGAACGTGGTCGCGGCGAGCGCCGCGAACAGGGCGGCGGCCGCCGCCAGTGACAGCGCGTCCCCGCCGAGGGTGAGCAGGGCGGCGAAGAGCACGGTCGGCCCCAGCTCCATCGCCGTGTTCAGGACGCCGCCCGCGAGGCCCGCCCGATGGGCCGGGACGCCCTCGGTGGCGAGGACGGCGGCGCCCGCGAAGGACAGCGCGCCGCCGGCCGGCAGCAGGAGCAGGCCGGGGAGCAGCCCGTACGCGTACGGGACGGAGGTGTCGAAGCCGGTCGCGGCGAGCAGTCCGAGCCCGGCCGCCGCCGTCGCGAGTCCGGCGGCGGTCACGCGTCCGGGGCCGTACCGCCCGATCAGCGGGCCCGCGAGCCTGCCCGAGCCGAGCAGGGCGACCGCGAAGGGGACGAAGGCCGCCGAGGTGAGCGGCTCGTTCCAGCCGCGCTGCTGCTGGAAGGCGAGGGAGAGCAGCACGAAGACCGTGGCCGTGCCCGCCGCCGTGAGGCCGATCGCCGCCAGGCCGAGGGCCCGGCGGCCGTCGCGGAGGAAGCCCGGGGGCAGGAGGGGGTCGGTGGTGCGCCGCTCCACGAGGCCGAAGGCGGCGAGCAGGGCGAGGCCGGTGAGGAGCGGGGCGAGGACCGGGGCGGAGCCCCAGGGGTGGGCGTCGGTGAGCACGAGCCCGTAGCTGGCGAGGGTGATCCCTGCGGTGGCGAGCAGGGCGCCGGGGAGGTCGAGGGTGCGGCGGCGGTCCGGGGTGCGGCGGTGGGTGGGGGTCCTGTCGGGTGCGGCCCCGGGCAGCACCCTCGGCGCGAGGAGCAGCGCCGCGAGGGTCGCCGCGACCGGGACGGCGAACGTGCCGCGCCAGGACGTGGCGCCCGCGATCACCCCCGAGAGCAGGTTCCCCGCCGTCGCGCCGAGTACGGAGAGACCGCCCCAGGTGGCCATCGCCCTGCCGTACGCGGCCGGTTCGGGGAACAGCGTCCGGAGTACCGCCATCGCCGCCGGGGCGACGAGCGCCGCGCCGACCCCCTGCCCGAACCGGGCGGCGAGGAGCGACTCGTACCCGGGGGAGAGCGGGGCGAGGGCGGAGGCCGTGCCGAAGACCAGCAGGCCTGCGGTGAGGGTCCGGCGCCCGCCGAAGCGGTCTGCGAGCCGTCCGCCGAAGAGGAGCAGCCCGGCGAAGGTCAGGCCGTACGCGGCGCTCAGCAGGATGAGCCGGGACCGGTCGAGCCCGAACTCGACGCCGATGCGGGGGAGGGGCACGGCGAGGGACGCGAGCGTGAAGATGAGCGTCATCTGCACGGCCCCGAGGAGCGCGAAGGCCCCGCGTGTGCGGCGCCCGCCGTTCGTGAACCCGCCGTTCGTGAACCCGCTGTTCGTGAGCCCGTCGTTCGTGAGCCCGTCGTTCGTGAGCCCGCCGTTCGTGAGCCCGTCGTTCGTGAGCCCGCCGGGCTCGCACGCGTTCGTCGTCGACGGCATTCCCCGCCCCCCCTTTATTTGACCGTACGTTCCAGAATGAGGGCCGAAGAAAGGGCGCCCCCCGTGGGCGCCCCTCCCTCAGTCCAGCAGGCTCAGCGCCTGTTCCGCCGCGTCCCTGACCCTGGCCGGGTCGCTCGACGCCTTCCCGACCACCCGGATCCCCTGGAGCAGCACCAGAAGCATCCGCGCCAGGGCCCGCGGGTCCCGGCCGGCCGGGAGCTCGCCCCCGGCGCGGGCCCGGGCGAGCGCCGCGTACAGCAGCGTCTCGACCTGCTCCCAGCTGAGCTCCACCCGGCGCGCCACCGCGGTGTCGTGCGGCCCCAGTTCCGCCGCCGAGTTGGTGACGAAGCAGCCGTTCAGCCGCTCTCCCTCCGTCGACGCCTCGGCGGCGAAGCGGCGGACGAGCGTGCGGACGGCCGGCAGGGCGGGGCCCGGCGCGGACAGCTCCTCGACCAGGCGCGGGTCGCGGGTCTCCAGGTAGCGGTCCATGGCCTTCAGGTACAGCTCGTGCTTGTTCCCGAAGGTCGCGTAGACGCTGGCCCGGCCGACGCCGAGGTGCTCCACGAGGTCCGACATCGTCGTCGCCTCGTAGCCGCGCGCCCAGAACAGCTCGAGGGCGGCCTGGAGCGCGGCGTCGGGATCGAATTCCTTGGTCCTGGCCACCAGAAGACCGTACGACTTTCTGAAACGATCGGTCAAGTTACTTGGTGCGCACCTGGTACACCGCCACCGCGACCTCGTCGTCGTCCAGGCACCGTCCCGTCTCCAGGTCGAAGCGCTGCTTCAGGAGGGGCGACGCCACGAACGGCCGCCCGTCGGCCGAGCCGACCAGCCCCCGGGAGAGCACCTGCGCCCCCGTGAACGGGTCACGGTTGTCGATCGCGTACAGCCGCCCCGCCCGGTCCCGGAAGACCGCCGCCTGCCGGCCGTCCGGCAGCAGCGCCGCCACACCCCGGCCCGGGGTCAGCCGGGACTCCTCGCACACCGTCACCCAGGAGTCGGGGGAGGGGGAGATCTCGAGCGTCGTCGTCGTGAGGGTCGTGAGGGTCGTCATCGGGAGGAAGCCCCTTCCAGCGTGCTGTTCGTCCTGCCGAGCGTCAGGATCGTGAGGTCCGGCTTGATCTGGTCGCGCTCCGGCACGAAGCGGACCGACGGGTCCGGAGCGTCCGGCGCGTTCACGAAGGAGACGAAGCGCCGCAGCCGGTCCGGGTCGTCGAGGGTCTGCGCCCACTCGTCCTGGTAGTCGTCCACGTGCGCCGCCATCAGCCCCTCCAGCTCCTCGCAGAGCCCGAGCGAGTCGTGCACCACCACGTCCTTGAGGTGGTCGAGGCCGCCCTCCAGACGCTCCAGCCAGGTCGACGTCCGTTCCAGGCGGTCCGCCGTCCGGATGTAGAACATCAGGAACCGGTCGATGAGGCGGATCAGTTCGGCGTCCGACAGGTCCTGGGCGAGCAGATCCGCGTGGCGCGGGGTCGCGCCGCCGTTCCCGCCGACGTACAGGTTCCAGCCGTTGGCCGTCGCGATGATCCCGAAGTCCTTCGACTGCGCCTCGGCGCACTCGCGGGCGCAGCCGGAGACCGCCGACTTGAGCTTGTGCGGGGCGCGCAGGCCCCGGTAGCGCAGCTCCAGCTGGATCGCCATCTTCACCGAGTCCTGCACGCCGTACCGGCACCAGGTCTGCCCGACACAGGACTTCACCGTGCGCAGCGACTTGCCGTACGCGTGCCCGGACTCGAAGCCCGCGTCGACCAGACGCGTCCAGATCGCCGGCAGCTGGTCCACCCGGGCGCCGAAGAGGTCGATCCGCTGACCGCCGGTGATCTTCGTGTAGAGGCCGAAGTCGCGGGCCACCTCGCCGATCACGATCAGCCGGTCCGGGGTGATCTCGCCGCCGGGGATGCGCGGCACCACCGAGTACGAGCCGTTGCGCTGCATGTTGGCGAGGAAGTGGTCGTTGGTGTCCTGGAGGGAGGCCTGCTCGCCGTCCAGGATGTAGCCGTTGTTGAGCGAGGCGATGATCGAGCCGACGGTCGGCTTGCAGACCTCGCAGCCCTCGCCGCCCCGCGCCTCCTGGCGCCCGTGCGAGTCGAGCAGCGCCGCGAAGGAGGTGATCCGCAGGGTGCGGGCGATCTCGTACAGCTCGCTCCGGCTGTACGAGAAGCAGCGGCAGAGCCCCTTGTCCGTGGGTGCCGGCAGCAGCTTCTCGATCACCTTCACGCAACTGCCGCAGCCCGTACCGGCCTTGGTGCACTTCTTCACCTCGGCGAGCGAGGAGCACTCGCCGATCGCGTGCTTCGTGACGTTGTGGCAGGAGCAGATGACCGCGTCGTCCGGCAGCGCCGACGGGCCGAGCGCCACCGGGGCGCCCGCACCGGCCGGAAGCACCAGCTGCTCGGGGGAGACGGGCGGCACGGTGCCGGTGAGCGGGCGGAGCAGACCGTACTGCTCGGCGTCGCCGACCAGGACACCGCCGAGGAGGACGCCCTCGCCGCTCACGACCAGCTTCTTGTAGACACCCGACCGGGAGTCGGAGTACACGACGTCGAGACAGCCCTCGGCCGTGCCGTGCGCGTCGCCGAACGAGGCGACGTCCACGCCGAGCAGCTTCAGCTTGGTCGACATGTCGGCGCCCGTGAAACCGTCCCCGGCCTCGTCCGCCAGGGCCGCGGCCACCGTCTGCGCCATCTCGTAGCCCGGCGCCACCAGGCCGTACACCCGCCCGTCGGTGGCGAGCGCGCACTCGCCGATCGCGAAGACCGCCGGGTCGGAGGTGCGGCACTGCTCGTCGACCGCGATGCCGCCGCGCTCCCCGACGGTCAGGCCGCAGTCGCGGGCCAGCTGGTCCCGGGGCCGTACACCGGCCGAGAACACGACCATGTCCGTGGCCACTTCGGAGCCGTCCGAGAGCTTCATGCCCGTCACGGCGCCGTCCGCCGTGACGACCTCCTGCGTACCCGTCCCGGTGTGGACGGTCAGACCCATCCGCTCGATCGTGCGGAGCAGCGCGGCGCCGCCGCCCTCGTCGACCTGCACCGGCATCAGCCGCGGCGCGAACTCCACGACATGGGTGTCGAGCCCGAGGCCCTTCAGCGCGCCCGCCGCCTCCAGGCCGAGCAGCCCGCCGCCGACGACCGCGCCGGTCGTCGCCGTCTTCGCGTACTCCTCGATCGCGAGCAGGTCCTCGATCGTCCGGTAGACGAAGCAGCCGCGGGCGTCCTTGCCGGGCACCGGCGGGACGAACGGGTACGAGCCGGTGGCGAGGACGAGCGAGTCGTACGCGAAGACCCGCCCGGACCGGGCGGTGACCGTACGGGCCTCCCGGTCCACCGACTCCGCCGGGTCACCCACGTAGAGCTCGATGCCGTGCTTCTCCATGAAGCCGTCCTCGACCATCGACAGGTCGTCGGGCGTCTTCCCCGAGAAGTACGAGGTCAGCTGTACACGGTCGTAGGCGGGACGCGGTTCCTCGCAGAGGACCACGATCCTGGCCCGCTCGGTGACTCCACGGTCGGCGAGCGACTCCAGGAACCGCTGGCCGACCATTCCGTGGCCGACCAGGACGATCGTCGGGGTGTGCGCGGTCATGTCAGCGCTCATGTCAGGAGCCTCCGTCGTGGGTGAGCAGGTGGAGCAGGGGGGCCTGCGGGAGGGCTTCGTCGCCCTCCCAGGCCCGGGCGAGCGCGCCGACCGCGGCCAGGTCGCCGAGGAGGACGCCCCCGACGAGCCGGTCCCCGCGGACGACGACCTTGCGGTACGCGCCCCGGGTCGCGTCGTTGAGCTGGACGACGTCGTCGCCGGGCAGCGCCGTGACCTCGCCGAAGGCGGCGAGGTCGAGCGGGGTGGCGCCGCCGAGGGTGAGACGGGTGAGGGCGCGGGTGCCGGTGTAGCGGGCGTCGGCGTCCGCGGCGGTCTCCGCCAGCAGCACCTCCGCCAGCGTGTCCGCCTGTTCCAGGGCCGGGCCCGCCAGGCCGTAGACGCGGCCCGCGTGTTCCGCGCAGTCGCCGACCGCGTGGATGTACGGGTCGGAGGTGCGCAGTGCGTCGTCGACCACGATCCCGGTGCCGACGTCGAGACCCGCTTCCCGGGCCAGCGCCACCCTCGGGCGGACCCCGCAGGCCAGGACCACGACCTGGGCGTCGAGCACGAAGCCGTCGGCGAGTTCGACCGCCGTGACCTCGCCGTCCCGCTGCCGCAGACCGCTCACCCGGCACTCCGTGTGCACCTCGACCCCGAGGGACTCGACGTGTTCGCGGAGCAGGGCCGAGGCGTGGACGTCCAGTTGGCGCTCCATCAGCCGTTCGCCCTGCTGGGTCAGGACCACCTCCGCGCCCAGCGCGGCAAGGGCCCGCGCCGCCGAGACCCCGAGGAGTCCGCCGCCGATGACCACCGCCCGCGCCCCGGGCCGTACCCGGTCGCGCAGCGCCAGGCAGTCGTCGAGGGTGCGGAAGGCGTGGACTCCCTCCGGCAGCTCCGCGCCGCGCAGTCCGCGCAGCGGCGGCAGCACCGGGTTGGAGCCGGTGGCGAGGACGAGCCGGTCGTAGCCGACGAGCGAGCCGTCCGCGCACTCCACCGTCCGCGCCGCCCGGTCGATCCGCACCGCCCGCACCCCGAGCCGTACCGGCTCACGGGTCTCGGGCAGGGCGATCACCTCGGGGGCGTACCGCCCGGCGAGGACGTCGGCGAGCAGCACCCTGTTGTACGGGGCGTGCGACTCCTCGCCGAGGAGGGTGACGGGCAGGCGCTGGGCGAGCCGGGCGCCCGCCGTTCCGCCCCCGACCACCACGATCCGTGTACTCATGACGGGAAGCGTGCGCGGCCGGTGTTACCCGACGGCATCCCGACTGTTTCCCGTACGGAACGCTGATCTCCGTCCCCGGCCCCGCCCGCTGTGAGGCCGGACGGGGCGGCCGTCAGGATTAACCGGTGGTCAGGCTCGGCTCAAGCCAGGCTTAAGGATCGGGGGGAGCGGGCTGAGCTGGGGGTTCCCGTATACGGGCGGACCTAGGGTGCCGGATGTGACCACCGAGGCCAGCCACCCTCTCTATGTCCCCCTCCGCCCCGAGCCGTTCCCCACCGCGCCGATGACCGTCCCGCCGATACCGGCCCCGCCCGTGCCGACGGCCCCCTTCCAGGCCGGTCCCGTGCCGTCCGGGCCCGTCCGGGCCGCGCCCGTACCGGCAGCACCGGCCGCGCCCGTACCGGCGCTCAGGCTTCCTCCCGAGCGGCTGCGGGACGCGGTCCTCGCCGGCGCCGGCGCCGTGGCCCTCGTCTGGGGCGTCCAGGCCCGGCCCTCCGCCCGGCTCGACGCCCTCTTCGCGACCGGCGCCCACCTCACCGGTCTCCTCGCCGGATACGGCGTCCTCGTCCTGCTGCTCCTCATGGCCCGCGTCCCCGCCGTCGAGCACGGCGTCGGTGCCGACCGGCTCGCCCGGTGGCACGCCCTCGGCGGCCGGTACGTCCTCGGCCTGATCGGCGCCCACGCGCTCCTCGCCCTCTGCGGTTACGCCGTCCACACCCACACCGACCTGGTCACCGCCACCGGGGACCTCCTCGCGTACGGGGCGATCGCCGCCGCCACCGTCGGCACCGCCCTGTTCGCCGCCGTCGGGATCACCTCGGCCCGGGCCGTACGGAGCAGGGTGCGACACGAGACCTGGCGGGCGGTCCACCTCGGCGCGCTCCTCGCCGCCGCCCTCGGTTTCGTCCACCAGCTCGCCGGACCCGATCTCGCGAGCAGCCTCCTCACCCGCTGGCTCTGGTCGATGGCGCACGGCACCGTCGCCGTCCTCCTCCTCTGGTACCGGCTCGTCGTCCCCGTCCGCGCCGCCCTCCGCCACGACCTGCGGGTCGTCGAGGTCCGCGACGAGGGCCCCGGGGTCGTGTCCGTCCTGGTCCGGGGCAGGGGAGTGGCCCGGCTCTGCGCCGAACCCGGCCAGTTCTTCCGCTGGCGCTTCCTGCGCCGCGGGCTCTGGGCGACCGCCCTGCCCTTCTCCCTCTCCGCGCCGGTCCGCGACGACACCCTGCGGATCACGGTCAAGGCGCTCGGCGACCACACCCGCCGCATCCGGCGGCTCCGCCCCGGTACCCGGGTCCTGGCCTCGGGCCCCTTCGGCGCCCTGACAGCCCATCGCCGCACCCGGCGCAAGGTGCTGCTGCTCGCGGGCGGCGTCGGGATCACCCCGATGCGGGCCCTCTTCGAGACGCTGCCCGGCGGCCCCGGTGACGTGACGCTCCTCTACCGGGCCTCGAACGAGAGCGGTCTCGTCCTGCGCGAGGAGCTGGAGGCCATCGCCCGCGAACGACAGGCCGCCCTCCACTTCCTGCTCGGCCGCTCGGACGACTCCTACGACCCCCTCGCGCCGCGCGCCCTGCGCGATCTCGTGCCCGACCTGGCGGCCCACGACGTGTATCTGTGCGGTCCGCCCGCGATGGCGAAGGCCGCCACCGCCAACCTGATCAGGGCCGGGGTGCCGGCCTCCCGCATCCACAGCGAGGACTTCGACCATGCGTAGAGCCGTGTCCAGAGCCGTGCCCGGAAACGTGCCCGGAACCGTGCCCGGAGTCGCGCCCCGTGCCGTGCCCGGAGTCGCGCGCACTGCCGTACCCGGTGCCGGGCGCAGAGCGGCCCAGGGCAGGCACGGCGCCCCGCGCGTTCCGGTCGTCGAGCAGGCCCGCCGCCGGCTCGCCGCCGCCCTCCTCGGCGCCGGCGCGCTCGCCGCCACCCTCCTCACGGCCTCCGTCACCCCGGCCGCGCCGCCCGCCCCCGACCGTGACCCGGGGGCGGCAAGCTCAGACCTAGCTCAACTCTCCAGGGATTGATGGACGGGGCAACGATCTCCTCCCTAGGCTCACGGGCATGCCCGAGATCTCGCTGACCACCCTCGTCCTGCTCTGTCTCGCCGCGCTCGTGGCGGGCTGGATCGACGCCGTGGTCGGCGGTGGTGGACTGCTTCTGCTGCCCGCCCTGCTGCTCGGGCTGCCGAACGTCCAGGCCGCCCACATCCTCGGCACCAACAAGGCCGTCGCGATCGTCGGCACCACCGGGGCCGCGATCACCTACGCCCGCAAGGCCCCCGTGCAGATCAGGACGGCGATACGGATCGGCCTGGCGGCACTCGCCGGCTCCATGGGCGGTGCCTTCTTCGCCGCCGGGATCAGCAGCGACGTCCTGCGCCCGGTCATCATGGTGGTGCTGCTCGCCGTGGCGGCCTTCGTGATGCTGCGACCCTCCTTCGGCGCCAAGGCCGAGGGGGAGGAGCGGGCGCCGCTGACCCGGGCCAGGATCGTGACCGCGATCGTCGTGGTCGGCGGCGGGATCGGTTTCTACGACGGCCTGTTCGGGCCCGGTACCGGCACCTTCCTGGTGCTGGCCCTGACCGCCGTGCTCCACCTCGACCTGGTCACGGCCTCCGCCACCGCCAAGATCGTCAACGTCTGCACCAACGCGGGCGCGCTCGCGATGTTCGCCTACCAGGGCAGCGTCTACTGGCAGCTCGCGGGCGTCATGGCGGTCTTCAACCTGATCGGCGGGACGGTCGGCGCGCGGATGGCGCTCAGCAAGGGCGCCGAGTTCGTGCGCGGGGTGCTGCTCGTCGTGGTGCTCTCGCTGGTCGCGAAGCTGGCCTTCGACCAGTGGGTGTGACCGGCTACTTGACCCCGATGAGGTGGCCGTACGCGACCACGTTCCCCTCGTACCCGTTCTTCTTCGAGAAGCCGCCGCCGCAGGTGATCACCCGGATCTCCGCCCGGTCCGCCTCGTCGTAGACCTTCCGGTCAGGGAAGTCCTTGTTCCCGTACACCTCGACCGCGTCGACCGTGAACACGGCGGTCCGTCCGTCCTGCCGGTCCACCTCGATCCGGTGGCCCTTCTTCAGGGCACCGAGCGTGTAGAAGACGGCGGGCCCGTCCGCGTTGTCGACATGGCCCGCGACGATCGCCGTGCCCTTGGCGCCGGGCGGGGTGCCGTCCTGGTACCAGCCGGCCATGTTCCGGTCCGAGGCCGGCGGCACGTCGAGCGAACCGTTCGAGGCCAGCCCGAGCCGCATCATCGGGGTGTCCACATCGGTCTCGGGGATGCGCAGCCGGACCGGCGCCGAGGGCGGCAGCGGGTCCGCGGCGGCGTCGGTGTGCACGCTCGGCCCGGCGGCGAAGGCCTGCGCGGCCGACGGTACGGGCGGGGTGACGTGCTCCGAGCCGTTCTGGACGAGCCAGATCCCGACACAGGCGGCCACGGCTATGCCCCAGCCCTTGCTCCTGTTGCTCACCTGGTTTCCCTCGGTCGGTTCGTGGTGTGGCCCTGCCCCCGCCGGGCCGTGTTCGGGCACGCGGCGGGGGCAGGACAGGCGGGTCTCAGTGCTCCCGCGCGCCGCTCGCCCGGCGCCGCAGGAACAGGACCCCGCCCACGGCAGCCGCGGCCAGCACCGCCGCACCTGCCGTGACCTGGGCGGTGTCGGGGCCCACACTGCCCCCGACACCGGTCTGGACATGGCCGCTCGGACGGCGGTGCTTGACGGTCAGGTCACCCCGGGCCGTCTTGCCGTTGTCGCAGGCCACGCTGATGCCGTAGGTACCGGCCTTGGCGTGCTCCGGTACGTGGAACTGTCCGACCACGACCTCCTTGTGCGTGCTCGGACTCAGCTGGAACTCGCCCGCGCCGAGCGAGTTCGCGTCCCCCACACCGCGACCGTGCTTGCCGCAGGCGAGCGTGTTGACGGTGACGGTGGCGCCGGGTTCGGCGTCGGAGGGGAAGAGTTCGAGCCACTCGGAGTTGCCCGCGAACGCCGAGGGGGCGGCGAGGACTCCGATCGCGGCGACCGTCAGCGCGGTACCGGTGAACAGGCGGACAGTGGTGCGCATGGGGGGCCTCCGGGGCGCGCGAGCGGTCGAGCGGGGCGGTCCTCCCGGGAGGGACTTCCCGGAACGGCCTTCTGTGACCGAGATAAGAGCCGCCGCGCGCCCCGCGCCTGCTGATGAGGCATCAGGATTGGGCCGTCCGATACGGTGTGTCGCCTGGATTTTCGGAGTTTGCGCAGGTCAGAGCGGATTTTGTTGTGTCACTGGGTGTCTCGTGCCGAACGGGTGACCGGGGTTCCCGGCCGGGGGGCCGTGCCGCCGCCGGGGCGCCGTACTCCTACAGCTCGTCCCACTCCACCGAGTCGTACGCCGTGTGCACCCGCCCCATCAGCTCCTCGTCCACCGCGAAGGCGACCTCGTCGATCGAGGTCACCGGCGCGATGGAGCGGGAATTCGTGACGAAAGCGGCCCGGTAGCCGGAGAGGTCGGCCAGGGTGACCGGGCGCCGGACCGATCCCAGGCGGGGTGCCAGCAGGGCCATGGTGATGCCTTCGAGGCAGGGCGCCGACGGCCAGACCACCGAAGTGCCGTCCCAGAAGGCGATGTTGGTGATCGCCCCCTCGGCGATCTCGCCGTACGGGGAGGTCAGCACGGCCTCGTCGTAGCCGGCGCGCCCGGCCGCCTCCCGGTGGTAGCTCTGGCCGAAGCCGCCCAGGTGCTTGATGTGCGGCGCGGGGCGCCAGTACTCGACTGTCGTCAGCCGCTGCGGCGCTCGGGGGCCGTCGGGGGCGGGTGCGGCGACGGTCACGGCGATACGGACGTCGGGGTACACGTACACCCGTACCGAGCCGTCCCGTACCCCCGCGGTCTCCAGGGCTCCGGCGATCAGGGCGCGGACCCGCCCGCCGTCCAGCTCCCGGTCGAAGAGCTCGCGGGTGGAGCGGTCGAGGCGGGCGAGGTGCAGGCCGAGGCCCTTCACCCGCCCGTCGCGCACCTGCATCGCCGTGAAGTGGCCGAAGCCGGTCATCAGCGCGGCGAGCAGCCCCGGGTCGGTGGCCGGGACGCCGTCGATCTCGATGTACGGGGGCGGAGTCGTCATGCGCTCACCGTACGTCCGGGAAAAGGGCGTTGGGCAAGGGCTCCGGGGAGGCCCCCCCCCGGGGGAGCTCCGGGAGAGTCCCCGGGGTCCCCGGGAGAGGCCCCGGGGAGGGTCTTGGGGAACGGGGTCCGCGAGGGAGGGAAATCACCGCTTGACCTCAACCAAACTTGAGGTACCACGATCCTCGACATGGACATCACGAACGCCACCACGGCCACCGTCACCCCCGCCACCGTCACCCCCGCCCCCCTCACTCTCGCCCTCGTCGTCGCCAGCGACCGCGAAGGCCGTTTCGCCCCCGTCATCACCGACTGGTTCCGCTCCCGCCTCGCCGAGCGCGAGGACTTCACCGTCACCGTCGTCGACCTCGCCGAGATCGACCTCCCCACCTCCCTCTCCCACCGCCCCTCCCCGGCCGTCACCGCCGAACTCGCCAAGGTCACACCGGTGCTGGAGGCCGCGGACGCCTTCGTCGTCATCACCCCCGAGTACAACCACTCCTTCCCCGCCTCCCTCAAGAACCTGATCGACCGGCACTACACCGAATGGCAGGCCAAGCCCGTCGGCTTCGTCTCCTACGGCGGCATGTCCGGCGGCCTGCGCGCCGTCGAGCAGCTCCGCCAGGTCTACGCCGAGATGCACGCCGTCACCGTCCGCGAGACGGTCTCCTTCCACCAGGCCCACGGGCTGTTCGACGAGGACGGACGGCACAAGGACCCCGCCGGCGCCGAGATCGCGGCCAAGGCGCTCCTCGACCAGATCGCCTGGTGGGGCACCGCCCTCAAGGACGCCAAGTCCGTCCGCCCGTACGGCGCGTGAGGAACCGTCATGATGCTGCTGCGACTCCTCGCGCCCCGCCTCCGGCCGTACCGGACCCTTCTCGTCCTCCTCGTCGCCCTCCAGCTCGTCCAGTCCCTGGCCTCCCTCGCCCTGCCCACCCTCAACGCCGGTGTCATCGACGAGGGCGTCCTGCGCGGCGACACCGGCCGGGTGCTCGGCGGCGGCGCCGTGATGATCGCCGTCACCCTGCTCCAGGCCGTGGTCGCGGCCGCCGCCACGTACACCGGAGCCAGGATCGCCATGGGCGTCGCCCGCGACCTGCGCTCCGAGGTCTTCCGCCGCGTCCAGGAGTTCTCCGCCCAGGAGCGGGGCCGGTTCGGAGCCGCCTCCCTCATCACCCGGACGACCAACGACGTCCAGCAGATCCAGACGTTCACGGTCCTCGTCCTGACCATGCTGGTCGCCGCGCCCCTCCTGTGCGTCGGCGGGATCGCCATGGCCCTGCGCCAGGACGTTCCGCTCGCCCTGGTCCTGCTCCTCTTCGTGCCCGTGATGACGGGGGCGGTCGGAGCGATCGTCCTGCGGATGCGGCCCCTGTTCCGGGGCATGCAGGAGCGCGTCGACGGCGCCAACCGGGTGCTGCGCGAGCAGATCACCGGCGTCCGGGTGGTCCGCGCCTTCGTCCGCGACCGGCACGAGCGGGAACGCTTCGGCGCCGCCAACGACGAGCTGCTCTCCGTCGGCCTGCGGGCCGGCCGGCTCCAGGCCCTGATGTACCCGACGGTGCTCATCGTCTGGGAGCTCACGACCGTCGCCCTCGTCTACGTCGGGGCCCACCGCATCGACTCCGGCACCTTCCAGCCCGGAGTGCTCGTCGCCTTCCTCGGCTATCTGCTCCAGACGGCGATGTCCGTGATGATGGTCCTCTTCCTCCTCATGAACATGCCCCGGGCGGAGGCCGGCGCCGAGCGTGTCCGCGAGGTCCTCGACACCCGCTCCTCGGTCGTCCCGCCGGCCGACCCGGTGCGGATCACGGACGGCCGGGGACAGCTGGAGGTGCGGGGCGCGGGCTTCCGGTACCCCGGTGCGGAGGAGCCGGTCCTCACGGACGTGGGGCTCGTCGCCCGGCCGGGCGAGACCACCGCGATCGTCGGCTCGACGGGCAGCGGCAAGTCGACCCTGCTCGGGCTCGTCCCCCGGCTCTTCGACGCGGCCGCGGGCGCGGTCCTGGTCGACGGCGTCGACGTACGCCGGCTCGACCCGGAACTGATGGCGCGGACGGTCGGACTCGTCCCGCAGAAGCCGTACCTCTTCTCCGGAACGGTCGCGACGAACCTGCGGTACGGCCGGCCCGGGGCGAGCGACGAGGAACTCTGGCACGCCCTGGAGGTCGCCCAGGCCGCCGACTTCGTACGGGACCTGGAGGACGGGCTGGACGCGCCGGTCTCCCAGGGCGGCACCAACCTCTCCGGCGGCCAGCGGCAACGGCTGGCCATCGCCCGGGTCCTCGTCGCACGCCCCCGCCTCTACCTCTTCGACGACTCCTTCTCCGCGCTCGACCCCCGCACGGACGCCCGGCTCCGCGAGGCACTCCGGGAGGAGACGGCGGACGCGACCGTCGTGATCGTCGCCCAGCGGGTCTCCACCATCCGCGAGGCCGACCGGATCGTCGTCCTCGACCGGGGCCGGAACGTCGGCACCGGCACCCACACCTCCCTGATGCGGGACAACGCCACCTACCGGGAGATCGTCCTCTCCCAGCTCACCGAGGAGGAAGCGGCATGAACACATCCACCACGGAGAGCCGGACCCCGAAGGGAACCCCCGACGGGCACGGCGGCACCCCCACCTCCGGGGGGCACGGCGGCACCGACGCCCCCGACGGGCACGCCGGCACCGCCCTCGACACCCACGAGCGGCCCTCCGCCGGGAAGTCCCGCACCACCACGGGAGCCCCCGCCCGCACCGGGCCACCCGTCCAGCAGCGCGGTCCCGGTCTCCCCGCCGCCGCCGTCCTCGAACGCTCCCTCTCCTTCCGGGCCTCCGGACTCCGGCTCCTGCGCACCCTCGCCCCCGACCGCTCCCTCCTCCTCGCCGTCCTCGCCACCGGTGCCACGGCCGTCCTCCTCTCCGTCCTCGGCCCGCTCCTCCTCGGCCGCGCCACCGACCTCGTCGTCTCCGGCGCCACCGGCCCCGCCGGGGTCGACTTCGCGGCCGTCGGCCGGGTCCTCGCCCTCTCCGTCCTGATGGTCGCCGGCTCGGCCCTCTTCACCTGGATCCAGCTCCGGATCG
The DNA here is from genome assembly GCF_014656215.1 of Streptomyces zaomyceticus. Taxonomy (GTDB): domain Bacteria; phylum Actinomycetota; class Actinomycetes; order Streptomycetales; family Streptomycetaceae; genus Streptomyces; species Streptomyces zaomyceticus. The sequence goes on along the minus strand of NZ_BNBZ01000001.1, from coordinate 157,510 downwards.
CCACCACCGTCGTCCAGCGGGCCGGGCACCGGCTCCGCGAACGGGCCCAGCACAAGCTGGCGAAGCTGCCCCTCGCCTACCTCGACCGGCAGTCGCGCGGCGAGGTCGTCTCCCGCACCACCAACGACATCGACAACATCACCCAGACCCTCCAGCAGGCCCTCAGCCAGATGATCAGGGCCGTCCTGACCCTCTTCGGCGTCCTCGCGATGATGTTCTGGATCTCGCCGCTGCTCGCCCTCGTCGCCCTCGTCACCGTGCCCCTCTCGGTCGCCGTCGCCGCCTTCGTCGGGCGGCGCGCCCAGCCGCAGTTCGTGAAGCAGTGGGCGGTCACCGGCAGGCTCGGCAGCCATGTCGAGGAGATGATCACCGGGCACACCGAGGTCGTCGCCTTCGGCCGCCGCGACGAGGCCGTCCGCCGCTTCGACGAACTGGGCGAGGAGCTGTACCGGTCGAGCTTCCGCGCCCAGTTCGTGTCCGGTTTCATCCAGCCCGCGCTGACCTTCGTGGGCAATCTGAACTACGTGGCCATCGCCGTCGTCGGCGGACTGCGGGTGGCGAGCGGCACGCTGTCCGTCGGTGACGTGCAGGCCTTCATCCAGTACTCCTACGAGTTCAACGGCCCGATCACCCAGGTCGCCGCGATGGCCAACCTCCTCCAGTCCGGAGTGGCCTCCGCCGAGCGGGTCTTCGACTTCCTCGACGCCGAGGAGGAGTCCCCCGACCCGGTCGAGCCGCACCGGCCGGCCGAGCTCCGCGGCAGGGTCTCCTTCGAGAAGGTCGCCTTCCGCTACGAGGACGGCAAGCCGCTCATCGAGGACCTGTCGCTCACCGTCGAGCCCGGCAGCACGGTCGCGATCGTCGGCCCCACCGGGGCGGGCAAGACGACCCTGGTCAACCTGCTCCTGCGCTTCCACGAGGTGACCGGCGGCCGGATCACCCTCGACGGCGTCGACACGGCGGGGATGACCCGGGAGGAGCTGCGCTCCGTCACCGGCATGGTCCTCCAGGACACCTGGCTCTTCGGCGGCACCATCGCCGACAACATCGCCTACGGGGCGCCCGGCGAGGTCTCGCGGGAACGGATCGTGGCGGCGGCGCGGGCCGCGCACGCCGACCGGTTCGTCCGCACCCTGCCCGAGGGGTACGACACCGTCCTCGACGAGGACGGCGGCGGTCTCAGCGAGGGGGAGAAGCAGCTGGTCACCCTCGCCCGCGCCTTTCTCTCGGACCCGGTGATCCTCGTCCTCGACGAGGCCACCAGCTCCGTCGACACCCGGACCGAACTCCTCGTCCAGCAGGCCATGTCCTCGCTCCGCGCCGGCCGCACCAGCTTCGTCGTCGCCCATCGGCTCTCCACGATCCGGGACGCGGACACCATCCTGGTCATGGAGGGCGGCTCGATCGCCGAACAGGGCAGCCACGAGGAACTCCTCGCCGCCGGGGGCGCGTACGCCCGGCTGCACGCGGCCCAGTTCGCCCGTACGGTGGAGACGTGATCGTCACCGTCCGCACCACCACCGACGCCCGCGCCAAGGCGGACGCCCTGGCGCACGGCGCCGTCGAGGCCCGGCTCGTCGCCTGCGCGCAGATCTCGGGGCCCGTCACCTCCGTCTACCACTGGCGGGGCGCGATCGAGACCACCGAGGAGTGGGAGGTGGTGTTCAAGACCACCGAGGCCCGCTACCCGGCCCTGGAGGCGCACCTCCTCGCCGCCCACGACTACGAGACGCCGGAGATCCTCGCCACCCGGGTGACCCGGGCCTCCGAGGGCTACGCGCGCTGGGTCGAGCGGGAGACCTCGGCGGCCCCGGTGGTCGAGAACGCGGCGGCCGAGCGGCGGCCGTTCTTCGTGTACGGGACGCTGCGCCCGGGCGCGTACAACCACGACCGGTTCCTCGCCGGCCGGATCGGCGCCGAGGCGGACGCCGTGCTGCACGGGGCGGTCCTGCACGACGGACCCGGCTATCCGTACGTCGTTCCGGCGGAGGGGGGCCGGGTGGTCGGCACGCTGCTGACGCCGGCGGACGACTCCTACGGAGAACTCTTCGGCCTGCTCGACCGGCTGGAGCTGCCCGTCGGGTACGAGCGGGTGGCGATGGACGTCGTTCGGTCGGGGGACGGGGCGCGGGTGTCCGCCTGGGTCTTCCTGGCGGCACCGGACGCGCCCCTCGGCCCGGTCATCGAGAGCGGCGACTGGTTCAGCCGCCCGTAGGCTGCCCCGCGCCGTCCCTTTCGGACCCCTAGGCGGTGTCCCCGACGCGCTCCAGACGTACCGCGCACACCTTGAACTCCGGCATCCGGGAGATCGGGTCGAGTGCCGGGTTCACCAGGGTGTTGGCCCGGCCCTCGCCCGCCCAGTGGAACGGCATGAAGACGGTGTCCGGCCGGATGGCCGTGGTGATCCGGGCCGGTGCGACGGCCCGTCCGCGCCGGGAGACCACCGCGACCCGCTCGCCCTCGGCCACCCCGAGCCGCTCGGCGACCCGCGGGTGCAGCTCCACGAAGGGGCCGGGCGCCGCGGCGTTCAGCTCGGCGACCCGCCGGGTCTGCGCGCCCGACTGGTACTGGGACACGACCCGGCCGGTGGTGAGGACCACCGGGTAGTCGGCGTCCGTCTCCTCGGCCGCCGCCCGGTGCACCACCGGCACGAACCGGGCCCGCCCGTCGGGGGTCGCGAACCGGTCCAGGAACAGCCGGGGCGTCCCGGGGTGGTCGTCGGCGCCTTCCGGGGTCGAGGGGCAGGGCCAGAAGACGCCCTGTTCCTCCTCGATGCGGCGGTAGTCGATGCCCGAGTAGTCGGCGGGGCCGCCGGCCGAGGCGCGGCGCAGCTCGTCGAAGACCTCCTCCGGTTCCGCGGAGAAGCCCTTCTCCCAGCCGAGGAGCCCGGCGAGCGCGTGCAGCACCTCCAGGTCGGTCCGGACCCCGGCGGGCGGGGTGAGGGCGCGGCGGCGGAGCAGTACCCGCCCCTCCAGGTTGGTCATGGTGCCGGTCTCCTCCGCCCACTGGGTGACGGGCAGGACGACATCGGCGAGTTCGGCGGTCTCGGAGAGCACCACGTCCGCGACGGCGAGGAAGTCGAGCGACCGCAGCCGCCCCTCGACGTGCGCCGCGCGGGGCGCGGAGACCACCGGGTTGGAGCCCATCAGGAGCAGGGACCTCACCTCGCCGCCGAGCGCGTCGAGGAGTTCGTACGCGCTCCGCCCGGGGCCCGGCAGCGACTCGGGGGACACACCCCACACCCCGGCCACGTGCGCCCGGGCGGCCGGGTCGTCGAGCTTGCGGTAGCCGGGGAGCTGGTCGGCCTTCTGGCCGTGTTCGCGGCCGCCCTGGCCGTTGCCCTGGCCGGTGAGGCAGCCGTAGCCGCTGAGCGGCCGGCCCGCCCTGCCGGTGGCCAGGCAGAGGTTGATCCAGGCGCCGACGGTGTCGGTGCCCTTGGACTGCTGCTCGGGTCCTCGCGCGGTCAGCACCATGCCGGTGGCGGCGTCGGCGAACATCGCGACGGCCTCCCGGAGCAGCGGCACCGGGACGCCCGTGATCCGCTCGACCTGCTCGGGCCAGTGGGACATCGCCCCGGCGCGCGCGGCCTCCCAGCCGGTGGTGCGCTCCTCGACGAACTCCTCGTCCACCCGCCCCTCGGCGACGACGAGGTGCAGCATGCCGAGGGCGAGCGCGAGGTCGGTGCCGGGGCGGGGCGCGAGGTGGAGATCGGCCTGTTCGGCGGTCCGGGTGCGGCGGGGATCGATGACGATCAGCTTTCCGCCGTTCTCCTTCAGCTCGGTGAGGTAGCGAAGGGCGGGCGGCATGGTCTCGGCGAGGTTGGAGCCGACGAGGATCACGCACCCGGTCCTCGGGACGTCCTCCAGGGGGAAGGGGAGCCCCCGGTCGAGCCCGAAGGCCCTGCCGTGCGCGGCCGCCGCCGACGACATGCAGAAGCGTCCGTTGTAGTCGATCTGCGAGGTGCCGAGGACGAGCCGGGCGAACTTGCCCAGCGTGTACGCCTTCTCGTTGGTGAGGCCGCCGCCGCCGAAGACCCCCACGGCATCGGGACCGTGGTCGGCGCGGGTCCGGCGCAGTCCGTCGGCGACGGCGGCGAGTGCCTCCTCCCAGGACGCGGGTTCCAGGACCCCCGTGTCAGGGCATCGGACCAGGGGCTCGGTGAGCCGGACCCGGGAGGAGAGTACGGAGGGGGCGGTGCGGCCCTTGCCGCACAGGGCGCCCCGGTTGACGGGGAAGTCGGTCCGGTCGACCACCTCGGCGGGCAGCTCCGGGACGCCGGTGGGGCGGAGCGACATGCCGCACTGCAGGGCGCAGTAGGGGCAGTGGGTGGGAACGGCGGTGACCTCGGACATACGGTCAGCGTGCGTCAGGCGTGTTACGCGGGGCGGCGCCGCTTATTACGGGCGCGGTGCCAGGCCCTCCGCCGGGCGCGCCGGGTGCCGTGAGCCCCGGCGTGCGGGCTCAGCGGGTGCCGTGAGCCCCGGCGTGCGGGCTCAGCGGGTGCCGTGAGCCCCGGCGTGCGTGCTCAGCGGGTGCCGGTGGGCGAGGCCAGCGCCTCGGTGACGCCGTTCTCCTCCGGTCCGAGGAAGTGCGGGTCGGGTCGCAGTCCCGCGTCGAGGGCGGCCTTGCCCGCCGCGAACAGCTCCCGGGTGGTGCCGTAGTACCAGGTGCGGTCGTGGGGTTCGGGGACCCCGACGCCGTAGGAGTCGACACCGGCCCGTCCGCACAGGGCGACGGCCCGCTTGATGTGGAAGTCCTGGGTGACGAGCACGGCCCGGTCGACGCCGAAGACCTTGCGGGCCCGGACGCAGGAGTCCCAGGTGTCGAAGCCCGCGTAGTCGCTGACGATCCGGTCGTCCGGCACCCCGCGCCCGGTGAGGTAGGTGCGCATGGCGCTGGGTTCGTCGTACGCGGTCCGGCTGTTGTCGCCGGTGACGAGCAGGACCCGGACCTTGCCCGTCCGGTACAGCTCGGCGGCGGTGTCGAGCCGGTGCGCGAGATACGGGGTGGGGCGCCCCTTCCACAGTCCGGCGCCGAAGACGACGGCGACGTCCCGGGCGGGCACGTCGGCGGTGGTACGGAGCTTCCCGGCGGCGGCGGTGTGCATCCAGGTGACGGGCATGAGCGCGAGGACGACGCCCAGCATCACGGCCTGGACGGTGCGGCGGCGGGCCCGGGTGGAGCGGGGTGTCAACCGGGTGAGCCGTGCCGGCATGCGGGAACCTCCGTGGATCGTGGATTCGGTGTCGGTCTGTCACCCCGTCCGACGCGCGTCGGCGGTATTCGGTTCGGCGGACGCCCCACGTGTTCCGTACAACACACCGGCCAGGACCATCCCGAGCAGCATCCCGAGGAGCTGGGCGGCGGCGAAGGCGGGCACCGAGGCGGGGGCGATCCCGGTGAAGGAGTCCGAGAAGGCGCGGCCGACGGTGGCGGCCGGATTGGCGAAGGAGCCGGAGGAGGTGAACCAGATCGCCGCGCCGGTGTAGCCCGCGACCGCGACCGGCGCGAGCGCGGGGCGGCCGATGTGGCGCAGGCCCTGGACGACGAGGACGAGACCGGCGGTGGCGACGGCCTCGCCGAGCAGCAGATGGAGTGCCGAACGCGACTCGGTGGCCCAGGCGCCGGGCGCCCGCCCGAACATCGCCTCGGCGAGCAGGGCGCCCGCGACGGCCCCGGCGAGCTGGGCGCCGATGTAGGCGAGGACCTCGCGCGAGCCGCCCTCGCGGCGCCCGGACCACCACTCGGAGAGGGTGACGACGGGGTTGAAGTGGGCGCCGGAGAGCGGGCCGATGAGGGCGATCAGCAGCCCGAGACCGATGGCGGAGGCCGCGGCGTTGGCGAGCAGCCGGACACCGATGTCCTGGCTCAGGGTGTCGGCGCGGATTCCGGAGCCGACGACGACGGCGACGAGGGCGCCGGTTCCGATGAACTCGGCGGCGACGCGCCGGGGGAGCGCGGGCGGGGACATTCTCATAGTGGAAAAGATATTCCGTGATTCGGAATCGGGAAAGGGGGCAGGGTAGGTGGGGGCACCCTGCCTGACAGTCGGCGGGCCAGGCCCGTGAGGCCGGCGAAACACACACGTGAGGGCGGGGAAAACAGACGTGACCCCCGTGCAACGGGCAGGCAACCTGGGACCCGCAGGATCGGTGCATGACGGAGCCGGACAGCACGTTCGCCAACGCCGCCGAGCTGCTCGGCAGGATCACCGAGCAGCTCGGAACCCAGCTCGGCCACCTGCGTCTGTACGGCCACCGGCCACGGAAGCAGGAGCAGGAGGTAACCCCGCCCATGAACATCACAGGCCGTGCCGCGCCCGCCCCCGCCGAGCCCGCCCCGGTGGGAATTGCCCCGGCCCGACCCGCCCTCGCGGGAACGGCCCCGACCGCCCCCACCCTCGTCGCCGTCGGCCACGGCAGCCGGGACCCCCGCGCCCGGGCCACCCTGAACCGGCTCCTCGACCGCGTCCGCGAGCTGAGGCCCGGACTCGACGTACGGCTCGCGCACATCGAGCTGAACACCCCGCTCCTCGACACCACCCTCGCCGGGCTCGCCGTCGAAGGCCGGGACGCCGTACTCGTCCCGCTGCTCTTCGCCCCCGGCCACCACGTCACCCACGACCTGCCCGCCGCCCTCGCCGCCGAGCCCGCCCTCCGCGCCCGCGTCGCCGAACCCCTCGGCGCGCACCCGCTGCTCGTCGAAGCCCTCGCCGACCGGCTCGCGCAGGCCGGCTGGGACACCGAGGACGGAACCTCCGCAGGCACCGGGGTCGTCCTCGCCTCCGCGGGCTCCCGCGACCCCCGTTCCGGCGCCGAGATCCGCCGTATCGCCGCCCGCCTCGGCGAGCGGCTCGGCGGAGTCCCCGTCGTCCCCGCCTACACCTCCGCCGCCGCGCCCACCGTCCCCGAGGCCGTCCGCGCCCTCGCCGCCCGGGGCCGCCACCGGGTCGCCGTCGCCTCCTGCTTCACCGCCCCCGGTCTCTTCGCCACCCGCGCCGCCGCCCACGCCCCCTGGATCGCCGCCGCCCCGCTCGGCGCCCACCCCGCCCTCGCCCGCCTCGTCCTGCACCGCTACGACGCAGCACTCCGCGCGACCACCCGGGAGCGGGAACTCGCCACCGTCTGAGCACTTCTGTCGGTCCCTCCGGTTACCTTCGATGCATGGAAGGCATCGCAAACAACACAGACGGCACAGACGGCACAGACAGCGCAGAGACCAAGGGCGGCCCGGACCTCACCGTCACCGCCGACCACACCGGCGCCACCGACACCCCCGGCTACGACTCCGCCGCGACCGACCGCTGGGCCGCCGAGCCCGACAAACGCCCCGGCCGCACCGCCTTCCAGCGCGACCGCGCCCGCGTGCTCCACTCCGCCGCGCTCCGCCGGCTCGCCGGCAAGACCCAGGTGGTCACCCCCGGCACCCGCGGGCGCGCCTGGGACGCCAGCCCCCGCACCCGGCTCACCCACTCCCTGGAGTGCGCCCAGGTCGGACGGGAGCTCGGCGCCGCCCTCGGCTGCGACCCCGACCTCGTCGAGGCCGCCTGCCTCTCCCACGACATGGGCCACCCGCCCTTCGGGCACAACGGCGAGCAGGCGCTCAACGACGTCGCCAAGGACTGCGGCGGCTTCGAGGGGAACGCCCAGTCGCTCCGCCTCCTCACCCGGATCGAACCCAAGCGCTTCGTGAAGGACGCCGACGGAGAGCTCGTCAGCGTCGGACTCAACCTCACCCGGGCCGCCCTCGACGCCGCCACCAAGTACCCGTGGCCCCGCGGCGGCCACCCCGAGGACCCCGGCTCGCCCAAGTTCGGCGTGTACGAGGACGACCTGCCCGTCTTCGCCTGGATCCGGCAGGGCGCCCCCGGCCACCGCAAGTGCTTCGAGGCACAGGTCATGGACTGGGCCGACGACGTGGCCTACTCCGTCCACGACTTCGAGGACGGCCTGCACGCCGGGCACATCGACCCCAACCTGCTCCTCGCCGAACCCGAGCGCGCCGACATCGCGTCCGTCGCCATCGGCCGCTACGTCCCCGAGGACACCGACCCGCGGGAACTCGCCGAGGCCCTCGACCGGCTCCTCGACCAGGAGTGGTGGCCGCACGGCTACGACGGCTCCGCCGTCGCCCAGGCCCGGCTCAAGGACGCCACCAGCGAGCTCATCGGCCGGTTCGCGCTGGCCGCCGAGGGCGCCACGCGGCACGCCCACGGCTCCGGCCGGCTCACCCGCTACGGCGCCGAACTGGTCGTCCCCCGCGAGACCCGCAACGAATGCGCGGTCCTCAAGGCCGTCGCCGACCGGTACGTGATGCAGCGCGCCGAGCAGGAGGCCCTCCGCGCCGACCAGCGCATCGTCGTCGCCGAACTCGCCGAAGCCCTCGTCGCCCGCGCCCCCGACGGACTCGAACCGCAGTTCCGCTCCCTGTTCGACCAGGCAAGCGACGACCGGGCCCGCAAGCGCGTCATCGTCGACCAGATCGCCTCCCTCACCGACGCCTCCGCCCGGGCCCTCCACGCCCATCTCCGGCCACACCACGGGTAGGCGCCACCCCGGGCCCTCTTCCGCCGCCACCCTCCGTGCGGGACGCTCGCATGCACGGCCCGAGGCGGAACGGCCCGAGGAACGCCCGGGGGCGTAGGTTGGAAGCGGTCGCAAAGAGGAGGAAACGACGTGGTCGACGCAGATCAGACCTTTGTCATCGTCGGCGGGGGCCTGGCAGGGGCCAAAGCGGCGGAGACCCTGCGTGCCGAGGGGTTCAACGGCCGGGTGATCCTCATCGGCGACGAACGCGACCACCCCTACGAGCGCCCACCCCTGTCCAAGGGCTACCTCACCGGCGCCAAGGAACGCGACAGCGTCTTCGTCCACGAGGCCGCCTGGTACGCGCGGAACGACATCGAACTGCACCTCGGGCAGTCCGTCACCGCCGTCGACCGCGAGGCCCGCACCGTGCGCCTCGGCGACGGCACCGTCATCCGCTACGACAAGCTGCTCCTCGCCACCGGCGCCGAGCCGCGCCGCCTCGACATCCCCGGCACCGAACTCACCGGCGTCCACCACCTGCGCCGGCTCGCCCACGCCGACCGGCTCCGCCAGGTCATCTCCTCCCTCGGCCGGGACAACGGCCACCTGGTGATCGCCGGCGCCGGCTGGATCGGCCTGGAGGTCGCCGCCGCCGCCCGCGGCTACGGCGCCGAGGTCACCGTCGTCGAGTCCGACCCCACCCCGCTGCACCGGGTCCTCGGCCCCGAGCTCGGCCAGCTCTTCGCCGACCTGCACAGCGACCACGGCGTCCGCTTCCACTTCGGCGCCCGGCTCACCGAGATCGTCGGCCAGGACGGCCTCGTCCTCGCCGTCCGCACCGACGACGGCGAGGAGCACCCGGCGCACGCCGTGCTCGCCGCGATCGGCGCCGCGCCCCGTACGGCCCTCGCCGAGAACTCCGGGCTCGCCCTCGTCGACCGGGCCGACGGCGGCGGCATCGCCGTCGACGAGTCGCTGCGCACCTCCGACCCCGACGTCTTCGCCGCCGGGGACGTCGCCGCCGCCCACCACCCGCTGCTGCGCACCCGGCTCCGCGTCGAGCACTGGGCCAACGCCCTCAACGGCGGCCCCGCCGCCGCCCGCGCCATGCTCGGCCGGACCGTCTCCTACGACCGCGTCCCCTACTTCTTCTCCGACCAGTACGACCTGGGCATGGAGTACTCCGGCTGGGCGCCCCCCGGCTCGTACGACCAGGTCGTGGTCCGCGGCGACACCGGCAAGCGCGAGTTCATCGCCTTCTGGCTCAAGGGCGGCCGGGTCCTCGCCGGGATGAACGTGAATGTGTGGGACGTCACAGACCCCATCCAGCAGCTCATCCGGGCCCGTACGGCCGTGGACACCGACGCCCTCGCCGACGCCTCCGTACCCCTGGAGAGCCTGATCTGACCGGGGTGAGTCACCCGCCCCCCGCGCCCCCGGGGGGCGACCCCCGGACCCCCGTACACTTCATGCGTGGCAGGCAGGATCAACGATGACGACGTGAAGGCGGTCCGGGACGCGGTCCCGATCGACGCCGTCGTGTCCGAGTACCTCCAGCTCCGCAACGCGGGCGGCGGGAACCTCAAGGGCCTCTGCCCCTTCCACGACGAGAAGTCGCCCTCCTTCCAGGTCAGCCCCAGCAAGGGACTCTTCCACTGCTTCGGCTGCCAGGAGGGCGGCGACACCATCGCCTTCGTGATGAAGATCGACCACCTCTCCTTCTCGGAGACGGTCGAGCGCCTCGCCGCCAAGGCGGGCATCACCCTGCGGTACGAGGAAGGCGGCTACAACCCCGGCCACCAGCGCGGAGAGCGCATCCGCCTGGTCGAGGCGCACAAGGTCGCCGCCCAGTTCTACATCGACCAACTCGACTCGCCCGAGGCCGAGATCGGCCGGAAGTTCCTCGCCGAGCGCGGCTTCGACCAGGCCGCCGCCGCGCACTTCGGCGTCGGCTACTCCCCGGCCGGCTGGGACCACCTCACCCGCTACCTCCGCGGCAAGGGCTTCTCCGACAAGGAACTGATCCTCTCCGGACTCTCCCAGGACGGCCGCCGCGGCCCCATCGACCGTTTCCGCGGCCGCCTCATGTGGCCGATCAAGGACGTCGGCGGCGAGATCGTCGGCTTCGGCGCGCGCAAGCTCCGCGACGACGACAACGGCCCCAAGTACCTCAACACCCCCGAGACCCCGATCTACAAGAAGTCCCAGGTGCTCTACGGCATCGACCTGGCCAAGAAGGACATCGCCAAGGTCAGCCGCGCCGTCGTCGTCGAGGGCTACACCGACGTCATGGCCTGCCACCTCGCCGGGGTCACCACCGCCATCGCCACCTGCGGCACCGCCTTCGGCGGCGACCACATCAAGATCCTCCGCCGTCTCCTGATGGACAACGGCTCGGCCCGGGTCATCTTCACCTTCGACGGCGACGCCGCCGGCCAGAAGGCCGCCCTGCGCGCCTTCGAGGACGACCAGAAGTTCGCCGCCGAGACCTACATCGCCATCGCCCCCGACGGCATGGACCCCTGCGACCTGCGGCTCGCCAAGGGCGACGCGGCCGTCGCCGAGCTGGCCGAGCCCCGCACCCCGCTCTTCGAGTTCGCCCTCCGCCAGATCGTGAAGCGGTACGACCTGGAGACCCCGGCCGGCCGTGCCGGCGCCCTCGACGAGGCCGCGCCCGTCGTCGCCCGCATCAAGAACATCGGCGCCCAGCACGAGGTCGCCGTGCAGCTCGCCGGCATGCTCGGCATCCTCGACACCCAGTTCGTCGTCAAGCGGGTCGCCCAGCTCGCCCGCTGGGCACGCGACCGCGGCGGCAAGGGCCCCGCGCAGCAGCAGACCCCGCAGCGCGGCTACGACACCACGGGCCCGTCCCCGGCCGCCGTCTCCTCCGGCCCCGCACTCAACCTGCGCAGCCCCGCCCACCGCACCGAGCGCGAACTCCTCAAACTCGCCCTCCAGCGCCCCGAACTGGTCTCCCCGGCCTTCGACGCCTACGGGGTCGACGAGTTCACCGCCCCGCCCTACGCGGCCGTCCGCCAGTGCGTCCAGGACGCGGGCGGCGCCACCGGAGCCCCCTCCGACTACCTCGACACCGTCCGCGAGGCCGCGCCCAACGACACCGTGCGCGCCCTCGTCACCGAACTCGCCGTCGAGACGATCTTCGCCAAGAACGTCGACGAGGCCTACGCCGGCGACCAGCTCGTCACCGTCCGCCTCCGCGCCGTCGACCGGCGCATCCGCGACGTCCAGGGCACCCTGGCCCGGCTCGGCGCCCAGGGCGACCCCGAGCAGCTCGCCGCCGTCCAGAACGAACTCTGGGTCCTCACCCAGTACGGGCAGTCCCTGCGGAACAACGGCGCCGCCGCCCTCTGACGCACGTTCCGTCACCCGGCGGTCTCAAAAAGTCACCGCACGCCCCTCGTGGGCGCACTGTGTCGTACCCCACACTGGGTGACGGTGTCGTCCCGCTGCCCTACGCCCCCGGACCGGCAGCGATCACCCCCCTGGAGGTCGCCCGCCGTGCAGACCCAGATCGTGTCCCAGGAACCGTCCACCGCCGCACCGGACGAGCAACCGGAGATACCGCCCCAGCGCCGACGGCCCGACCTCGGCGGCAACGGACCCTCCTCCGACCTCTTCCGCCAGTACCTCCGCGAGATCGGCCGCATCCCGCTGCTCAGCGCCGAGGAGGAGGTCGATCTCGCCCGCCGTGTCGAGGCCGGCCTGTTCGCCGAGGAGAAACTCGCCAACACCCCCGACCTGGACTCCCGGTTGGCGAGCGACCTGGACCGGCTCGTCGTCCTGGGGCGGATCGCCAAACGCAAGCTCATCGAGGCCAACCTCCGCCTCGTCGTCTCCGTCGCCAAACGCTACGTGGGCCGCGGCCTGACCATGCTCGACCTCGTCCAGGAGGGCAACCTCGGCCTCATCAGGGCCGTCGAGAAGTTCGACTACGCGCGTGGCTACAAGTTCTCCACGTACGCCACCTGGTGGATCCGCCAGGCGATGTCCCGGGCCCTCGCCGACCAGGCCCGGACCATCCGCGTCCCCGTGCACGTCGTCGAACTCATCAACCGGGTCATCCGCGTCCAGCGCCGCATGCTCCAGGAACGCGGCTACGAACCCACCGCCGAGGAGGTCGCCGCACAGCTGGACCTGGCTCCCGAGCGGGTCGGCGAAGTGCTCCGTCTCGCCCAGGAACCCGTCTCCCTGCACGCCCCCGTCGGCGAGGAGGACGACGTCGCCCTCGGCGACCTCATCGAGGACGGCGACGCCGCCTCACCCGTCGAGTCCGCGGCCTTCCTGCTGCTCCGCCGCCACCTGGAGGACGTCCTCTCCACCCTCGGCGAGCGCGAACGCAAGGTCGTCCAGCTCCGCTACGGCCTCGACGACGGCAGGCCCCGCACCCTGGAGGAGATCGGCCGGATCTTCGGCGTGACCCGCGAACGCATCCGTCAGATCGAGTCCAAGACCCTCAGCAAACTGCGGGACCACGCGTACGCGGACCAGCTGCGGGGGTATCTGGACTAGGTGAAGTCCCGGACGGTCATCGTCCACGGGCCCGTCGCGTAGTAGCGCAGCACCAGTGGTCCCGCCGAAAGGGGAACCGACCGCCGCAGCCTTCCGTTGGTGCTCATCAGCAACCGGTCGTCGCTCGGCACGGTCGTGCGGCCCTTCGTCTCGTACGTGTAGAGGCTGATGTACCCGTTCTCGATCTCCAGCGAGCCGTAGAAGTCGATCTGGAGGTCGGTTTCTCCGCCGGTGTACAGGAGCGCCTCGGCGCCGTATCCGTGCAGGACGGTCTCCACCCGGCGGGCCGCCGCGACCGGCTTCACCCGCAGCACCCACCGGCCCGGGGCGGTGACACGGAAGCGCAGCGGACGGCCCTCGGGGGCCTCGTGGATCTTGCTGCCCCGGAAGTCGGGCAGCGCGGTGGCGAAGAGGAAATCCTCGTCCTTGTTCCTCCTGCCGAGCGGATGGAGGGAGACCCACCCCTCTCCCTCGTGCGCCATCTCGACCAGGACGGGACCCGGAGGGACCGAGGCGTCGACGGTGATCACCTGGTGGCCGTGCCCCTCGGCGGTGAAGGGCTCGAAGACCGGGCCGAACTCCCAGCCGTCCACCAGCCGGTACGGCCGTTCCGGCGGGGGGAAGTACCCCGGCAGGTACCCGCCGGGAGCCGGAGCCCCGCCCGGGACCTTCACCACACCGGTGAGCGGCACCGGGCCCGCCAGCACCGGTACGCGCTCGTCCTCCGCGACCTCGACCCCGTACGCCGTGACGAGGCCCGGGAGCCCGGACCCGTATCCCTCCGCGAGAGCGTCGAACTTCCAGCCGCCCGCCTCCCGGTGGAAGGCGCCGAAGGCGACGGCGGGCACGTCCGGCGCCTCCGTCGGCGTGTACGACAGGACGGCCGAACCGTCCGGAGCGACCACGTCGAGCACCGGGGGCTCTCCGAAGCCGCCGTGCCGGCTCCAGCCGACGATCACGATCCGCTCCACCGCGGGCTCGACCTCGTTCAGGTCGAGGTCGAGGCCCGACGGGCCGAGCCGCACCGCACCCGACGGGTGCGCGGGCTGCCCTTCGAAGACCAGGTCCGCGTCCCCGCGGACCCGGCCGGACCCGTCGAGGAGCAGCGCGGCCGTCCGTGCCGCCGATATTCCTGCCCGGAGGGCGACGGACGGCACCCAATGACCCTTGTTCTTCTCCAAGTGACCCATGCCGCACATCATGCGACACGGGTCACCCGGAGTCGATCACCGCACGGCTGCCCGGCCGCGAGGTCAGTCGACCTCGGCGACCGCCTGCGCGAACTGCGCCGCGTACAGCCGGGCATAGGCACCGCCGGACGCCAACAGCTCCTCGTGCGTGCCCTGTTCGACGATCGAGCCGCCTTCCATCACCAGGATCACGTCCGCGTCCCGGATCGTGGAGAGCCGGTGCGCGATCACGAACGACGTGCGCCCGTGGGCCAGTCGGGCCATCGCCTTCTGGATGAGGACCTCGGTGCGGGTGTCGACCGAACTGGTGGCCTCGTCGAGGACCAGGATCACCGGGTCGGACAGGAACGCCCGCGCGATGGTGATCAGTTGCTTCTCGCCCGCGCTGACCCCCGCCCCGTCGTCGTCGATGACCGTGTCGTACCCCTCGGGCAGGGTCCGGACGAACCGGTCGGCGTGCGCGGCCCGCGCCGCCTCCTCGATCTCCGCCCGGGTCACCGCGCGCGTGGCGCCGTACGCGATGTTGTCGGCGATGGTGCCGCCGAACAGCCAGGTGTCCTGGAGGACCATGCCGATCCCGGTCCGCAGCCGCTCCCGGGACATCTTCGCGATATCCACCCCGTCGAGGGTGATCCGGCCGCCCGTCACCTCGTAGAACCGCATGAGCAGGTTCACCAGGGTCGTCTTGCCCGCGCCCGTCGGTCCGACGATCGCGACCGTCTGGCCCGGCTCCACCGAGAGCGACAGGTCCTCGATGAGCGGCTTGTCGGCCTCGTAGCGGAAGGAGACGCCCTCGAGCGCCACCTTGCCCTTGAGGTCGGACGGTTCCCAGTCCTCGGCCAGGGGCGCCCCCAGTCCGTCGGTCCCGGCGTCCGGCTCCTGCTCCTCGGCGTCGAGGAGCTCGAAGATCCGCTCGGCGGACGCGACACCCGACTGCACCAGGTTCGCCATCGACGCGACCTGCGTCAGCGGCATCGAGAACTGGCGCGAGTACTGGATGAAGGCCTGCACGTCACCGATGGAGAGCGTGCCGCTCGCCACCCGCAGACCGCCGACCACCGCCACCAGGACGTAATTTATGTTCGAGATGAAGAACATCACCGGCTGCATCACGCCGCTGTTGAACTGCGCCTTGAACCCGGCCTCGTACAGGGCCTCGTTCTGCTCGCGGAAGTCGTCCGCGGACTCCGCCTGCCGGCCGAAGACCTTCACCAGGGTGTGCCCGCTGTACATCTCCTCCACATGCGCGTTGAGCGCGCCCGTGGACTTCCACTGCTGCACGAAGTGCGGCTGCGAGCGCTTGCCGATCTTCGCCGCGACGAAGACCGAGACCGGCACCGTGACCAGCGCCACGAGGGCGAGCAGCGGCGAGATCCAGAACATCATCGCGAGCACGCCGACGATCGTGAGCAGCGAGTTGATCAGCTGGCCCATCGACTGCTGGAGCGTCTGCGAGATGTTGTCGATGTCGTTGGTCGCCCGCGACAGCACCTCGCCGCGCTTCGCCTTGTCGAAGTACGACAGGGGAAGCCGCGACAGCTTCGTCTGGACGTCCTCCCGCATCCGGTAGACCGTCCGGTTGATCACCTTGATCGACATCCGGGTGGAGACCAGCATCAGCAGGCCCGCCGCCACGTACACACCGAGGACCACGAGGAGCACCTCGCCGACGGCGGAGAAGTCGATCCCCTGCCCCGGCGTGAAGTTGACCCCGGACAGCATGTCCGCCATGCCGGAGTCGCCCGCGGCGCGCAGCCGCTCGATCGCCTCCGCCTTCGTACCGCCCTCGATCTCCCGTCCGACCACACCCGCGAAGACGAGGTCGGTCGCCTTGCCGAGGATCTTCGGGCCGACCACGGAGGCCGCCACCGACAGCACACCGGCGACGAGCATCACCCAGAGCGCACCGCGCTCGGGCGCCAGCTGCTTCAGCAGCCGTTTGCCCGAGCCCTTGAAGTCCATCGACCGCTGGTCGGGGCCGCCACCGGCCATCATGCGTCCGCCAGGACCGGCCATCAGGCTGCCTCCGCCTCGGTGAGCTGGGAGAGGACGATCTCCCGGTACGTCTCGTTCTCCGCCATCAGCTCCCGGTGCCGCCCGGTGCCGACGACCCGTCCCTCGTCGAGGACGACGATCCGGTCGGCGTCCCGGATGGTGGAGACCCGCTGGGCGACGATCACGACGGTCGAGTCGGCCGTCTCCCGGGCGAGTGCCGCCCGGAGCAGGGCGTCCGTCTCGTAGTCGAGCGCCGAGAACGAGTCGTCGAAGAGGTAGATCTCCGGCCGCTGCACCAGGGTCCGCGCGATGGCGAGCCGCTGCCGCTGCCCGCCGGACACATTGGTGCCGCCCTGGGCGATGGGCGCGTTGAGCCCGTTCTCCAGCTTCCGTACGAAGTCGGCCGCCTGGGCCACCTCCAGGGCGTGCCACAGCTCTTCGTCGGTCGCGTCGGGCTTCCCGTACCGCAGGTTGGTGGCCACGGTCCCGGAGAACAGGTACGGCTTCTGCGGGACGAGTCCCACGGTCTTCGCCATCAGGCCGGGGTCGAGCTTCCGGACGTCGACGCCGTCGACGAGGACCTCGCCGCCGGTGGCGTCGAAGAGCCGGGGCACGAGCCCCAGCAGGGTCGACTTCCCGCTGCCCGTGGAACCGATGATCGCGGTGGTCTCACCGGGCCGGGCCACCAGCCCGACGTCCACGAGCACCGACTCCTCCGCACCCGGGTACCGGAAGTCCGCGCTCCTGACCTCCAGGTGCCCGCGCCGGTCGAGCGTCGTCACCGGCTCCGCCGGCGGCACCACGCTGGACTCGGTCCCGAGGACCTCCTCGATGCGCTCGGCACAGACCTCGGCCCGCGGCACCATCATGAACATGAAGGTGGCCATCATGACCGCCATCACGATCTGCATCAGATAGGCGAGGAACGCGGTCAGCGCGCCGATCTGCATCCCGCCGCTGTCGATCCGGTGCGCGCCGAACCAGACGACCGCCACGCTGGAGATGTTCACGACGGTCATCACGACCGGGAACATCAGCGCCATCAGCCGGCCGGTCGCCATCGAGACATCGGTCAGCTCCGCGTTGGCACCGCGGAACCGCTCCTCCTCGTACCCGTCCTTCACGAACGCCCGGATCACCCGGTTGCCGGTGATCTGCTCGCGCAGCACCCGGTTCACCGTGTCGAGACGCTCCTGCATCGTCCGGAAGAGCGGCCGCATCCGCCGCACGATCAGGGAGACGGAGACCGCGAGGACCGGCACCACGGCGAGCAGCACACCCGAGAGCGGCACGTCCTGGCCGAGGGCCATCACGATGCCGCCGACACACATGATGGGCGCGGAGACCATCAGGGTGAACGCCATCAGGACGAGCATCTGGATCTGCTGCACGTCGTTGGTCGTGCGGGTGATCAGCGAGGGCGCGCCGAACTGCCCCAGCTCCCGCGCGGAGAACGACTGCACCCGGTCGAAGACCGCGGCGCGCATGTCCCGGCCCAGGGCGGACGCGGTGCGGGCGCCGTAGAACACGGCCCCGATGTTGCAGACGACCTGGACGACGGAGACGCCGACCATCAGGGCGCCGAAGCGCAGGATGTATCCGGTGTCCCCGTCGACGACACCGTTGTCGATGATGTCCGCGTTCAAGGTCGGCAGATAGAGGCTCGCGCAGGTCTGCAGGAACTGGAGCAGCACGAGCAGTGCGATGGGTTTTCGATAGGGCCCGAGGTGGGTTCGGAGAAGTCTTATGAGCACGGCTCCACTATCGCCCGCACCGCCGGGGCGTTACGACTCGGTTTCGGGGTGCGGGCGAAGCCCTGGGGAAGACTTTACGAACCGAACGCGCCCGGGTGGATCTGGTCCCGCGTCGCCACGTACTGCTGTCGCACCGCCCGGCCCGCCGGCAGGTCCTCGCCCGGCTCCAGGATCTGCGCGACCGCCCCCTGCCAGGCCGGGGGAGTGGACGGCGACAGCGTGCCCCGCGCCACCCCGAGCGCCCAGGCGGCCTGCCGGGCCGCACCGAGCGCCGCGTAGTCGGCCGGCTGGGGGACGACGACCTGCGCGCCGAACAGCGCGGGCGCGAGCGCCTGTACCGCCGGGAGGGCGGCCGCCGCGCCGAGCAGGAAGACCCGCCGCACCTCGACGCCCCGCCCGCGCAGCACGTCCATGGCGTCGGTGAGCGCGCAGAGCATCCCCTCGAACGCGGCCCGCGCGAGGTGTTCGGGCCTCATCGACTCGCGCCGCAGCCCGCTGAGCGTCCCGGCGCTGTGCGGAAGGTTCGGGGTCCGCTCGCCCTCCAGATAGGGCAGCAGGACGAGCCCGGAGGCGCCGGGCGTCGACTTCAGCGCGAGCGCGGAGAGCTCGTCCAGCGACTCCAGGCCCAGCATCTCGGCGGTCCCGCGCAGCGCCCGTACGGCGTTGGAGGTGGAGACGACCGGCAGGTGCAGGCCGGCGGCGTCGGCGAAGGAGGTGATCATGCCGTCGGGGTCGGTAAGGGCCTCGTGGTGGACGGCCATCACGGAGCCGGAGGCGCCGAGCGAGACCACCGCGTCGCCGGGGCCGAGCCCGAGACCGAGCGCGGCGGCCATCGTCTCGCCCGTACCGGCGGAGATGAGGAGCCCCTCGGGCGTGGTGCCGGCCGCCTCGGCCGGGCCGAGGACCTCGGGCAGCACGGCCTGGTGGCCGAGGGCCAGGTCCACCAGATCGGGGCGGTACGTGCCGGTGCGGGCCGACCAGTAACCGGTGCCGGAGGCGGCGCCGCGGTCGGTGGTGCGCCGGGCGGGCCGGCCGAGGAGCTGCCAGACCAGCCAGTCGTGCGGCTGGAGGACCATCGCGATCCGCCGGGCGTTCTCGGGCTCGGTGCGGGCCAGCCAGCGCAGCTTGGCGACCGGCTGCCCGGCGCCGGGTACGGAGCCGACGGCCTCGGCCCAGGCCTGGCGGCCGCCGAGCGATTCGACGAGATCGGCGGCGGCGACCTGGGCCCGCTTGTCGTTGCGGACGAGCGCGGGCCGCACCAGGCCGCCCTGCGCATCGAGCGGTACGAGCCCGTGCTGCTGCGCGGACACACCGATGGCCTCCACGCCCTCCAGGAGCCCGCCGGTGGCGGCCTCCCCGAGCGAGAGCAACCAGGTCTGCGGGTCGACGTCGACGGCCTTGGGTTCGCCCGGGTGAGGGGCGTATCCCTGCCGCAGTACGGCACCCGTGTCCGTGTCACAGACGACGATGCGTGTGAACTCCGCCGAGCTGTCGAGTCCTGCGACTATCCCCATGACACCTGATTCTGCCGCACGTGAGGCGGTTCAGGTGTTGCTGGTGCCCCAGTCGTCGTCCTCGACCTTCCCGTTGGCCCCGCCGCGCCCGGACAGCGCGTGGAACCGGTCGGTCACCGAGGTCGGCAGCCTGTCGCCCACCTTGTCGCCCACGACGTGCGCGGCCTTGCCCGCGACCTGCCGCCCGGTCTGCGCGGCGGACTCGGCGGCGTTGCGCACGGCCGGGTTCTGCGCGAGCTCCTTCGCGGACTTCTTCATCTGCTCGTAGCGCTCGCGCCCGGCCCGCGTGCCGACCACGTAACCGAGGGCGAGTCCTACGACGAACGTCAGCTTGTATCGCATGAGCTCCACCTTCCCTGGAGAGCTTCCCTGATGCATCCGCGACGCATCGCCGGTGCCCAGGTGGTGCCCGCGGCGATACCGATTGGCGGAGCACCCCCCTGCTTGCGCTAATGTATGTCTCGCAGCGAGCGAGCGCCCTCCCGGTTCAGCCGGACTGGGTACGTTCGGTGCGACGCAGCAATCCCCTGTAGCTCAATTGGCAGAGCAGCCGGCTGTTAACCGGCAGGTTACTGGTTCGAGTCCAGTCGGGGGAGCGCGATCCCCTGTAGCTCAATTGGCAGAGCATTCGGCTGTTAACCGGAGGGTTGCTGGTTCGAGTCCAGCCGGGGGAGCGAGTCGAAAGAGGACCCTTGAGGGTCCTCTTTCGCGTTTCCGGGAACCGTGCGGGGCGCGGTGCGGTCTTCATGGTCGAGCAGAGCCGATCATCCGAAGCAGGAGATCGTATGAGCGGCTATGCTGCGGCAGACGGCGCGCACACATGTACGCGCCTCACCGTACGGGGCGGTAGCTCAGCCGGTTAGAGCAGCGGACTCATAATCCGTCGGCCGTGGGTTCGAGTCCCACCCGCCCCACCACAGCCCGTGGCCGCAGGAAGGATTCTCCTGCGGTCCCGGGCTTCTTCGTTCCCACGGTGCGTCCCCGATGCCCCGGCGTGTCGTAGCGACACGCCGACATCACCCGGATGCCCGGCCCCCGGCGCGGGTGTGCCCCGCCGGCCGCGTCGCCGCTGCCGGGTGAAGACAGAGGAGCGAGCTCCGGTGATCAGCGCTGACGATTTCCTCACGCTGCTGGTGGAGAGGGTCCCCGAGGCCAGGCCCTTCGTGGAGGCGAAGTACGAACTCCGCGAAGGCGAGGCCCCGGCGCGGGAGGACACCGGAGTCGAGCTCTACGCGGATCTCATCGATCTCCTGACCAGGCCCGTCCTGCTGCCCGCCCTGGAAGAGGAGACGCCCGACGGCGCTGCTGCGGCGGTGTTTCGATCTGGTGGAAGACATCTACAACATCCCGGGCATTTATGCGCAAAGTGCTGTGGACTTCCAGGTCCTGGAGTGCCTCCTCGAGTCCCGCCGGTATCTGACGGCCGCGATCCCCTTCCTGAAGGGGAACAGTCGGGACGGAGTTTCGAGCATGGTCGAGGGCTACGAGGTCGAGGGCTACGAGCGCGGCCTTCCGCCCCTGAACCGAGACGGCCGGAGGGGAGGCGGCGCGGCCGAACGAGTTCGCGGGCCTCGGGGGACTGCCCCGACCCGAACCGGGGACCGGCACGCGCTGACAAGCCGGCTGCTGGTGGCCGGGAACAACCTGTTGTGTCCGCTGCGGTCATTAGGGTGCGGAGCGTGAGCGACGTTTCCAGGCCGCGACCGGCTGTCGATGATCTTGCCCCACTCGTTCCGGCGATCGTCCCCCTTGAAGGAGCCGATGAGGAGCTGGTGGCGATCGGGGAGCGGTACTGGGCGCTCGCCGGGTTCGCGCCCGAGCTCGGCACTCCCGTCTGGTGCGAGAAGGCCAAGGACATCGACACCGCCGGCTGGGGTCACCACATCTATGCCGTGGCCGCAGCCGGTGTACGAGCCGTGGTGGCCGGAAGGCTGTGTCCACAGTGCGGAGGTCCGCTCAGCTTGACTTCCCGAGCCGCCCTTCAGCAGGTTTGCGACGGGCGCGACCCCGCTTGCGCCGACTGCAATGAGTCGCTGACCGCCGCCGTGCGCGTCATCGTCGATCCTGCACGGAAGGCCAAGCGTGAAGCCGCCAGAGCAAGGGTTGAAGAGCGGAACGCCGTCGACTCCGCCCGCGCACGCTGGAAGCAGCTCCAGCGGGACGTCACGGCCGAGGAGTACGCCGCCGTCTTCCCCTCGAACGGGGAGGTGCCGGCCGCGGGGGTACGGGAGATGGTTGGCGCACTGGCACTGCTGCGGTACGCCCCGTCGACTTCTCCCATCACCGCGGCGGGTTCCTGGCCGGACCCGCTCCATCCGGACAGAGGGCAGATCGGCTCGCTTCTCGGAACGTTGATCCGGGCCGACCTCCTCAGGATCCATGCCTCCAGCCCCGCGACCGCGTTCGTCTGGCAGCCGGCGACTTTCGAAGAAGCCCTGCGCGAGGCCGAGGGCGATCTGGACGCCATTGGCACGCCCCGGCTGCCCGGCAGCTTCTACCCGCTGGCCGCCCACTACTACGCACCCCACGGTACGAGTGCGGGCAAGGCCGTCGAGGAGCTCGACGCTCATCTCATTGCCGCTCTGGCGCCCGCCGGGATGAACGAAGGCCGTCAAGAGGATCTGGTGGCCGTCGCCCGCGAGCTCATCGCCGAGGAGGCGCTCCGCTACTTCACCAACCGGCTGGATGACCTCAACCTCCCGGCCGTGCCTGAGAACCACGCTGCCAGGCTCACCGAAGCCGCTTACGGGGTGGCCGAGCACAGGCCGCTCGGAGAGATCTACAACCTTGTCTGGCGTGCCACCCGTGCGGCGGCGGAAGCCGCACAGAAGAACCCCCGGGCCCCCCGCGCCCACATGAGCACGTACGCCGTCAACCGGTTCGAGACCGATGCGCAGCGGGCGACCGCCGACGCCGACTGGGAGCTCAAGCCTTTCAACGCGATCACGGGGCAGGGTCCGGCAGCCATGACGAGGGCACTGTTCTACAACGTCCTCGCCAGCGACCCGATCGAGACAAGTCTTCCGCAGCTCAGGGAGGCGCTGCCCGAACCCGTCGTCGATCCGGGAGCAGCGGATTCCGCCCCGACAGGCGAGGGGGACGAGCTTGCTGCCATGGTCGCCTGGCTCAACTCCCGGCCCGATGACTGGGATCCGTACCTCGTTGCCGCCGGCCTCAGCATCCTCGCGGAACGACGCGAGGACTCCCCGCAGTGGCACTACGAGGGCAAGATCCTCGCGCGCGGAGCGGCGCAGCTTCTCCGGCTCCACGAGCGTCTCGCCCCGGCCGTCGGAGTGAGGGAAGCCGCCCTCGCCGTCTTCGCCGCCACGGCGATGCTCGTCCACCCCGTGACGATCGACGGCACGGAACTCTCCAGCGGCTCCTGGATCCTCGACAGGCTCCGCACGTTGTTCCCTACCGCCCCGGCCGCGCGGACCGGCGAAGGGGAACACGACGGGTCGGACGAGACCTGAGGACGACACCTTGCACGTGCTACGTGGTGCCAGCTCTGACCTGCTTACCTCGTTCGAACAGCTTCCGTTCCACCATGTCCGCTTCGACTCCGAACCGTTCGGCCCATGAGTGGGCCAGATCCAGATAGTTCGCGTACTTCTTCGAGTCCCATCGTTCGTCCGGAGCCCAGCTGTGAGGCGACAGCTCGTCGAGTGCCAACGCGACGTTGCTGTCGATGATCAGGGGCAACAGTCCGCCCGTGGGGTGACCGGCTGAAGCGAAGTACAGCAGCTTGCTGAAGAACGCCGGCCCAAGGTGCTTCACCCGAGCGTCTCGGTCGTTCAGCACCAGATAGGCGGCGACAGGGTCTCCGCGATCAATCTCGGTCGTAGCCGCGGTGATCCGATGATCCAGCCAATCGAGGTCGTTCTCGTGGAAAATCCGCACGCGGCGGGCGATCGACCGAGTGCTGGTTCCAGTGCCCCACACGAGAGTGGCGATCAGAAGATCTCGCCGTCCTTCCGGTGTCTCGGAGTGCTCGGCCATCCGGAACACCGTCTGGCGGTCCACGATCGGCCATCGCCCCGCGCGAGGCAGCGCGGACAAGGGCTTGGGCCACCACTGGTCGTTCGGCAGCCGAGTGGTCCACTGGTCGGGGTTGAACGGAATGGCCTGCTTCAGGATGTACGTGTCGCGATCCGGGAGCGGATCGCGAAACAAGTCATCCAGCTTGGTCATACTGTGTCGCGCCCTATGGGTGTCGCACTGCCGAATACCGCACCACCGGAGTGGCTCGGCGGCCCGCGGCTGGGTCTGGAGCCCCCCGGTCCGGCGGACCGGCGGGGGAGCCGGCGCTTGTGTCACCGGATGATGCCGGCCACTGACCGCGTCGGTAGCCGTCGTCCGGCGCCCCCTCACTCCTCATGCGGATTCAGGTGGGTCCAACGGTTCCCGCCCTGGTGCCGCATCTGCATGCCGGAGTAGGGCTGGCGGGGGCTCGGCGGAGTGGCCCGGTCCTCCCCGATGGTGGTCACCACGACCGCGCTGGGGTGCACCTCGTAGGTGACTGCCAGGCGGTGCCCGTCCTTGGACCTCCAAACTCCGTGCCTGTCGGCCTTCTGCGCGATCTCCAGCAGCGCCTTGCCGACGTCGGCCTTCCGCCCCCCGGGCAGGGCGCCGAACTGCACACGGGCGGCTTCGGCGAAGATCAAGTCTCGTATCACGCACTCTCCCGATACGCGAAGGACCCGCCTGTTACAGGCCCCTGGATGAACGTTAGTTGACGTCTCATCAGAAGTCAGCGGGATGCATACCCGATGTCCCGTGGAGAACTGGATTCAAGCCCAGGTGCTCGCTCTCGAAAAGACCGAGAACCACCCAGGGGCGCCCTCGAAGCAGAGGTCTGCGGTGGAGGGAGGCGCAGCGCGTCCGAGCTCCTTCGCGGGCGAGTCACTTCGAGGCCGCGTGCTTCGGCAGTAGTTCCGTCGTGACGAAGGCGATCACCGCCGCGAGGATCACGACCGGGATCATCGCGGTGCCGCCCAGGAGCAGGGAGACGAGGACCACGCTGCTGACGGGCAGCCGGAGGGTGGCGGCTGCCGCGGCGGCCATGCCCGCCGCCATGCCCGGCACGAGGCCCAGGCCGGGCAGCGGGGCCACCAGGACTCCGGCTGCGGCCCCCAGGAAGAGGGCGGGGAAGACGAGGCCGCCGCGCAGGCTGCCCAGGCAGAGGGCGTACGCGGTCCCCTTGAAGAGCAGGACGGCGACCAGCGCCCCCACTCCCCAGGCGTGCGGGTCGGTGGCCAGCTGCCCCAGGGTGGCCTGGCCCGACAGGGCGACCTCGGCGGGGCTGCGGCCGGTGATCAGGGCGTAGAGGGCCGCGCAGGCCGCCGCGGCCGCGGCGCACAGTACGGTGCGGCTCACCACGCCCGCGGAGACGAGGGCGGCGACGCGCCGGGCGGCCCCCAGGACCGGGTGCAGCAGGACGGCGACGGCGAGGGCGAAGGGAATCGCCCAGAGCACGTCCCCCACGTCCAGACGGGGGAGCGGCATGGGCAGATGGAGGCTCAGGGCCCCCGTCTCCAGTCCGGTCCAGTGCCCGATACCGGTGAAGACCAGGGCCCCGACGCCGCTGGAGAGCAGGGCGGGGAGCATGACCGCGAACAGCTGCGGTCCGCCTGCCCCCACCACCTCCATCAGGAGCACCGCGGCGACCAGCGGGTTGCCGAAGATCGCCGCGATGGCGGCCGCGGCGCCGGCCGCCCCCAGCAGCGCGGTGCTCTTGGGGGTCGCGGGAACGCGTGCGAGGTCGCGGAAGAGCAGGGCGAGACCGCCACCCAGGGCGATCAGCGGTGCCTCGGGTCCCAGCACGGCACCGAGGGGCAGGCTCGCGGCCGCGGCGAGCAGGACGCCCGGCAGCATGACCGGTGAGGCCCCGCCCGCGTGGAGGCCCGACGCGGGCACCTGCCCGCCCCGGCCGGGCAGGTGCGCGGCGACCAGTCCGACGACGACTCCCGCGATCGGGAGCAGGGGGAGCGGCCACCACCACGGCGGGGTGTCCCAGCCCAGGCCGTGCGGCAGATCCGCCCACACGAGGTGTTCCGTCTCGTGCAGTCCGACCAGGAACCAGAACGCGACGAGCGAGACCGGTACGCCGATGAGGGCGGAGAAGACGAGGGCCTTGAGATAGCCGGGGGCGAGGAGCAGGTCACGCAGCCGGTCCGCCTCCAGGGGCTGCTCCCCGCTGCCGGGGGCCGCGGGGTGGGTGTCGTTCTCCGCCATGGAAGGCCTTTCGCCGTGCGGCTCGGAGCCGGTGCGGGATCCCCGCGCCGGTGAGCGGCGCGAACCGGAGGTCGTGTCGGGCCGCGACCGCCCGTTCGCGGAGGGCCCGGCGGAACGGACTGCGTCCAGCGTGCGCCGCCCCGGAGCTCATCGCACTCGGGGCGGGTGCAGGCGGCCGGGCCGGTGCCCGGCGGTGACCGGGACGGCCCGCGCTCCGTTCAGGTGACGTCCTCGGCGGGCAGCCGGCCCGAGCGCACGGCGTCGACCAGGGCCCGGTGGTCCCGCTCGTTCTGGTCGGCGTAGGTCTCCGCGAAGCTCGTGAGCGCGCGGTCGAACGACGGGCCGCGGCCCAGGTACGCGGCGATCGCGATCCGGTCGCCGGACCGGGCGTGCGCGCGCGCCAGCGTCTGCCCGCACACGTCGCCGAAGGCCCTCATGCCCTTGGGGCGCATCCCCTCCGGGACGACGATGCCCTTCCAGTCGCGCAGCTGGCGCACGTAGAAGTCGCGCCGCCTGCCGTCGATCCCGTCCACGCGCTCCCAGCCGAGGAAGATGTCGCTGGTGGCCTGCATCAGCCGTTGGCCGGAGACGACGCGCTCGCCCTGGTTGCGGTAGGCGCTCGCGCCGACGTACGGGGCGAGTACGGAGGTGTCCGCCTCCTTGGCCTGGAGGAAGAGCGGGTCCTGGTCGTCCCGGCCGAGGAAGAGGAAGATCCAGCAGCGGGTGCCGACACTGCCGACTCCGACCACCTTGCGGGCGATGTCCGTCAGCCGGTAGTCCGCGAGGAGCGTGCGCCGGTCGGACGGCAGGGTGGTGGCGTACCGCTCGAACAGGTGGTGGAACCTGCTTTCGAGGGCGGTGCGCTGGAGGTCCGGCAGCAGATCGCCGATCGGCACGAGCAGTGGGGGGTCCGCCGCGATCACGGGCTTCCCGTCGACCGTCTCGGTGAGCCGGTCGAAGGCCTGGAGGCTGTCGCGGGTACGGGCCTTCGCCATGGCGCGGGCCAGATTCTTCTGCCCGCGCTTGCGGAGCAGGGTCGTACCCAGGGCTTCGAGGCGTTCCGCGTCGATCTTCGCGTACCAGACGTCGAGGGTGCGCATGCCCGCGAAGCGGATCATCGACTCGCGGTACGAGCGGACGGTCTCCTCGACGATGCGGGCGCGTTCGGCTTCGTCGAAGCCGTTCGCCCGGGCGGCGATGACGAAGCTCGTCGCCAGCCGTTTGACGTCCCACTCCCAGGGGCCGGGGAGCGTCTCGTCGAAGTCGTTGATGTCGAACATCAACTGCCGCTCCGGCGAGGCGAGGAGACGGAAGTTGAGCATGTGCGCGTCTCCGCACAGCTGGGCCGTGAGCCCCGAGCGGGGTGTTCCGGCCAGGTCGGAGGCCATGATCGCGGCGGCGCCGCGGTAGAAGCGGAACGGGGACTCCGTCATGCGGCCGTAGCGGATCGGGACGAGCTCGGGGACCCGTGTCGCCGACTGCGCCTCCAGGATCTTCAGCGGGTCGGGCCGGTCGGTGGGCGGCCGGTACTCGGCGTGGCCCGACCTCGGCGAGTGCCGCCGGGCCTTCCTGCCGAGCGCCGCACGTTCCTTCGGTGTGGCGTCGCGTGCCGAGCGCAGCGCCGTGGTGGCCTTCCGGGGCATCGGAACCCCTTCCTGCTCGGTCCTTCCGGAGGTGCCGGGACCGTCCGGTGCGGCCCGGGTGGTCACCTCGCGGCGTGCGTTCCCCCGGCGGGCGGGGCTCCGGGCCGTCGGTGGTCCGCTCGGGCCTTCTCGGTCCGTCGGGCCCGGGCGCCCCCTCCGATTATCACGGCCGACGGGGCGGGATGCTCGGCGGCGGACCACCGCCCCGCTCCCGCCCCGTCGCGACCGATGCCCGGGGGCCCGCACGCGCCGCGGGGACGCGTACGGGCCCCCGGGCGTTCCGCCGGGGTGGTCAGTACGTGAGGATGGCCGGGTCCGAGACGCTCGCCGTGCCCGTCTCCACGTGGCCGGCGAGGCGGCGGACGTAGTCCGTGCTCGCGGAGGACGTGACGGTGACGTCGTACCAGTGGTGGGCCGCGGAGACGTCGACGCTGTGGGTGACCGTGGCGCCCTTCGCGACGGTCAGCGTCTTCTGGCCGCCGCCGTAGGCGTTGACGAGGGTCACCGTCGCGGTCGTGCCGGCGTTGGTGAACGTCAGGTCCAGCGTGCCCGTGCCGGTGTTGTGGCGGGCCGCGACTTCGGGGACGGCGGTCTTGCCGGGGGAGCGGAAGCGGCGGACGAAGCCGTTGGGGCCGTGGACCGTGAGGTCGGTGAGGCCCTTCGAGTACGTGGTGTTCCAGGTGTCGGAGATCGAGGCGCCGGCCCCGGTCGTGTACGTCCAGGGCGCGTCGGTGCGGTTCGCCGAGGTCACGTAGAACTGGGCGCCCGCCGAGGGGCCGCCGCCGAAGGTGAGGCGGAACTTGCCCCCGGTGGTGTCCGCGGCGCCGTCCACGTACGGCGCGTACTTCAGGGGACGGGTGCGCTTGCCGCCCGGCTCCTGGCGGGGCATGGTGCCGGAGGCCGGGGCGGTGGCGAGGAAGTCGGGGTGACGGTCGCGGTCCGGCGGGTAGTAGCCGGCGGTCGAAGGCAGCGCCGCCGCCGAGGTGTCCGTCCGCGTGAAGTCGAAGGCGGAGGTCAGGTCGCCGCAGACGGCCCGCCGCCAGGGCGAGATCTGGGGCTCCTGGACCCCGAAGCGCTGCTCCATGAAGCGGATGACCGAGGTGTGGTCGAAGGTCTCGGAGCAGGTGTAGCCGCCCTTGGACCAGGGGGAGACGACCAGCATCGGGACGCGCGGGCCGAGGCCGTAAGGACCGGCGACGTAGCCGGCCTTCCCCGGGAAGTGGTCGAGCGCGGTCGCGACCGTGGACAGGCCCTGCGCCGTGGAGGCGGGGACGTACGGCGGGACGACGTGGTCGAAGAAGCCGTCGTTCTCGTCGTACGTGATGAACAGGGCGGTACGGGCCCACACGTCGGGGTTCGAGGTCAGCGCGTCGAGGACCTGCGAGATGTACCAGGCGCCGTAGTTCGCGGGCCAGTTGGAGTGCTCGGAGAAGGCCTCGGGGGCGGCTATCCAGGAGATCTTCGGCAGCCGGCCGCCCTGGACGTCGGCGCGCAGCCGGTCGAAGAAGCCCTCGCCGGCCTTGGCGTCGGTGCCCGTGCGGGCCTTGTCGAACAGCGGGTTGCCGGGCTGGGCGTTGCGGTAGGTGTTGAAGTACAGGAGCGAGTTGTCGCCGTAGTTGCCGCGGTAGGCGTCGTTGATCCAGCCCCATGATCCGGCGGCGTTCAGCCCGTCGCCGACGTCCTGGTAGATCTTCCAGGAGACCCCGGCCGCTTCGAGGCGCTCGGGGTAGGTCTTCCAGCCGTAGCCGGCCTCGGCGTTGTTGAGGACGGGTCCGCCGCCGGTGCCGTCGTTGCCGGTGTGGCCGGTCCACAGGTAGTAGCGGTTCGGGTCGGTCGAGCCGATGAACGAACAGTGGTAGGCGTCGCAGATCGTGAAGGCGTCGGCGAGCGCGTAGTGGAACGGGATGTCCTCGCGGGTGAGGTACGCCATCGTGGCCTTGCTCTTGGCCGGAACCCAGTTGTCGTACTTGCCCTTGTTGAAGGCGCTCTGGCCGCCCGCCCAGTCGTGGTTGAGGCCCTGGAGGAACTCCATGCCGAGCTTCGCGCTCTCCGGACGGAAGGGCAGCGTGACCTTGTTGCCGTCTGACTGGTTCCAGACCGACTTCCCGCTGGGGAGGGTGACCGGGCGGGGGTCGCCGAAGCCGCGGACTCCCTTGAGGGCTCCGAAATAGTGATCGAAGGAACGATTCTCCTGCATCAGGACGACAATGTGCTCGATGTCCTGGATCGTTCCTGTGGAGCCTTGCGCCGGGATGGCGGCGGCACGCGCGATGCTCTCCGAGAGCATCGTGAACGCGGCGGTGCCGCCCGCGAGTTGAAGGAACCGGCGGCGGTCGAGGTCGGCCATGGGGGAGTTCTCCTCCGGGTCGGTACGGGCACGGGTGGGGGTGCGCGTGCGTCGGCCGGCAGGCGGGACGACGGGCGCCCCAAGGAGAGCGCCCGTGAACCACCGCCCGGCGGCCGTTCCATGACTGCCCGTCGTACGGCAGGCGAATCCCTCGCGCCCGAACGGGAAAACCCACAAGCGAACACCCCCGGCGGTCGATGACCACCGGGGGCGTACGTGAAGCGACAGAAAACTACTCGACGACGAGGTCGACCTTGATGTTGCCGCGGGTCGCCTTGGAGTACGGGCAGAAGGCGTGGGTCTTCTCCAGGAGGGACTTGCCCGCCTCGCCCTGGAGGTGGTCCGGGAACTCGGCGCGCATGATCACCGCGAGGCCGAAGCCGCCGTCCGCGGGGTCCTTGCCGATGGAGACCTCGGCCGTGATCGACGCGTCGGAGATGTCGATCTTCTCCTGGCGGGCGACCAGGTTCATCGCGCTGGCGAAGCAGGCGGCGTACCCGGCGGCGAAGAGCTGCTCGGGGTTGGTGCCCTGACCGTTGCCGCCGAGGGCCTGGGGGTGGGCGAGGGGGAGGTCGATGTGGCCGTCGGAGCTGACGGCGCGGCCCTCGCGGCCGTTGGCGGTGGCGACAGCGGTGTAGATCGCGTCCATGGTTTCCGTTCCTGTCCTCGGGGTGCGTGTGCTGCGGTGGCTCTCTATTGATAGCGCACTATTCAGTTGTGCACAACTTAATCGCGTGTGAGGTGTCCTCGCGTATCCTGGAGTCATGGAGACGCTCGACACGGTTCCGGACGAGGACTTCCTCCGGCTCGACCACCAGATCTGCTTCTCGCTGCACGCGGCGACCCGCGCCTTCAACGGCGTCTACCGCGAGGCCCTCAAGGAGCTCGGGCTCACCTATCCCCAGTACCTCGTGATGCTGGTGCTCTGGGAGCACGGGGAACTGCCCGTCAAGGGGATCGGCGAGCGTCTCCGGCTCGACTCCGGAACCCTGTCGCCGCTGCTCAAGCGCCTGGAGGCGGGCGGATACGTCGAGCGGCGCCGCAGCCCCGAGGACGAGCGGTCCGTCACCGTCCGGCCCACCTCCGAGGGGACCGCCCTGAAGGAGAAGGCCCGGGGGGTGCCGCGCAGGATCGCCGCCGCCACCGGCCTCGACCTGGCCGACATCCGCGACCTGCGGGAACGGCTCGACGCCCTGGCCGTCCGGCTCGACGGCGTCGACCCGGACGAACTGAACGTCTGCCGCTAGGCCGCCTCCGCGTTCATCAAAACGTAAGGAGCGACATCCGTAATCGCCCCTATACTCGCCCCATGTCAGAGTTCACCGTCCGGCGTGCCACCGCCGACGATTCCAAGCGGCTCACCCGGCTCGTCCGGACCTCCCGTGCCTATCGGGGGGACTACGCCGCCATGGTCGAGGGGTACCAGGTCGGTGGCGCGTACATCGAGCACCATCCCGTCTTCGTCGCCGTCGACGGCGACGACCGCGTGCTCGGGTTCTACGCCCTCCTCGTCGACGACGCCGAGCTCGACCTCGCCTTCGTCGCCGACAGCGCCCAGGGGCGCGGCATCGGACGGCTGCTCATGGAGCACATGACCGGACAGGCCGAGGCCGCCGGGCTGCGCACCGTGCGGGTCGTCGCGCACCCTCCCGCCGAGGAGTTCTATCTGCGCACCGGCGCCGTCCGGACCGGAACCGTCCCGCCCACCGGCCACATCCACTGGGACCGCCCCGAGCTCCGGTACGACATCGCGTGACCGCCACCCAGCCGCAGCCGCGGCCCGAGCCCCCGTCCCGGCCGCAGGCCGAGCCGCCGCCCGAGGCGCAGGACCGCCGCAGGCTCTTCGCCGATCTCACCCCGCTGAGGACCTCGGCGCACTACCGCCGCCTCTGGTTCGGGAGCACCGTCTCCTGGGTCGGCCAGGGCATGACGGCCCTCGCCGTCTCCCTCCAGGTGTACGACATCACCGGCTCGCCGTTCTCCGTCGGGCTCGTCGGCCTGTTCTCGCTCGTGCCGCTCGTCGTGTTCGGGCTGTACGGCGGCGCCATCGCCGACACCGTCGACCGCCGCAAGCTCGGGCTCTTCAGCGCCTGCGGCTCCGCCGTGCTGTCGATCGCGCTGGCCGCCGCCGCGTTCGCGGGCTTCCACCGGGTCTGGTTCCTGTACGGGATCGTCGCCCTCCAGGCCGTGTGCGCCGCGCTCAACTCGCCCGCCCGCACCTCGATGATCCCCCGGCTCCTGCCGCCCGAGCAGCTGCGCGCCGCCAACGCGCTGAACTCGATGGTCATGACCTTCGGCACCCTCGTCGGGCCCAGCCTCGGCGGCCTGATCGTCGGCCTCGCCGGCTACCAGACCGCGTACCTCGTCGACGCCGTCGCCTTCTCCGCGAGCCTCTACGCGATGTGGCGGCTGCCGTCCATGCTCCCGGACCGGAAGGGCGACAAGCGCGCCTCCGTCCTCGACGGGCTGCGCTTCCTCGCCACCCGCCCCAACCTGCGCATGACGTTCTTCTCGGACTTCTGCGCGATGATCCTCGCCCACCCCCGCGCCCTGTTCCCGGCCGTCGCCGTCCTCTGGTACGGCGGCGACGCGAAGACCACCGGACTCCTCGTCGCCGCGCCCGCGTTCGGCGCGCTCCTCGGCGGGGTGCTCTCCGGCTGGCAGGGTCGTATCCGCCACCACGGGCAGGCGATCCTGATCGCCGTGGCCTGCTGGGGCACCGCGATCGCCGTCTTCGGACTCACCCGGAACCTCTGGCTGGGGCTGCTCCTGCTCGCCCTCGCCGGCTACTCCGACACCGTCTCGATGATCTTCCGGAACACGATGATGCAGGTCGCCGCGCCGGACGAGATGCGGGGCCGGCTCCAGGGCGTCTTCATCGTGGTGGTCGCGGGCGGGCCCCGGCTCGGGGACTTCCTCGCGGGCTCGGTGGCCGATCTGACCTCGCCCGCCGTGGCGGTCACGGGCGGCGGAATCGCCTGTGTCCTCGCGGTCGGTGTCCTCGCCCTGTACGGGCGCAATTTCCGCCGTTACGACGCCCTCGACCCGACTCCGTGAGCAATTCTCCCCGAACGGACCGTCCTGTTCTGGCGGTTGGCCGCCACGGCGCATAACCGCCAGGAGCAAGGGGCGTCAACCACCCCTCCCAGGGCCAAGACTCCTCGCGGCACCCGGAAACACCCCCGACCCCGGGTCCGCGAGGAGTTCGCACGATGACGTCGAGGACCACGCCCTTCGACAGAGGAAGGGCCGCGCTGATCGCCGCGGGCATCTCCCTCGTGATGCTCTCGGCCGGGCAGACCGCCGCCGCCGGGACCACCACCGCCTCCCCCGTACCGGACACCTTCAAGGGGGCGGCGGCGAGCACCACCGTCACCCTCGTCACCGGCGACCGCGTCACTCTCACCGACCTCGGCGGCGGGCGGCAGACCGTCACCGTCGACCGGGCCGAGGGCGCCACCGGCGCGATACGCAGCCAGATCGCGAACGGCCGGGTCACCGTCATCCCCGACGAGGCCCGCCCCTACCTGGCCTCCGGCGCGCTCGACCCGCGCCTCTTCGACGTCACCGGCCTCGTCGAGCAGGGCGTCACCGGGGAGTTGCCGCTGATCGTCACCTACGGCGGCAAGGGCGCCCGTACCGCCGCGGCGACCCCGCGCGGTGCCGAGACCGTCCGCGCGCTGCCCAGCATCGGCGGCGCCGCCGTCACGGCGACCGACCCCGCCGCCTTCTGGAACGGCTTCACCGCCGCCCCGAACGCGCGGGCCGCCGCCCCCGCCAAGGTCTGGCTCGACGGCCGGGTCAAGGCCGCCATGGCCGAGTCCAACGAGCAGATCGGCACCCCGAAGGCCTGGGAGGCCGGGCTCACCGGCAAGGGCGTGAAGGTCGCCGTCCTCGACACCGGCGCCGACCTCGCCCACCCCGACCTCGCGGGCCGGGTCACCGAGTCCAAGTCGTTCATCGCCGGCCAGGAGGTCGCCGACCGCAACGGCCACGGCACGCACGTGGCCTCCACCGTCGGCGGCAGCGGCGCCGGTTCGGACGGCAAGGAGAAGGGCGTCGCCCCCGGCGCCACCCTCGCCGTCGGCAAGGTCCTCAGCGACGAGGGCTCCGGCTCCGAGTCGGAGATCATCGCCGGCATGGAGTGGGCCGCCAAGGACATCGACGCGAAGATCGTGTCGATGAGCCTCGGCTCCCGCGAACCGAGCGACGGCACCGACCCGATGGCCCAGGCCGTCAACACGCTCACCGCCGAGACCGGCGCCCTCTTCGTCATCGCCGCCGGAAACTCCGGTGCCCCCGGCTCCATCGGCTCGCCCGGCGCCGCGGACTCCGCGCTCACCGTCGGCGCCGTCGACTCCGCCGACGAGGCCGCCTACTTCACGAGCCAGGGCCCCCGCTACGGCGACCAGGCCCTCAAGCCCGACCTCTCGGCGCCCGGCGTGGACATCCTCGCCGCCCGCTCCCAGCTGGTCGCCGGCAGCGGCCTCTACACCTCCATGAGCGGTACGTCGATGGCGACCCCGCACATCGCCGGCGTCGCCGCCCTGCTCGCCGAGCGGCACCCCGACTGGACCGGCGCCCAGCTCAAGAACGCGCTGATGTCCTCGTCGAAGACGCTCGACGCCTCCTCGTACGCGCTCGGCTCCGGCCGGGTCGACGTGGCCGCCGCGATCGCCGCGAACGTCACCGCCACCGGCTCCGCCGACCTCGGCTTCTTCGGCTGGCCGTACGAGTCGAACAAGCCGGTCACCAGGACCGTCACGTACACCAACTCCTCCGACGCCCCCGTCGAGCTGAACCTCGCCGTCGAGGGCGTGCCGGCCGGTGTCGCCACCCTCGCCGACACCACCCTCACCGTCCCGGCCCACGGCTCCGCGAGCACCACCGTCACCGGTGACGGCTCCAAGGCCCCCGTCGGCCAGTCCTCCGGCCGGGTCACCGCGAGCGCCGCCGGAACCGCCGTCGCGCACACCGCCCTCGGCCTGGTGAAGGAGGAGGAGCGCTACACCCTCACGGTCCACGTCAAGGACCGCGACGGCGCCCCCACCGCCGCCCACCTCGGGGTGCAGCAGCTCGTCGAGGGCGTCGACCCCTTCCCGGCCGCGGTCGGCGAGTCCGGCACCCTCGAACTCCGCCTCAAGCCCGGCACGTACACCGTCGACAGCTTCCTCGACGTGCGCGGCTCCCACGGCGAGGACTCCCTCGGCCTCGGCTTCCTCACCGAGCCGGAGATCACCCTCGACCGCGACCGGGAGATCACCCTCGACGGACGGCAGCTGCGCGAGATCCGCGCCGAGGTCGAGAAGCGGACCGAGACCCGGCAGCTCCTCATGGAGTTCGACCGGAAGGCGAACGGCGCCTCCTACGGCGGTGCCGTCCAGGTCCCGCCCATGTACGACTCGATCTTCGCGGCGCCCACCCGCAAGCCCGCCACCGGCACCTTCGAGTACCGGACCGTCTGGCGCCTCGGCAAGCCGATGCTGGAGGCGAGCGTCGACGGCACCCGCCTCTCCGGCGTCACCCCGCAGGCCGGCGCCACCCTCCTGG
The DNA here is from genome assembly GCF_014656215.1 of Streptomyces zaomyceticus. Classification (GTDB taxonomy): domain Bacteria; phylum Actinomycetota; class Actinomycetes; order Streptomycetales; family Streptomycetaceae; genus Streptomyces; species Streptomyces zaomyceticus. Next base: position 122,225 of record NZ_BNBZ01000001.1, on the reverse strand, counting down.
AGGGCGGCCACCGACTCGGTCTCGTCGACGCGGGCACCGGAACCCCCGCCGAGTACGAGGGCAGGAACGTCACCGGCAAGGCCGTCCTCGTCCGCCTGACCGCCGGCGCAGACCCGAAGCAGCTCGCGCAGACCGCCCAGGACGCCGGTGCCAAGGCCCTGTTCGTCACCGACGACCAGCCCGGCCGGCTGATGAAGTTCTTCGGCACCGCCGACTACGAGGACCGGCCGCTCGCCGTCGCCACCCTCAACACCGCCGACGCCCGGCGCCTCGCCGCCGGCGCCGCCCGCGGCAAGCGCGTCGACCTGACCGGCACCCGCTTCACCCCGTTCACGTACGACCTCTCCGAGGGACACCCGGGCGCCATCGGCAAGGACCTGGTCTTCCGTCCCGACGAGGACGAACTGGCCACGATCCGCTCCACCTACTCCATGCCCACCAAGCGCAAGGAGCTCGGCGGCGAGTTCCGCTACTCGATCACCGACACCTTCCGGATCGGCTTCGGCTTCAAGGAGTGGATCTCCTTCCCGACCGAGCGCACCGAGTACGTCTCCACCGGCACCGGCCAGCGCTGGCACGAGTCCGTGGACCTCGGCGAATCCCTGGAGCAGCGCGGCGGCCAGTCCGTCTACCGCGGCGGCAGCACCGTGAAGCTCGACTGGTTCGGCCCCGTCTGGCACCCCTGGCTGGGCACCGGCCTCGGCTGGGGCCAGCAGCGGGTCGGCAACGACCTGCGCTTCAACACCCCCGGCTGGGGCGACTCCGGCACCGACCACACCGGCTTCGGCAACGTGTGGGGCGACGACTCGATGACCCAGTTCACCGAGGTGTACGTCAACGGGACCCGCGTCGACCGCAAGATGAGCTCCGGCGCCTACGCCTGGGACGCGCCGGCCGAGGAGGCCACCTACAAGGTCGTCACCGACACCACGCTCGACCCGGCGCGCTGGCGGCTCGCGGGCAAGGGCCACAGCGAGTGGACCTTCCGCTCCGCCGAGACCCCGAGCGACCGGATCACCTACCTGCCGATGCTCAACCTCGGCTTCGACGTGGACACCGACCTCAACGGTGACGTCCGCGCCGGACACAAGCTGTCCGTCGGGATCTTCGCCGAGTACGTGAAGGGCGCCACCGGCACCGGCACCATCACCGGCGGCACCCTGGAGGTCTCCTACGACGAGGGCAAGACCTGGAAGAGCGTCACCCTCAGGAAGGACCGGCACGGCGCCGCCTGGAACGGCGAGCTGCGCGTCCCGTCCGGTGCGGGCTCCGTCTCGCTGCGGGCCGGTGCGAGCGACGACCGCGGCGGCTCGGTGAAGCAGGAACTGATCCGCGCGGTGGGCGTGAAGTAGCCGGCGTCACCGCTCCGGACACGGGCCGGGCCCCCTTCCGCTACTCGCGGGAGGGGGCCCGGCCCCGTTCGCTCAGCCTCCCGCCGGCAGCGCCTTCTTGAGGACCTTGCCCATGTCGTTGCGGGGGAGCGCGTCGAGAAGGCGGACCACCCGGGGCCGCTTGTGCGGGGCGAGCTGGCCCGCCACATGGCCGGCCAGCTCCTCCGCCGTCGGAGGCCTCGAAGCGTCCTCCGGAACCACCCAGGCCACGATCCGCTCGCCGAGGTCCGGGTCGGGCTCTCCGGTGACGGCCGCCTCCCGCACCCCGGGATGGTCGAGGAGAGCGTTCTCGATCTCGCCCGCGCCGATCTTGTAGCCGCCGCTCTTGATCAGATCGGTCGCCTTCCGGCCCACCAGCCGCACCGCGCCGTCCGCCTCCCTGACCGCCATGTCGCCGGTGCGGAACCAGTCGCCGTCGAAGGCCTCCGCCGTCGCGTCGGGCCGGTTCAGGTAGCCGGAGAACAGATTCGGGCCGCGCACCTGCACCTCGCCGACCGTCTCCCCGTCGAGCTCCTCCAGGACCGAGCCGTCCTCGTCGACCAGCCGCAGGTCCACGCCCGCGAGCGGCGGACCGACGGTCCCGGGGCGCGGTGCGCCGCCCGGCAGGACGCTGGTGTTCATGAGCGTCTCCGTCATCCCGTACCGCTCGACGACCGTCCGGCCCGTCGCCGCCGCGATCCGCTCGTGGTCGTGGACCGGCAGCGCCGCCGAACCCGACACGAGAAGCCGGGCCCCGGCCAACGCCCCGGCCAGGTCGGCGTCCTCGGCGAGCGCGTCCGCGAGCCGGTGGTACATGGTCGGTACGCCGAACAGCATCGTGCCGCCGCCGCCCAGCTCCCGCGCCACGCCCTCCACCGAGAACGCGCCCAGGTGCCGGACCTCGCCGCCCCGCCGCAGCGGCCCCAGGACACCGAGGATCAGCCCGTGCACATGGAACAGCGGCAGCGCGTGTACGAGGACGTCGTCCGACGTCCACGACCAGGCCCCGGCGAGCGCGTCGAGCGAGGCGGCGATCGCCCGCCGGGACAGCAGCACGCCCTTCGGCGGACCCGTGGTGCCGGAGGTGTAGACGATCAGGGCGGGGGACTCGGCGTCGGCGGACTCCGTCACCGCCGGGCCGGTCGCGGCGAGGTCCACATCGATCCGGGTGAGCCCCGAGAGCCCGGCGGGCAGGACGTCCTCGGGGCCCGCGAGCACCGCGGTGGGCTTGCTGTCGTCGAGGATGTGCGCCAGCTCGCGCTCCCCGGTCCGCGGATTGAGCGGTACGGCGGGCACGCCCGCCAGCAGCGCCCCGACCACCGCGACGGCCGTGTGCGCGGTCGGGGTGGCCCAGACGGCGACCCGACCGGCGCCCCCGACCCGCCCGGCCAGGGCTCCGGCGGCCCGTGCCAGCCGGTCGTAGGTGAGGGCGTGGGGGCCGCAGCGGAGGGCGGGACGGTCGGAAGGACCGATCATTGCGGGAAAGAGCACGGGCACCGGTGGTACTCCTCGGGGTCGGGGGTCTACCACCCCGCATTGTGCCGCCGCGCCACCGCCGGCCTCCCCGTTCGCGCCACCGCCGCCCACCCCGTCGCGGACACGCGGGGCCCCGTCAGGGGCGGGCGGCCGTGACCTTCGACGGCTCCGGCGTCGGGCCCTCGCTCTCCGGCCGGATTCCGCGCATCCGCCCCCACGCGTACACACAGCCCGCGAGCGCCAGGTCGGAGAGGAGCATGAAGCCGATCGAGTACGAGTCCTTGGCGCTGTAGATCGCGCCCATCACCAGCGGCGGAAGGAAGCCGCCGAGCCCGCCCATCGCGCCGACGATGCCGGTCACGCTGCCGACCTTGGCCTGCGGGGTGACCTGGGAGACCAGGGCGAAGACGGAACCGCTCGCGGTGCCGAGCCCGGCCGCCATGACGAGCAGCGCGATCGTGCCGCCCGGGTTCAGCGGCGGATCGAAGGCCTGGACGATCGCGAACAGGGCGACCACGCCGAGCGCCGCCGCCGTGACGAGCGCCGGGTGGATCCGGTCCGAGAGCCAGCCTCCGATCGGCCGGAAGACGACGGTGACCAGGGCGAATCCGGCGGCCTTGGTGCCCGCGTCCGTCGGGTCGAGCTCGTACCAGGTCTTCAGATACGTGGGCAGGTAGACGCCGAACGCGACGATGCCGCCGAAGCCGATCGCGTACAGCGCCGACAGCTCCCAGGTCACCCGCAGCCGGCCCGCCGCACCGAGCCGGGTCGCCAGGGAGGCGGTGGGCACGGGCCGGTCGGGCCGGTCGGTGATCAGGAACGTGGCGAGCACCGCGTACACGGCGAGCGCGATCGCCACCACGAGGAACGGCAGGTTCTCGCCGTGCTTCGCGATGCGCGGGGTGAAGTACCCGGAGAGCGCCACGCCGCCCATGCCCATGCCGAACACACCGAGCGCCAGACCGCGCTTCGCGGGCGGGAACCAGGAGTTGACCAGCGGGATGCCGATGGCGAAGGTCGTGCCGCCGAGACCGAGGAGGAAGGCGACGATCAGCATCAGGCCGTAGCTGTCCTTCACCACGATGAGCAGCAGCACCGGAATGATCGTCAGCGCCGAGACCAGCGGGAACATCAGCTTCGCGCCGTACCGGTCGGTCAGCGCGCCGGCCGGGATGCGGCCGAGCGAGCCCACCAGGACGGGGACCGCCACGAGCAGCGACTGCTCGAAGGAGCTGAGTTCGAGGCGGTCTCCGTACCAGCTGGCGAGGGGCGCGATCAGGTCCCATGCCCAGAAGGTGAGCGTGAAGCCGATGGTGGCCGTCACCAGGTTGCGGTAGGCCGCCGCTGTCGGGGGCTTGGTCTCGGTGTCCACGTCTCCAGTCAAGATCGGGGCGGGGGGCGCGGCGCGCGGGACTGCTCCGTCCGGGTGCCCGCCGCCGACCTGCGCTCACGGCCAGGTCACCGTCGCCGGCGGCGTGCCGTCGTCCGTGACCCGGAGCAGGGCGCCCCTGTCCCCGGCCGACACCTCGACCGTGATCGCGCCGATCCCGGACCGCCGGTGCGCCGCCGCGAGCGCCCCGCGCAGCACGGCGAGGAGCTTCCCCGCCGTCTCCTCGTCGATGAGGGTGTCGACGGCGCCGGAGAAGTGCACGGACGGCTGGAAGCCCAGCAGGACGGCCGCCCCTCCGGTCTCCCGCAGCACCTTCCCCCGGAACGAGGTCGGCGCGTCGGCAGGGGGCTGCTGGAGCGCGAAGATGGTCGTACGGACCTCCTGGATCGTGGAGTCCAGCTCGTCCACCGCCCGCCCCAGCAGCGCGTTCTCCTCGGAGGACCCGGCCGCCCGCCGACGGGTGGACTCCAGCATCATCTCCGTGGCGAACAGGCGCTGGACGACCAGGTCGTGCAGATCCCGCGCGATCCGGTCCCGGTCCTCGTACACCGCGAGCCGCTCCCTGTCGTGCCGCGCGCCCGCCAGGACCAGCGCGAGCGCCGCCTGCGAGGCGAACTGCGAGGCGAGGAGCCGGTCCACCGCCGAGTACGGCTGGTCGCCGCGCCGCCGGGGGAGGGCGAGGGTGCCGATGAGCTTCCCGCCGCTCTGCAGCGGCAGCATCATCGACGGGCCGAAACGGGACCGTACATGGGTGGTCATCCGCGGATCGGTCGCCGAGTCCTCGACGAACACGGGCTCGCCGCCGAGCAGCTGGACGAGGACGGGGGATCCCGGCGCGATCGTCGTCCCCACCAGGTCGCCCGGGTCGTCCGTGGTCGACGCGGCGACGATCTCCATCCCGCCCTCCGCGGTGGGCTGGAGGACCACACCGGCCGAGGCGCCGGCGAGGACACGGGCCCGCTCGGCGACGGTCGTCAGGGCGTTCTCGGCGGACGCGCCGGTGAGCAGCGCCGTGGTCACCGCGGCCGCGCCCTCGATCCAGCGCTCCCGCTGCCGGGCCGTCTCGTACAGACGGGCGTTGCCGATGGCGATCCCGGCCTGCGAGGCGAGCACCCGCAGCAGGGAGAGGTCCTCCTCGGTGAAGCCGCCGCGGCGCTTCTCGGCGAGGTACAGATTGCCGAACACCTCGGTGTGGACCCTGATCGGGACGCCGAGGAAGGTCCGCATCTCGGGGTGCCCCTCGGGCACGCCGGAGGAGCGGGGGTCGGCCCCCAGGTCGTCGACGCGCAGCGGCTGCGGGTCCTGGACGAGGACGCCGAGCAGCCCGGCGTGGCCGTCGGGGAGCCGGCCGGCGCGCCGCCGCTCCTCGTCCGTCATGCCGGAGGTGAAGAGTTCGGTGATGCGGCGGCGCTCGGGGTCGACGACCCCGAGCGCGCCGTAGCGGGCCCCGGTCAGCTCGGTGGCGGAGTCCACGATGTGCTGGAGAGTGGTGCGGAGTTCGAGGTCCGTGCCGACGCTGAGGACCGCTTCGAGCAGCATGGGCAGGCGGGGTACGCCCTCGTCCGTACTCTCTTCCATGATCGTCATGGTCTCATTGTCGTACGAATGATGGGGTTTCGTCGCCTTGTGTCCCCCCGTGTGCGTCCCGAGGAGCGCGCGCGGGAGCACGTGAAGAGACGTCAGTCCTCGTCGGCGAACGGGTTCCGCTCGGCGAGCGGGTCGAGGATCATCGGCTGGACCTTGCCCTCCAGCATCGCGCCGAGGCCCAGCACCGCGCACACGTCCGGCCGTTCGGCGATGTGGACCGGCATGCCGGTCGCCTCGCGCAGCATCTGGTCGAGCCCCGGCAGCAGGGCGCTGCCGCCCACCATCATGATCCCGCGGTCGGCGAGGTCGGCCACCAGATCCGGCGGGCAGTCCCGCAGCACCTTCCCGATGCCGTCCAGGACCGCCGTCAGCGGGGTGTGGATCGCCTCCCGCACGGCGGCCGTGTCGACGGTCACCGAGCGGGCGAGTCCGGTGGCGACATCACGGCCGTGGATCTCGGTCCAGGCCGGTCCGTGCGGGGTCAGACCGTTGCCGCTGAGGGCCAGTTGCAGCGGGCGCACCGACTGGCTCGGCAGCATCAGCTCGTGGTGGTGGCGCAGATGCTGGATGACCGCGTGGTCGATGGCGTCGCCACCGACCGGCATCCGCTCCGCCGTGACGATCGAACCGAGCGAGAGCACCGCGACCTGCGTGGTCGCGGCCCCGCACACCAGGATCATGGTCGCGGTGGGCTGCTCCACCGGCAGCCCGCAGCCGACGGCGGCCGCGATCAGCGTGTCGACCAGCTCGACCCGGCGGGCCCCGAGACCGACGAGGGTCTCCACGGCGGCCCGCTGCGCGAGCGGGTCGCTGTCGTGCGGGGTGCAGGCGGCGGCCCGCAGCCGGGGCTTGCGGCGGAGCTGCCGGCGCAGCTTCTCGCCGAGGAGATGACGGAGCATCCGCTGCGCCATGTCGATGTCGACGACCGTGCCGCCCGAGACGGGGCGGACGACCCGGATGTAGTCGGGGGTGCGGCCGGTCATCTTCTCCGCCAGCGCGCCGACGGCGATCAGCGCTCCGGTACGGGTGTTGACGGCGGCGACGCTCGGCTCGTCGACGACGAGTCCGGCGCCCTTGACGAAGACCCGGGTGCGGGCGGCACCCAGGTCGACGGCGACATGGCAACGACGCAGCTGCTCAAGGCTGACGGTCACGGCGGATCCTCCGGAGTGCGGTGCTGGCACGGGCGAGGCGGTTCGCGATTCGCGGTCCTCCTCGCATCGTCCGACCGTCCGGGGCGCGGCGCGCGCTGGGCTGAGCCGCCCGGGGCCCGCTCCGAGGGGCGCGGCAGGACGTACCGAAGCGGGAGAATCACGACGCACCGCCGCCGACCTGCGGTTTCCTCACAGAATCCTCACGTCCGCGCCTACCTGCGACCGTCCCGGGCCGCATAGCCTGCGGGCCCCATGGACTACTGCCACGCGTGCCGGCGGCATCTCAACGGGGCCCTCGCCTGTGCCGGGTGCGGGACTCCCGTCGAGGAACTGCGGTACGAGACCCCCCACATACCCGTCCAGCAGGTCCGGCCGGTCCAGCCGTCGTACCCGGACCCGCAGGCGTACGCGGCCCGGCCGTCGTACCCGGACCCGCAGGTGTACGCCGGCGAGCCGCCGTACGCGAACCAGCCGCCGTACGCGAACCAGGCGTCGTACCCGGGCCCGCAGGTGTACGCGAGCACGCCGTCCCACCCGGACCGGCAGTCGCACGGTCCCGTCGGACCCGAACGCCTCGGGTCGGACTCCGCCGGATCCGATTCGGCCGGGCCCGATGACCTCGTGCCCGAGCACGTCTACGAACTGGACGTCCTGGAGCCGCCGCGCCCGGCCACCGGCGGCCGCCGCGCCGCCCGCTCCGCCGCTCAGGGCCGCTCGGAACGGGGCCGCTCCGCCGCGCGTCAGGGACGGCGCGCACGCGGCCGCCGGGGCCGCACGGTCCTGGTGGGAACGCTCGGCCTGGTGCTCGCGGCCGGGACGCTGAGCCTGGCCCGGCTGGCCCTGGAGGAGCCGGAGACCCTGGGCGCCGCCTCGGCGGTGGAGGATCAGGAGGTCACGGAGTCCCCACTGGCCCCGGAGCCGCTGGAGAGCACCGCCCTCCCGGACGGCACCGGGCCGTCCCCGGTCTCGGCAACCCCGACCCGCCAGCGGCAGGTGAGCGCGGACACGGGCCAGGGCAGGGACGTGGGAACGGGGTCGGGCGCGGGAGCGGGCTCGGGTCCCGGTAAGAGCCTGGGCCCGGGTACGGGCAGCGGCACGGGTTCGGGTACGGGAGAGGGGAACGGGGACGCCCCGCAGGGGTCGCCCACCCCCGACGCCCCGACGACCCGGCCCCCGACGCCCACGGTGACGCCGTCGGCCACGAACGGCGACCCGACGGGTTCCCCGACGGCGACCCCGAGCGGCCCCGCACCCTCGACGACACCCCCCACGCCGACCCCCACCCCGACCCCGAGCCCGACCTGCACACGCTTCCTCTGGTGGTGCGTCTAGGCAGGACGGAAGACGACGCGTCCCCGGCATCCATGGATGCCGGGGACGCGTCGTCCGTGAGGGGGCGTGCTAGCTCAGGTCCTGGAACCCGTCCCAGCCGCCGGTGCCCACCATGCGTCCCGAGCCCAGGGCGTTCGGGTAGAAGAACAGCGTGCCTTCACCGGTGGTGGACCAGATGTCCGCGGTGCCGTCCCCGTTGGCGTCGGGCACCGCCGTGAACAGCGGCCGGTTGGCCGGGGTCCAGCTCGTGCCGATGACCGAGGACGTGGCGCCGTTGCCGAGGCCGATGCCGTCCTTCCCGGCGCCCGGGTAGAAGCGGAGCTCGCCCGTGGTGCCGTTCCGGGCGATCAGGTCGACGTCGCCGTCCTTGTCACGGTCGCCGGGAGCGGCGAGCGAGAAGCCGGCCCAGCCGCCGGTGCCGACGAGGACGGGCTGCCGGTTGTCCAGGTAGTGGTCGGCCGAGCCGAAGTAGAGCCAGAGCTGCTGGCCGTCCTTGACCAGGAGGTCGGGGTGGCTCGGGACGTCGATCACGCCGTCGGCGTTGGTGTCCAGCGGGCCGTCCACGTCTCCGATCGCGAGGATCTCGGAGGCGTTCCTCCAGTGGTTGTTGTCGTCGATGAACAGCTTGAGCCGGATCTTGTCGTACTGGCAGGCCTTGGACACGCCGTCGGCCTGCTCGTTGCGCGCGGAGCACGCGTGGCCGAAGCCGTTGTTGGGGTGGATCGTCAGTGCCTTGCCGTCGCTCGCGGAGTCGAGCGCGACGAGATCCTCGTAACCGTCCTGGGTCCAGTCGCCGCGGCGGGTGATGGAGGCTCCGCCGAAGTCCTGGTCGGAGGCCAGGACGGCGGGTGCCGCGGTGCCGGAGCCGTTGCCGCCGTAGAACCACAGTTCACCGTCGGTGCGGACGCCGTAGAAGTCGGCGATGCCGTCGCCGTTGAGGTCGCCGTCCTTGTCGCGGGTCTTGGGGCCGTTGGCGTAGAACCAGTAGCGGGTGGTGTCCGAGATGTTGCCGCCCAGGTCGACGGCCCGGACGCTCAGGGCGTGCCTGCCCGTGCTGGGGGGAGTGAGTTTGAGATCGGCCAGGGCGCCGCCGAGGAAGCCGAGTTCGACCTTGCGGATCGTCGGGTCCCAGTCGGTCCAGTACTCGAAGGCGGCGGCCGGTTCGGGGGCCTTGTTCGTCACCCGGAACGTTCCCTCGGAGCGGGCCGTCCCGGTGGTCTCGGGCCAGCCGTCGGAGCCGTCGGGGAACTGACCGGAGGCCACGCTCGGCGGGGAGCTGGGGCGGGTGGCGTCGAAGTTGAAGCGGCAGACGGGGCTCCAGGCGCTGGTGAGTTCGCCGTCCTCCGCCCGCGCGTGCCAGGAGAAGGTGCCGGTGCCGGTGACCCCGGCGTCGGTCAGGAGCTGCTTGAGCTTCGTCTTGAGGATGGGGAGCTTCGCGCCCTTGCCCGTGGGGACCTCCACCACCTGGTTGACCTCGTTGGAGGGGCCGCCGTAGCCGGTGGGCCAGAGGGTGAACCGCGCCTTGACCGTGCCGCCGTCGGGGTCGGAGAAGGTGCCCGCGAGGGTGAGGTCGGTGTTGCCGATGGTCCGCAGGATGTAGGGGCCGCCCAGGCAGCCGTCGGTGTTCGTGTCCGGGGTCGTGTCGAGGCCGGTGGGCGGGTTGGGGTAGGTGTTGTACTCCGTGGAGAGCACGGCCGTCCCCGCGTCGAACTTCTTCCACGCGTAGGTGTCGGTCTCGGACGCGGCGCGGAGCCCGAGGGTGATGTTGTTCCACTTCTTCGTCACCGCGTCGTTCGCCGCGGAGGTGACGTCGAAGGCGATGTTGCCCCCGGGGCAGTCGGGGCCCCAGCCGAGCGACTCGTCCTTGTAGTCCAGCTGCCGTGCCCACATGGAGCTGTTGTCCTGGCTGCTCCAGGTGGTGGACGACGAGATGCCGCCGGTGAGCCAGACTTCGACCCTCTTGTCGGTGCAGGAGTAGGACCAGACGTTCTTGATCCGGAAGGTCGAGCTCTTGATCTTCTTCTTGGTGTTCCAGAGGTTGTTGGAATCCATGCGGAAGAAGGATCGGCCGAGACCGTTGGTGACGTTCTCGTAGCCCACGCGCGCCTGGTTGGTGCCGACGCTTCCGTCCGCGTTGTGCCAGCCGGCACCGTTGTAGTACGCGGTGTTCGGCGTGGCCTTGTAGGCGATGGCCCATGCCTCACGCGCGCCGGGGGCGGCGAAGGTCGGGTCGATGAACACCGGGTAGGTGGTGTTGTCGCCGGTGAGCAGCGGCTGGTCGGGGGCGAGGGTGAGGGAGCTCTTGCCGAGGGACAGGCCCAGGTCGGCCGCCTTCGCGCCGGGGCCGGGCTCGAACGAGTCGGTCGGCGGCGGGGTTCCTCCGGCGGCGGCGAGCGAGGCCCTGCCCGCCCCGGCCGCGGTGGAGCTGTCCCACATGCGGGGGGTCGGAGCGGTGAAGACCTCCTGGCCGGCCGCGTCGACGGCGGTCAGGTTGCCGTGCGTGTCGGCGGAGACCTTCAGGCCGGCCGTGGCCATGGAGAACCGGATGCTCTTGAGGGCCGGGTTCGCGGCGGCCTCCGGCGTCTTGACGACGAGCAGCTGACTGAATCCGACATTGCCCGCGCGCAGCTTCAGGTCGACTCCCGGCAGTACCTCCGGGTATGTCGCGGTGTCGCCTTCGGTCCGCGGCTTCGGCAGCGGAGTCGGCCAACTGAGCGAAAGCTTTCGGCCGTCTCGCATGATGCTGACGGCGGGTCCTGTGCCGCCCGCGGAGAACGAAATGCCGACAGAGGTGGCCTTCGGGCTCACCCGCCCGTCCGCGGTCGGCGCGAGCTCCGTGTCGATGGAGACGAGCTTGTTGTCCTGCCGCGTCCACCGGGGCATCGCGTACTGCTCTTGCGTGAAGCTGCCCGACGGGTTGGCGAAGAGCTGTGACGTCTCGGTGCGATCGGCCAGAACCTCGACGCGGCTGCCGGTCTCCTTGGCCTTGCTGCTCGCGCTCTCCTGTGGCGTCGGTGCAGGTGAGGCGCTTGCGTTGGCTGCGGTTGCCGATGCCGTCGCCGCAGCCGCGGTGGCGGCACCGGCCTGTGCCTGCGGTGTGAGCGCGGTGCCGAGAACGGCGGCCGTGGTGACGGCCACGACGGCGGCCGCGGATCTTCCGGATCTCTTTCGGGTGTTCCGATTCCCCATGATTTCCCCTCCCAGGATTCGGTCGCCACGCACACTAGATCGTTTCTCGGTCAACATGCGGGTTTATGTTCGAGTCGACATTTGGTTGGCTTGAATTGGCCCGTCTCCCTCGAATTCCGCCAGGGATTTCTCCGCTCGGTGCCACCCATGTCGGACATGGCGCAAGCGACTTGACTGACTGAGCGATCATTTCTTTCCTTCTGATCAACCTTGATCGATCCCCTTGTTACTTTCCGTCGGTTAGTGATGTGTATGTGACACATTTGTCCATAGGGGTGGGGAGAAGTACACGTGAGTGGGCTCGAGAAGAGCAGAACCCTCATAGGCAGAAGACGGGCCAAGACAGTCGCCGCACTGACCGCGGGGTTCCTCTCCGCAGGTCTGCTGGGGGGGCCGGTGGCGGCGGCCGTCGCCGAATGGCGGCCCGAAGGCCCGGAGAGGATCGATCCCGTACAGGTCGAGCCGGTCGCTCCCAAGCAGCGGAGTGCCCGTCAGAAGGCGGCGGAGACCACGCAGTGGCGGACGCCGCGCGTGAACTGGCCGGCCCAGGCATCGGCCGACCAGAGCCTCGGCAGGGCGTCCGTCGCGATCCCGCGGGCCGGGAAGAACGCCGTCCTGTCACCGCTCGCCGACCCGGCGGTCTCCGGTGTCCGGGTCTGGAAGCAGAACGCGAAGGCCGCCGAGCGGACGCGCGTGAACGTGCTCGGCCGGGACACGGCGCGGCGCCTCGGCGTCGAAGGGGTCGTGCTCTCCGTGCAGCCCCTGCAGAAGGCGACCGGTGAGGTACGCGTCGAGCTGGACTACGACGCGTTCCGCGATGCCTACGGCGGCGACTGGGCCTCCAGGCTGCGGCTGAGGACGCTGCCCGCCTGTGCGCTGACCACGCCCGAGGCCAAGGGCTGCGGCGTGGGCAGGGAACTGGAGACGGTCAACGACGTCGAGGCGGGGAAGCTCACCGCCCCGGTGACGCTGTCCGCGGCGGCCGGAGAGGCCACCGTACTCGCGGCCACCGCCGCGGCGTCCGGCTCGACCGGCGACTTCAAGGCCACCTCGCTCGCCGCGTCCGCGTCCTGGTCGGCCGGCGGCGCCAACGGTGGTTTCTCCTGGAACTACGGCATCGACGTCCCGGACGTCCCGGGCGACGTGAGCCCGGAGCTCAAGGTGGGCTACGGCTCGCAGTCCGTCGACGGCCGGACGGCCGCCACGAACAACCAGCCGGGCGGCATCGGTGACGGCTGGTCCATGGAGCCCGGCTACATCGAGCGGCAGTACATCCCCTGTACGGAAGACAAGGCGAACAGCAACAACACCACCGCCAAGGTCGGCGACCTCTGCTGGAAGAAGGACAACGCGGTCCTCAACCTCGGCGGCCGCACCAACCAGCTGATCTGGGACACCGCGTCGAGCACGTGGAACCTGGAGACCGACGACGGCACCAAGATCGTCAAGGCCACGTCGTCGGCCGCCGACAACTACGGCGACAACAACGGCGACGACAACGGTGAGTACTGGAAGGTGACGACGCCGGACGGCACCCAGTACTACTTCGGCGCCAACCGGATGGAGGGGTGGGCCACCGGAAAGACGGAGACCCGTTCGACCTGGACGGTCCCCGTCTTCGGCAACCACACGGGCGAGCCCTGCTACAACGCCGCGTTCAAGGACGCCTGGTGCCAGCAGGCCTGGCGCTGGAATCTCGACCTGGTCGTCGACCCGCACGGCGACGCCATGACGTACTACTGGGGCGAGGAGGCCAACTCCTACGGCCGCAACGTCAACCCCGACACCGGCGCCTCCACCGCGACCCCGTACGACCGGAGCGGCTACCTCAAGCGCATCGAGTACGGCCTGCGGGACTCCAACCCCTACGGTCAGCCGGCCGCGAAGGTCGAGTTCACCAACACCGAGCGCTGCCTCACCGGCTGCACGACCTTCGACAAGACCAACGCGAAGAACTGGCCGGACGTCCCCTTCGACCAGTACTGCGCCTCCGGGACCGAGTGCAAGGACCGCTACTCGCCGTCCTTCTGGACCCGGATGAAGCTCTCCACGATCGCCACCTCCGTCTGGTCCGCCGGTGCCTGGAAGCCCGTCGACAGCTGGGCCCTCGACCACGACTTCCCGGTGACGGGCGACAGCTCCACCTCGCGGCCGCTCTGGCTCAAGTCGATCACCCGCAGCGGTCACACCGGCACGGGCCTCGTCAAGCTGCCCCCGGTGACCTTCAACAGCGTCGCGATGCCCAACCGCGTCGAAGGCGCGACCACGGGCGGCGAGCCCGACCCGGTCCCGGCCATGTGGCGCCTGAGGGTCTCCGCCGTCAACACCGAGACGGGCGGCACCATCGGCGTCGGCTACACGCCGACGGACTGCTCGGCCACGAGCGTTCCCTCCCCGACGTCCAACAACCGGCGCTGCTACCCGGTCAAGTGGTCCCCGCCGGACGCCCCGGCCGCGGACTACGAGCCCTACCTCGACTGGTTCCACGCCTACGCCGTCAACCTGATCGTCGAGAACGACAACACCGGCGGGGCGGCCGCGAAGCGCACCGAGTACTCCTACCCCGAGGGCATGGCCTGGGCCAAGGCCAAGGACGACGAGTTCACCACCGCCAAGCACCTCACCTACGGCGACCGCAAGGGCTTCGGTCTCGTCCAGGTGCGGACCGGCGCGTCCCCCTTCCCGCGCACCCTCAAGGAGTACCGCTACTTCCGCGGCATCCCCGGCGCCGCCGTGAAGGACAGCGAAGGCATCGCGGTGACCGACCACGAGGCCTTCGCCGGCATGACCCGCGAGGAGGCCACGTACAACGGTGACGGCGGCCGCCTGGAGTCCACCAGCAGCTTCACCCCGTGGGTGTCGTCGGCGACCGCGACGGAGGACCGCGGCGAAGGCCTTCCCGACCGCCACGCGTACATCACCGGCGGTCAGAAGGAGAAGGCCCGCACCGCCGTCGGCCAGGGCTGGCGCACCACCGAGACGCACCGGAGCTTCGACGCGAACGGCCATGTCCTCACCGAGTCCCGGCTCGGCGACACGGCCGTCAGCGGCGACGAGGAGTGCACCACCACCACCTACGCCTCCGGTGCCCTCCTGGGGCTGCCCTCCGAGGTCAGGACCGTGGCCAAGCCCTGCGGCACGGCGCCCGGCCTGCCCGACGACCTGATCTCCGTGGAGCGCCGCTACTACGACGGGGCCACCGCCCTCACCACCGCGCCGGTCAAGGGTGATGTCACCCGGATCGACGAGCAGGACGCGGCGGGCACCGGCTACGTCACCACGGCGAAGCACAGCTACGACCAGCACGGACGCGAGCTCACCGACACCGACGCGCTCGCGCAGACCACCACCACCGCCTACAGCCCGACCACCGGCATCCCCACCTCGATGACGGTGACCAACCCCCTCGGGCACGCGGCGGTCACGACCTACGACCCGGTGCGCGGTGTCGTCGTCGCGTCCGTCGACGCCAACGGCAAGCGCACGGACGCGGTCCACGACGGACTCGGCCGCGTGCTCAAGGTGTGGCAGCCCGGCTGGACGAAGGCCGACCACGCCACCCAGCCGTCCGCGGAGTACGCGTACAAGATCTCCGCGACCCAGGCCAACGCGGTCACCACCAAGACCCTCAAGCAGGACGGCACCTACCGGACCACGTACGCCCTGTACGACGGTCTGCTGCGCGAGCGCCAGGCGCAGGCCCCGGCCGGCGGCACCCAGCACACGATCATGACGGAGACCCGTTACGACTCGCGGGGCTGGGTCTGGAAGAGCTTCGCGCCGTACTACGCGGACGTCGCCCCGTCCGCGACGCTCTACACGGCGAAGGAGATCCACCAGGTCGACAACGCCACCGAGAACCTCTACGACGGCCTGGGCCGGGTCACCGACGCCGTGTCGCTGTTCCGCGGCGACGAGAAGTGGCGGACCGTCACGGCCTACGGCGGCGACCGGGTCACCGTGACCCCGCCCAAGGGCGGCACCGCCACCACCACCGTGACCGACGCCGCCGGACGCACCACCGAGCTCATCCAGTACGCCGGCGCCGGGAAGACCCAGCCCCAGTCGACGACGTACACCTACGGCAAGTTCGACGAGCCCACGACGGTCACCGACCCGGCGGGCAACGTCTGGACCTACACGTACGACAACCGGGGCCAGAAGACCGAGGTCGACGACCCCGACAAGGGGAAGACCGTCCTCACCTACGACGCCAACGGACAGGTCGTCACCGGCAAGGACGCCAGGAACGTCACCCTGACGACCCTCTACGACAAGCTCGGCCGCAAGACCGAGGTCAAGAACGGCGCCACGACCCTCTCCAAGTGGACCTACGACACCCTCGCCAAGGGGCAGCTCACCAGCAGCACCCGCTACGACGGCACCGTCGCGTACACCATGGCGAACGGCGGATTCGACGACCGCTACCAGCCGACGTCCACCAGCTTGACCGTGCCGACCGCGGTGAGCGGACTCGAAGGCACCTACACCTGGTCGTACGGCTACAGCGCGGAGACCGGCGCACTGCAGTGGACGCTCAACCCGGCGGTCGGGGACATCCCCTCCGAGCGGGTCGTCACCGAGTACAACAGCGACGACCAGCCGTTCCGCACCACGCGGGCGGGAGTCGTACTCGTCGCCAACGTCCAGTACGACGTCTACGGACGCCCCGTCGGCACCGAGTTCGGCCACGACCTCGACAAGAAGGTCTTCCGGACGCAGGCGTACGACGAGCACACCGGCCGGCTCCTCGAGCGGACCACCGACCGGGTGCTGGCCCCGAGGCGCGTCGACCGCTCGCTCTACGCCTACGACGCGGCCGGCAACGTCACCGGGATCACCAGCACCACCGGCCAGGACGCCACCGCGTCCACCGACCGCCAGTGCTTCACCAACGACGCCCTCGGCCGGCTGACCGAGGCGTGGACGGCGAAGACCGACTGCGCCACGGCACCGACCCCGACCGGCGTCGGCGGCCCGGACGCGTACTGGCTCACCTACGGCTACGACAAGCTCGGCAACCGCACCGGACAGAGCGACAAGCTCGCCGGGGCGACGACCGACTTCACCCACCCGGCGGCCAAGGCCGACCGGCCGCACGCCGTCCAGCAGGCCACCGTCACCGGCGGTCCGGACAACGGCCGGGTCAGCACCTTCCAGTACGACGCCACCGGCAACACCACCAACCGCACCATCGGCACCAAGGTGCAGGACCTGACCTGGGACGCCGAGGGACACCTGGCCACCCTCACCGAGGGGACCAAGACCACCAGCTACCTGTACGACGCCGACGGCGACCGGCTCGTCACCCGGAACGCGGACGGCAGCACCGTGCTGTCGCTGCCGAACGGTGACGAACTCAAGCGGGCGGCGACCGGCACCAAGACCGCGACCCGCTACTACACCCACGGCGGCGAGACCGTCGCGGTCCGTACCGGCGCGACCGTCTCCTACCTGGTCGGCGACCACCAGGGCACGGCCATGACCGCCATCGACACCGCCACCCTGGCCGTCACCCACCGCAAGCAGCTGCCCTTCGGCGCACTGCGCACGGCCCAGTCGGGAACCTTCGGCACCCGCGGCTTCGTCGGCGGCACCAACGACCCGACCGGCCTGACGCATCTGGGAGCCCGCGAGTACGACCCGGGCACGGGCCGCTTCCTCTCGGTCGACCCGGTCATCGACTTCGGCGACCCGGCCCAGATGAACGCCTACGCCTACGGCCACAACAACCCGCTGACCAAGTCGGACCCGACGGGCCTCCGCCCCGACGGCCCGGCCGGCGGAGCCTCGTACAACGACACCCGCTGGGGCAACGACCGCGGCATGTCGGTGGGCTACACCTACAAGAGCGGGCAGTGGATCTGGCACCAGACCCCCCGCAAGGACGCCGAATCCCAGCGCAGGTACAAGTCGTACCGAGCGAACCCGTCGCACTACAAGGTCTACCACTACGACGCGAAGGCGGTCGCGGCGGCAAAGGCCCAGGCGGCGAAGCGCGCGGCGGAACGCCAGGCCAAGGCCGACGCGGAGCGTCGGAAGAAGGATGGAATCTGGGGCAACATCAAGAAGGGTAATTTCGGCGCTGCCTGGGACAACGGCAAACAATGGACCAGTGACCACTGGGACGAGATTCAGACCGGTCTGACGATCGTCGGGTTCGGTGCGTGCGTGGTTCTCTCGGCCGGAGCATGCATCGCGGTGGGTGCCGGCATCGCTGCCACCAAGTTCGCAGTGAACTACGGCATGACCGGAGAGGCGGACTGGTCCGGCCTTGGCAAGGATCTGGCCTGGGTCGCCGTCGGTGGAGGCGCCGCGGCGGCATTCGGCCGCTCTGTGGGCGGAGCGGCCACCTGGGGCAAGGCGTACGGAGCCTCGCCGATCAGCAGGGTTCCGACGGCCATCCGCACCAAGGTGCCCGGGGTCCGTGGCGTGGGTGGAAGCCCGAAGTCGTGGACGACGGTCCCCAACCCGAGGGGGGCCGTCAACTGGGGTGAGACCTACGGCAATATGAGCGTGAACGCGGGATTCAACGTTGGATTCTGCAGTGCGGGGAACCTGAGCCTGGGTGCAGCGGCCGGGGCTTGCTAGTCGGTTCCGACAGGTTCGGCCGGCGGCGCATCGTGATGCGCCGCCGGTTGGCCGTGCCGGGCGCGAGTGAATGCGGAGAGCGACCTTTGAAAGCGCGTGCGGAGAAGTTGCAGCGGCGTTCGTTTCCGCTCATTTCGTGGTTCTTCACGTTGGTGCTGGTGGCGTTGACGGTCAAGATCGGTGCCGGGATGAACGGCCGGTCCGACAGGGACGCCTTCGGGGTGATGACGGTCTGTCTTGTCGCTGTCGCTGTCGTCAGGCGTTTCATGGGTTCACGCATATATCTCGTCGACCCGGACGTCCTGATCGTCAACCCACTGGTGACGCATGTCGTCCCCCTGCGCGCGCTCAGGAGCGTCGAGTCGGACGGCGGCCTGACGCTCGTCACCGTGGACGGCGGAGAGATCGGGTCCATCGCCTTCGGCGGTTCCCTGGTCGATTCCTTCGTGGGTACCGCGGATCGGGCGGCCGACCGGATTCGTGCGCGCATGCGGCGGCCGTCGCGACAGGGTGGAGCCCCTTCCGTGGTCAGGCGCTACACCACGGCCTGGATCGCGGACGCCTGCGCACTCGGTGCGGTGGCCTGCGCGGCCATGGCCGTCGCCGCCGGGTGAGGGCCTGGCCCCGCCCCCGCCCGCCTACACCCCCAGCATCCGCCGCAACAGATCCCGCAGCAGCGTCCGCTCCGCCTCCGTCAGTTCTCCGAGGGGTTCGCGGGCGAAGTCCAGGGAGTCGCGGAGGTGGCGGGCCGTCGTGCGGCCCGCTTCCGTCGGGGCCGCCAGTTTCACGCGGCGGTCCGCCGGGTCCGGGCGGCGTTCCACCAGGCCGCGGGCCTCCAGGCGGTCGACGATGCCGGTGATGTTGGACGGCTCGCACTTCAGCTTCTGGGCGATGTGCCGCATCGGCAGCGGCTCCAGCGAGAGCAGGCCGAGGACGCGGGCCTGGGCGCCGGTCAGCGCGTGCTGCGCGGCCGCCTGCTCGTACTCCTCGTAGTAGCGCGCCACGACCGTGCCGATCAGCTCGACGACTTCGAGGGTCAGGGGGTCCGTGCGTGAGGTGGCCATGCCCTCCATCCTACCCAGATACTTGACAACATGAAATATCCAGGCGCATGGTTGTTTCAGTAGCTGAACCTTTTGCGATCCAAAGTTTCCTGGAGGCCGTGCTCATGTCCGTTCTTCCCGCGTCCAGCCGTGAGTGGCACCTTGTCGCCCGTCCGCACGGCTGGCCCACCCCCGCGGACTTCGCCCTCGTCGAGACTCCGGTCACCGAGCCGGCCGAGGGCCGCATCCTCGTCCGCAACCTGCACTTCTCCGTGGACCCGTACATGCGCGGCCGCATGAACGACGTGAAGTCCTACATCCCGCCGTTCAAGCTCGGCCACCCCATGGACGGCGGCGCGGTCGGCGAGGTCGTCGCCTCCAACGCCGAGGGCTTCGCCGTCGGCGACCACGTCCTGCACGGCCTGGGCTGGCGCGAGTACGCCGACGTCCCGGCCCAGCACGCCACCAAGGTCGACCCGGCGCTCGCCCCCCTCTCCGCCTACCTCGGCGTGCTCGGCATGACCGGCCTCACCGCCTACGCGGGTCTCTTCGACGTCGCCTCCTTCAAGGAGGGCGACGCGGTCTTCGTCTCCGGCGCCGCCGGCGCCGTCGGCAGCCAGGTCGGCCAGATGGCCCGCCTCAAGGGCGCCTCCCGCGTCATCGGCTCGGCCGGCTCCGACGAGAAGGTCAAGTTCCTCGTCGAGGAGCTCGGCTTCGACGCCGCCTTCAACTACAAGAACGGCCCGGTCAAGGACCAGCTCCGCGAGGCCGCCCCGGACGGCATCGACGTCTACTTCGACAACGTCGGCGGGGACCACCTCGAAGCCGCGATCTCCTCGCTCAACGTGCACGGCCGCGCCACCATCTGCGGCATGATCGCCCAGTACAACGACACCGAGCCGGTCCCCGGCCCGCGCAACATGGCGATGATCATCGGCAAGCGGCTGCGTCTCCAGGGCGTCCTCGTCGGCGACCACTACGGCCTGCAGCAGCAGTTCGTCGAGGAGGTCGGCGGCTGGCTCGCGTCCGGCGAGCTCAAGCACCGCGAGACCTTCGTCGAGGGCATCGAGAACGGCGTCGACGCCTTCCTCGGACTGCTCCGCGGCGACAACACCGGAAAGATGATCGTCTCGGTGACCCGTTAGTCTTCCCTCAGCCGTCGCGATCGTGGGCGCGAGTCGCGGCGAACCCATGAAGGAAGTACCTCGCATGTCGATCCAGCACACCGACGTCCTCTACACCGCCGTCGCCACCGCCGAGAACGGGCGTGACGGCCGTGTCGCCACCGACGACGGTCAGCTCGACGTCGTCGTCAACCCGCCCAAGGCCATGGGCGGCTCCGGCGCGGGCACCAACCCCGAGCAGCTCTTCGCGGCGGGCTACAGCGCCTGCTTCCAGGGCGCGCTCGGCGTCGTCGCCCGTAACGAGAACGCCGACATCTCCGGCTCGACCGTCACCGCCGAGGTCGGCATCGGCAAGAACGACGACGGCTTCGGCATCATCGTCAAGATCTCGGCGACCATCCCCAACGTGGACGCCGAGACCGCCAAGAGCCTGATCGAGAAGGCGCACCAGGTCTGCCCGTACTCCAAGGCGACCCGCGGCAACATCACGGTCGAGCTCGCCGTCTGAGTCGGGCCCCGGCCGACCCGCTCCGCCCGAGGACCGCATCCCCGCTCCGGGGCTGCGGTCCTCGCGGCTTTCCGGGCCACTGCGGCATCATGGCCCTGTCCGGCGGACAGGGGGAGTCGAGTGGCGTCGTACGACGGGTCGGAGCGTGCCGACCACGGGCTGATCGGCGGTCGCTACCGCCTGGGGGAGCGGCTCGGCAAGGGCGGGACCGGAGTCGTCCGGCGGGCCACCGACGAACTCCTCGGACGCCCGGTCGCGGTCAAGACCCTCATCCTCGACACGGACGCCGACCCCGCGGGCGCGCTCCGCGAGGCCCGTGTCGTCGCCCGCGTCCGGCACCCCCATGTGATCGTCGTCCACGACGTCGTCGAGCACGACGGCCGCCCCGCCCTGGTGATGGAGCTGGTCGACGGCGGTTCGCTCGCCGACCGTCTCGCCGCCCCCGACGGCGCCCTGTCCCCCCGGGAGACCGCCCGCCTCGGCCTCGCCCTCCTCGACGCGCTGTCCGCCGCCCACGCCCACGGCGTCCTGCACCGCGACGTGAAACCGGCCAACGTCCTCCTGGAGAAGGCCACCGGCCGGGCGGTCCTCACCGACTTCGGCATCGCCAGCCTCCCCGGCGCCACCACGCTCAGCGGCACCGGAGTCTTCGTCGGCACCCCCGAGTACACCGCTCCGGAGCGCATGCGGGGCGAGCACGCGGGACCCGCCGCCGACCTGTGGTCGCTCGGCGCCCTGCTGTGCGCGGCGGCGACGGGCGTCTCACCGTTCCGCCGGGACTCGATCGGCGCCGTGCTCCACGCGGTCGTGTACGGGGAGATCCGGCCGCCCGAGCGGCTCGGGCCCCTCCTGCCCGTGGTGCGCGGGCTGCTCGACCGCGACCCCGGGCGACGGCTGGACGCCGAGGGGGCCCGCCGGCTGCTCACCGCGTGCCTGGCCGGGGAGACCGAGGGGAAGGCCGTGGGCCCCGGTCCGGTGCCGGTGCCGGTGGCCGTGGCGGGCGGGCCGTCCGGGACGCCGGTGCACGACACGCCCCGGCTCGGCGCCGCACCGGCGGACACCTCCTGGAGCGACACCCCGCGGAGCGACGCCTCCGCGATCGAGGCCCACCGGACCGACGCCTCCGAGCTCGACACCCCGCGCCTCGACACCCCGCGCCTCGACACCCCGCGCCTCGACACCCCCCGCCTCGACGTCCCCCGCCTCGACGTCCCCGGTCTCGACACCCCCCGCCTCGACACCCCCCGCCTCGACACCCCGGCGGTCCCGGGCCCGGCCGGTGCTTCCGGCGCCCCGGGGCCGCCCGCCCGCGGGGCCCGTCGGGGTGCCCTCGCGCTGCCCCTCGTCGCGGCCGTCGTCGCCGGCTGTGTCGCCGCCGTGACCGTCGCCGTGCTGCTCGCCGTCCGCGACGAGCGCGCGGCGCAGGCGGGGCCCGTCGATCCCACCCGTACGACCGTGCCCGCCCTCGGGCCCCTGCCCGCCGGCTACACGGCCGTCGCCGACGAGCGTGGCTTCGCCCTGGCCGTGCCGGCCGGGGCGACCCGGTCGACCGACGGCGAGCGGATCTTCTACACGACGGGGGACGGAGCCGTCTGGATCGGGATCAGGATCCGGGCGGTCCCCTCCGGCGGGGCGATCGGGGCGATGCGTACCGCCGACGCGAGCGGGCCGCGCACCAACCCGGGGTACCGCGACGGCGCGGTGGGGGAGACCCGGCACAAGGGACTGCCCGCCGCGCGCTGGGAGTTCACCTGGAACGGCTTCACCGCCGCCGAGGGCCCCCGGCACACCGTCGACCTCTGCTGGGAGCAGGCCGGGACCCTGTACGACGTGTGGGCGTCGGCCCCGGTGGCGCGGGCTGCCGAGGCCCGCGCCCATCTCGACCGGGCGCTGGACTCCTTCCGCACCTCGGGCGGGACACCCGCGAGGTGACCCGGGGGCCACCGATAAAGTGGCCCCATGCGCGATCTCGGGGTGGGTTTCAAGTACCTGGTACAGGGCCAGAAGTGGGTCGGCCTGCACGGACGGTGGTTCGGTTTCGGGCTGTTGCCCGGGCTCGTGACCCTGGTGCTCTACACGGGTGCTCTCGTCGGTCTCGGTTACGGCGCCGACGACCTGGTCTCCTGGGTGACCCCGTTCGCCGACGACTGGACCTCTCCCTGGCTCGGGATCTTCCGCGGCACTCTGACGGCCCTGGTCTTCGCCTTCGGGCTCTTCCTCGCGGTGATCACGTTCACCGCCGTGACCCTGCTCGTCGGCCAGCCCTTCTACGAGTCGCTCTCCGAGGAGGTCGACCGCAGCCTGGGCGGCGAGGTGCCCGAGTCCGGGCTCCCGCTCTGGCGCGAGCTGTGGATCTCGGCCCGGGACAGTCTGCGGGTCCTGCTGCGGGTCGCGTTCTACGGCATCCTCCTCTTCGCCTGCGGGTTCATCCCGGTGATCGGGCAGACCGTCGTTCCGGTGATCGGTTTCTGCGTCTCCGGGTTCTTCCTCGCCGAGGAACTGACGGCCGTGGCGTTCCAGCGCCGGGGTGTCGAGCTCAAGGAGCGCCTGACGTTGCTCCGCGGGCGCAGGATGGCCGTCCTCGGCTTCGGCGTTCCGCTTACCCTCGCGTTCCTGGTGCCGTTCGTCGCGGTCTTCCTGATGCCGGGAGCCGTCGCGGGCGCCACCCTGATGGCCCGCGATCTGCGGGGCGAGACGGCCGGTGACGACCGGGACGGGGACTCCCGGGAAAACGACCGGGACGGCGGCAACCTTCTCTCCTCCGGTGGCGACCAGGAGGTGCACCACCTCCCCCACTGAAGAGAGAAGCACCCATGACGTCACACAAGCGGAAGACGGGCCGCCGGCGCGCGATCATCGGCGGCCTGAGCGCCCTCGGCATCACCGGGGCGGCCGTCGTCACCACCACCCTGCTCGCCCCCGCGGGCGCGGCGAGCGCGGTGGCCGCCTGGCCCCAGGCGAAAGGCGGCAAGCCGGTCCCTTCGTCGATCGAGGTCTCCGGCACCTACGACGGCAAGCTCCAGCGCTTCTACGGCACAGGTGAGCTCGGCTCGGACGGTCAGGACGAGAGCCAGAAGCCCCTCTTCGTCCTCAAGGACGGCGCGGTCCTCAAGAACGTGATCATCGGCTCCCCGGCCGCCGACGGGGTCCACTGCCTCGGCAGCTGCACCCTGCAGAACGTCTGGTGGGAGAACGTCGGCGAGGACGCCGCCACCTTCAAGGGCACCTCGGCCTCCGCCGTGTACACGGTCCACGGCGGCGGTGCGAAGAGCGCGTCCGACAAGGTCTTCCAGTTCAACGGCGCGGGCAAGCTGGTCGTGTCGAAGTTCCAGGTCTCCGACTTCGGCAAGCTGGTCCGCTCCTGCGGCAACTGCAAGAAGCAGTACACCCGCACGATCCTGATCAACGACGTCGACATCACCACGCCCGGCAAGTCGATCGTCGGCGTCAACGCCAACTACGGCGACACGGCCAGCCTGCGGAACGTCCGCATCCACGGCGACACCAAGAAGAAGATCAAGCCGTGCACCCGCTTCACCGGCAACAACACCGGTAAGGAGCCGAAGGAGATCGGCACCGGGCCGGACGGCACCAGCTGCCGCTACTCCGCCGGGGACCTCTCCTACGACTGATCCCGGCAGGGCACCCGGTCCTCGCCGTCGTCCCGGACGTCGAGGACCGGGTGCAGTTCCGGCCGCGCGTCCCACCACGCCCGGTAGAAGGCGTTGTTGTCGACGTTCGCCAGATACGCGCGGACCGCCGCCCGGTACAGCAGTTCCGCGTGCCGGGCGGGCACCGCCGCCCTGTTCCAGGCGAGCCGGATGCGTCCCAGGACCGGGTCGCCCTCCAGGGGGCGCAGTACGGTGCCCTCCGCGTGCGGGGCGGTGGGCTGGCTCATCGAGATCGCCCGGCCCGAGGCGATCAGGTCGTAGTGCATCTTCCGGTCGGCCACCCGGTGCCGCAGCGAGGGCGTGAACCCGGCCTTCGCGCAGGCGGCGATCAGCGCCTCGGGGCCGCCGTCGTCGTCCTCCACGAGGGTCATCCAGGACTCCCCGGCCAGCTCGGCCAGCGCGATCCGCTCCTTGCCGGCCAGCGGGTGCGCTGCCGAAAGCCGCACGCAGAACGGCTCCCTGGGGACCAGGGTCCTCGCCGTGGTGCCCTGCGGGAGTGCCACCTCGTGGTCGTTGACCTCCCCGTAGAGCACGGCGTCGTACCGTCCCGCGCCGAGCTGCCGGGTCAGGGTGGTGGCCGAGTGCTCCACGGTCACCGCGATGTCCTGTCCCGCCATGACCTGCTCCAACTGCCCCAGCAGTCCGTCGACGAGGACGAGCAGGATGCAGCCGAGGCGCAGCGGGGTGTGCGGGGCGACGGCCCGCGCCCCGGCGGACAGGGCGTCCATCTCGCCGAGTACGAGCCGGGCCTTGGAGAGCACGAACTCGCCCAGCGGGGTGGGCTCCACACCGTGCCGGCCGCGGAGGAAGAGCTCCCCGCCGGCGACCCGTTCGATCCGGCGGAGCTGCGCCGAGAGAGCCGGCTGCGAGACCCCGAGCCGCCCTGCGGCACGCCCCAGACTGCCCGCTTCCGCTATCCGGCAGACGGCCTCAAGATGCCTCAACTCCAGCTGCATTTCAGCAGCGTACGCAGCACCGAGCGGCCGCACCATAACCCGCGTCTTATGCCGGATGAGATGTCCCGAACAAGTCATGTTCACGCCCATACTCGGCGCGACGATCCGTCTCCCCCACGACGATCCCCACCCTGATCGGAGCAGACGTTGCACCCCAGCAGAATCACGGCGGCCGTGGCCGCCCTGGCGCTCTCGGCGAGCCTCGCGACCGCCCTCGCCGGCACCGCCACCGCGGCCCCGAAGGCGCAGCCCGTACCCCCGGGCCACGGCAAGTCCCTCGCGCTCTCCGCCGCCGACGGCGCCGCGGCCAGCGGTCTCGACGAGCTGCGGCACGGAGCCGACGAGGACCTCGTCCGGACCTCCGTCACCCCCTGGGCGAACGGCCTCTACTACACCTCGTACGAGCGCACCTACCGCGGCCTCCCCGTCGCCGGCGGCGGCGACGCGGTGGTCCTCTCCGACAGCTCCGGCAAGGTCCGGGACGTCACCGGCGCCACCGCGCCCACCATCAAGCTCTCCACCACGGCGAAGGTGACCGCCGCCGCGGCCCTCGCCACCGCCCGCGGCCAGCTGGCCTCGGTGGAGTCCGCGAGCACCCCCGAGCTGACCGTCCTCCTCAAGGGCGGCAAGGCCGTACTGACCTGGCACACCCTGGTCGTCGGCCGCACCGCGAAGGACGCGCCGAGCTCCCTCGACACCTATGTCGACGCCCGTACCGGCTCTGTCGCGCAGGCCACCGACAAGATCCTGCACGCCGACGGCCGCGGCTACCACAACGGCAACGTCACCATCGACACCGCCGCGAGCTCCATGACCGACACCAGCCGCGGCGGCTTCAAGTGCGGCGGCCAGAACGGCAGCGCCTACACGGGCTCCTCGCCGTGGGGCAACAACGGCGCCAACGACCTGGTCACCGCCTGCGTCGACATCATGTACGCGGCCCAGCGCGAGTCCGACATGCTCAAGCAGTGGTTCGGCTACAACGGCATCAACGGCCAGGGCGGCATGGTCCCGGCCCGCGCCGGACTGAGCGAGGTCAACGCGTACTACGACGGTACGAAGACCACGTACGGCCGCAACCAGAACGGCACCAACCAGCTCACCGGCATCGACGTCGTGGCGCACGAGTACGGCCACGAGATCTTCGACCGGACCCCGGGCAGCGCCGGCTCGTCCAACGAGAACGGCGGCATGAACGAGTCGACCGGAGACATCTTCGGCGCGCTCACGGAGCACTTCGCCAACAACCCGAACGACACCCCCGACTACACCGTCGGCGAGAAGCTGAACTTCACCGGCAACAACCAGCCGATCCGCAACATGTACAACCCGTCGCTCATCAACAACAACCCCAACTGCTACACCCAGTTGACCTCCGGCACCGAGGTGCACGCGGCGGCCGGCCCGCAGAACCACTGGTTCTACCTGCTGGCCGAGGGCTCCAACCCGGGCGGCGGCAAGCCCAACAGCCCCATATGTTCCGGCGGTCCGTCCTCCGTGACCGGCATCGGCATCCAGAAGGCCGGCAAGGTCTTCATGGGCGCGCTGCTCATGAAGACCTCCTCCTGGAACCACCTCGCCGCCCGCAAGGCCACGCTGACCAGCGCCAAGAACACCTACGGCAGCGTCGAGTGCAACGCGGTGAAGGCGGCCTGGAACGCGATCGGCGTCCCCGCCCAGTCCGGTGAGACCGACTGCGGCGGCACCACCACCCCGGACTTCTCGCTCGCCCTGAACCCGTCCTCGGGTTCGGTCCAGCCGGGCGCCTCCGTCACCTCCACGGTGAACACCAGCACCACCGGGGGCAGCGCGCAGACCGTCCAGCTCTCCGCGAGCGGTGCCCCGAGCGGCGTCACCGTCTCCTTCAGCCCCACCTCGGTGACCTCGGGCTCCTCGTCCACGATGACCGTCCAGGTCGCGGCGGGCACGGCCAACGGCACCTACCCGATCACCGTCACCGGTACGGGCTCCGCCACCCACACCGTCACCTACCAGCTGTCGGTCGGCACCACGACCCCGCCCACCGGCTGCGACAACACCGAGAACAGCTACCAGGGCAGCCTGACCTCCGGCCAGACCGGGGTCCAGCCCGACGGCTCGTACTACTACTCGGCGACCTCGGGCACCCACGTGGGCTGCCTGCGCGGCCCGGCCGGCAAGGACTTCGACCTGTACCTGCAGAAGTGGAACGGCGCGGGCTGGGTGGACGTGGCCGTGGGCGGCACGGCGACCGCCGACGAGAACACCAGCTACAACGGCACCGCGGGCTACTACCGCTACGTGGTCCACGCGTACAGCGGCTCCGGCGCGTACACGCTGGGCCTGAGCGCCCCGTAAAGGGGTCGGGGCGCCGTCGCGGACCGGGGGTTCCGTGACGGCTTCCCCGGA
Source organism: Streptomyces zaomyceticus (assembly GCF_014656215.1). GTDB lineage: Bacteria > Actinomycetota > Actinomycetes > Streptomycetales > Streptomycetaceae > Streptomyces > Streptomyces zaomyceticus. The sequence continues at coordinate 94,446 of NZ_BNBZ01000001.1, read as the reverse complement.
GCCGGGCGGCCGATGTCCCACGGCCGCCCGGCTCTTCCGCGTACCCGCAGCCGCCCGGCTCTTCCGCGTCCCCGCGCCCGCCCGGCCGCGGCGAGCGCGCCCGGTACTTCCGAATCCGCCCGCTCAGCCGACCTCGGCGAGCACGAACCCCGGCTCCGTGCCGCCCGCGTCGGCGATCCGCTCTCCGCCCGGGCCCCAGGCGCCGGCGGCGCCGCAGCCCACACCGTCCTCGTTGGCCCCGAGGACATTGGCGAGCACCACGTACAGGCCGAAGTCCCGGGCCCGTACGGGATACACCTTCTCGAACGAGTCGTTGTCGGCGGCGAGCACCGAACTCGCCAGATACACAGCGCAGTCGTCGGCCGCCGCACGCTCGGCCAGCTCCGGGAAGCGGTTGTCGTAGCAGGTGGCCGTCGCGAACCGGACGCCGTCGAGCGCGAACCGCCCGTCCGCGGTGCCCGGCGCGAACACCTCCTGCTCGATTCCGTACAGGTGCTGCTTGTCGTAGCGGGCGAGGAGCGAGCCGTCCGGGCCGATGACCAGCGAGGCGACCGCGGGCCGGCCGTCCGCCGTCCGCACCGGCCCGTTGACGACGGCCGCCGCCGACACCGCGCGGCAGGCCTCCCGTACGGGTTCGAGCCGGGAGTCGTCCTCTCCGAGGACCAGCTCGGGGGTGTCCCTGATCAGGGACGGCTCGTACCCGCTGAGGCAGAGCTCGGCGAAGACGACGAGACGGGCGCCCTCGGCACCGGCGGCCCGGACCAGGCCGGCGACGGTCCGCACATTGGCGGCGATGTCCCCGGCGACCGGGGCGAACTGGGTGGCTGCGACGATCATGCCGTCATCATCCCGCCCGGCCGTCGGTCCCTTCCACCCGCCCACCGGCCTGTCCCGCCCGTCGTCCGCCGGGGAACGCGCGGGACTTCCGCATGGTCTCCGCCGTCTCCCGCAGCAGCCCCAGAAAGGCGGTCGCGGCCACGGTCGGGGTCGGCGGGGTCGCCGCGCAGATCCGCCGGTACGGGACGTCGTCCGGGTGGATCGTGACGAGCGTGACCTCCCGGGGGACGGAGGCGGCCGCGAGCGCCGGTACGAGGGTGATGCCGAGACCGGCGGCCACCGCGCCGAGCTTCGCGACCCAGTCGTGCGCGAGAAGTCCGGTGCGCGGGCGGAAGCCGGCGGCGACGGCCGGGCGGAAGAGGGTGTCCTCCAGGCGCTCGGCGCCGACGATCCACTCCTCCTCGGCGAGTTCGGCCAGCCGCACCGCCCGCCGACCCGCGTACGGGTGCGCGCGCTCCAGGGCCACCAGCATCGGCTCGTCCAGGAGGGGGTGGAGCGTCACACCCTCCGGCGGGGGAGTGGCGAGGGCCGGGGCGACCACCGCCAGGTCCTGTTCACCTGCGGCGAGCTGCCCGAGATGCTTCACGGACGGGCCCTCGGTGCGGGTGACGGTCACGCCCGGGTGCCGGGTGCGGAAGGCGGCCTGGGTACGGGGGACGAGGGCCGCGTTGGCGCTGGAGAACGAGCCGAGCCGGAGCAGCCCGCCCTCCAGGGTGCGCAGCGCCTCCAGTTCGGCCCGGGCCGTGACCAGCCGGTCCCGTACGGCCTCGGCGTGCGGCAGCAGCACCCGGCCCGCCTCGGTCGGGCGCACCCCGCGCGGCAGCCGCTCGAACAGCACGGCGCCCGTCTCGTCCTCCAGGGCCTGCACCTGGCGGGAGACGGCGGACTGGGTGTAGCCGAGGACGCGGGCGGCGGCGGTGAAGGACCCCTCGCGGGCGACGGCGAGGAAGACCTCGTACAAGGCATGACCGGAAGGCATGGATCCCATGCTAGACATTCGCTTGTCGCATGGGAGGGCCGCGCCTAGCGTCTGCTCCATGGACAGCACACAGCAGAAGATCGCCTTCCTCGGCCTCGGCTCCATGGGCCTCCCCATGGCCCGCCGACTCCTCGACGCGGGGCACCCCCTGACCGTCTGGAACCGTACGGCCGGCAAGGCCGACGCGCTGGTCGCGGACGGGGCCGTCCGCGCCGCGACCCCCGCCGACGCGGTCCGTGACGCCGACGTCGTCGTCACCATGCTGGCGGACCCGGCCGCCGCGCTCGCCGTCGCGGAGGAACTCCTCCCGGCTCTGCGGCCGGGCACGTACTGGATCGACACCTCGACGATCGGCCCCGACGCCGTCGGAACCCTGACCGCCGGGCTCCCCGAAGGGGTCACCCTGATCGACGCGCCCGTCATGGGCAGTGTGGACCGGGCCGCCGCGGGCGAACTGCTGGTCCTCGCGGGTGGCGACACGGCCCCCGTCGCCGCCGTCCTCGACCGTCTCGGGACGGTCGCCCCGTGCGGCGGCCCCGGCACCGGCGCCGCCCTCAAGCTGGTCCTCATCAACGCCGCCATCGGCGGAGTCGCCCTGGTGGCCGAGGCCCTGACGCTCGCCGGATCGCTCGGTCTGCCCCGGGAGCTGGCCCTGCGGAGCCTCGCCGAGGGTCCCCTCTCCGGAGCCGTCGCCCGCGCCACCGCGACCGGCTCGCACTTCCCGGTCGCCCTCGCGGCCAAGGACGTCGCCCTCGCCACGGCGGCGGCGGAACTCCCGGTCCTGGAGGCCGTCCACGCGGCGCTGAGCGGGGACGCCTCGCTGCGGGACCAGGACCTGTCCGCCCTCGCCCACCGGGTCGTCCCCCCTCGGATCGGGCGGGACCCGGAAGGGACGGCCTAGTTCCCGCCGCCGGCCCCCGCCCCCGACCTCTTGTCCCCGTCCCCGCCGCCGTGCAGCAGGTGCAGGAAGTCACGGAAGGCGGCCGGCATGTCGACCGCCGCGGGGTCCAGGAGCCACTGGTACTGGAGCCCGTCCATCACGGCCGTCAGGAGCGGCGCCGCCCGTTCCGGGCTGAGCCCGCCCGGCAGCCGGTCGCCGAACTCCAGCCGCAGCACCTGCGCCATGTTCGCCCGCACCTGCGCGTACCGGTCGGTGAAGAAGGCCCGCGCCGGGTGCTCGTCCGTCACGCTCTCGCCGAGCAGCGCGGAGAAGGTCTGCACGATGCCGGGCCGCATCGCGTTGTACTCGACGAGGGATTCGACCAGGTCGAGCCGCCAGCCCTCACGATCCCGTCCGCCGCTGGTGTCCCAGCGGTCGCGCTCCTCCAGGACGGCGACGAGCAGTGCCTCCTTCGTGGGGAAGTAGTGCAGCAGTCCCTGCTGGGTGAGGCCGACCCGCTCGGCGACGGAGCCGAGGGTGGCGCCCCGGTAGCCGCGCTCGGCGATGACCTCGAGGGCGGCGCGGAGGATGTCCGCCCGCCGCTCCTCGCTTCTGGCCCGCACCATCGCCGTGGCCCCCTTCCCGGTCGGCTTCCCCGCCGTCGTTCGCTCGTCGCTTCCGACAGGACCGTACCCCCTCCGTAAAATAACAAAAAGATAACATCACCTACCGGTCTACAGGTGAAGGGGTGCACGATGGGGCGCATCGGGGTCAGCAGTACGTCAACGAGGAGGTACGCCATGACGGAGACCGGTGCGGACACGGCACGGGCGGAGGCGGACGCGGCGCGGGAGGAGGCCGTCGAGGCGGCGCTCGCCAAGCTCGACCTGGACGGCAAGACCCGACTGCTCGGCGGCCAGGACATGTGGTCCCTGCCCGCCCTGCCGGAGATCGGTCTGCGGTCCCTGGTCATGTCCGACGGTCCGATCGGCGTCCGCGGTGTCCGCTGGACCGCCGACGACCCGTCCGTCGCCCTGCCGTCCCCGACCGCGCTCGCCGCCGCCTGGGACCCGGCGCTCGCCCGCCGCGCCGGCCGTCTCCTCGCACAGGAGGCCCGCCGCAAGGGGGTCCACGTCCTGCTCGCGCCCACGGTCAACCTGCACCGCACCCCGCTCGGCGGGCGCCACTTCGAGGCCTACAGCGAGGACCCGTATCTCACCGGCGAGATCGGCACCGGCTACGTCCGGGGCGTTCAGGACGGCGGTGTCGGCACCACCGTCAAGCACTTCGTGGCCAACGACGCCGAGACCGACCGCTTCACCGTCGACAACAGGATCGACGCCCGCCCGCTCCGCGAGCTCTACCTCGCCCCCTTCGAGGCCATCGTCGAGAACGCCCGCCCCTGGGGCATCATGACCGCGTACAACCAGGTCAACGGCGTGACGATGACCGAGCACCACCACCTCGTCAACGAGGTGCTGCGCGGCGAGTGGGGCTTCGACGGCGTCAACGTCTCCGACTGGATGGCCGCCCGCTCCACCACCGGCGACATCGAGGGCGGCCTCGACGTCGCCATGCCCGGCCCCGTCACCGTCTACGGCGAGGCCCTCGCCGCCGCCGTCCGGGCCGGCGAGGTCGAGGAGTCCGCGGTCGACACGGCCGTACGCAACGTCCTGCGGCTCGCCGCCCGCGTCGGCGCCCTCGAAGGAGCCCCGCCGGCCGTCACCGAACTCCCCGCCCCCGTCGACGGGGACGCCCTCGCCCGCGAGATCGCCCACCGCGGCTTCGTCCTCGTACGCAACGAGAACGGAGTCCTCCCGCTGCGGCCCGGGACCGTCGCCCTCTCCGGCGCCGCCGCCCGCGACGCCCGCGTGCTCGGCGGCGGCTCCGCCCAGGTCTTCCCCGACCACGTCGTCTCCCCGCTCGACGGCCTCACCGCCGCGCTCCCCGAGGGCGCGCTCACCTTCACCGTCGGAGCCGACCCCAGCGAGGAGCTCGCCCCCGCCGATCAGGGATTCACCCTCCGCGCCCGCTGCCGCGACGCCGAGGGCCGGCTCCTCGGCGAGGGCTCGCTGCCCAACGGCCAGGTCCAGTGGATCGGCGACGACCTGCCGGCCGGCGTCACCCACCAGGCCCTCGCCTCCATCGAGGTCATCGGCACCTTCACCCCGCGCGAGTCCGGCGAACACTCCTTCGGCACCCGCGGTCTCGGCGCGTACGCCCTCGCCGTCGGCGGCGAGACCCTCTTCGAGGGCGTCCAGACCATGGGCCCCGAGAGCGACCCCTTCGAGGCCTTCTTCGGCTCCCCGATCGAGCGCGCCAAGGTCGCGCTCACCGCCGGCGAGACCGTCGAGGTGTCCCTGCTGCACACCCTGGACAAGGAGTTCGCGGCCCCGCTGCCGGCCGTCATGTTCTCCTTCGTCCACCTCGGTCCGCGCCGTGACCCCGACGAACTGATCGCCGAGGCCGTCGAGGCCGCCCGCGCCGCCGACACCGCCGTCGTGGTCATCGCCACCACCGAACGCGTCGAGTCCGAGGGCTTCGACCGCAAGGACCTCGCCCTCCCGGGCCGTCAGGACGAGCTCGTACGGGCCGTGGCCGCCGCCAACCCGCGCACCGTCGTCGTGGTCAACGCCGGCTCCCCCGTCGAACTGCCCTGGCGCGAGGACGTGGCCGCGATCCTGCTCGGCTGGTTCCCCGGCCAGGAGGGCGGCGCGGCCCTCGCCGACGTCCTCACCGGCGCCGAGGAGCCCGGCGGCCGGCTCCCCACCACCTGGCCCGTCGCCCTCGCCGACGTCCCCGTCACCGACGTCACCCCGGTCGAGGGCGAACTCGCCTACAGCGAGGGGATCCTCATCGGCTACCGCGCCTGGGACCGGCGGGGGACGGCTCCCGCGTACGCCTTCGGTCACGGCCTCGGCTACACGACCTGGTCGTACGACTCCCTGGAGGTCACCCCGGCGTCGGCGAAGGTCCGGATCACCAACACCGGTGACCGGCCCGGCCGCGAGACCGTCCAGATCTACCTGGCGCCGCGGACCGGCGGTCCCGACCGCCCAGACCGTTGGCTGGCCGGCTTCGCGAGTGTCCAGGCCGGACCCGGTGAGACCGTCGAGACCGAGATCACGGTGCCCCGCCGCGCCTTCGAGATCTGGGACGGGGCGAAGAACGACTGGACCCTCGTCCCCGGCGGCTACGAGGTGCGGGCCGCCCGCTCCCTGGCCGACGTCCGGCTGACCGCCACCCTGGAGATCTGAGTCCGCGAGGACCCTCACGACCGGCCCCGGGGCGGCACCTGACAACCGCCCCGGGGTCCTTCACTCCTTCGTGATCCGCCGGTACGCGAGCTCCGCGAGCCGCGCCTGGCCGTCCCTGCTCGGATGGAACCAGTCCCAGGGGCTCAACTGCCCGCCGTCGAAGCGGAAACCGAAGACCGCCCCGCCGTCGTACCGGCAGAGCTCGTCCTTCGCGCACACCTCCGAGAGCACCCGGTTGTACGCCACCACCCGGTCCTGCACCTCGGCGCGTCGCCGCTCCGCCGCGGCGCCCAGGTTCTCCGCGTCCGCCAGCATCGAGCCGCAGATCCCCAGCTTCCACACCTCGAGACCCATCGGGCTGACCCGCCCCGTCGACCACAGGTGCATCAGGGACGGCACGCTCGTCACGTACACCTGCGCCTTCGGAGCGCCCTTCCGCAGCCGGGCCAGCGCCGTCTCGAAGTGCGTCCGGAAGTCGTCGACCGGCGTCATCAGGGCGGGGGTGGGCCGGCAGGCGTCGTTCGCGCCCATCATCACCGTCACCAGCTCGGGCCGCCGGGCCGCGGCCCCCGCCATCTGCTCCGGAAGCTCCACCATCCGCGCCCCCGTCCGCGCCAGGTTCCAGCTGCGTCCCGCCACCTTCTCCGGGCCGAGGAGACGCATCGCGAGGCTGTTCACGGCGGTGTCCGTGCCGGTCGCCCAGGACACCTCGGGGCAGTCGGCCAGGACCGAACAGGCGTCGAAGGCGCGGGTGACGGAGTCGCCGACGGCGGCGACGGAGCCGGGGGAGACGTCCCACGGGGACGTCGGCTCCGGCGTCGGCTTCGGGGTCGGCTTCTGGGCGGGGTTCCGCGACGGTCCCGCCGAGGAGGTCTTCGCCGAGGGCTCCCCGGCGCCGCAGCCGGCCAGTGCCCCCGCGCACAACAGGGCGGCCGTCGCGGCGGCGACAGTGGTACGGAATCGGCGTCGGCCGCGCATCCTCGGCCCCTCCTTCGGCGTCCTGGCGGGTGAAAGCTTCGTGTTCACCGCCCCCCGGACCGACCGTACGTCACACCGATGACGGTGCGGCACGGTAGCTTTTCCCCCGTCGAACCAGAGGCGCCTTTGCCGACCGGCTCCGGTAAATTACATCACGTCACATGCTGTCCCCTTTTTGAGGGTTTGCGATGTCTTGCTCCTGATGCTGTTTACTGAGGCCGCTGGGAAGGCGAACCTCGTCCCACACTGGAGGTCCCGGTGACGACACGTGGAGTCCTTTACGTTCACTCCGCACCGCGCGCGCTGTGCCCGCACGTCGAATGGGCGGTCGCGGGCGTCCTCGGTGCGAGGGTCCAGCTCGACTGGATCCGCCAGCCGGCGTCCCCCGGCACCTGGAGAGCCGAGTTCTCCTGGCGGGGCCGCACCGGCACCGCCTCCGAGCTCGCCTCCGCCCTGCGCGGCTGGCAGATGCTCCGCTTCGAGGTCACTGCGGAGCCCTGCCCCACCGCCGAGGGCGAGCGCTACAGCGCCACCCCCGACCTGGGCATTTTCCATGCCGTCACCGGCATGCACGGGGACATCCTCGTCCCCGAGGACCGGCTGAGGGCCGCCCTCGCGCGCTCCGCGCAGGGCGAGACCCAGCTGGAGGCCGAGATCGCCAAGCTGCTCGGAAAGCCCTGGGACGACGAACTGGAGCCCTTCCGGTACGCGGGCGAGGGCGCCCCCGTCCGCTGGCTGCACCAGGTCGTCTGACGCGGGTAGATTCCGCTGGGGCGCGCAGGGGGTGCGCCGGGTGGGAGAGAAGTGACGCGTGAACGCTCGGCGCCGGTCACGGCCGCCGTTCTGCTGTCGGGCGCCGCGTTCGGCGCGGCGGCGGTCTTCCTGGGGGCCGGTGTCGTCGCCGGTTCCTGGCCGAGGGGCTGGGCGGCGCTCGTGTGCGCCCTGGTCCTGGTGGCGCTCGGGGTGACGGGGCTCGTCGCCGGGCGGCGGAACCGTACGACTCCGCAGGACACCGGCCCCGCCCCCGCCAAGAACGACACGGGCGCGGCCCGGGGACGGTCCTCCGCGCTGGTGGCGGGGATCGTCTGGCTGCTCGCGCTCGCCGCCGCCGGGACCTGGGGCGTCGTGGGGGCGGACGATGACGACGACGAGGACAGGGCGTCCGACAAGCCCGCCGCCACGGCCTCCCCGTCCCCGTCCGCCGCGAAGGCCTCGGTCGTGTGGTCGGTGCCCGCGGCCGCCGCGCAGCAGGACGAAGGGGTCGGCGCCTGGGCCCTCGGCGACACCGTCGCGCAGGGCCGGATCGACGGACTCTTCGCGTACGGCTCCGCCGACGGAGCCGTCCGGTGGAGCATTCCGGCACCGACCCGCGAGGCCCTCTGCGGGATGTCCCAGGACACCGAACAGGGCATCGGCCTGGTCGCGCACGGCCGGCACGAGAAGCCCTGCTCGACCCTCCTCGCCGTCCGCACCTCCGACGGCAAGGTCCTGTGGCGCACGAGCGTCACCGGCGAGGGCCTCCTCACCCGGGGCCTCGCCGTCGGCGGCGGAACCGCCGTCACCTCCGAGGACGGCGCCGTACGGGCCCGCTCCTCCGAGACCGGCGTACAGCGCTGGCAGCGGGTGCTCGCCCGGGGCTGCGCGGTCCGCGCGGTGGACGCCGACGCCACCCGCACCCTCGTCGTCGAACAGTGCGGCAGGAGCGCACGGCTCGTCGCCCTGGACACCCGTACCGGCGCACAGCGGTGGCTCAGGGAGCTGCCCGTCGAGTCCCACGCCGTGGCGACGGTGGTCTCCGTCTCCCCGGTGATCCTCGGCGTCCACGAGGACGACAAGCGCGGCACCCGGGCCTTCCTCGGCTTCGACGACCACGGCACCCCGACGGTGACGATCCCGCTCTCCGGACCCGAAGGACAGCTCTCCGCCCCCGGGAACGTGGGCGACGGGCGCACTTCCCGGATCGTCGTCCGTGACGGACTCCTGGTCACCCTGGCCGAACGCGACCGGCTCGTGCCCAGCAAGGTCGTCGCCTACTCCCTCGAGGACGGCCGCAAGGCCTGGGAGTACGGCTCCGAGCAGCAGGCGGCGGCCCTGGGGGCGGGACCCGACGGCCACGTCGCGCTCCTGGAGGACTACAGGGGCACCCGCGTCGTCCTCCTCGACCCGGCCACGGGCAGACCGGGCCGCGTGATCGAACCGGAGCACCGGAACGACCGGCTCTCCATCCACCCGGAGCTCGTCGCCGCCCCCGACGGCCGGTACGTCGTCCTCAACCACATCGTGATGCACGGGGAACCGTCGGTCTTCGCCCTGCGCTGACCGGCCGGAACACGCCCTGCGCCGACCCGCCGGAACACGACGGAGGCCCACCCCCGGGAAGGGGGTGGGCCTCCGTCGTGCGTCGGACGGGTGGCGTCAGATCGTGCGGAACGCCAGGACCACGTTGTGGCCGCCGAAGCCGAACGAGTTGTTGATCGCGGCGATCGTGCCCTGCGGGAGTGCGCGGGGCTCGTCACGGACGATGTCCGCGTCGACGTCCGCGTCCAGGTCGTCGATGTTGATCGTCGGCGGGGCCAGACGGTGGTGGAGCGCCAGGACCGTCGCGACGGTCTCGATGCCGCCCGCGCCGCCGAGGAGGTGGCCGGTCATCGACTTCGTCGCGGAGATCGCGACATGGTCCAGGTCGTCGCCCAGGACCTTCCGCAGCGCCTTGATCTCGGCGACGTCGCCCTGCGGCGTCGACGTGGCGTGGGCGTTGAGGTGGACGACCTCGGACGGCTTGAGGTCCGTCGAGTCGAGCAGGTTCTGCATCGCGGCGGCGATGCCCCGGCCGGTCGGCTCGGGCTGCGCGATGTGGTGGCTGTCGGCCGACAGGCCCTGACCGAGGACCTCGCAGTAGATGCGCGCGCCGCGCGCCTTCGCGTGCTCCTCGGACTCCAGGATCACGACGCCCGCGCCCTCGCCGAGGACGAAGCCGTCGCGGCCGGTGTCGTAGGGACGCGAGGCCTTCGTCGGCTCGTCGTTGCTCTTGGACATCGCCATCATGTTGGCGAAGGCGGCGATCGGCAGCGGGTGGATCGCGGCCTCGGTACCGCCGGCGACGACCACGTCGGCACGGCCGGTACGGATCATCTCGACGGCGTAGCCGATCGCCTCGGCCCCCGACGCACAGGCGGAGACCGGGGTGTGGACGCCCGCCCGGGCGTTCACCTCCAGACCCACGTTGGCGGAGGGGCTGTTCGGCATGAGCATGGGCACGGTGTGCGGGGAGACGCGGCGAACGCCCTTCTCCTTCAGCACGTCGTACTGGTCGAGCAGGGTGGTGACACCGCCGATGCCGGAGGCGATGACGGAACCGAGCCGCTCGGGCACGATCTTGTCGTCCTCGCCGGCGGGGGCGGTGTAGCCCGCGTCGGCCCAGGCCTCGCGGGCCGCGATCAGCGCGAACTGCGCCGAGCGGTCCAGCTTGCGGGCGAGCGGGCGGGGCAGGACGTCACCGGGGTCGACGGCGGCCGTCGCGGCGATCTGCACGGGCAGTTCGGCGAAGCGCTCGCCCTCCAGGGGCCTGACGCCGGAGCGCCCCGCGAGAAGACCTTCCCAGGTCGACGCGGAGTCGCCACCCAGCGGTGTGGTTGCGCCGATACCGGTAACGACCACGGTGCGATTGGTCGAGCTCACAGGAATTCGTTCTCCATGTGTGTGATGGTCGGAATACGGCGCCACCGCCGGGTGGCGGACCGAGTCAGCGAGGGCCGAATCAGGCCTGGTGCTTCAGGATGTAGTCGGCAGCGTCGCCGACCGTCTTGAGGTTCTTGACGTCCTCGTCCGGGATCTTGACGTCGAAGCGCTCTTCGGCGGCGACGACGACCTCGACCATGGAGAGCGAGTCGACGTCCAGGTCGTCGGTGAACGACTTGCCCAGCTCGACGTCCTCGACCGGGATGCCGGCGATCTCGTTGACGATCTCGGCGAGGCCTTCGACGATCTGGTCCTGGGTGGCGGCCATGGTGGCGCTCCTTCTTGTGATTGCTTGGGTAAGGGGGCTTCCGGATGATCCGGAGTGCCTAGGGGAGGGTAACGACCGTCGCGGCGAAGACGAGACCCGCCCCGAAACCGATGATGAGCGCGGTGTCGCCGCTCTTCGCCTGGCCGGTCTCCAGGAGCCGTTCCATGGCGAGCGGAATCGAGGCGGCCGACGTGTTGCCGGTGGTCTCGATGTCCCGGGCGACCGTGACGTGCTCCGGCAGCTTCAGTGTCTTCACCATCGAGTCGATGATCCGCATGTTCGCCTGGTGCGGGATGAAGACGTCCAGGTCGTCCGCCGAGATACCGGCGGCGTCCAGGGCCTGCTGGGCGACCTTCGCCATCTCGAAGACGGCCCAGCGGAAGACCGCCTGACCCTCCTGCGTGATGGCGGGGAACTTGATCTCGCCCTGCTCGTTGAGCGGCAGCTTCGTGACGTCGCCGACGTGGAACTCGTTCCACGGGACGGTCTGCTTGATCGTCTCGGACTTGTCGCCCTCGGAGCCCCAGACGGTGGGGCCGATGTGCGGCTCGTCCGAGGGACCGACGACCACGGCGCCGGCGCCGTCGCCGAACAGGAAGGCCGTCGCGCGGTCCTCCAGATCCGTCAGGTCGCTGAGCCGCTCGACACCGATCACGAGGACGTACTCGGCGGAACCCTCGACGACCATGCCCTTGGCGAGCGTCAGGCCGTAGCCGAAGCCCGCGCAGCCGGCGGAGATGTCGAACGCGGCCGGCTTCCCGGCACCGATCTTGTCGGCGATCTCGGTGGCGACGGCCGGGGTCTGCTTGAAGTGCGAGACCGTCGAGACGATCACGGCGCCGACCTGCTCCGGGGTGATCCCGGCGTCGGCGATGGCCTTGCCCGAGGCCTCCACCGACATGGCGGCGACGGTCTCCTCGGGAGAGGCCCAGTGACGGGTGGCGATACCGGAGCGCGAGCGGATCCACTCGTCGGACGAGTCGATCTTCTCGAGGATCACCTCGTTCGGCACGACCCGGGTGGGGCGGTAGCCGCCGACACCGAGGATCCGCGCGTACGGGGCGCCCTTGCTGGGCTTGATCTTCGACATGCTTCTCGACACTCCTTGTCAGACGGCCGCGTGCTCAGCGATGAGCGTACGGGCCGCGTCCAGGTCGTCGGGAGTCTTCAGGGCCACCGTGGCAACACCCGGCAACGCGCGCTTGGCGATGCCCGTGAGCGTGCCGCCGGGGCAGACCTCGATCAGCGCCGTCGCGCCGAGGGCCTGGAAGGTCTCCATGCACAGGTCCCAGCGGACCGGGTTCGCGACCTGGCCGACGAGACGCGACACGACCTCGGCGCCGTCGGTGACGACCTGCCCGTCCTTGTTGGAGACGTAGCGGGTGGCCGGGGCGGCCGGGGAGAGCTCCTTCGCCGCCTCCTCCAGCTTCGCCACGGCCGGGGCCATGTGGTGCGTGTGGAAGGCGCCCGCCACCTTGAGCGCGACGACCCGGCGGACACCCTCGGGCTTGTCCGCCTCGAGGGCGGCCAGCTGCTCCATGGTGCCGGCGGCGACGATCTGGCCGGCGCCGTTCACGTTGGCCGGGGTCAGACCGAGCTTCTCCAGGTGCGCGACGGTCGTCTCCGGGTCGCCGCCGAGCAGCGCCGACATGCCGGTCGGGGTGATCGCGGCGGCCTCGGCCATCGCGAGCCCACGGGTCCGTACGAGGCGCAGTGCGGCGGTGTCGTCGAGGACGCCCGCGAACGCGGCGGCGGTGAACTCGCCGACGCTGTGGCCGGCGACGACGCCGGGGGAGACCTCGCCGAGCGCGGCGGCGGACAGCAGTCCGGCGGCGACGAGGAGGGGCTGGGCCACGGCGGTGTCACGGATCTCGTCCGCGTCCGCCTTCGTGCCGTAGTGGGCGAGGTCGAGCCCGATGGCCTCGGACCACGCCGCGATGCGGTCGGCGGCACCGGGGAGTTCGAGCCAGGGGGTCAGGAAGCCGGGCGTCTGGGCGCCTTGGCCGGGAGCGACGAGTACGAGCACCCTCACACTCTCTCTTGGGGACGGCTTCGAGCGCCCGTGAGGACAGGGACGAAGAACCGTCGGGGGAATTGTTGGTGTTCGACAAAAGTCTAGGACTGCGGATCTCCGTCGGCCAAGCGTCCCAGGATGAGGGCGATCCGCAGCGTGAAGGCCGAACGGACATCGGAGGGTGACCAGCCGGTGACGTCGGTCACACGTCGAAGCCGGTAGCGCACGGTGTTCGGGTGGACGAAGAGCATCCGGGCCGCGCCTTCCAGGCTGCTGGCCTGCTCCAGATAGACACTGAGAGTTTCCAGAAGCGCCGAGCCCGCTTCTTCCAGTGGTCTGTAGATCTCCTCCACCAGCTGTTCGCGCGCCGACGGGTCGGAGGCGATGGCGCGCTCCGGCAGAAGATCGTCCGCGAGTACGGGGCGGGGGGCGTCCTGCCAGGCGGTGCACGCCTTCAGGCCCGCCGCGGCGGCCTGGGCGGAGCGGGTCGCGGCGAGGAGGTCGGGCACCACCGGGCCGGCCACGACCGGGCCCGCGGCATACGGGCCGATCAGCGCCTTCGCCACGGCCAGCGGGTTGTCGTTGCCGCCGGCGATGACGACCAGCCGGTCACCGAGGACACCGGTGAGGACCTGGAGCTTGGCGTGGCGGGCCGCTCGGCGGATCGCCTCCACCGTCAGCTCGCTGTCGCCGTCGGGGGCCGTGCCGAGGATCACGCACACATGGTCCGGGGAGTTCCAGCCGAGGGCCGCCGCGCGCGAGACTGCGCCCTCGTCGGCCTCGCCGGAGAGGACCGCGTTCACGACCAGCGACTCCAGGCGCGCGTCCCAGGCGCCCCGGGCCTCGGCGGCCTGCGCGTACACCTGGGCGGTCGCGAAGGCGATCTCCCGCGCGTAGACGAGGAGCGCCTCGCGGAGGATGGACTCGTCGCCGGGGGCGGCGACCTCGTCGATCGCCGTCTCCATGACCTCGATGGTGGTGCGCACCATCTCGACGGTCTGGCGCAGGGTGATCGCGCGGGTCAGCTCGCGGGGCGCGGTGCCGAAGACGTCCGTGGAGATGGCCTGGGGGGTTTCCGGGTGCCGGAACCACTCGGTGAACGCGGCGATACCGGCCTGGGCGACCAGGCCGATCCACGACCGGTTCTCGGGCGGCATCGCCCGGTACCACGGCAGCGTCTCGTCCATCCGGGCAATGGCGTTGGCCGCGAGTCGCCCGGAGGACTGTTCGAGGCGCTTCAGGGTCGCTGCGTGCGAGTGAGGGGCGTTCGTGGGTTCTGGCACGGGGACAAGACTGCCTTATCGGGACGGCGGCGTGCGGGGTCGGGGCCGTATCGCCTCGGGCGGGGGGCCGGGCCCGCCCCGGCGGGCCGCACTACCGTAGGGCGCGTGATACGCATCCAGCGCGCCGGTGAGCGGTACCCCGGGGGCGACCCGTCGGCCGGGATCGAGACCCGGCACGCCCTGTCCTTCGGGCCCCACTACGACCCCGACAACCTCCGCTTCGGCGCCCTGCTCGCCTGCAACGAGGAGCGGCTGGCGCCCGGCGCGGGCTTCGACGAGCACCCGCACAGCCACACCGAGATCGTCACCTGGGTCGTCGAGGGGGAACTCACCCACCACGACACCGCCGGCCACACCACGGTCGTCCGGCCCGGCGATCTCCAGCGGCTGAGCTCCGCCGGAGGAGTCCGGCACGTCGAGCGCAACGACGCCGACGTGCCGCTCGTCTTCGTGCAGATGTGGCTCGCGCCGCTGTCGCCGGGCGGGGAGCCCTCGTACGAGGTGGTGCGGGAGGTCGGGGACGGTGTCCCGTACGAGCTCCCGCGGGCGGACGCGCGACTGCACGTCCACCGCCCGGCGGCGGGCGGGAGCGTCGCCGTACCGGCCGCCGACCTCGCCTACGTCCATGTCGTCCGGGGGACGGTCCGGCTCGACGACGGGTCGCCCGGTACGGGATCCGGCGAGGAGCTCGCCGCCGGCGACGCGGCCCGGCTCACCGACGCCGGGGACCGCACGCTCGTCGCCACTGCCGATGCGGAGGTCCTGATCTGGGAGATGCGGGACTGGCGCAGGGCGCTCGGCTGAACGAACCCGGGCCGGGCGCCCTCGCGCCGGGCCGCACTCCGTCCGGCCTTCAGGCGAGCGCGCTCTTCTTCCTCCACTGCTCCCAGCTCAGGTTCCACGCCCCGTAGCCGTTGCCCTCGGCGACCGTGCCCTTGGTGTCCCTGCCGGTGATCTCGAAGGGGTCGCCGACGTTCACCGCGCCGTAGAAGGAGGCGGCGTTCGCGTCGCTCATGCCGATGCAGCCGGAGCTCATGTTGGCGTTGCCGAAGTACCGGGCGTTCCACGGGGCCGCGTGCGCGTACATCCCCGACCAGGTCAGCCGCATCGAGAAGTCGACGTCCTTGTCGTAGGCGTCCCCGAGGCCGACCGTCTCCGAGTTCATGTTGATGGTGCCCTCCTTCGCCATCAGCACGGCGGTGCCCCGCCACGACCGCTTGTCGCCGCCCGGAGTGCCGCCGGAGACCGGGATCGTGCGGACCGTGCGGCCCTCCTTGCTCAGGGTCAGCCTGTGGTTGTCCAGGTCCACCTTGACGATCTGCGCCGCGCCGATCGTGAAGCCGGTGCGGTAGTCCCGCACGAACCAACCGC
This sequence comes from Streptomyces zaomyceticus, assembly GCF_014656215.1. Lineage (GTDB taxonomy): Bacteria > Actinomycetota > Actinomycetes > Streptomycetales > Streptomycetaceae > Streptomyces > Streptomyces zaomyceticus. Next base: position 78,841 of record NZ_BNBZ01000001.1, on the reverse strand, counting down.
CGCCCGAGTCCGTGCCGTTCAGGTTCGCCTCCAGGGTGACCTTCGTGCCGGGCTTCCAGTACGTACGGGGGCGCCAGTCCGCCCTGTCCCGGCCCGAGTAGTCCTTCACCCAGCCCCAGGAACCCTCGGTCGCGTTCGAGGTGGTCACCTTGAGCTGCTTCTCCACCTCCGCCTTCTTCGTCACCGGCAGGTCGAAGACGATCGAGACGGGGTGGCCGATGCCGACGGTGGTGTTCTTCCCGGGCGCGAGGGTCAGCTTGTTGACCGCGGCCGCCTCGGCCGTGTCGAAGGTCGACCGGCTCCTCGACTCCTTGCCGTCGGCCGTACGGGAGGTGACCTCCACCGTGTACGTCGTCCCCGGCACCGCGTTGCGGTCCGACACCCACCGCGCCCCGCCCGCGCCCGCCCGGCCGGTGAGGGCCCCGCCGTCCGCGTCCACGACCTTCACCGAGGCGATCGTGCCGCCCGTCGCGGTCACCGTCACCGGCCGGCCGGCCGCCGGGTCCACGACCTTCACCTTCGCCGGCGGAGTCTTCGAGGCCGGAGCCCCCTCCTCCGAGGGACCGCTCGCCGCCTGCGCCGTGCAGGCCGTGAGGGAGACGCTCAGCGCCACTGCCGCGAGAACGGGACGGGGTGCGCGTATTCGCAGCACGGAAGACCTCCGCAAAGGTGAGGAACGGGTGGGATGTTTCGGACTCTAGGTCGCTCCCGCCGCCCCGCGGAGCCCTGCGGCCCATATGACGAGCCCTGCGACCGAACGGTCATCGTCCGGTCACATTCGCCGCGCGCACCCGTCGAATTCGGCTGTGAGCCTGCTGTGCGCCCCACCACCGAGGGGCGGAACAAGGAGGCTCCCGTTGTGTCAGCCCTGCTCGTGACGGCCGCACCCGCTGAGCGCCGTGCCCTGCGGCTCGGTCCCGTGTCCCCCGAGGTCTACCGCGCCTTCCTCGCGTCCCGCCCCGGCGCGGACGGACCCAGCTTCCTCCAAGTCCCGGCCTGGGCACAGGTGAAGGACGGCTGGCAGCACCAACTGGTCGGGTGGGGGCCGGAGTCCGGTGCACTGACCGGTGTCGCCCTGGTCCTCCTGCGGCCCTTCCCCGGCACCCGGAAGTACTTCGCCTACCTTCCCGAGGGGCCCGTCGCCGACTGGGCCGCCCCCGACGTCGACGGGTGGCTCGCCCCGCTGCTCGGACATCTGCGCGCCTCCGGCGCCTTCGCCGTGCGGATCGGCCCCGGGCCCGCCTACCGGCGGTGGAACGCCGCCACCGTCAAGGCTGCAGGCGGCCCCGGCCGCCGTCTCTCCGACGTCCTCGCCGACGAGGTCGACCCGCTCGGGACCGTCGTCGCCGAGCGGCTCCGCGCCCGCGGCTGGCGGCGCTGCGGCGGCGAGTCCGAGGACGGCGCCGACGCCCAGCCCCGGCACGTCTTCCAGGTGCCCCTCACCGGGCGGACCTCCGACGACCTGTGGACCGGCCTCAACCAGGAGTGGCGGCGCAACGTCCGCAAGGCCCGCAAGTCCGGGGTCGAGATCACCGTCGGGTCCGCCGCCGACCTCCCCGAGTTCTACCGACTGCTGCGCATCACCGAGGAACGCGACGGCTTCCGGCTCGGCCGCTCCCTCGCGTACTACGAGCGCCAGTACGCCGTCCTCAACGCCGAGCACCCCGGCCGCATGAAGCTCTACCTCGCCCGCCACGAGGGCGAGATACTCGCCGCCCACACCATGGTCACCGTGGGCGGACGCGTCTGGTACCAGACCGGCGCCTCCGCCGACCACCGCCGCGAGGTCCGCCCCTCCAACGCCCTCCAGTGGCGCATGCTGCTCGACGCCCACGCGCAGGGCGCCGCCGTCTACGACCTGCGCGGGGTACCCTCCACCCTCGATCCGGGCGACCGCGCCCACGGGCTCCTCCGCTGGAAGCTCGGCACGGGCGGACAGGTCGTCGAGACGCTGGGGGAGTGGGAGACACCGATGCAGGGCACGACCAACCAAGCGCTGTACCGCGCCTTTCAGGCGTACATGGCCCGCCGATGACGGCCACCCTCGCCGCCGGGCGCCCCCGGGCGAAGTCCAGGCCGTCCGCGCTGCGCAGCGGCGCGCTGATGGCCGCCGGATCGCTGGTCTCCCGCGCCACCGGCTTCGTCCGCGCCGCGGTCGTCGCCGCCGCGCTCGGCGCCGCGGCCGTCGCCGACGGCTACGCGGTCGGCAACTCCGTCCCCACGATCGTCTACATGCTCCTCCTCGGCGGCGCCCTCAACGCCGTCTTCGTCCCCGAGCTGGTCAAGGCGGCCAAGGAGCACGAGGACGGCGGCGTCGCCTACACCGACCGGCTGCTCACCCTCTGCGCGCTCGCCCTCGTCGCCCTCACGGCCGTCGCGGTCCTCGCGGCACCGCTGATCGTCGACACGTACACCGACTACACCGGCGACCAGCGGGAGATGACGGTCGCGTTCGCGCGCGCCTGCCTGCCGCAGATCTTCTTCCTCGGGCTCTTCACCCTCCTCGGGCAGGTCCTCAACGCCCGGGGCCGCTTCGGCGCCATGATGTGGACCCCCGTCCTCAACAACGTGGTCGTCGTCGCCGTCTTCGCCCTGTTCCTGGTGGTGGGCGACGGCGGCGCGCTGACCCCCGGGGAGACCGCCCTGCTCGGCTGGGGCACGACCGCCGGCATCGCCCTCCAGGCCCTCGCCCTCGTGCCCTCGCTGCGCGCCGCCCGCTTCCGCTGGCGCCCCCGCTTCGACTGGCGCGGCAGCGGCCTCGCCGAACCGCTGCGCTCGGCCGGCTGGCTGGTGCTCCTCGTCCTCACCAACCAGGGCGCGTACTGGGTGACCACCCTCCTCGCCACCTCGGCGGGCGGCACGGTGAGCGGTGGCGGACTCGCCGCGTACAACAACGCCTATCTGCTGTGGACCGTCCCGCACGGCATCATCACCGTCTCCCTCGTCACCGCGCTGCTGCCCCGGATGAGCGGCGCGGCAGCCGACGGCGACCTCGCCGCGGTCCGCCGGGACGTCGCGTACGCGCAGCGGACCAGCGCGGCGGCCGTCGTCCCCGCCGCCTGCGCGCTCCTCGCCCTCGCCGTACCGCTGATGACCGTGGTCTTCCGGTACGGGGCGACCACCGACGACGACATCCGCGCGATGTCCTGGATCCTGATGGCCTTCGCACCCGGCCTCGTCGCCCTCTCCGGGCAGTACGTGTGCACCCGCGCCTTCTACGCGCTGCGGGACACCCGCACCCCCTTCCTGCTCAACCTGGTGATCGCCGGGCTCAACGCGGCGCTCTCGGTCGCCGCGTACCAGTACCTGCCCACGCGGTGGGCCGTCGCCGGCATGGCGGCCGGATACTCGCTCGCCCTCTGGGCGGGCTGGGGCCTCACGGCGTACGTGCTGGGGAAGCGGCTCAAGGCCGGCGGCCCGGGGACGACGACCCCGGACCGCTCCGCCGGCTCGCTCTCCGCGCTCCTGCGGCTGATGTCCGCGGCCGTCCCCGCCGCCGGCTACGGGCTGCTCGTCACCGATCTCGCCGGACCGGCCGGGGCCGTGCCCGCCGGAGTCGTCGGCGCACTGACCGTCCTCACCGTCTTCGCCGTCCTCGCCCGTCCCCTCCGCCTCACCGAGCTGCGGTCCCTCCTCGCGGCCGGAAGCGGCCGGCTGCGCGGTCTCGCCCGCCGCGCCTGAGCCCCACCCCCTCCTGCCGGAGGGGCCCGTCGACCTTGGGATACTCCACAGATGCCCCGCGTGCTGCTGATAGAAGACGACCCCTCCGTCCGTGAAGGGGTCGAGCTCGGGCTCCGGCGCCGCGGGCACGAGGTGCGCACCGCCGCGACCGGGGAGGCCGGGCTCGAAGCCCTCGGGGAGTTCCGGCCCGATCTGCTGCTCCTCGACCTGATGCTGCCCGGCATGAACGGCGTCCAGGTCTGCCGCCGCGTCCGGGAGAGCAGCCAGCTGCCGATCATCATGCTGACCGCCCGCGGCGACGACTTCGACGTCGTCATCGGTCTGGAGGCGGGCGCCGACGACTACATCGTCAAACCCGCCCGCACCGAGGTCATCGAAGCCCGCATCCGGGCCGTGCTGCGGCGCATCGAGGAGCCGAGCAGCGGCCGGTCCGCCGTCGAGTTCCACGGGGAGCTGGCCATCGACCGGGCGGGGCTCACCGTCGCCAAGTCGGGCGAACGCGTCGGCCTCGCCCCCTCCGAGCTGAAGCTGCTGCTCCATCTCACCGCCGCCCCCGAGCAGGTGTTCAGCAGGCAACAGCTCCTCGAACACGTCTGGGAGCACAGCTACCACGGCGACGCCCGGCTGGTCGACGCCTGCGTCCGACGGCTGCGGAACAAGATCGAGGACACCCCGGGCGACCCCCGCTACATCCAGACCCTGCGGGGCTTCGGCTACCGCTTCGGACCGCTGTGAAGGCCTGCGTGGCCCCCGACGAGGACGCCGAGCAGGAGACGGCGAAGGGGCACGGCCGCACCTCCCGGCGGAAGGGCCGCAGCCCACGGCTGCGCCCGCATCCCTTCGGGCTCCGCACCCGGCTCGTCCTCGCCTTCCTGCTCGTCGCCGCCGTCGGCTGCGGCACCACCGCCGCCCTCACCTACCGGGCCGCCCGCAACGCCATCCTGGAGCAGGCCCAGGACACCGCCGTCTCCGCCTTCCGCGAGCAGGTCGAGAACCTCAACACCACGCTGCCCGTCAACCCGGGCATGCTGCGGTCCTCGCTCCTGATGATCGCCCGCCAGGGCAAGCCCCGCCCCTGGCGCGTCTACGCCGAGTACGGCACCCTCCGCGTCTCCTCCACCGACCGGCCCTCCTCCTCCGTCATCACCCCGGAGCTGCGGGCCCGCGCCGCCGACCAGAACATCCCGCACGGCAGCTTCCAGCGGGTGGTCAAGGACGGTGTCCCGTACCTCACCATGGCCGTCCCCGCCGTCTTCCTGGCCCGGTCGGCCGAGGGCCCGCCCCAGCGCACCGGTCTGGTCATCTACGCCGTGATGGCCCTCGACGAGGAGGAGGCGAACGTGGAGGCGATGGTCGCGGCCGCCCGCGACGGCGCCCTCCCCGCGCTCGCCGTCGCCCTGATCCCCGCGCTGATCGCCGCGCGGGGAGTGCTCCGCCCGGTGCGGGAGCTGCGCCACGCGGCCCACAGCATGGGGCGCGGCCGGCTCGACACCCGTATCCACGCCAAGGGCAGCGACGAACTCGCCGACCTCGCGCGGACGTTCAACGAGTCCGCCGCCGAGCTGGAACGTTCCGTCGCGGAACTCCGCAACGCCGAGGCCCGCGCCCGCCGCTTCGCCTCCGACGTCTCGCACGAACTCCGCACCCCGCTCGCCGGGATGCTCGCGGTGACCGAGGTCCTCGACGAGGACGCCGAGGGCCTCGACAGCGACACCGCCCGCGCCGTGCGCCTGATCAGCGCCGAGACCGGCAAGCTCGCCGTCCTCGTCGAGGACCTGATGGAGATCTCGCGCTTCGACGCCCGCGCCGCCGAGCTCCACACGGACGAGGTCGACGCCGCCGACTGCGTACGCAAGACTCTCCAGCACCGGCACTGGACCGACCCGGCACAGGTCGTCCCGTACCTCACGGAGGGGATCAGGGCCCGGCTCGACCCCCGCCGCTTCGACGTCGTCGTCGCCAACCTCGTCGGCAACGCGCTGCGGCACGGAGGGACGCCGGTGACGGTACGGCTGTACGCGGAAGGGGATCAGCTCGTGACGGAGGTCGCCGACCGGGGGCCGGGCATTCACCCGGACGTCCTGCCGCACGTCTTCGACCGCTTCTACAAGGCGGACCAGGCCCGCACCCGCTCGGCGGGCAGTGGTCTCGGCCTCGCGATCACCCAGGAGAACGTGCGGTTGCACGGAGGCACCGTCACGGCCGCCGACCACCCCGGGGGCGGGGCGGTCTTCACGGTACGGATGCCGCTGTGAACGGCGGCGGGGACGGGTCCGTGAACCGCCCCCGGACGGCCGACGGGACGAACCGCCCCCGGACGGCCGACGGGACGAGCCATCGCCGGCCCGGTGCCGTGGTGCCCGACCGGCCCGGTGCCGTGGTCCGCCGGGCCCGTCCCGTGAACCGCCGCCGGGCCGCCGCCTTCGCAGCCCTGTTGGCCCTGACGGCCCTGCCCGGCTGCGGCATACAGAAGACCGACGTCGTCGAGGCGGGCGGGGCCGCGACCGTCATCGTCGGCCCGATCCCCGAGGAACGGATCGTGCTCTACTTCCTCGGCCCCGACGGCAAGTCGATGCCGGTGGCCCGCGACCCCAGGAACCCGGACCCGTTCCCCGCCTCCCCGTCGACCTCGGGAGGCTCGGGAGCCGAGCACGTCCCCCTCGACGAGTTCGGCCCGGACTACAAGATCGACCCCGACCAGCTGTTCGGCTCGCGACCGGGCACCGACAAGATCCTCGCCATGCTCCTGGCGGGCCCCCGGCGCGACGAGACCGCCGCGGGCATCACCACCGCCCTGCCGCCGATCTCCGCCGGGGCGCCGCACGTCGCGCCGGACCCCAACACGGCCGGCGCGGCGCGCCGGCAGTTCCGTCTCCGGGCCCCCTTCCCCGTCAAGGAACTGACGGAGGCGGCCGTCCGCCAGCTGGTGTGCACGACCGCCTACGCGGAGCAGCCGGCCGGCCTGGTCGACGTGTCGGTCAGCGGCCCCGACGGGAACCTGCCCGCCCTCCGCTGCGACGAGTAGGACGGGTGCGACGAGGAGGACGGGCCGCAAGGGCCCGGTCGGTCAGGACGACCGCAGGTCCGTGAGCACCGCGTCCGTGAACGGCGGCCAGGCCTCGACCGCCCACGCCCCGAAGGGCCGGTCGGTGAGCGCCACGCACGCGGCCCGCGCGTCCGGGTCGATCCACAGGAACGTGCCGGACTGCCCGAAGTGCCCGAAGGTGCGCGGCGAGGACAGGGCACCCGTCCAGTGCGGGGACTTGCCGTCGCGGATCTCGAAGCCGAGGCCCCAGTCGTTCGGCCGCTGGTGCCCGTAACCGGGCAGGATGCCGGTCAGGCCGGGGTACGTGACGGTCATCGCCTCCAGGACCGTGCGCGGATCGAGCAGCCGCGGGGCCTGAACCTCGGCGGCGAACCGCACCAGGTCGTCCACGGTCGAGGCGCCGTCCTTGGCGGGCGAGCCCTCCAGCGTCGTCGACGTCATGCCGAGCGGCTCCAGGACCGCCTGGTGGAGATAGTCGGCGAAGGGGATGTCGGTCACCTTGGCGAGATGGTCGCCGAGCGCCTCGAAACCGGCGTTGGAGTAGATCCTGCGCGTGCCCGGCGCGGCCATGACCCGGTTCTCGTCGAAGGCCAGCCCCGAGGTGTGGGCGAGGAGATGGCGGACGGTCGAGCCCTCGGGCCCGGCGGGCTCGTCGAGGTCGATCGCCCCCTCCTCGTACGCGACGAGGACGGCGTACGCCGCGAGCGGCTTGGTGACCGAGGCGAGCGGGAAGCGCCGCCCGGTGGGGCCGTACGACCCGGCCAGGGTGCCGTCCGCACGGACCACGGCGGCGGCCGCGGTGGGGACGGGCCAGTTCTCGATCGACGCCAGGCTCGGCACGCTGCTCTGCATGGGGCCGAGCCTACTTGCTTCGAGTGCACTCCAACGTTTTAGCGTGGGGTCATGAGCGTGATGGCGAGCACGAGCACGAGCGGTACCCGGACGCACTACACCATCAGCGAGGTCGCCTCCCTGACCGGCCTCTCGGCGCACACCCTGCGCTGGTACGAGCGGATCGGCCTCATGCCGCACGTCGACCGGTCGCACACCGGCCAGCGCCGGTTCACCGACCGGGACCTGAACTGGCTGGCCTTCGTCGGCAAGCTGCGGCTGACCGGGATGCCGGTCGCCGACATGGTCCGGTACGCCGAGCTGGTCCGCGAGGGCGACCACACCCGGGACGCACGGCGGGAGCTCCTGGAGACCACCAGGCGGGACGTGCTCTCCCGGATCACCGAGCTCCAGGACACGCTCGCCGTGCTCGACATCAAGATCGGCCATTACGGGACCGCAAGCGGAGGAACATCTTCATGACCAGCGTGAGCAGGATCGACACCGTACGCCTCGGCGGCCAGGACGGCCCCGAGGTCGGCGTCCAGGGCTTCGGCGCCATGGGCATCAGCGAGTTCTACGGCGAGACCGACGAGGCCGCCGCCCGCGACACCCTCGACGCGGCCCTGGAGGCCGGCGTCACCCTGATCGACACCGCCGACATCTACGGCAGCGGCGCCAACGAGGAGTTCCTGGCCCCGTTCCTCGCCGCCCACCGCGACGAGGTCACCCTCGCCACCAAGTTCGCCATAGAGCGGCGCGCCGACGACCCCGCGTACCGGGCCGTCCGCAACGACCCCGCGTACATCAGGAAGGCCGCGGAGGACAGTCTGCGCCGCCTCGGCATCGAGACCATCGACCTCTACTACATGCACCGCCGCGACCCCGGGATCCCCTTCGCCGAGTCCGTCGGCGCGATGGCCGAACTCGTCCGTGAGGGCAAGGTCCGGTACCTGGGCCTGAGCGAGGTCACCGGGCCCGAACTCCGCGAGGCCCACGCCGTGCACCCGATCACCGCGCTCCAGTCGGAGTGGTCGCTCTTCTCCCGGGACGTGGAGCGCAGCGCCGTCGGCGCCGCGGCCGAACTCGGCGTCACCTTCGTGCCCTACTCGCCGCTCGGGCGCGGCTTCCTCACCGGAGCGTTCGCGGACGCCGCGAAGGACCTGTCGGGCGGCGACTTCCGCCAGTACCAGCCCCGGTTCACCGGCGAGAACGCGGAACGGAACGCCGCCCTGCTCGACCCGGTCCGCAAGATCGCCGCCGCGCACGGCGCGACCCCCGCGCAGATCGCGCTCGCCTGGGTGCAGCAGCGGGCCTCCGTGCACGGCCTGACGGTCGTCCCGATCCCCGGCACCCGCAAGCGCTCCCGCCTGGAGGAGAACGCGGCCGCCACCCGCGTCACCCTCACCGCGGCCGAACTCGCGGAGCTGGAGCCCATCGCGGGCCTGGTGGCGGGCGACCGCTACCCGGACATGCGCTTCACCTCGGTGGAGCGTGAGGCCTGAAGCGCCTCACGAGGGTGCGGGGAGCGCGATGGCGAGCATGACATCGGACCAGGTCGAGGCCGTTCTGACCGAGGCGGGCTGGCACCCGGGGCGCGACATCGGTGCGCGGCTGCCGGAACTCCTCCGGGTCGTGACCGATCGCTTCGCCGAAGAAGGGCACCCCGTCGAGGCGTTCCCGGCCGCCCGGGACTTCGTACGCGAGTTCGGCGGACTGCGGTTGGCCGTCCCGGGCACCCCGCCGGACGCCGTCGGCCTCAGCCCGCACTGGATCTACGAGGAGAGCGGCGAGGACGTTGCCGAACTTGCCGGAAACCTGGGCCGGCGCCTCTTCCCCGTCGGGTACGAGGTGTTCGACGGGGCGATGGTCCTCGTCGACGAGACCGGACGCTTCTTCCTCATGCACCACACCGGCCCCTACTTCCTGGGCACGGGCGCCTACGAGGCCCTCGGGTGTCTGCTGCGCGGTCCCCAGCGGGAGGCACGGGATTTCTTCGTCCGACGCGGGCCCGACGTGGGCCCGATGCGGGCCTGACGCCCACCTGACGCCCACCTGACGCCCGTCGGCTGCCCCCATCGGGGACGAGGGGTCCGCCCCGCCGTCCCGGTCACGCCAGTCCCAGGGCGAAGACCGCGAAGCCCGCCGCGAGCAGCCCCGCCAGGGTGCGGCGGGCCGGTCCGGTCCTCGTCCAGGGGGACTCGAAGCCCCGGGCGAACCGGCCGATCAGCACGAGCAGTCCGGCGAAGACCGGCATCCACGCCAGCCGGGCCAGGATCCAGCCGACCGAGTCCGGCGCACCCACCAGGCCCGGAACCTCCCCGACGTACGAGGCGGGGATCGCGGCCGTGAGCATGGCCGTCTGGTGCCAGCACAGGATCGTCATCGCCGAGAGGTTGACGACCACGACCGGCGCCCAGAGCGCGGGCCGCTTCAGAAGCCTGCCCAGCCGGTCCCTGAGCAGGATCGCCGCACCGCTCTGCGCGGCGGCGAGGGCCAGGACCAGCAGCGACGGCGGGTGCGAGTTGGTGCGGGCCTCACCGGGGACGCCGACCATCGACGCCGGGTAGCCGAAGGCCAGGAGCAGCGCGGCGAAGAGCGCGGCCCCACCGAGAAGGAGCGCCCAGGCGTGCCGCCGGGTGACCCGGCCCTCGCCCCACGAGACGCCGAGCTGATACGCGAAGAGCCAGCCGGGCAGGATGTTCAGCAGGCTCAGCCAGGACGGCACGGCGTCGGCGTACGGCCCGTACCGCAGGAAGTCGACGACGGCGACCGAGCCGAGCAGCGGGGCCGCCGCCCACACCCCGAGGCGCCGGGCCGCCCGTACGCACAGTGGGGTCAGCGCGGTGACCACCGTGTACACCCCGACGAACCAGAGCGGCTGGATCACCAGCGTGGACGCCGTCCGCAGGGTGTCCACGGGCACCCCCACCCCGAAGTGCAGCACGGGCAGGAGCGCCGCCCAGACCGCGGTGACCCCGAGGACCGGGCGGCCGAGCCGCGCGAGGCGGCCCTTCAGCCACTCGCCCGTGGAGCCCTTCCTGCGCCGGTGGGAGAGCACCGAGGCGTAGCCGCCGACCAGGAAGAAGATCCCCAGCATCTGGAGGATCCAGCTGACCGGCGCGAGACCGGCGAAGGCACCCAGCGGGCTGGCGTTGTGGATCGCCCCGTCGGAGGAGAGCGTGAAGCCGCCGAGCAGCCAGTGCCCGGTGGGCACCGCGAGCAGGGCCAGGGCGCGCAGCCCGTCGATCGCCCGGTCGCGATGGGCCGGGGTGCCGGACTCGATCTTCCGGACGGTCGCCGTCAGCGTGCTCATCGGACGTCTCCCCCGGCGATCGCGGCGAACGTGCGGAGGGAGGAGGTGCCGGGCGCGAAGTAGCCACCGTGGCCGGTGGCGTCCTCGGCCGGGATCCGGCGGGCTCCGAAGGCCGGGTCGGTGGGGTCGGCGCCGTGCCCCAGACCCCCGACCTCGACGTTCGGGATCCGGTCGATCCAGTCGGTGGGATCCTTCGCCGCCCAGACGCGGGCCGAAGTGCCGAGCTCGTTCACGTTCTCGGCGCGCATCCCCGGGGAGCCGAGGACCACCAGGTCCTTGGCCTTCAGATCGCGGGCGGCGAGGCCGCAGACCACGGAGCCGTAGCTGTGGCAGAACACGGACGGCTCGGCCGTGCCGACGGCCGCGAGACCGTCCACGAATCGGGTGAGCCGGTCCGCCCCGGCCTCGGCGAGCCGACCGGTCGCCGCGTCCAGGCCGACGCCGACCGGGGTCGTGTATCCGGCCCAGGCGACGACCGCCGTACGTCCGCCGGTCGCCCCGCGCAGGGAGGCCGCCATGTCCGTGAGCGGCCGCAGGTGGTCCGTGTCGATGTCGGAGCCGGGCACGATCACCGCGATGTGCTCGGCCCGCGCGAGATCCCCGTACACCAGGGCCACCTGACCCCGGCCGCGGGTGTCGTGGGCGAGGACCCGGGCCCCGTCGAACGCCCCCTGCGTGGAGCGGGCGTTGGCCTCGTAGCGCAGCTCCAGCGGCGCCCCGTCGAGGTTCCCGACGACCGTCGGGTGCGTCCGGGCCAGCTCCCGCTGCCGTACGGGGCTCAGCCCGGCGAAGAACCGCGCCACCCCGGCCGGGTCCATCCGCTCCGGGTCCGGCAGCCCCGCGGCCCGCCACGCCGCCGTCCCGACCGGCGCGCCCGTCACGGCCTCCTGGCTGTCACCGGACGCCCACCCGGCCGTCCCGCCGATCACGACGGTCACCAGGGCCGCGGTGATCAGGGTCCTCGACATACGGCGCATGGGGTCGCCCTCCCTCTTCGACTGCTCGCTCGTTCGCTGGCGAGAGGAAGGTAGGAAGACGACGGGTGACGGCACGTCACACCGGGGAGCCAACTCCGGGCCCATACCGGGGTAGGGGGTGGAGGAGCAGGCAACACCAGGGCGGGGGTGGGGTTTTCCCCCGGGGGACAGCTACCGGGGGATCAGGTCGTACCCGGGGTCACCAGGCCCGACTCGTACGCGAAGACCACCGCCTGCGCCCGGTCGCGCAGGTCCAGCTTGGCCAGGACCCGGCCGATGTGGGTCTTGACCGTCTGCTCGGCGAGGACCAGGCGGTCGGCGATCTCCTGGTTCGACAGGCCCCGGGCGATGAGTTCGAGGACCTCGGTCTCGCGCGGGGTGAGACCGTTCAGCCGCAGCGCCGTGGTGTCCTTGCGCGGCGCGGGCCGGGAGGCGGCGAAGTCGGCGATGAGACGCCGGGTCACGGAGGGGGCCAGCAGAGCCTCGCCCGCGGCCACCACCCGTACCGCCGCGATCAGGTCGGCCGGCGGCGCGTCCTTCAGGAGGAAGCCGGACGCGCCGGCGCGCAGCGCCTCGTACACGTAGTCGTCCACGTCGAAGGTGGTCAGCATCAGCACCTTCGGCCGGTGGGTGACCCCGGCCGGCGGGTGGAGGATCTCCCGCGCGGCGGCGAGCCCGTCCAGCTCCGGCATCCGTACGTCCATGAGGACCACGTCCGGGTGCGTCGAGCGGGCCACGTCGACGCCCTGCCGCCCGTCCGGGGCCTCGCCCACGACGTCGATGTCGGGCTGGGCGGCGAGCAGCGCGGCGAATCCGGCCCGCACCATGGCCTGGTCGTCGACGATGATCACGCGGATGGTCACTCGGAGTCCTTGGCGGTCGGGGTCGGGCTCGGGCTCGGGGTCGCGGTCGGGTTCGGGTTCGGGGGAGGGTCCGGTGTCGGGTCCGGTGTCGGTTCCGGGTGTGCCGCCACGGCGGCCGGGACCGGCCCCTGTGTCAGCGGCAGCCGCGCGGCGACCCGGAAGCCGCCGTCCGGCAGCGGCCCGGTGTCGAGCGAGCCGCCCGTCAACCGTACGCGCTCCCGCATGCCGACGAGCCCGTGCCCGGTACCGGACGCGCCCCGCTCGACCGCGGAACGCGCCTCCTCGGTGGGCCCGTTGACGACGAGGATCGTCAGCCATCCCCCGTCCGCCCGGATCGACACCCGGGTCGACGCCCCCGGCGCGTGCCGGACGACGTTCGCGAGGGCCTCCTGCACGATCCGGTACGCGGACAGGTCCACCGCCTGCGGTACGTCCCCGAGGTCGGCGGCGAGCCGCAGCTCGGCCGGCACCCCCGCCCGTACCGTCGCCTCGACGAGCTGCTGGACCCGGTCGAGCCCCGGCTGCGGGGCCCGCTCGCCCTCGCTGCCGTCACTGCGCAGCACGGACAGCAGCCGTCGCATCTCGGCCAGGGACTCGCGCGCGCTCGCCGCGATCGAGGTGAACTCCTCGCGGGCCGCGTCCGGGAGTTCAGGGATGCGGTACGGCGCCGAGTCGGCCTGGACGGTGATCACGGACATGTGGTGGGCCACCACGTCGTGGAGTTCGCGGGCGATCCTGGCCCGCTCCTCCAGGAGCGTGCGGCGGGCCCGTTCGGCCTCGCTGATGGTCTCCTGCTCCACCAGGCGCCGCTGGGCGTCGCCACGCGCGCGTACCGCCGAGGTGAGGAGCAGCAGCACCCCGCTCAGGACGAGCAGCAGGGTGTGGACGCTGGTGTACCCGGCCGGCCGGAAGGCCTCCAGGGCGTATCCGGCGACGCCCGTCGCGAGCCAGACACCGAACAGCGCCCGACGGGACTCGCGCAGGCCCAGCGCGACCATCAGCGCGCAGTAGCCGACCACGGCCGGCGGGGTCCAGGGCCACAGGTGGGCGCGCGTGCCGTCGGCGGCGAGCATCACGAGGGCGCCGAGCACATCGGCGGCGAAGACGATCCACCAGGCCTGGAGGGGACGGACGACGGCGAGCAGCAGCGGCGCGGTCTGCGCGGTGCCGATGGCCCCGGCGAGGGCGCCGTTGACGCCGTAGTCCCCGGCGAGGAGATGGACCGTGGTGGGGAGGAGCGAGGCGACGAAGGCCAGGGCGACGACGTACGGGAGCAGCCGCACCCACCGCGAGGAGGCATCGGCGAGCAGGGGCGCCCCCGGGGTGCTGGGCGTGGTGAGCGCGGTCCCGAGTCCCTGGAACATCTCGCGCGTCCGGGCGCTGAGCCCACTGAGCCCACTGAGCTGTCCGCGCCGGTCCTGCTGACCCTGCTGTCGGGGGGAGGGCGGCTCGTGCCGCGGTTCGGTAGCCATGACCCGCCCAGAGTAGGCAGCGACCCGGCCCCCCGACGTCATACCGGGGACCGGGCTGCGACCTGATACCGGAGTATGACGTCGGCGGGCGGGCCGGGCCTCGGGTGGTGACATCGCCCCAGGCTACGGGCGTCGCGCGGTGCGAGTTCCGTCAGCCGTCAGCCGTCAGCCGTCAGCCGTCAGCCGTCAGCCGTCAGCCGTCAGCCGTCAGCCGTCAGCCGTCAGCCGTCAGCCGTGGGCGCCGCGGGTCCGCTGCGTGTGTCTGCCGCGCGGTCACAGCTCCGCGAGGAGCTCCGCCTTCTTCGCCGAGAACTCCTCGTCCGTCACCAGTCCCGCCTGGTGCAGTTCACCCAGGTGCCGAATCCTTTCGGCGACGGCACCGGGAGTGGCGACGCGCGCGGGCACGCGATCCGAGCTCCGGATCGCCGCGAGGACCGCCGCCGCGAAGGGGAGGGACAGGTGCACCGGCCCGTAGCCGAGGCCGAAGACGACGGAGGCGGGGTCCCGGTCGGCCTGGGAGGCCCGGGGTTCGCCGCCCCGGGGCACCAGACGCAGATGCCCGTCGAGGACGTCCGGCGAGCGCCATTCGACCCCGCAGAGGTCCCGTACCTGGAAGAACTGGTCACCCGCCTTCCACTTCTCGGAGGACGCACCCGTCCACGACCAGCGGAACGAGACCTCCGACTGCCCGTCGAAGCTCGCCTTCCCGTCGTACGCCTTGAAGGACTGCGGACCCAGCGGCGGTGACACCAGGAAGCGGTCGGCGGGCGTCACGTCCGAGGAGCCCACGGGGTCCGTCGGGTCCTCCGCGTACGGCGAGCCCGCCGTGCGTGCGGCCAGGACCGTCCGCAGTTCGTCCCGGTAGTACTCGGCGAGCGTCTCCCGGTCCGCCGGGAGCACCAGGCGGTACGGATCGCAGTTCTCCGCCAGCTGTCCCGCGGCCGCCTCCATCAGTGGATCGGCACCCGGCCTGGGCACGGCGTGCAGCACGACGGTGCCCCGCTTGCCGGGCGTGAGCGTCACCGACGCCAGCGCCTCGTGCGGTACTCGTCGTTCGCGCAGCACGTTGAAGAGTCTTGGCGCACGGTTCCCCCGATCGAAGCGGATGACGAGGGCGTCGCTCTCGAACTCCCAGGTGGCATGAATTCCGGCCAGCACATCACCCATACGCCTCATCGTAAGCGGCGCGTGCCCGTGCGTCGCCCCTCCGAAAGGTCCCGAAATTACGTGATCTACGCGCGTCAGCGCCCTTCCGCGCCGGATATTCCGTCGTGGCAAGCGCTGTCGGCACGTGCGCAGACGAGGTTCCCGTAGGAGCCGACGCCTATCGCGGCGAAGTTGCCGAGGCTCTCCGTGCCAGGCTCGAAATAGCCGCTGTGGCCGATCGCGCCCCGCGCCGAGAGCAGTCGGGCGCCGAACTCCGGGGCCACCGGGTCGGCCCCGTGCCCGACGCCGGCCAGCTCCAGGTGCGGCACGTCCTCGATCCAGTCGTCGGCGTCCCGCATCGCCCACACGCGCGCGGGCGTGGCGAGGTCGCTCGCCCGCTCCACCCGCATCCCGGGGCTTCCCGCCACGGCCAGGTCCGTCACCCGGGCGGGCAGCCGCGGCGCCGCGACCCCGCAGAGCACGGAGCCGTAGCTGTGGCAGAACAGCGCCACGCGCGCGTCCCCGGGCAGCGCCTCGGTCAGTCCCACGAGCCGTTCGGCGCCGCCCTCGGCGAGCCGGCCGGTCATGGCGTCGACGCCGACCCCGACGGGCGCGGTGTAGTCGGCCCAGGCGATCACGGCGACCCTGGTGCCGGGGGAGGCCCGCCGCTCGGCGGCGTAGAGGGCCTCGGCCATGCCGACGGGTGCCCTGTACCGGCCGTGGGTCTTCTGGAAGGTGAGGAGATTGGTGTCGACCCCGGGCACGATCACCGAGACCCGTCCGGCCCGCTCCAGATCCCCGAGGACCTCGGCGGCCCGCCCCGTACCGGTGGGATCGAAAGCGAGGATCTGCCGGCCGGGCCGCAGCAGCGAGCCGAAGCGGTCGAGCCGGCGCCGCGCCTCGTGGCGGCCCTCGGCGGAGAGCCGGGAGTCGTGGATTCTGTTCCGCTCGGTCGTGAGCGCACGGCCGAGGGTGATCCGGTTGGCGCGGTAGCGCAGGGCCACCGGCGCGCCGTTGAGATTGCCGACGACGAGCGGATGCCGTTCGGCCAGACCGGCGGCACGTGCCTGGCCGAGACCGGCGAAGAAGGCGGCGACGCCCTGGGCGGGCGTGGTCGGACCCGGCAGCGGACGGTGGTCGATCCGGTCGCGCGCCCAGGCGGCGAGCGCGGTCTCACGGGAGGGGCCGCCGGGCTCGGCGCGGTGCCGGATCGACGTCCACCCGGTGGTTGCGAGCAGCACGAAGACGACGGCGAGCGCGAGCAGGGTGCGCACGACGATCAGCGCGGGGGAGGCGGCGTCGACTGAGGTCACGGGCCGCCACCCTACGGGGCGCGGGTGAAGTTTCGAGGATCAGGTTTCGCGAGGCGGCGCCGCGACCCGGCGGAGCCGGTTCGGCGGGCAGCGGCGCCGTGACCTGGCAGAGCCGGTTCCACGGGCCGAGGCCGCGGCCTCGGGGGGCCGGTTCACGGGCCGGAGGCGGAGCTTCGGCCGTGACCGGTTCCACAGGTTGCCGGTTCCACACGGCGTCGGTTCGACAGGGCACTGGTTCTGGGGCACCGGTTCTGCGGGGCGACGGTTCTGGTGAGCGCCGGCGATGGCGTGCGGGGCTTCGGCGGGAGCCGGTTCTACAGGGCTCCGTGGCCGCTCTCGCCGGAGCGGGCCCGCCAGCTCGGGGCGAGGGCCGGGCCGAGGTGGTCGAGATACTCCTCGGTGAGGGAGCGGATGGCCTCCAGGCTCTGGTCCGTACCCCGGCCCCACAGCTGGCCCGTCACCCGCATCACGCCGCTGAACGCCGCCACCGCGATCCTGGGGCGTGGGTCCACGTCCATGTCGAGGCCCTCGCGGCCGGCGATGATCCCGGCGATCGTCTCCTCCATCTCGGTGGAGCGGCGCAGATGGACGGCGAGCAGCGCGGGTGTCGACTCGATCGTCTGGAGACTGCGCAGATACAGCTCGACCGGCACCACCTCGACGATGGCGTCCCCGATGGTGTCCCAGGCGCAGAGCACGGCGTTGCGCATCGCGTCGAAGGGGCCTTCGCCCGGCGGCCGCTGCCGCAGGGCCTCGAGGAAACGCTCCTCCACCATCTGCTGGACGGCGAAGGCCACCTCCTCCTTGGAGGAGAAGTACCGGAAGAAGGTGCGCTGCGAGACCTCGACGGCGTCGACGATCTCGTCGACGGTCGTCCGCTCGTACCCCTGGGTCGTGAAGAACTCGAGGGCCACCCGGGTCAAGGTGTCGCGCGTGCGTTGCTTCTTCCGCTCACGCAGGCCGGGCAGGGTCACGTCGGAGTCCTCTTTTCAGGCATTTCGTCCAGCTCAGCGTACCTGTGAGCTACGTGACAGTTACCGACGTGTGAATGGCTTTGTCAATTGTCAGTGACTGTCAATATCCTCGTTCGCATGACTAGTCAGACCACAGTGGAAAAGGCCCCGCAGGGTCAGGGGGGCGTCCGGGAACCCGTCCCGGTCCCGGCGAAGGGACTGCGCGGCCACCCCTGGCTGACCCTGTTCGCCGTGGCCGCGGGCGTGATGATGGTCGCGCTCGACGGCACGATCGTCGCCATCGCCAACCCCGCCATCAAGGACGACCTCGGAGCCTCCCTCGCCCAGGTCCAGTGGATCACCAACGGCTATCTGCTCGCGCTCGCCGTCGCCCTGATCACCGCCGGCAAGCTCGGTGACCGCTTCGGCCACCGGCAGACCTTCCTCATCGGCATCGCCGGCTTCGCCCTCGCCTCCGGAGCGATCGGCCTCTCCGACTCCATCGGGGCCGTGATCGCCTTCCGTGTCCTCCAGGGCCTCTTCGGCGCTCTGCTGATGCCGGCCGCGCTCGGCCTGCTGCGCGCCACCTTCCCCGCCGAGAAGCTGAACATGGCCATCGGCATCTGGGGCATGGTCATCGGCGCGTCCACCGCCGGCGGCCCGATCGTCGGCGGTCTGCTCGTCGAGCACGTCAGCTGGCAGTCCGTCTTCTTCATCAACGTGCCGGTGGGCGTCCTCGCCCTCGTCCTCGGCCTGATCATCCTCAAGGACCACCGCGCCGAGAACGCGCCGCGTTCCTTCGACGTCTTCGGCATCGTGCTGCTCTCCGGCGCCATGGCCTCCCTCGTCTGGAGCCTCATCAAGGCCGGCGAGTCCTGGGGCTGGTCGAGCGGCAGGACCTGGGGCTGTCTGCTCGGCGCGGTGCTGCTCTTCGTGGTCTTCGCCGTGTGGGAGACCAAGGTCAAGGAGCCGCTCATCCCGCTGGCCATGTTCCGCTCCGTGCCGCTCTCGGCCGGTGTGGTGCTGATGGTCCTGATGGCCTTCGCCTTCATGGGCGGCCTGTTCTTCGTGACCTTCTACCTCCAGGGCGTGAAGGGGCTCAGCCCGGTCGACAGCGGTCTGCACCTGCTGCCGCTGACCGCGATGATGATCGTCTCCTCGCCGCTGGCGGGTGCGCTGATCACCAAGTTCGGCCCGCGGGTGCCGCTGGTCGGCGGCATGGTCTGCACGGCCGTCGCGATGTTCGGCATGATCACGCTCTCCTCCGGGACCGGCACCTTCGTGATGTCCCTCTGGTTCGCCCTGCTCGGTCTCGGGCTCGCCCCGGTCATGGTCGGTGCCACCGAGGTCATCGTCGGCAACGCGCCGCTCGAGCTCTCCGGCGTGGCCGGCGGCCTGCAGCAGGCCGCGATGCAGGTCGGCGGCGCGCTCGGTACGGCGGTGCTCGGTGCCGTCATGTCCTCCAAGGTCGCCGACTCCTTCGAGCCCAACTGGGTCGCCGCCGGCATCCCGACCCCGGCCGACCCGCGGCTGGAGCAGGCCGCCGAGTTCGGCATGGCCCCGCCGGAGCTGGCCCAGGCGCCGGGGATGACCCCCGATGTCCTGGAGCGGATCACCGGCGTCATCCACGACACCTTCCTCGACGGCATGGGCCTGGCCTTCACCGTCGCCGGTGTCGTCGCCGTCGTCGCGGCGCTGGTCGCCACGCTCACCAAGCGCGGCGAGAACGCGGAGGCGGGCGGCATGGGCGGCGGTCACATCTGAGGTACTGAGCTCTGTCGGGGTTCCCGTAGGGGGCCGTCACCCGTTCGCGTGAACGGGGGCGGCCCCTCTTCCGTCGGCGGGTGACCTCCGCCATGCTTTTGATTACAGAGAGTAATCAAGCGGGGGTTCATCAGCATGTACGTGTATACGAAGACCGCACTCGTCGTCGCGGCCGTCCTGAGCGCTTGCCTCGCGGCCCCGGCGGCGGCCGTACCGACCGCGACCGCGCTCGGGGCCTGCGGGCCGGGGCGGCTCTGCCTCTGGCCCAAGCCCGACTTCAAGGGCAGGGCGCAGAGCCACGAACTGGCCACGACCGACGTCGACAGCTGTGTCGCGCTGCCGCCGGGCACCTCGGCCCAGTCCCTCGCCAACCGCACGGGACGGCCGGTCACGACGTACCAGTCGGCCGAGTGCGCGGAGGCGGGGGAGTTCGAGACCTACCCGGGGCGTGGGACCTGGGTGCCGCAGACGCCCTACGAGGTCAGAGCGTTCAAGATCTGGGAGCGATAGGGGCGGGGACGCCCGGCGCGCCGTCGGGCGCGGTGACCGGACCGGAGGCCGGGGCGGGGGATTCCGCTGTGGGCGAGAGCCGGGCGACCTCGGCGCGCAGTTCGCGGACCTCCCGGGTCAGCGCCTCCAGGAGCTCGGTCTGCCGGCGCTCCACCGCGTCGTCCCGCTCGAAGCGGGAGATGAACCAGGCCGCGATGTTGGCGGTGACGACACCGAGCAGGGCGATGCCCGAGAGCATCAGGCCCACCGCGAGGACCCGGCCGAGGCCCGTGGTCGGGGCGTGGTCGCCGTAGCCGACCGTGGTCATCGTGGTGAAGGACCACCAGACCGCGTCCCCGAGCGTCTTGATGTTGCCGTTCGGGGCGTCCCGCTCGACGTGCAGCACGGCCAGCGAGCCGAACATCATCAGCCCGACGACCGCGCCCGCCACATAGGTGGTGAGCGTTATCTGCGGGGCCATCCGGGCCCGCCGGCCCACCAGGAGGAGCGTGGAGACGACCCGCAGCAGCCGCAGCGGCTGCACCATCGGCAGCAGGACCGCGAGCAGATCGAGGGGGTGGGAGCGGATGAAGGCCCAGCGCGCCGGCGCGAGCACCAGCCGGACCAGATAGTCGACGGCGAAGGCCGCCCAGACCGCCCACTCGACATGGGTGCACAGCCGGTGCACCCAGGGTGCGGCGCCGGGAGCCACGATCGGCACGGCGTAGGCGACGCCGAACGCCACGGCCAGCACGAGCAGCGGCATCTGTGTGCGTTCTTCCCAGCGATCCTTCATGCGGGGAATCGTAGAGAACGCCGAAGGGCGGCGAGACCGTGGTCCCACCGCCCCTCACCAGGCACTCCGTGCTACCGGGCAGCCGCCCCGGGCGCCGTCCGGTGTCGCCGGAGAACCGCCCGGGGCCACCTGTCGGGCTGCCGGATCAGGCGTCGCCGCCCGCGGCGCCCGGGTCGGCGGCCGCCACGTCGAGCAGCTGGTAGCGGTCCACGGCCTGCTTGAGGACCGAGCGCTCGACCTTGCCCTCACGCGCGAGCTCGGTCAGCACCGCCAGCACGATCGACGGGGCGTCGATGTGGAAGTAGCGACGGGCCGCGCCCCGCGTGTCCGCGAAGCCGAAGCCGTCCGCGCCCAGCGAGCTGTACGTGCCCGGCACCCAGCGGGAGATCTGGTCCGGCACCGCGCGCATCCAGTCCGAGACCGCCACGAACGGACCCTGGGAGCCCCGGAGCTTGCGCGTCACGTACGGGACGCGCTGCTCCTCGTCCGGGTGGAGCAGGTTGTGCTCCTCGACGGCCACGGCCTCACGCCGCAGCTCGGTCCAGGAGGTCGCGGACCAGACGTCGGCCCGGACGTTCCACTCCTCGGCGAGGATCCGCTGTGCCTCGATCGCCCACGGGACGGCGACACCGGAGGCCATGATCTGCGCCGGGATCGTGCCCGCCTCGGCCGGCTTGAAGCGGTGGATGCCCTGGAGGATGCCCTCGACGTCGACGTTCTCGGGCTCGGCCGGGTGCTGGATCGGCTCGTTGTAGACCGTCAGGTAGTAGAAGACGTCCTCGGCCTCGGAGCCGTACATACGGCGCAGACCGTCCTTGACGATGTGCGCGATCTCGAAGCCGAACGCCGGGTCGTAGGCGATGCAGGCCGGGTTGGTCGAGGCCAGCAGGTGCGAGTGGCCGTCCGCGTGCTGGAGGCCCTCGCCGGTCAGCGTCGTACGGCCGGCGGTGGCGCCGAGCACGAAGCCGCGGGCCAGCTGGTCGGCCATCTGCCAGAACTGGTCGCCGGTCCGCTGGAAACCGAACATCGAGTAGAAGACGTACACCGGGATCAGCGGCTCGCCGTGCGTGGCGTACGCCGAACCGGCGGCGATCAGCGAGGCCGTGCAGCCGGCCTCGGAGATGCCGTCGTGCAGCATCTGGCCGGTCGGCGACTCCTTGTAGGCGAGGAGGAGTTCGCGGTCCACCGCCTCGTACTGCTGGCCCAGCGGGTTGTAGATCTTGGCGCTCGGGAAGAAGGCGTCCATGCCGAAGGTGCGGTACTCGTCGGGGGCGATCAGCACGAAGCGCTTGCCGATCTCCTTGTCCCGCATGAGGTCCTTCAGGATGCGGACGAAGGCCATCGTGGTGGCGATCGACTGCTGCCCGGAGCCCTTCTTGGCGGCCGCGTAGGTCTTGTCGTCGGGGAGGACCAGCGGCTTCGCCCGCACGACGCGGGTCGGGACGTACCCGCCCAGCGACTTGCGGCGGTCGTGCATGTACTGGATCTCCTCGGAGTTCCGGCCCGGGTGGTAGTACGGCGGGAGGCCGTCCTCCAACTGCCGGTCGGTCACCGGGATGTGCAGCCGGTCGCGGAAGCGCTTGAGGTCGTCGACCGTCAGCTTCTTCATCTGGTGGGTCGCGTTGCGGCCCTCGAAGTTCGGGCCGAGCGTCCAGCCCTTGACGGTCTGGGCGAGGATCACGGTCGGCTGGCCCGCGTGGGCCTTCGCCGCCGCGTACGCCGCGTAGATCTTCTTGTGGTCGTGACCGCCGCGGCCCAGGTGCAGGACCTGCTGGTCCGACATGCCCTCGACCATCGCCCGCAGCCGGTGGTCGTCGCCGAAGAAGTGGTCGCGGATGTAGGCGCCGGTCTCCGTGGCGTACGTCTGGAACTGGCCGTCGGGGGTGGTGTTCAGCCTGTTGACCAGGATGCCGTCGCGGTCCTGCGCGAGCAGCGGGTCCCAGGAGCGGTCCCAGATCAGCTTGATGACGTTCCAGCCGTTGCCCCGGAAGATCGACTCCAGTTCCTGGATGATCTTGCCGTTGCCGCGCACCGGGCCGTCGAGCCGCTGGAGGTTGCAGTTGACGACGAAGGTGAGGTTGTCCAGGCCTTCGCGGGCGGCGATGGAGAGCTGGCCGAGCGACTCGACCTCGTCCATCTCGCCGTCGCCGAGGAACGCCCAGACGTGTGACGCGGAGGTGTCGGCGATCCCGCGCGCCTCCATGTAGCGGTTCATCCGGGCCTGGTAGATCGCGCCGAGCGGGCCGAGGCCCATCGACACGGTCGGGAACTCCCAGAAGTCCGGCATCAGCCGAGGGTGCGGGTAGGACGAGAGCCCGTTCGGGAACTTCGACCTCTCCTGGCGGAAGCCGTCGAGCTGCGTGTCGTTCAGCCGGTCCAGGAGGTACGCGCGGGCGTAGATGCCGGGGGAGGCGTGCCCCTGGAAGAAGATCTGGTCGCCGCCGTCGCCCTCGTCCTTGCCGCGGAAGAAGTGGTTGAAGCCGACGTCGTACAACGAGGCCGAGGAGGCGAAGGTCGCGATGTGGCCGCCGACGCCGATGCCCGGACGCTGGGCGCGCGAGACCATGACGGCCGCGTTCCACCGGGTGGCGTTGAGGACCTTGCGCTCGATCTCCTCGTTGCCGGGGAAGAAGGGCTCGTCCTTGGTGGCGATGGTGTTGACGTAGTCCGTGCTGCGCATCTCGGGCACGGCCACACGCTTCTCGCGGGCCCGCTCGATCAGTCGGAGCATGAGGTAGCGGGCCCGCTCACGGCCCCGCTCGTCGACGGCCGCGTCGAGGGAGTCGAGCCATTCCTGGGTCTCTTCCGGGTCGAAATCCGGGACCTGGCTGGGAAGGCCGCCAATGATGATCGGGTTGCGATCGGATCCGGGAGCCACGCTCTTCCTTCGCTGTTCGGTGGTGCCCACGGGGCCACGAAGTGGTCGGGATGTCCATCGTGTACCCCGCGTGCGCCAGACGTCACATTTACCGAGGGGTAACCCCCAGCGGTGTCCTCCACGTGTCTGGGTGCGGTCAAATCGCAACCTTACGCTCAACCCGCGCATGCGTTTCGTCCGGGCGTTCGGCAGACTGAAACCTCAGAAGTCCTCAAACCAGGATGAATCATGTGTGCCCGATCACGGAGCGGGAGCCTACGGTGCCGGAAGTTGCGGCGAGACGGCCCCAAACGTCACCGTTTCGGCGGTCTCCACGGCCGGGTACTTGCGCGATCCACCCCGGCACGTGTGGACTACGGCCAGCGCCGCGCGCATACGCGCGGCCCAAGCATTTACCGAATGAGCAGGAGGCAAGCCGTGAGCGCGACCGCGGACCACGCGGAGGAGCGGACCAACCCGGCCGGAAGGCTGGGGTTCGAGCCCGGACAGGTGGTCCAGGAGATCGGCTACGACGACGACGTCGACCAGGATCTCCGTGAAGGCATCGAGTCCATCATCGGGGCCGAGCTCGTGGACGAGGAATACGACGACGTCGCCGACGCCGTCGTGCTCTGGTTCCGCGACGAGGACGGCGATCTCACCGATGCCCTGGTGGACGCCATCGGTCTTCTGGAGGACGGCGGCACCATCTGGCTGCTGACGCCCAAGACCGGACGTGACGGCTACATCGAGCCGTCCGACATCAACGATGCCGCGCAGACAGCTGGTCTCTCCCAGACCAAGAGCATCAGCGTCGCAAAGGACTGGACGGGCACCCGCCTGACCGCCCCCAAGCGCTGATCACCACGCTGCGAGAAGCCCCCGCCGGTTCGCCGGCGGGGGCTTTCGTGCACAGGCCGTAGGGTGGGGTTCACCGATTCGGCCCAAGGTCAGGGGCCCCGTCGAAGGGATGCGTACGCGATGGCGATCGAGGTCGGTGCCGAGGCCCCGGATTTCGAGCTCAAGGACAATCACGGGCGCACCGTGCGACTCTCCGACCTCCGGGGCGAGAAGAACGTGGTGCTCGTCTTCTACCCCTTCGCCTTCACCGGCGTCTGCGCGGGTGAGCTCGGGGAGCTGCGCGACAACCTGCCGACGTTCGTCAACGACGACACCCAGCTCCTCGCGGTCTCCAACGACTCCATCCACACCCTGCGCGTCTTCGCCGAGCAGGAGTCCCTGGAGTACCCGCTGCTCTCCGATTTCTGGCCGCACGGCGAGACCTCCCGCGCGTACGGCGTCCTCGACGAGGAGAAGGGCTGCGCGGTGCGCGGCACCTTCGTCATCGACAAGGAGGGTGTGGTCCGCTGGACCGTCGTCAACGCCCTGCCGGACGCCCGCGACATCGGCGAGTACATCAAGGCTCTCGACGCCGTCTGAGCCCCGCGAAGCCGGGCTCAGGAGGCCTTCTCGGGCCCGACACCCGGATTCACCGGGCGAATCGACTGTTTCGACCGGGAACCCGTCACTAGGATCCAGTCGTTGATCCGATGCCAACGCACGACTCGGGGCGCTGCCCCTGGAAACGTATGGAGGGACTCGTGGGAGTCAGCCTCAGCAAGGGCGGCAACGTCTCGCTGACCAAGGAGGCCCCTGGCCTCACCGCCGTGACCGTCGGTCTGGGCTGGGACGTCCGCACCACCACCGGTACGGACTTCGACCTCGACGCCAGTGCCATCCTGGTGAGCGAGGAGGGCAAGGTCCGCAACGACCAGGACTTCGTCTTCTTCAACAACCTGAAGAGCGCCGACGGCTCCGTCGAGCACACCGGTGACAACCTCACCGGTGAGGGCGAGGGCGACGACGAGCAGGTCAAGGTCAGCCTGGCCACCGTGCCGGCCGATGTCGCCAAGATCGTCTTCCCGGTGTCGATCTACGACGCCGAGAACCGCCAGCAGTCCTTCGGCCAGGTGCGCAACGCGTTCATCCGCGTCGTGAACCAGGCCGGCGGCGCCGAGATCGCCCGGTACGACCTCTCCGAGGACGCCTCGACCGAGACCGCCATGGTCTTCGGCGAGCTGTACCGCCACGGAGCCGAGTGGAAGTTCCGTGCCGTCGGCCAGGGCTACGCCTCGGGTCTGCGCGGCATCGCGCAGGACTTCGGCGTCAACGTCTGAGCCGAACCGTTCGAACCGTCCGGCGCCGCACACCGAGTGCGGCGCCGGACGTGCCTCATCACCACCGGGGAGGAACCGCATCATGGGCGTCACGCTCGCCAAGGGAGGCAATGTCTCCCTCTCCAAGGCCGCACCCAACCTCACCCAGGTCCTCGTGGGTCTCGGCTGGGACGCGCGCTCCACCACCGGAGCCCCCTTCGACCTCGATGCCAGCGCGCTGCTGTGCCAGGCCGGGCGGGTGCTCGGGGACGAGTACTTCGTGTTCTACAACCAGCTGCGCAGCCCCGAGGGGTCCGTCGAGCACACCGGCGACAACCTCACCGGCGAGGGTGACGGGGACGACGAGTCCCTCATCGTGGACCTCTCCCGGGTGCCGGCCCATTGCGACAAGATCGTCTTCCCGGTCTCGATCCATGACGCCGACAACCGGAGCCAGAGTTTCGGCCAGGTCAGCAACGCGTTCATTCGTGTCGTGAACCAGATGGACGGTCAGGAACTCGCCCGCTACGACCTCTCCGAGGACGCTTCCACCGAGACCGCGATGATCTTCGGCGAGCTCTACCGGTACAACGGCGAATGGAAGTTCCGTGCGGTCGGCCAGGGGTACGCGTCCGGGCTTCGGGGCATCGCTCTAGACTTCGGGGTCAACGTTTCGTAAAGCCATGTAATTTCACGATGGGGTAGACAGTGGTTCTGAAAACCTTCGGCTGGTCGTTCGCCATCACGGCGCTCGGGCTGGTCGCAGCGGTGTTCTACGGAGGGTGGGAGGCGTTCGGGATCGTCGCGATCCTCTGCGTCCTCGAGATCTCGCTGTCCTTCGACAACGCGGTGGTCAACGCCGGAATCCTGAAGAAGATGAATGCCTTCTGGCAGAAGATCTTCCTCACGATCGGTGTGCTCATCGCCGTCTTCGGCATGCGACTGGTCTTCCCCGTCGTGATCGTCGCGATCAGCGCCAAGATCGGCCCCATCGAGGCCGTCGATCTCGCTCTCAACGACGCCGAGCGCTATGAGCAGCTCGTGACCGACGCGCACCCGTCGATCGCGTCCTTCGGCGGAATGTTCCTGCTGATGATCTTCCTCGACTTCATCTTCGAGGACCGGGACATCAAGTGGCTCGGCTGGCTGGAGCGCCCGCTGGCCAAGCTCGGCAAGATCGACATGCTCTCGGTCTGCATCGCCCTGATCGTCCTGGCGATCAGCGCCATGACCTTCGCGACCCAGGCCCACCAGCACGGCGGCACGCACATCGACGCGGCGTCGACCGTCCTGCTCTCGGGCGTCTTCGGTCTGATCACCTACCTCGTCGTCGGCGGTCTCTCCAGCTTCTTCGAGAACAAGCTGGAAGAGGAGGAGGAGCGCGAGCACGAGGCCGAGGAAGAGGCCCGGCGCAGCGGCAAGAAGGTCACCGTGGTGCAGCTGGCCGGCAAGGCCGCCTTCTTCATGTTCCTGTACCTGGAGGTCCTCGACGCCTCCTTCTCGTTCGACGGTGTCATCGGCGCCTTCGCCATCACCAACGACATCGTCCTGATGGCACTCGGCCTCGGTGTCGGCGCCATGTACGTCCGTTCGCTGACGGTCTACCTGGTCCGCCAGGGCACCCTCGACGACTACGTCTACCTGGAGCACGGCGCGCACTACGCGATCGGCGCCCTGGCCCTGATCCTCATGGTCAGCATCCGGTACCAGATCCCCGAGGTCGTCACCGGTCTCATCGGTGTCGCCCTCATCGCCTGGTCCTTCTGGTCCTCCGTCCGGCGGAACAAGCGGCTCGCCGCCGCCGAGGGCGGGTCCGGTTCCCCGGGCAGCAAGACCGAGGTGACGTCCGGGGTGTGACACCCCCGGCAATGAGGAACGCTTCACTGCGGGGCGGCCGGTGCACCCGGCCGCCCCGCAGGCATGTGCGCGGTGTTTTCGATCAGTGGGGGGTGAAGGCGCCATGGCCTTCTGGGACAACCTGTTTCCGGCGAGGACGGCACAGTTCGACTCGGGCAGCGCCGCGTCGAACACGATCGATCTGACGAAACGACGCCCGTCGGTGTCGCTCACCAAGCAGGGCGCCGCCACCGGCAACCTGCGGGTGAACCTCTCCTGGCGGATGCGGACCTCCGACCTGGAGGGGCGCTCGCGGCAGAGCGGCCGGCTGCTCCGCAACCCCTCCCAGCTCTTCAAGCCGGAGGTCGTCCAGGCGCACACCCAGGGCATGGTCAACGTCGACCTGGACCTGGGCTGCCTCTACGAGCTCGCCGACGGCAGCAAGGGCGTGGTGCAGCCGCTCGGCGGCTTCTTCGGCGACCTGAACGCAGCTCCGTACGTGAAGCTCAGCGGCGACGACCGCTTCGGGGGGTCCTCCGGGGAGACGGTCTTCGTCAATCTGGACCACAAGGACGAGATCAAGCGGCTGCTGTTCTTCGTGTACATCTACGACCAGACGCCGGCCTTCGACCGTACGCACGCCAAGATCACGCTCTACCCGAGCAACGGGCCCCGGATCGAGATCGAACTCGACGAGCGCGCCCCGCAGGCCCGCTCCTGCGCGGTCTTCTCCGTGGAGAACGCCAAGGGTGATCTGATCGTCCGCCGCGAGGTGCGCTTCGTGTACGGCTTCCAGGCCGAGCTGGACCGGTTGTACGGCTGGGGTCTGCAGTGGGGGCGCGGCTACAAGACCAAGGCGTAGCCGTTGCCCACCTCCTCAGGACCGGACGAACTGGGGACCCATGGGGGGCATCCGGAACTCCGGAGCCGGGTTCTGCTCGGGGGCGGTCACCGGCTGCGGGTACCCGTACGCGGGGGCCGGAGTGTGCACCGGCTGTCCCGCCGGGCCCTGCGGCGCGGCGGGTGTGCCCTGCGGGTAGCCGTAGGCGGGCGCCCGGTCGGGCATGGGCGGCGGCATCGTCGGCTGCGGCGGTACGGGGGCGTGGACGACGGTCAGGTCGAGGTCGGAGGAGCCGGCGGCGGGCGTGGGGGCCGCCACGGCCTCCTGCGGCTCCTGGGAGCCCTCCTGGGCGTCCGGCGCGCCCGGGGCCCGGTGCGGGGTCTCCCGGCCGTCCTGGGCGTCCTGGGTGTCCTCGTCGACCGAGATGCCGAAGTCGGTGGCGAGGCCGATCAGGCCGGTGGGGTAGCCCTGGCCCACCGCGCGGAACTTCCAGGTGTCCCCGCGCCGGTACAGCTCGCCGCAGATGACCGCGGTCTCCTCGCCGGTCTCCGCCGTCACGGAGAACAGGGCGAGCGGCTCGGCGTCGGGTCCGGCCGTGGCGTCGTACAGCAGGATCCGCAGGTCGGAGACGGACCGGAAGGTGCCGCCGTCGGAGGAGGCGGCGATCACCACGCGGTCGATCGAGGCGTCCATGGCGGCGAGATCGGCCTCCACGGTGTCCGTGAGGCCCTTGGAGTCCCGCTTCTTCGGGAGTCGCCGCACCAGGCCCGAGGGGTGGCGCGGCTGGTTGTAGAACACGAAGTCCTCGTCGGACCGCACGCGGCCGGAAGGCCCCAGCAGCAGGGCCGAGGCATCCACGTCGGGGACCCCGGAGCCCGGGGTCCAGCGGAGCACGGCCCGTACGGCCGCGGTGTCGAGAGGGACGTTGGAGCCCTTCAGCATCGCGTGCGTCATGACCGTAATCCTGCCCTCCCGTCGGACCGGGGGACAACGCGGGGGCGACACCGATACCGGGCCGAGACGACGGATGCTGACGAGTTACCTGAATTTCATACGCTCGGGGAACTGCGGACACCCGCATCTACGTACTATTACCGGCCACATGTCCTCAGGGTCCAGAGAGGTAGACGGGGTACTCATATGCGTCATTTCGGGCACATCCCGTCCGCGACACGGGCCGGCCTGTTCCATCGCGAACCGGCCGTGTTCACGGCGGATTCGCCCGCCCGCACGCTCGCCGTGGCCCTCGGGGCCACGCTCTACAGCCCGGCCACCCGGCCGAGGCTCGCCGACGACGTGCGCAAGCAGGTGGCCCGTGGAGTGGTCTCCATGGTGCTCTGCCTGGAGGACTCCATCGGCGACGCCGATGTCGAGGCCGGCGAGGACAACCTCGTCCGGCAGTTCGCCGACCTCGCCGCCGGGACCGTGACGGACGCCGACACCGCCACGGACACCCCCGCCGACGTACCGCTGCTCTTCATCCGGGTCCGCGAACCGCGCCAGATCACCGACCTCGTCGACCGGCTCGGAGAAACGGTCCGCCTGCTGTCCGGATTCGTACTGCCCAAGTTCACCGAGGCCCGGGGACACGCCTTCCTCGAAGCGCTCACCCGGGCCGAGCGGACGAGCGGCCGGCGCCTCTTCGCCATGCCCGTCCTGGAGTCCCCCGAACTCCTCCACCTGGAGACCCGGGCCGAGACCCTCGCCGGCATCGCGTCGATCACCGACAAGTACCGCGACCGCGTCCTCGCCCTGCGCCTCGGCGTCACCGACTTCTGCTCCGCGTACGGACTGCGCCGCTCGCCCGACATGACCGCCTACGACGTCAAGATCGTCTCCCATGTCATCGCCGACGTCGTCAACGTCCTCGGCCGCTCCGACGGCACCGGCTTCACCATCACCGGCCCCGTCTGGGAGTACTTCCGGCTCGGCGAGCGCATGTTCAAGCCGCAGCTCCGCCGCAGCCCCTTCCTGGAGGGCCGCGCCGAGGACCTGCGCACCGCCCTCATCGAGCACGACCTCGACGGACTGCTGCGCGAGATCGAACTCGACCGGGCCAACGGTCTGCTCGGCAAGACCTGCATCCACCCCACCCATGTGGTGCCGGTCCACGCGCTCTCCGTGGTCAGCCACGAGGAGTGGAGCGACGCCCAGGACATCCTGCGGCCGGAACGGGGCGGTGGCGGAGTGCTCCGCTCCGCGTATACGAACAAAATGAACGAAGTGAAGCCGCATCGCGCGTGGGCCGAACGCACCCTTCTGCGCGCCGAGGTCTTCGGCGTCGCCAAGGAGGACGTCGGCTTCGTGGATCTGCTCACCGCCGGACTTGCCGGCTGACGAAGGGACGTCGACGACGTGGTGTGGACCGGAACGTGGGTCGCGGAGCGACTGGGCGTCGAACTGATCGGCGACGAGGAGCTACCGGCCCTGTTGGGCCTCGCACTGCGTCGCAACCCCAAGCGGGCGCATCTGCTGGTCTCCAGCGTGCTTGGCAAGCACGTGCCCCAGCGGCCCTCCGTGGTCCACGGCTCCGGCCTCGACCTCGGCCGGCGCGTCCGGGCCCTCCTCGGTGACGAGGAGGCCGCCCGCTCCGTCGTCCTGGGCTACGCCGAGACCGCCACCGCCCTGGGCCACGCCGTCGCCGACGGCCTCGGCCTCGCCCCGTACCTCCACTCCACCCGGCGACCGGTGGACGGGGTCGCCCGCGCGGGCGGCTTCGAGGAGTCCCACTCGCACGCCACCTCCCACCTGCTGCTGCCCGAGGACGCCAAGCTCCTCGCCGGCGACGGGCCGCTGGTTCTCGTCGACGACGAGTTCTCCACCGGAAACACCGTCCTCAACACCGTCCGGGCCCTGCACGAGCGCTACCCGCGCGACCGGTACGTCGTCGTCGCCCTCGTCGACATGCGCTCGGCCGCCGACCTCGGCCGCCTGGACGCCTTCGCGGCGGAGATAGGCGCCCGCGTCGACCTCATATCCGGCGCCGCCGGCACCGTGCACCTCCCCGAAGGGGTCCTGGAGAAGGGCCAGGCGCTGGTCGCGGCGCACGAGGCGCCGTACGTGCCCGCCGCCCCCGCGCACGGCCCCGCCGCCGTCCGGGTCGCGCTCGACTGGCCGGAAGGCCTGCCCGACGGCGGCCGGCACGGCTTCACCCCCGACCACCGGGAACGGCTCGAGACGGCCCTGCCCGCCCTCGCCGACCGCGTCGGGCAGGCGCTCGACGGCGCCCGCCGCACCCTCGTGCTCGGCTTCGAGGAGCTGATGTACGCGCCGCTGCGCCTCGGCACCGCCCTGGAGGACGCCGGACACGACGTCCGCTACTCCACCACCACCCGCTCGCCCGTCCTCGCCGTCGACGACCCCGGCTACGCGATCCGCACCAAGCTCGTCTTCCCGGCCCACGACGACCCCGCCGACGGCCCCGGCGAGCGCTACGCCTACAACGTGGCCGGCGCGGGCTTCGACGCCGTCGTCCTCGTCGTCGACTCCACCGCCGACACCCCGGCCCTGCACGCCCCGGACGGCCTGATCGCCCAGCTCGCCGCGCACATCCCGCGCGTCGTGCTCGCCGTCGTCCCCTCGTACACGCCCACGGCCGCGCCGTACTCCCCGTACGACGCCACGCCCCAGGTCACCGAAGCTCCCGAAAGGAGCTCCATGCTGCCCGAGCCCCTCC
The DNA here is from genome assembly GCF_014656215.1 of Streptomyces zaomyceticus. GTDB lineage: Bacteria > Actinomycetota > Actinomycetes > Streptomycetales > Streptomycetaceae > Streptomyces > Streptomyces zaomyceticus. The sequence goes on along the minus strand of NZ_BNBZ01000001.1, from coordinate 46,828 downwards.
GCGGCCCCGCCTTCTCCTCGTACGCACCCGAGGAGGTCGGCTGGCTGCTCCAGGACCTCTCGGACGTCGAGCTCGAGGCGCCCACCGAGGAACGCGAGGAAGCCATCCAGAGCGGCGGCGCGCACTACGCCGAGTCGCTCCCCGTCGAGTACCAGCCGAGCGACCGCTACCAGGAGCTCTTCCACGCCGCCCTGGAGACCTCCGCCGCCCGGATCGCCCGCGCCGTCGGCACCGTCACCGAGACCGTCCTCGCCGAGCGGCCCGGCCGCCGCCCCGTGCTCGTCTCGCTCGCCCGGGCCGGCACCCCCGTCGGCGTCCTCATGCGCCGCTGGGCACAGGCCCGCCACGGCCTCGACCTCCCGCACTACGCCGTCTCCATCGTGCGCGGCCGCGGCATCGACGCCAACGCGCTGCGCTGGATCGCCGCACACCACGACCCGGCCGACGTCGTGTTCGTCGACGGCTGGACGGGCAAGGGCGCCATCACCCGCGAACTCGCCGACGCCATCGAGGAGTTCGAGGCGACTGAGGGCATCACGGGCTTCGACCCGGAGATCGCGGTCCTCGCCGACCCCGGCTCCTGCGTCCGCACCTACGGCACCCGCGAGGACTTCCTCATCCCCTCCGCCTGCCTCAACTCCACGGTCTCCGGACTGATCTCCCGCACCGTCCTGCGCGCCGACCTCGTCGGCCCCGACGACTACCACGGCGGCAAGTTCTACCGCGAGCTCGCCGGAGCCGACGTCTCCAACGACTTCCTCGATGCCGTCGCCGCCCGCTTCGACGAGGTCGGCGCGGCCGTCGACACCGACGTCAAGGAACTCCTGGCCGCCGACCGCACCCCGACCTGGGAGGGCTGGGCGGCCGTGGAGCGCATCAGCGAGGAGTACGGCATCCACGACGTCAACCTGGTCAAGCCCGGCGTCGGCGAGACCACCCGCGTCCTGCTCCGCCGCGTCCCCTGGAAGATCCTCGCGAGGCGCGGCGCCGACGCCGACCTCGCACACGTCCGCCTGCTCGCCGAACAGCGCGGTGTACCGGTCGAGCTGGTCGACGAACTCCCGTACAGCTGCGTCGGCCTGATACACCCTCAGTACACAAGGGGTGCGACAGGCGTCGACGGCAAGGCGGTGGTGTCCCAGTGAGTACGACCCCGGCGAGTACGACGGCTACGAGTACGGCGGCCGCGAGTGCGGCGGCAGAGAGCACGGCGCCCGCGCGTACGACCGCCGCGAGCGCGACGCCCGCGACCGCGGTGACGATCCCCACGAGTACGGCCCTCGCGAGCGAGCCCCCCGCGGCTACGAGGGTGGCCCCGGCCTCCGTCCTCGTCGCGAGCGACCTCGACCGCACCCTGATCTACTCGTCCGCGGCCCTCGCCCTCGGCATGCCCGACGCCCAGGCGCCCCGGCTGCTCTGCGTCGAGGTCCACGAGTCCAAGCCGCTCTCCTACATGACCGAGGACGCGGCCGACCTCCTCGCGCAGCTGACCGGCGAAGCCGTCTTCGTCCCCACCACGACCCGGACGCGCAAGCAGTACCAGCGCATCCAACTCCCCGGCACCGCACCGAAGTACGCGATCTGCGCCAACGGCGGACACATCCTCGTCGACGGCGTCACCGACGCCGACTGGCACGCGTCGGTACTGCGCCGGCTCGCCGAGGAGTGCGCGCCGCTCTCCGAGATCCGCGCCTACCTCACCGCGACCACGGACCTGTCCTGGGTGCGCAAGCACCGCGTCGCCGAGGACCTCTTCGCCTACCTCGTCGTCGAGCGGGAACGACTCCCCGAGGAGTGGCTGGCGCGCTTCGGCGCCTGGGCGGAGGAACGCGGCTGGACGGTCTCGCTCCAGGGCCGCAAGGTGTACGCCGTACCGAAGCCGCTCACCAAGAGCGCGGCCGTCCGCGAGGTCGCCCGCCGCATCGGCGCCACGCTCACGCTCGCCGCCGGGGACTCCCTCCTCGACGCCGACCTGCTGCTCGCCGCGGACCGGGCCTGGCGGCCCGGCCACGGCGAACTGGCCGACAGCGACTGGACCGCCCCCCACCTCGACGTCCTCGCGGAACGCGGGGTCGCGGCGGGGGAGGAGATCCTGCGCCGCTTCCGGGCGGCCGCCGCGGTGTGACACCGCCTACGGCCGAGCCCCTCGTGGGCCCGAGCGGTCAGCCGCAGCCGCCTCCACCGCAGCAGCCACCGCCCCCGCCGCCGCTCGGCGCGGGGGCGGCGGCCGAGCCGCCGACGGCCACGGCCGAGAGCAGCTTCACGGTGTCGTCGTGCCCGGCGGGGCAGGAGGCGGGATCGGAGGACTCGGCCATCGGACGGCTGAGCTCGAAGGTGTCGCCGCAGGTGCGGCAGCGGAATTCGTAACGAGGCATGGGAACAGGCTAGAGCCTGTGGGCCCGGACGGGCAGAGACCCGGGTGGCGCGCCGCCCCGGGGCCGGGCGGCGGCCCGGCCCGCACGGGGAACCGGGAGCCTCACCGCGAACGACGGGCGGCGCCGCGCTCCGGCATCCGCTGCCCCGGCTCCACAGGCGGCGCCGGCTCCGCCCGCCCCACCTCTCATGGGGCGGCGCTGGCATTCGCGCCCGCCCCCACCTCAATGGGCGGCGCCGCGTTCCTCCCGTATCAGGCCGACGACGTGCGCGGCCGAGGCCCGTACCCCCTCCAGCTCGGTCAGGAAGTGCCAGTAGTCGGGGTGGCGGCCCTCCAGGGCATCCACCGCGCGGTCGAGCCGGGCGACGGCCTCGTCGAGGGGCCGGGCGTGGCGGGGGTCGGGGGTGTTCCGCCCGTCCATCGCGAGGCGCTGGGCGTCCCGTACCGCGAACCGGGTCCGGTCGATCTCCGCCTTCGGGTCCTTGGCGACGGCGTCCAGCCGGCGCAGCCGGTCCCCGGCGGCCGAGACGGCCTCGTCGGTGGAGTCGAGCAGCGCGCGGACGGTGGAGAGCAGCGAGGTCGCGTCCGGCCAGCGCTGCTCGGCGCGCGCCCTCCCCGCCTCGGCGAGCCGTTCCTCGGCCTGCCGGAGCGTGGCGGTGGCCTGCTCCGGTACGTGCTGGAGGTCCTGCCAGCAGGGCGCGGTGTAGCGCCGCCGCAGCTCCGAGAGGACGGGCTCGACGTGCTCGGTACGGGTGGTGAGCGCCTCGGTGCGGGTACGGAGGGAGACGAGACGCCGGTCGATCTCGGCGGCCCGCTCGGGCAGCCGCTCGGCCTCGGCCCGTACGGCCTCCGCGTCGCGCAGCACCCGGTCGGCCCGCTGGAGGGTCTCGGGAACCCCGTGCCGGCCCGCGCCCTCGTTGAGCCGCGTGAGCTCGGGCCCGAGGGCGGCGAGCCGGGCGGCGAGATCGTCGGCGCGCAGCCCGCTCTCCCGTACGCCGTCGAGGGCGCCGCTCGCGCCGCGCAGGGCCTGCCGGGCGCGCTCGACGGCGGGGGCGAGGCGGGCGAGCTGGGTCTCGGCGCTCCCGAGCAGCGGCCCGAGGCCCTCCTCGAACCGGTCGAGCTCGCCCTTCACCCGGTCCAGCTCCTCCTTGGCGCGGGTGAGTTCGGCGCGCGCGCGGCTCGCGGTCGCCGCGTCGAGCTCGTCGCGGTCGAGGTCGTGCGCGTCGACGGCGCCGATGTAGGTGTGGCTGACCTCGTCGATCCGGCGGCCGAGGGCGTCGAAGCCCTCGACGGCCCGGCGCGCCTCGGGGGAGCTGTCGACGGCGGTGATGGTCTCGATGGAGATGCGCAGCCCGCGCTGGGCGGTGTCGAGCTCGTAGAAGGCCGCGGCGGCGGCGTCCTTGGCGGCCTGCGCCTCGGCGCGCTGACTCTCGCCGCGTCCCCCGAACCAGCGACGGGTGCCGCCGCCGGCGAAGGCGTGCGGCAGCAGGGCGCCGACGAGCAGGGGCAGGGCGAGGGCGAGCCGGAGTCCGGAAGGCGCCCGCCGCGGCCCACCGTCGGATCGGGTCTCTCCCCGCCTCGGCGCGTCACGACGTCGAACGCCGCCCGCCCCCCTCGCGTCGCTCGCCGCCACGTACCTCTCCCGTGCTGTGTCCGCCGTGCCCGGTCCGGTTCATTCTCCCACCCGGTAGGGACGAACACACGGGCCGGTCAGTTCGCCGTGAGGACGGAGACGTCACCGTTGTCGCTGCGGACGTTCACCGAGTGCCCGCTCTTCTCGCGGCGGGGGACGTCGATCCGGACGTCGCCGTTGTCGCTGGCTCCGGTCACCGCGTACTCGGCGGAGGGGAGGGAGAGGGTGACGTCGCCGTTGTCGGTGACGACGTCGACACGGCGCGGGACGGTGCCGAGGTCGACCCGTACGTCGCCGTTGTCGGACCGGACGAGGACCTCGGGCGCGGTGGTCCCGGCCTCGACGACGACGTCGCCGTTGGTCGAGCCGAGGTCCAGCGGACCGCCGGCCTCGCGCACGTGTACGTCGCCGTTGTCGGACCGCACCTTCAGCGGCGTGGCGAAGCCCTCGGCCCGCACGTCCCCGTTGTCGTCCTCGACGGTGACGGAGACGTTCCGGGGGACCTGGATCCGGTGGACGGCCTCGCAGTTGGAGGCGACGGCGTCGCAGTCGACCCGCAGGGTGAGCCGCCCGTCGACCAGCTTCCAGCTGGCGTCGGGCCCCGAACCCATGAACACCCACCCGTCGACCTGCCGCTCGACGCGCACGTCGTCGATGTCGGCGGGAGTGATCACGAGCCGGGAGTTGTCGGAGTCGACGGTGAGCGCGTCGCCGCCGAAGGCGAACGACTTCCGCTCGACGGGCGCGTCGTCGACATCGGCCGAACCGCACCCGACGAGCGTGAACGAGGCGAGAAGCACCCCGGCGGAGGCGAGCAACACCCGGAACGGACGACCTACGGCAGCCATGACGCGAAACCCCCACCAGATACAACGCGGACAGTCCCCCGAAACTAGGCCCCCACCCCCGTGCCCCACGATCCGGCGACCCACCGTCCCGGGGGTGGGGCTACCCCCACCGGGGTACCTGCCAGGCCCGTCCCGGGCATGGCTACGCCCCGGTCCCCTGCGGCCGCGAGGGGAACGGGACTCCCCTCCCCACCGGGGTATCCGTCCCGGGGGCGCCGGGCGCCGGGGCTCCGCACCCGCCCCACCGGGGTATCGAGGTATCGGTTTGCAGCACCCACCCGTCAGCCATGTAGGCTGTTGCCTCTTCCACGGGTGCGTAGCTCAGGGGTAGAGCGCTGCTCTTACAAAGCAGATGTCGGCGGTTCGAAACCGTCCGCGCCCACCAGTGCAAAGGCCCCCAGCCGATCATGGCTGGGGGCCTTTGGCATCCAGAACCGACATCGACGGCGATGGGTGACAGCGGTCGCACGGGAGCTGCCGTGGCGGATGACCAGCGACCCGTCCTCGTTGAGCGCACTCCGCGTGAGCCCGTTGGGGCGTCTCTTTCGGATCTTGCATGATGACCGGCATGAACACGGAAACTTGTGACCCGGCCGAGCTGGCCGTCCTTCGGGAGATCTTCGCGTCCCGTCCCGAGGTGGTGCCGCCTGCCGGGTGGGAGGCGGTGCGGGCCTTCGAGGTGGAGCACGGCATCGTGCTTCCGGAGCCGTATCGCACGTTCGTGGCGGAGGTCTGTGACGGGCTGCGCGCCGGACCGCCCTACTACGGTCTGCTGCCTCTCGCCCGGACGCCCTCGGACTGGGGCTCCGGTCGCAACGAGCGCCTGCTGGCCGAGCCCTTTCCGCTCACGTCTGCGTGGTTGTGGGAGGCGGAGGACGACGAGGAGGAGCTGTCGGTGGAGGAGTTCGAGGCCCGGACGGATCCGGTGTTCGACCACGGCTCGCTGCTGCTGGGCACCGACGGCTGCGGTATGTACTGGCATTTGATCGTCACCGGTCCGCAGCGTGGTCACGTCTGGCAGATCGCCGGCGAGGGCGCGATGCCGTTCGGTCCCGATTCCCCCGACGCCCTGATGCCGGGAACCCCTGGTTTCACCGGCTGGGCGACCCACTGGGCCCAGGGCCGATCCTGGTTCGCGGACGCTTAGGGCCCCGATCTCCGGAGTGTTCCCGTAGCGGCATCATGAGGTCCATGACTTCTGGAAACGGCTCGGCGCCGGTCGAGAGCACTCGCCTCACACACGTCGCCGACGGCACGGGGCTGCAGTTCGGCTGGGACGCCGACGCTCGGATCGAGGTGCGGAGCCTCGGGACCGAGGTCGTCATCGAGGCGAATGCCGCGGGGCTCAGGACGCTTGCCGGGCATCTTCTGGTGCTGGCCGGTGACGGAGTTCCGGATGGAGCCCACCTGCACCTCGAAGACGGCAACGGGCTGGAGGACGGGTCCGTCGGGCTGGTCCTCGAGCGCGATGACGACGAGTGAGCCGGTCCGTGTCGCCAGGGGTGGCGAGTTGACGTGCGCCTGACGGGGCCGGTGTACTCGCCGTATGGCTGAGGTGGGGGACGCGCCCGAACCCGGGGCGCAGAGCGGCGAGATGACGCCGCAGAGGTACATCGAGACGAGGCTCTCGCAGTATCAGGAGTGGTACGACACCAAGGCGACCCGGATGAAGGCGATGCATCTGCGGATGCGGACCGTCTCCGTCGTCGGTGGCGCGCTCGTTCCGGTGTTCGTGAATCTGGATCTGGCCTTCGCCCGGGTCACCGCCACCGTCCTGAGCGTGGTCGTCGTCGCCGCCGTGTCGCTGGAGAGCGTGTACCGGTACCGGGAGCAGTGGAAGAACTACCGGTCGACCGAGCAGCTGCTCGGGCACGAGCGGGTGTACTTCGAGACCAAGGTCGGGCCGTACCACAACCTGCCCAAGCGGCAGGCGTTCTCGACGCTCGTCGCCCGGGTCGAGAAGGCCATCGCCAACGAGAACTCCGCGACCCTGAACGTGATGACGCTCGGCGGGCAGGTCAGCACCGATGTGCAGCCGCAGGGGGTTCCGGCCGCCCGCTCGAGAGAGTCGGACGGGACGGGGAGTTCCGTGGAGGCCGGGGAGTCGGCCGCGTCGGGGCCGGCCGGGCCGGTCGCGCGGGGGTGAGGAGGCCCCGGGAGTGCCCGGGGCCGTCCTTGTGCCGACGGTCCGGTGTCCCGGCGTTCCGCTGATCCGGGGTTTCGCCGTTCCGTCAGGCCTGGTGCGCGGTCAGCACCACTTGTAGTCGACCCGCGTCGAGTTGTACGCGCACGTGTCGACCCGCGTGCCGTTCGACTTCTTCAGCGTCGCCGTGTCCCGGTCGTTGTTCCAGACGTACGCGCCGCGGTTCTGGTAGACGTTCGCCGTCGTGTTCGTGCCGCGGCCCGTGCGGACCGTCACGATCTTGCCCTTGCCGAGCGTGAAGTTCCCGAAGGTGTACTTGTGGTTGGCCGCGTCCGTGAGCGTCCAGCCCTTCAGGTTGACCGCCGCGCCGGTCGTGTTGCGTATCTGCACGTACTCGCCGTTGAGGCTCGTGTTCGAGCGGAGGTCCGAGCCGGGGCTGTCGTAGTAGATCTTGTACAGGTGGACCGAGCCGGCCGCCTGGGCCTGCGTCGGCAGGAGCAGGACGCCGGAGGCGGCGGCCGCGGTCACGGCCGCGAACGTGCGTGCGCGAAGCATGAATGTCCCTCAGTTTCTGCCGGACGCCCGCCGATGGGGCCCGGCGAGCACACAGAATACGCACGATCTTCACCCCGTCCGCACAACTTCCCACGAGTTGGCGCGGGGTAATTTAATGTTGTCCCATGCTCGACGTTCCCTTGCGGATCACCGTCCTGGGGTCCGCCACCCCCTTCGCCCGGCCGGGCAACGCCTGCTCCGGCTATCTCGTCGAGGGCGGCGGAGCGCGCGTCTGGGTCGACGCCGGGAGCGGCACCCTCGCCGAGCTCCAGCGGTACGTCGCCCTCGGTGACGTCGACGCCGTCTGGATCTCCCATCTGCACGCCGACCACTCCGCCGACCTGCTCACCGCCCACTACGCCCTGCTCTACGCGGGACTCGACCTTCCGCTGCCGGTACCGCTGTTCGGGCCCGCCGGCATCGCCGACCGGCTCGCCGGGTTCCTCACCAACGGGCCCGAGCGCAGCCCCGTGGAAAAGGCCTTCGCCGTCGAGGAGTTGCACGACGGGCATGCCGTCCGGGTCGGCGGGCTGACCCTGACGTCCCGGGCCGTCGAGCACGGTCTGCCCGCCTTCGCGCTCCGGGTGGAGGACGAGGAGGGGCGTTCGCTCGTCTACTCCGGAGACTGCGAACCCTGCCCCTCGCTCGTCGAACTCGCCCGGGACTGCGATCTCTTCGTGTGCGAGGCGGACGGGGACGTGGCCGGGCACCACTCGGCCGCGCAGGCCGGCCGGAGTGCGGCCGAGGCCGGAGCCGGGCGGCTCGTCGTGACCCATGTGGGCTCGGCGGTGACACCCGAGGAGGCCGTCGCGCTGGCCGCAGCCGAGTACCCCGGGGCCGTCGCCCACGCCGGTCCCGGCCTCCGGTTCGAGGTCACGCGTCGAAGTCGTACTCCAGGACGTACGACGACGAGTCCAGCGTCATCTCGTTGAGCTCCACCGCCATCCCCGGACCCGTGAACGCCGTACGCCCGATGAGGACCACCGGCGTCCCGAACTCCAGGGCGAGCCGGTCCGACTCGTCCGCCGTCGGCATCCGGCAGCGGATCTCTTCACGGAACCGCACCGGCCGGTGGCCCAGCTCGGTGAGCCGGGCGTACGTCCCGCCCGGCCCCGTGTCCGGCTCGGCGATCGGCGTGCCCCGGACCAGCTCCGCCGAGAGGTACGAGACGGAGAGCAGCACCGGCTTGGTGTCCAGTACGAAGCGGCGGCTGCGGACGCACACCGGCGCGCCCGGGCTCAGGTTCAGCGCTCCGGCGACCCGTGCGCCGGCCTCCGTCTCGCCCACTTCGATCTGGTCGACGACCAGATCCCGGTCCTCCACGTCCGCCGACCAGACCGAACGCCCGTTGCCCCACTGCTCCCCGGACAGCCGCGGGATGCCCCTGCGGCGCAGCGGCCGGAAGACGCGGACGAAGACCCCGGCGCCCTTGCGGGCCTCGGCCAGTCCCTCGGAGCGCAGCACGGAAAGGGCCTGCCGGGCCGTCATCCGGGCCACGGCGTAGGTCGTCATGAGGTCGTTCTCGCCGGGGAGCCGGTCACCCGGCGCGAAGGCTCCTGACTGGATCGCGGTTCTCAACTCGTCGGCGATGCGCTGGTACTTGGGCCGACGAGCGCTGTCCTGATCAGTCACGGGTGGACCACTCCCTCCATTTGCGGGACACCCTACGGCGCACCCCCGGGCCCGGGTGCACACGTGTACGCCGTCCCGCCGGGTCGATCCATCCATCGGGGGACATCTCTAGAGATACGTTGACAGGGAGGGGGCGGAGGGCTTCTCTGGTTCTCCCCAGGATTCAGGAACCGGGACGGAGGGGATGCGTGCAGCCATTGCCGGAGGTCGGTGACCTCGTCCGCGACACCGCCACCGGGCGGGTCGGTTTCTATATGGAGAGCGTCTCCGGGCGCCTGCGGATCCGGGCCGTCCACGGGGGCACCGAGTGGGAGGCCGAGCCCGCGGACGTCCTGCCGGCCACGCCTCTGCGTGAGCTACGGGCCCGCGCCGCCGAGATCAACGCGCGAAGCCGGCGCGGTCTGTCCTGAGGCCGGGCCCCGCAAGGTGTTCCGGGCGGGATCGAGGCGGCGCCGCGGGCGGGGCCAGGGTGGGGCACGGGCCGGCTCAGGCCGGGCCGCGGGCGGGATCGGCGTGGGGCGCGGGCTGGATCAGGCGGGATCGGGGTGGGGTGCGGGTCGGATCGAGGCCGGGCCCGGGCGGTTGTCAGTGGGCCGCGCCACACTGGAGGCATGTGCCGCAGCATCAAGACGCTCCGACCGCCCGCGCTGCCCGAGGAGGCGACCGAGGACGACATCCGCGCCGCCGCCCTGCAGTACGTCCGCAAGGTCTCGGGGTTCCACCACCCCGCCGCCCACAACCGCGAGGTCTTCGAGCGGGCCGTGGACGAGATCGCCGACGCGACGGCGAGACTTCTCGACGGCCTGGAGGTGCGCGGGGCGCACTCCGGCGTCAGGAGGCCGGCGCGGGAGCCGCAGCCGGACGCCGTATGAGGTAGGCGGCGAGGCCGCCCGCCAGGAAGAGCGCGAGGGTCGACACTCCCGCGCTGAACCAGGTCGCGCCCAGCCACTTCCCGCCGAGCCAGCCGAGCCCCACGCTGTACGAGGCCCAGGTCACGCCCGCCAGCGCCGACCACGGCAGGAACTCCTCGATCCGCCGCTTCGCCGCGCCCGCGCCGAGCGAGACCACGGAGCGGCCCGCCGGGGCGAAGCGCGCGAGGACGACGAGCAGCCCGCCGCCCCGGATCAGCGCGGTGCCGAGACGTTCCTGCGCGACGGACAGACGCTTCGACCGGGCGATCGCCCGGTCGAGCCTGGCGCCGCCCCGGAGCGCCAGGCGGTACGCGAGGAAGTCGCCGAGCACCGAGGCGGTGGCCGCGCAGAGGAGGAGAAGGAGGAGCGACGGCACGTCGGGGGCGGCCGCCGTGGCGGAGGCCGCCGCGGTGGCGGCGGTGATCACGAGGAAGCCGCTCGGCAGCACGGGCAGGAAGACGTCGAGCAGGATCGACGTCGCCACCACCGGGTAGATCCATGGACCGGCGGTGAGCGACCGCAGCGAGCCCAGGCTGTCGAGCAGATTCACAGGGCCAGAGCCTACGCGGGGGCGGGGTGCCGCCCGCCGGGCGGGTGCCGGGGGCCCTCGGGCCCGCGCGAACCTGTTCGAGTTTGCGGGAATGTGCCCGGGGCGAGGGGCCGGTTCCGGGTGGTGGGGTGACGGGAAAGGGCCGGAACGCGCGCTGCGTACTCCGGCCCCATCCTGTAAGCGACCGCCGCGGCCCACGCCGCCGGTCCGAGCCGGCTCGGGTGTCCGGGGGCGACTCGGGCGTCAGGGGCCGGCTCGGACCGCTCGACTCAGGCGTCCGGGCCCGACTCGGCCGTCCGGGGCCGACTCCGACCGCCGGTGTCGCGGACCGGGCTGCCGGGGGTGTGGCCCGGGCCCTCCGGTGTCGTGGACGGGGCCGTCGGCGCCTGGGCCGGCCTCTCGGTGGCGCGGCCCGGACCGCCGGCGTCGCGGCCCGGGCTGTCACGTCACGGCTCAGGCCGTCGAGGTACGCCGTCGACGTACGGCGTCGAGGTACGGCTCAGGCCGTGACTGGCGCGGCCTTCTCCTCGTGCTCCTCGCTCGTCCTGCGCGTCGTGGCGCCCGCGCCGACCCGGCTTCCGAAGAGCCGGTCGAGAGCCAGCGCGCCGGGGCCGGTGAACACGAGCAGGGCGAAGGACCAGCAGAACAGGGCCGCGGTCTCGCCGCCGTTCTGCAGCGGGAAGAGGGATTCCGGCTGGTGGACCTTGAAGTACGCGTACGCCATCGAGCCCGAGGCCAGGAACGCCGCGCTCCGGGTGCCCAGGCCGACCAGGACCAGGCCGCCCGCGCCGAGCTGGATCACGGCCGCGTACCAGCCCGGCCAGGTGCCGGCCGGGACCGTGCCGCCGCCCATCGCGCCGCCGAGGACGCCGAAGAGGGAGGCGGCGCCGTGGCAGGCGAAGAGCAGGCCGACGACGATGCGGAAGAGGCCGAGCGCATAGGGCCGGCTCTGGTCGAGGCGGTCCGTGAGGGCGCTCGCGCCGCTCGGACTGCCCGGATGGTTCGGGGTGTTCGGGGTGTTCATGGGGGGACTCCTTCGGCCTGGACCCGTCCGTGGGGTGGACGGGGAGTGGGGGACGGAAACCGATGAGGCCGTAAGGTTAGGCACCCCTCACTAGTGCTTGCAAGTTCAACATTCGGCCACCGGGAAGTGTGTGGTGAGGTTCACTTCCCGGTGGCCGTTGTTGACGTGTTGTCAGTGGTGAGGCGCTCAGCAGCCGTTGAGGACGGACTGCAGGGCGCTCTTCTCCGCGGAGTCGACGCTGAGGTTCCAGTAGTGCTTCACGTGCACCCAGGCGCGGGCGTACGTGCAGCGGTACGCGGTCCGCGAGGGCAGCCACTCGCCCGGGTCCTGGTCGCCCTTCGACTGGTTGACGTTGTCCGTCACGGCTATCAGCTGCGGCCGGGTCAGGTCGTTCGCGAAGGACTGGCGCTGCGAGGTGGTCCACGCGTTGGCGCCCGAGCGCCAGGCCTCGGCGAGCGGGACCATGTGGTCGATGTCGAGGTCGGAGGCGACGGTCCAGGTGGCGCCGTCGTATTCCGAGTACCAGCTGCCGCTGGTCGCGGCACAGCTGGAGTCCGTGACGACGTTCACGCCGTCGCGCTTGAGGACGGTCTCGCGGGTGTTGCAGGCGCCGGACTGGGTGATCCAGTGCGGGAAGAGGTCCCGGCTGTAGCCCGAGGAGGAACCTTCCGCCTTGACGGTGAGCGCGGCCAGGTAGCTGCGGGCGGTCGCGGCGCTGACCGGGGTGGGCATGGCGGCCTGGGCGGCCGGGGCCGTGGCGAGGAGACCGGTGACGGTGAGGGCGGCGGAGGTGGCGAGCACGGCGAGTCGACGCGCGTAGATGTTGCCGACGGGCATGGGAACTCCCTAGAGGTGGGGGGACCTTGGCTGACGCCGTCCCCGCGGGGGTGCCGGGCTGTGGCCCGGTCATGGTGGCGGCGCGAGGTTTCGACGGGGGGTGCGCCAGGTAACAGGGTGGCGACATGGGCACGTCACATCAAGGGGTGTGACGCATCCTGATGGAGCGACAGGTTCCGCCCGGGGTCCTAGGGTTGGCGCGTGCTTCTCGAAGTGGACGTCACCTTCGGGGCGGTGCTCGCCGTACTGCTCGCCCTCGCGGCGGGCGTGGTCGCCGTCACCCACCTGGGCCGGGCCCGCGACACCCTGCTCGCCGGCGCGCGCGCCGCCGTCCAGCTCGTCGCCGTCTCGCTCGTCATCGGCTGGGTGGTGCGCTCCGTGCCGCTGCTGCTCTGCTTCCTGCTCCTGATGTACGCGGTGGCCGTACGGACGGCGGGGCGCCGGGTCGTCCCGGCACCGGGACGCGGCTGGTGGTGGGCGGGCGTCCCGATCGCCGCCGCCGTGGCTCCGGTCGTCCTCGCGCTCGTCCTCACCGGCCTCGTGCCGGTGCGGGGCATCACGCTCGTCCCCGTGACCGGGATTCTGGTCGGGGGCGCGCTCACCGCCACCGTCCTCGCAGGGCGGCGCGCGCTCGACGAGCTGGAGACGCGGCGGGGCGAGGTCGAGGCCGGGCTCGCGATCGGGCTCGTCCAGCGGGACGCCCGGCTCGAGGTGGCACGGCGCGCGGCGGCGGACGCGCTGCTCCCCGGCATGGACCAGACGCGCACGGTGGGGCTCGTCACGCTGCCGGGGGCCTTCGTGGGCATGCTGCTCGGAGGCGCGTCACCGCTGCACGCCGGGGCCGTCCAGCTGTTCGTGCTCATCGCCCTGCTCATGGTCCAGGCGGTGGCCGCGGCGGCCACTCTCGAACTGGTGGCGCTGGGCAGGATCGTCCGGCCGAGGGTGGGGGAGGAGGGGCGTCGCGGGTGAGGTCGGCGGCTGTCGCGGGTGGCCGTCGCGGGGGACACGGAGCCCGGTGGGCGGGGCTCGTACGCATCGCGGCGAGAGGTGGTCGTGCGGACATGACAGGACCCCGGGCCGTACCCGGCCCGGGGTCCTGTCATGTCCGGTTTCGGGCCCCGTCTCGCGAGGCCTCGGGTCCCGGTCCCGTGAGGTCCGGGGGAGGGGCTACGGAAGGACGGTCAGCGTGATCGAGCCGTCGGCCGCGGGCTCGACCCGCAGACGGGTCAGGTCGGCGACGTGGACGTCCGGTGCGAAGGCCGCCGCGCGCGGGCCCACGCCCACGATCCGCATGCCGGCCGCGCGGCCCGCCTGTATGCCGGCCTCGGAGTCCTCGAAGACGATGCAGTCCGCCGGGGCGAAGCCCAGCTCGGCCGCGCCCTTGAGGAAGCCCTCGGGGTCCGGCTTGCTGGCCCCGACCCCCTCGGCGGTGACCCGGGTCGTCGGCACGGGGAGCGCCGCCGCGCCCATCCGCGCCTGGGCGAGGGCCTCGTCCGCCGAGGTCACCAGGGCGTGCGGCAGCTTCGCGAGGGCGGCCATGAAGGCGGGGGCGCCGGGGACGGGCACGACGCCGTCGAGGTCGGCGGTCTCCTCGGCGAGCATGACCCGGTTGTCGGCGTGGTTCTCGTCCATCGGGCGGTCCGGGAGGAGGACGGCCATCGTCGCGTACCCCTGGCGGCCGTGGACCACCTTGAGCACGGCGTCCCCGTCGAGGCCCTGCCGTTCCGCCCAGCGTCGCCAGCAGCGCTCGACGACGGCGTCCGAGTTGACGAGGGTGCCGTCCATGTCGAGGAGGAGGGCGCGGGCGGTGAGCGTTGCCGGGGTGGTGGCAGGCATCGGGTCTCCAGAGAGGGTGGTGCGGAGAACGAAGCGGTCCCGCCCACCGGTCAGGGATTGCGGGCGGGGCCACTTTGTTTTTCTACGATACAAAACCGAGGGTCGTCTTGGCCAACCGGTCCGCATACCGGGATCCCGGCGCGACCGCCCGCGACCGCGAGACAGCCGGAGGCTGCCCGGGATCGCCCGAGGCCGCCCGCGACCGCGCCCGCGGCTCAGATGTCGGGCGTGTTCTCCTCCAGGATCCGGCGCGTGTCGGGGCCGTACACGCCCTCCGGGTCGTCCGGGATGTACCGCCACGACTGGTAGCGGGCCACCGCGTCCCGGACCTCCTCGTCGTACCTCCCGTTGATGCGGCCGTCGTAGACCCACACCGCGGTCAGCCGCCGCTGGAGTTCCCGCACCTCCTGCCCGGTGGAGCCCAGGCTCAGGGTGATCCCTTCCTCCCCGCCCTCCGGCGACGCGGCCGGGGGTGTCTTCGTGGCCGGCGGAGTCGTCGTCGGCGCGTTCGTCGTCGAGGAGGGGTCGACCGAGGGCGTCGCCGCTCCGGTCGTGCTCGCCGAGGCGCTCGCCGACGCCGTCGTGCCGGTCGCGGAGGGAGTGGACGACGGGGTCGGCGACGAGGACGTCTCGCGCGGGGTGGGGGACGACGAGGTCGGCTCCGGGCTCGTGGAGGAGGGGGACGGAGCCTCCGAGACGCCGAGGTTCAGGGACGCGCTCGTCGTCACCTCGGGCACGGCCGCCCGGTTGTCGGAGTCGTCCCCGCCGCCGAGCATGGCCGCCGCCAGGGCCGCGGTGCCCGCCACGGCGACGGCCGCCACGGCCGCGACCATCGCGCCCCGTCCACGGCCCCGGCCCCGCCCGCGCTCGTGAGCGGGGGGCGGGGGGATGTCGCCGGCGCCGCGCAGCAGCAGCGGCATGGTCTCGGACGGGTCGCCCTCCGGGTGGAACGCGTCCGGGTACCCGGCTCCGGCGCCTGTCCCCGCCCCGGGATTCCTCTGCGGCCCCATGGCTCCGTGCGCGCCCAGGGCTCCCTCGGGCCCGTGAGGCCTCTGGGGCCCCTGAGCCCCCTGAGCCCCCTGAGCCCCCTGAGTGGCCCCCACCGCGGGCATCGGCGCCGTCATGTCGGCCGGCCCCTGGTCGGGCCGGATCGCCGCCAGCTGGGCCGTCGCTGGATCGTCCGCCCCGTACGAGCTCGTTCCCCCCGCCGCGTACGGCCCCGGCGCGGCCGCGCCCGGAGCCGGGTCCGCGAAAACGCCCGCGCCCCCGTCCGCACCTCCCGGCACGTCCCCCGGCGCGTCCAGCGTCACGTACGGCCTGATCCGCAGCGGATCGAAGTCCTCGGCCGCGGCTATCTCCGCCTGGGCGCAGGCGCAGCCAGGTCTTTGTACACCGCATTCAGGACAGGCATGTCCGGTCATGATGGGTCCCCTCCCCGAGACAACTGCGAGCGATTATGCAGCCCACCCCCATCCGACGGGCGAACAGGCGTGCTCTCCGCAGGCCATAACCGGACATTCGGAACAGGATGGAGGGGCCGCCCCCATCGGCCGTCCGGCGGGACGCCCGACGAGACGCCCCGAGGAGACGCCGATGGCCCAGGAAGTCAGCCCCTCCCCGGCCGGAAGCGGCGGCGCTCCCGCACCCGGGGAGGGCCGGAGCCACCGCACCGTCCTCGTGGCGATCGGCGCGCTGCTGCTCGGCATGCTGCTCGCGGCCCTCGACCAGACCATCGTCTCCACCGCCCTGCCGACCATCGTCAGCGAGCTCGGCGGCATGGAGCACCTGTCCTGGGTGGTCACCGCCTACATGCTGGCGTCCACGGCCGGGACCCCCCTCTGGGGCAAGCTCGGCGACCAGTACGGGCGCAAGAAGCTCTTCCAGGCGGCGATCGTCCTCTTCCTCATCGGCTCCGCCCTCTGCGGCATCGCCCAGAACATGCCGCAGCTCATCGCCTTCCGCGCGCTCCAGGGCCTCGGCGGCGGCGGGCTCATGGTCCTGTCGATGGCGATCGTCGGCGACCTGGTGTCCCCCCGCGAGCGCGGCAAGTACCAGGGCCTCTTCGGCGCCGTCTTCGGCACGACCAGCGTCCTCGGACCGCTGCTCGGCGGCCTCTTCACCCAGCACCTCTCCTGGCGCTGGGTCTTCTACATCAATCTGCCGATCGGCATCGTCGCGCTCTTCGTGATCGCCGCCGTGCTCCACATCCCGGTGCGTTCCACCCGGCACACCATCGACTACCTCGGCACCTTCCTCATCGCCTCGGTCGCCACCTGCCTGGTCCTCGTCGCCTCCCTCGGCGGCACGACGTGGGCGTGGGGTTCGGCGCAGATCATCGGGCTCGCCGTCCTCGGAGCCGTCCTCCTCGTCTGGTTCGTGCACGTCGAGCGGAGGGCCGTCGAACCGGTGCTGCCGCCCAAGCTGTTCGGGATCCGGACCTTCAGCCTGGTCGCGGTCATCAGCTTCGTCGTCGGCTTCGCGATGTTCGGCGCGATGACCTTCCTGCCGACCTTCCTCCAGGTCGTGCAGGGCGTCACCCCGACCATGTCCGGCGTGCACATGCTGCCCATGGTCGCCGGCATGCTGATCACCTCGACGGTCTCCGGCCAGATCGTCTCCCGTACCGGCCGCTGGAAGGTCTTCCCGATCGCCGGCACGGCCGTCACGGCCCTGGGACTGCTCCTGCTCAACGAGATGACGGAGAACAGTTCCACCGGGGAGATGAGCGTCTACTTCTTCGTCTTCGGTGCCGGACTCGGTCTGGTCATGCAGGTCCTCGTCCTGGTCGTGCAGAACGCCGTCCCCTACGAGGACCTCGGCGTCGCCACCTCCGGGGCCACCTTCTTCCGCTCCATCGGAGCCTCGTTCGGTGTCGCCGTGTTCGGCACGATCTTCACCAGCAGGCTCACCCACAAACTCGACGACGTGTTCGCCGGGGCCGCCGCCGCGGGCCAGGAGATCCCGCCCGGCGTCGGCGCCGAGCAGGTCGCCGCCGATCCGCGGACCGTCGCCGAACTCCCGGCCGAGCTGCGTCCCTCCGTGCTGCACGCCTACGCGACCTCCATCACCGACGTCTTCCTGTACGCGGCCCCCGTCGTCCTCGTGGCCTTCGTCGTCTCCTGGTTCCTCAAGGAGGACAAACTGCGGGGCTCGGTCACCGCGCCCGACACCAGTCAGACGCTCGCCTCCAACCCGGTCGAACGCTCCTCGTACGACGAATGCGCCCGCGCCCTGTCCGTCCTCGGCTCCCGCGAGGGCCGCAGGACGATATACGTGAAGATCACCGCCCGTGCCGGGTTCGACCTGCTGCCCGCCGCGAGCTGGCTGCTGCTGCGCATCCGCCGTCACGGCACCGTCGAACCGGCCCTGCTCGCGGAGACCGTGCCCGTACCGCTGCGGGTGATCACCGAGGCCGCCCGGCAGGTGGAGGAACGGCGGCTGGCCGCCCGGGAGGGACTCCAGCTGATCCTCACCGAGGAGGGCGTCCGCGTGGCCACCCGGCTCGCCGAGGCCCGTGAGGACTCGCTCGCCGAGCTGCTCGGCGACTGGTGGGGGCCGGAGCGGCCGACCGACCTGGTGCAGCTGGTGGAGGAACTCACGGCCGAACTCAGCGGCTCGGACGCCGAGCGGCCCCACGACCCGAGGCGGCCCCACGACCCGGACCCGCCCCGCGACCACCGCGCCTGAGCCCCGCTCGATCACCGAACGCCCTGTATGACCCTCACTCAGAAGTGCTCAGTACGCTGTCCCCTTCAAGATCGCGAGATCGCGTCACAGGGGGAATGAGCAGGATGAACAGCGAAGAGCCACGCCAGAACCGGCCGGCGCCTCCGGGTCACCCGCCGGCCGGTCCGGGGCAGGGCGGGTACGGCGGGTACGGCGGCGGGTACGGCGGACCCGCCACGACCGCCCCGGTCGTCCAGGTGCGTTCGAACTCGCACCGAGGAGCCTGGATCGGCGCGGGAGCCACGCTGGTGGCGGCGGTGATAGGCGTCGCCGGTACGTACCTGGTGAGCGGCAACAACGGCGGGCAGTCCGCACCGCGGGCACAGCCCCCGGCGACCTCGGCCACGCCCTCCGCCGCGGAGGCCGGCGGCGACGACACTCCGGCGGACCCCTCGACGGGCACGGACTCCTCGCAGAGCACGGCCTCGCCGGGTGCGGACGCGTCGCAGTCCCCGGAGGCACAGGCGCCGCAGAGCCCCACCGGGAAGCCGGGCGGCACGGTCGAGTGGCAGGGCGCCCTGGCGATCGAGTGGACGGAGCCCAAGGACCTGGATGCGGTGCCGCCCGCGGAGTCGGAGATCCGGGAGGAGAACGACTTCTCCGTCTACCCGTTCGGCAGCATCATGCTGCGGCCCGAGGACGGGGCCAAGGCGCTGGTGTGGAAGGACTCGACGAAGGCACCCTCGTACGCGGACTGCGCGGGTGTCATCGAGACCCTGGGCACCTCGGAGGACATGAAGGTCAAGACCGGCATGGTCCTCTGCGCCTCCACGAACGACGGCCGCGTCGCCCGGCTGACCGTCAAGGAACTCGCCGGCCAGTCCTCCGACACCCGGGGCGTCTTCGACGTCGTCGTCTGGAGCCACTGACCGGCCGTCCCCCCGGCCCCGCGGGGGCAGGGGGGACCGGTCAGAGATCCTTTCCGTACCAGATGTCCATGTACGGGCCCGTGCAGTACGCCGGGATCTCCGCGTAGCCGTGGCGGGTGTATAGGGCGCGGGCCTCGATCAGGTCCAGGCGGGTGTTCAGGACCATGCGGCGGGCGCCGAGTCCGCGGGCCGAGCGTTCCAGCTCGGCGATCAGGGATCCGGCGCCGCCCAGGCCCCGGAAGGCGTGGCGCAGGAAGATCCGGGTCAGTTCGGCGCGGTCCTCGTCGAGGAGGAGCACCCCGCCGCAGCCCGCCGCCCTGCCCTCGTGCCGGGCCACCAGGAACTGCCCGGTCGGCGGGGTCAGCAGCTCGACCCCGTCGTTGGTCAGGCCCTCGTCGAGCTCCGCCTTCGTCGCGGGACGCTTCCAGTAGCGGCTCGCGACGTCGTCGTAGTAGTCGCGGCGCAGGGCCGCCGCGTCCGGGGTGTCGACAGGCTCGGGGGCGAAGGTCCAGGTCATGCGCGCCATTGTGCGGCGCGCACGGCCCGGCACGCAGCCGGGTTTCCTCGTGCCCGGCCGGGGGTCAGCTCTTCGGGGACGCCTGCTGGACGACCTCGAAGGACCAGAGGGCGGAGCCGGAGGCGGCGGGCTTCGGCCGCTCGGCACCCTCGCCGCCGCCCCCGTGGGCGGCCTTCATGGAACCGTTCATCCACGCCTGGAAGTCCTCCTCGCTGCGCCAGCGGGTGTACACCAGGTACTGGTCGGTGCCCTCGACGGGGCGCAGCAGCTCGAACCACTCGAAGCCGTCGGAGCCCTCCACCGCCCCGGCGCGGGAGGCGAAACGCTGCTCCAGGACCTCGCGCTGCTCGGCCGGCACGGTCAGGACGTTGATCTTTACCACACTGGGCATGTGACACCTCTCGGGAAGCGCAGGCCGGCGCTGCGCCGAGCCTTGATCTCGTAGGTGCAGTCTCGTACATCCGCCGGTCGGAACGGCGTGAGGGCGGCTTTCGGACGTTCACCGCTCCGCCGTCCGCGAGGCGAGGCCCGCACCGGCGCCGGGTCCGGGGGTGGGATTCTGGTCGAGCGCCAGGAGCTGGCCGCGCGGGCGGGAGGGCGATCCGCTCTCCCGCATCTACCACCGGAGCAAGGGTGATCTGACATGGTTCCTCGGATCGGCGACCAGGTGATGGTGTCGTGCGAGCCGGCGGCCGCCCGGGTGGTCGGAACGGGCCGCTACATCGAGCTGGAATGGCCTTGGAGGACGATCGACGATTCCTCCGGCTTCCGTTGGAACGGACGCGTCATGATCCCGTGTGACGATTCCCTTCAGGAATGGAGCCCGTTCCGTCTGGAACCGGCGGCTGCCACCCTCCGCGCCGGAGACGTCTGCGCCGTGTCCATCCCGCCGACCAGGCTCTACGTGGGGGACTACGAGGAGTACCACCCTCCGCGGAACTTCGGCTGGGCTCCCGCACCGACCGCGGGTCTCTATGTCGTACCACCGGAGAGGATGGACCTGGACATGGAGTTCGCGGGGTACATGCTCTACCTCGGAGGATCCGACCCCATTCGCGTCGAACCGATCAAGGACTGAGCAAGGCCTGAGTCCGCGAAAGGCAGGATATGACTCCCGGTCCCACCGCCCTCGAGGCGGACGCGGTACAGGCCCTCGCGGTGCGCTGGCTGCCCTGTCTGGGGGATGACGACTTCGTCTGTTCCCCGGCGGGGCTGTGGCTGGCGCTCGCCGCGGTGGCGTCCGGGGCGCGCGGCCGGACGGCCGGGGAGCTGCGGGACCTGCTCGGCGTCGACGGGGAGTCGGCCGCCGGGGCGGTGACCGCCGCCGGGCGGCGGCTCGGGGCGACGGACGGGGTGGCGCCGGCGACGGGGGTGTGGAGCAGGGTCCCGGTCCTCGACGGCTTCCGGCGGGGACTGCCCGACGTGCGGTTCGGGGTGTTGCCGGGGGCGGCCCGGTTCGCGCTGCCCGACGAGGTGTTCGGGGCGACGGACGGCATGTCCCCGGGGGAGATCCCCGATGCCCAGGGCGAACTCGACGCCTGGGTGCGGGAGGCCACCGGCGGCCGGATCGACGGGCTGCCGCTCGGTCTGGACGGCTCCGAGGACCTGGTCCTGCTCAACGCCCTGGCGCTGAAGGCCTCCTGGCTGAGCGCCTTCCCCGCACACCTCACGCGCGACGAGCCCTTCACCGACGGCCACGGCGACACCCGGTCCGTACCGACCATGCGGAAGCGGATCCCGGCTTCCTGGGTCTGGTACGTGGACGGGGTCACCGTCGTGGAGCTGCCCTGCGACGGGGACGAGGCCGCTCGGGTGCGGTTCGTGCTCGGCCCGGAGGGGGCCGGGCCGACCGAGGTGCTGCCCGCCGCGTGGGCGGGGCCGGCGGCGCGGAAGCGGCTTCTGGCCGACGCGGCCGACCTCGGCCTTCCCCGGTTCTCCCTCCGCACGAAGTCCGAGGTCGACGGGCATCTGGCGGCGCTCGGCATCACCCGGGCGCTGCGCCCCGGGGCCGATTTCCAGGGGCTCTCCGCGGCGGACCTCTTCATCTCCAAGGTGGTGCAGGAGGTGTTGGTCGAGGTGGCGGAGGAGGGGGTCGAGGCGGCCGCCGTCACCCAGGTGACGATGAGCCGCAGCGCGGCCCCGTCCCGCCGCGAGGTGATCGAACGAATCTCCTACGACCGGCCGTTCGGCGTGGTCGTGCTCGATGCGTCGGGCGAGGTACCGCTGTTCACGGGCTGGCGGCAGAGCTCCCGGTCCTGACGGGGTGTGATGTGTGGGTAGGGTCGGCCCCATCGACGATCCAGGGGGAGTCCCATGTTCAGGTCCACGTCCGTTTCCATGTCCGCGTCGGCGTCCAAGTCGGCTTCCAGGTACGGGAGTACGTCCGGCTCCGCGTCCCTGACCAGAGCGCGGGGCGCTGCCGTCGCCGTCCTTCTGCTCGGTGCGCTGAGCGTCTCCTGCGGCGCGTCCGACAAGGGCGACGACCGGTCGGCCGGCCCGACGGCCTCCTCGGGGGCGACCGTCACCGCCACCCCCACGGACTCCGCCCCCGCGACCGCCACGGCCACGGCCACCGGGGACGCGACCGCCACCGCCGCTCCGACCGAGGCCGGAACGACCGCGCCCGCCGCGACCCCGGACGCCACGCCCTCGGCGACCCAGTCGGAGCCGGTCTCCCTGGTCCGGGACGCCTTCGCGGGGCTCCAGGCGACCCTGAACGAATCGTGCACCCCGGACAACTGCGCGTACTTCCTCGGCCGGGTCTACGACGAACTCCACCGTCTGGACCGGGCCATGAAGGCGGACGCCAAGGGGCCCGGTCACTTCCCCGAGCCCATCCGACTCATCGCGAAGCTCGACACCGAGCTCGACGGCGACCGGTCCTTCGAGAACCTGAAGAAGCACCAGCACCTGCTCCTCGGCACTCGCGACAAGATCAACACCTGGATGCAGGGCCACCCCGACGACTACCGCTGACGGTCGCCGCCGGGGCCCCGCGCCGGCCGCCGCCGGGCCCGCGCGGTCAGCCGATCACGCGGGCGAGCAGCAGGCCGTCGTAGCCCTTCGCGCCGACCGTCTGGACGGCCGTCGCGTCCAGCCGGGGTTCGGCCGCGACCAGCTCGAACAGTTCGCGGGTGCCGGTGATCGCCGGGTCGTCCGGGTCCGGAGCGGTGATCCTCCCGCCGCGCACCACGTTGTCGACGACGATCACCGAGCCGGGGCGGGAGAGCTTCAGGGCCCACTCCACATAACGCGGGTTGTTGACCTTGTCGGCGTCGATGAAGAAGAGGTCGAAGGGGCCCGCGCCCTCCGCCTCCAGCTGCGGCAGGCTGTCCAGGGCCGCCCCCGTACGGACTTCGACGATCTTGTCCAGGCCCGCGCGGGCGATGTTGGTCCGGGCGACCTCCGCGTGCGCCGGGTCGTACTCGAGGCTGATCAGCCGGCCGTCGGTGGGCAGTGCCCGGGCCAGCCAGATCGTGCTGTAGCCGCCGAGGGTGCCGATCTCCAGGATGCTCCGCGCGCCCTGGATCCGGGCGAGCAGGTGGAGCAGCTTGCCCTGGTTGGGGGCGACGGCGATCTCGGGCAGCCCGGCCGCCGCGGACCCGGCGAGCGCCGCGGTGAGCGCCTCGTCGGCCGGGGCGATGGTTTCGGTGAAGTAGGTGTCGACCGCGTTCCACTGAGGGTTCGTCATGCGGGCGAACGTACACCGGGACCGGTCTCCGGGCGGCGACTGTTCCTCCGTACGACGAGCAGCGTCGCGAGGACGGTGAGCAGCAGTCCGCCGGCCACCGTCAGCAGCCAGACGGGGATCCCGCCCCCGACGGTCAGCAGCCGGTCGGTGTATTCGACCCGGCGGTACGGGGCGTCGGCGACGGCCCGCAGGTGGTGGTCGTCGTCGATCCGCTCCGGGTGCGGGAACTCCTGCTCGAGGACCGTCAGATGGACGGGCCGTTCTCCGGCGAGCCCGGCGACGGCACCCTCGGGACGCTCGATGCGTCCGGCGAAGGTCACCTCGGGGCGGTCGCCGCCGATGGGGGAGCGGGGCTCCATCCGGTGCTCGGCCAGGATGTACAGGCCGAGACTCTGGGAGGACGTGGCGAGCCGGGACAGCCGCATGGGGTAGACGAGTTCGGGTGAGCCGAAGGTGATGCGCAGCGGGGTGAGCTCGCCCTGGAGGACGGCGTCCTTCTGCTGGGGTGCGAGGCGGACGGCGACGTACTCCCACCGTCGGTCGACGTACGGCTGGAGCGCGCCCGTGAGCCGTTCGGGCAGCTCGAAGCCGTGGGTGCGCAGCCAGTCGCCGAGGGCCCCGGGGTCGGTGGCGGTCAGCCGGGCCACGTCGAAGGGGCCGAGCTGTTCACGGCCGACGACCCCGACTCCGCCCGCGCCGGGTGCGGGGGCCCCGGCACCGTCCCCGTGGTCGAGGTCGAACGGCCAGTCGCCCTCGCGCGGCCAGAAGTGGAAGCGGTCGCGCTGCTCGGGCTCGGTGAGCCGGTCGAGCGCGTCGAAGAGTCCGGGGTCGCCGAGGGTGACGTCGGCGCGGCTCGGCACGGGCATGATCCAGGCGGCGTGCCGGGCGTCGCCGTGGACGTTGAAGCGCATGACGACGGTCTCGGTCCGCCCGTCCCAGCGGACGGCGGACTCCTCGCGGTCGACGCCGATGCGCTGGTCCTTGCTCGGGATCATGGCGCCGCAGCCACAGGCGTACGCCGGTGCGACGAGCGAGCCGAGCTGGAGCGCGAGCAGCGCGACGATGGTGGTCAGAATTCTGTGTGTCCCCCGCATGCGGGGTGGGACGTGCCGGGTCGCCCTCCGGTTCCGCCGGTGAGGTTCCGGTTCCGGGTCCGTCCGTGAGGCTCCGGATCCCGTTCCGGTTCCGGCTCCGCCCGTGAGGTCCCGGTGCCGGTGCCGGTGTCGGTCCGGTCCGTCCCACCCCGCCGCGCCGCGCGCGGTCAGGCCCCGGCGCGGACCCGGAGTTCCTTCACGCCGTTCAGCCAGGCCGCCCGCAGTCGGCGCGGCTCGCCCGCGAGGGTGAGGTCGGGCAGGGCGTCCGCGAGGGCGTTGAAGATCAGCTCGATCTCCTTGATCGCGAGGGACTTGCCCAGGCAGAAGTGGGGTCCGCCGCCGCCGAAGCCGAGGTGCGGGTTGGGGTCGCGGGTGATGTCGAAGCGCTCGGGGTCGGTGAAGACCTCGGGGTCGTTGTTGGCGGAGGAGTAGAAGAGGCCGACCCGGTCGCCCTGGGCGATCTTCTGGCCGCCGAGTTCGGTGTCCTGGGTCGCGGTCCGCTGGAAGGAGACGACGGGGGTCGCCCAGCGCACGATCTCCTCGGCGGTGGTGACCGGCCGTTCCCGTTTGAAGAGTTCCCACTGGTCGGGGTGGGTGAGGAAGGCGTGCATGCCGTGGCTGATGGCGTTGCGGGTGGTCTCGTTGCCGGCGACGGCGAGCAGCAGGACGAAGAAGCCGAACTCGTCGGAGGAGAGGTTGCCCTGACCCTCGGCGGCGACGAGCTGGCTGACGATGTCGGCGGCCGGGCATTCCTTGCGGGCGGCGGCCATGTTCATGGAGTAGCCGATGAGTTCCATGGCGGCCTCGGCGCCGATCTCCTCGGTGATGGCGTACTCGGGGTCGTCGTACGCGACCATCTTGTTCGACCAGTCGAAGATCCGGGAGCGGTCGCCCTGGGGGACGCCGATGAGTTCGGCGATGGCCTGGAGGGGGAGTTCGACGGCGACCCGGGTGACGAAGTCGAAGGTGCCGTCGGCGTCCGCGCCGCGCCTGGCCTCGTCGACGATGGCGTGGGCGCGGTCGCGCAGGGCGGTCTCCAGATTCCGGATCGCCCGGGGGGTGAAGCCGCGCTGGACGATCTGGCGGACCCGGGTGTGCTCGGGCGGGTCCATGTTGAGCATGATCAGCTTCTGGACCTCGATCTGGTCCCGGGTGATGTGCTCGTTGAAGCGGATGACGGCCGTGTTCTCGTTCGAGGAGAACAGCTCGGGGTGGGTGGAGACGTACTTGACGTCCGCGTGGCGCGTGACGGCCCAGTACCCCTCGTCCGCGAAGCCGGTGACGCCGGGCGGCTGGGGGCACCACCAGACGGGCGCGGTCTGCCGCAGCCGGGCGAACTCCGGGAAGGGGATGCGGTCGCGGAGCAGATCGGGGTCGGTGGCGTCGAACCCCTCGGGGAGATGGGGACAGGGCATCGGCAACACACTCCACATCTGAGGGATTCTGATGAGGCGATCTGATGAGGCGATCTGATGGTCCGTCAGGAGTTGCCGGGAAAGTTAGTAACGAGTTCTACAAGTAGCAAGGGCCAGAACGGGAAGTGTTGCCTCCCGGACCCTTGCGTACCCGCGGTAGCAGTCATAAGACTGCACTCAGAACTAGAACGCGTACTAGTTCCCCCGTGACGCCGACCGACGGGATGCCGGGACGCCCCGTCCGGTCGAGGAGAGGACGAGCTCATGGCCGCGGAACCCGTCATCGTCGAAGCCGTACGCACCCCCATCGGCAAGCGCGGAGGCGCGCTCGCCAACCTCCACCCCGCCTACCTCCTGGGCGAGACCTACCGGGAACTCCTCGGCCGCACCGGCATCCACGCCGACTGCGTCGAACAGATCGTCGGCGGCACGGTCACCCACGCCGGCGAACAGTCCATGAACCCGGCGCGCACCGCCTGGCTCACCATGGGCCTCCCCTACGAGACGGCCGCCACCACCGTCGACTGTCAGTGCGGCTCCTCGCAGCAGGCCAGTCACATGGTGGCCAACATGGTCGCGGCCGGCGTCATCGACATCGGGATCAGCTGCGGCGTCGAGGCGATGTCCCGCGTTCCGCTCGGCTCCGGATCCAAGCACGGCCCCGGAAAGCCGTTCCCCGACGAGTGGAACGTCGACCTCCCCAACCAGTTCGAGGCCGCCGAGCGCATCGCCCGCCACCGCGGACTCACCCGCGAACGCGTCGACTCCCTCGGCCTGCTCTCCCAGGAACGGGCCGCGAACGCCTGGTCCGAGGAGCGCTTCAAGCGCGAGACCTTCGCCGTCCAGGTCCCCACCACCGAGGACGAGCAGGCCACCGGGCAGGGCATGTGGCGGCTCGTCGACCGGGACGAGGGCCTGCGCGACACCACCATGGAGGGCCTCGCCCGCCTCAAGCCCGTGATGCCGACCGCCGTCCACACCGCCGGGAACTCCTCCCAGATCTCCGACGGCGCCGCCGCGATCATGTGGGCCTCCAAGCGCATGGCCCGCGCCCTCAAGCTGAAGCCCCGAGCCCGGATCGTCGCCCAGGCCCTGGTCGGCGCCGACCCGCACTTCCACCTCGACGGACCGATCGACGCCACGCGCGCCGTCCTCGGCAAGGCCGGGATGTCGCTCAGGGACATCGACCTCGTCGAGATCAACGAGGCCTTCGCCTCGGTGGTGCTGAGCTGGGCGCAGGTCTTCGAGCGGGACTTGGACGGACTGGAGAAGGTCAACGTCAACGGCGGTGCCATCGCCCTCGGCCACCCCGTCGGGGCGACCGGGGCCCGGCTGATCGCCACCGCTCTGCACGAACTGGAACGCAGTGACAAGGAGTTCGCGCTCATCACGATGTGTGCGGGCGGCGCCGTGGCGACCGGCACCATCATTCAGCGCCTGTAGGGGAGCCGCCGCCCGGGCCCGGCGGGCCGGAAAACGCCGCAGGCCCCGCCCTCAAAACGCCGCAGGCCCCGCCCTCCCTGACGGGAGGCGGGGCCTTGCGGGTGTGCGCTGGTGCGGCGGTGACTCTTAGTACCAGCCGTTGGCCTGCCAGAACGCCCAGGCGGCGTTCGGGGAGCCGTAGCGCTCGTTCATGTAGTCGAGACCCCACTTGATCTGGGTGGCGGGGTTCGTCTTCCAGTCGGAACCGGCCGAGGACATCTTCGAGGCCGGGAGGGCCTGGACGAGACCGTAGGCGCCGCTGGAGGAGTTCGTCGCGGTGTGGTTCCAGTGCGACTCGTGCTCGACGATCTTGCTGAACGACGCGTACTGCGAGGCAGGCACGATCTTACGAGCAAGCTCCTGCGGGCTGGCGGCGGAAGCCGAGCCCGTCGTGCCGATGACCGCACCCGAGGCGGCGAGCAGGACAGCTGCGGTGCCGGCGAGGGTCTTCTTGCGGGCGGCGACACGAGTGGTGATCGAGCGGATCAAGATCTCTACCTAACTTCGGGAACAAGGGCTGCGTCAGGCGATTTCGGCAAGCCGGAACCAGAGCCCGGGGAACCCGGAATCTGGGGGAACCGGCCGTCCGAGGCGCTGTGGTGAGCACCGGCTGCCTGGCGACGTCCACCAGACAACCAGGGCCCGAACGCCGACGCAACGACCCCCTGTACGAGGAAGGTTCGGACCCGAGAGGAAGGTCCCGGGGGGTGGGTGTGGGAGGTTTCCGCAGGTCATGCACTGCTGTGGGCGGTTTGGGAGGGTACCGCCCGGCTACTATTCCGGCTCGTACGTGACGTAGGTCCTGTGGGGCGGCTCACCCGCGGAGGGCTTCTCGGGGGCCTCGAATGTGACCTGGGCCTCGAAATTCGCCCGTCGCGTGGCCCGCCGCAACGCCCTCAGGAGGGTTCCGCCGACGGTGAGGGTGAGAACCACGGTGAGAACCGCGCGCCCGAGGTCCCAGCCGAGGGAGGTGGCCGTGACATAGGCCAGGAACCGGACCAGGTTCTCGTCGAGAGGGGCGCCCGGCTGGAACGAGATCCCACTGCTCAGGCCCTGGAGCAGCACCCAGCCCTGCAGATTCATGATCGTGCCGTACGCGAACGCCGCCACGAACCCGTACGCCGAGAGCATCAGCAGCTCACCCCGGCCCCGCAGCCGGTTCGGCCCCGGGAGCAGCCCGGCCCCCATCGTGAACCAGCCCATCGACAGCATCTGGAACGGCATCCAGGGCCCCACACCACCCGTGAGCAGGGCCGACGCGAACATCGTCACCGCACCGAGCACGAAACCGAAGCCCGGCCCGAGGACCCGGCCGCTCAGCACCATCAGGAAGAACATCGGCTCCAGACCGGCCGTCCCCGCCCCCAACGGCCGCAGGGCCGCGCCCACGGCGGCGAGCACCCCCAGCATCGCCACCGCCTTCGCGTCCATCCCGCAGTCGGCGACGGTCGCCACGACCACCGCGACCAGGAGCGGCAGCAGCGCGGCGAACAGCCACGGGGCGTCCCCGGCGTGCGAGGTCACGGCGGAGCCGGCGTCCGCGAAGAGGGGCCAGCCGAAGGCGATCAACCCGATCAGGGAGACCAGGACGAGCGCGGTCACGGAACGCGGGCCCAGCCGGACCGGGCGGGAGCTCACCGTCCTCACAGCGCCTCCTCCACCTGCTCGACCGTGAGCCAGGGCTGCGGCGCGAGGATCTTCGCCACCTGCGGCGAGAACGCGGGGGAGGAGACGACCACCTCGGCCGTCGGACCGTCGGCCACCACCTCGCCGTCCGCGATGATCACCACCCGGTGCGCCAGCTCCGCCGCCAGCTCCACGTCGTGCGTGGCGAGCACGATCGCGTGCCCGTCCGCGGCGAGGGCCCGGAGATGGGCGACCAGGCGGGCCTTCGCCGCGTAGTCCAGGCCGCGGGTCGGCTCGTCGAGCAGGAGCAGCGGCGGGCGGCCGGTCAGGACCACGGCGAGCGCGAGCGCCAGCCGCTGCCCCTCGGAGAGGTCCCGGGGATGAATGCCGTCCGCCACGCCCGGCAGCAGCTCGGACACCAGCGCCCGGCAGGTTCCGGGCTCCGCACCCGCGTCCGCGTCCGCCGCCGCGCATTCGGCGGCGACGGTGTCCGCGTACAGCAGGTCGCGCGGCTCCTGCGGGACCAGGCCGACCTGGCGGATCAGCTCGCGCGGAGGGGTGGTGTGCGGGGTGCGGCCCGCGACCCGGACGGTGCCGGAGGTCGGGGCGATCATGCCGACGAGGGTGGAGAGGAGAGTGGACTTGCCGGCGCCGTTGCGGCCCATGAGGGCGATGGTCTCGCCCGGGGT
Source organism: Streptomyces zaomyceticus (assembly GCF_014656215.1). GTDB lineage: Bacteria > Actinomycetota > Actinomycetes > Streptomycetales > Streptomycetaceae > Streptomyces > Streptomyces zaomyceticus. The sequence continues at coordinate 17,376 of NZ_BNBZ01000001.1, read as the reverse complement.
GACGGTCAGGTCGATGCGGCGGAGGGCTTCGACGCGGCCACGGCGGACGCCGAGGGCGTCGACGAGGGCGAGGGGGGTGGGTGCGGGTGCGGGCTCGACGCGGCGCCGCTTGAAGAGGCCGAGTCCCCCACCCCGCCCCTTCCCGAATCCGGGGGCTCTGCCCCCGGACCCCGGCACCTCGATCGCCGGCGGGGCCGAATCCTCCGCCTGCGCGGAAAACCGGCCCGCCGGGCGAGGACGCAGCCCGTCCGGCGTGCGAGGGCCGGGGTCCGGGGCAGAACCCCGGTGACGGGAAGGGGCGGCGTGGGGAAGAAGCCCCGCCGGCGCCCCGGGCAGCAGCCCCTCCAGCCGCGCCTTCAGCTCACCCGCCCGCCGCCGCGCATCCCTCACGGAAAGGGGCAGCGGGGTCCACCCCGCCAGCCTCCCCAGCCCCACCACCGGCGGATGCACCGGCGACATCGCCATGATCTCGGCGGGGGAACCCATCACCCCGTCCGGCAGCAGCAGCACCTGGTCCGCGTACTGCACCACCCGCTCCAGGCGGTGCTCCGCGAGCAGCACCGTCGTCCCCAGGTCGTGGACCAGCCGCTGGAGGACCGCGAGGACGTCCTCCGCCGCCGACGGGTCCAGCGCCGAGGTCGGCTCGTCGAGGACGAGGACCTTCGGGTGCGGGGTCAGGACGGAGCCGATCGCGACGCGCTGGCGCTGGCCGCCGGAGAGCGTGGCGATCGGACGGTCGCGGAGCTCCGCCAGGCCCAGCAGGTCGAGGGTCTCCTCGACCCGGCGCCGCATGACGCCCGGGGCCAGGCCCAGGGACTCCATCCCGTACGCCAGCTCGTCCTCGACCGTGTCGGTGACGAAGTGCGCGGACGGATCCTGCCCGACCGTGCCCACCAGGTCGGCGAGCTCGCGCGGCGGATGGGTGCGGGTGTCGCGGCCGTCGACCGTGACCCGGCCGGTCAGGGTGCCGCCCGTGAAGTGGGGGACGAGGCCGGAGACCGCGCCGAGGAGGGTCGACTTGCCGACGCCCGAGGGGCCGACCAGCAGCACCAGCTCGCCCTCGGGGACGGTGAGGTCCACCTCGCGCAGCGTGGGCTGGTGCTGCTCGTCGGCCCCCTCGTAGGTCACCGAGACGTTCTCGAAGCGGATCACGCGTTCTCCTTGGGAACGGGGGCCACGAACGCGGGCACCAGGCCCACCAGGATCGACAGGGCCGGCCACAGCGGGAGCTCCGGCATCTCCAGGGGGACGACCCCGGGATGCAGCGCCTCCGGCGCGTACGCGTTCGCCCAGATCATGAGGACCGCGACCGTCACTCCGGAGCCCGCGACCAGCCAGGACCGGATCCCCCACCGGTCCGGCCGGTACCGGGTGCGGACGGTCCGCCGCCCGCCGAGCCGCAGCCCGGCCATGGCGGCGAGGAGCCCGGCGCCGAGCAGCGGCAGTCCGTACCCCGCGCCCTCCGCCGCGAGCAGCCCGTACGAACCGGCGCAGATCCCGAGCAGACCGCCCAGGGTCAGCAGGTTCGTGGTGCGCCGCACGGCGGCCGGGACCTGCGCCGTCCGCCCGTACCCGCGGGCGTCCATCGAGGCCGCGACCGCGATCGACCGTTCGAGGGCGCCCTCCAGGACGGGCAGGCCGATCTGGAGCACCGCCCGCACCCCGCCCGTGGGGCGGCCGCGCAGGCGTCGGGCGGTCCGCAGCCGGACCACGTCCGCGACCATGTTCGGCGCGAAGGTCATCGCCACCACGACGGCGACCCCGGCCTCGTACAGCGCGCCCGGCAGCGACTTGAGCAGGCGTGCCGGGTTGGCCAGCGCGTTCGCCGCGCCGACGCAGATCAGCAGGGTCGCCAGCTTGAGGCCGTCGTACACCGCGAACACCAGTTGTTCGGCCGTCACCCGCCCCCCGATCCGTACCCCCTGCGCCCAGTCGGGCAGCGGCACCTCGGGCAGGGTGAACAGTTCGTGCGTGCCGGGGATGGGGGAGCCGAGCAGCAGCGAGAAGACGACCCGCAGGAAGACGACGAACAGGCCGAGCTTCACGAACGCGCCGTACGAACGGGCCCAGGGCGCGTCCGTACGGCGGGCCGCCACGACGTATCCGGCCACCCCGACGAGCAGACCGAGCAGGAGCGGGTTGGTGGTGCGGGAGGCGGCGACGGCCAGGCCGAGCGCCCACAGCCACCAGGCACCGGCGTGCAGGGCGTTGGCCCGGCTCGCCTCCGGGGCACGGAGAACTGCGGGTGGCATCAGCGGCATCCTGCGGGACTCGTCGAACGGGCCGTGCGGGGAGTACGGGGCGTACGGGGCGCACGAACAGCGCGAGCAGCACGGGCCGCACGAGTCGTGCGGGCCGCGCGAGCAGCACCGGCCGCACGAGCAGCACCGGCCGCACGAGTCGCGACGCCCGCTCGGGCGGAAGGGGTGGTCCTCGTGCGGCTGGTGCGCGTCGTACAAGAGGTACGGGTCATGCGGGGCTCATCCGCGACGGCGGGCCTTCCAGACCGCCGCACCGCCCAGGGCCAGGACGGCCGCCCCGCCGACGAGCACACCCAGGGACGGGCCCCCGCCGTTCTCGCCGGCCGAAGCCGACGCGGTGGGCGCCGCCGAGGCCGGGACCTTCTCCGCGACCTGCTCGCCGCAGCCCCGCGCCGGGTAGCCGGCGATCCCGCACAGCATGGCCGCGCTGTCGTACCGCAGCGGCTTCGCCACCGTGGCGAGCGCCTCCGCGCTCGTCGCGTCCTCGCGGACCTGTGCGCAGCCGACCTGGACCGGCTTCGCCGGCGGGGTGTCGCCGGGCGGCGCGTCCGCCGGGCCGCCGAAGTCGACGACGACCGCGACCCGCTTCGTGCCGTCCTTCTTCTCCACGCCTCCGCAGATCTTCGCGAAGTCGGGGGCGGCGGAGGGCAGCGAGGTGTCGTCCGTGCCGCTGCTGATCGCGAAGCGGAAGCCGATCGCGTCGCCTTCCGCGGGGCGCGCGGTCGCCGGTCCCTGGGTGGCGTACGCCCAGGGCTTTCCGCCGTCGCTCTCCCAGTACGACCAGTAGCGGTAGCCCGCGGCCTGCGCGGGGGCGGCCGCGACGGCGGTCAGGGTGAGCAGCGCCCCGGCCGCGGCGCCCGCGAGCCGGGCGCCGTTCCGCACCGCCGCGGTCACTTCTTGCGGCCGCTCACGAGGAAGCCGATGCCGACGCCGACCACCATGCCGATGCCGATGATCCACCACACGTCGAAGCCCGAGTCGTCGTCGTCACTCGTGGAGGAGGCCGAGGTGTCGGGGGTCTTGGGCGCGGGGCCGGTGGCGTTGAGCTGCTCGACCAGGTCCGCCGCGCCGAACTCGCGCGGGTCGGTGTCCGTCGCGCGGGCGGCCAGGATCAGCTGCGCGTACGCGGCCGGTCCGCTCTCCTTCGCCCAGGCGGCGGAGTTCTTCTCCAGCCAGTCCAGGGCGGGCTTCGCCTCCTTGGCGGCGCCGGACGCGGCGAGCGCGACGACGGCGTCGGCGGTGTTGCCGATGTCGGGCTGCTCGGTCGTGTCGGTGGCGCCCGGCATCGGGGGCAGGACCAGGTGGCCGGTCTTCGCGAGGGCCTTCGCGAGGTAGGACGCGCCGTTGAGCGCGGCGCGCTCGACCGTCGGCTTCGACAGGTCGGTGCAGGCCGGCGGCTGCTCGGGGGAGGCCTTGGTGGCGACGATGCTCTTGCCGAGCCCGGCGAGGGTGGCCGCGGCGGTGGCGTCGGCGTTCGCGAGGAGCGCCCCGGTCTTGTCCGGCTGGTACGCGAAGGCGCCCGCGCCGGCCTTGTCCGAGCAGGGCAGCGCGAAGGTGAGGAGCGCGTCGTAGGGCGTACGGCCCTCGGCGGAGGTGAACGAGCCGGGCTTCACGCCCGTCGCGGCGAGCGCGCCGACGACGACCGAGGTGGAGTTGGCGTCGCTGGCGCCGCCGGAGCTGTAGCCCCAGCCGCCGTCCTTGTTCTGGACGCCCCGCAGCCAGTCGGAGCCCGCCTTGACGGCCTTGTCGATCTTCTCGGGGGCGGTGGCCTGGCGGCGGACCGAGCCGAGGGCCTGCACGGCGAGGGCGGTGGCGTTGGTGTCCCGCATGGTCTTCGCGTCGCAGGGCTTCGTGGCGTCCGCGCGGTACGAGGCGAACGAGCCGTCCTCGCACTGCTGGCCGAGCAGCCAGTCCACGGACTGGTCGGCGGGCTGGTAGCCGGTGGCGCGCTGGGCGAGGAAGGCGAGCGACTGCCGCCAGACACCGTCGTACGTCGGGTCCTTCGTGCCGTACAGGCCGGGCGGGATCGTGACGGCCGACGGCGTCGGAGAGGGCGCGGCGGTGGCCGCTCCGGCTGCTCCGGTGCCGAGCAGGACGGTGGCGGCGGCGAGCGCGGCGGCGCCGCGGCGGACGGTGTTCATGGGGCCCTCTCCTGCGGCCGGGCACCGGCACGCCTCAGGGCACCAGGCTCGGCTCCGTATTCCTCGACGGTGCCGGCGGTCACGTCCCGGGCGGGGCAGTCCGACTCGCCGTTCCCGGGGGAACGGCTCACGGTTGCGGGGTCAGCGCCGGATTCGCACCGGCTTTCCCCCGTACGGGCATGATGACGACCGGCTCAGTCTACCGGCCCGTAGGCCCTCCGCCCGGTGGGTGCGAGGCGCCTCACACCGGGGCCGGAGGCCGCCCCACGTGCGGCCGGGGAGGCCCTCGGCCCGCGCTTCGCCGGCCGTCCGAGGCCCCGGACTTCGCGGGCCCGGCCTCAGACGGCCACGAACTCCACCGGGTCCGTGCCGGGGACCGCCTCCGCGCGCCCCAGCTTCACCAGGCGGCGGACATGGGCCTCGGCCTCGCTGACGGCGATGTTCCGGGAGCCGTAGGGGATCTGTTCCCAGGGGCGGTTCCACTCCATCCGCTCGGCGAGCTGCCAGGGGGTGAGCGGGGTGGCGAGGAGCCCGAGGAGTCCGGTGAGCCGGTCCTCGTGGTGGTCGAGGAGTTCGCGGACCCGCCCGGCGGAGTCGGTGAAGGCGTGCTGGTGGGCGGGGAGGACCTCGGCGACGCCGAGACGGCCGATGCGTTCGAGGGAGTCGAGGTAGTCGCCGAGGGGGTCGGTCTCGATGGCATCGTCGGGGTCCTCGTACAGCCCGATGTGCGGCGAGATTCCGGGCAGCAGATGGTCACCGGAGAAGAGCCGGCCGTGGCCGGGCAGCCGGGAGGGGTGTTCCTCCTCCAGATGGAGGCAGACGTGGCCGGGGGTGTGGCCGGGGGTCCAGATCGCCCGGAGCCGCCGTCCGGCGAGGTCGAGGAGTTCACCGGGGACGATCTCCCGGTCGGGGAGGGCGGAGCGCAGCCCGGGGAGGGTACGCATCCGGCCCGAGGTGCGCGCGGCCCGCAGCGGGGCGAGGTGGTCCTCGGGGGCGCCGGCGGCGGCGAGCTTGCGGGCGAGGTATTCGAGCCAGGTGCCGGGGTCGGCCTCGCGGGTGCGGCGGACGACGGCTGTGTCGGCGGCGTGCATGGCGATCCAGGCCCCGGACTCCTCGCGGACCCTGCCGGAGAGGCCGTGGTGGTCGGGATGGTGGTGGGTGATGACGACCCCGTGGATCTCGCGCACGGAGAGTCCCAGCGCGTCGAGTCCACCGGTGAGTTCGGTCCAGGAGGCGGGGTCGTCCCATCCGGTGTCGACGAGGACCGGGCCGCGGTCGGTGTCGAGGACGTGGACCAGGGTGTGGCCGAGGGGGTTGTCGGGGATGGGCACCCGGAGCGACCAGACGCCTCCGCCGTGCTCGGTCACCTGGGGCAGGGGTCCTTGCATGGATCCTCATCTCTCCACGGCGGTACGGAAGACGTCCACGAGGGCGCGGAAGTCCTCCGCGGCGGTACGGAGTGTGCTCGACCGTTGCCCATCATAACTAGAACTGGTATCAGTTCTGAAACATCGTCAGGAAAATCCCCTTCCAGAAGGCGGCGGTCATGACCGAGCTTGTGGAGCACGGAAAGCTGTTCATCGGCGGAGAGTTGACCGACCCGCTCGGTGAGGAGGTCATCGATGTCGTCTCGCCGCACACCGAGGAGGTCATCGGGCGCGTCCCGCACGCCTCCAGGGCCGATGTCGACCGGGCCGTGGCCGCCGCCCGGCGGGCGTTCGACGAGGGGCCCTGGCCCCGGATGTCGGTGGAGGAGCGGATCGTCGTCGTCAGCCGTATCAAGGACGCGATCGCCGTCCGCCACGAGGAGATCGCCCGCTCCATCAGCGCGCAGAACGGCTCCCCGTACTCCTGGTCCGTCCTCGCCCAGGCGCTCGGCGCGATGATGGTGTGGGACGCGGCGATCACCGTCGCCCGGGACTTCACGTACGAGGAGCGGCGCGGCGGGATTCTCGGGCCGCTGCTCGTCCGGCGGGAACCGGTGGGGGTGGTCGCGGCCGTCATTCCGTGGAACGTGCCGCAGTTCACCGCCGCCGCCAAGCTGGGGCCCGCGCTGCTCGCCGGCTGCACCGTGGTCCTCAAGCCGTCGCCGGAGTCGCCCCTCGACTCGTACATCCTGGCCGACATCGCCACCGAGGCCGGGCTGCCCGAGGGGGTGCTCAGCATCCTGCCCGCCGACCGTGAGGTCAGCGAGTACCTCGTCGGCCACCCCGGGGTCGACAAGGTCTCCTTCACCGGTTCGGTCGCCGCCGGCCGGCGGGTCATGGAGGTCGCCTCCCGCAACCTCACCCGCGTCACCCTCGAACTCGGCGGGAAGTCGGCCGCCGTGATCCTGCCCGACGCCGATACGGCGACCGCCGTCGCCGGGATCGTGCCGGCCGCCTGGATGAACAACGGGCAGGCGTGTGTGGCGCAGACCCGGATCCTCGTCCCCCGCGCCCGCTACGAGGAGACCGCCGAGGCCTTCGCCGCCGCGGCCGGCGCGCTCGTCGTCGGCGACCCGCTCGATCCGGCCACCCAGGTCGGCCCGCTCGTCGCCCGCCGTCAGCAGCAGCGCTCCCTCGACTACATCCGGATCGGGCAGGAGGAGGGTGCCAAGGTCCTGGCCGGAGGCGGGCGTCCGGCCGGTCTCGACCGCGGCTGGTACGTCGAGCCGACGCTGTTCGGGGAGGTCGACAACTCCATGCGGATCGCCCGCGAGGAGATCTTCGGCCCGGTGATCTGTCTCCTGCCGTACGGGGACGAGGCCGAGGCCCTGCGGCTCGCCAACGACTCCGACTTCGGGCTCAGCGGCAGTGTCTGGACCGCGGACGTGGAGCACGGCATCGAGTTCGCCCGGGGCGTGCGCACCGGCACCTTCAACGTCAACACCTTCAGCCTGGACATGCTGGGCCCCTTCGGCGGCTACAAGAACTCCGGTCTGGGGCGGGAGTTCGGACCCGAGGGCTTCGGCGAGTACCTGGAGCACAAGATGATCCACCTGCCGGCCGGTTACGACGGCGGCGCGTGATGGGGGACCGCTGGAACGTCGAGGTCGACCGGAGCGTCTGCATCGGCTCCGGCATGTGCGTCGACCACGCCCCGGACGGCTTCCGTCTCGACAGCGCCCGTCAGTCCCACGCGCGGGAACCGGAGTCGGACGCGGGCGAGAGACTGCTCGCGGCGGCGGAGGGCTGCCCGGTGGAGGCCATCATGATCACCCTCGCGGACGGCGGGGAGCCGGTCTTCCCGCCGGAGGAGTAGCCGGGCCGGTGGCCCCGCGGTGGCCCCGCCCGCGCCGCCGGAACCGCCGCGACCTGCGCGTACCGCGTGTGTGAGACTCCCTCGGCACACGTACGTACGCGCAGGGAGCGGGGCAGAGGCATGCGGGGTCGGGACAGCCGGTGGGCGAAGGTCGCGGGAGCGGCGGCGGTGGTGCTCCTCGGGGCGGGGTGCGGGACCGGGAGCGGGGGAGGGGACTCGGCCTTCGGCCGCGAGGCGGCGCACGCCGAGATCGTCGCCGCCGTCGAGAAGGCGGGTCTGCCGAAGTCCGACCTGCCGGGGATCGGCGGGCCGACCCCCACGGATTCCACGCCGGCGCCCACGCCGTCCACCGAGCGGGAGCGGCTGCAGGAGCGGGCCGTCGCGTGCAGCGCCTCGTGGCAGTACCTCGGCCCTCCCGTCGACGGGTCGCGCCCCGGCGTCGAGAAGGCGGTCGCCGCCCTCGTCGGCGAGGACTGGGTCCAGGGCGAGCGCCAGGTGGAGAAGCTCGACGAGAAGGGCGGCACCATGCTCCAGATCACGCTCAGGAAGCGGGGCTGGGTGCTGTACGCCCGGCACACCGGCGCGCAGCAGGGGCTGGGCATGGAGATGATCGCCCTGCACGCGACGGAGACCGCGTGCATGAACCGGTTCACCGAGCAGGAGCAGAAGGTCCTGTTCGGGGAGGACACCGAACAGGGCTGACGGGAGGTGTCCTTGCGGACGCCGTCCGTTTCCACGTGCAAAACTAGGCCGCTGGAAACGGGGGCAAGGGGCCGCCGTGCATGCGTATTCGGGAGTGTTGTGCGCAAGCTGACGTGGGTGGCCGCGGCCGCCGGTGTGGTGCTGCTGGTCGCCGGCTGCGGAAGCGAGGGCGGCGGTGCGGACAAGGGCGGTTCGTCCTCCGGTGGTTCGTCCTCGGCCGGTGCGGACTCTGCGGGTGGCTCCGGCGGTTCGGGCGGCGAGCGGCTGACCGGGGCCGCGGTCACCGAGGAGCTCACCGCCGCGGCGACCGGGGCCGGCTTCGCGCAGGACGCCTCGGGCGAGCAGATCCCGGCCGAGGCCAAGGACTGCATGGTCAGCTGGACGGCCGACGCCGAGAAGGCGAAGGACCCGGCGAAGTCCTACACGGACACGGTCGCGACCCTGACGAAGGGCGGCTGGAACGAGGAGCGGAAGACCGAGCAGGGCGGCTCGGTCATCAAGTCCCTGAAGAAGAGCGGCTGGCAGCTCCAGGCCAGCAACCACTCCGCCGGCCCGCTGAAGCTGGTGATGTTCGTGGCCGTCGACAGCAGCCCGCAGTGCGCGGCGGCGCTCGCGGCGGCCAACAAGGCCACGCCCTCGTCCTGACCGGCCGGCATCACACGTGCCCCCGGCACGTCGGCCGCCGGGGGTGCGGGTGCGTCCCGTCAGCGACGGGTCGCACCCTCCGGCGACGTCAGGTCGATCAGCCGGCAGACGGTCTCGATGTCGATCTTCACCTGTGCGATCGAGGCGCGCCCCGACAGCCAGGTGATCAGCGCCGAGTGCCAGGTGTGCTCGATCACCCGGACCGCCGAGAGCTGCTGCGGGGTCGGGTGGTCGGTGCCCATCGCGTCCAGGATGATCGCCGTCGTCAGCCGCGAGACCGTGTCGACCTCGGGGCTCACCCCGCGGTCCGCGAAGGTCAGTGCCCGCACCATCGCGTCGGCGAGCTGCGGTTCGCGCTGGAGCGCGCGGAAGGCCCGCATCAGGGTCTCCGCGACCCGCTCCGCCGGGTCGGCGCCCGCGGGCGGCCGCTTCCGCAGGGTGGTGTGCATGTGCTGGAGCTGGTCCTGCATGGTCGCGACCAGCAGATGGATCTTGGAGGGGAAGTAGCGGTACAGCGTCCCCAGTGCCACCCCGGCCGCCTCGGCCACCTCCCGCATCTGCACGGCGTCGAAGCCGCCCCGCGCCGCGAGCTGGGCGCTGGCGTTCAGGATGCGGCGGCGCCGCGCCTCCTGGCGCTCCGTGAGGGGCGGCGACGCGGGTCTGTGGTCCGCTCTGATGTCTGCGGTCATGAGGTCCCGTTCCGTGCGGTGGGGAGCGACAGTATGGCGGTGCGGGCGCCGTGGCGCGAATCACCTGTTCCGGCTCTCACCACGGAGCTACCTGCCGGTAGATTCTGTCCTCCTTGAAGGATCAAGAAGTTCAAGCCAGAAGATCAAGAACGATCAAGTCTGTAACTTGTTCTAGATTAGCGCGAGCGGTTACGCTCCGGCGAAACGCACGCTCGAAGGGGGTCGCGCATGACCGCTGAGGCCATAGAGGCAAGCCCCCGACAGGGCGTCACCGCAGCCGGTGACCGTCCGTTGCGGATCGCTCTCCTCACGTACAAGGGAAACCCCTTCTGCGGCGGTCAGGGCGTCTACGTCCGGCACCTCTCCCGCGAACTCGCCCGCCTCGGCCACAGCGTCGAGGTCATCGGCTCCCAGCCGTACCCCGTCCTCGACGAGGGGGAGGACCTGGCCGGGCTCACGCTCACCGAGCTCGCCAGCCTCGACCTCTACCGCTCGCCGGATCCCTTCCGGACGCCGAAGCGCGACGAGTACCGCGACTGGATCGACGCCCTCGAGGTCGCCACCATGTGGACCGGCGGCTTCCCCGAGCCGCTCACCTTCTCCCTGCGGGCCCGGCGCACGCTCGCCGCCCGGCGCGGGGACTTCGACGTCGTCCACGACAACCAGACCCTCGGGTACGGGCTCCTCGGCGGCCCGCGCGCCATCGGCGCCCCGCTCGTCACCACGATCCACCACCCCATCACCGTCGACCGGCAGCTCGAACTCGACGCCGCCGCCGACTGGAAGCGCCGCGCCTCCGTCCGCCGCTGGTACGCCTTCACCCGCATGCAGAAGCGCGTCGCCCGCCGGCTGCCGTCCGTGCTCACCGTCTCCGGGACCTCCCGGCGGGAGATCGTCGACCACCTCGGCGTCCGCGACGACCGCATCCGCGTCGTCCACATCGGCGCCGACACCGCCCTGTGGTCGCCCGACCCGTCCGTCGCCGAGGTCCCCGGCCGGATCGTCACCACCTCCAGCGCCGACGTCCCCCTCAAGGGCCTCATCCACCTGATCGAGGCGCTCGCCAAGCTCCGCACCGAGAACCCCGACGCGCACCTCGTCGTCGTCGGCAAGCGCGCCGAGGACGGACCGGTCGCCGCCGCCATCGAACGCTACGGCCTCGACGGCGCCGTCGAGTTCGTCAAGGGCATCAGCGACGCCGAGCTCGTCGACCTCGTGCGCTCCGCCCAGGTCTCCTGCGTGCCGTCGCTGTACGAGGGGTTCTCCCTGCCGGCCGCCGAGGCGATGGCCACGGGGACGGCGCTGGTCGCCACGACCGGGGGTGCGATTCCCGAGGTCGCCGGGGCCGACGGCGAGACGTGTCTCGCGGTGCCGCCGGGGGACGCGGGGGCGCTGGCCGCGGCGCTGGGTCGGGTACTGGCCGATGCCGAGCTGCGGGGCCGGCTCGGTGCGGCCGGGCGTGCGCGGGTCCTGGAGCGGTTCACCTGGGCGCGCGCCGCGCAGGGTACGGCCGAGCTGTATCGCGAGGCGGTCGCCCGTCAGGGAGCCGGAGCCCGCCGGTGACGCCTCGCCATCGTCGCCGGGTGCGGCCCGGCGGTGGGGCTGTGCCCACCCTCCCCCGAGTGCTCGGCTCCGCCCGGGCAGGGGGGACCCCCGTCGCCCCGCGGAACGCCTGCCCACCACCGGGCGGCGGTACCTGCCCGCAACCTTCCATCCCTCGCGAAAGCAGGATCTCGTGCTGACCGTCGACTTCACCCGCTTCCCGCTCGCCCCCGGCGACCGTGTGCTCGATCTGGGCTGTGGTGCGGGCCGGCACGCCTTCGAGTGTTACCGGCGGGGCGCCCAGGTCGTGGCGCTCGACCAGAACGCCGAGGAGATCCGCGAGGTCGCCAAGTGGTTCGCGGCCATGAAGGAGGCCGGGGAGGCCCCCGCGGGCGCGACCGCCACCGCGATGGAGGGCGACGCGCTCAACCTGCCCTTCCCCGACGAGTCCTTCGACGTCGTCATCATCTCCGAGGTCATGGAGCACATCCCGGACGACAAGGGTGTCCTCGCCGAGATGGTCCGCGTCCTCAAGCCGGGCGGCCGGATCGCGATCACCGTGCCCCGCTACGGCCCCGAGAAGATCTGCTGGACGCTCTCCGACGCGTACCACGAGGTCGAGGGCGGCCACATCCGCATCTACAAGGCCGACGAACTCCTCGGCAAGATCCGCCAGGCCGGCCTCAAGCCGTACGGCACCCACCACGCGCACGCGCTGCACTCGCCGTACTGGTGGCTGAAGTGCGCCTTCGGCGTCGACAACGACAAGGCGCTGCCGGTCCGCGCGTACCACAAGCTCCTGGTCTGGGACATCATGAAGAAGCCCGCCCTGACCCGGGTCGCCGAGCAGCTGCTCAACCCGGTCGTCGGCAAGAGCTTCGTGGCGTACGCGACCAAGCCCCATCTGCCCAAGGCCGACACCCAGTGACCTCTCCCGAGCGGATCGCCGAGCACCTCGTGCTGCCCGGTGTACTCACCGCCGAGCAGGCCGCCGAGACCGTCGCCGGGATACTCGCGGTGCAGCGCGAGGACGGCGCCCTGCCCTGGTTCCGCGGCCACCACCTCGACCCGTGGGACCACACCGAGGCCGCCATGGCCCTGGACGCGGCCGGTGAGCACGCCGCCGCGGCCCGCGCCTACGAGTGGCTCGCCCGGCACCAGAACGGTGACGGCTCCTGGTACGCGGCCTACCACGACGGCGAGCCCGACCGGGTCACCGACCGCAGCCTCGAGTCCAACTTCGTCGCGTACATAGCCGTCGGCGTCTGGCACCACTATCTGGCGACCGGCGACGACGTCTTCCTCGACCGGATGTGGCCCGTCGTCTACGCGGCCGTCGAGTTCGTCCTCGGGCTCCAGCAGCCGGGCGGCGAGATCGGCTGGAAGCGCGAGGCCGACGGCACCCCGGTGAACGACGCGCTGCTCACCGGCAGCTCCTCGATCCACCAGGCCCTCCGCTGTGCCCTCGCCATCGCCGAGGAGCGCGAGGAGCCGCAGCCCGACTGGGAGCTGGCGGCCGGAGCGCTCGGGCACGCGATCCGCCGGCACCCGGAGCGCTTCCTCGACAAGGCCCGCTACTCGATGGACTGGTACTACCCGGTCCTCGGCGGCGCGATCACCGGGCCCGAGGCGAAGACCCGTATCGAGGCGGACTGGGACACGTTCGTCGTGCCGGGTCTCGGTGTGCGGTGCGTGATCCCCAACCCCTGGGTCACCGGCGGAGAGAGCTGTGAACTCGCCCTCGCCCTCTGGGTGATGGGGGAGTCCGACCGGGCCCTGACGATCCTCCAGGACATCCAGCACCTGCGGGCCGGCAACGGCATGTACTGGACGGGGTACGTCTTCGAGGGCGAGACGGAGAGCGACAAGGCCATGTGGCCCGAGGAGCTGACCAGCTGGACGGCGGGTTCCCTGCTGCTCGCGGTGGCGGCCCTCGGCGGCGACGAGGCGACCGTGGCCGTCTTCGGCGGCGAGCGCCTCCCGACGGGCCTCGAACCGGACTGCTGCGGGGCCTGAGGACCGCCGCGGGGCCGGGGCGCGAGGGGTCCGGCCGCGGGGCCGGCCCCCGAGGGTCCGCTGCGGGCCCGAGGGCTCCCGGGGCGGGCCCGCGCCGTACCCGTACGGAGCCGCCCGGCTGGCGGGCGTACGGGGCCGGGGCGAGGCTGGCGCCACAAGCCCCAGGGAGGTCCTGTCGTGCCCAGAAGTCTTTCGCGCGGTGTCGTGGCGCTCTTGCTGTCCTGCACCCTGCTCATGACCACGGCCGCCTGCGGGGGTGACGACGGGCAGAGCGCGAGCGGCGCCGCGACCCCGACGGCTTCGGCGAGCTTCGAGCAGCAGAAGCTGGCGAAGACCCGGTTCGTGGCCAACGCGGGGCTGGCCGCGGGCGCCACGTACCAGTGGATCGTGAAGCCGTACCGCGCGGGCAGGTTCCAGAAGGGCGCGGACGGGCGGACCCTGGCCCTGGTGAAGGCGGGGCTCGCGGGCGCGTTCACGTACAACCGGCTCAAGGCGGCGCTGAACAACGCCAAGGGCGATCCGCTGCTGTCGAAGGCGGTCGTGCCGCTCGCGGCCGGGATCGAGTCGCTCAAGGACCTCGGGACGAAGCTCCGCAAGGGCGAGGCGGGCGCCGCGGACGTCGGCGCCTTCGAGGGCATCATCAACAGCGTCAAGGACGCGGGGAAGAGCGCCGGCGCCGAGGTCGTCGAGCAGGTGCCCAGCGCCTCCCAGCTCGGCGGCGGGTGACTCCGGGAGAGACGGCCTAGGTGTTGAGCTCCGCCAGCAGGCGGAGTGTGGCGGGGTCCGGTGAGGTGACGAGGAGGTCCGTCACCGGGCCCCGCCGCCAGGCGTCGAGCCGTTCGGCGATCCGCTTTCGGGGGCCGACGAGCGAGATCTCGTCCGCGAAGGCGTCCGGTACGGCCAGGACGGCCTCCTCGCGCCGCCCGGCGGCGAACAGCTCCTGGACGCGCCTCGCCTCCTTCTCGTACCCCATCCGCCCCATCAGGTCGGCGTGGAAGTTGCGGGCCGCGTGGCCCATGCCGCCGATGTAGAAGCCGAGCATCGCCTTGACCGGCAGCAGTCCGGCCGTCACGTCCTCGCAGAGGTGGGCGCGGACCATGGGGGCGACGAGGAAGCCCTCGGGGAGGCGTTCGGGGAGCGCGTACACCTCCGACCAGCGCTCGGGGGTCCAGTAGAGCGGCAGCCAGCCGTCGGCGATCGTGAGGGTCTGCGCGATGTTCTTCGGTCCCTCGGCGCCGAGGAGGATCGGGAGTCCGGCCCGGAGCGGGTGGGTGATCGGCTTGAGCGCCTTGCCGAGGCCGGTGCCGTCGGGACCGGTGTACGGGTGGGAGTGGTGGCGCCCTTCGAGGCGGACCGGGGCCTCGCGGCGCAGGACCTGGCGGACCACGTCCACGTACTCGCGGGTCGCGGTCAGCGGGGAGCGGGGGAAGGGGCGTCCGTACCAGCCCTCGACGACCTGCGGGCCCGACAGGCCGAGCCCGAGCAGCACCCGTCCGCCGGAGAGGTGGTCGAGGGTGAGCGCGTGCATCGCCGTGGTGGTGGGGGCGCGGGCGGCCATCTGCGCGACGGCGGTGCCCAGCCGGATCCTGCTGGTGTGGGCCGCGATCCAGGTGAGTGCGGTGAAGGCGTCGGATCCCCAGGCCTCGGCCGTCCACACGGAGTCGTAGCCGAGCCGCTCGGCCTCGCGGGCGAGGTCGAGATGGGCGGGGGAGGGGCCGCGGCCCCAGTAGCCGAGGGCGAGTCCGAGGCGCATGCCCGCATCCTTTCTGACGCTCCGTCAGGTAGTGCGATGCGGGGACTGTACGCCAACGGCCCCCCGCCCGGAAGGGATTCCGGGCGAGGGGCCGTCGAAGTGCCATCGTGCGGCGCGGCTTCGTCGATCAGCCGCGCTGGATGCTCGTGGTGTCCTGGAGGACACCGCGGCGGCCGTCCTGCGTCTGCGCGACCAGCGCGGCACCGCGCTGCTCGACCGCCAGGTACCAGGTACCCGGGGCGAGTTCGGCGATCGGCGCCTGCGAGCCGTCCTCCGCGTACAGCGGGCGGGCGACCGGAACCGCGAACCAGAACGGCGTGAAGTCCGAGGCCGGCTGACCCTGCGGGGCCTGGGCCTGCGGTCCGGGCTGCTGCGGGGCCTGCGGCTGCGGGGCGGCCGCCTGCGCGCCGAACGGCTGGCCCGCACCCTGCGAGGGGTCCTGCGGTCCGCCGTACTGCGGGTGCTGCTGCTGCGCGCCCGGGTAGCCGTAGCCGCCGGGGACGCCCTGCTGGCCGGGCTGACCGGGCTGCATGCCGTACGGCTGCGGGGTCTGCGGCTTGGGCGCGCCCATCAGCGGGGCCTTGAGGGCGGGAACCAGCGGACCGGCCACGGCGGCACCGGCCAGGACCAGGGAGGCGATCAGGCCGAGGATCAGGCCCGCGCCGGCGTTCGTCGCCTCGAAGATCCACATCAGCAGGGTCCACGCGGTGGCGATGGTGAACGCGGCACCGACCTGGCCGAGCTCCAGGCCGACCACCTTGCGCTGCTGCGGCAGGCCGCGGGAGACGACCACCAGGGCCGCACCGGCGATGCCGAGGAAGAAGGAGCCCCAGCCGAGGTACGAGACCTCCCAGGAGTTCACGGTGGGTACCTGGTCGCAGATGGCCGGCGCGCTGTCGCAGCCGGTGATGTCGAGGAACGAGGCGATGAACAGCACCACCGCTGCACCGATCAGCACGCCATCGCCTCGGGTGAGGGAGCGGATATTCACGTAAGAAGTCCTTCGTCGGGTCGTCGCGTCGGGGTGGCGCTCAAGTCATGGCACGGGGGATGGCACGGAGCTGCCCCATCGTACGGAGCGAATCTATCGCCCGCGGGTTCTACCCCTTGAGGTAGGTCGCGATGCCGTCCGCGATCCCCTGGGCGGCCTTCTGCCGCCACGTCGCCGACGTGAGCAGCTGCGCGTCCTTCGGATCACGCATATTGCCGCATTCGACGAAGACCTTGGGGACGGTTGAGAGATTGAGTCCGCCGAGATCGTCGCGGACGTCCAACCCCGTACCGGAACCCAGGTAGTTGGAAGGTTCCGTTCCGGTGGTGCGGGCGAAGTGGTCGGCGATGCCCTCGCCCAGCTCGCGCGAGGGGCCCACGATGTCCGCGGTGTCGGCGGATCCACCGCGCACGCGTGCGGGCAGGATCACATGGAATCCGCGGTTGCCGACGGCGGAGCCGTCCGCGTGGACGGACACCACGGCGTCGGCGGCGGCCGCGTTGCCGATCCCGGCCCGCTCGTCGATGCACGGACCCCACGGGCGGTCGGCGTCGTGGGTGAGGACCACCTTCGCGCCGCGCGCGGTGAGGAGGTCCCGGAGCCGGTGGGAGACGTCGAGGGTGAAGGAGGCCTCGGTGTATCCGGCGTTCGTCGAGGTGCCGGTGGTGTCGCACTCCTTGTGGTTGGTGCCGATATCGACCTTCTGGTTGATTTCCTTCGAATGGCGGAAATTGCCGGGGTTGTGGCCCGGGTCGATGACCACGGTCCGCCCGGCGAGGGACCTGCTGCCCGGGCTCGCCCCGCTCGCGTCGACGCTCCCGGTCGACCCGCCCGTCCCACCGGCCTCGGCGGACGGGGCGCCGGCGGAGGCGGACGGGGAGCGGGTCGGCCCCCCGTCGGAGGCGGACGGCGGGCTCGGCTGCTTCCCGCCCTCCTGCGGCGAGGCCTGCGAGGCGCCGCAGCCCGTGAGCGCGGCGCAGCAGCCCGTCGCGGCGAGGGCGAGGGCGAGGGTACGGCGGACGGTCTTCCGGTGGTCGTACGGCACCCCGCGACTTTAGGCCCTGTCCGGTCCGAAACGCGGCAGCGGGTACGTCGCAGGTTGGTCACCGGTTCGAGGATCGGTGGACGCGTGTGAGGAGACCGTGAAGGGTAGGTGCCTTGAGGCGACGGTGGGGTGTCACCGCGCATGGACCCACGAGGGGGAACCGTGGTGGGGGAAGAACCGAACGACGCACGTCCCGAGCCGTCCGACCGAACCGTCGGGGACGGCGGGTTAGACCGACACGCGCCCACGGCGCCGTGGGAGGCGCCTCCCGCGCCCGCCGCGGCGCCGCCCGCGCAGGGCTTCGGCCCGCCGCCAGGTGCGGCGGCGGCTGGAGCCGATCCCGGCGCC